>WSXU01000020.1:0-59748 GCA_009773455.1 Bacteroidota bacterium | reverse complement strand
AATTTCAGGAATAATTTTGATTACAGCCGGCATTACAGGACTTGGCTTGTTTGCCTTCATCGAAAACAAAGCTGACGATCCGTTGATTGACATTGGTCTTTTCAGAAAGAACATGGTTTTCGTATTTTCAAATCTCGCTGCATTCATCAATTATAGTGCAACATTTGCACTGGTTTTCTTATTAAGCATTTACCTTCAGCAGGTATGCGGGTATACTCCCGCCCAGGCAGGTCTTATATTGGTAGCCCAGCCGGTCATGATGACCATTTTGTCGCCACTTGCCGGTAAACTGAGTGATAAAATTGAACCACAGATCGTTGCCTCTATAGGAATGGGGGTAACAGTGATAGGACTGTTTTCATTTTCATTTCTTTCGGCCGGAACCAGTATTTATTACATTATAACAATGCTCATGCTGCTGGGGCTTGGATTTGCATTATTCTCTTCACCCAATACAAACGCTGTTATGAGTTCCGTGAAACCACCTCAATATGGTGTCGCATCAGCAACTTTAGGCACCATGAGGCTCACTGGTCAGACAATGAGTATGGGAATTACGCTTTTGGTCCTGGCACTTGTACTCGGAAAATCAGGGCGGGATGTTGCTTCAGCCGCTCAATTACTTTCAGGAATAAAGATTACCTTTACTGTGTTTGCCTTGCTTTGTGTTGCAGGAACCTGGTTTTCAATGAAACGTGGAAAACTCAGGCATTCTGAACCGAAGGTTCTGAATCAGGCAGAAAATAATTAAATTTATAATGAAAGATAAAAAAGGACTTACTGGAATAGTTTTTGGCAGCAGCGGATTAACCGGTCATTTTCTTGTAGAACTATTGCTTAAAGATACAAGATATGAAAATCTGGTTCTGTTTGTCCGGAAAGAAACCAGGGTTTTACACGGGAAGATCAGGCAGATTGTTTTTAATCCCGATGAAATCGATAAAATCAAACATGAAATAACCGGTGACCATGTTTTCTGTTGTATAGGTACTACCATCAGGAAAGCAGGTAGCCAGGACTCCTTTTATAAAACTGATCATGATCTGGTTATAAATATTGCAAGAGTTGCATCTCAGAATGGGATTTCCGTCTTTTCAGTTATATCTTCGTTGGGTGCTGATCTGAAATCAGGAAATTTCTACCTGAAAACCAAAGGTTCAATGGAGGCTGATCTCAGGTTACTTAATGTGAATAACCTGAATATTCTCAGACCATCCCTCCTGCTCGGGATGAGGCAGGAAACCAGGTTATTGGAAGAGATCAGCAAATTTTTATTTAAGCATCTGAAATTTGTTTTTTCAGGCAGATTCAGAAAGTACAGGCCTGTTCATGCTGAAACAGTTGCCATGGCAATGATCAGAGCAGCCAATGAGAGACAAGGGGTTTGTATTATAGAATCCGACAAGATTGAAGAATTGGGTGCATCTGTCAATACGGTTTCATTCTAAACAATGATTTATGAATTTTATTACATCGGAAGAGCTGAAAAAAATGCTCGATAGCGGAGAGAATTTTCAATTGATCGACACTCGTGAAGCAGATAAATATATTGTTTGCCATATTGAAACTGCGGTTTCGATTCCTCAGCTTGAACTTCCTGGAAGATTGAATGAAATAAGAAACGATGGCAAAGTTGTGATTTATTGCATTTATGGTATGAAAAGTGAGCAGGTATATATTTATCTTAAGGACAAGCTGAAGATAAAGAGTCTTTTTATTCTTGAAGGTGGTATCTACCAATATGCCCGTGACATTGACCCATCAATGCCTGTATGATTTCTTTCATCAGGCAATTCACTGATAATGGCTTTCAAAGCCTTTTTATCGGCTGATACATAAAGGACTAAGCCCGGCAAAACTATCGCTGGCAATTGCCCCCGGAGTTTGCCTCGGATTCGCTCCTTTCCCCGGAACCACAATTACATGAAAAGTAGTTGCTTTATTTTTCAGGTTAAGCACTGGAGCAATAAAGGTAATCAACTATATGGTTTACCCTTAACAACTCCTTCTCCTCTATCCGCTTTTCTGATTGGTGTCACATATTAGCCAACTGGGATCAATGATGGAAAGCTTTTCGGCTTTATCGGACACAATAGACCTGATCGACCGGGGACACTTTTATCACGTGGACAGATAGCAGTGATTGCCGCCTTGATACGGGGGTTTCTAGCAATACCCCCGGGAATGTTTATTTACAAATCTTCGCTACCTTTTTTCGGAATGGATGGATGGCAAAAATGATATAAGTCAGAAAACCATTTAACCCAGGATACCTTTAACCAGATTGCCTGCTACTGATATTACCTGTCCGGTGATGAATCCGGACGAAGGCGATAATAACCAGACTGCCAGCTCTGCAAAATCAACCGGATTACCCATTTTTCCCATACCTGTATCAGCAATAAACTGCCGTCTGGCATCATCCAGACTTATTCCCAACTCATTGGATTTACGGATAAAAAGCCGCTGCATAGCAGCAGTTTCATGGTATCCCGGGGCAAGTATGTTGATTGTTATACCAAAACCGGCAATCTCAGTTGCCAGTGTACGGGCCATACCAACTATGGCCGGCCTGAACGTATTGCTCAGGATCAGTCCGTCCACAGGTTGTTTAACCGAAACGCTCTCAATCATTACGATTCTGCCGTATCCGGCCTGTATAAATAGCGGAACCAGTGTACTCAATATCTTCACTTTCCAGGAAACCAGGTCATTGTATGCCATAATCCAACTCTCAGGAGACGTATCAAAGAAACCTCCGGACGGCGGACCACCGGCATTTACAACCATTCCGGAAGGAATTCTACCGTTAATTCTATCGACCAGCCTTTCAGGAAAATTGTCAGCTGTCACATCCTGGATCATAGTTTCAAGTTTTGACCCACAATCAACCTTCAATTTTTCCAGCTTTTCAGAACTTCGTGCGACTGCAAGTACTGAAGCACCTTCTGCGATTAACTTTCTGGCAATTGCTTCACCAAATCCCGATGAAGCACCGGTTACAATAAAGAATTTATCATCAAGCCTGATATCCATCGTCTGATTGCTTTTTACTTTTTGGGCTTGGGACGCCGCCCCGGCTTCCCCCTGAATTTTGGTTTATTCATTGAGGGATTGAATTCTGGTCCATCGCCGAGCGATTCGGGGGGCATCTGTTTCCGGATTTCATATCCGATCAACTTTTCAATCCTGGCAAATTCACTTTGCTCATGCTCATTGATAAAAGTGATGGCAATTCCGGTTTGTTCAGCTCTGGCGGTGCGGCCAACTCTGTGAACATAATCTTCCGCATCACGTGGTACATCGTAATTAACAACGAGGCTGATATTCTCGATATCGATTCCCCTTGACAAAACGTCGGTAGCGATAAGCATCTGTAATTGTCTGTTCCTGAAACTCAGCAGCACACGTTCACGGTCAGACTGTTCAAGGTCTGAATGAATATCTGCAACCTGTAAACCCTCTGCTGCCAGTTCACGGGTTATAGACTTAACTTTTGATTTGGTAGATGCAAAAACCAGAACACTGGGCAAATCACGTCCTTTGATCAAACTGGCTAGTAACCTTGTTTTCTGTTTGTCATAAGCCAGATAGGCCATTTGCAAAATTCCTGCAGCAGGCTTTGACAGCGAAATATTTACTTCGACCGGTTCTTTCAGGATTCTCTTACTAAGCTCCCGAATCCGGGGTGGCATAGTAGCAGAAAACAGTAAAGTGCTTCTTGTCTCTGGTAAATAACTGATAATACGCATTATATCATCAAAGAATCCCATATCCAGCATTCGGTCGGCTTCGTCAAGAATCAGATGCTGGAGGTTTTGAACTGGAACAATATCCATATTAAGGAAGGAAATCAGTTTGCCAGGAGTCGCCACAACAATATCGACTCCCTGACTAAGCGCTTTTCTTTGCTGTTCCCACTCCATCCCATCGGTACCGCCATATACCGGAAGCGAACTTATATTCAGGAAATAACTGAAACCTTCGAGCTGCTGGGCTATCTGAACAGCCAGTTCACGTGTCGGGGCTATGATAATTGTATTGATCCCCTTAACAGGATTCTCAATTATACGATGTAGTATGGGTAAAAGGTATGCAGCTGTTTTACCGGTTCCTGTCTGTGCGCAACCAATCACATCGTGACCTGCCAGAACATGGGGAATGATCTGTGCCTGAATTGGGGTGGGTTTTTCGAAGCCAACAGTATCAAGGCCTTCCATAACACCTTCATTAAAGCCAAACTGCCGGAAGCTAGTATATTCAATCAATTCAGATTTATTGGTCATAATCAGTCTGGTTGTTTTGGGTATTGAATGGTTCATTTAACAGAATCCAAAAGTAGGCATTTCCGGGCAGACTGGTTAGGCTTATTCAGGAGTGTATTAAAAACAAAGAGGGAGTCAACCGACCCCCTCTCTGAAAGTTAACCCTTCAGGTATATTTACTTCTTTTTGCCTTTTTTCAGACTGGCAATAGAATCAGCTACCCTGGTTGAATCAGCGATTCTCTGCTGTTCAGCAGCAACAGCGTTGATTGAGTCCTGAACCCTCATTGCTTCAGCTTCAACAGCAGCGATTGAGTCAGCAATTCTGACTGAATCAAGACGAGCCTGCTCAGCTTTCTGCTCAGCACTAGGACCACAAGCAACCAAAGTTGCCAAACCAGCAATAACTAAAATCTGTGATAAAGTTTTCATGTTTGTAGTTTTTTTAAAAACGCTGCAAAAATAAATAAATTTTTAATTAAAATTCACATCATTGGATATTTTTTTAATACAATTTTAATAATTATATAGTATTGATATTCACATTGTTGTGAATATCAATTGGCACTTGTGAGCTAAAAAGCAATTAAACGGAGATTAAAAATCGAAAATTAGTAGTACATATAAACACAAGAGTTTATTAGACCTTACAATCTGAATCTCTAAAACCAGGGGGTCAGTTTGATCAAATATTCTTCCCGCGTATCAACCGGTATCCGGGTTCTATTTTCAATATTTATCAGATTCTGTTGTACTTTGAAATGAAAATATAAAAAAAGAAGAGGAAGTGAAAACACTTCCTCTTCAAAATAAAGTAATAGTAGTTTACAGACTATTTCTTAACTGGTAAAGCAGCGATTGAGTCAGCGATCCTCTGCTGTTCAGCAGCAACGGCGTTGATTGAATCCTGAACCCTCATAGCTTCAGCTTCTACTGCAGCGATTGAGTCAGCTACCCTGATTGAATCAAGACGAGCCTGTTCTGCTTTCTGTTCTGCACTTGGTCCGCAAGCAACTAAGGTTGCCAGTCCGGCAATTACTAAGATCTGTGATAATGTTTTCATGTTTGAGTGTTAGTTTTAAAACAAGGCAAAGATATATAAAAACCATATTAAAAAGCAATTCTTGAGAAAAATATTTTAACCTTTCTTTAATCAGTATAAATATCTGTTATTCAATGATATAATTCTTCAATTGTTAATAACTTTAAGCAACAGGATTAAAATAGCCTTAAAAATTTTCTTTATTTTTAGTCAATTTCATCGAATCTGGGATTTTTCTCCCGCGGATTATAAATATTCAGATGCCTGAAGATGGTTAAAAATAGATTTATCTTTGTGAAGGCTAACCAAAAAAGATGCACGATAAAAACCTTCTGCCTCCTCTTGCAGAGCAACTGAGACCCTTTTCCTTTGAAGGTTATGTAGGTCAGCAGCACCTGGTAGGAGAAAATGGAGTCCTCCGGCTTGCAGTAGAATCGGGCAATCTGCCTTCTATGATTTTCTGGGGACCACCCGGTGTTGGTAAAACAACACTCGCTTCGATAATATCACATACACTGAACCGGCCTTTTTTCTCACTCAGCGCGATTAACTCGGGGGTTAAAGACATCAGGGAAGTTATTGAGAAAGCTGATTCATCAGGTTCTAATGCCATCCTCTTTATTGATGAAATTCACCGTTTCAGCAAATCACAGCAGGATTCCCTTCTGGGTGCAGTTGAAAAGGGTGTAGTAACTTTAATAGGGGCCACAACAGAAAATCCATCATTTGAAGTGATTGGACCTTTGTTATCAAGATGTCAGGTATATATCTTAAAACCCCTGGATGAGGAGGAGTTGAGAACCATTATTATTAAAGCTGTTGAAAAGATAAGACAAACAACTGGTCTTGAGCTTGTGATAAAGGAGGACGAAGCACTCATGAGGATCTCAGGTGGTGATGCAAGAAAATTGCTGAATGCCATAGACATCCTGACAGGGACATCGAAACCGCTAAACGGCACCATTGAAATTGATAATGCCTTAACATTAACGGTTATTCAGCAAAACCTTGCATTGTACGATAAAAATGGTGAAATGCATTATGATATTATCTCTGCATTCATCAAATCAATGCGTGGAAGTGACCCTAATGCTGCTGTTTATTGGTTGGCGAGAATGATTGAATCGGGTGAAGATCCGCTGTTTATTGCCAGACGAATGCTGATTCTTGCAGCAGAGGATATCGGAAATGCAAATCCGAATGCTCTTCTGCTTGCAAACTCGTGTTTTGATGCTGTTCATAAAACCGGCTATCCTGAGTGCAGGATCATTCTTTCTCAATGTGCCACCTATCTGGCCTGTTCCCCGAAAAGTAATGCCTCCTATATGGCAATTGAGAATGCGCTGTTGCTTGTGAAAACCAAAGGTGATTTACCTGTTCCGATTCAAATCAGAAATGCACCAACAAAGCTAATGAAGAACCTTGGATATGGGGCTGACTATAAATATGCGCATAGTTTTGAAGGGAATTTTACTGAAATGGAATTCCTGCCTGAGAAAATTATTGGAACAAAATTATATGATCCTGGCAATAATCCGAGGGAACAGGAGTTCAGAACAAGGTTAAAGCAATACTGGAAAAGCAAATACAATTATTAGTTTCCCAAACACAATTAATGATGATTCCAAAAATAGTTGGGTTAACCCATACCAGAAATAGTAACTTTTTCCTGATTGCAGGTCCATGCGTAGTAGAAAATGAATCGATGCCATTGGAGATTGCATTGAAAATCAAGAAACTGGCTGACCAGTATGAAATTCCGTTTATTTTTAAAGCCTCATACCGGAAGGCGAACAGGTCAAAAGCAGGCTCTTTCAGTGGAATCGGAGATCAGATTGCGCTGGAATGCCTGGCTTCAGTCAGAAAAGAATTGAGTGTTCCGGTAATAACAGATATTCATACCCCTTCAGAGGCATCATTTGCGGCAAAATATACTGATGCCCTTCAGATTCCTGCATTTCTTTGCCGGCAAACAGATTTACTTGAAGCTGCGGCAGAAACAGGAAAGTGGATTAACATTAAAAAGGGACAATTTCTGTCACCTGATTCAATGAAATTTGCGATTGAAAAGGTTAAAGACCATGGCAACAGCAATGTGATGGTTACAGACCGGGGTACCATGTTCGGATATCATGATCTTATTGTTGATATGCGATCCATACCTGAAATGCAGGTATTTGATGTGCCGGTTATTCTTGACATTACGCATTCATTGCAACAACCCAATCGGAAGGAAGGCATAAGTGGTGGAAGACCTGCCATGATTTCCACCATTGGAAAAGCAGGTATTGCCGCCGGTGCTGATGGAATATTCCTTGAAACTCATCCTGATCCATTAACAGCAAAATCTGATGGAGCAAATATGCTATCATTGCACTTACTTGACAAACTCCTGCACGACCTGGTCGTTATGAGACAGGCATATTTAAAAACATTGTAAAAGTTCAGAATTAAATCAGACAACACCCGGAAAAATCAGAGTAGTCAATAACTTCAGTAAAAGTTCAGAAATATATTGAATGCCAAATACTGAAATCACCAGGATGATTACATAGGCGGGTAATTTATTGGTCGGTGTCTGAAGTAATACGGGCAAACCAGTCCATAGAAGAACAATGGAATAAAATCCCGGAAGCATGATGAAGTCCAGCGAGGAATGAAGATTTGCTATTATAAACAACAGGTAAACGGGCGTATACGAATAAATAACAACCTTTCCGGATTTTGAATAATCTTTCACCGACAAAAAGCTGCCAGACAGACCATAAACAAATACAGTAGTAATCATAATTGTCAAAACCTGCAGAAAAATAAAATAACCTGCGTGTATCAAGGGCAATGAAAATCTGTATGCATCAATATCCAGTACATTCCTGACATACAGGAAACTGCCCAGAAACTTAGAAACTGCCCCAAGAAGAATCAAGGGCAATGCATAAGAAATGAATGTTTCTTTCAGCGTACGTTTTTCAAGATTGATTGTTTTCCATTCCCATCGGGGGAAAAGAAGTAAATTCCTGATTCGTCCCCTGCTGTTGTAATTTTCCATAATTCAATTCTTCATCATTCTGAAACAGCTTGAATAACATTTCCTGTTTCGGTATCAAAGCGAACATTTGACATATTCCCGGCCGGCAGAAAAGTAATGATACCCAATTGGCTGATAAGCATCTGTTGTTCTGCAACCGGAATCCCTCCTACCCTTAACGTAGTCAGCGTTTTTTCAGGCACCCTGTAATAAAAGCCGTGAAGCTTCCTGGCAACCTGATCCCGTTGTTTTACAAAATCTTCTATGGCTTTGTTCTGGTTTAATGGTGTAACAACCAAACTGACCGATTCACCAGAAGTACCTGCTTTATCAGATATCCCTTTGGTTTTGGAAAAACGGCATATAGTTTCGAGTGTCCCGTCAGTTGAAGGCTCCGGTGTTACATAGTAGGTATAAACCTGCTGTGACTCCCTGATCTGACCTTTAAACATGGCAAGATATTCCTTCTCCATTTTATTCAACTGGTCAATCATAAATTCAAGGCTTTCGCGTGAGTAATTTACTTCCTGATATCCGGTAATCAGACTGAATTTATTGTCTTCGATCCGATAGATCAGATCAGCAGCCTCCCTTGCCTGTTGTTCAGGTGTTTTCTCAGATATACTCCTTTTAAGCACTTTCTCCTCTACAGTAGTAGTGTCAATACTGATTCTCCGGATAACAGTGTCAACTTTTTCAATTAAAACGGGTTTTAACAGATCACGAAAGGGTTTCAGGTTTTCATTGCTGAAGTCACCCGAAACCAGTGCAGTTCTTACTTCCTTTTTATTCTGTCCTATGTCGGCAAACCCACTGATATATCCTGCTTCAGACATCGTAATCATCAGCGACCTGGAATCTTTAACTTTATCATCGATTTCAACGAAATAAAATTGTTGTGGATCAACCTCAGCTATGGATGTCATAATTACTGTCCCTAATTTATACGAGGTGGAGTTTTCAATTATAACATTGGTTAGCCCAAGCATTTTACCGGCAAATTCTGAAAAGGGACCTTTAAAATTCTCCCTTTTCAGGACTTCAATCTGAATTTTTATCACATTCCTTGGCAGACTATAAATAATCCCATCCTTTTCTGGCGAAGGCTTACCGGAACTAAAAGGAACAACATTCATCTGTCCATAAGTGATTACAGCATTGAAGAGTAAAACAATAACAGTACAAAAGCCGAATATAAAACCTGATGTTTTCATAATTGCTGATTTTCGGTTCAAAATTAGTTTTTCTTTTTATAAGTCTTGTATTATATATCTGAAAAACATGTAAATAGGTTTTCAATCAGCAAACAGGTTTAGCCACTAATGACTATTGATTTTTACTTTATTGATTTTTACGTTCTTATAATTTAAATCAGGAGGTAGTATGAGCAACAATAACTCAATTGGTACTTCATTATTGGAATCCAAATAAGTAATTCTACCTGTTAAATTATGTTGTGAAAAGGGTTTATCCTGTTGACCTCAATCATTTGATCCCTGTTATTATTCTAAGATATAAATTATTGAAAATACAAAAGCCCCGGATTTGAATCCAGGGCTTTAATATTAACATTAATAATTATCGTACAAAAAGTAGTTCCCGGTATTTTGGCAAAGGCCACATTTCATCATCAACCAGTAACTCAAGTTTATCAACATGATACCGGATTTCCTCAAAAAACGGCAGGATTTTCTCACGATAATCAATAGCCTGCTTTTCTACATCATCGATGCTGTTAGCTACTTTTCGTGCATCGGTCATTTTTAATACCTGGCTACGTATAACAGAGATGTGCTCTGAAATCTCCCTGATGGTGTCGAGCTGATTTTTTGAAAGAGCAGTATAAGTCTTGGCATCAAGAACTTCTTTAAGACCTTTAACATTCTCTATCAACTGATTCTGATACCTGATAGCAATAGGAACGATATGATTGATAGCCAGATCGCCAAGTACCCTCGATTCTATCTGAAGTTTCCTGGTGTAGTTTTCAAGTTTGATTTCATGCCTTGCACGAACTTCCCTTTCAGAAAGAACATGATGATCTTCAAACAACTTGATTGCTTCCTTTTTTAGAAGGCTCTTCAGAGCATGCGGTGTCGATGGGATATTGGATAAACCGCGTTTCGCAGCTTCTTTTACCCAAGCTTCACTATAACTGTTACCTTCAAATCTGATACGCTTGGATTCTTTAACGTATCTCTTGACAACCTGAAAAATCGCATCTTCTTTTTTGACTTTGCCTGAAATCAATTTATCAACCTCATCCCGGAATTTTTTCAACTGATCAGCAACAATCAGATTGAGGGCTATCATAGGTTTTGCGCAACTTGATGAAGAGCCGACAGCCCTGAACTCAAATTTATTCCCTGTAAATGCAAAAGGAGATGTTCTGTTACGGTCGGTATTATCCAGCAGAATTTCCGGGATTTTTGGAATGTTGATATTCAAACCATTGCCCTCTGACTTCCGGTGAAGTGACTTTTTATCAAGTTTCTCAATCTGATCAAGCGTTTCAGACAATTGGGTACCAATAAAGGCAGAAATAATGGCCGGAGGAGCTTCGTGTGCTCCCAAACGGAGATCATTGCTTGCTGAAGCAATATATGCCCTGAGAATATCCGCATGGGTATCCAGTGCTTTTAAGATACTTGAAAGAAATACCAGAAACTGAAGATTAGCTTGTGGTGTTTTACCAGGCGAAAGGAGGTTCTCGCCTGTGTTTGTACTCATCGACCAGTTGTTATGTTTACCAGATCCATTAACACCAGCATAAGGTTTTTCGTGAAGAAGTACGGTAAATCCATGTCTTTTACCCACTTTTTCGAGAAGGTGCATCAACAGCTGGTTATGGTCAACTGCTACATTTACTTCTTCATAAACAGGGGCACACTCAAACTGATTCGGAGCGACTTCGTTATGTCTGGTCCTGACAGGGATACCCAATCTGTGCGCTTCATATTCAAATTCCCTCATAAAATCAATCACCTTTTCAGGAATAATTCCGAAATAGTGATCAGAAAGCTGCTGATCCTTTGCACTTGAATGGCCAAATAAAGTCCTTCCGGATAAAACAAGGTCTGGGCGGGCATTAAACAAAGCAGTATCTACAAGGAAATACTCCTGCTCCCAACCCAAAGTAGCAAATACCCTACTTATGTTCTTATCAAAATATTTACAAACCGCTGTCGCTTCACGATCAAGCGCACTGGATGCCTTAAGGAGCGGAGTTTTATAATCCAGCGCTTCACCTGTATATGAAACAAAAATTGTAGGAATACAAAGTGTACGTTCCATAATAAACGCAGGAGATGTCGGATCCCAGGCTGTGTAACCACGGGCTTCAAAAGTATTCCTGATACCGCCACTAGGGAAACTTGATGCATCTGGTTCCTGCTGAATAAGTTCATTCGCATTGAAGTTCTCCATAGCCTTACCGTCACCGGTAGGTGAAATAAAAGCATCATGCTTTTCAGCAGTAGATCCCGTAAGCGGATGAAACCAATGTGTAAAATGGGTAGCTCCTTTGCTGAGCGCCCAGGCCTTCATTGCTGAAGCAACCTGATCTGCAATCCGACGGTCGATCTTTTCACCCATTTCGGCAGCCCTGACTACTGAATTAAATGCCTCTTTTGACATATACTCCTGCATTACACCTCTATTGAATGTCAGTTCTCCGTAGTATTCCGAAATTCTTTCCGGAAACACAGGCATCTGCCTACGCGGGCGTGACATTGCCATTTCAAGCGCCTTAAATCTGATGTTGCTCATATTTTATGAAGTATTAATAAAACAAAAAATGAAAACAAACAGTATTATGTTTTGTTGGCATCTGAATGTTAATTTAATATTACCAATTTTCTAAAATCAAATGCCGGAGGCCTTTTTCCTGAACATATACAAACCAAGAAAAGTCATTGCCCCATTCAGAATAAGTAATTCAAAACCGAATTTATACCCACCTAACCACTGAACTGAATTGGTACTCAATATAAAGCAAAGGATCGGGGATATGATGGCTATTAATGGAACAAACCTGTCTTTTACTTCATACCTGGTAAACAATCCGAATGAGTACATCCCAAGTAATGGTCCATAAGTGTATCCTGCAATAGTAAACAGCTTATCAATCACCGCCTTATCATCTAATGATCTGAATATCAGTATACAAATAAAAAAAACAACAGCTACTGAAAGGTGAACCAAATACCTGATATTGATCCTGCGTTTTTCAGATATACCTGATTTTTTGTCAAGTCCAAGGAAATCAATACTGAAAGATGTAGTCAGCGAAGTCATTGCACCATCTGCACTTGGGAAGGCCGCAGAAATCAAACCAACAAAAAAGACTATACCGGCAATAGATCCGAGGCTCATGGCTACCTTCGGGAAAATTTCGTCAGTGGATGTAAAAGAGATTCCGTTTTTCTGTGCATAAAGCAGCTGCAATGCACCCAGAAAAAGAAAAAGAAAGTTCACAAATACAAGAACACCTGAGAAAGTGAACATGTTTTTCTGCGCTTCTCTAAGATTCCGGCAGCTCAGGTTCTTTTGCATCATTTCCTGATCCAGGCCAGTCATAACAATTGTAATGAACATTCCGCTAAAAAACTGCTTCAGGAAAAACCTCTGATGATGCCAGTCAGTGAAAATCATTTTCATCGAACCGGCTTTTTCGATCTCAGGAATAAGACTAAATACTGATTTACCCAGATCCTGACTGATGTATACTATCGACAGGACAACAGCCAGAAGCATAAATGTTGTCTGGAGTGTATCCGTCCAGATGATGGTTCTGATACCTCCCTTTAATGTTGAAATTATAATTAAAACTACAAATATCAACACATTAATATAGAAAGGAACATTCCAGGCATCAAAAATGAAAACCTGTAAAACATTAACGACAAGAAACATCCTGAGTGATGCTCCCAGTGTACGTGATAATATAAAAAAGGCAGCACCTGTTTTATATGACCAAAAACCAAAACGATGTTCAAGATAGGAATAAATGGAAGTTAATTTGAGTTTGTAATAAAGTGGAAGCAGTACCATGGCTATTACAAAATACCCGAAAAGGTAGCCAAGAACCACTATCATGTAGCTGAATTGGGTATCCTTTACCCATCCTGGCACCGACATGAATGTAACACCCGACAAGGAAGCCCCAATCATGCCATACGCAACAATAAACCAGGGAGAAGCGTGATTACCGGAAAAGAAGGTTTCGTTGGTTGATTTTCTGCTGGTTATTCCTGCTATGATAAAAAGGAGTGCAGAATATGCAATAAAAATGGACAGGAATAAAACCGGATGCACTTCGAAGAATTAGTTACAACATTTCTATTGACTTTGCAAAGGTAATCAAATCCGGAAAAACAAAATCGATTAAATCCGGATGTTGCCTCGCAAAATGCCTGTCACCAATGAAAACAGTCTTCATTCCCAGTCGTTTACCAAATAATACGTCCCCGAAAGAATCTCCCACCATGACCGATTTTTTAAATGAAATGGCACTAAAATCCCGCCTGGCCAGGATTCCCATACCTACCCTGGGTTTGCGTGTGTGATGCTTTTCAGAGGCCAGGTAAGGTGAATAATAAACCTTGTCAATGCGACCGCCTGATTCAGTTGTGGTTCTTTGCATCCTGAGATGAATTTGCTGAAGATCAGGATCGGACATTAATCCTTTTCCAACTCCCTGTTGGTTACTTACAACAACAACAATTCCAAAAGACTGAGCTAGGATTTTGATGGCTTCGAGGCTACCATTGATAAATCGAAACTCTTCCCACGTTTTCACATAGTCATCAGGAAGACGTTCATTGATGACGCCATCCCTGTCAAGAAAAAGTGACCAGGATTTATCGATCTTTAAATTCATGAAACTCAGTTTGTGCTCTATAATAATCATCCGGAATTCCTATATCCAGGAAATATTCATTGAAAATCTGGGCCTTGTATATTTCAGGGTCTAACATTTTCGAAAACAGTTCCTTCTCAAGAGAAAATTTATCAGGAAGAGCCAGTGATCTGAAATATTTAGTCCTGATCAGATAAATCCCTCCATTGATTAGTCCCGGCATTGATTCATCTGATTTTTCTTTGAAGGCAACGACAGATCCTTGATGATTACATTCAACCATCCCATAGCGGGAAGCATCCGGCAAATGGCGCAAGGCAATGGAAACTTTGGAGAGATCTTCTATATGCTTCTGGAAAAACTTGTCAAGATTAATTCTGAAAAGTGTATCGCCATTCAAAATCAGCGCATGGGGTGTTTTTACTTTTTCAAATGAGAGCTTAACTGCGCCACCTGTTCCAAGAGGCTCTGTCTCAAACGAATAGACTAATTCAAGGTTTCTGTAGCTGTTCCCGAAATGGTTTTCAATGGAGGAACTCAGGTAACCTGTAGAAAGGATCACTCTTTTAAAACCGAAATGACTGATAAAATCAAGTTGATACTCAAGAAATGGCCTGCCATTTACCGGCGCCATTGCTTTGGGTATATCCTGAACTGTTTCCCTGAGCCGGGTACCAAGTCCGCCGGCAAGTATAATGATATCAGGGAACTCCATAAACATCTTATCGGGGGAATAATCGGGCTTCAACCAACTCACAGATAATATGGCCCAGTGTTATGTGGGATTCCTGTATTCGCGGTGTATCTTTGGAAGGAACATTCAGCAGTATATCTGAATAATCTCTCATTTTACCACCCGTCTCCCCGGTAAATCCAATTATTTTCATGCCAAGTTCACCGGCTGATTTCATTGCTTTAATAATATTGGAAGAATTTCCTGATGTGGATAATGCGACTAGAATGTCACCCTCTGAGCCTTTTGCTTTTATGAGCCTGGAATATACTTCATCATAAGAATAGTCATTGGCAACAGCCGTCAGGTAACTTGAATTGACATGTAATGCCTCCGCATCAAGTGGGTCTCTGTCGTAATAAAATCTGCCGGAAAATTCAGCCGCGAGATGCTGTGCATCTGCAGCACTACCCCCATTGCCACAGAATAAAACTTTTCTATGATTCAGAAAGGCAGACACCATCAAATCGACGGATAATTCAATTCTGGTCAAAATGGCTTCATCAGCAAGTATTGCTTCTTTAACCGAGATTGAAGAATGTAATATTTCTTTGATTTTATCCTGCATTATCCGATAGAATTAAAGTACAAAAGTAAGGAAAACCCACTTTGTATTATGATAAATTTCAGTAATGATGTTGTTCAGATTGTCCAGGTTGTAAGTCCAACGGATGTGAAATCATATCTTTTAGATTCACCGCCGAATTTGACCAATGCCTCTATAACTCTGGATCTGCTTTCTCCCGGGCAATAAAATATCATAAAACCACCTCCGCCAGCTCCGCTGATTTTACCCCCGGATGCCCCGTTTTTACGTGCAGTTTCGTAAATTTCGTCCAGCAATGGATTCGTAATTTCATCAGCCATCTGTTTTTTATATTTCCACCCAAAGTCCAGAATTTCCCCGATATGATCAAGGTCTCCTTTCAACAGGGCTTCCTTCATCATAACTGATTGCTTTTTCAGTTGATGCATGGCCTCAATAGAACGTTGATTATTACCAACAACATTTGCAGACTGGGCTTCAATGATTCTCGATGAAAGCCGGCTGGTCTGGGTGTAAAACAGCACCAGGTTATGAGCCAGTTCATTAAGATAGGTGTCCTTAATTCTCAGTGGATTAACAATTACTTTATCATTTGCCGAGAACTCCATGAAATTTACTCCGCCAAAAGTTGCCGCATATTGATCCTGCTTCCCGCCTGCCATACCAAGGTCATTCCGTTCAATGTCATAGGCAAGTTTTGCAAGGTCATATTCGCCCAGTGGAAGTTTAAGCCATTCAGCAAAAGCACCAAGAATTGCAACAACAAGGGTTGATGAAGTACCCAGTCCTGATCCTGCCGGAGCATCAACGCGGGTAGAAAGACTAAAAGAAAGGGGTTTCCTGCAGAAATCCTTAACTACTCTGTTATAAATACCGCGGTGAAGGTTTAACACCCCGTTAACAGGCAGTGATTCAGCAGAATCGAATTCATAGTATTCATTTTTATCAATCGAATGAAAAACTATTTTCCCATCATTTCGTGGAACAATCGTGGCATAAGCATAAAGACTGATTGAGGCATTAAGTATTGCACCACCATAGAGGTCGGAATAGGGAGAAACATCTGATCCACCTCCAGCCAATCCAATTCGTAAGGGTGCCTTACTTCTAATTATCATTCTTAGATTTTTTCGTTCAATTCAAAAGAATCAATTCCCGTCTAATAACCCCCTTGTCCGTTTCAATTTGCAATGTATAGATTCCATTACTTTCTGAAGATAAGTCAATTTCAATTTTATTATTTTTCAAACTGTTAATATTTCCAGAATTTAGAATCACATTTCCATTTTTAGAAATCACTTTTAGGTTTTTAAAATAAATCCCTGAATATTCTTTTCTAATTATGAAAATCCCCTTCCCAGGATTGGGAAATACCGAGATAAAATTATCATTCGTAATCACCTCTGATCCGTCAACGACAATATTGACGGTGTCACAAAATTGAACCTGATTGCAATCATTTGACATGGTTAAGCACACCTCATATTCGCCTATTGAATTATACATATGAACAGGTTCTTGAATATAAGAAAAAAATCCATCACCAAAATTCCAAAGATAAGTAGCTCCCGGTAGATTTATTGAAGGAAAAAATGAAACCAGACTTCCATTTATCTGATAGGTAAAATCACTATTAATCAAATCACAAACATTAATGTATTTACAGTTTGTAAGAGTATCACAATCATTTGAAACGGTGAGACAAATATTGTATTGTCCTGTTTCCTGATAAGTAAATGTTGGTTGAGGAATATCTGAGTAAAAACCATTTCCAAAGTTCCACCAATAGGTTGACCCAGAGTCCTGACTTAGAAAAAAATCAGCGGTTAATCTATCCTCGTCGAATGTATGAGAAAAGCATGTATCTGGAGATATGCATGGATAATAATCAATTTCCAGCAGTGGTCTCTTTGCAGGATCCAGATGGTTACTTGAACCAAAAATCATCGCCCGGTATTGTTCTTCCTCAACTAACTGGATCATAAAACCGAAATTCATCTCAGGATATTGAGCAAAAAAACTGATTTGGTCAGTAACATCAATATTCGGATAATCCTGCGTTTGAGACTGTGATTGTGGAAGAATTACAGCATTTTCAATTGTAGTATTTGGTTGGTTATCCCAGGTAACCTGATACTGATCCCAATCTGAAGTAATGCGCAAGAGATAGGAAGAATTTTCTCCAGAATGCAACTGATGGTGCCCGGTTGTTGTATTGCAGAAAAGTGATAGTCTAGCATTGGTAATTACAGAACCAGGAGGGAGTGAAGAAAGATCAAATTTAATAAGACTTCTCTGAAAAAAGGAATTTCCACCTGCAGTCCATGCATTCGCAATAAAATCATCGTTATCCCAAATAGGAAAGCTGATATCCGTTCTTATCTCAGCATCAAACCCATCTTCCGGACCTGGCCTGAGCACAAGTGTTTCAATGCTTTGGGAATTAAGATACGTAGAAGAGAAGTACAAAACAGATGTTAACAATGCAATAACAAGGGATTTCATAATAATGATAATTAAGTTAAAACTATAATCTATCTATCAAATCCAATAAATTACTCCATGAAAACCTATCCCTTTCAGTTCTCACATTTTCAATAAATTCTTTCTCCCTAGATTCAGAATAAAACTTATAAATAGCATTCTCTATAGCGCGCGCATCTGGCTGAACAACATATCCTACCTTACCATCGGGTACCACCTCAGAAAGACCTCCAACATCAGTTGTTATCATTGGCTTACCAAAATGATACGCGATTTGAGTAACACCGCTTTGCGTAGCATTTTTATAAGGTTGAACAACAATATCACAAGCACAAAAATACAAATAAACTTCAGTATTCGGAATAAATGAAGCCCTTAATTCTATAAAATCAGCCAGGTTATATTTGTTAATTAAACCAAGATATTTCTCTTCATTTCCATAAAATTCTCCGGCAATAAGAAGTTTAAGTTCCAGATCCTGTAATCTTTTGCTATTAAATGCTTCTAGTAAAAGATCAAGTCCCTTATAATCCCTGATAAAACCAAAGAATAATATGTAATGTTGACTCTTGGATAGTTTCAGTTTTAATTTTGCTTCTTCTTTTGGAATCGGTTCTCCAAAATTATCATATAAGGGATGAGGGTGATAAGCCTTAGGCTTCAGTTTATCAAACTTATTCAGATCATTCAAAACAGATTTGGACATTGCAATAAATCCATCTACAGAATTCACAAAATACTGAACTAATCTAAAGTCCCCTATTCTTCTTTCATGTGGAATAATGTTATCGGTTATAGCAATAATCCTAGTTTTACCTTTCAATCTGATTATTCTTGAAATAGTACCCAAACAAGGAGCCATAAATGGAATCCAAAACCTGACGACAGCTATATCAGGATTAAAATGTCTTATTTCAATTGCTGTCTTAACCCAAGTAAATGGATTTATCGAATTAATTCTCACTCTAATATCAATATTCTCGGGTGGTAGTTCAGCAGAATATTGCGTTGTTCCCGGAAATAAGAAGTTTGGATATTGCAGACTGAAAGTAAAAATAATGACTTCATCTCCTCTCTCAAGATAAGCATTGGCTAATCTTTCATTAAAAGTTGAAATCCCCCCTCCTCTCAAAGGATACGCCGAACCAATAATTACAACTTTCTTCTTTTGCGTCATTAACCGGGTTTATTATAGTTGTCCACAATTGGAACATACTCAGTTATCTTCTTCAACCAGATAGTGATTCCTGTCACTTGCACTCCTGCTTATTAACTCCCCCAGAAAACCGGCAAGAAATAGCTGGGTTCCCAATACCATAAACAATAACCCAAGATAAAATAAAGGTCTTTCTGTCATTTTGTATGTTTCCAAAAAAATCTTGGCATAAGCAAGATAACCGGCAATGACAAATCCACCTATAAAAAGCAGTGTTCCAAGTGATCCGAAAAGATGCATTGGCTTACGACCAAATCGCGAAACGAACATAATTGAAACCAGATCAAGGAAACCATTGATGAACCTTTCCCAGCCAAATTTCGTTACCCCGAATTGCCGTTTGCGATGAACTACAACTTTTTCACCAATATTCCTGAAACCAGCCCATTTTGCAATAACAGGAATATACCGGTGCATCTCTCCATAGACTTCTATAGCTTTGACAACTTCATGTCTATAAGCCTTCAGACCGCAGTTCATGTCATGCAGTTTAACACCGGATAACCTTCTGGTTGTAGCATTATAGATTTTTGAAGGAATGTTTTTGGCCAGTCTGGAGTCATATCGCTTTTTCTTCCACCCCGATACAAGATCAAACCCGTCTTCTGTGATCATTCTGTATAATTCCGGGATTTCATCCGGGCTGTCCTGAAGATCAGCATCCATCGTAATGATTACATCTCCCTTGGCTTTTTCAAATCCCTTGTTCAGCGCTGCCGATTTACCGTAATTCCTTCTGAATTTCAGACCCCGGATATCAGGATTTTCCGATTGCAACAACCTGACAACATTCCATGAGCCATCACTACTTCCATCGTCAACAAGGATTATCTCATAGGAATAACCATGTTGAATCATCACACGTTGAATCCACGAACACAGTTCAGGTAGTGATTCTTCTTCGTTAAACAATGGTATTACGATCGAAATATCCATTTATAATAATGTTAAATAGGATGAATCCAGTTTACATAGCATTAAAACTGTCATCATTTTTCTTTAAAAATATTGCAATTATCAATGAAAAGATTGTTCCCCAGAATGCCATTCCAAAAACCATAGATACAGACATTCCAACCGGACTCATAAACATTTTACTGAATGACATCGCTTGCTCAATTTGTTCATCAGTCAATCCCTGATCAGCCATATTCTGCTCTGCAATTTCAACAATCTTCTGAAGTTCGGAAGGATCAAAATACTGATAAAACAAATATGTGAAAACTGCCATAATTACTCCGACAACTGCACTGATAATCACACCAGAGCCCAAACATCTGCCATATGATAAATATCCTCCACAGAATTTATCCTTGTAAGATTTAGTTCCTATTATAATCCCGATGATGAGAATAATAAATGTCAGATAGTTAATCCATCCTGTTCTATCAATATCAAGTGCATAAAAGAGCATTGAAACCAAGATGAAACCAGCACTCGTATATAAACCGTAATTAATTGAATTCCTAAACATTGAAGTTTGTTTTTTCTCCTTCAAAGGTTCATTTGCTGTGATGTTTTCCATGTTGACAGGTTTTTGTTTCTGCAAATGTAATAAATATGTTCAGCCATTAATAATGGCTATAACATTTGGATGGAAAGTGATTTTTTGTATCTTTGCACCGGGTAAGTCTTATACGACCAGCTCCCATTGAACTCCCCCAGGTCAGGAATGAAGCAAGGGTAGATGGTTGTAGCGGTGCGATGTAAGTAGCTTACCCTTTTTTATTGGCATAAATTGATTTTCAACAAAACTCATGGTATGCTGCTCAGAATCTACCCCGAAAATCCAAATGAAAAACAGATAAGGACGGTGGTTGAATGCCTTATGGATGGTGGGATTATCATTTACCCTACCGATACAGTCTATGGTATAGGTTGCGACATATTCAAATCCAAGGCTGTTGAGAAAGTAGCCCAGATAAAGGGAATTAATGCAGCTAAAGCAAATTTCTCCTTTATATGTAATGACCTCAGTCAATTGGCTGACTATTGCAAACCCATCAACAATGAGGTTTTCAAACTGATGCGAAAAAACCTGCCAGGGCCCTTTACATTTATCCTTAACGCGAACAACAATGTGCCCAAACTCATTCAGAGCAAAAAGAAAACCGTTGGTATCCGAATACCAGACAATAATATCCCACTTGAAATCGTCAGGGAGTTAGGCCATCCGATTATGTCCACATCGGTGCATGATGATGATGAGATCCTGGAGTATACCACCGATCCTGAACTCATTTACGAAAAATACAGTTCATTGGTTGATATTGTGATTGATGGCGGATATGGTGATAATGAAGCTTCAACCGTTGTTGACTGCACAGATGATGAAATTCTGATTATTCGCGAAGGTAAAGGAATACTTATTTAAAGTGGAAAAGGGAAATATTTTTAACATTGGCAGGCTTGAAAACGACAGTGCTGAAATCTTTCAGACACTGACACAAGGATCATCACTGATTGAGAGGATAATTTCCAACGGGCAAATTACACCATGTGGCGAATGGTATGATCAGGATCTGGATGAATGGGTGCTTCTTCTTCAGGGTAATGCCACACTTTTATTTGAAGATAATAGTATAATAAATTTATTAACAGGTGATTACATCCTGATTAAGGCACATCAGAAACACCGTGTAACATTTACCAGCAATTCACCACCCTGCATCTGGCTAGCAATTCATGGAAATTTTTCTTAATTTTTGTTCGCTGAAAATCAGAATAGTGTGATATTTTCAATGTAAAATTAATGACAATCGGGAGTAAAATGTTTGGATATATAGAATAAAAGAGTACTTTTGCAGTCCCAAATTGATTCCGTAGCTCAGCAGGTAGAGCACATCCCTTTTAAGGATGGGGTCCTGGGTTCGAATCCCAGCGGGATCACTACCGATAATTATAGCCGTTTGTAAGTCAATAACTTATGAACGGCTTTTTATTTATCCATACATTTTTACATACCAATTTAAACCCCCTTAGCCATTATCCGTTTATCCCTGCATACTGTCCCGAACCGGTATAAATGCAGTAAATACCCCCTTCAACCCTTTTTAATTTCACCCCGATAATAAAACACAAATGGAAACAAACCAAATAGAAGCAACCCACAACTTTAACCCTGAGCAACAGACAATAATTTTAAACGCTGTCGACACAATGCTAATCGGGTATAAAACCGCCCTACTCCTTAACAGTGCTTTAGCGGACACTTATACGGAGTACTTAGAGATGCAGACAAAGACAATAGAAGGGGTTATTACTTCGGAGCTTTCGCCCCGGAGGTTTAACCGGGCTTCGGATGCTTTCCGGACGGTTAACGAGCTGTTTACCGAAATAGATACCGCCCTGTTTCACGCTGTACCCCTGAAATAGATAACAGGACAAGTGTTAACCGGAGGTGCAAATAAGTGCCTCCGGTTTTTTATTGGCAGGTGCTAAAAAGAAAAACCGGAAGCCGAAACCCCCGGTAAAAAAAAAGCGGTTAACAAGCTGCCCGGCCTGTTAACTTATATATGGATCACTATTAAATACTCTGTTAAGCGGCAAACTAACACGCTTTTAGCCTAAACCTACTTAAATACCCCCTATAACCCAGATATTCTATAAAGACCCGGACATTGGGGATATTTAGAGAGGTAAATATTTTGTTACCCCCCTACCGCTTCCCCGGCTCTGGGCTGTCAACCTTTACCCCCTCTGAAGGTTTGCCCCGGTTCAGTTCAAACAAACCGGGTCAATGTCTCTAAAGGTGTGAAGGCTCCCGGATATGGGGTTAATGTATAGCTCTAAATTACTGTACTTCAACCAGCCTTTAAAGGTTAAGAGCTGTGCCCGGTTCGGGTATCCTTCAACCTGTGAATAATTATCATCTACCAGAACCAACAGGCAATTAATAGAAACAACGTAAACCGTCTTTATTTCACGAAATACCCCGTTAATGCCTATCAGTTCGGTTGACTGTTTAAAATCAGTTATCGGTAATGCTATTACTTTGTTCATTTGTTTTGTGTTTGTTATATGCCTGTTAAGGGCTTTTTACTACTCCGGTAATGTTTTGCGGTGGGTTATAACCTATAACCCTATAACCTGTTAAAGAGTAAAGTATTAAAAAGGGTTCTATTTCTTTTCATTTGTGTTATGGTAGGTTATAAGTTATAACCCCTTTGCGCCTCTACTCCTGCAACGGTTTTGCCTATAACTTGCGTATAACCAAAACCGGCAAATTTCAGGCTATTGTAATTTATTTAGGTTATAGGGCTGAAAGTGTTTCCCCCTTACTGCTGTAAAGGTTTGCGCCTTGCCCGCCTTATAACCTGTCCTGTTTTGGTACATATTATTGTTTGAGAATTCTATTAACATAAGGTTGTTTAACCTTCAGAACCTTTGCAATATCGTTTTGACTGTTACCCAGACTGGAGAGGTATTTTATTACTTCCTTTTTATCGGCTCTGTCACTACCTAAAAGCCCGTAAACCTTCTTAGCTGTGATCCTGAAGTACTCCCCTATATTAACTGCCTGCTGCATTGTGTCCGGGTTAATGTATTGGTCTGCATTACCGGTAAAAGGCCACCGGGAGCAATGCAGAACCAGGGCAACCCTTAGAGCAATAATGTTTAATTTACTGTTAACCTCATTCATATAATCCGGCTGTTTGCCTGAATTGTTCAGGGCTGCATTTTTATTATAGAAATCCCGGTAAATCTCCTCAGAGTCAAAGTCCAGAAAAACCGGTGTGTAATCCGGTAATGTCAACAGTTCATTAATGTACTCCCGGTAATGGCTGACAAGCTCCGGGGCTAAACTGCTGTAATTATAGTCCGGAGCGTTCAATTTATCCGGATAGACAAAACAGAACCGGGATAGAAACCCGTTAACGGTTCGCCCGTCTTTACCCATATCCGGGATTACTCCGGGCTGTATGCCTCCGATAATGTTAACAAATGGGTCTTTAATAAAAATACTATCCCCGGATACCCGGTTAACTTTAAACGGTTGTTGGCTCCATATTGATAATAGGTTCTCTTGCTCTCCGCTCCGGCTGTATCGGTCAAAGTCTTTGAAAAACCCGTTTAGCTCGTCCCTGACAATAGATATACCCTTTTGCCTTGCTCCCATTGCCTTAGCCATTGCCTCCGGTGTGCTGTCTTTAATAATAGCTTGTTCAGGCTGCAGGGGCTTAGGTTGTTTCCCCTTTGCGCTCTCCGGGGTAAACTCGCACGCCCTTTTATAATCTTTGTATCTCTGAAGGTCTGCACTGTCTAAAGGCTCGTAAGCGAATTTAAAAGGCTCTGACTTACCAACCCCGGAGGAGCCTACAACAGTAAGCCACAATAAAGGAGCGTTTTTATACTTTCCGTCAACCAAGCTAACCGCCTGACCAAGTGCGGAGGCTGTGGCTCCCAGAATTGCCGCCGTCCATAAATCCCGGTGTGTACCGTAAATTTCTGAACAAGTTTTTATAAGTCCCTGTATTGGCTCCGGGAAACCTTCAATACTTAGTAAGGGGGTTACTCCTGCCAAGTCTTTAAAATCATTTGCGGCGGATCCATTTAAAGGGGCTATCCCGTGTAAGTCCTTCCGGGCGTATATGCTTCTGAAGGTTGTTTTTATTTCGGCCTCAGTGAAACCCGGTTCAGTATAGGTTAAGAGAGCGCCCAGCGCCGCCCCCGGTGATACCCCCGCCCGGTTGAAGGCTCCGCCCAGCTCGGTAATAAACTTATTCCTGTTTCCCTCGCTGAATTCGAAAGTATTTAACGCCCAGGTAGTAATATTTTCAATGGTTAACGCCTGTTCACTGTCTGTTAATGGTTCAGATATTACTGGGCTGTCGGTTGCTGCTGTTCTGGTAACAGTGGGTAAAGGCTCCCGGTATTGCTCTATAAAGTCCCCGTCTAATATAACCGGAGCTTCAGGCATTGAACATTCAGGATCGTAACAAAGGAAACAAGCCCTTGCAACGTCTTTGCAATGTTCATCAATAGATAATGTAAATTCACTCTGAAAGTATGAGCGGAGGGCGCTAAAGTAGTCTATATGGCTACCCTGTCCGGGGTCAATCCTGTAAACCGCTTTTATCCCTTCCCCGGAGGGGCTGACAAATAAAAGCGCCGGGGTCAACCCTTTTAAAAGTTCAACCTTTAGAACTTTAAGGCTGTCCGGGTTTAAGCTATCTATGTCAATACTGAGCAATCCGGAGCGCCTTATAAGTCGTATGTCCGCCCGCTCAGTAAATACCCCGGAGAAGGTTACATAATCCAGTCTAAGGGTCTTTATATTATTCCGCTCCGCTTTGGTTGTTTTGGAGCGTAACAGCTCTGTAAGCTCTTTAAACCTATCCGATAATATAAGGCTGTGAACCTCCGGGAGCGTAACGGCTTTTAAGGGGTGTGTATTTTTAATCGGGGCTTCATAATAACTGAACTGATCCATATTTTTACCCATTACCGCCCCCTCTCTGCTGTTTGTTTTTCCATTGCCTCCCTTACCTTGTCCGGATCGAATAGTATTAATCTGCCGTCCTGCCAATAGGGCAAAACTCCGGAATTCTTAAGGGTCTGGGCTTTGCAGTGTGAAACCTTCAGGAATTCAGATAAACCCTTTATCCCTTTAATTTGAGGCTTTGGGGCTGTTTGTTCTGCTTTGGGTGTGAAGGCCTCCCGGACTGCTTCATTAATCAGCTTTTTTAGCTCCTCTTTGGTTGTTATTATCAAGTTTTCCATTGTCTGAAGGATAAGAAAATGAATAGAATTTAACTGACTCCCTTACAAGCTCCGAAACAGATAACCCGGAGTTTCTTTTAGCTTCCATAAAAGAATCGTGTTCGGCCTCTGACAATCTTATTGTCAAACGCCTTGAATAGTTTACTTTGCCCCGGCTCATATTATTGACCTTTGAAGATTATGTTATGCAATGTATCCGTATCCATCTCCCGGCCTCCATTGTTGAGGGGGTAATTAATGTACTCCAGTAGAGCGTAAATAGTGGCGGTTTTGTCCTCCAGTGCTAAGCCTTTAAACGCCTTATCTATGGAGGCCTTAAGGCTCTCAGTGAATTGAATAGCCCCCTTATCTGCATTTACTTTCAGGTATGGTGTATAATAGCTCTGAACGTTACCCCGGAGGCTTATATAGGTTGCGGCTCCAATGGAGGGTAAATTATGCTTATCCGTTAATTCTATCAATTTTAGCTGTAATTCGCTCCACATCGGAGAACTAATAAACTTATGCTCATCTGTCCGTTTAGTGTGCCGGATAAAATCCAATATTATTGTTAGATCGTCTTTCCTGAATTGCCACCGGGACACGCTGACAAGCTCCTTTTTGAACGGATCATTATCCGGTAACTTGTCCATTTCGGGGAGTATTGCACGCCACCAACGGTTTAAATTAACCCTCATTTCACCCCCGAACTCTATACCGTACTTTTCAGCTATTTTCAAAAGTCGGTTAATATCTGCCGGGCTTACTGCTTTGTTAATTTCGGCCTGAAACCCTTTTATGCTACTTTCGGTAACATAGCTTTTTTTCTTTTCCATTTGTACAGACGTTTTTAGTTTATATTGTTTTGCTGTACATTAAATACTACAATCAGTAAAAAAATAATAATACGCTGATAATAAGATAATTATACTTTTTCAACCTTTAAAAAACAAAGCCCCCGGAGTATATCCCGGAGGCCTGATAATAATAAGCCTGTAATTTGTTTAGTCTATCAAGTCTATGGCTTGTTTCTGTAAGTCCTCAGATACATCATAATAACGGTTAAAGGCCTTAGAGCCTTTAGTGTGTCCGCTCATACTGGCTATTATAGCGCTGTCAACCTTCCCGAACAAATTACCGATAAAGGAGCGCCGGGCTATATGTGAGCTTGCTATATCACAAATGCGGACTTGCTCCGGCTCCCTGGTCTTTGGGTTCTGCCGGGTTACTGTCCGGGTTATGCCTACTTCCTTAAATAGCTCCTTTAGATAGTCGTTATACCTTTGATCGGTAATGAAGGGCAACAAACGCCCGTCCGGTCTATTGTAGCGGCTCAGTATATCCAGCGCCTTAGAGGACAAAGGGACTGTAATAGTTACCGGGTTCTCCTTTGTTTTCTGGGCTATGTAGCTCAGTTTATTCCCGGTAATGTTTGAACGGGTTAATTGTACCATATCCCCTACCCTCATACCGGTTAAACACTGAAATATAAATATGTCCCGAACCCTTGTTAGTCTGTCGCTGCTTAGGGTGCTATTATAGAGCTTGTCTCTCTCCTCCAGTGTTAAGTATATCGGAGTACCGTAAACCTCTCCGGGAACCCGGTAACTTTCAAAGGGGTAATCTATAATTGTCCCCTTAGCCGTTAACTCCTTCCGGGCAAAGTTCCAAAAAGCACGGGTAAGGGTTAAAATTGAATGAATGGAATTTAAACCCCTTGTCTGTGATACTTTGCCGGTTTTCTTTCCCTTTGTTTTCTCAGTCAGTAAAAAGCGCTCAAAGCTCCGGAGGGTCTCCGGGGTTATTGCCTCAAATGAAAGGGTAATATTCTTTTTAGCTGCAAACCTTTGCCAATGGTTTAGAGCGCTGTTACCTTGTTTAACCCGTCCAGCGGATAACCTCCCGGAGCTTAGATAGGTTTCAAACATAAAAGTAAACCCGGCCTTGTCCGGCTCAGGATCCCGGCGCTGCACCTTTTTACACGCCTGGTCTAAAGTGCTTTTAATAGTCTCCTTAGAGGGTGCAACCAGCAAAGGGTCAAATAGTGTAACCAACGCCGCTTGTATTAGCTTTAACCGCCGGTTCACATCAATAGGGGTAACCTGCCGTTTACCTTCGACGGCTACGGCTGTTTTTATTAACTGTCCGTCCTGCCAGTCTGGAAAGTCTACCCGGTAACCGGTGAAATAGAATAACCTTTGCCCTCCATACCGGATATCAGCAAACAAAGGGACGTTAAAGGCTATAAGATTACCGGCGCTGTCTTTCCGCTTCTCCGGGCTGAACTTTACATTGTGTTTCATAGCTGTTTATAACTTTACATACAAAAATACATACTTTTTTCAATTTATTCTACTGAACTCTAAAAAACTTTATTATATTTGAGGCATTGAATAACAGCCTATTAATAAGGAATAAATGAATTCTGAAAGTCTTATAAACCTATTATATGTAATCCCAGCGGGATCACTGAAGCCCGGCTAACAGCCGGGCTTTTTTAATGCCCTACCCCTTCAGTCAACAGAAAAAATGAATTGGTTCTTTAACTCCTGATTTGCGCTGCTATTGGTAATATATTCCGGCAACTGTTGAATTCCCTTAAATATCAGGTAACCAGCATAAATTTCAAATTCAAAAAAGTTTGTTGGTGGGATTACATTTTGATACTTTTGCTAATTAAGTCATTATAACGTAAAATTATCAGACTTTATGAAAATCACCATTGTAGGTACCGGCTATGTTGGCCTTGTTACTGGCACTTGTTTCGCCGAAGTTGGCATTGACGTAATATGCGTCGATATTGACGTCAAAAAGATTGAAAACCTGAAAAAAGGAATATCACCGATCTATGAACCTGGGCTTGATGGCATGATTGCGAGGAATGTGGAAAAAGACAGACTCCATTTTTCCACTGATTTACCTTCCTGTGTAAACGAGTCAGATGTAATTTTCATTGCTGTTGGCACACCCCCGGATGAAGATGGAAGTGCCGACCTGAAGTACGTACTTGATGTTGCCCGTACTGTTGGCCAGCACATGAACCAGCATATTCTGATTGTTACTAAAAGTACGGTCCCTGTAGGAACCGCAAAAAAAGTTCGCCAGGCAATTCAGGATGAACTCAACCGGCGCTCTGTCAATATTGAATTCGATGTAGCTTCAAATCCCGAATTCCTTAAGGAAGGTGATGCTATAAACGACTTCATGAAACCTGACAGAATTGTTGTGGGTGTAGAATCCGAGAAAGCTCAGGATATTATGTCAAGACTTTACAAACCATTTACACTGAATGGTCACCCTGTAATATTTATGGATGTACCGTCTGCTGAAATGACCAAATACGCTGCCAATGCTATGCTGGCAACCAAAATCAGCTTTATTAATGATATTGCAAACCTCTGCGAAATCATTGGTGCAGATGTTAATATGGTGAGAAAAGGAATCGGAAGCGACTCCAGAATCGGAACCAAATTCATTTACCCCGGTATTGGTTATGGTGGTTCATGTTTTCCAAAAGACGTGAAAGCATTGATCAAAACTGCCGATAACGTGGGCTACCCGATGAGAATCCTTAAAGCTGTTGAATTCGTTAATGATGATCAGAAGTCAGTACTTTTCAACAAGTTTATGAATCATTTTGATGGCAAAGTGAAGGGGCTTACCGTCGGGCTATGGGGACTCTCTTTCAAACCTCAGACTGATGATATGCGCGAGGCACCGGCCCTGATCATCATCGAAAAATTGCTGGCTCAGGGTTGCATTGTTAAGGCTTATGACCCTGTAGCTATGCATGAAACTGAAAGAAGGATCGGAAACAGAATTACCTATTGTAAAGACCAGTATGAAGCAGCAATGGATGCTGATGCAATATTCCTGCTGACAGAATGGACAGAATTCAGGTTCCCGAACTGGACCGTACTTTCCAAATTAATTAAACAAAAACTGATTTTTGACGGACGTAATATTTATGACCGTAAAGAGCTAAAATCAGTGGGTTACGAATATTTCTGCATTGGTGTAAATACAAAACTATAATTATATTCAGACCTGATAGCCGGAATCAACAACCAAATATTGCAACAGTTGATTCCGGCTATTTTATCGTCTGATCTGAAAATGTTATTTATGAAAAAGAAGATTTTAGTCACAGGTGGTGCAGGTTTTCTGGGATCTCATTTATGCGAAAGATTGCTGAATGAAGGCAATGAAGTCGTGTGTCTGGATAATTATTTCACCGGACAAAAAAGCAATGTAGTCCACCTGCTTTCAAATCCATATTTTGAGATGATAAGGCATGATGTTACAATGCCGTTTTTCATAGAAGTTGATGAGATATATAATCTTGCATGTCCGGCATCCCCGATTCATTATCAGTATAACCCGATTAAAACAGTGAAGACTTCTGTAATGGGTGCCGTTAATATGCTGGGTCTTGCAAAAAGAATCAAGGCGAAAATTCTGCAGGCATCTACCAGCGAAGTATACGGTGATCCACAGATACACCCACAAACAGAAAGTTACTGGGGACATGTGAATCCAATTGGCGAAAGGGCTTGCTATGATGAAGGCAAAAGAGCCGCTGAAACTCTTTTTGTTAACTATCACAAGCAAAACAATGTGAGGATTAAAATCATCCGGATTTTTAACACCTACGGACCCCGAATGCACCCCAATGATGGAAGGGTCGTTTCCAATTTTATAGTCCAGGCCCTGCAGGGAAAGGATATCACCATCTATGGAGATGGAAGTCAGTCGCGAAGTTTTTGTTATTACTCCGACCTTCTAGATGGCATGATTAAGCTCATGAATACCGGTGATGATTTTACCGGTCCGGTTAATGTTGGCAATCCAAATGAGTTTACAATACTGGAACTCGCTGAGAAAATAATCAGACTTACTGGTTCTTCTTCGAAAATAATCCGGCAACCACTGCCATCTGATGATCCTATGCAACGCCAGCCGGACATCACCCTTGCAAAAAGTAAACTCAACTGGGAACCAAAAATTGAACTTGAGGAAGGACTCATAAAAACAATAGATTTTTTTAAAACAATTGTCAAATAAGATTCTTCGAATGAAAGTCCTTGTTACGGGCAGCAAAGGCCAGCTGGGAAATGAACTTATCCGGCTTTCCGGAGAATGCCCCGATTTAGAATTTCTGTTTACCGATTTTGAAGAACTGGATATTACCAGCCAGGCTTCTGTAAATAAATTATTTTCAGAATATCTCCCTTCCTGGATCATTAATTGTGCTGCTTACACTACTGTTGACAAGGCTGAACAGGAAGATGAAAAAGCAATGGTTCTGAATGCCGAAGCACCGGGTATCCTTGCCAGCGAAGCTGCAAAAGTCAATGCCAGACTAATACATATTTCAACCGATTATGTGTTTGACGGCAAAAATCATCAGCCTTACAGGATTGATGATATTAAGAATCCGTTGGGGGTTTATGCCAAAAGCAAGGCACTTGGCGAAGAAAATGTTTTAAAAAATTGCACATCAGCCATAATTATCCGCACTTCCTGGCTTTATTCCCAATTCGGAGCCAACTTTGTCAAAACCATCAGAAAGGTTGGAAAAGAGCGCAAAGAACTAAAGGTTGTGGCTGACCAGATAGGTTCGCCTACCTGGGCGCACGACCTCGCAATTGCAATTCTCAATCTCATCAGAATTGATGTGGAGCCTGGCATTTTTCATTTTGCTGATGAAGGAGTCTGCAGCTGGTTCGATTTTGCGAAAGCCATCATAGAGTTCTCCGAAATCAACTGTGAGGTCAATGCTACAGATACAGCAGGATATCCCCTTCCTTCCCCGAGACCATTTTATAGTGTTCTGGACAAATCCAGATACACTCAAATAACAGGACAATCTATCCCCTATTGGCGCGACAGCCTGAAAAAATGCATAGCTTTGCTAAATGAACAGAGCTGATCTGAACCGACTGCATACCAAAGTATTTGAAGCTGCATCAGAAGTATTTACCGAATTGGGACCCGGACTGGATGAACAGATTTACAGGTCATGCTTCCTTCATGAACTCAGATTGCAGGGTTTGATGTTTAAGCGTGATGTACTGTTTCCCGTTTATTACAAAGAATTAAAAACCAGCAATGAATTGAAGGCTGAAATTCTGGTTGAAAATCAGATGATTGTTGAAGTTTCAAATGATCAGGAGATCAGCCCGCTCATGATCAGTGGAATGCAGTCAAAACTTAAAATTGCCGGCAAGCGACTTGGCATTATCATTACATTCAATTGCCAGAGCATTACCGATGGGTACAGAAAAATCATGGTAAACCCCTAGTCATTAAAACTTCTGTAGACAGAACTTGTTATTGAAATATTTAATAAATTCGGTAAAACAAAAAGAAAAGACCTTTTATGACAATTCAGGAAGTAGACCCAAAAATCATCGAAAAGGCCAATATCTGGCTCAATGGCAATTATGATGCTGAAACAAAAGCAGAAGTTAAACATATGGTCAACAATGACCCTGCTGAGTTGGTAGAATGTTTCTACAGGGATCTGGAATTCGGAACCGGAGGGTTACGAGGAATTATGGGTACAGGCACCAATCGCATGAACAAGTATACTGTTGGAACCGCCACCCAGGGTCTCGCCAACTACCTGAAATCCAGTTTCTCCAGATTACCCGAAATCAGCATGGCGATTGCCTTTGATTCGAGAAACAACAGTCCATATTTTGCCCAAATTGCAGCGGATGTTTTGGCCGGAAACGGAATCAAAGTTTTTCTTTTTGAGAGCCTGAGGCCAACCCCGGAACTCTCTTTTACAGTCAGGCACCTGAAATGTCAGGGTGGCATTGTAATCACAGCTTCCCATAATCCAAAAGAATACAATGGTTATAAAGTATATTGGAATGACGGTGGACAACTGGTCCCTCCCCATGACAAGAACGTAATTGATGAAGTGTATAAAATAAACAACGTAGATGATATTAAATTCGGTAATGATGGTTCTCTCATTGTAAAAATCGGGAAAGAGGTTGACGAAATTTATCTTTCGATGCTTCAATCGCTTTCGTTATCACCTGAAACCATAACCCGTCAGCAGAATCTGAAGATTGTTTATACTCCGATTCATGGAACCGGCGCAATGCTTGTACCTCAAGCACTTCAAAGGTTTGGCTTTAAAGCTGTGACCACCGTTGATGAACAAATGAATCCGGATGGTAACTTTCCGACCGTTCTTTCACCAAACCCTGAAGAAAAAGCCGCCATGGCGATGGCACTGGATAAGGCAAAGGAAGTAAATGCAGACCTCATTCTGGCTACTGATCCTGATGCTGACAGGGTAGGCGCCGGTGTAAAAGATAGTGATGGCAATTATATCCTTCTGAATGGAAACCAGTCGGCTACTTTGCTGATTTATTACCTGATGAAGCAATGGAAACTGAAAGGAAAGATCACAGGTAATGAGTTCATCGCCAAAACAATCGTAACTTCTGAATTACTCAAAGATATCGCTGTTAGTCACGGAGTTGAATCATTTGATGTACTTACAGGATTTAAATATATTGCCGAGATCATCAGGAAATATGAAGGCATAAAAACTTTCATCGGTGGTGGAGAAGAAAGCTATGGGTATCTTGTTGGTGACAAAGTAAGGGATAAGGATGCCGTGATCTCATGTTGTATGCTGGCTGAAACTGCTGCCTGGGCCAAAGATCAGGGGTTATCGATGTATGAATTACTGATTGGTATTTATCAGGAATACGGATATTATCTTGAAGACCTCATCTCCATAACCAAAAAGGGTAAATCAGGTGCTGAAGAAATCCAGCAAATGATGCAGGATTATCGTAGTAATCCACCTCAATATATTGATGGACAAAAAGTTACTCTGATTAAAGATTATAAATTGCAGAGGGAAATCAATCTTACATCAGGTTTGGAATCACCGATTGATCTCCCCAAGTCAGATGTTTTGCAATTTTTCCTCGAAAGTGGCAGTAAAATCACAGTTCGCCCTTCAGGCACAGAACCAAAAATCAAATTTTATTTTGGCGTTAAGGGAAAACTAGCCGAAAAGAGTCAATTCGGAAAAGTCAATCTGGAGATGGCCGGAAAACTTCAATCCATTATATCTTCGATGGGATTAAAATAACCGATTGGATCATAAAAAAAGCGGCATAAGCCGCTTTTTTTATGACTATAAGATTACAATCAACTTCCAAGGGTGGCAACCATAACAGCTTTGATTGTATGGAGACGGTTTTCTGCCTCGTCAAAAACAACTGACATAGGAGATTCAAAAACATCTTCAGTAACTTCCATTGACTCGAGTCCATATTTCTGAAAAATATCTTCTCCAACAGCCGTCTCGCGGTTATGGAATGCAGGCAGGCAATGCAGGAATTTCACATTTGGGTTACCGGTTTTCCTGACAGCATCCATGTTAACCTGATATGGGCTGAGCAATTTGATACGTTCAGTCCACACTTCAGCAGGTTCGCCCATCGATACCCAAACATCAGTATATAGGAAATCAACACCTTTAACACCTTCTTCAACAGACTCTGTAAGCGTAATTTTCGCTCCTGTCTGTTTTGCAATTTCACGGCATTCAGCTACCAGTTCGTCCTTTGGCCAGCATGCTTTAGGGGCAGCGGCCCTGAAATCCATGCCCATTTTTGCTGCTCCAACCATGAGTGAATTTCCCATGTTGTTACGGGCATCACCCATATAACAAAACGCAACATGGTGCAATGGTTTGTCGCTGTGCTCGGTCATTGTAAGAAAATCGGCAAGAATCTGCGTCGGATGAAATTCTGTGGTCAAACCATTCCATACCGGTACTCCGGCATATTTACCAAGAGTCTCTACAATTTCCTGAGCATAGCCACGATATTCTATTCCATCATACATACGACCCAGAACCCTGGCTGTATCTTTCATTGATTCCTTTTTACCCATTTGTGAACCTGAGGGGCCCAGGTAGGTTACATGAGCACCCTGATCGAGCGCTGCAACCTCAAATGCACAACGAGTGCGTGTTGAATCCTTTTCAAAAAGCAATACAATATTCTTGCCTTTCAGTCTTTGCTGTTCGGTCCCTGCATATTTGGCTTTTTTCAGATCGGCTGAAAGCTGAAGCAGATACCTGATCTCCTCCGGAGTAAAATCGAGCAATTTTAAAAAATTGCGGTTTCTTAAATTGAATGCCATACTGGAATATTCTTTAAGGTTAAAAAATTAAACAATAACAATCCTGGTTCCGCCATTATCAATTCCAAGTTTGTCAGAACTTGTGATAATGGCATCTTTACCTGTACCTTCAACAAAACTTATTGCAGCGCGGATTTTTGGCGCCATACTCCCTTCAGCAAACTGGCCATCTTCAAGGTATTTCTTGGCATCTGAAATAGTGATCCTGTCTAACGCCTTTTCCTGCGGAGTGTTATAATTGACGCAGACTTTCGGAACATCCGTCAGGATAAACAACTTATCAGCCCTGATCTGAACAGCCAGCAATGATGAAGCCAGATCTTTATCAATTACAGCATCTATTCCCTGTAACTTATTTTCTTCAACATAGAATTGAGGAATTCCTCCCCCACCTACCGCAATTACAATTTGTCCTGCCCGGGCAAGTGTCTCTATTGATTTCTGATTACTGATAACCAATGGCTTTGGGCTGGCAACAACCTTGCGATAGCCTCGTCCACGAGGATCGACTGCAAATCGCGCTCCTGTTTCATTGCTGATTCTTTCAGACTCTTCCTTTGTATAATAGGGCCCGACAGGTTTTGTAGGATTGGCAAATGCCGGGTCATTTTTATCAACCAGAACCTGTGTAATTATTGATATAATATCCCGATCCAGGTCATTGGCCTTCATTACATTTCGCAATTGTTGTTCAATCACATACCCGATAAAACCCTGAGAATAGGCCACTGCAATGTCAAGAGGCATATCCGGCAGACCGTAAAGCTTGTTTCCGGCAGTATTTGAGAGCAGAATGTTTCCAACCTGAGGCCCGTTGCCATGTGTAACCACAATGTTATAGTCCGCCCTGATCAATGTAAGCAACCTTTCTGCAGTACTGTAAGCGTTTGATTCCTGATCATCAATGGTTCCTTTCTGATCGCTTCTTAATAAGGCATTTCCTCCCAATGCCACTACAGCTAATTTCTTCATAAAGTCATATAGGTTAATTTTGCTGCAAAAGTAAATACTTTTAGATGAATTCCAAGTGCCGGATCAAACCAGCACTTACTTTATAACATTCATTCATATAAATACTTACAAGTGAAATATGCCAACAATTAATTCATTTTAACAGTTTATTCCTGAAAATTTCCGTTTAGCTTCAATGATTACCTTTGCAATATGACAAGAAACAGCAAATCTATCCTGCTTGCACTGATGGCCGTTCTTCTGTGGTCGACCATCGGGTCAGCTTTTAAACTTACACTGAACTATCTGAATTACACCCAGATTTTATTGTTTTCTTCATTTATTGCAGTTGTTTACCTTGCCGTTTTACTTGCGGTCACCGGAAAAATTAATCTCCTGCGTAAAGTCACTTTCAGATCGATCCGGATGTCAGCGATCATGGGTTTTCTGAATCCGTTTGCTTACTATCTGATACTTTTAAAAGCGTATTCTGTCCTGAAGGCCCAGGAAGCAGTTGTACTCAATTACACCTGGCCAATGATTCTAGTGCTTCTTTCGGCGATTTTTCTGAAAACCAGAATTACCTGGATCAATGTTGCTTCTCTGCTGATCAGCTTTTCAGGCACGCTTATTATCGCAACCAGAGGAGATATTTTTTCATTCGAATTTTCTGATCCCACCGGTATCATTCTGGCACTGTCCAGCGCATTTTTCTGGGCATCTTATTGGCTGTTAAACCTGAAAGATACCCGGGGCACCGAAGAAAAAATATTTATGAACTTCCTGTTTGGATTTGTTTATACACTGATGTATAGCATTCTGACCGATAACCTCATTGTTCCCGGTCCGGAAGCAACAGCCGGCATAATCTATATAGGGCTGTTTGAAATGGGTATTACATTCGTCATATGGTTGAATGCCTTGAAATTAGCAACCAATACAGCGAAAATAAGCAACCTGGTTTATCTCTCACCGTTTATTTCACTGATTATTGTTTCAGTGGCAGTTAAAGAAGAAATTATGGCATCAACGCTGGTCGGGCTCCTTATGATAATTGGAGGTATTATGCTGCAGCACCTGATCGGTAAAAAAGGGCAATGAATCTCAAAGGTATTTACTGATGGTCTGAATCAGAAGCGAAGGTCTGATAGGCTTGGCAAGGTAATCATCACAACCAGCATTATAACTTTTTTCTTTTTCCCCTAACATGGCATAAGCTGTCTGTGCAACAATAGGAAGATCCGGTCTGAGTTCCTTAATTTTGCTGGTAACTTCATAACCATCCATCCCAGCAAGCTGCACGTCCATCAGTACAAGATCAAATTTCCTCCCGCTCTTAATCATCTCGATAGCTTCTTCACCCTGTCTGGCCCATACCAGTGAAGCTCCTGAGCGGCGAAGAGTTGCAGCAAGAAACAGGTAATTCGATTCGACATCTTCAACGATTAATATTACTTTATCTTCCCATCTGTCAGTAGTGGAAGCTATATTATCAATAGAAAAAATTTCCATCTCCCGGTTTTTCTTATTTATTGTCATAGGAATACGATCCTGAACAATGAAACAATTGGCCTGACTGGCTCTTATTGAATTTCTCAGTCCGGCAAATTTACAATCTATTTATTTACAAAAAACATCAGAATCCAAACAGAGTAAGGCAGAAAGCAAACATGCCTGAATTGATACAAATATTTTCGAATATAATTTTACTAATTCCTATTCACATCAGAAATCAGATTAAAAGGAGTGGCTCTTCTTGAAACTGAGTGCTTAATATTCTGAAATTATTATTACCGATCTACAAAATTGACAATTAATTCACTAACGTCCCGGTAATTTTGTTGTTCCTTAATTTCTATCACTTAAGTCCCTTAAGAAAACACTGAAATATTCTTTTTCTTTAATTTTTGTCAGAAAAAATGTGATCTGAATAACCCTCGGAATCCCGTCTTTAGGAAGAACACTGTAAGAATTTAAGAATGATCCATGCTTTCTTAAATAGATTAACCTCGAATTATACATTTCAACCAATTCGGAAATATCCGGAGCCTTATCATCACTATGCTCTATTAATTCACTATGAATCTCCCAGACTTTTCTCCCAACTGCTTCTTCGTGTGAAATCATAAGCAAATTGCTAGCAGCTTGGTTCCATTCAGTAATATTACCCTCATTATCAACCAATACAAATCCTTCACTGGATTGTTCAATGATACTCCTGAATTTCAATTCACTTTCCTTCAGATTATCTGTCGCACGGCGGTTTTCAATGGCAATTCCGATCTGATTGGAAACAAACTTCAGAATATCCAGATCCGAAGCTGATAAGGCATTCTCATTTACAAAATTTTGCAAAACCAGGATTCCGATGATCTTTTTCCCGCTTTTGAGAGGAACTCCAATCCAAACCCTGATATCCGGATTACAATCTTCAATAATACTTTGTTCCAGCATTTCAGTAATTTCCTGTTGCTTGACAATCAGTGGGTTCTGGGTCTGGATGACTATGCCTTCCAATGTGGGGGAATCTTTGCTGTTTGCAACTTGCACCGTACCTGCACCATAGATAGTTTTGAACTGATCATCTGATTCATCACATAAAAAAATATTGAAGTCTGATGTATCTATAACCTTTGAAAGTTCTGATTTTATCCTGAGTATAAGCTCATTCAGGTCATCTGCTTCCATCATGGTATTTGCAATATTGTATGAAACCTCCTGTATTCGCTCACTCCTGATTCTTCCTGTGATATCTTCAGTAATTTCGATATATCCTGTGACTTCTCCTTTTTCATTCCGCGTTGGAAAAGTTCTGAGATGTGCTTCAAATGTGCTTTTATCCTTCCGGCGTCCTTGTGTCAGTGATTCTCTGGATTTCACACCCGGTTCGTCCTTAAAATTGAACACACACGGGCATTGCAAAAGTGATGTGTTATATAACTCATAGCATTTTTTACCGATCAAATCCTCCGCTTTAAGATTGAACAGCTTACACTGGGCCTCATTCACCATGGTGATGTTGAAATCTTTATCAACACGGGTAAAACCAATTTCAATGTTTTCAACAAGCAATCTGTAACTTTCTTCAGACTTCCTAAGTGCATTTTGAGTTTGTTTTCTCAGCATTTCCTCCTTCATCCTCAGAATGACCGAGTTTACCGACATGGCCAATCTCACATAATGCTGTGGAGATTTCAGAATATAATCATCCAGGCCGACTTTCATAGCCATTACTGCGATTTCTTCACTTCCTGTACCGGTGAACATAATCACCGGCAGCAGCGGATTGATCGTTTTAATTTTTATAAGAACCTCTATTCCTGTAGTCCAGCGTAACTGATAATCAGTAATGACAATGTCAAAATCCAGGCGCTCAAGGGAGCGCTCAAACTCATTGCTGTCGATAATTTCATCCACATCGATGATAAATAATTTTTTCAATTCCCTTATAACCAGAATCCGGTCATCAGGATTATCATCAATCAACAACACTTTTAACAATTCAGGCATATCATTATTTTTGAGATATTAAGCTGATTCATCTATTTTACTGACTGCATAACCAATATAAATTCACTACCCTTGCCGGGAGAAGATTTTACCAAAACCTCCCCCCCCATTCTCTCCATGGCTTTCTTAACGATTGTAAGTCCGATTCCAATTCCTGGAAAACTCTCAACCCCGTGTAAACGTTCAAACACATCAAATATCCTTTTCTGCTTATCGGGGGGAATGCCAATGCCATTATCTTTGATAATGATGTGCACTTTATCATCTTTTATCCGGCACTTTATCAAAACTTTCGGAATAATTCCATCTCCGACAAATTTAATCGAATTAGAGATCAGATTTGTAAAGACCTGCACCAATACCGGCATATATGACCTGACAAAAGGCAATTCATCTGCAACGACAATAACAGCCTTCTTGGCGCCGATTTCATCTGATAGTATTTCCAGAGTTTTTCCCAAAGCAATTGCCGGATTAACAGCCTTCAGATTAAGTTCAAGGCTGCTGAGTCTTGAGTACTGAAGCAAATCATTGATCAGTGCTTCCATCTGAAGTGAAGATTTATTAATTCTGTGGAGATACTTCAGTACCTCGGAATCCAGGTTATCAGAATGGTCCTCAATGATTGCATTTACGAAACCCTGCATAACTCTTAACGGGGCTTTAAGGTCGTGTGAAACAGAATGTGCAAACCGGTCAAGTTCTTCATTGACTTCCCTGATTCGTGCGGTACGCTGTTCAACAAGCCCTTCCAGATGAATCCGGTAGGTATCGAGTTCACGCTGGGCACTTTTCAATTCGGTAATATCATTAAACGAGCTGACAAGACATTTTTCACCGTTCAATTCTATAATCTCAGAAGAAAACAGCCCTTCAATTTTCGTATTGAGGCGGGTCATAGTAATTTCGATGTCTTCAATTCTCCCGTACTGTTTGAGTTGCTCCTGAATTTTTATTCTGGGTATGTCACTATACAAACCCAGTTCCACTGTTGTTTTCCCGATGATTTTTTCTCTGGGAAGTTGAAGAATGCTCAAAAACTTATCGTTTAAATCAAGGATCAATCCGTCGCTCATTCTTGAAATCGACATGAGATTCGGACTGTTTCTGAAGGCTTTCTGAAATTTCAGTTCACTTTCCACCAACTCCTTCTCAATCTTTTTTTGCTCAGAAATATCTCTACCAACACCTATAACTGCAATAATATTCCCGTTATCGTCGAGCACAGCTTTGTCAGACCAAGCCAGCCAACGCCATCCAAGCACCGTCTGGGCCCTTTGCTCAACATAACAGGTATGGGGATAATGATCAAGCTGCTTCATCGCTGAAGCAGTAATTTCAAGATCATCAGGATGAATAAGCGGTTCATAGCTTTGGCCAATCAATTGCCCCGGGTCCATCCCGAATAATTTGCAGTAGGTCGGACTTACAAAAAGAAAACGACCCCGGGCATCTACTTTTACAATCAGTTCATTCTGATTCTCAACCAAAAGCCTGTAGATAGAATCAGTGTTTTCATATCTGAGTTTGGAATACTCAAGAATATTCTGAAACATCCCGGGCAATGTTCCTGTAAATAATTCTTCCAATTCTGCTTCTGCAACGATCACCACGACCACTTTGCCATCGATATTGAAACCAGGCAGCATGAATACCGAAAGTTCGTTATCCGGTTGCAGTTGATGCCGACCGACAAAAAGCTGACTCTTTCTAAAATTTCGTGAAACGATTTTCCATGGCTCTTCGAGCGAACTGATTCCTCTTCTGAACGATTTCGTCAGAACTGCATGATCTTCTTTATTAATTTCAGCGCAGGATGCTATGAGTTTCAGCCCCGGGTTGTCAGGACTCTGCCCGAAAATCCAAACTCCGTAAATACCTTTAAGAGTAAATATATTCTCAGCAAATTCATTCATGAAAGCCTGAAAAGAACTTTCAACGGGATGAATTGAATAACATCGGTTAATCCAACCAGTCAGGTTTGACGTTAACCTCTTTGAAACACTGCTTTGATCTGTCAATGCCTTGTGTATTATTACATTTACATCTGCAAACATACAACAATAATTAAGTGTGCTTAAAAAAGCATAGGTTGACCCGGCGTTTCAAAATGTATCATTCCTGTTTATAAAATGTCCTATATTTCTTCATGAATTTCCTGGATTTAGTGCTCAAAATGAGGACTTCACTACCTGTCTTGAATTCCCGAAAGTGCAAATGCAGTATCTTTGCAACGATGAAAAAAAGAAAAATAGCTTTCAACACTTTTGGCTGCAAACTGAACTTTGCTGAAACATCAGCCATAGCCAGGAAATTCCAGGAAGATCTTTTTGAAACCGTAGAGTTTAAAGAAACCGCCGATATATATGTAATTCATACCTGCACAGTAACAGCCCAGGCAGAGCGAAAATGCAAGGCTGCGATCAGACAGGCAATGAAAAGAAATCCTGATGCTTCTGTGGCTGTTATCGGCTGCTATTCGCAACTAAAACCCGATGAACTAAGGAAGATAAAAGGCGTTGATATCGTTCTTGGGAACAGCGAAAAATACAGTTTATACGATGTTATTACCAGGCAGGGGCAGGAAGATAAAGAACATGACGATTCCGGATTAAAGACTTCACGTCATTTCGAGCCCGGCTATTCAGTGAACGACCGTACACGATCATTTTTTAAAGTTCAGGATGGCTGTGATTACTTCTGCACCTTTTGTGCCATTCCCTTTGCCAGGGGAAGAAGCCGGAGTGCGTCAATCGCTGAAACACTTGAAGTCGCAGGTAAAATATCTGCAACGGGAATCCGTGAAATTGTCCTTACAGGCGTCAATATCGGTGACTTCGGACGACATCATGGGGAGTCTTTTCTAGGCCTGCTGAAAGGACTTTCAATTGAAACCGGGATAGAACGGATACGCATCTCATCTGTTGAACCAGAACTGCTTAATAACGATATTATCAAACTAGTGGCAGATACCCCAAAGCTCATGCCGCATTTTCATATTCCTCTGCAATCAGGCAGTAACAGAATTCTTGCGCTGATGAAGCGTAAATATCAGCGGGAAGTGTTTGCACAACGGGTTAGCTTTATCAATGAACTGATACCGGATGCTTTTATAGCTGCCGACGTGATTACGGGATTCCCCGGTGAAACGGACGAAGACTTCGAAGATACTTATCAGTTTATTGCTTCACTTCCGGTATCCGCCCTTCATGTATTCACCTACTCTGTTCGGCCGGGAACCAAAGCAGCAGAAATGGAAAATCAATTATCGGAAACTGAAAAGCAGATTCGCAGCAAGAAACTACATCACCTTTCTGACAGGAAAAAGATGGCATTCTACCTGCAGAATGCAGGTACTATACATGAGGTATTATGGGAGTCTGATATAGATCAGGGGTATATGTTCGGGTTCACAGGTAATTATATCCGGTGCAAAAAGATCCATGATGCTGATGAGGTTAATACGATCGAAACTGTCAGACTTACTGAGCTTGACTTTGATGGTGTTTTTAAAATATCTGCTGCATAGTCCTGCTTCTCAATCAATAAAGTCCATGATAAATTATCACTCAATATGCCGGGAAGTTAGCAACTTAACCCGGCTGACCGGTAAGTACATTTCAGAACAATCGGGATTGATCAGTCAATCTTTAATTGACCACAAAGGTGAGCACAATTATGTAACCTATGTTGATAAAACAGCTGAAAAGATGCTGGTTGAAGGGCTCAGAAACATCCTTCCGGAATCCGGATTTATCACGGAAGAAGGAACGGCCAGCAACAAAGGTATAGAGTATAACTGGATTGTTGATCCGCTTGATGGAACTACCAATTTTATTCACAGTGTTCCTGTTTTTTGCATCAGCATCGCTTTGGTAAGAAATGATGAAACCATTGTAGGTGTAGTATATGAAATTAACAGGGATGAATGTTTTTATGCCTGGAAAGGTGGCATGGCTCAGTTAAACGGAAATCAGATCCGTGTTTCTGCCTCCGATGATTTTAATGCTTCTTTACTGGCCACAGGCTTCCCTTATTATGATTATGGTTTACTTGACGATTACATGCTGGTATTCAGGCACTTCATGAAACATACTGCAGGGCTAAGGAGACTGGGTTCTGCAGCAGCCGACCTTGCCTATGTCGCCTGTGGCCGTTTCGAGGGTTTTTATGAATATGGCCTTCATGCCTGGGACGTAGCTGCCGGTGCCTTTATTGTACAGATGGCCGGAGGAGTGGTAACTGATTTCTCCGGGAATGCTGATTTTATTTTCGGAAAAGAACTTGTTGCTGGTAACTCTGCCGCCCACCCGGAGATGTTAAAGGTGATCAGAAAATACTTCAGGAATAAGCCATCCTAATAATTAAGGCCAAATGCTCATATCTGTTTGTTTAAGACGCTATCTTCGCACTAATAAACAGGTGATCAGAAAATGAAATCCAACAAACTCATCATATTCCTGTTCCTTTGCCTGATGACGGGCATTGCAGGAGATATTAATGCTCAAGTCAGCAACCGGAAGAAGGCTACCCTGATTTATAAATTTGATATCAAGGAAGAAATCGCTCCCCCGGTCTGGCATAAAACCCGTAAAGCCTTTGCCGAGGCCAGATTGATGAAGGCCGATGTCATCCTTATTCACATGAATACCTACGGGGGAATGCTTGAATCGGCCGATTCTATCCGTACTGCTATTCTCCAATCTGGTATTCCGGTATGGGTTTTTATCGATAACAATGCAGCCTCCGCCGGTGCGCTGATTTCAATAGCATGCGACAGTATTTATATGCGTGCCGGTGCCAATATCGGCGCAGCTACTGTTGTTGATCAGTCGGGCAAGCCACTACCCGATAAATACCAGTCATATATGCGTTCCATGATGCGGTCAACAGCCGAATCTACAGGACGCAACCCTGACATTGCCCAGGGCATGGTCGATTCCAGGATAAAAATTGAGGGAATTTCAGATACCGGAAGGGTGATTACTTTAACGACATCTGAAGCACTGAAATATGGTTTCTGCAATTCCGAAGCCTCCACCATTGATGAAATTCTTAAAATCACACGAATAAACAATTACAAAATAGTTGAGCAGGAACTGACAGCAACCGACAACATCATTACTTTCCTGACCAATCCGGTTGTCAGCGGGATTCTTATCATGCTGATCATCGGTGGGATCTATTTTGAACTACAATCCCCCGGTATCGGCTTGCCACTTGCAGCAGCAGTAGTCGGTGCTTTGCTTTACTTTGCGCCTCTTTACATCGAAGGACTGGCCTCTAATTGGGAAATACTGGTTTTTATCATAGGTGTTATCCTCGTTATCATCGAGTTGTTTGCGATTCCCGGATTCGGAGTGGCAGGAATTTCAGGTATTGTACTCATCGTAACCGGACTTACCCTCAGTATGATCGACAATGTGGGCTTTGACTTTACCGGTGTACCGTTGAAAGGTGTTGTTGTCTCTTTCTTCATCGTTATTATTGCTTCTTTTACCTCCCTGGTTTCATCCTTCCTTCTGACTAAAAAGTTATTCGCAGGACATACCATGTTCGGAGATCTTGCTCTGCTCAGCACACAGCAATCGGATGAAGGTTTTAAAGCAGCTGATGTGCATTACAATGAGATGGTCGGAAAATCGGGAAACGCCTATACTATCCTCAGACCGGCCGGGAAAATTGAAATTGATGGTGAAGTGTTTGATGCAGTTGCTGATTCTGGTTATATTGAGAAAGGTGAAAAGGTGGTTGTCAGGGGATATGAAAATGCACAGTTGATCGTCAGAAAGGATTAATTCAGCCCGGAATGAAGAGAAGAATTCTGATTCAGCAAGCCGATATTACGAAGCTCCGTTGCGATGCAATTGTGAATGCAGCCAATTCAGGGCTTCTGGGCGGAGGTGGTGTTGATGGTGCCATCCACAGGGCTGCCGGACCTGAACTGCTTGAGGCTTGTCGTTTGCTGAATGGATGTGAAACCGGAATGGCAAAAGTAACACCGGGTTTTATGCTTCCTGCTGGTTATGTTATTCACACGGTTGGTCCGGTATGGCAAAATGGCCGTTCCGGTGAACCTGAATTACTTGAATCCTGCTATAAAGAAAGCCTTAAACTGGCAGCTTCCCTCAGTTGTAAAACAATTGCCTTTCCCAACATCAGCACAGGGATTTATGGTTTCCCGAAAAAACAGGCAGCAGCCATTGCACTTAAGGCCGTCACCGAATACCTTGCTGAGAATGAAAATCCAGAAACTATAATCTTTGCCTGCTACGATTCAGAGAATCTGGAAATTTACAACAACTTGCTTTCAGCAGGCTGAATCAAGGATTCTGCTTGTCAGTCAACTGGTTATATGCCTGATAATCAGCATAATTCCAACCTAGCCATGAAACCTGGCTATATCCGCTGATGAAATCTCTTTGTCGCTGTTCGACCCTTTCTTTATAGTAATACAGCGACATATACTGGTGGTAGTAATCAAATTTGCGGGTCTGGGCTGCTTCAATCCGGTCAATTTTTTTGGTCGTCATCATCAGTTCCGGCAGCGCACTGCTGTTCAGGGTAACCATAAATTCAGGATGAAAGAAGGCTTTTTCTGACCGGTCAGCATTGAATGATGCAATGATCTTATCCCAGTTGAAAAAACTGAGACAGATCAGTATGGCATAAGCAGCCAGGCTGTTGTAGTGGAAAAGGTACTGATGTGTTTTCCGCTGCCTGATTTTGATGATAACTGTAACAATACCAAACAATGTCAGCAGCAGGAAGGCATATACGCCTATTCGCTTGTATGCCAGATTAAAGTGATGGATATACCACATATTCCTGATCCCGACAGAAACAGCAAGCAAAGCATTCTGCGCAAGCCACAGCAGGGCAAGATTGAGTAAAAGCTTTCTTTGGGGGTAGAAATTCAGGTTAGCCCGGAAATAATAAAGAACAATGAAGATGGAGATGATGATGGAAAAAATGAGCAGCCAGGTACCTTCATGAACAAACTGCTTGAGGTAATCACCATTCCATTCAAAATTGAACCAAACGTTGTAAATATCAAGTACATTCATTGTTGCCAGAACAAGGTTAAGCAAAACCAGCATCACCACCCCCGACCGGTATTCAGTCTTCAGATTGGTCATCCTTCCTGTAAATGGTATTCGCTTCCGCAACAACTGCATTCCGTTGTTTTCACTGAAGAAAACCAGAAACCTGTGCGACTTTCCCGAAAGGAAAGCGATAAATATCAGGAATCCGGCGACAAATAACCAGAAATCGATGGGAGAAATATATCTGATCAGGGCTTCCATGAATTTTTCAAGATGCTCAAGCAGGCCTCCTGTCAGATTGTTAAAATAAGGGCTGGCTGTGGCATAAATGGTCGTAAAGATCATCAGAAAAACTACCGGAGCCAGCACAACAAGAAAGAACCGGAGAATCCTCCTGCCATTGCTTTTCTGGTTGGTTAACCGTGCTGTCTCCGCTAAAAAATGATAAGGAGCTGTAACCACACCAAACAGGGCTGCCGGGAAACCATTCAGCAGCAATCCGATATCACCGGCAGCAACAAATCCAAGCAGTAAAATCAAAGAGAAAATGTCGGCCGCCATGGCCATAGATGATCCGTGAATCAACACCATAACCGCACTGATTACTGAACCGCTGACCAGCAGCAGCTGAATCCGGTTATTGATGTTCAGCCGTCCCGTCCAGTAAATTCCACCTAGCAATATAAGGTTGAAAATGAGTACATTGATACCGGCTTGTTGTCCCTTAAAAAGATAAATAAAAATGAGGGCAAAAGCAAAAGGTGAAAAAATAAAGAACTTCTTCATTTTGAGCTGATTTGTCAAATAACGCAGATTTTGACTGAATCGTATTCAATTCAAATAATTCCGTTTCGGTTGCTCTTCAGGCTCATTGATCACTCTATGCCATTGATATAAAAATTTCTCAGCTTCTCACTTTGGGACATACTTTACCACAGAGATATTTCCCTCTTTAACTAAATTATATATTTTGAAATCTGAACCTGTTTCATCCTGAACAAAACGAAACAATGGGGAATCATCTTTTATGAGAAATATGACTTTATCTGATGAAAGCAGCATATCCCTTATTCTTTCTGAAGGTAACGAAGGCTGCTTCTCCCCGCCCAGCATCAGGATCTTTGAGGGAACGAATCCAGAATGTAATCCGATGTACCAGGTATCCTCCCAATTGGTGAAATCAACAACGAGCCCTGAACCGGGCCCTGATTCAGGATAAATAATTTTTGAAAATTGTTTTGCAGACTGGTTTTTCAGACGCGGTACCGGACTGGTGCCCCCGATGGTATAGACAAATGAAAGTCCAATGGTTAATGCCAGGGATATCGCTGCAAGCCTTATGTTTTTTTTGCCGGTATCTTTCATTACTGAAGCAATCAATGGCAGCGACAATACAAGTAATGTTGCAGTAAATCTGTGATGAAGCAGCAGGTTTCCGGCAATTGCATTGTAAAGCATGACCATCAGGTAAACCAGCATCGGAATCATCCAGAGTTCCGGAAATGCGCTGTTCCTGAGTTTTCTGATTTCGAACGGCAATTGTTTCAGTATCAGCCAGGCAACAATCGGCCCCACCGCAATCAGCCAAGAAAAAGGAAAAAACCAGGTTCGCCTCAGGTAGGCTTCAAAATCTACATGATCATTGATCCCTAGCGCGTTGTGTGTCCATTCTGTGTTGGCATGAAAGCTATAAAGAAAATCCCCGGTAGCCAGTTTGTTCTGGATCATCCAGACAACAGGGAATACCATCGCTATTGCAGAAAACTTAAGGGCTGATCTCCACCCGGATCCAAAAATCAGCATTAAAGTGAACAACAGGATCAACAGCCAGGACTCATACCTGAAGCCGGCTGCCAGGGTCATGGTCAAACCAGATAGCAACAAATAGCCGGATTTGTTCTCTCTGACGGCTTTTGAGATCAGATTCATCAACAGTACCAGGAACAACAGTCCGGNNNNCCGGGAATTTCAGCCAGGTTCAGAAAGCCCAGCCTCAGCATCAGCGGGCTGAAGGTGAGGAATATTGTGGCAAAAATGGCGCCTGCCCTGTTATATTCCCGCTTCACGAAATAGTAAAAAGGAAAAATAAGCATAACCGAAAGCAGAATATTCAGAATTCCGGGCAGCAGGATAAGATCTTTCCAAATCAGAAACCCGCAACCGGTCAGATAGTAATGAAATGGTGCCCATACACTCGTTTTGTACCAGAAAGGATGACCTGCCCATTCCCAGGATGTAAAAGCTCGGCTCACGGCATCAGAATCAGTCTCATCGGCCAGACCCATCAGCAAAAGGCGAATAACCAGTGCTGATAAAGCAATCAGCCATACTTCACTATTTTTTAATAAATACCCGGCGAACTTATTTTTCAAGGCTCCGATCTGATTTTATAAATGCTGTTTGGATGATTCAAAAGTATGAATAGATATGGATTAATAAGAAACTGATCGTTTCATTTATAGGTTTCACACGGATGGTATTGCTTTTCAGGGATAGCAGGAGAGTTTCCGGATACCTCAACCAATAATTCAAGTCTTAACCGAGGAAATTAAATATTCCTTTCGCCTTGTTGTAATTTATGTTTCGTTATGAACCACAAGTTGGCATAAAATATCAACCTTTTTAATTTGCGTTTACCACAAGTCCTAAAAATTAAGACTTGAAAAGCTATTGGGATAATTCCTTCAAAACCATATTCCGGTTTAATTGACAACTTTTATGGCTGTATTTCGTTTCCACATTGCGCTGATAAGGAAAAGATGTAATTTCGTATAAAAGATATCCGTATGTGTTATTGCCCGACCAACAGGTTAAAATTTCCCTGGCTGAAATTATTATTTTCATCGGTAATATTCATCGTTTCTCAGCATAATTATGCTGATACCCCTGATATGAGCAACCTGACTGACAACCCTGATAGAGTAGTTGTGTCGATACTTTTGAAAGGAGAAAAAATTGACGGTAATCTGAATTCAGTGGTGATTCCACTAAAACAGGCAGGTCGTTTATTTATGATAGAGGCTAAGATTAACGAACAGGAAGGTAACCTGATCTTTGATACCGGGGCGACTGAACTAGTGCTGAACAGAACCTATTTCAGAAAGTATTCCAGTTACGAAAAACAAGCCGGCGGTGGAATTACAGGATCTATGAGTAAAGTCTATGGCACAATCCTGAAAAAAATTGATGTTTCAGGCCTTTTTTATAATCAGGTGGCTGCTGATCTGGCAGACCTTGGCCATATCGAAGACAAAAGAGGTGTGAAAATCCTGGGATTGTTTGGCGTTAAAATGATTGATAATCTTGAAGTCATTTTCGATGCTGCGCACAGTGAGTTGCGCTTGAACCGGGTTGATGAAGACGGCAACAGGCTTGATCCGGATGCAAATAACATGCAATATGAGTTTACCCAGAAACTTGATACCAGATGTAATTTCATGATGATCAGAGGGCGGATCAACGACAAAGAGTTATATTTCTGCCTTGATACCGGTGCTGAGATCAACGTATTAAGCAATAATATTCCCAAAAAAGCAATGGGAACTGTTCTTATCAGTCGCAGATCAAACCTTGGTGGCTCAAAATCAGGAAGTGTGGAAGCTTTGTATGGCACAATGAAACAGTTTGAATTTGGAAATTACCAGTTCGGGAGTATGGGCACCGTAATTATTGATCTTTCGTCCATGTGTGAAGCCTATGGTTGTTCCATTGATGGTATGCTCGGATATGACTTCTGGCAAAAAGGAGTTTTCTGCTTCAATTACAGAAAAAAGGAGATTAGCTTTAATGTCGTGAAAGGAGATTTAAAATGAGACATTCATTTTTGACCGCTATTTTTCTGTTGGTTTTGCTGCCGTCTGTTCATGTATCAGCCCAGCAGAAGCCGGGAAATGTCTGCTATATCAGCGACAACAGAATTTATTTCCAGTTGGATAAAAGATGGACTTCTACCCAGAAAAAAGAATTCTCAGAACTCTTCAGCCTCGATAGTATCCTGATTGAAACTGCAATGCAGTCAATCAATGCATTCAGCTACGACAGCATCACCTGGCTGGTTACCAGAGTTAATTCCAACATAACCGAATTGTCGAAACCCCTTGCCCATGCCCCTTCCACACTCCACTCTAATGATGCGCATCTGTTAACAAACGATGTATTTTTAATAGATGACGGCTGGGACATCAGCCCCGTTTCGCATCAGATGGTAATTGATTTTCCTGAGAAGATAGGTAAAAATGAGTTTTCGCAAGAATCGGGTTACAGGTACGCAAACGATACAGCATATTTCCTTTTATCAGGATTTCAGGACGCAGGCCAGGTTTACTTATCGGGTACCTTTAATAACTGGAGTACATTGCAGACCCCCATGCATAAGACCGGGAAAGGCTGGGAAACCGGAATACGGCTTAAACCAGGCAAATACCTTTATAAGTTTATTGCTGATGGCCGGTGGTTGGCTGATCCTGAAAACCTGCAAAAGGAAAACGATGGCAATGCCGGATATAACTCGGTCCTGTATGTCCTGAATTACGAGTTCAGGCTCAAAGGATATGAGAGTGCCAGAAAGGTAAGTGTAGCCGGAAGTTTTAACAACTGGAAACCCGGAAAAATCAGGTTAACCAGAGTCCCTGGAGGCTGGAACTTACCTGTCTATCTGCAGGAAGGAACCCATGCCTACAAATTTGTTGTTGACAAACAATGGTTGAACGATCCTGACAATCCTGATATCCGGACAGATGCGGACGGTAATACCAATTCGTTTCTTGGCATTGGCGATACCTTATTGTTCCGGTTAAACGACTTTGAAAATGCAGGTACTGTTATATTATCAGGCAGTTTTAACGGATGGAGCACCACCGAATTACGCATGAATAAAGTTAAGGGAGGCTGGGAACTGCCTTATGTGCTGGCAGCCGGAAATTATGAATACAAATATATTGTTGACGGAAAATGGATGCCTGATCCGGCAAACCCGCACACAGCCGGCTCTGGCGATTATACCAATTCCGTGATTAGTTTTAAACCCAACCATACATTTAAACTGCGCTATTTCACCGATGCCAAAAGTGTGCTGGTTTCAGGAAGTTTTAACGGCTGGAGTACCAGTGGATACAGGATGGAACTGAAAGACGGGCTGTGGACATACGAACTTAATCTGAAGCCCGGAAAATACACCTACAAGTTTAATGTCGACGGGCAATGGATGATAGATCCGGCCAATGATGACTGGGAAGGAAATTGGGAAGGCACCGGGAATTCTGTATTGTGGATTGATCCTTAATTGTCTTGTTATCAAACTCTTTGTTCTTCAAAACCTATCCTTCAACATTCAATTCATCCGGTAGAAAATTGTACGGGGTTGTGTAAACTTCAGGCTTTCCGGGTTATGACAAAATGTGGAAGATGAAATATCAAATCAAAGTATTTTGCTGTATTACAACATCTTCCATTGTAAATCATTTTCTTACCAGCAATAACTATAGGATCGTTACCATAGATTTTACCTCAACATTTCCTTTGATCATCGCCCATACGGGACAAATGGATTGTTCAGCCAGTGCCAGTACCTTTTGCACTTCCTGTTCAGTAACATTATTTGAAGTAATGATGTATTCAACCGTTATCTCTGAAAATGAGGTTGGATGTTCGGTGCGCCTGATTCCGCTTACATTCATATCGAATGCTTCGATATTTCTCTGCATTCTGCGCAGCAGAGTAAGCACCGCACCTGCCGCACAGGCGCCAAAACTGATTAAAAAGAGCTGTAGAGGCATATAGCCAAGCCCATCCCCGTAAGGTGGAATGTAATCGGTGTCAATGGGTTCGAAATTGCCGGCCTGCCCGGTAATGTGCAGTTTGCTGTTGACCAGACTAAGTGTTGCTTCGATCGCCGGTGCCTGAACCGGTGTGTTTGGGTTTGTTGTATTCATCTTCCAATCTTGTTTGGGACCATCTATAAAATGACTGACTTAAAACAGCGACAAATTTATCACGGATCAGTATCTGATGATAATCAAAAACAGTGAACCGAAAATTCAGAAGGGTGAATAATGAGAAAAGGGAGGTGAACTGTAGATATTACCTCTCAAAGAAGGTTTATGAACTGATCGGTCAGAAACCGGGCAATGTAATCGTTGTCGGCATGCTACACCAGGCTTTCAAGATCGGATGATTGCCACTTTCTTAATTCAGACTGAACCATATACAACAATGAAGTAAAAAGTAAAAAGTAAAAACCTGCCCGCCGGTTTACCCGCCAAAGGAGGGCAGGCGGGGTTAAAAGTAAAAAGATTGCCCGCCGCTTTTCAGGCGGTTAAGAAATAAAAAAAAGTATAAAGCAGAAAAACGGGATAAATTTTGAACTTTCATTGATGTGATGCTATACCTGACATATCACCAGTTTCCGGGAGAAGTTCCGATGACATCAATGACTTCACTATTGTCAGACATCTGCGTGTGATATAAGGTTTCCGGATTAAAACATTTATCCGGGGTTGATAATCCGTTCAAATCCTGAATAGGGTTTTAACTGAGTGATATCGAACCGGATAAGTCCGCCTTTCACAAGTGGCAGGGATGAAAGGATTTCTTCCGCCTCTGCTTTGCTCTTACATTCAAGCATCAACACCGCGCAATGGTCGTCGTTGAAATAGATTTCCCTGATGATTCCGTCAAGGTACAATTGGTGTACTTTCAGCGCTTCTTCCCTGAGCAATCTGTCGTCAAATGCAGATTGTACATTTTCAATTTCTTTTTCAACTGCCAGAAAAATCATAATCTATGGAATAAAAATTTCACCTGTGAGATAAAGCCGGGCCTTGCCCCCGATCCGACACCGGGCACCCTGGCCGGAACAGAAGATGGTCCCTCCCCTTTTGGATAGCTGCCGGGCAATCATCTCATTTTTACCCAGTTTATCCGACCATAAAGGAATGAGCGAAGTATGTGCCGAGCCCGTTACCGGATCTTCATCGATCCCCGATTGCGGGGCAAAGAAACGGGAAACAAAGTCCACTTCATCTCCTTTTGCAGTCACAATCAGTCCCCTGGCTTCGAGTTTAGAAATTTCTTGAAAATCCGGAATAAGGTTCTGAACTTCATTTTCATCATCAAGAACAGCCATAAAGTCGGTTTTGCCTTTGAAAACTTCCGATGGCCTGGTTCCTATGCATTTTTGAATCAAGTGAACGGAATCAATTTTTTGGATAATATCGGCCGGAAAATCCAGAAACAGCGTATCGTTTTGTTTTGAAACTCTCAGCGCTCCGCTTCTCAGAGAAATAAAGCTGATTTCCGGCTCCTGATAACCGAGGCACTCAAAGAGCACGAAAGCTGAAGCCAGTGTGGCATGTCCGCACAAATCAACTTCCACGGCAGGTGTAAACCACCTGATTTCAAAATGCTGATCTACCGGCACAATAAAAGCCGTTTCAGCCAGGTTGTTTTCAGCAGCGATGTTTTGCATGGTTTTGTCTGGCAACCATTTATCCAGCATGCAAACGGCAGCCGGATTCCCCGAAAACAAGCTTTCGGCAAAAGCATCGACCTGGTAAATTCTGATTTTTTCCATAACAATTTATCTGTAAGCTTTAACAACTGATGATGAAAGCAAAGTTCCTGATTTCAATTGAATTCAGGAAAACAAACAGAGTAAAATTTCAATCTGGTGCCGAAACTTCTTTTGTGCAAAATCCGGAATGCAAGAGCGCTTGATTGATTAATCTGATAAGTTTCAAAATGATTCAGATTGGACCTTATTATTATTAATACCACGCTGATATTTCTTTAGCTTTGCTTGGATCCAATCCTTCAAAATGAGAACGTTCCTTATTTCAACCCTGATTACCCTGAGCATGGTATCCGTTGGTCAGAATTCATACCAGATCGTCGACACAACAAAAACATGGAATACCATTAGGATTGGGTATGGGGCACTGAATGTTGTCAGCTGTGGCGGTACAAAAACCAACTGGTTCAGGGATATTTACGAACCCGGAGACCAGTACCTTGTTGTAATTGAAAGCGATGACTCCCTGCAGCAGGAATGGGATTATAAGGGCGTGATCCGTGAGGATACACTAAACAAACGGGTGTATTACAACAGATTTGGAGAAACTGAAGGTCTTATTTATGATTTCAGTCTTGAAGTTGGAGACACTGTATTTGTAGATAACCAATATCTGAATTATAACGAAGTTGTACACCTGGTGGTTGACAGCATTGATGTTGTGGATATATACGGGGTGATGAGAAATCGTTTTTATCTTTCCGGACTGGATCTTTCAGTAAAGGACCCGTATTATCCAGACGAAATCTGGATTGAGGGCATAGGAAGCAACTACGGAATTATGCAGAGCGGTTTGGGGGGTATTGCCATTGGAGGCGGAACAGTTAAATTGTTATGCGCTTCGCAAAACAACAATACCATTTACATGGATTCGCTTTTCAATGAGTGCTACATTGATACGTTTTATCCGCAGATACAGCAATGGCGCCTTGATACTGCCTATGTAAACACCTACTACGAGTTTCAGGTGCAGGTTGATACCGGAAATGCCACGTCCTTTGCACTGATTGGTGAATTAATCCCGGAGGGGTTTACTTTTGACCCGACAACCGGATTGCTCACCGGAACTCCCACACAGGCAGGAACCTTTGCCTGCGTTATTCTGGCATTGGATTCTGTAATGAATTGGTATACTGATATTATTTATGAAGATCTGATTGTTACATTGCCAACGGAAACCAGCAATATTGACAAACCAAAAGACATTAACACTTACCCAAATCCATTTAATGCAACGCTGAATATTGATGTTGCCAGGCCTGACAATCAGGAATTTCTGCTTGAAATTTATTCATCCGATGGAAAACCGGTTTGCCGAATGGCTTTCACAGGATTGGCCAAACCCGATCTAAGCAGGCTGAAAAACGGTCTTTACCTGGTCAGGGTTATGGATAGTGAAGGAAAGGTGCTTTATAATGAACGAATTATCAAAGGGTATTGAGTTAAATTAATACAGCAGTCCGTTAAGATCAATATTTAACATCGTTGCTTTGATCGGAAAATCCCGCACCTGCGGGACGACCTTCAGTTTGGGACAACACCATCAGGGGCGCTACCAACTGAGCTTAAAAAAAAACGAAGCCTCCGGACTTCGTCCTGTGAGCGGAAAATCCCGCACCCGCGGGACGACCTTCAGCTTGGGACCCCGCCACCGGCGGGGCTACCAACTGAGCTGTAAAAAAAACGAAGCCAATGTGACTTCGTTTTTTTGAGCGGAAAATCCCGCAGATGCGGGACGACCCTCAGCCTGGGACCCCGCCATCGGCGGGGCCAAAAAGAGCTATAAAAAAAACGAAGCCTCCAGACTTCGTTCTTTTGAGCGGAAAACGGGGATTGAACCCGCGACCTCCAGTTTGGGAAGCTGATGCTCTACCGACTGAGCTACTTCCGCCAATATTGGGTTACAACGATTTTCAAAAAATGATTTCTAAAACAATTCGGCAACAACTGCAAAAAAAAGGCAAAAATCAGAATTAGAAAACTTCATAACCTTGCTTTTCAAGCTTGCTTGCCAACCTCCTTGATGTAACTAATAGGTAACCTTCCATCATCACAATCATAAGGCTAGTTCCGGTTGATTCAAAGGCTCGATCTCTAAAATTGGAAGCGAGTGCAATATCTTTAAATCTCATTTTTGAACGTTTTAACGGGTCAAAAGTAAGATGATAATCAAAGTAAGTCAAGTTATATTTCAACAATCATTGCAATAAATATAATAGGCTGCCCATCGGGACAGCCTATATATAAATTTACTCATCCATTTAAGGTGGCCTTTTTCGCTTTAATTTGACCTTCCAGACAAGAGTAATGGTATGAGATTTTTCGTTGACCCCAAATGCATATGAATACCCGTTACCCCGGGGTGTCATCAGGATCACAGCCGGCCCAAAATCATACCGGTCCCTTGGAGCCATGGCAACCATCGCACCGGCATAAAGCTTCAATCGATCATCAACCTCAGGAAGAACAGTTGTATTGTGAATTATTGAAGTGGGCTTCCGGTTTGCAAAATACAGGCTCCTCCCCTGCAGCCGGTTCTGAAAAACTGTATCCATGACAGCGATGAAAGCCGAGCTGTCATCCTTCAATGTATCCAGATATACAACCCGGGCAAAGTAATCCTTCAGGATGGCCATGGTGTCAACATCAAAATAATGCCAGGATCCGGTATCGATAAACTTCGGTACCGGTTTATCGATCTCAACCAGGTAAGGAACTGAATCCCCCGGGATGGTATTAATAGTGGTCAATGTCACGGCTTCAGGACACCGATGGCACTCCCTCTGTAGAAAAATGATAACAACCAGGAAAAGGATCAGAAGGTATGTTGGAATCTTCCCTTTCATATCACCTGATAATTATTGGGGATAATGCAGTGACACTGGAGGGATACTCACTCTCATTCAATCTAAAAACATCATCCTTCGATTCTGCTCTTGTCCCGGATGGGTTCAGATGGCTGATTGCTCTTCGGCATCGGTTATACAAGTTCGAGTTGCTTACAAGATTACCCGAGGTAGCCTGATACCATAAGCCGGAAAGTCCAAGCGATTCACCTCCCCTGTCACCATACACTTCATTAAAGTTGAAATCAATGTTTCCCCTATACTGGCCAATGAAAATGGCAGCTCCTCCCTGATCGGTTGAAATTGGCATCCGGAATTCGCACCCTTCGAATATCAGGTAATCTCCGGAAACCGGTGTATTGCCAGAGATTATAACATTGAATTTATTGCCGGTACCCTCTCTTGAAAATTTACACCTTACGTACTTCTGCTTGTTGCATAGAATTGACTGCAGATTATCACCGGCCGCATAATCCTGTGATGCACCAGGGTACCACTTCTGGTTTGACCTTGAGATCTCCGGATCCAGGAAGAGTATCCCGGAAACCTTGTAGAGGTAAACTCCATCATCCTTTGTATTTGTTATAAGACAATCTTCAATTGTCAAATCAAATACCATATCGTATGGAGCTGGTTCATAAGAACGTATCCTTATCCCCCACTGAGCATTGTGAAATTTACAACCTTTGAATTTGATACCATTGGCAGAATGGTCAATGTCAACCAGGGATGTAAGCAAACCTGTCTCTGTGGTTATCTCAATATTCCTGATTGTAACATTACTCAGCCGGCCATTGAAGTCGAGTGCTTTCGACCTGTTGTTTAAAGATGTTGCCAGGAGAATTGGTCTTTCGATCGAATTCCCATAATCCTGAAGGGTAAAGTTTGAAATATTGTTCCCGATAACAAAATTCGGAGCAACTAAAGTTGTCCCCCGGTTGATGCAGATGACATTATTATCAGTCATCTTCGGCTGGGCTTCGCTCCAGGATTTGAATGGCCGTTCAAGAGATCCGTCTCTGGCCACTCCGGAGAATGTAGGATCAATGTAAAATGTTGCAGCCTGGACAAACCTGGCCAGCAACAAAAATGTCAGAAATGCAGATAATCTTCTCATCGCTTTGGGTTTTGGTTAATGAATAGTTGACCCGGGGATGGTCGTATCGCGAGAAGAATCTTTATATGTTGTTCACATCTCCATTGGGGTAACAATATCCTGGAGTTGTCAATGCTGCCCAGGATGAGGAATCGGTGACAAGAGGTATCTCCTCACCATTCCGAAATAGAGTTTCAGTCAGATAATCACCGGTATAGACTTTTGTACCAATCTTAACCGTTCTGATCTTATCCCCATTATTACAGGTATAGGGAGTGCATCCGGAACCATCAGATAGTAGAAGTTCTTCTGTAGTTGCGCTTCTCACAAGTCTTACTGAAGCCCCACCTCTTTGCGCCAGAGCTCCTATTGAAGCATTGGTTGTACCATGCTGAAGTATAAGAATCTTGTACTCTGTTGAAAAACTCAGCGTTAAAGTCCAGATAATGTTTTGCTCTCTAAAATCATCAAAGGTCCCATTTGCTAACCTGAGTCCACAACCTCGAGCATTAAAGCCGACAGTATTGTCTGCATGTTCTGTCAACCAGTATACAGTACCTGCTTCCTTCAGGTGGCCACCAACTGTTGAAGAGCCTCCCAGATGTGCAATTGTAGCAAGTATTGTTGCCTCATCAGGAACAACCCACACATCGCTACTGGTAAACTTTCTCTCATCTCTCAAGACATGATGGTTGTATTGGAGCCCGTATTTTATCCTCTTGACAGGATCTTGATCAACTTCAATGATTGACTCTTCACTATCTACCCTTACCAGATCAATTACCCATCCTGCAAATGGGTAAAGTTTATCCCGGGAAGATTCCAATTTGGATCCATCATTTTTTACATATTGAATACCATTGATCAGGACTTCAGACAAAGACAGGATCCTGTTCAGTTTATTCGCCATCCAGTTGGGTATTCCTCCAGATGGACCAAAAGTAAACCGGTATACATTGAACGGCTGAGAGTCAAGCAAGGTCACTTCACGATCCTGGTCAATGAAGTAACTATCTTTCGATCCGGGTTGAAAACCCTCGGATAAAACACCTCCTTCAAGCCTGATCTGGAAGGACCTCTTCGAAGCAGCCAATCCGGATGGATAAAAACCTATATCGAAGGCATTGTGGTCATGGCTGTACTGAATAAGCAATGAATCAGTAATTTCCTTTACCACTTCAAAAGGTTCAGATAGATAAGTTCTAATGACTGAATTCCCTGTTACGATCAGGTCAATAGTAAGCTCAATATAATAGATACCTTCCGGCAATCCAGTCAAGATATTATCTGTCGTTCGGGTTGACCAGATATTATAATTGTTCAGAGTACCAGCAAGGCCCCCGGTATAAGTGCCGAATTCGGTACCATTCGAATCCAAGACCCGATATCCGACAGAGTTCCAACTATCCACCAGGAGTTGTAATTGAAACATCAAAGTGTCAGTACCAAGGAACTTCTGAAGATATACAGCTTTCTCTTCAAAGTATGGGATCAGATCATATGAGAAACTCCCATCAGGAACCCGATGGAAATGCAATGGATTGAGATGAGGGATCTTTAATATATCAGCCATCAGCGTATGAGAGTTGAGAGGTCATTAATTTGAGTTGAAATCAGCTTGTAATTGTACTCGGTGTTTTTACCCGGGTTTATTCCTATATCCATGA
>WSXU01000146.1 GCA_009773455.1 Bacteroidota bacterium | reverse complement strand
ATCGTTATGAACAAGCTTTAACGTCTTGTAACCGAGTTCCTCTGCCTTGGCTGCAGCAATTTCCTGCATTGAACCAAAGAATGGGTTTTCCACACCAGGTACGATCACACAAATTAATCCTGCTTCAACAGGTTCAGCAACAGCTGCTACACAGGAAGCAGTTGATCCGGTAGGAGCAAACCCAGTGTATTGACAGGCATTATCGGGGGTCAATAAAACCATATCAATGGATTGTTTCTCAGGTTTACCAGTGCTGCCTGTTCGGATGAACAAATCAGCCTGAATCGCTGCCTGGATTGCCATTTCAGCGACTGGTTGTAAAGCACCAGCATCAATCTTGCCAGTCAGGATCGATTCATTGACATCATCTGAGCCATCAAATCCAACCACAAAGACATCGCTCATGCCAGCTGCATCTAAAGCAGCCTGGACACCCAATGCCATGGTGTCGTTTCCACAGATCACACCTTTTACATCCGGATTCGCCTGCAGCAAGCTTTCCATTACATCGAAGGCTTCCGTTTGACTCCAGTTTGCAGTCTGTTGAGCGACCATCTCCATCCCGGGAAGTGCATCCAGGACATCATGATACCCCTGAGAACGAACATGGGCATTGGTGTCGGTGTCACGGCCGGTAAGTTCGATATATTGACCTTCTTCACCCATCAAGCGAGCGAATTCTTCCGCCAGAATGGTTGCACCCTGGTAGTTATTCGATACGATCTGGGATACGGCTACGCCTTCCTGTGTAATTTCACGATCAACAAGGAAGGAAGGAATACCAGCGTCTTTAGCTTTTTGGACTGCCGCAACGGTTGCATCTGCGCCAGCGTTGTCCAGAATGATAGCGACGGCCTTCTGTGCTATACAGGTTTCAAACAATTCCATTTGTTTATTGGCATCATCGTTATGAACAAGCTTTAACGTCTTGTAACCGAGTTCCTCTGCCTTGGCTGCAGCAATTTCCTGCATTGAACCAAAGAATGGGTTTTCCACACCAGG
>WSXU01000145.1 GCA_009773455.1 Bacteroidota bacterium | reverse complement strand
TTTTCCACGCCCTGGCGCCCGAAACTGCCGAAGAATTGTTGGAAACCGCCCGATTGCGCTTTTCACCGATAGAATACTTCCTGTCAGAAATCAGCCCGGTGGTCGGTTCACACGTCGGGCCGAGTACGGTCGCTATCGCATATCATGCCGGAGGGTAAGATTGAACAGACACACTAGGTAGGCAATACCCGAAGGTACAAGGTTCATGAACACCGGCCATTATTAGAACTTGAAACTCAGCTGGTTGACCGATAAAGGAAAGCAATTTAGAAATATTTTCTTCTGAAAGTTCTGAGGTGGATGTATTCGGTATCACGAATGTATGTTACCGTAGAATAATTCTCTATGTGCATTTCTTGAACTATCATAGATTCTTCATGTGAAGCTCATCATAAAGTAATTGATTCAGAAATTTTGGTTGCTTAATGATTCGTCTAGCACATACCCAGAACAGGTAAATCACGGATCTGGGTATATTTGTACCCGAACTTGCCTAAATTTACATCCATACGCTGCCGGCTTACCCACCATCGTCCAGGATAATCTTTCAACCGTATTCCACCAAATACCAGGCACTTCATACCACTTCGCACCGGCTACATCCTTTGGGATATCTGGATCAGAGGAAGTGCCACGAGCAAGAAATCCGTCTGGGTGGATTCCAACTTCGGTATAAACGAATGAATAGATGGGACCCAGAGCGACCAGTGATAGCATCATCCCCCAACCACACCGGGAGGGCTCAACTGTTTTTGCAGCATCAATCCGGTCGGCAATAAAATCGAAATAGGTCATCCCCTTTGGAGCCTGGGGAACCTGCATAGGCTGGTTGCCCTTGTAGGCAATAAACAAGATGCTGGAGCAAATCGCCAGGATAACCGCAGTCTTAATAACACTCCCAATCAACTTAAGAAACATTCCGATGAATTTCATTTTCTCCTTCATTTCCTTTATCTATCTGATACCGATCTTCTGGTTGGGTACTCTCGCGTAGGACCCGGTTATA
>WSXU01000144.1 GCA_009773455.1 Bacteroidota bacterium | reverse complement strand
ATTTTGAAGGAAACACCGAGATCTATATCCTAAGTGACAAATTACCTGATACCTTGGGAATTGGTGTCGGCATAATTAATTTAACGAACAATCCTGCAGAAGATACAAATCCCGACTGGCCAGCGAATTGCTTGAGAGGAATTGAGGTGAACCCGGTTGCAATTGAACCGACAGATTTAGTACCAGAGCCAGAGCCTGAAGCCTTCGTTTTTGGGTATGCATCATATGACACAAACCAATTTAAACGCGAAAGGAATTTCCAAACAGCATGTGATGAGCTTGGCATTGAGTGTATTTATGGAGATCTCCCTGATCTGATCAACCAGGGTGTTGACGCAATCATCCAGAATTCAGACAACATGACAGTTCAGGGATTGCACAATGACATCTTGAGCGCAAGAGACGCGGGCATCCCGGTTTTTCTGTTGGACGCAGAATCTATCACCCATGGAGCCTATAGCATCACCATTGATCACAGTAAATGGGCGAAAACAAGTTTGGGCTGGCTGCTTGAAAAAATCGGTGGGAGTGGCGAGATCGCCTACTTCGACCTGGATCCATTCAATCGGTATACTGATACGATTAAAGACCTGCTTTCTCGATACCCTGATATAACCGTTGCTGATTTCCGGGATGGAAAATATGATCCTTCAAAGATCAAACCGGAAACCAGTGATTTTGTAAAAGCCTATCCAAACCTAAAAGCCATTTGGAACACCCACGATAGCAATCAGGCCATGTGGGGACTAGAAGGGAATGGGATTCCTTATAATCAATGGCCTTCAATGGTCTGTGAAGCCAATTTGGACGGTCTGCTTCTCTGGGAGAAGGCACAACAGGCGTATCCAGAATTCGATTGCTTTGCTGTTGCCAATCCTCCCGGTATTGCCTATGATGCTGTTTATGCAGCTTATTTTCTGGTTTCAGGATATGAAATCGATACATCAGCCCTGTCCGGACCGTATGGTCAATCCTTATATGTGGATTTTCCGGAGGTTACCAAAGATA
>WSXU01000019.1 GCA_009773455.1 Bacteroidota bacterium | reverse complement strand
CATGATTCCGAGATTAAAATTGACACCGGCCTGGAAGGTAGCCATCTGCAGATCCTGACTGGGGTCAGTATCAACTACGTAAATGTCAAACTCAAGTATGTTGGTCGTCCCAACCGGTTGAACCACATTCTGGATGGTAATCAGGAAGTCCTCCTCAGCGGAAGGGGCGTATGGCCGCTGCGCGTTGGTTTGTGCGAAGGACAGGACCAATGCCAGCAAAGGCACCATCCTGAGCATGTTGTTGAGTAGTTTTCTCATAATAGAAGTTTTTGGGTTATTGAATGAATAATGATTGATTTCTCATCTGGGGTTTTCTTGATTAAATTGTAAAACAGGAATCTCCCGGTCAGGAGAGATTCCTGTTTGATTCAATTTATGGATGTGCCGTTCCGACAAAATTGAACTGATTGTTATCAATGATGGTACCATCACCACTGTCAACAGATCCGTCACCATTTACATCTGAATCAACATAGCCCATCACGAAGTTAAACTGGTCGTTGTCGAACGGGGTAACATCACCACCATCAACAGCACCATCCTGTGTAATATCACCACCAAAGATGGCATAACCCATATCTGACATCAGCAAAAGATTCCCACCGTAAACATCAGCTGGGTTTCCAAAGCTTTGGCTGATTACTGCACCGGCGAATGAAACAGCGGTTGCAGTAGTGGTTTCAATTGAGTTGCGGTGTCTGATGGTAATAAAATAATCTCCGCCTAAGGTTATGCCACTAACAGTAGCAGTTCCTGATGTACTCAGTTCAACGGCTGAACTGTACTCTATGATGCTGTAGTTTAAATCGTTATGTAATTCTACAGTAATCATATCGGCTACCCCCGGAGCATAAACTGCGTTACCGGATTCATCCTTTGCCTGGTTGAGTGTTCCTCCTCCTGCATACAGACCCTCGAGCAGAACCCCGGTCAGGTTCAGGGTTTTGGTTGCAATGGCTTCATTGACCTTGATGTTGTCTAAGTACAGGTTATTTCCAAAGGCACTGATGGCCTCAAAAGCAATCATATTGGTGCCAACAGGAATAGGCAGTGTCATGGTAGCCCATTGTGTGGCAAGGGTAGGAACAAAACTTGAAGTTGTAACACCTGCAGTATTCAGGATGCCGGAGATACCCCCTGGCATTTCAATCAGCAGAGTAAAGTTTAAGCCGCCGTCTACGGAGGTATAAACATTCATCTGGTCTACCTCACTGATATAAGTTGCATAGGAGTAGTCAAACTCCAGTTGGGGGTTGGCGAGTGTACTGCCATCCAATACCGGTGAGAACAGGTAGAATGGGGTTGGATCGCTGATGTTGTAAAAATTGGCGCGGAACGACTGTGCACCAACACCATATCCGCTGGCACCGCTAACAATGCCCCAGTTATACGTTCCGCCGCTTATCGTCCAGCAAGGGCTGAATTCACCAACCTCCACTGTTTCGGTGAAAGGTGTCGGAAGAATATCGCAGGCTGTGGTGAATGTATAAGGTCCTGACCATGTACTGTAATCTCCCGAGCAGTTTGCACGTACATAAAAATCATAGGTAGTGGCCGGGGTCAGTGTGGTAACCACTGTTGGGTTATTGGTAGTAGCAATACCGGTGGCAGCAGGTATAAATCCGGTTACATCAATCTGGTACTCCCAGGCGCTGGCACTGCTTGTCCAGCCAAGGCTGGCACCGGTTGTTGTGATGCCGGTGGCGGTCAGAGCTGTCGGAGCTAGACAGGTAGGAGCCGGTGTATAGTAATACGTCAGGTTCCATGGATTGAGTAGGTTGGTGCAGGAATAATGTGCAATTGACACATAGTAGAGGCCTGAAACTGTTGGAACAAAATTAAGTGAAGCTGCTGTTTCAGTGGTACAATGCACCCCATAGTCGTCATTAAAGGCAACCTGGGTAAAACTGTTATCATAAATTCTCATGTAGGTATCTTCACCGGCCCCGCAGTCGCTGAACGAATAGGTCGCATTGGCAACGGCATTGAAGGTCCAGTAATAAGTATCCCCTGCAGCATAGGCAAAAGTCTGTGAGGTCTCAGTGGGTGTTAACAAACCAAGATTGGTATTGCCGCACCCGATTGTCGGTGGAGCCCCTGTCAGTGTGGCATAATAATGATTGGCGCTTCCACAGGCAAATGCACTGTTAAACTGTGGAGCCACAAAAGCATAATAGGTGCCAGCAGTTAGTTGAGCACTTACAGAGGCTGTTACCCCGGAAAGTGCTGAAGAGGAAGCAATTACTGAAGCCGGACAAGGTGTCACCAGGATAACCGCAACATCAAAATCTGCTTTGGCACTTAAAGTTACAAGCGTTGTTTCGGTTAAAGTAAAGGTGTACCAGTCAGTATCGCGGAGTGAACCATCGTAATAGGATGTTCCGCAAACTGTTTGGCCGATGGCAAGGGGCTCTGAAGTTTGATTGGCCGGCAGCACATTGTTGCAGGCATTGTTGGTTGAATCACCGCAGACTTCAAGTTCTGTAAGTGCACCTCCCGGGCACTCGATGAGGGTGCTGAAACCAAGCGGGCCAACCCATGAACTCTGATTTGTGCCGCAATCAGCCTGAACGTAATAGTCATATCTGGTTCCTGAAGATAAAGGTGTAGCTGAAAATGAATTGACAGTGGGTGTTCCCCTCAGTATATATTCACCGGCACCGGGTGTGAAACCAGGCAGTCCCACTTCAAGATTCCATAAACTCTCTGATCCGCCGGCAGTCCAGCCAAGTTTAGCACTTGTTGTAGTCCTGTCGGTTGCATTGAGCGCTGAGGGATTCGGGCATAACACGGGTGCAACGTTGAACGTGATAACATGGTCCATCTGGGGAATTGAATAGGCGGGGTAATAAATCACAGTTGGACCGGGGATTCCCAGGAATGTTGTAGTAGCAGTGGTAGCTCCGGGCACAGTGCCGCAGATACCCCAGGTATTGGTTGTATATAGAACATAATTGCCGCAAACAACCGGACATGTCGGATAGTAAACGACACCAACTGTACCCATGTCGGCAGTTCCGCACCAGTCAACTGTAAGATCATTCACAGCATACGGCAGTGTAATGGCATACCATACAGCGTTCCAGTCAAGAACGCCGGGACAGTCAATGGTTGCACCAAGAGTGGTACCGGTAACAGTTTGCGGGAATGGTCCGGCAACTGCCGTAGCACCTGTACATTCATCGTTGGCTGGTACAGGATAAACAACCCCATTGGTAACCGTTATCTCATAGGTTCCATAATCGGCGCTTGAGTATCCGTCAACCACTATGTAGTAAGTAACGCCTCCGGTAACAGGTACCCCGGTAACCTGGCTGATATAACTGGTCAGGGAATTGCTGCAGTAGTCGTCGTTACAAGCAATTGCGCTTCCAGTGACAGGCGTGGGGGTATCATAAACGTACAACTTGGTGTCGTAATTCGTAATATTACCACATAAGGTAATATCTATAAGACCGTTGGTTGCCGGTGTATACTTGTAAACAACATCCCGTCCTCCGGTGTTAGTATAGGGGCATACTTCGTTATAGTTATCGGCATAGGCCGTGGTTGAACCCGTATTGTTATAAGGCAGGGATGGAATTAGGGTGGCCAGTGCAATGGTTTCACCGCCCTGCATGGGAGCCAGGGGATGAGGTGTGATAGGCTCCGTACCATTGATCTCTTGCCTTGTGTTTTTAATAGGGCTGTTTTTTATAACCGACAGGTCTTTTTCCCGGTCAGCAGTAACAGTGCCGATCTTGGTAACCTGCCGCACATCATAGGCATTGACATTCGAAACAGGCAATTGAGTCTTGTCCATTTGGGCGACTTGCTGGTCCTGGGTGTTACGTGCGCCCAGGGTGACCGCCACCTGAGTCATACCGGATGTCCACAGGAACACCATAAGTAGAAGTGTTAACAGTTTTCTCATAATGATTGATTTTAGGGTTAGTTTGATATATAATTGTTATTCAACAATTTAATGCAAATAGAAATAGAGTGATTTTATTGCTGAAACGTACCACAGATGCTGCAACCTTTGGGGGAGCAAATCATCCGGATAAGTAGTCTAAACAGATAGTGTTACAGATAGGGTAACAGATAGTGCAACAGATAGCTCAACAATAGTGCAACAGATAGTGCAACAGTTGTGCAGGGGATAGTGCAACAGATAGCTCAACAATAGTGCAACAGTAATGCAACAGATAGTTGAAAAACAACAGGACAGGACAAAAGTGTACTAAAGCAAAGGAAATAGAAAGACGGGAGCCTTAACTTGCCTGAGAACTATAGGATGTAGTGGTTCTAAAATACGAAAACTGAAACGGGGTATGCAACTGGAATAGGTTCGGAATTGTAAATTAAAAGCCAATCTCTGAAAGAAATTATTTATGAATTCCACGGATTTTATAAAAATATGTAGATCAATGGATTAATAAAAACTTTAATGTTTCTTAAATCCCGGATTTAGAGGCTATAAACGGTGAACGAGACAAATTTATAGATACAGTTAATCGCTTATAAAAAATAAAAATCAATTACATATAAATAATGTAATAGTATATATAAAAATGTTCCTGTCTTACCTGATATCTTTTGAAAAATATAAAAATTATTGCATAAAAGTCATTTTTTTCGAAATTATTTAAAAGAGTTTTCGGAGATCATTCGACACTGAATTGAATAGCTATTACTTGATTTTGCATTCTTTCATTGCATCTGGAAAATAAACCGGATAAATTTGTTCAAATGTACTAAAATTGATAGTGATGTCTTGTATGACACTGTTAAACAGTTACTAGTAACTATGGGCCATTTTCAGTTCAGGTTTTGAGACTTGTGAGCATGTTTTAACAATTCCTGTATTGCGACTTTTGGTACATGAAATCGGTTTTTATCCGATTCTTATTTTAGGACTTTTTTTAGTCGCCAATATTTTTAATATTTTTACTAAAGTCAAGAAAATCAATTATTAATGATTGGCATGCTATAGTTATCTTAAATATGTTGTCCGAAATCAAGAATTAAAACTTGGTTTTTAATTTATGATTCCGTATCTTTGTATATCGTATCGGATTTTTATTGGAATGTATCCAGGGCAGAATCTGATGATGTTCTTTCTTTTAATTTCGGGTTGCTTATTCGCTTTTCTTTGATTGGGTTTTTTACTTGATATGACCTTGGGTTCCGCAGATTTGTGGTACATATGATGGCAAATATTTACAACCTCTACTGAAATACCGGCATTTCTGTGATCCGGAAAAATATTCTCCGTGCTTTTGCAGGATTGCTTCAAACGACTCAGAATTCTATAACCTTCAAATATCTGTTGTTTGGTACTGCCTTTTACTGAAATTATTTTTGGCAGGAATACCTGAAAACTTAATCATTTTTGCGCAGCAATTTTTGCTTTAAAGTCACCGCTTTTTGAAATCCTGATTTCGGAAAGCCGGTTAATTGTCGGCAGGGTTGAAACGAGGGTAATTATTTTTACTTAACCAATGAAAATATATAGCACCACTTGATAAAATGAACCGGAACTAAATTTATGATTATGAATGCTTTAATAAAAGCTCAGTTTGTAATAGAATCTGGAATACTGTTGCTTATCGCTATTCTTCTGATTGAGAAAACCCTTCGCAAAGGAGAGAGTTGCCGTTTATTTCTGGTTGCTTTTTTAACCGTATGTGCATTGTATCTGACGGCTACAGGATTGTGTTTTTATGCCCCGCAATCAATTTTTGCCTGGGCTGAAGCCGTTAAGATCCCTCTGAGCCTGTCTGTAATTCCGCTTTTTTTCCTTTTTGTCAGCGCTGCTGTTACTGCGAAGCAACGCCCGGTTAAATACATTGTCTACCACATCGCTGTGCCATCCGCATTTCTGATTTCAATGCCTGTTGTAATTTTTGCTGCCTATCTCAATGGAAACCAGTTTACATCCGGGAATTATCTTACGGTGTGGTCCATTGTCGGACATTCTTTTCTGCTTATCCAGACAATGCTCTATACAATGATGTTTTTTCTGAAATTCCGTGTTTATTCCCGCAGACTTCAGGATTATTATGATAAAGTTCCCGCAAGCGCTAATGTTTTCAGGTATCTGATCATCTCCTTTTCTGTCTTTTTCCTGTTCACAGATGGTTGGTTAATGTCATCAATTCTGCCCGAACAGGGATTCCATTTTATACACTCGTTGCTTATTTTTATCTCAGCCGGTATTACAGGATGGCTTGGATTGAAGCTGGAAATTTATCCTGGTCTGGCGAAGAACTCACTTTCAGTTGCCCCGGTGCAGCAAAGTGTTGCAGAACCTGAAATGATCGAGTTGCTCGATGAATTAAAACCCGATGAAATCCTGCAGGATGATATTTTTATTGAAGAAGAGAACATTGAGGCTGAGACTGTTTCTGAGATAGAAGAAAAACCGAAACGAAAAGCAGGTCTGGGAAGAAAACCCTTTGATGACCAGCAGAAAAGGGCCCTTTATAAGAGAATGTTGAATCATTTGATTACCAATGAATTATATACAGACCCGAAGTTGACCCTGAAGCACCTGGCCAACGATCTTGGTACCAATACCCGGTATCTCTCGATGGTGATCAACGAGTACCAGGGACGTAATTTCAACCAGATGCTAAACTATTACAGGGTTAAAAAGGTAATGCGGCTACTGGTCGATAATGAAGCTGAATCCTATTCTTACCTGGGGCTTGCCCAGAAAGCAGGATTCCACAGTAAATCAGTGTTTATTGCGGCTTTTAAAACCCAGACAGGAACGACACCTTCGGAATTTTCCGGTACAATGAAAAAACTGATTAAATCATAAAATTAGCACACCAACTGCCCGGCCATCTGAATAGCTTAATCAATGGCTGGTAATTCAGATTTGCGCGTTCAGTCCTGGGATTTCGGCTTCAGAAACCCGTAACCGTCACAGACCTTTTACGCTGGTGACCAGGTTAATATTAATTGTAACTATAGAAAATACTTGTTTATGACAGGCTGAAACATACGATCTGTTGGCACCCTGTCTCTTTTTATTGATAATTTCATGTATTGCTTCTGTTTTTTTATATATTAGCCTTTCAGATTTTAATGTGAAATCTTCTTTTCTTCTTTTTTCACAATAGCCAGGTTTGAATTAATGGGTAGTCGCGGGAAATTACCGGATATTCTGAAGAATAAACGCATACTGATGATCGCATCCGGCATCCCGCTAAAAATAGTCTATATCTCACCCAGGGATGTCTCAAACTTTTTCGATAAGAATGCTCTTTCCGGCTCCGACCTGGGCCATTTTTTCCGGGAAGATGTAGTAAATAAATTAAACGGGTTTTTTCATCAGCCAACCGGTACTTCGCTTTCTGATACTACTGCTGTTAAGTTCCGTGATACTCTGATCCCTGTGAAACTTGAGGCTGAGATTGCTGAAATCGGAGGTGTGCTGAGTATGGTCATTCATCTTGAGGTAGTCAGTGAAAAACGGGTAGTGGAATCGGAGAATCTCCTCGGTAAGGTATCTGCAGCAGCCATTTCCTTTCACAGTTCGGCCGACGAAAAAGAATTATATTCCAGATTAATAGATACAATCAGCAGCATTGTCAAGGATGATTATGTTTTTGCTGCATTTACTGACGATCTTGATCAACTCAGGATTGAGGCTTACAATGACAGGACGAAATCGATATTGCCTTTAACGAGAGAATTTCTTGGTTTCGACCCTCTTGAATTTGCCCTTCCGGTTTCCGGTATTGATGAGAGTATCCTGTTTCTTTTTAAATCGGAGAAGCTTGCGCGGATTCCTTCTTTCTTTGAAATTACCGGAGGTGCTATTGACCGTCCGACTTCAGCAGTTATTGAAAAGGCTTTGGAGATCAGGTCGATATATGGGATTGGTTTCACACAGGACCAGTCATATTACGGGGCCCTGGCCATATTGTGCTGCAATGGTTCACCTGAGGTGCCGCATGATATCATTGAAGCCATTGTCCATCAGGCCTCTTATGCCATACACCGCATCCGGATAAACAAGGCGCTGAAGATTGCTGAACTGAAGTATCAGCAGGTTCTCAATCAAAGGATCAATATTCTTACCCAGCCTGAGTGGGAGCCTGGTGAGCTCAGTTTCAACGATTTATTTGATCTCGATGAGATACAGCGGATACAGGATGCTTTCAGTAATGCCACCGGTGTGGCATCACTCATTACAGATGCTTCGGGTAAACCAATAACAAAACCGAGTAATTTCTGCCACCTGTGTGAACATATCATCAGGAAAACGGAGAAGGGCAGGGCTAATTGTTTTTATTCCGATGCTGTCATCGGAAGACAAAATACCGGTGGCCCGATTGTTCAGCCCTGTCTGAGCGGGGCCCTCTGGGATGCCGGGGCCAGCATCAATGTTGGTAACAAACATATTGCAAGCTGGCTGATAGGGCAGGTACTTGATGATGAAGCCGATCCTGGAAAACTGATTGAATATGCAATGGAGATCGGGGTTGATCAGAAGTTATACATGGATGCACTTAAGGATGTCAGGCGGATGTCGAAGAATCAGTTTGAAAGCATTGCCGAAAGCCTGTTTCTTATTGCAAATCAATTGTCAATAAAAGCGCTGCACAACATCCAGCAGGCCCGCGAACTTGCTGAACGAAAAAGGATCGAAACGGAGAATGCGGAAATACAGCGGCGACTTGAAACACTGATGGGGAACTTGCCGGGGATGGCCTACCGGTGTAAGAACGATAAACTCTGGACAATGGAATTTGTCAGCAAAGGGTCATATCAGCTTACAGGATATCATCCCGAGGAGTTGACCGGGAACAGGGTAATTGCATTTAATGACCTGATCGTTAAGGAATCGCAGGAAGATTTATGGATGAAATGGCAGGAGATACTTGCCAACCGCAGTATTTTTACAGATGAGTACCAGATAAAAACAGCCGATGGCAGGTTAAAATGGGTATGGGAACAGGGTTGTGGAATTTACGATGCCGAAGGAAATATAGTCGCCCTTGAAGGATTAATTATTGATAATACTTCGAGAAAGGAGGCTGAGCAACGACTCAAAGAGAGTGAGCTCAGGTTCAGGATGCTGTTTGAAGATTCGGAAGATGCAAACCTGATTATTGAGGACGGTATTTTTATTGACTGTAATGAAGCAACATTGAGACTGCTGAAGACTACACGCGATCAGGTCGTTATGCGGAAACCTTTTCAGTTGTCACCTCCTTTTCAGCCTGACGGGCAGGCATCGGCCAAAAAGGCTGTTAAAATGATAAATGCAGCTGTCAGAAATGGTTCTCACCGGTTCGACTGGCTGCACCGCAGACCTGACGGAAGCGATTTCTGGGTTGAAGTTGTTCTTACCATTATCAGAATTGACAGAAAGAATATCATTTATACCACCTGGCGCGATATCACCGAGCGTAAACAATCCGATCAGGAACTTCGGAACATGAACGAGAAACTTGCCAGGCTCAATCATGAATATCTAAGTTTAAATGATGAAATCGCCCGGAAGAATGAAGCATTGAATATAGCGATCAATAAAGCAGAAGAGTCAGACCGGCTTAAATCTGCTTTTCTGGCCAACATGAGCCATGAAATCAGAACCCCGATGAACGGGATACTGGGTTTTGCTGAATTGTTGCTCACCCCCGGTCTGCCGCACAACGATATGGTTAGTTTTGTCGAAATAATCAACACCTGTTCGGCACAGTTGATGGCTCTGATAAACGATATCATTGATATTTCAAAAATTGAAGCCGGGCAGATTACGATCAACAAAGGCAGGGTCAGCCTGAAGAAACTGATGACCGAATTGTATTCGATAGCTTCTAAAATTCAGTTCAGGAAAGTAGAACTGGTGGCACCAAACCTTTCAGATGCCAATGACATCGTAGTTCTGGGTGATGATATACGATTAAGGCAGGTTTTAATCAACCTGATTAACAATGCGATCAAATTTACCAAAAAGGGTAGTGTGGAATTTGGCTATATCTCAGCTGGAGGGGTAGTTAAAATGTTTGTAAAAGATACCGGCATAGGTATTGCACCTGAATACCATGAGTTGATATTCAAACGATTCAGGCAGGTAAATGCGACTGCTTCGCGTGAACAGGGAGGGACTGGTCTTGGGCTGGCCATCTCGAAAGCGCTTGTTGAACAAATGGGAGGAACCATATGGGTAGTGTCAGCTCCTGGCATGGGATCTACATTCTGGGTTGAGATACCGTTTCAGGAAATGGAATCAGGGATTGCTGAGTCATATTCAGGATCAGTTAATGTTGAGATTTCCTACAACTGGTCTGATAAAGTCATCCTTATTGCTGAAGATGAGGATGCCAATTTCACCCTGTTAAAGATGCTTCTTAAAGGTACAGGCTGTAAAATATTGCGTGCTTTCAACGGAAAAGAAGCCGTGGACATGGCTTTGGATGCAAAACCCGGTCTTGTGCTCATGGATATAAAAATGCCCCTGATGAATGGTTTCGAAGCAACCCGGTTGATCAAATCTTCCATGCCTGATCTTCCTGTTATTGCTCAGACAGCTTATGCCTTGTCGGACGACAGACCCAAAGCACTGGCAGCCGGATGCGACCATTATATTTCGAAGCCCATCAGTAAAAAAGCCCTGCTCTCAGCACTATCGAGGTACCTTAAAGATTAGTGTTTAAAACCTGAACCAGGGTCGGTCAACACCCATCAAACCCATCGGGATCATCAGCAGGATCAGGGCCATTGAAACAGCTGTCCATATCAGTGCTGTTCGGTGTTTTCGGATATCATCGGTTTTTCGTCTGACCAGTATGCTCCCTGTCTGGGCCACTGCGATCGCAATTAAATTGATGAAAGCATGCTCAACCGACCAGAACCGCAATGTACTGTCTTTCATCGCTGCACCAAAATCGTTGAATGCATGGGTTGTTATGGGACTGGCAACAAAATACAGCAATAAACCCATTAAAAGTTGAAAATGAAGGCCCGACAGGTAGAAAAGCATGCTCTTCTTACCCGTGTCGCTATACAATGATTTAGTACGCAGACCTTTTACAGCAAAGAAAATTACAGCCAGACCTCCCGCAAGGATAGCATATCTGTTCCAGGAATGTAAATTGAGTGAAATTTTATAGAATAAATCCATGGGTTAGTTTTGGTATTAAACCGTCAAGCAATGGATTTGTTTCTGTGAAAAGGAATAAAGAGCTGTATCAGCGCATGTCAACGACTTCAACCCCCGGATGTTCAGCATTTTTGAAAATGAATGAGTTGTCGGTAACTGGAAGATCAGTTTCAAATTTGTTTACCTGATAAGTATAAATACTTCCGTTTTTATCATAAATGAGGAGGCTGCTTACAATTTTTCTGGCGTTTTCAATCGTAACCCTTACTTTATTGAAGTTTTTCTTCTGAACAGGCACCAGTTCAATCACTTTCTGTTTTGCATTTTCTTCAATCAGTTTTGCCTTGTAGTTTGCATTGTATGTATTCAGGAGGTTGGTGGGTGTGAAGCTGTCGTCGTCTTTGCTTACATCGTTGATCTGTACTTCGTTCGCATCTTTAACATAGGTCCATACTGTTTTGCCGTCGCTCACCACTTCCTGTCCTGAAAAGGAAAGCTTGTATTTGTCGCCTTTCGAAAGCAGCACCCCCTTATAACTGTCATTGATTTTCTGGGAAGTGTTTTCCATTTTGTAGGTAAACTCAATCCTGATCGATTTGTATGTTTTGGTTTTTGCCGATACCTCGTCAAGTATAGCCCGGGCTTTTTTATCACTTTGTGGGAATGCAGCAATTGCGAAAAAAAATGCGGTAATAGTGAGGATTAATCTGTTTGTCATTTTATCAATATTTCAGTCTGGTTAAAATTCGTTGTTTCTGTTATCCATTTTCAGATCCTTCAAAAACTGTTCCAAAGCCATCTCGTTGGCAATTCTGACTTCACGGGCCTTGCTGCCTTCGAATGGGCCAACCACGCCTGCGGCTTCCAACTGGTCGATGATCCGACCGGCACGGTTATAACCGAGTTTGAGTTTGCGTTGAAGCAATGAGGTGCTTCCCTGCTGGGTTGCAACAATGATCCTGGCAGCGTCCTCAAAAAGTTCATCACGCATTGTCGGGTCGAAGTCAACCTCTTTCACATCCTGTTCATCGGCAAATTCAGGCAAATGGTAGGCATCGGGATAAGCCCTTTGTGATCCGATGAATTCAGTGATCCGCTCTACTTCATGTGTGTCGACAAAGGCGCATTGAAGCCTGATGAGGTCACTCCCTGTTGATAAAAGCATATCACCTCGTCCAACCAGCTGGTCGGCCCCGCCGGTGTCGAGGATGGTGCGGGAGTCTATTTTTGAGATTACCCTGAAAGCGATACGTGCCGGGAAATTGGCCTTTATCGTTCCGGTGATAATATTTACTGAAGGCCGCTGGGTTGCAATTACAAGGTGAATACCGATGGCCCTGGCAAGCTGCGCCAGCCTTGTGAGCGGGGCTTCGATCTCCTTGCCGGCTGTCATGATCAGATCAGCAAATTCATCGATGACAACAATGATGTAGGGGAGAAAACGATGTCCATGAAGCGGGTTGAGTTTGCGCTCTACAAATCTTATGTTGTATTCCTTTATGTTCCGGACCTGGGCATCTTTCAGCAGGTCATACCGGTTATCCATCTCAATGTTCAGTGAATTGAGTGTGCGCACTACTTTACGCGTATCTGTAATGATGGCTTCCTCCGAATCGGGCAGTTTGGCCAGGAAATGCCTTTCAATTTTTGAAAAAAGTGTCAGCTCCACTTTTTTCGGGTCAATCATCACAAACTTTACCTGCGAAGGATGTTTCCGGTAAAGGATTGACGCTATAATGGCATTCAGCCCTACTGATTTTCCCTGCCCGGTTGCACCCGCCATGAGGATGTGCGGGAGTCGGGTGAGATCGGCAATATAGGGCTCATTCTGAATTGTTTTGCCCATTCCGAAAGGAAGATCATATTTGGAACTCATAAACTTTTCAGAGCCCATGATCGATTTCATAGAAACAATCTCAGGCTTAAGGTTGGGCACCTCTATACCAATGGTTCCTTTTCCCGGGATAGGAGCAATGATCCTGATCCCCATGGCTGCAAGACTTAAAGCAATATCGTCTTCTAGGTTCTTGATTTTCGAAATGCGCACACCCGGTGCCGGGATAATTTCGTACAGGGTAACCGTGGGCCCGATGGTAGCCTTGATCTTGTCAATCTGTATACTGTAATTGGCCAGTGTTTCTACAATCCGGTTCTTGTTGGCTTCCAGTTCATCCTTCTGAACATTCACCGAATTGGCATTTCCGCCATAATCGTCAAGCAGGTCAAGTGTCGGGAACTGGTAATCAGGAAGTTCAAGGGTAGGGTCAAACTCGGTATCGATACCGAAATGTACCGGTTCGTCTTTGGCCGGCTCAGGCTCTTCAACAGGCTCATTCTGTTCGATGGTGAGTTCAATCTCTCCTGATTTGGGTTTCTGTGATGGCCGGACCGGTGGAAGGTAGGAGTTTAAATCTTCCTCTTCCGGGTCTTCTTTTAATTCGGGAATCACCTGCTCTTCAACCGGTTTCTCATCATGCCTGACAGAGAATTCCACGGTATTGTACTTATCTTCCGGGACATTTCCATAGGTTGACCGCACATTTGGCTTACGTTGCAGGGTAGCATCAAGGCCTTTGGCATCAGACGAGCCGGCATTTTCTTCATCTTCGCTTTCAGGTCTTTTAGGCAATTCGAGCGGCATATTAAATGCAAAGACCAGGATAGCGATCAAAGCAAATACAAGCGTAATGGCAGTGCCGGTTTTACCAAGCAAACCTTCCATCCAGAGAGCACTCTGATATCCGGTTACACCTCCCAGTACAGCAAAATCAGAATCGCGCAGAAGAAAACCAAGTGCTACCGGAACCCAGAGAATTCCAAGCAGTGAATTCCGCAAGGTCTTCCATACAGGCAGTATCCTGATCCCAAGACCAAGATAGATGCCAGAAACCAGCAACATCGGGATAATCAGGAAAGCAGCGGCGCCGAAACCCTTTTTGATCAGCAGGATCGACAAGGCAGCGCCCAGACGGCCTGCCCAGTTGTTTGCTTCGATTTCTGTATCAAAAAGAATCCTGTTAAAAGAGAAGGTTGAGAATAAATCATCGGCTCCCCATTGAAAATACAGGAAAAGATAGGAGGAAAACGCAAAGAGCAGGTAGATTGCCAGCAGGATGAAGAAAACGCCTGTCAGTTTTTTGCCCCTGCCATCGGCCAGCCAGGAAGGTAAACCAATTGAACGGCTCTTTTTCCCGGTTTTTTTGGCGGGACTTTCATCAAATTCATCCCTTGGCTTGTTTTTTTTTAGTGCATTCCCTTTGACTGCCATGTGCAGGAGTGGTATTTACTTGGTTTGCAAATGTACAAAAACCGGATGATTCCTGAAACTACTGTTTACATTGGTTCTGTGTGCAAACAGGCAAAGAATCAACCGGCCGGTGTTACTTCCATCTGGAAGAGCAATCTCTTATTTTCCGCCTCCAAACATTTCACGCAATTGTTCCGGGGTCATCTCCTTATATTCGGACGAAACCTCAAAATCGCGGTTTGAAACTTTGCCTTTTTCAACGCTGCTGGCAGTAAGGAGCATATTCATGCCCTGCATTTTATACTGGAACTCCATCGGAATACCGGGTAAGGTACGGTATTCATTGTCGTAGAAAATCCTGTTGTTGCCAATGGCTTCAGTAAAGTAAACAATAAGCGGTGTTCCCTTGCTTTTTTCATCACCAAAACTTACTTCAGCTTTCTTGCATAGGTAGCCGGCTATTTCCTTTGTTTCATTTGTCATCTTTACAACGGGCTCCTTTGCATCGGGACGGTCGGTTTTCTTGTTGGGTTTCATGGCAATTTTTTGTCCCATCATATCCAGGAGAACCGTAGTGGTTTTCAGATCTGAATCGATCAGAATGATCTGACTCATCGAAGCCATGGCCATTTCAATCCGGGTCTTGTTGCCACTGAGTGAAACTTTCATGGTCTGGGGCATCATGGCCTGTTGTGATGCTTCCATTTTGGAATCCGGGTAGCTGACCTTGTAGTTGATCACGCCTTTGAATGGTGAACCCGGTTTTTGCGCCAATGTGAATCCGGCTGTAAAAGCAAACGTGATGATGAATATTGAAGCAATCAGATTCTTCTTCATTTTAAAACATTTATGTGATTACACTTTTAACCTACTCATTTTCAGTAATTACGATTTTTTCAATCTTATCACCTGCCCTGATAAGATCAATCACTTCCACTCCTTCATAAACTTTTCCGAAGCAGGTATGATTGCGGTCGAGGTGACTGGTGTTCTTCCGGCTGTGACAGATAAAAAACTGTGAGCCCCCGGTGTTTCTGCCTGCATGGGCCATGGAGAGCACACCCCTGTCGTGATACTGGTTGTCACCATCAAGTTCGCAATTGATGCTGTATCCGGGGCCGCCTGAGCCTGTGCCGTTTGGGCAACCACCCTGTATTACAAAGTCAGGAATTACCCGGTGAAATGTAAGCCCGTTATAAAAATTGCTTTTGGCAAGTTTAACAAAATTGGCTACCGTGTTCGGAGCATCTTCTTCAAAGAAATTCACTTTCATTACACCTTTTGCGGTGTGGATTTCTGCTTTAAACATGAAAATTAATTTTGATTATTGTTTATTTGATTGTTCTGAAAAGTTTATTCATCCTGATTTTTCCGCCAAACAGACTTTTGTTACCATCGAGTGAGAGCCAGACGAAGACAGCCTTGCCTACAATGTGGTCATTGGGGACAAAGCCCCAGAATCTTGAATCGGCCGAGTTATGCCTGTTGTCACCCATCATCCAGTAATAATCAAGTTTAAAGGTATAACTGGTAGCAGGCTTCCCGTTGATCAGAATGGTATTTCCGTCAATTTCGAGGTTGTTGAGTTCGTAAGCCTTGATGATTCTTGCGTAAAGAACGATGTTCTGTCTGTTAATCTCAACGGTTACTCCTTTTTTAGGGATAACCAGCGGGCCAAAATTGTCCACATTCCATGGATAGAGTGAATCGAAAGGAAAGATATAGGGTTGCCAGAACCCTTTCGGTTGAATTATTTTTTTTACTTCTTTAACGTTAACAAAGCCCTTGACTTTTTCGGCTGTTTCGTTGGTGAGGGTAAGAACCATTTCGTTGGGGCCGGTCATGGAAATTTCCTCGGTGATGTTCAGCTTCTCGAGAGCCTTTGGATTTATCCTGGTGCCATCTGTCACGACAAGATATTTGAACTGGGCCTGATCCGGAAGCTCAGCGGTCTTGCCATTGATGTAGACAATCTGATCCCTGATTTCAAGGGTGTCGCCCGGAATTCCAATGCATCGTTTGATGTAATTCTCACGTTTGTCGACCGGCCGGGCAACGATGTCTCCGAAATTAGCCTTGTCGTTCCACACCCGGTAACGGCCGTAATCCCTGACAAGGGCGTAATAACTCTGGTTCTGGACATTCAGTGCCACCGTATCTCCGTCGGGGTAATTGAAAACCACCACATCGTTGTTTTTAACCGTGGTAAGCCCGGGAAACCTGTAGAAGGGCAGTTTGATCCATTCAACATAGGATTTGGTCGTGGCAGTCAGTGGCATTGTATGATGAACAAAAGGAAAGGCAAGCGGGGTATTGGGCACTTTAGGGCCGTAACTGAGTTTGCTTACAAAAAGAAAGTCACCCACAAGCAGTGATTTTTCCATGGAAGAGGTAGGAATGGTATAGGCTTCCACCATAAATATCCTGATAATACTGGCTGCAATGACGGCAAAAATGATGGCATCGACCCATTCACGTATCGGACTCTTTTTTATCCTGACCCTGCTGTTTGGTTCAACATAAGACTCCTGTTTCCTTAATCCGAGCCAGGGAAGGAAAATAAACGGAAAAAGAACCGCCAGGGCCTGTTGACCAAGATCGTGCATTTTATAACATTTCAGTGTTTCAACCACCATGAGCATTACCATGAATGCATTGATAAACGGTATAATCAGAAAGATATACCACCAGAGTGGCTTGTTGATGATCCGCAGCCAGATATAATAATTCAGCAGAGGAATCGCAGATTTCCAACCGGCTTCCTTTGAAGTTTCGAAAACTTTCCATAACAATACAGGAAAAATAAGGAACAGCAGCATGAGAATCAGTGAAAGTGACATAAGATTGGTTTTGGGTTATTCTCGGTTAAAGTCCTGGTAAGTTTGCAAACTTAAGCTTTTTATCAATTCAAGGTTCTGTGTCAAGGAGATCGGCCATCCCGAACACCCCGGTTCTTCCAGGCAGCCATTCCGCCGCCAATACAGCACCTGTGGCAAATCCCTTCCGGTTAAATGCAGTGTGCCTGATCTCTATGGCATCGGCGTCAGACTTCCATTCAACAAAGTGTGTGCCGGGAACCTCTCCGGTGCGTTCGCTGTAAACACTCAGGATGTTTTTATCATCGGAATTTCCGGGTTTCCAGGCAGTAAAATAAGGATTGGCTGCTATGATATCATTTGCCATAGCGATGGCAGTACCACTGGGGGAGTCCAGCTTATGAATGTGATGTATTTCACTGAGCAGGGGTGTATAATTCAGTCCCGTAAGCAGGCGGGCAAGTTTCCTGTTTATTTCAAAAAATATATTGACTCCGATACTGAAATTGGGTGCATAGAAGAATGAACCACCGCTTAATCTGCACATTTCCGTCACTTCTGCGAGACCATCGCGCCAGCCCGTTGTACCTGACACAACAGGGATTCCCTGATTCAGGCATTTCTTTACTACAAGGGCCGATGAATCCGGCGTGCTGAAATCGATGACCACATCACAGGTATCTCTTGTCAATATGATGTTATCCCAGTCGCTGTTGTTGTCAGGTGTGGCAACAATACTGTGCCCTCTTTCGGTGGCTGCTTTTTCAATTTCATGGCCCATACGGCCATATCCTGAAATGATTATTTTCAAGGCTTTCATATGTTATCAGAGGTTCAGGCAAAGCCGGAAACCCGAGGCATATTTATCCTGCATTCCGGTAGGCATCATAAAAACAGGATCGATTCTCAGGGATAGGTTGTCAGAAATGTCATAATCAAAGAAATGTGCATCAACGGCTGCATCAATCACATTCAGGATATACCAGGCCGTGGATACAATCACCGTCAGTTCGACCCTTCTGCGGTAGAATTCGCGGCCGCGCTGGAGGTCATTAGGATCCGGATAGCGTGTAACGTATTCGTTATCAATCGGGAAGGTATCATTGTTGGTTACATACCGGTAGGCTTCGGTAAACTTTTTCATCTCCCGGTTATTGATGGTAAAATTGTAAGCCAGTGCCCCGAATCCGGCATAGATGACCGGGATTTTCCAGTATTTTCTGTTGTAGGCCTGTCCCAGCCCCGGCAAAACAAGTGAATAGATGGTGGCTTTGTGCGGGGAATGAACTTCTGCTGCAGAAGTATCGGCCGCTTGCTGAGCAGGAATAGGGCGGATTGTGTCCTGGGCACTCAGATTAACAGAGATTATAAGACATAATAAAACCAACAAGACCACTTTTTCCTGAAAAGTGGCCCTGAATATTCCTTTATGGAGATGCTTTTGTTCCGGTGATACCATTCCTTGTCCTGTTAGTCTGGTCAGTTTCCGTGAAGGTCGGAGAGCAGACGGTCAAGTTCTTTCTGTGAGTCAAAACTAATAACGATGTTTCCCCTGCCTTTATTGTTGAGCTGAACATTAACCCTGGCATTGAGTTTCTCGGCAACCACCTGACGTTTGTTGTCGATTTCTGCCGGGAGTTCCCTTGGCTCAGGAGTTTTTTTCACTGCGGGCAGCCGGCTTAAACTTCTTACAGCCTCTTCCACTTCGCGGACCGATAGATCCTTTGAAATAATACTCTTCAGTATCGTCAGCTGAATTGCTTCGTCGTCGAGGGTGATCAGGGCCCTGGCATGTCCCATGGTAATTTTACTGTCACGGATGGCCACCTGTAATTCTGCGGGTAATTTCAGCAACCTGATGTAATTTGATATGGTTGTTCTGTTTTTGCCTACACGCTGGCTCAACTCATCCTGGGTGAGTTCACACTCATCGATGAGGCGCTGGTAACTGATGGCTATTTCCAGTGCATTGAGACTTTCGCGCTGGATGTTTTCAACAAGCGCCATTTCAAGCATTTGCTGGTCATTGGCAATGCGGATGTAGCATGGGATTTCATCCAGGCCGGCGATTCTGGACGCTTTGAGGCGCCTTTCACCTGAGATCAGCTGATATTTATCATACCCCATCTTTCTCACAGTGATGGGTTGGATAATGCCCTGTTCCCTGATGGATGTGGCAAGGTCGTTCAGGGCTTCCGGGTCAAAATCCTCCCTGGGCTGAAATGGATTGGGTTCTATCTGATTTACAGGGATAGAAGCAATGGCACCGGCGACAAAGCTTCCGGAAATATCTTTTGAGGTTATATCTGTTTCAGGGCTTTCAAGTATGGCACTTAAACCACGGCCCAGCGCTTTCTTCTTAGGATTCATTTTCAGTATTGATTTGTTTCTCCGATGTTTTGATCCTTGTTAGTTCGTTTTTCTGAAGTATTTCACGGGCAAGGTTCAGGTAGTTTACAGCACCGGTGCTGTTGATATCGTGCATGATGATGGTTTCACCAAAACTGGGTGCTTCCCCTAGTTTGGTATTCCGGTGGATCATAGTTTCGAATACCATATCCTGGAAGTGTGCCTTAACCTCGTCCACGACCTGGTTGGATAAACGCAAACGGGTGTCATACATGGTAAGCAGTATTCCTTCTATATCAAGATCCTGGTTCAGCCTTGCCTGAACAATTTTTATCGTATTGAGGAGCTTGCCCAGACCTTCGAGGGCAAAATACTCGCATTGTACAGGGACGACCACCGAATCAGCAGCAACCAGTGAATTTACCGTGATGAGACCAAGGGAAGGGGAGCAGTCGATGATGATAAAATCATACTGATCCTTGATCTTATTGACCACTTTCCGCATCATTTTTTCCCTGTTCGGCTGATTGATCATCTCTATTTCAGCGCCAACAAGGTCGATATGGGCAGGCAGAAGGTCAAGGTTGGGGGTGCTGGTAGCCAGAATAATATTCTGTGGTTCAACCTCATCCATCAGGCATTCATAGATGCTGGTCTTGATGTTTTTCGGGTCAAATCCTACGCCTGAAGTAGAATTGGCCTGGGGGTCGGCATCAATAATCAGTGTGCGCCGCTCAAGCACCGCAAATGCTGCTCCCAGATTTATTGCAGTCGTTGTTTTACCTACGCCTCCCTTTTGATTCGCAATCGCGATAACTTTTCCCATTCTTATGTAATTATCTAATAATCAGCTATATATAATCAAGCCAATCATCCCGGCAAGGGATTCACAAAGGTACAATATTTTATTCCTTTACCAAGGAAATCAGGGGAGGTGTGAATAACTTTAAATCATCCTGGTAATCAGGAAAGAAACAGACCACTGACTAAATACTATTCACGGAATCCGGGCAGGACTCCATGCCTTTGATTATGCTTCAGAAGAGAAATGGTGGAGGGTTATTTTATTTCGAAATCAAAATCATCGATTTCAGTAGGTTTCACTGAGGCAGGAACTTCTTCCATGTCAGTTTCTGCGACGGGGGCAAGGCCTGTTTCACAGAAGCCAATGGTTTCAGTCAGTCCTTTTACAAATTTTTCGAAATCTTCCCTGTAAAGAAAAAGTTTGTGCTTTTCGTACGAGAATTTGCCCTGATCGTTGTCGAAACGACGTTTGCTTTCGGTGATGGTGATGTAGTACTCGTCAAACTTGGTGGCCTTAACATCGAAAAAATATGTCCTTTTGCCTGCCCTGATTGCCCGTGAGAAAACTTCTTCTTTTGGTTCTCTGCTATCAAACTCTTCCATGTTCCTTGGAATTTCTGGTTAATTACCTTTGGCAAACGCAAAAATATAAATAAAATTGTATGCTCCAAGCCACTTGCACAATAAATGATCACACAATTTCCGGGGTCAAAATATTAAGAGAATTTTTATTTGTTGTGAAAACCCATTGGTTGGTTGAATTTCAGTTTCACTGAATAAATCAAATGCGCAATAAATTAATAATCAATAATATAATGCAAATATTATTAATTCATTTCTGACAAAATGTCAGAAGATTCCAAACTATCTGTACAGATGAAAAGGAGGGAAGTCGCTGTTGAAGAGAATTTTCCATAATACCTTACCGGTTCCCAGGGTTTCATTTAACAGATTCTTCTGAAGGTTAATCAGGGAATAACAGATTGGTAATATGGACAATAGTGAAACGATCATATTAACTGAAAAAGAAGAAACCTGTGTCAGAAGAAAAGCAACAACACTTGTATCGTCAAAAACCGTACTTTTGCAGCCGAAAACGCAATGGATTGCAGTTCATTTACATAGAGACATGCTAAGCAGACGGCACTTAAGAATCAAGGTTATGCAGGCCTTGTATGCTCATTTTCAATCGGATGACAATAATCTGAATCTGAGTGAAAAAGGTTTGGTTTCGGCCATCGGAAGTATTTACGACCTTTATATCTACCTGTTATCTGCCATACTGGAAACCGGTGATTTTGCCCGTAACAGGATGGAGGAGGGGAGGCAAAAGTTTCTCCCCACAGAGGAAGAGATCAACCCCAATACCCGTTTCATCAACAATTCCCTCCTTTTGCAGCTGGAATCCAACAGGGATCTTCAGAAAAACATTAGCAGAATTAAAATATCCTGGGCTGACCATCAGGAAATTTTCAGAAAGATTTTCACACAGTTCAGGGAATCGGAAGCTTATCATAAGTATATGGAATCTTCTGTTTCATCGTTTCGTGACGATAAGGAAGTGCTGATGTTTCTTTTCGGTGAGATTATGCTGGGCAATGAAGCGTTTACCAGCCTGTTTGAAGAAAAGAACATCAACTGGGCCGACGACATTGATACTGCTGCCATGATGGTTGCCAAAACCATTAAAAAATGGGATGCATCATTTGATGAATTTCATCCTTTGCCGCCGCTCATGGTAAATCCTGACGAAGAAGGTGATGACCTGATCCGTGATTTCGTTCTTCAATTGTTCCGTAAAACGATTATTCACAGCAGCAGGAGTGCTGATCTGATTGCTGAAAGGGCACAGAACTGGGAAATTGAGCGTATCGCTGTGCTGGACGTTATTCTGATTAAAATGGCCATCACCGAGTTTACGGAATTTCCTTCCATTCCCATTAAAGTTACCATCAACGAATACATTGAAATATCGAAGGAATACAGTACCCCCAGAAGCAGGCAGTTTATCAACGGGATACTGGACAAACTGGTTACTGACCTTAAAGCCGAAGGTGTTCTAAAAAAATCGGGACGTGGTTTACTCGAGTAACAGATCTTTGCCTGAAGGGTTTGAAATCCGTAATTACACTGCTTCTGATTACGAAGCGCTGGAAATCTTCTGGAATGAAAACGGCCTGGGAGGCAGGCACAGGGGTGATACTGCCGGTATAATTGATGAAACGCTGATTTCCGGAGGGCATTTGTTGCTTCTGACGGATGAAAAAGGGGTACTTATAGGTTCATCCTGGATGACCAACGACCGGAGGCGGACCTACCTCCATCATTTTGGAATCGCAGGACATTTCAGGGGTCGGGGATTTGCAGATGTATTACTTGAAGAATCGTTGAAACTGTCTTTTAATGATGGTTTCCAGATCAAGATTGAAGTTCACCGTGAAAATGAAGTTGCCTTAAATCTTTATAAAAAATACGGATTCAGGTACCTGGGCGACTATGATGTTTATCTGATCCGTGAACTGCCGGAAAAGATTTAGGAGAAAGAAATGCCGGGCATGAATTCAGAAAGACATTTACCGATATTGAACCACGAACTGTTTTTTACCTAATTTTGCAGTACTTTTTGAAAACCTAAGCATAAATGAGTTTCAGGATGAAAACCACGGTCATACAACGCGTTTTTACATTGTTTCTGATTGCATTTCCTCTGATATTTTTATCATGCCAACAAAAATCGACCGATAAGGATCTGCTGCCCTCCGATATTGTGAAAAACCCTAATTCAGCCGATGGGTTGGTTGATGCCGGCGATATGCCGGTGATGAAGTTTGAAACAGATTTCCATGATTTCGGTCGTGTTATTCAGGGCGAGAAAGTTTCATTTGGTTTCAGATTTACGAACACTGGTAAATCGGACCTGATTATTTCAGGTGTAAGTACTTCATGCGGTTGCACCGTTCCTGATTTTCCTAAAGCACCTGTTAAACCTGGTGAAAGTCATAAGATTGATGTTAAATTCGACAGTGAAGGAAGAAGGGGTTTTCAAAACAAGACCATTACCATAAGCAGCAATGCGCAGCCGGCAACCCAGGTCGTCAGGATAAAAGCTGAAGTCATTCTGCCTGAAGAAAGCAATTAATTTAACCAATAATCAAAACTATGTTATCATCAATTCTTTTAATGTCTCCTTCCGGAGGACAGGGAAGCGGTTACCAATCGCTGATATTTCTTGGCCTGATCATGGTCGTTTTTTATTTTTTCTTTATCAGGCCACAGGCCAAGAAAGCCAAAGACCTGAAAAAGTACCGTGAAGCACTGAAAAAAGGCGATAAAATCATTACCATCGGTGGTATCCATGGTAAAATCGTAGAGGTACAGGAAACCACTTTCACCATTGAGGTTGAGGATGGTTCACGTCTCAGGATCGAGAAATCGGCTGTTGCCGGTGATGCCAGTGATCAGCTTGCCAACCAGCAGAAATAAACTGCCATTCATTTAACTTGTAAATTCAGGGGCAGGTGAAAGATATCTTACTTGCAATTCTGTCCGGAATTAAAAAACCCATTGACGGAAAGCTGCGCAACCGGTTTTCCGTTTTTTTGGTTTGCCTGGCCTTGTCGACCTTTATGTGGGGTTTGATTAAGCTTACGCGTGAATATGAGGCTCCGGTTAAATATACAGTAGTGCCTGAGGATATGCCTGAAGGGAAGATTCTCTACGACAATGCTGATTCTGTTATAACGCTGACCCTGAATGCCAAGGGACTCGATTTGTATTCAAGAAAACTGTTTAAAAGGGAAAATGTGATTCGACTGAGCCTGGCGAAGATGAGGCTTGTCCGCGACGGTGATAATTTTTCCGGGATACTCAGGACATCAAGGCTGATGAAAGTAATATCAGCGCAGTTGCCCCTGGGAGCCAAACTTATCAGTGTTGAACCCGATACACTGCATTTCGGATTCAGGAAAAGTCACAGGAAACTTATACCGGTTCACACCAATGTTTCGCTCGATTTCAGCGGCCAATATCAGTTGTATGATTCACTTGGAATCAGACCCGACTCAGTCTGGGTTTCAGGTTTGAAGGAAATTATTGATACAATAGCATTCATCAACAGTGAGAAAAAGGCAGTTACTAAACTGAATTCCAATTATACAGACCGTCTGGCGCTTGAAGTTCCCAAAACTTATCCTCCGGTAACGCTGTCCGCGGATAGTGTCTTGCTGACCATCAATGTTGAAAAATTTACCGAAGCCGACCTTGAAGTTCCGGTAAGTTTGTTTACGGGAGGGAAAGCATTGTCATACCGGACTTTTCCTGATAAGGTAAAGCTTACCTGCAGGGTTGCCATGCGCGACTATAAAAGGCTGGATCCATCATTTTTTACTGCTACAGTTAACTATGAAGCCGCAATAAAGTCAGGGCACAACCGTGTTCCTGTAGAACTGACCCGGAAGCCTTCGTTTGTCAGGGTAGTCAGAATCTATCCTGAAAAAGTTGAATTTCTGATTCTCAAATAGTTCGCATTATCTTCGATTGAAACAGATTCCGCACATTTTTTCAAGGAAAGCTACCATGATGTGTCATTGGTGATTTCCTTGAAAAAGCTTATGTTTGTATTCTGAACAGGAATCGTATGCTTAAGGTTGGACTCACAGGAAGCATCGGAAGTGGAAAATCCACCATCGCGGGTGTTTTTCGTGTATTGGGGATTCCGGTTTATGTAGCTGACGATGAAGCCCGGAAAATTCTGGATCAGCCGGAAATCATCAGTATGGTGGTTCATGAATTCGGCAGCAATCTTACCAATAACGATGGGTTGATTGACCGAAAAGCACTTGCTGCTGAGGTTTTTACTGATGCAGCAAAACTTGTCAGGCTGAATTCCATTATACATCCCAGGGTTAGAACCCATTTCAGTGAATGGATTGAAAAGATGGAGAATGTGCCCTATATTTTGCAGGAAGCAGCCATCATGTATGAATCGGGTTTTTCGGTTTTCTTTGATAAAATCATTGTTGTTGCTGCTCCTGTTGAGGAGCGGATTGCCAGGGTTATCCGGCGTGATTCGATGACCCGTCAGGAGGTACTTGACAGGATGGATAAGCAATGGACGGAAGAAAAAAAGCTTGAACGTGCCGATTATGTGATCTTTAACAGTGAACATAGTCAGGCCATTCCACAGGTACTCGAGATACATGAACATTTATGCAGTATTTCACAAAACTATAATTAACACTTTTTTATGGAAGAGCAGATTTTAGGGATTGGCTCCAGGGTCGAGCATCCGCAGTTCGGCAAAGGGGTTATCATTCAGGTTCGTACCGATGCCTGGGAAATAACCTTTATTGAAAACGGAACAAGAATAATTCAGCGTGATTTTCAGGGGCTCAGGGTAATGGAAGCCGTTGAAACACCGTCTGATATGGCTACTTATGAGAAGATGGAAAAAAGCCTGATCAGGGTACTGAGGCGGTTTACCGACCTGCAGGAGACTGTTCCCATGGGACAGCGCTGGACAGGCGGAAGAATGGTTTTGTATCCCGGAGATACTTCCCTGAAAGAAAAAGAGATACCCATTGATGCCTTTTTTCATAAGATTGTGATGGTGCGCGACCGTTTAAGGGTCCTCGAGCAACGGGTTAATTCCAGTGCTTTGAACGATGAGGACAAAGTAAATATTCAGCAGTATATTACAAGGATTTACGGTAGTCTTACCACATTTAATGTATTGTTCAAGGACAAGAACGATTACTTTATCGGTGATAAAGGTGAGTAAGGTTTTACCTGTCATTCCACTTCGGGGAGATTAAAACAAAATTCACCGTCAGGTGTTATTCTGATGATTTTATGAGAAACACCCGATATTTCCGTTCAAAAATATATTCATATCTTCATATCTTTGATCCATTATTTATGGTTGAAGATGCTCTTTTATTCATCTCATTGAAATTCAGGAATTATGCTGTTTGATCTTGAACTGATCCGGAAGGCTTATGCCTCCATGCCCGAAAAGGTAAAATTAACCCGTAATCTGCTCGGCAGACCGCTTACTTTGAGCGAAAAAATATTGTATTCCCATCTTTTTGATGGAAACCCCACTGCGGTGCTCAGGCGTGGTGCCGACTATGTGAATTTTGCGCCCGATCGGGTTGCCATGCAGGATGCTACTGCCCAAATGGCTTTGCTTCAGTTTATGAATGCAGGAAGAAGTAAAACCGCGGTTCCGTCGACGGTTCACTGTGATCATCTTATCCAGGCTGAATCCGGTGCTGAGGCTGATCTGAATTTTGCGCTTCAGCAGAGTAAGGAGGTGTTTGACTTTTTACAGTCGGTGTCGAACAAATACGGCATTGGTTTCTGGAAACCCGGAGCGGGCATTATTCACCAGGTAGTTCTTGAAAACTATGCATTTCCGGGTGGGATGATGATCGGAACCGACTCACACACTGTGAATGCCGGAGGCCTTGGAATGATTGCCATTGGTGTTGGTGGGGCCGACGCAGTGGATGTGATGGCTGGTATGGCCTGGGAGCTGAAAATGCCTAAACTCATCGGGGTGAAGCTTACCGGTCGCCTCAGCGGATGGGCTTCAGCCAAGGATGTGATTCTGAAAGTAGCCGGAATCCTAACTGTAAAAGGTGGAACCGGAGCCATTGTGGAGTATTTCGGCGATGGTGCTGATGCTATTTCAGCCACGGGCAAAGGTACCATATGTAATATGGGAGCTGAAATCGGTGCTACCACTTCAATATTCGGCTACGATCAAAAAATGAGTGTTTACCTGAAGCAAACCGGTCGTCCGGAGGTTGCTGCCATGGCCGATCTGATTACCAATGACCTCCGTTCTGACGAAGATGTTTATCTGCATCCTGAAAAGTACTACGATCAGCTGATCGAGATCAATCTTTCTGAACTGGAACCTTACATCAACGGGCCCTACACCCCGGATGCAGCTTATCCGATTTCGGAGTTCGTCAGGGTTGTCAGGGAAAAAAACTATCCTCAGAAACTTGAGGTCGGTCTGATTGGTTCGTGTACCAACTCTTCCTACGAAGATCTGACCAGGGCAGCCTCTGTTGCTAAACAGGCCAGTGAAAAGAACCTGAAAGTGAAGTCAGAATTTATCATCACGCCAGGTTCAGAGATGATCCGTTATACCACCGAACGCGACGGATTGCTGAAGGTTTTCGGCGATATCGGCGGTGTGGTTATGGCCAATGCCTGCGGACCCTGTATCGGACAATGGAAAAGGCATACTGATGATCCCGATCGTAAGAACTCGATCATTACCTCATTTAACAGGAATTTTGCGAAGCGCAACGATGGGAATCCGAATACCCACGGTTTTGTCGCATCTCCAGAGATTGTCACGGCACTGACCATTGCCGGGGATCTGACTTTCAATCCGCTGACGGATAAGCTTCTGAACGAAAACGGAGAATGGGTGACACTTGACCTTCCTGAAGGTCTGGAATTGCCGCCCAACGGGTTTGAAGTGAAAGATCCGGGTTATGTTGCCCCTCCTGCTGATGGCAGTTCCCTCAGTGTGATCGTGCAACCAGACTCCAAACGCCTTCAGCTGCTTTCACCCTTTGCTGCATGGGATGGGGAAGATCTTCATGATATGCGGCTGCTGATCAAGGCAAAAGGGAAATGCACCACTGACCACATTTCGATGGCCGGTCCTTGGTTGCGCTTTCGCGGACACCTGGATAACATCTCTGACAATATGCTGATAGGTGCTGTAAACAGTTTCAACGACCAGACCAACCTGGTTAAAAACGGCCTGACAACTGCCTATGATGCAGTGCCGGCTGTGGCCAGGACTTATAAAGCTGCCGGAATCAGTTCAGTGGTGGTCGGTGATGAAAATTACGGCGAAGGATCATCAAGGGAACATGCCGCCATGGAACCCCGTCATCTTGGTGTAAAGGTGGTATTGGTGAAGTCATTCGCCCGCATTCACGAAACCAACCTGAAGAAACAGGGAATGCTGGCACTAACATTTGCCGATAAATCTGATTATGAGAAGATCCGCGAAGACGACAAAATTTCTGTTACCGGGCTGAAGACATTCGCACCGGGTAAACCACTTTCGATGCTGCTGCATCACAGCGACGGAACAACGGAGTCCATTGCTGTGAATCATACATACAACGATGCCCAGATAGAATGGTTCAGGGCTGGCAGTGCGCTGAACCTGATCAGGAAACAGGTTGGGGGCTGAATTTAACATTTTAACTGAAATGCCGGTCAATCAAACAACGACCGGCATTCTTTTTTAATCATCTGACCGGAGTGAATTTCCCTGTTTAATATTCATCTGCTGCTGCAATAAAACCGGATTCCTGACGTTTGTTTTCAATAATTAACCGGTCTGATATACATTTGCAAAACCGAATAGTATAAAAATCCATCCCGTGACGCAAAGATTCTACGCTTTATTGTTCATTACCAGTTTCCTTTTTCTGACTTCGGCAACCATACAGGCACAGATCGGCGGAAACAGCACCTATAAATTCCTGAATCTACCCAATTCACCCAGGGTTGCAGCCCTTGGAGGGAACTTTGTTGCCATTTCGGATAATGACCTTGCTGTTGGGCTAAACAATCCATCGATGATCAGTAAAGAGATGCACAATGGTCTTTCGTTGAACTTTGTCGATTACTTTGCTGACATTAATTACGGATTTGCCAGTTATTCAAGAACATACGAGAAATATGGCAGTTTTGCTGCAACCATGCAGTATCTGAATTATGGCCGGTTTACCTACACGGATGAAACGGGAGTTCTGGATGAGAATGCAGGTGAATTTACCGGAAATGAAATGGCATTTGTGCTGGGGTGGGGCAGACGTCTGGATTCATTGTTCAGCATAGGTGCCAACCTGAAAGCCATCAGTTCAAGCCTTGAGAGTTATAATTCATTTGGTATGGCGGTTGATGTTGCAGGCAGTTACCATGCCCGCAGCGGATTTACGGCCTCATTGGTTGCCCGTAACATCGGGCGGCAGCTGAGTACTTATACACCCGGTAACCATGAACCCCTGCCATTTGAGATTCAGTTCGGTATTTCGAAGAAACTGAAGCATCTGCCTTTCAGGTATTCAATTCTCCTGACCAACCTTCAGAAATGGGACCTGACGTTTGTGGATCCTGCCGAAGAAACCGTTGATCCATTTACCGGAGAAGTAAAGACCAAAAGCAAAGCCGGTGAATTTGCCGATAAAGCCTTCAGGCATGTAGTTATTGGGGGTGAATTCGTTCCTTCGCGCAACTTTAGCTTCCGGCTTGGTTACAATTACCAGCGCCGTCAGGAAATGAAAGTTGACAGTAAAAAAGGAACGGTTGGTTTTTCCTGGGGATTTGGTTTCCGGGTTTCAAAGTTTAACTTCAGTTATGCCAGATCGGCCTATCATCTCTCGGGTTCCCCCAATATGCTGAGTATTGCCTTTAACCTTTCTGATTTCTCGGGAAGCGGTAAATAGCTGTCATTCATCGCAAAGTATTTTCTGAATTCCCTTTCCTGACGCATATTCATTTTCTGGGAATTTTTCATTGCGAACCGGAGTGCCGGACACAGCACCATGCGCAATTGAGCTGTTAAACACAAATTCCTTCCTGATTCTGATGCGATTGTCAAAGCGCAATCCTTTTGTTTGATTACTTTTGCATTATGGATCATTTGCTGCCAAAGGTTGAGATAGATCCCTCTGCAGGATTCTGTTCGGGGGTGAAGCGGGCAATTGAAGCAACAGAGCAGTTGCTTTCACAGCCGGATGATGTATTTTGCCTGGGCGAAATCGTTCACAATGAAGCAGAATTGGAGCGTTTGAATAACCTGGGAATGAAAATTCTGAACAGGGAGAAAGATAATACAGGGGATATTAAAGGCCGGATCATCATCAGGGCGCACGGTGAGCCGCCATCTACCTTTGAGAGGTTACAGGCTGAAGGCACAACTGTTGTTGATGCAACCTGTCCGGTTGTTATCAGGCTTCAGCAAAGAGTAAAAAAGGCATCTGCCGAAATGATGGAAGCCCGTGGTTCGGTTATCATTTTCGGAAAGCCCGGTCACCCTGAAGTCCAGGGATTACTGGGGAATTCATCTGGTAACGCAATCGTTATCCGGGCAGTGGAAGAACTTGACAGGATTGATCTGACGAGACCCCTGAGGGTATTTTCACAAACCACTTCTGACCTTGGTGCCTACAATAAATTCTGCGAAGCAATACTGGCAGGAGCAGCAAAGGCATCGGGTGAAAAAAGCGATGTGATCATCAACCAGACGGTCTGCAGTCAGATGAGCCGCAGGGGACCCGGCATTGAGCAGTTTGCCTTGTCGCATGATGTGATTGTCTTTGTCAGCGGAAGCGGGAGTTCAAACGGGAAATACCTTTCCGGAATCAGCAAGGCTAAGAATTCCAGAACCTATGTTGTTACAGATACCGGTCAGGTTAAACCTGAATGGTTTGTGAATGCATTGTCCATCGGTGTTTCAGGGGCTACTTCAACTCCGGTCTGGCTCATGCATCAGGTTGCCGGTGAGATCACCCGGATGATAAAAAACGATTGATATGTTCCTGAAAAAACTGACCCTATACAACTTCAAGAATTACGAAGATGCCTCGCTGGAGTTTTCGGAGAAAATCAATTGTTTCACCGGCAGTAACGGTGCAGGGAAAACCAACCTGCTTGATGCAATCCATTACCTCTCTTTTACCAAGAGCTACTTTAACCTGATCGATAGTCAGAATATACGGCACGAAGCTGATTTCTTTGCCATACACGGACAGTTTGTAAGAAACGGCAGTGGACCCGACGATGTTAGCTGCATACAGAAACGTAACTTTAAAAAGCAGTTCAGGATAAATACCAAGGAATATGACCGCATGGCGGATCACATCGGAGAATTTCCGCTGGTGATGGTTTCTCCTTATGACCGTGACCTGATCAACGAGGGCAGCGATCTCAGAAGAAAGTACATTGATTCGGTTATCTCGCAGTTTGACCGGCAATACCTTGATGACCTGATTGTTTATAATAAGGGACTTGCCCAGCGTAATGCCTTGCTGAAACTATTCGGCGAGAAGAGATACTTTGATGAGGCTTCGCTGGAGATATGGGATGAACAGATGAAGGGACCCGCCGAACGGATTTATGAACGGAGGAAGGCTTTTCTTGATGGTTTTCTTCCTGTATTCGGGAAGTACTTCGAATTTATCAGTCAGGGAAAAGAAAAAGTGGATATTCTTTACCATTCTGACCTTATGGAAATTGACTTCGGAAAGTCATTGAAAATCAATCTTCAGCGTGATTTATCATCCAGATTCACCACTACGGGAGTCCATAAGGATGATCTTGAATTCCTGATCGACGGGTACGCTGTTAAAAAATTTGGTTCCCAGGGGCAGCAAAAGTCATTTGTGGTTGCCATCAAACTTGCACAGTTTGAGTACACCCGGACCATTAAAGGATACAAGCCGGTCTTGTTGTTTGACGATATCTTTGATAAACTGGACAGTAACCGTGTCGACAGGATCATCAACCTCGTTGGTGAAAACAGTTTCGGCCAGGTTTTTATCACCGATACCCAGCCCGAAAGGATTAATCATATTTTTGCAACTACCCGCGCTGACCACCGCATTTTTGATGTACAGTCAGGTAAGGTGTCGCTCATTGAAAAAAACGAAACCAAAGGTTAAATTACATAAAAACCTCTGGTTATAATTTCAGAATCAATGGTTAAACGGATTTCTAACAACCAGTCGATCAGGGAAGTAATTGAGGAATTGCTTTCAGCCTATCATATTGAGGATAAGGTGAATGAAACGAGGGTGATTGGTTTATGGGATCAGGTAGTTGGCAAGATGATCGCACGGGAGACAACGCATCTTTATATTAAAAATAAGATATTGTATGTGAAACTCAATTCTCCGGCACTCAGACAGGAATTGGGCTATGCCCGTACGAAGCTGGTTAAATTGCTGAACAAAGCTGCCGGAAGTGAAGTGATCAGTGACATTGCATTTTTATAATCCTACCTCTTTTTTTCTGATTTTCTCCGGATCTTATTTGTTCAGTTCTGCGAATTAAATGTTCATAACCGGACAATTTATTGGCCTTTGATGGTGGTTTAAGTCATTTACCAGTACGTAAACGGCTTTGAGACAGTTATATATATCGGTGGCGTGATAATTGAACAGCGTGGTTCATTTAAAACAAAATGATATTTGTTATGAACCACAAAACATTACTTCTCATTGCCGGTCTGATGATCGGTTTTACACTGAAAGCTTCCGAGCCGGTTGTAACCCGCGAAAATGCACCTGAAAACCTTAAATGGCAGTTAAAGGACATTTACCAGGACTGGAATGCCTGGAAAAAAGATCTTATCAAAGTAGAAAGTATTGTGGAGGAACTTTCAGCCATGAAAGGCTCGCTCGGTCTTTCTCCGCAAAATCTGCTGCGCTACTACCGGATGACGGACGAAATGGGTAAGATTGGAACCACGTTGTATTGCTATCCGTATCTTATGCGTTCCCTCGATTCGCGCGATCCGGAAATCAGCAACGGATTTCAGCTCATACAGGCTTCTTTTGCCAAAGCCGGACAGTTGCTTTCATGGACAACTGCAGAACTGGTTCAGATACCTGAAGAAAAAACCATGGCATGGGTTAATTCTGACAAATCGTTTGAACCATACCGGTTCAGCATTGAAAATATGTATCGATTACAGGAACATGTGCTTCCGGCAGAACAGGAACAACTCATGTCTTATTTTTCCAGATTCTCGGGAATGCCATCCTCAATATATACGGAAGTAGCGGTTTCAGACAATGTTTATCCTGAATTTACCAGGTCGGACGGGGAGAAAGTAACCCTGACTTACCCTATGATGACCAACATCTTGACCTTCAGCACCGACAGGGCTGAAAGGAAGAAAGCATATTATGCCTTCAACAGCAATTTCAAGGCAAGGGAGAACACCATGGCAGCCATTCTTAACGGTGTATGCCAGTCGGATTGGGCCTATGCCCAGGCCTACAAATTTGAAGGAACCCTGATGGCTTCTCTTAATGCCAATAATATACCTGTATCAGTTTATGAAAACCTGATCAATACTGCAAAAACAAATGCTGAACCGTTCAGGCGCTATATCAGGCTCCGCAAACAGGTTCTTGGACTCTCCGATTATAATTCATGGGATACCTATATTTCATTGGGTGAATATTCCAGGACTTACACCTTTGACGAGGCAGTTACCCTGATCAGGGAAGCCCTGAAACCTCTTGGTAAAGAGTACAATACAGAATTGGAAAAAGCCCTGAAGGGAGGCTGGATAGATGCCTATGAAGGTTCCGGTAAGGAAACCGGCGCTTATTCGATGAGTGTTTACGGAGTGCATCCCTACATACTGTTAAATTACGATCAGACACTTGACTATGTTTCAACATTCGCCCATGAACTGGGGCATTCGATGCACTCTGTTTTTTCTTCATCGAACCAACCCTATAATACATACGGGTACAGCACTTTTGTTGCTGAAGTGGCATCAAATTTCAATGAGGAACTGTTGCTTGATTACCTGTTGAAAAATACCAATGATCATAATGAGCGCATCGCACTCTTAAATCAGGCCATAGTCAATCTTACAGGTTCATTTTACCGCCAGAGTCAGTTTGCAGATTTTGAGTTGCAGGTGCACCGGTTGGTTGAACAGGGACAGCCGGTGAATGCCACGGCACTCAATGCCATCATGACGGAGTTAAACGATGCCTACTATGGTGATGTGCTGGCGCCCAATGACCTCAGGGGTAATGTATGGGCTCAGGTTATGCATTTCTACGACAGACCATACTATGTTTATCAGTATGCAACAAGTTACGCAGCAGCCGCTCAGATTCACAAAATGATCACCACCGGTGATGAAAAGGAACGGAAGGCTGCCCTTGACCGTTACCTTACCCTTCTGAAATCGGGAGGCAATGATTACCCGGTGGAGCAGCTTAAGAAGGCCGGAGTGGATATGACCAGCCCTGAGCCAACAATGGCTGTGGTTCGCAGGCTCGGCCAGCTTGTTGACCAGCTTGAAGCAGAATTGAAGGCAACGGGGAAGATATAGTGGTGAAGTTTAAAGTAAAAAGTTTAAAGCTCAAAGTAAAAAGTTTACCATCCTTTGGCGGGCTCAAAGTAAAAAGCCTGCCCGCCACTTTTCAGGCGGGTAAAAAGTAAATGAACTGAATATCTTTCCCGGGTGGAGAAATGGCAGAATGACGGATCGTAAGCAGGAATATACCATTTTGACTAAAAAGTGTATTATTAAGACAACGATCCGTTTAGAACAGAATACTTTTTCTTCTAAGTATGCTGTAGAACGCTGAAATTAATATTACACGGAACTCAGAATTTCTTTAAGCTTAAAAAACAGCCTTTAGGGGCTGTTTTTTTTACAGATATTTCTGGTTTAACGGATGTTACAAAGCAACAGTTTCTGATCTTCGATAAAGGCTTCGAGCCGGTCGCCGATCTGTACTGGCCCGACACCAGCCGGTGTTCCTGTGAATATATAGTCACCCTGTTTCAGGGTCACAAACCGGGAGACATAGGAAATGATTTTATCAAACGAAAAGATCATTTCAGATGAATTTCCCTGCTGGACCAGTTCACCATTTTTGAAAAGCCCGAACCTGATATTTGCCAGGTCAGCAAACGTGGATAAGGGGATAAATTTACTTACGGGGGCGGAGAAGTCAAATGCCTTGGCCATTTCCCATGGCAGTCCTTTTTCTTTGGCTTTTTGCTGCAGGTCGCGTGCAGTAAAATCAAGCCCTACACCTATACCATCGTAATAGGTGCCGGCAAATTTCTCCTGAATATTGCGCCCTACCTTGCATACATGAAGTACCAGTTCCGCTTCATAATGGATATCCTTTGAAAATTCAGGATAGATAAATGGCTGATTGTTACGAAGCTGAGCCGACTCGGGTTTCATAAAAAAGACCGGTTCTGAAGGCACAGGGTTGTTAAGTTCACGCGCGTGCTCACTGTAATTGCGGCCAATGCAGATCATTTTCATGGGATGCGGTGGTGTGGAGTGAAAGAAAAAGTAAAAAGTAAAAAGTAAAAAGTAAAAAGTAAAAAGTCTGAAGTCTGAAGTCTGAAGTCTGAAGTCTGCCTGTCGGCAGACAGGTAAAAAGTAAAAAATGTTTTTACAATGAGCAGAACTATGCCTGGTTTAAGTTATCGGATTCAGTTTTAACTGAAGTTGGGCTCATGCAATCAGTTTCTTCAGTTTTGCCTGTTGACTGTGAGAAGTGTTAGGTGCCGCTCACTTGTTGAAAGAGGTTATTAAAACCGGATCAGATTTTGACCGAGCTTTTGTTGAAACCCCTGAGTTTGATGGCTGTGATTACTTTTTTTGTGGACAAAGGAAAATCCGATTTCATCATCCAGTCATAATAGGAGGGTTCATTGCTGAAAATTTCCTCCACTGTTTTACCCTTGTGTTTTCCAAAGTTAAAAACTTCCTGATTTTTAGGGTTAAAGATGATATGCCCGACAAGATCGGCGTTCCGGTTATGGAACGAAAACTCATGCAGGGCTTTCACGTCGTTCACAATGGGTTTGATAACCTTGCCTTCGCTGTTAAGGTATTCAGCATCCTGATACCTCTCAATCTGGGAGAGCAGGACTTCATAGGTTGCACGGGTGTCTGCTTCAGCGGAATGGGCATTCTCGAGGTCGCGACTGCAGTAGAATTTATAAGCCGCTTTTAGGGTGCGGGGTTCCATCTTATGGAAAATATTCTGAACATCAACAAACTTTCTCCCTTTCAGGTCGAAGTCAAGATCAGCCCGCAGAAACTCCTCAACGAGCAGGGGAACGTCGAATTTGTTTGAATTATATCCGCCCATATCGCAATTGGTCAGAAACTGAAGGATCTGTGGCCCCAATTCAGCAAATCCTGGTTCATCCTTTACATCATCATCGCTGATGCCATGAATTGCAGTAACTTCAGGAGGAATGGGAATGCCAGGATTGAGTCTTCGGGTCATTACGTCCTCATGCCCATCGGGATGAATTTTGATGATACAGATTTCAACAATGCGATCTGAGCCAATGTTGGTTCCGGTTGTTTCAAGGTCAAAAATGGCCAGGGGCCTGGTTAGGTTAAGTTTCATAGAAAGGAGATAAAAAAATGCACCACAGACAGCGATCCATGGTGCAGCTAAAGTATACTATTTTAGGGTTAGATGCTTCTGTTGATATCGAAACTTTCGAGCAGTTGCTGCATCCTCTGAAGGTACATTCCGCCAAGGGCACCGTCGACCACACGGTGGTCATAAGCCAGAGAAAGAATTATCATGTGCCTGATGGCAATCACATCCCCTTCAGGTGTCTCAAGCACAACAGGTTTCTTCTTGATTACACCAAGGCCAAGAATGGCAACCTGGGGCTGATTAATGATGGGAGATCCAGTAATACTTCCGAATGTACCAAGATTTGTGATGGTAAATGTACCTCCAGTTATATCATCCGGGTCAAGTTTATTCGATCTGGCTTTGTTGGCCAGACTGTTTACATCTTTGGCCAGGCCAAGCAGGTTTTTCTGATCGGCATTTTTAATGACCGGAACAATCAGGTTTCCGTTTGGCAGGGCAGCTGCCATACCGATATTGATGTTTTTTCGCAGAATCACCTTGTATCCGTCAACAGAAGCGTTTACACCCGGCAAATCCTTGAGGGCCTGGGCTGCAGCTTCAATAAAGATCGGAGTGAAAGTGATCTTTTCCTTTTCGCGTTTGAGGAAGTCATCCTTCACCCGCTCACGCCATTTCACCATATTGGTAACATCCACTTCAATAAAGGATGTAACGTGGGGAGAAACCTGTTTTGACATGACCATGTGGTCGGCAATGAGCTTTCTCATCCGGTCCATCTCAACAATCTGATCGCCATTGGAGGCGAATACCTGGGGCGCTGCAGGTTTTGAAACAGGCGCTGCAGTAGAGGAGGCCTGAGTTTGCACGGGTTGGGCTGTAGCGGCATTTCTGTTTTTCAGATATGCCATCAGATCATCCTTTGTAACGCGGCCTTCTTTACCTGTGCCGGTTACTTTATCCAGTTCCTGCTGGGTAATTCCTTCTGTTTTGGCAATATTCTTAACCAGTGGTGAGTAAAACCTGTCACTGTTACTTTCAACCGTTTCGATTGTGGCAGGGCCCGGAATTACTGCTGATTCAGGTAATCCAGGTGATTTTTCTTCCGTGGCAGCAGGAACAGTTTCGGCGGATTCTCCGGAGCCTGCCTGATCAGGTTCAGTCTCAATGATGGCGATGACTTTTCCGACAGCCACAACATCACCTTCATTAAACATTACTTTTAATAGTTTTCCTTCAACAGGGGAGGGGATTTCAGAGTCAACCTTATCGGTTGCAATTTCAACAATAGGGTCATCTTCTTCAATCCTGTCACCGGGATTTTTGATCCAGCGGGTAATTGTAGCTTCAATAATACTCTCGCCCAGTTTGGGCATGATTACTTCAAATTTTGCCATAGCAGAGGTTAATTAAACATCAGCAGTCAGTCCTGCAGTTATCAGGGTTTAATCGCTGCCGTATTTAACAAAGTTAGATAAAAAAGGTTTAATCAGCGTTTATAACAACCTGCCCATCCTGCGGAATCCCTTCAGGATGATATTCATGTCGTTGGTAATCCTGTAATCCCTTGCATAAAGCATATTCAGTGTGCCGGCAGTTTCTTCATCAATGCTGCGGCTGGGAAATAAATCGGTTGGGTTCAGAATGCCTCTCCTGATATCAGGCATTGCGGCATCGGCAAGTGTTTGCGGGGCATAACCAACCCAGGTGCGGACTCCGGTCAGTACACGCAGAATATTGTAAAGAAAAACCGGCGGATTTGCGGTCATCCACATCAATAAGGGACTAAACAGCAGCATTACAGCCGAAGCCAGAAGGTCGAAAAGGCGTTTGTTTCGGCGGTTGTTTATCTTACTGACAGAATTGATGTCGATGACATACAGGTCACCACTGGTACTTATAGAGTTGGATCCGATAATGGCCAGGCTTTCGGGAGGTGCAATTTTGAATTCAGCCTGGCTGCGTTGCAGCTGGCTCATTGTGTCTATGATTCTGTGGGCAGGGATGTCGCGGGCACAGAAAATGACCTCGTCGATCTTATAGATGCTTATGATATCAGAGAGATTGGCGATGTTACCTATAAAACCGCTGGCATTGTTCTTTTCGTTTTTAATACTGACAAGACCGATAAATCCCGGGTTAACCAGTGTTTTTCTGAGCAAGTCAGCCACTCTTTCGGTTTCTTCTGTATTGCCGATGATTGCAAACCTGCGGTTCGGATTGGCACCGATCCTGTAATTTTTAAACCCTGACAGATGGAGCCCAAAGCGGATTCCTGACATGGAAAGCAGTCCCCAGAGAGCGACCAGGATGATTAATGCCCTTGAAAACCTGAGTTCAGCCGGCAGAAGCGCATAGAATACAAGAATAGCAACGGTTCCTGCCAGCAAACCACTGACAATTCTCCGCATTCTGAGCGGTGGGTCGTATCCTCCGCTGATCAGCACAGCGATCAGCCAGATTAATATATAAGCGGGTAGAACACCAAACATAAACAGGGAAGGATAGTGACCACCTACCTTATAAATGACCTGACTTTCCCAGTAACTTACGATCAGCAGAGCACCTGCATACATAGCAGCAGCATCCGTCATCGGCAGGAGCAATTTGTTCAATACCCTGTAAAGCACTGATAATCCGGCACGAAGATAGATTGCAATATGTATAAGTAAAGAAAAGAGCCGGGCGTTTTTCTGTGAAAAGTGCTTCCGGGCGAAAATCACCATGGCATTGTAAAAGACAAATACGTAGTTAATACTCGATTTTTTTGTGCTTTCACCTTTGTAGTGAATGATTCTTGCCTCGGGATAATAATAATTCTTATAACCGGCTTTGGTGATTCTGTAACTAAGATCAATGTCCTCTCCGTACATGAAGAAAGTTTCATCAAGCAGCCCTGTTTTGCCAAGGGTTTCACGCCTTAGCATCATGTAGGCTCCGGCAAGCACATCTACCACATGCGTAGCTTCCTTGTCGAGGTAACCGAGGTGGTACTGACCAAAGATTTTTGATTTAGGGAAGAGTGCCGACAACCCGAATATTTTATAAAAAGCGACAACCGGGGTAGGTAAGCCACGTTTCGATTCAGGAAGGAATCTTCCTTTGCCATCCACCATTTTGATGCCCAGGCCGCCGGCATCAGGATGGGCATCCATAAAGGCCACCGATTTGGTAAACGTATCATGCTCAACCACTGTATCGGGATTCAGCAGAAGAATGTATTCGCCTGAACAGAGGTTGATGGCCTGGTTGTTTGCCTTCGAAAAACCTGTATTGTCTGTGTTGGTGATGAGCTTAACATCGGGGAATTTTTCAGCCACCATTTCGACCGAACCGTCAACCGAATTGTTGTCAACAACAAAGACTTCCGCATCCATTCCCCTGATAGCATCATCAACCGAATGCAGGCATTGTTCAAGGAAATACTTAACGTTGTAGTTGACGATTACAACCGATAGTTTCATTAACGGATACGCTTTAAACAGTTTGTAAAGATAGGAATAATGCCGGAAAATCAATGGGCCGGAATTGTGCTTTTGTTTTTGAATCCGGGAAATTCACCCTAGCTTCGCAGCAGTTTGAAACTATGACAATGCATCGCCATTTTATAATACATAAACCTTTTGGTTACCTGAGTCAGTTTGTTTGTGAACATGACTGGAAAAAGGTGCTCGGAGACCTGTATGATTTCCCCGAAGGGACCATGACCATCGGACGTCTGGATGAAGACAGTGAAGGATTGTTACTGTTGACAACTGACGGTATGGTTTGTGAAATCATGCGGGGAAAAGACAAGGAAAAGGAATATTATGCCCAGCTGGATGGGTTGATTGGTGAGGATGCACTTGAAAAACTGAGAACCGGCGTAGAGATTGGCATTCGTGGTGTGAAATATATGACCCTGCCCTGCAGGGCTGAATTACTTTCAGGGGATCCCGGTTTCCCGCCAAGGACAAAGAAAATACGTGACGACAGGCATGGTCCGACCTGTTGGGTTTCTATCACGCTGACAGAAGGAAAAAACAGGCAGATCAGGAAAATGACGGCTGCCGTCGGATTCCCGACATTGCGGTTGTTCAGGGTGAGGGTTGATGCCATCCGGCTTGGCAACCTTAAAGCTGGTGAAGTTCGTGAAATGGACAGCTTATTTTCAGAACAGGTGAAATAACCGAATTGCCTTTTTAGGATACTGCCGGCACTGATATGCTCCCTTTATCTGTGACACTTTATTCCGGGTAAAGAGATATGTTTTATTTACATTTGCAATTATCCCTATTATCTGATCCTCAAACTAATGTTATGGCCAAGCCTGTTACATCCAGGTTTCTTCTGATCCTCAGAATCTGGTTTGTTATCACTTTTTGTGTGGTTTCTTTTCATGCACAGTATGCCGTTGCTCAGAATTTAATCTCTTCGGTTGATTTTCCTGTTAATGGTTTTGACCGCAAGGTAACAGGAACGGATTTCAACTACCATTCATGCATCCCGGGTTTGCGCGAGAGCATGCTGATCAGGGCCGGTGACGGTTTGGATTTCATGGAATGGGAGACAGATACGGTGCCTTCCGGAGTTACAGTGAAATATGTCACCTTCGTCTGGATAGCCGCCCTGGGTTCAAGTCCGGGCATTGCCCGTATGGATCTGGCGATAGATGGCAAACAGTGGTTCTCATTTAATACCGACGGTAACCCCTCCTGGGAGTGCAAGGGAGAAGATGAATATTCGCTGGCTTTTACCTCCATAATGGTTGACCAGTACGGCGATCATCACGGATATATGATTCTTAGGATTCCATCAGGAAAGTTAAATGCCGGGCGACCCTTAAGGATAAAAGTAACCGGAAGTGCTGCCAACCTGAGTTCCTGGTATATGACATTCAGGAAACAGGTAAAAACAGGGGTCAGCCTTCATCCGTTTCCTGCCATCCTCAAAAACAACGGTGTGCCGAAGCAATTGGTTGAAGCGGGTATTTTCTATTTCGGATTTCCAACAGAAGCTGTGGTTTACGCTGATGATACCGAAGCAGGACGTTATCCCCTGAAATCCGGGTATAATGCAATCAACCTTGGACTAAATCCTGTTACTTCACCCACTGATGTTATCATCAGGGTTGTATCCGGTGAATTCACGGTTGAAGAGAAGGTAACCCTGATGCCAGTGAAGAAGTGGGAGATCAGTCTCATACAGCATACCCACACCGATATTGGCTATACACGTTCGCAGACTGAGATCCTTGCCGAACACCTCCGGTATATCGATTATGCCCTTGATTATTGCGATGCGACCGACAGTTTCCCTGAAAATGCAAAATTCCGCTGGGTCTGTGAAGCATCGTGGCCGGTTGATGAGTATCTGAAGTGTCGCCCAAAAGAGCAGGTTAAAAGGCTGGTTGACCGTGTGAAAGAAGGCAGGATTGAAGTCACGGGTATGTACTATAACTTCAGTGAACTGCCCGATGAACAGATACTTGCAGCTTCCCTGGAAGCTGCCGGCAGGATAAAAGAACATGGAATACCGGTTACCCTTGCCATGCAAAACGATGTGAACGGCATCGGATGGTGTATGAATGACTACTTCGCCGGTCTGGGCATCAGATATCTGAACATGGGTACCCACGGACACCGGGCCCTGATCTGTTTCGATAAGCCTACAATGTTCTGGTGGGAATCCCCGTCGGAAAACCGGGTACTGACCTTCAGGGCAGAACATTACATGACCGGTAACACGGTGCTGGAAATGCAAACGGGTGATATTGATAAGTTTAAGAGCAACCTGCTGAATTATCTGGGCACCCTTGAAACAAAGGCTTATCCCTATGAAGAAGTGGCTATTCAGCACTCCGGTTATCTTACCGACAACGCTCCGCCTTCCACTACTGCAAGTGAACTGATCCTTCAGTGGAACAAGCTGTTTGATTGGCCCAGATTAACAACTTCAACGGCAGAAGCCTTCTTCCGGAATATGGAGGTCAGGCATGGAAACGGGTTCCCGGTAATAAGGGGTGCCTGGCCGGATTGGTGGGCCGACGGACTTGCCGCTTCAGCCAGGGAAGTCGCTGCGGCCAGGGTTGCCTCTGCATCGCTGATGGCCAACATGGCAGGTTTATCCATGGCTTCTGTCGCCGGAATACAATTGCCTGAGAAAACAGACGATGACATCAACCTGGCCAACAATGCCTTATTGTTTTATTCTGAACATACCACCGGTTATTCCGAGAGTGTCCGCGAGCCACTGAGCGGTCAAACGATGGAACAGCGTGCTTTAAAGGATTCCTATGCCTGGGAAGCTACACGGCGGGTGGCCATGCTGGGTGAAGAAGCACTGGGTTTGCTCCAGAGCCGGTTTAGCCGTGGTATAGAACCTTCTTTTCTGGTCTTCAATACTCTCAATTGGGAAAGATCCGGTCTGACGACCGTTTATATTGATCATCAGATCATTCCCAGAGGAAAAGTGCCCGGGATATTCAGCGGGGATGGAAAGCGGTTGGCGGTTCAGGCCTTGTCGCACAGGTCTGACGGAACATACTGGGCAGTCTGTCTGCAGGATATTCCTGCGTTCGGATTTCGAAGATACATCATCAGACCTCAGGATGACTCTGTATCCCTGCCCGACAGAAATCCCTTTAATGTTCTGGAAAACAAATGGTACAGGGTGCAACTGGATAAAGAGAAGGGAACCATGGTATCTTTGTTTGATAAAGCGTTGTCAAAGGAACTCATTGATCCTGCTTCCCCTTATAAAATGGGCGAATTTATACTGGAGCAACTGGGTAACCGGGAGCAACTTGAAGCAAAATATCTCCGGAATTTCAGGCGGTTGTCGCCTGATTCTGTCTGGTTTGACAACTATTCGACCGGGGAGGTCTGGAACAGTGTCAGATTTTATGGTGAAACGGAGACCACTGTTGGGCCAAGGGGATATTCAATTGAAATCAGGTTGTTCAACAATGAAAAGCGGATTGATCTTGCTTTTTCAATCGTCAAGAAAAACATAACAGAACCAGAAGGTATTTATATTGCATTTCCATTCTCTCCGGCATGCGGAAAACATTATACCGAATTGCCGGGAGGGGTCATTGAAACGGGAAAAGATCAGATTCCAGGTTCTTCCAGTGACTGGTATACCGTTCAGAACTTCACAACACTCAGGAATGCAGGCTCCCAGGTGGTGCTTGGCTGCAGTGAGATGCCCCTGATGCAATTTGGCAATATCAACACAGGCAGGTTCAAAGCCGGGGCAATGCCGGAAAGCTCACACCTGTTTTCATGGCCGATGAACAATTACTGGACGACAAATTTCAATGCCGACCAACGCGGAGGTCATTCATGGACCTATTTTCTTACTTCATCTGAAGATGAGTCAAACGGATTTGCCACCAGATTCGGCTGGGGATGCCGGGTTCCTTTTCTGACAAGGATTGTTCCGGGTGCAGGCAACAGCCAGGGAATCAGCGATGAAGCCGGTTCTTTTATCAGCGGTTGGCCTGAGAATGTCGTATTGATCAGTGCAAAACCTTCAGGGAAAAACGCTTTGCTTGTCCATCTGCGCGAAACGGACGGCAAAAAGGCTTTTCTCAGACTCTCCAATGGATTGACAGGCAAAACTTTACAGGTGACCGAAACGGATGTTAACGGAGTTTCTGTTCCGAAACCAGTCAGCTTTCTCGGATCTTTGGAATCGCGGTTTTATAAGCTGAATTTTTGATAAATTACTGGTTTACATCTTGTTGCCCGGTTTGAAATTTCCAAATCAGGCAGCTTCCAGGTGGCTTTTTTTGAAAAGCACAATACCGCAGGCAAAGTAAACCAGGGTCAGTATCAGAAGCATGGCCAATTCATAAGAAATATCTGAAATCCCTGCGCCATAGGTAAATATTTTATTCAGGGCGACCACAGCATGTGTGGGTGGCAGTAAATCGTTCAGAGCAAATCCTGCAATGATTTCATTTCTCGGCAACGGTATCATTGCCCCTGAAAAAAACATCAGAATGAACAAAGGGAAGTTACCCAGAATCATAACCATGCCTGCACTCTTACAGAAAGCAACCAGTATCAGACTGATGGCGATGATTGAAAGTATGGTAACCGAGCACACAAGCAGGACCAGCCAGACCGAACCCTGGCTGGTAAATCCCAGCATGATGGCAAGTATGTATGTCATTGCAAAGGAGATGATGCCCACCGCCCATTGAACCAGGGTATTGCCCAGCAGGTAATCGAATACGGTCATCCGGCTGATTTTCAGCCTCAGCATGGTGCGGTCTTCCACATCCCTGATAAATATAAGTGATGCGGAGAGGATCAGCATAATGATGGAAAAAACGAAAATACCGGGTACGTATACCTCAAATTCTGTTTTGGCCTCTGAATTTCCCATAAATTTTTCCCTGAAAGTGTACAGAGGTTTTTTTCCGGAGAATTGTTTTACAAGGGCCTCAATTCCGGTGATGGTAAAAATGAGTCCTATGGAATATTTCGGATTGCTTGCTTCCCCGAAAACCAGGAACCCGGGGGCTGTTCCCGACTTCAGGCTGTCGGAAAAACCTTCAGGAATCACAAGCAGAACATCCGCCTTTCTATCCTTTATCAATTGCTTTGAAGCAACGGTATCTTCTGTTAAAGTGATATCGAGTGTATTTTTACCATTGCTATAGGTTACGCCTTTCAGGTTGTTGATTAGTTGCTCCTTATAGTTTCCGGCTTTTACCGGATCCTCAAAGTAACAATGAACAGAATAGGTTGTTGAACCCCCGCTTGTCATTGCGTAATATATGAAAACAAAGAAAGGTGCAGCACTCACGGTAAGCAACAAAGCCCAGTAATCGCGCACCTGCATGATGAGGGCTTTTTTTATAACTGACAGCATTCTCATAGTTAGTCCCTCAGTTTTTTACCTGTTAATGAGATAAATACATCCTCCAGCGTGTTTTCACGGAGATTTATTCCCTTGATCTTAATATCCTTTGATTTCAGCCCTTCAATAATTGAAGGCAATTTGTCGATGACAGCCAGTGATTTAAAGTACATCACCGAATCTATAATTTTAACCTCATCTGAAAGTTCTGCCAATTCAGAGGTAGCCGGGGCATTGCCCGAAAACATGATCTCGAGTACATCTCCCTTGCCAATTGTTTTCTTCAGGTTATCGGGGGAACCTGTCACCAGCAGTTTCCCGGAATCAATGATGGCGATACGGTCGCATACACGCTCTGCCTCATCCATGTTATGGGTGGTAAAAACAACGGTTTTGATTTTTGACAGCGACAGGATGAATTCACGCACAAGCACCCTGCTCTGTGGGTCCAGGCCGGCTTCGGGCTCATCCAGGATAATGATTCCCGGGTCATGCATCAGAGCCATCAGGATATTCAGACGCCTTTGCATTCCGCCTGATAGTGTCCTGGCCAGTCTGTTCCGCTTTTCGGTAAGATGCATCCTTTCGAGCAGCTCATCTGCCCTGTGATGTGCTACGTGACCTCTCACGTTATACATGGCAGCGATGAAGATCAGTTGTTCCCTGCAGGTGAGGTTATTCCACAAGACCAATTCCTGGGGGCAAAGGCCAACATTCAGCCGGTTGTCGTTCCCGGTTGCCCGTTTTCCGTTGATCATGACTTCACCTGAATCGGGCTGAAGCAGGCCGGTGATCATCCGGATGGAAGTCGTCTTTCCGGCACCATTCGGCCCCAATAACCCAAAGATTTCACCTTCCCTGATCTCCACCGACAGGTTATCGACAACCATTTGGTTATTGTATGATTTGCAGAGTCCAAGGGTTTGCAGGCAGACATTTAATGGATCCATCTGATTGTTTCTTCAATTGTTGACACCCGGTCCGGACCAAACCGTTACCGGCATTTTTGTTTTCTTTTTAATTCAGACTGGTAAATGTATGGCAGTATTTTTAATAGATAAAACATTCATTTGATGAAGCCTTAGTTTTAAATATTGAAATGGATAAAAGTGGGGTTGAACAGCAGGGGCGCACCGGAAAATCAGCAGAAAAGTCCGGATTTAACTGTGGATCAATAAAGACAATATGACGAAATTACAGAAAAGATATTTCTGAACCAAGGACGGAAGTCAGAATTTTAGACCGGATTTTTTTCAATTCCCTGGATTGATCATCAAGGTTTCGAAATGATTCAGAAACGCTGAAACATGCCAGGCATCCATCAGGCCGTGATGGGCATTCACCGAAACGGGCATCATTATTTTTCCGGATGTTTCATAATACCGGCCGAATGTGAACTTAGGGACGCTGTCGCGGATCGCAAAATGCCTGGCGTGCGCAAGTCCGGTAAACTTTATCCAGGGCAAAACAGAATAATGTATAACATCGTTCCGGCAGGTGTTATGATTGATCCGGATCCCTGGGCACGATGCTACAGCTTCTGTTTCAGCTTTGGCGGATCTGATAAAATCCTGTAAATTATCTGTGAAAGGCATAAATGAGAAGCCGAACGTATGATCAGGCCGGCTGATGGTGGGCGAGGCATGGATCACATCGTAACTCACAGGGAGTCCTTCTTCGATCCGGTGCCTGAATTCTTCAACCCCGTTGGCAGCCCTTAGCGACTGAAACAGGTAAAAATGAAAGAAAGAAATCCGGTTCTCACGGCACCATGAAAGAGAATTTGAACATTCAACTTCAGTCACAATCCCGAAAAATGGCTCATCAAAGCCATTGAAAAATTCAAAGTGCTCCTTCCTGTTCCAGGTTTGAAGATCAATGACCGATTTCATATTTCTCGAGCAGCCCGGGGAGGTGTTTTATTCCGGGAATCTCTGCAAAGTTAGGATTATCGGGCAAATGTTCAATATGTTCATGCTGCCATGTGGTGTGGTAGGGTACATAAACGCCATACCCTCCAAGGTTCAGTACCGGAAGAATGTCCGACTTCAGCGAATTGCCGACCATCAGAAATTCTTCAGGCTGTATTTCAAGGTGGGCCAACAGCTTCTTGTAATTGTTTTCCGTCTTGTCGCTCATAATTTCGATGTGGTGGAAGTAGCCTTCAAGACCGGATTTCCTGAGTTTCCGTTCCTGATCGAGCAGGTCGCCTTTGGTGGCAAGGATCAGGCGGCACTTACCCTGCAGGCCGGCCAGGACTGATTTTACCCCATCGAGCAATTCAACATCCCGGTCAAGCAGTTCTTTCCCCAACCCGATGATGTGGTTCAGTTTTTCATTGCTGATGGTTCCGTTACTTAGCCTGATGGCAGTTTCGATCATTGAGAGAATGAAACCCTTGGCGCCGTAGCCATAAAGTTCCAGGTTGGCCATTTCGGTAGCAAACAACCCTTTTGATACTTCCGGTTCAGGTAGCCACGGTTCAAGAATGCGGCAGAATTCTGCTTCTGTTTGTCTGTAGTTTGGCTCATTCACCCAAAGGGTATCGTCGGCATCAAATCCGATTGTGCTGATCATCGGTAGCTGATTGGTATTTCAGTATTATTTAATTTGTTTTCGAATAAATGCATACCCCGGAATATTCAATCGTATCAGGAAAGGCTCAGAAATTTCCGTCACCCTGAATACCTGAAATACAAGATATTTGAAAGATGATCAGATGCCATAGTTTTTCCTGACAAATCCATAATACCACGAAGCAGGCAGAAAACGCTTCAAAGGTAAAAGGATATTGGCAGGGTAAGCGACCGGGTAACGCAGTTTTTTTGAATTATCGGTGACTGATTTATAGATGGTGTCGGCCACAACCGATGCTTTTGCGCCTTTTTCACCTGCAGACTTGTTCAGTTTCTCAACTTTGGCAGCAAAAGAATCATAATCTGTTGTCTTTTCCGGCTTTACAAAAGCCCTGCTGCGACCGTAGAATTCTGTTTTTATGGCTCCCGGCTCAATGATTTTAATTCTGATGTTGAATTGTTCAGCTTCAAACTGAAGTGACTCAGAGAAACCTTCCACTGCCCATTTGGAGGCATGATAGATGCTGAACAGCGGAAAAGCGACACGACCGCCTACACTGGCTACCTGAACGATTGTGCCGGATTTGTTTGGTCTCATATGTTTCAAGGCTTCGCGGGTCATTCTCATCAAGCCGAATACATTGGTTTCAAATTGTTTGCGGATAAATTCATCGTCCATGGCTTCGAAAACTCCATCGGCCCCGAAGCCGGCATTGTTCACGAGAACATCGATGTGGCCGTATTCGCTGACAATACGCTCAAAGGCAAGATTTACAGAATCGGGACTGGTTACATCAAGCGTAAAGAGTTTTATTCCCGGTATTCCCTGCAGATCTTTTTCTTTCAGGGGATCACGCATGGTGGCAGCTACATTCCATCCTTTTTGGGCAAATAACAACGCTGTTGCTTTGCCGATGCCACTTGAAGCGCCGGTGATCAGGATGGTCTGTTTTATTTTAGGTGAATTATTGTTCATTTTTATTATGTTTTTGAAGTTTTGAGTTTATGAAAATTGAGTTTCTAATTGCGTTGATGGAATGGTGGAATATTGGTAAACAAACTCTCTCTGAGAGGATTATATTCGTAAAGTCAGATGAATTTCTGCCGGTCAGAAGTGTTGCCATTTCCCCAATATTCCATCATTCCATCTTTCCATCTCTTATCTCCGGATGCTGTTCCAGCTCATTTCGAAGTATTGTTCCATCTGTATTTTTGAAGGGATCTGGCCTGAGTCAATATGAAAACGGGCGATTTCATTGGCAGCACCCATAAGCTGGCTCAACAGAACGGAAACAGGAAGATTCTTTATCAGTTGCTGTTGAATGGCCATTCTGATCAGGTCTTCAGAGGGTTGTATCATGATTCCGGCTTTCTCTCTTGTTGAAGCGGAGATGTAAGGTGAGCGGTAAAACTGTTCGATGAAAATCATCCTTTCAGGATTATTGATACACCCTGTGAAGTAGTTGGTCCACATTCGTTTGAAGGATACCAGAAAAGGTTCACCCGGCTGGTAACCATCGGTCATTTCCCTAAGCTTGATTTCTTTCTGATGCAGAAACAGATCGTCGATCAGGCTTTCTTTTGAAGGAAAGTATTTATAAACGGTTCCAGTAGCCACACCTGCTTTTTTTGCAACATCGGCCATTTTAAGGCCGGTAAATCCTGTCTGAAGCACAAGGGTAAGTGTTGCGTCAAAAATTGAGATGCGTTTTTGCTCGTCTTTTTTTCGGGCCATGGGTTGTTAAATGAATATTCATTCATTATAAACGCCATGCACCCACTTTTGTTTTACAACGTGGGTTGAGCTTACGAAGTGAACATGCCTGCAAACTAAGTAAAGCGATGTCATAAACAGGACGAATAAAAATGCAAATATCGTTGAAAGTCAAGAACATGGAGTTTTCCCGCTTTTACCTGACAAGCATTCTGACCTGTGTGATCAAAATTGTCTCCGGATGAAATTCAGGTCAAGCAGGGGTTAGTGATCCGGGATATTATATTTTACTATATAGCGGTTGAATCAGGATCAAAGAATTCAAACAAATATCTGTCTTCAAATGGAATATCATATTCCTTCAGCAATCCAAGATATTCGGTCCTGAAATCCTTCGTCGAATGATGAACTTCCTGGTTTTCAATATACTTATAGATCCGGTCAAGATGTGACTTGCAGTATGAGAATGCTCCATAACCTGATTGCCACTCAAAATGTCCGGGCGTCAATCTGTGTTCATTAATAAAAACGGACGAACTTCGTTTTATCTCTTTTACTGTATCAGAGAGTGAGATATTAGGATTTTGCCCGATCAGAATGTGAACATGGTCGATGAATCCATTAATAATGATTGATTTGTGACCCAGGTTTGTCGCAATTCCACTGATATAGCTGAAGATTTGTGGCCTGATTGATGGTAATAACAGACGTTCTCTGTGCCTGGGCGAAAAGACAAGATGGGTGTACAATTGAGTGAAAGTGCCTGGTTTCATGAGCTTATATTATAATTGAATAATTAATAAATATAAATAAATGTAATATAAATGAGTGCATAAATAATCAATAAGTATAGTTGCTAATATAATAAAAATGTTGGCTCAAAGCAAGTGGATATATAGTTTAACCGCTACGTGGAAGCTATGAACACAAAGAAGCCTTTACAAGTGGGTACATAGTTTAACCGCTACGCGGTAAAAGTGATATTAATGCATTTTTGTACAACTATTTAACCGCTACGCGGTATTTTATATTTCTTTTACCTGAATTAGCCTGGAAATTAATAGCCGTGCTTGTTAATATAATAAAAATATTGGCTCAAGGCAAGAGGGTATATAGTTTAACCGCTACGCGGTAAAAGTGATATTAATGCATTTTTGTACAACTATTTAACCGCTACGCGGTATTCTAAAATCAGGCTTAATAGATAAAATTCAGCCTGCGGTTAACTTCAAGCCTTACGAAGATATAGCTTTGGTGAATTTGGAAGCTATGAACACAAAGAAGCCTTTACAAGTGGGTACATAGTTTAACCGCTACGCGGTAAAAGTGATATTTGGAAGCTATGAACACAAAGAAGCCTTTACAAGTGGGTACATAGTTTAACCGCTACGCGGTAAAAGTGATATTAATGCATTTTTGTACAACTATTTAACTGCACGCGGTATTTTATATTTCTTTTACCTGAATTAGTCTGGAAATTAATAGCCGGGCTTCTGATCATGTATGACTTATAACCTATAGTTCCGGTTATATTTTCTGATATCATAGTTTTACCGCGTAGCGGTTAAACTATGATAAAACCGGTGTATCTGCAGCTACCGCGTAGCGGTTGAACTATAACCCCATCAGAAAAAGGGCCGGTATCTCAAACCTTCGCTTCCATGCCCGCTCAGAATGATCCTCACCGGGGAAAAACCGTGTCAGCCAGTTTTTTGAGGAATAGCCCCTTAAACTCATGATATCGTCAGCTTTTTTCTGCAAAGGCGGATACAGGGCATCCAGGGTCTGATCGCCATAATCAAAATAAATGTGATGTGTTGCCGGGTCGGGGAGGTTGCCTTTCAGGTAATTGAAGAAAGCATCGGGACAAGGATTATTTTCCATGGAAAAAACACCCGGCCAGTGCGTGCTCAGGCAGGCTGCACCACCGAAAACTCCGGGATATTCGCATATGGCATATATCGAAATCAATCCACCCATGCTTGATCCCGCGATAAATGTATTTTCCCTTTCTTTCATGGTCGAAAATGCACTGTCGATGAAAGGTTTCAATTCTGTAACTATGAACTTCAGATATAGGTCAGAAACCGGAATGAATGTTTCTGTTGTCCGTCCCAGATTCTGAAGTTCATTGTTCACGCGGCTTTTCTGTTCCGGATTCATCGATTCAAAGGGCTTCGAAGGAAAATATTCAGCATGACGTTTTGTGGTATTCCAGATACCAACGACAATACACTCTCTCATTTTATTTTCCCTGACTAATCTTCCAATGGTTTCATCCACACCCCATTCCTGTTTATTCCAGTTGGAAGTACTGTCAAAAAGCATCTGACCGTCGTGCATATATAATACACTGTATTTTCTTGTAGCATCGTAACCATCAGGTAACCATACATCTACGTTCCTGGGAGTTACATAATCCGACTGAAAATTCCGGAACCGTTTTATTTTTCCCGAGGCTGTAATGACTTCTTCTTTGAACGTTACCTGCCTTAGAATCGTTGCACCCAAGGGGAGAAGATTTAATTTTTCCGGAAGGCCGGTACTTTCATTTACCAGGCTCGTTGTCAATGCCGTAACATCCCATTTGTTGATGGGAGATTCGTTTTTCTTTATCGAAATTTCAGGCTTTTCCAAAGCCGGGAATCTGTACTTCACCCGATTTACAGGTTCGTAACCGAGATCCTTAAATCCCCCAACCGGATGGGTCTTTAAAATTATTTCCCTGCTTTCAACAGGCAGTGCAAACAGCAGGGCACCGAAGGAGAAATAATTCTCTCCGTTCTGATCTTTGTGCACTTCGGGCTCTGATAACAGCTCAAGCTGCACGTTTTCATTTCCTTCCCAGGTTCTTGAGATGCACAGGTAGCCATCTTTCTCAGTATAATTGAAATTCAGTTTTACGCTTTTTGTCCATTCCGGCTTTCTGATTTTCAAAACAAAAGCCACCGGTTTTTCAGCCTTAACATTGTAGGTAATTGTATTGGCGAAAGGATAATCCGTTACTTCATTCACATGAATCTTCACTCCTTTGAAATCAGTCTGAACTTCGCATGGGCCTAGTAATGAAGAGACCAGGCCCTCTTTGTCCTTCAGCCACATGGATTTGACAAAATAGGGCGTTATACGACCTGCATTAGGAACGCAGCAAACGGCTACATCCTGATGGGCCGGCGAGTATTTATAACGGGTCTGAATTTCCTGGCCGGCTGGCTCCCCGTTTTTTGTTCCTGTCATAGCAAACGAGTTGTCAGTCTTACAATAAGCAATGGCGCTTTCATGAGGATGTCGGGCTCCCTGTGCGGCATTAAAGAATAGTCTTTCCGTCAGGTCACCGTAACGGGAATCTCCGGTTTTCTGCAGCAGGCTGGTGTAACCATCGAGCAATTCCTGAAGAGAGCAATACTCGTATCCCGTTTCAGTGGCATTCGCATGACGACCACCAACCCATTCATCGCCGATGGGGCCACCGGAAGGGGTTGTGCTTTGTCGGATCCTTCCCAGATAAATGTCAAGTGCCGTTTTCAGTTCATTGTTTCCGCTAGCAATCCAGGCCATGGTCAAAGGCCTGAGGTGCTCATAGGTGTGAACACCATGTTCCTTATTTCTGTATGCCGGATCGAGAATCTTACCCAATTGGGCATCTTCAGCCAGCAGGTTAACTGAAAAATCCCGGTAAAGAAACAAGGCATAGTTTAGGTAATCTTTATTTCCTGTAATCTGGAATAGCCTGTCGAGTATATCGGTAAATGTCAGTCCATGGGTGAGGCCACCTGCAAAGGGTTTTTTCGAATTGAAAGGGGAGGAGGCATCGGCCGGATAATGTTTCATTACATCAGAAACAGCAAGCTTAATGGCATCAAGGATTTCTGGTTGCCCGGTGTATTCATACCAGGCCAGTAGACCCCTGAGGGCTGTGGTTTTTGCCCAGAGTTCGCCGTTTTCATCATTAAAAGCGTACCTGAGTTCAGGGGAATAGATTCCGAGATAACCGTCATCATCCTGTGTAGAAAGTAAATACTCAATGTATTTTCGCACTTTTTCCAGATGCCCTGAATTGTTCAGCAGAATGGCGTTCCGGATGTAGCCATCCCACCAGTTTGACTGGGTTTCGCTGTTCCACCAGAGGTATTGTGGATCCAGTTCCGGGCCGGTATTACCAAGGTTTTTCGATTTCAGATGCTTCGTTAAACGGTCAGCGTCATAGATTTTATCGTTCATCAGGTCTGGTACAAGTTCGTCGAGGTGACCGACAAAGCCATCCAGGTCACTTTCCATCTGCTCCCTGATCCATCCTGCCGGTTTAATCTCACCGAACCGGAGCCATTGATATTCCTGTTCAACGGGTAGGAACACTTTAAAGCTTTGCTGAGGAAGACCCGATTTTTCTACTTTCTGCTGACCCGATGCGATCAGTGAGAATAACATCATATTGAGTATTAGTATCTTTTTCATAATAAACGAATGGACCCCTCAAAGATAAACCAGGTCGGCAGATCAGGGTTTACATCATTTATCCTATTATGACCGTATTTTGTCCTGAATACTAAGTAATGGTATATATTTGTGGTATAAAATGTAGTGTATAGTGAAAGCCAGTTATGAGCACATCGGTGCCGGAATTCTTCACAACCAGTTATGGATCAGCTGCCCGTCATTTGAATTCTACTGGCATTATCATCCGGAAATTGAACTGACATACATAGTGAAAGGTAGTGGTGAGCGGATGGTAGGCGACCACATAGAATCATTTACTGCCGGTGATCTGGTGCTGGTCGGCGCTAACCTGCCTCATACCTGGACTTCTTACCATGCCGGTTCAACTCCAGACTCCTGCCAGGCTGTGGTTGTGCAGTTCAGGTCCGAAGTTTTTGACATGAAGCCGGGTAGTTTCCCCGAATTTAATCAGATCCGTAATCTGATTGCGCTGTCGGCCAGGGGAATTAAATTCAGTCAGTCTGTTGCTGAGGAAGCCGGGCGGCAAATGATGCTGCTTCGCGATCAACAGGGTTTGCCCTGGCTGACCGGATTCTGGACTCTTATTGATTTTCTGGGTAATTCGGATAATTTTATCCTGTTGTCATCGTTGGGCTATTCACCTTCACTGAAAAAGCAGAGCCAGGAAAGAATTGACAAGGTATTTCAATTTCTGAATCAGCACCTTGCCGGGGATGTCAGGCTGAAGGATGCGGCTGATCTGGTCTGCATGACTGAAACTTCTTTCAGCCGTTTTTTCAGAAAAAGCACAGGGATGACTTTTAACGGATATCTGAATGAACTCAGGCTTTCGCTTGCATGCCGCATACTGATTGACCATCCAGAGAAAAGTATTTCAGAAGCCGGCTGGGAATCCGGCTTCCGAAGTTCAACCCATTTCAACCGGATGTTCCTGTCAGGCAGAGGTATCTCACCTTCATCCTTCAGAATGTTGTATCAAAGGTTTTAAATACTCAATCCGGAGAGATGAAAAGCCGGTTTACCCTGCATACAATTCTATCTTGCTTTCGAAAGCCACAGGAAATTGTCAGCGCTGAACCTGAGGCCAAGGGAGAGAAGCAGGTAAGTATTTCTTAAATCATTGTTGAATGTTCCGAGGTTGGCCAAACCTTTCCTGAACTGCAATTTTGCGATAATTTCATTTTTTCCTGCAGGACAGAAAATCCCAAATCCGGCACTATAGCCGTAATTCATCATCGTAATCCATCCTTTATCCCTGAATTTATAACCAATCCAGGGCGCTTCCGGGTTGTAACGATCAGTTTTAATCATCATGGTTCCCTTTCTGGTGCATGAATTTATGTCGATGTAACATCCTGCTTCGGCAAAGGCCCTGAATTTTTCACCTGCTGTATATCTGATCAAAAAAGGGAATGTGAAACTGTTTATGCTGTAGTTGACATCTTTTGACCAGACATAGAGATTGTTGCTGTAAACCGGCATGACAGTGTTCGGAAGAAGGTGATAGCTTGTTAGATATGTTTCATAGACTTCATTTTTACGTTGCCGGGTATTCGTCAGGGAGATGCCCATACCAAAGTTGACTTTTTTCCGGTTGTTCGCAAAACACAGGTAGCCGATACCCGCTCCGGTCAGGTTAGAAGTATTCCGGTCTTTTACATCGGTATTGCTGATTGAAACAGAAAACTCATGAATCAGGGGTTTACTTTTCTCCTGACCCGTTAATGTGAAGGGATAAATCAGCGCGAGAAAAGCAATTGAATAGATTTTCATGGCAGATTTCGTTGGGAAAGCTGATAAATGATCACATACATTGAGATATAAATCGGCACGCTAAAAGGCAGAATGAGATCTGATAGAATCACAACAGTTATGTAATCACCGTTTTATAATTTAATACTGTATTCAGATCAGAAATGAGGAAAATTATTCAATACTCCCCGTATGCATCGATCACAGGCAGGGCTTTGTTTTCAAAATCATAAAATGCCTGATTCTCATAGGAAGAGCCGTCTGTAGCCTGAGTACCCTTATAGGCAACCCATTCACCACCCCAGTAGGCGAAACCTACGGACTTTTTCGCGGCTGTTGAAATCTTTTTTATTTCCTTCAGAAAGGCTTTCTGTCCTGCAGGTGTAGCGGGATACCCATCCACCAGGTGCTCTTCAAGACCGACTACATTGTTGGTCCAGTCGTTCCAGCCAAGGGTGAAGGGGTAGGCTGTTTCAGCAATCAGAACCTCTTTATCAAATCTCTGCCCCAGTGAATCCAGGGTTGTTTCAAGAAGGCCAAGATTTTTGCCATGCCACATCGGGTAATAGGAAAGGCCGATGATGTCATAATCAACACCTGCAATCTGAGTGTAAAAGTCAGCGGCTTCTTCAAACCCGGCGTAATGGATGATGATTTTACAGTTTGAGCTGTTGTTCCTTACTGCATTGGATCCCGATTCAAGCAGACCTTTGAAATTGGAAAGGAAGTTAAGGTTTCCCTGCGGCCACATCATACCATGGTTGATTTCATTCCCGATCTGAATGAAATCAGGATTTATTTCTTTGACAATCGTCGAAGTATAAGCATAGAGGCTGTCTTTTACCGTATAATAACCCAGGCCAGCCCATGCGGCCGGGATTATCTGGCTTCCGGGGTCTGCCCAGGTGTCGGAATAATGAACGGTAAGCCAGACCTTCATTCCCATCGACCTGACTTTTGCAGAGAATGCCTTTACTTCGGGAAAACCGGAATGTGGTGTAGCCGGATTTTTCCATAACCTGATCCTAACAGTATTCATTCCCGCATCTTTCAATGTTTTCAGCATCTCTTCAGCCTGACCACCCCGGTTGTAAAAAACAACACCGGCATTTTCAATTTCGGGAAGGAAAGAGAGATCGGCAGCCTTAATGATAAATTTCTCCGGAACAGGATCAGGGCCATCGGGTTTATCACCGCATGCTACCAGCGTCAGTAAGACTGCAAATCCGGAAAAGAAAGCCAGTTTTTTGATGAAAGATTGCAGGATCATATCAGGCAGCTGTTTTGGTTGAGATGAAGATTTTAATTGGCAGAAATGGAAAAAAGGCTTGCTTCATAATTACAAATGTAGTTCAAAACGGTGTGAATCCCTTTTTAAATCAATGATGAAGGTGCTTTTTTTGATTTATCAGAGAGGTATACTCCTTACCAATAAAAGTAGTATTTGATCTGTGCGATGAATGTGAAGGTTTCATTTCTGTATATATCATTGGCATCATAAAAGCTGGTTTCGATTAAATACCTGAGATCAAACCCAAGACTGCTTTTTTGACCGGTTTTGTATCTCAATGATGCATTTATCGCATATCCAATGTGTTTCACCGGAAAGGTCCTCCCGAACCGGTTTGTAAATAATTCGTATTTCAGATCTTCATTCTGACCTGTGATCAGTGAAAAAACCCCGCCAAGCCCAATTCCGGGTCTGAGTTTATTTCCAGGGTAAGTATAATTGATGGTCAGTGGGATGGAGAGTAAATTTAATTTCGTGTCAACTTCAAGTGATTTTACTTTGATGTAGTTATCCGACAGATAGAATTCATCATATTTATTGATATAGTAAGATTTATTCCGGTATATCACTTTCTCTGACAGGGTATTGTTTTCTGCGGATCTGAATGTGAAAGTGTTATTTTTTATCAGGCTTATTCCTGTTTCCAGACTAAACCTTTCATCTGAGAAGAAGATGTTGCTGAACCTGAATGAAACACCCGCTGAATAACCAGGCCTGTTATCCGATTCAATCAATCCACCGAGACTGATCTGCTTTATGACAGGTCCGGCATTTACCGAAATGCCAACTTTAACCGGTTTTATCTTCCTTTCAAAAACAGTACAGGCTTCATCCGGACAAACCAGGTTATGATAATCCTTCGCAAGTCTGATCATAGGCTTGGGCTGAAGAATCACTTTATTGATTTTGGGAATGATTTGAGGACAATCACCCATCATATAGATAAGTTTCCCGTAATATTTCTTTGGTGCATAATAATATCCGCTATCGCTATGAATTGTTCTTTCAGGATCGGTTAGTTCAAGGAATCCGTCTTTCTCCGTTTCAATAAACATTCTTGATCCCTCATTGTCATTCAGAGTATAGATATTTGCCTTCCCCTTAATCAGGAATTCAAGAAATACCATGTTCGGCAATCCGTTTTGCACAACACTTCTGGAAACAAAGAACTTCCCTTCAGTAAAACGATATCCGGAAATCTGTCTGGGTAAATAGTCAGTTATTTCATTGGAGTTGTCTGGCCTGAATGTGCATTTCAATGCTGTTTGTCTGGCACCCTTGTATTGTATAGATCCGTGCAGGGTGTCGTTGCTGTTGGTGATAATATAGCCGGATCTGAAGTTTTCCTGCGATAATGCGATCTTTCCGGAGAATAAGATTGAAAATACAGTTAAAATTAAGCTCAGGTATTTCATAAGGAATTCCGAATTGGATGTTTTTAAATATGAGTCCTATGTTTGAATGTTTTATAATTACAATTTCCATTACAACTACCAAACATCAAAACTAACTTATTTCAGACATTTTTCAAACCGGAATCCGGGAATCTGGTCAGGCATCGGCATTTATTTTCGATAAGTATATCTATCAGAAATTCAGGCAGATGAAATGATGATTCACATGATTTCGCCCTTTGAAGATTGAAACTGTACAACAGAATTCCGGCTTAGCACCCTTCAGATGATAATAAAACTAAAACCTATTGTTTTGAACTTTCTTCCTTTATCACCGTTAACATATATAGTAAATTAGATATAAAATAAATATGTACAGAACTGTTACTGTTGCCAGAATTGCCTTCCTCACAGGTTTCTTTATTTTCTTATTCAATGGCTCTCAGCCGAAAGCCCAGGGCTTTTCTTTTCACTGGGGGCATCCGTCGCCGCAGGGAAATTCGGTTTATGGCATTGCATTTAAGGACGGTGCTTCCGGATGGGCTGTAACAGGTTGTGGAAACATTCTCGAAACAACCAATTCCGGCGAAAATTGGGTAATCAGCCGGCAAAATAACGGGTCCTGCATCGATTTATTTGATATACTGATCAGCAGTCAGGGCTCTTTGATTGTATCGGGTGATCAGGGTACCATTCTGCGCAGCTCTGATGAAGGGGCCAGCTGGAGTGAGCAGACGGTACCCGGTGCAGGCAGGCTCTACGACCTTACCACCATCCCCGGAGGTGGAATCTCTGCAGCTGGTCAGAACGGAACCGTCCTGGTTTCTTTCGATGACGGGATTACCTGGATAGACCGGGGACCGGGAGGAACCGGCTATGCCCGTCACCATGTATGGAAGAGTGCTGAAGAAGCATATGAGGTCGGATCCGGTTTGTTCCATCGTACCCTTGATGGAGGCACCACCTGGAGTCAGGTTGCAAACACTTCGATGTTCGGATTAAGCGAAGTCTATTTCGTCAACGATAATACAGGTTATGCGGTGGAGGATTTCGGTTACTGGAAATCAACAGATGGTGGAGATAGCTGGGTTCTTGTTCAGCAATTTTCAGGCATCGATTACAGGTTCAGGACCCTGGTGCTGGATGAACAACACTGGTTGTCAGTAACTTTTGGTGAAGGTTCAGAATTATGGGAAACAACGGATGCGGGTCAGAACTGGTCGATGCTCTACGACCGGAACTCAACGGCATCTGCCTGTCTGATTAAAAACGGGAACAGGATTTTCTTCGGAACTGAGATAGGCGATATTCTTTATTCTGATGATTTAGGGGTTAATGTTAACAATGGTGTTGAAAATCTGGCAGTTTTTCCCGTCGCCCCTGTGACAGTCATCGGCAAACGTACCGACGGAACACTGTTTGCGAACAACCAGCCCAATTCCGGAACCAACAATGGGACCTTTTACAGGAGTGATGACAATGGAAACTCATGGTATGTTCCGCAGGAAACGCCCGGATTAAGATGGGTTACTGATATTGAATTTTCCGGTGATCAGTATGGTGTTGTGGGTTCTTACCAGGATTTGAGATATTCCCACGATGGTGGGACCACCTGGGGCATTGCCAGCCTTCCGGCTGATTACCGCCTGGTTAATTTCTCTTTCCCGGCTGAGGACAGGTTTTTTCTTGGTGCATACACGACTACTTCCGGTGGCGGAGGAAATCTATACAAGAGCACCGATCAGGGAGTTACCTGGCAGGTAGTGCAGGGTGGATTGCCCGCCAATGGTTTGTACCTGGCCTGTGTCGATTTTGCGGATGAAAATTATGGCTATGTCTCTTACTACTCTGGCAGCGTTTCAGGGATTTATAAAACCCAGGATGGAGGATCATCATGGAATCTGGTCACACCTTCAGGAATCACCGGATTTATCACTGATATGTGCTGGCTTGATGAAAACAATGGTTTGGCTGCGCTTCCCGGTGGAGAAGCTGGAATTTACCGAACCGGAGATGGTGGTCTGCATTGGACCAGGGTTTCTGAAACCGGAGCCAGGAAGTTGACGAAAGGAACAGGAAACCGCATTGGTGCTGTTGATCCGGGAGATTTTCTATTCCAGGAATCAACCGATGGTGGGATGACCTGGACATCATGGGCATCTCCTTTTTCTGGTATCAACCCAGGGACAAGCGGGGGTGTATCCTCTATTCAGGCAATTGAAAACGGTTATATACTGGGTGGAATCTCTAACCGGCTCCTGGTCGCAACCGACGATGCAACGACTGATATACCCGGGAGGGCAGGGGAAGGGTCAGATCAGGACGGAGGTTTTGGAATTTTATCTGTAACCCCCAATCCATTGAGCACCAATGGGATTGTTAGAATTAACCTGCAAAAAAGCAGTCAGGTAACGATTTCAGTGACTGATGCAACAGGACGACAGGTTATTCCGGTGGTAAGGCAGAATTTCCCTTCCGGGATTCATGAAATTCAGCTGAATGGAAACCTTTTGAGAAAGAAAATACATTCAGGCGTTTGTTTTCTGACCCTCACCACCAATGATTATTTTGATACAGAGAAAATTATTCTTCTGGATTGATTGGTCAAATAGCTCAGCATAAATCAGTTTCAGGGAAGTTTATATTATCCTGAAATTTCAGTCCCTTTATGAACCTGTTGAGCTGAAACAAACTATGTTACCGGATAAGTGTAAGGCAGAACATTTGTTTCAGAGCATTTCGCTGACATTATAACCGATGGTCATCATGTTGAATTTACCGTATACAAATTCTCCTTCAGGGTAATGCCATACCACTTCTGCTTTTGAGCAGACATTGATGCCGTTGATATTTCTGTATTCAAGAACCGGGGTTGAAAACCGGAACTGTCTGTATGATCCGTCGGAGTTATCATACCGGTCATCAGAGATAAAATTGATGAGCTGCCCTTTTTCATTAAAGTGCAGGATGGCAGATATGGTAATTCCGCTGCAGGTAAATATTGCTTTTGATGAAAGGCTATCGATCTCTTCCCACCTGATACGGTTGTCAATCAGCGTGGCCGGTGTCATCAGGCACATATCATTGAAAATGGTTACTGTTTCCGCCTGGTTCATCTCCTTTCCTTTCGCATCAACTACCGGAAACATTCCGAAAAGACTTACTTTCATTGATGCCAGGCCATTTTTGTAGGCATGGTAACCCGGAACGGTCAGTCCTTTCATTTTAGCGGTCATATAAAACAGGCGGGTAGGGGAATCGTAGAAATTATATTGGGTTGACCTGATGTTCATCCAATCTTTGCCTTTTCCACGCATTTGTCCTTCAAAAGTTATCCTGGCATTAATTACCTTTTCCCTGTTTAGCACACCCGTATACCTGAGATATTGTTTTACCGGTTCCGGTAGATGCTGAATGTCATTTTCTGTGATTAGTTCAATGGGCAAACCGGCAGTTCTTGAAAGTCCATCCTCTGTATCATGGGTGAACGACCGGTGGAAATTCCAGCTGCCAAACCCTGCGACGACTATGAAAAGCAGAATAATATTGGCGATGGTTCCGAATTTTGCATCCTGCCAGTTCATAACGATTAACAACTGGGAAATAACAATGGCTGTCAATCCGATGATCCACCACCAGTCAACCTTCATTATGACCATTAAAGCAGCTGCAAGAAACAGCAATCCGGCTGAAAGCCAGAATATTCCGGCTGTTTTACCAATGGGTTGGTTCAACTGACTTACTTCAGCCAGGTTAAAGGCCTTCGTAAATCCCAGGAAATGAATAAGTCCATGAATGGCAAGGAGAATGAAGAGGATCGTTTTCATGATTACTGAAATTTTGTGCAAGAATAGGCCAACAATCCTTTCGGGGAAAGAAAAAACAGACAGGAGGCATTTCCATCGTGATGAGAGGCTGAAAATCATGCATGAACCGTAAAGTGTCTGCAGGGTAAAACTTTAAGCCGGGCAACGGCCTTATTTTAGTTTTAAGGCATATACCTTACCGTCGGAACTTCCGAAGTAAATTCTGTCGTTTTCGATCACTGGTGTTGATAGAATGGACCCCAGCGAATGAATCTTTTTTTCTGATTCCAGATAATCTTTACCATAGAGTTCAAAGTTACTCCTGAATTCGTTGTTCTCCTGATAAACTGAGGAATAATTGGTTTTACACCCATCGGTGGCAAATTCATACAAGATTTTACCGGTTGCATAATTAACCCCGTAGAGTTTTCCATTAAAACAACCGAACCAGATGATGTCTTCATGGGCCGCGGCACTGCCATAAACCCGCATGTTCAGTGGTATTGACCAGATTATCCTGCCGTCTGATTTTCTTAAACAATAGAAGCGATGGGTATCTGATGTTCCGAAATACAGATTGCCTTTCCAGGATAGGGGGGTAGCGATGATCCAGCTCCCGTATTCTTTCATGTTCCACCTGCCCCGGCCGGTTTTGGCATCAAGGGCATAAATATTGTAATCGCGGCTCCCGAAGTAGATAACCTCCTTGTCGATAATAGCCCCTTTCTGAATCTCGCCATCGGGGAAATAGGCATCTCCCACGGTTCTGAATTTCCAGATTTCTTCACCTTTGTCAGCGGACAAGGCATAAAATATTCCATCAAAACTGCCAATGTAAACAACACTGTCTGTGACCAGGGGATCGGCGTGGACAATCCCGCCGGTTTTGTATTTCCATTTCAGTTTCCCGTTATCAGCATCTATGGCATACAAATGTCCATCGCCACTTCCCCAGTAAACAACCCCATTGGAAACAACAGGCGATGAAAGATAATAATCCCAGATATCCTTTATTTTCTCACCCCCGGACGAAAATACCCATACCGGTTGGCCGCTGTTTGTATCAAGTGCATAAAGGTTGCCATCTGCACTCCCGAATAGAACGAGTTTACCACTGATACTGGCCGATGAACCGATTGCACCATCAGACTGGAATTCCCAGATTTTTGAACCCGTTGATTTATCCAGAGCATAAAATACCGAATCCAGACTACCAATATAAAGACGGTTTTCATGAATCAGCGGTTTGGCATATACCCGACCCCTGGTTGCATATTTCCACTGCAGAACAGGTTGTGCCACCAACATCCCGGTTAAGGACACCAGCAAAAAGGTTAAAAGGTGTTTTTTCATCATTAGGAACTTCTATAAAGCATTGAGATTTCTTTCCAGGGCACCAACCAACAGGTCAATTTCTTTATTGTTGATGGTCAAGGGTGGCATAAAACGCAAAATATTTTGCTTAAAACCGACCACAAAACCATCATCGAACAAGCGGTTGCTGATGGATTCACCATCGATGTCCGCTGCCAGTTCTGCTGCCAGCATAAGCCCTCTGGCCCTGACATCGTCTATTTTGCCGGGAAACCTGTTTTTCAGACTGGTCAGTTCTTCAAGGAAATAGCTACCGGTTTCATTACAATGCCGGATGATGCCGGATTCTTCGAAAATCCTGATTACTTCCAGGGCGACAGCACATCCCAGCGGGTCGTTCTGATGCGATTGGGCATAGCGGAAATGTGCTTTTTCAAACTGACGGGCCGTTTCAGCCGAAACGCTCAGGCTGCTTACAGGATAACCATTACCCATGGCTTTTCCACAAACGACCATGTCCGGTTGAATGTTATAGTGCTGATAACCAAACCATTTACCGGTCCTTCCGAATCCGGTGGTTACTTCGTCAGCGATCAGGAAACACCCGGCTTTCCTGGCTTTACGTGAAATCAGATCAACAAAATCAGGATCAGGGAAACGGATAAGACCAAACGATGTTCCGGGTTCAAAAACATAGGCTGCAAATTCGCTGAAGTCGATCTGCGATAGCGCTTCAATATCGTTCATTTTTACAGTTAGCAGTCCTGCATTCTGATCCGAAATCTGGCCATGCCCGTAGGCACTGAGGTATGAATTATCGGTCTTCAGAATCCTGTTTCTTCCTGTAAGGTGCTTTGCCAGTGTAATTGAAAGGTTCACGGCCTCTGAACCTGAGCTGAGAAACACACTCTTCCCTCCCTTAAGATTAAGTATACCAAGCAGTTTTTCAGATAGCAGTTCTGATTGCAGATTCCTGAATCTATATCCGTGATGGACAGAAATTTTCGCTTGTTCTTCCATCACCCGCAATACACCGGGGTGACTGTGCCCCAGGTTAACGCACCATACACCGGAGTCGAAATCAGTATATTGCTTTCCTTCAGCATCGTATTGATAAAAACCGTTCGAGCGAACCACCACCTTATTTGTGGGTTGATAAAAGGGTAGAATTGTGTTTGTCATTGAAAGAATGATAATGTTGATCAGGGATCAGATATTATCCAGCCGGAAACAGCACCGGGGAGGCTTGCTTAGAACCTCCCCGTAAAGCCGGAATAACATTTTGCTTTAATTCACACCAACCATGAACCGGGGCAAAAAGATGAAGCAAATATATATCGGACATTTTGGGTTCAAAAACGTTTCAGGTTGAATCAGCAGATATGTATGGTGAACTGACATCACGGCAGGGTGAAACGTTCGTTGGTGAAAATTCCTAAAAGCAAGCTGGCCGGATTAATGTACTGATTACAGATCATTCAGTATCAGCCTCAGAGGGTCCGACCAGGTCCCAGAGGTTGCCATAAAAATCTTCGAAAACGGCCACCTTGCCATAGGGCTCAACCATGGGCTCCCGTACAATCCGGATGTTGTTTTTTACGAGGTTTAGATAATCACGGTCAAAATCATCGGTGTGCAAAAAGAGAAAAACCCTGCCTCCGGCCTGATTGCCTATTCTGTTTATTTGATCCTGGTTGGCCGCTTTGGCCAAAAGGAGATTGCAACTTCCGTCTCCCTCCGGACCAACCAGCACCCAGCGCTTTGACTCACTAAGGCGGGTATCCTCCAATAACCTGAATTTCAGTTTTGAAGTATAGTATTCTATGGCCTGATCATAATCATCCACCAGAAGCGCAATATGGGCAATGTGCTGTTTCAATGGCTTGTTTTTTAATATTTATTACAGATAATCGGATATACATTTTTACTTACTGCTGAATTGAGATGGAAAGTACAATCCTGTCCATAGGTTTAGCCCTGTTTTGTGCTTTGATAAAGTGGGAATCTACCGAAAAATTCAGGCTTATCGCTGAACGAAAGTAAGAATTAATCCCTTCGGCAGCAAATCAACAGGAGTAGATTTTCACATAGATCATGACCCTGCATGAAAGTGCCATCAGCTACTCATACCTGAGCGATACGGCCGGATTGATCAGCGCAACACGGATGGTCCTGTAGCTGATGGTAACCATGGCAATGGCCACGGCAATGGCAAATCCTGATACAAAATCGATGGCTCCAATGGATATCCTGTAATGGTAGTTTTTAAGAAAGTTATCGGCTACAAGATAAACCAGGGGTATGGCAATGACCATGGAAATGACGATAAGGATAATGATTTCCCTGGCAATAAGATACCATATTCTGCTGACCGAAGCCCCGAAAGTCTTCCTGATACCAATTTCGCGCGTTCGCTGCTGTACGGTGAATGCGGTTAGTCCATACAATCCCAGGCTGGCAATCAGGATAGCCATGATGGTGAAAACAATGGACAGGCTGGCATTCTGCCTTTCGGCCCGGTACATCTGTTCCACATCCTTATCCATAAAGAAGAATTGCATGGGATCATTAGCCGTAAACGATCCCCATGTTTTTTCAATTTCTGAAAGAGTGGCTTTACCTGCAGAGGGTGCAAGCCTGACGCTGAAGTAACCCCACTGATTATCTTCGCTTTTAAACATCATTATATGGGGTACAATTTCGCTGTGAAGCGATTCAAAATGAAAATCCTTTACAATCCCGATTACAGGAACCAGGGTCCGTTCTTCATTGTCATCTCCACCCCGGATAATCCTGGTTTCAAATGGCCTGATCAGGGAAAAATCCCTGACGGCTTCCTGGTTGATGATGCAGGCACTGACATCGGTTGAATTGTTTTTATCAAAAAAACGTCCCGATTCAAGTTTAAGACCGTAGGTTTCCAGGTAATCATAATCGACCCAGTTGGTTTGCATCAGGAAGGTTTCGTCGGGCCTGTCCTTGATCATGTAGCCGTTATTGTTGTTGCTGTGGTTCGGAACGGCTGTTGATGCAGCAACCTTCAATACTCCGGGTATACTGAGCAGGGCAGTCTTAAAATCTGCAATATGGTTTCCGATGGCTTCCGCCCTGCGGATCACCAATACATTTTCCTTATTGAACCCCAGATCTTTCCTGAGCATGAAGCTGATTTGCCTGAACATGATCAGGGTTCCGACAATAAGAACTATGGAAATTGAAAACTGCAGCACCACAAGCGCACTCCGCAGGTTGACACTTGCACGGCTGCTTCTGAGTTTACCTTTCAATACCATATAGGGATTGAATGATGACATATAGAATGCGGGATAGCTGCCGGCCAGAAAACCTACGACAAGGGTCAGCAGCAAAAGTGCAGGAATGGTATACCAATGCGTAAAATACCCGATGCTTAGTTCTGTATCCAGTAGTTTATTGAATGATGGCAATGTCACTTCAGTAATCATAATGGCTATCATCAGTGAAATAAAGGATAGCAGCACCGTTTCAGTGATAAACTGGCTGATCAGGTTACCACGTGATGAACCGGAGACTTTCTTAATGCCGATTTCCTTGGCCCTTCGCGATGCCTGGGCAGTCGAAAGGTTCATGAAATTGATGGCGGCAATCAGGATGATCAGTAGCGCGATACTGCCGAATATCCACAGGTATCTCGGATCTGAAGCCGGTTTCAGGTCCTGCTGAATAGAAGGATCAAGGTGAACAGCACTCAGTGGCTGCAAAAACATCCTGTATTTATTACCCTGGGCAAGAAAATCCTTCAGGCTGAGCCCCAGGTATTTTGTTACCAGAGGTCCGACATATTTTACAATCAACCCGTTGAATTTCGCATCAACCGAAGCTAGGTTGGCCTTGGGCTTAAGCAGGATATAGGTACTGAAGCTGTTCGAGAGCCATTCTTCATCCGCAGCCCTTGGGTTTGTCATAAACGAACCGATCATGTTGGCCTCGAAATGGGTTGTTCCGGGGATATCTGCAAATACGCCGGTTACACGGTACAGGCTGGTATCATTACCCACTTTCAGCATTTTATTCACCGGGTCGGCGTCGCCAAAGATCTTTTTTGCCGTGGTCTCAGAAAGCACCACAACCCTCTTCTGATTCAGAACATTCTCTTTCGAGCCACGGATCAACGGGATGGAAAAGAAATCGAAGAAGGTGGAATCCGCTTCCATAAAGTGCTCCTCGGTAAAAAACCTGTCCTCATTTCTGATGATGGTTTCGCCCCAGTTGTTGATGCGAAGGAAATTTTCCACTTCCGGAAATTCTTCTTTCATGGTCGGACCGAGTGGCGCACAGGTTGATGTTACCCTGACTTCCTGCCCGCTGATCTTTCCGTTGAGGATGACCCTGAAAATCCGGTCCTTTTTTACATGATACGCATCGTAACTGAGCTCATGAATGATGAAGAGGGCAATGATCAGACTGCAGGCAATACCGGTTGCCAGACCAAGGATATTGATCAATACATAGGATTTCTGCCGGCTGAGGGCCCGTAAGCTGTGCCTGAAAAGATCTTTGTACATGGAAAGGTTTTAAAGCACTTTTTGTAATAGGGTACTCCTTTAATTCATCATAATAATAGACGGAAATCTTCTGATATAGTTACTCTGTTTTTGAAAAATCCTACGATATCATCCACAGATTTCTAATCCGGGATGTACATTACAGGATATAAAAAGAAGCATTGTTTTACTTCGTAGATGTTGTATTTACAGGGGATAACCGGGATTTCAGTTCAAGAAAGTCGCCATACTTCAATACTGCAGATTCTATCGCTTTCATGGTCGTTTTCTTTTGAGGTCTGAACAACGCCAGTTCAACGAAAACTGTATCTTTTACTATGTTACGTTTCCATATGCCTTCCACTCTTCCGTTTACCACAATCAACGGTTTGAAAATTCCGTTTGACGAAATGGCTTTCCTGCTGTTTTCTATACCAATTACGGCATTCCGGTCGCGGTAACTGATCAGATACTCATCAAAGGCCGGAAGCAGATGTACTGAATGATCAGCCATCATGTCATTGTTTACCGGATTCTTAAACCAACAGGTTTCCGCTCCGGAATTTTCGTTCATCAGCTGTGGTTTGACCATAGCAAGTGCCTGTCTGGCAGTTGTAAGCGATAGCCCTGACCACCAGGAGAAATCCATCACTGTTGCCGGGCCATGGCTGGTAAAATACCTGAGGGCAAGATCCGCCAGTGATTCTTCATGGTTCAGGTCTTTGTGCCTGCTAACCCGCTCTTCCATAAGGGCATAGGTTTGTTTTCTCCCCCTCAGTGGGCCGCTGCAAACGATTTCTTCCAGTTCTGCACGGACCATCAGGTGCGAAAGCCTGGAATCGTCTGTTTTTATGCCTGATTTGTTGAGTTCATCCGATATTTCATCCCTGGTGGCGTTTCCTTTTTCTGAAAGAAATTTCCCGAGGATGAGGTTGCTTTTGGTAAACACAGCTTCCGTAAGTTCCAGCTGCCGGTCTCTGGATCGCATTTGTATCTTTATCTGAGACGCTGAAAGTCTGACCATCCATCGTATATCTTCCGGGGCAACAAAATGCCAGGTAGGTCTCAGCAGGTGCGTCCGCAGGAACTCTCCACGGCAGTATGCTTCTTCCACGGATTTATCAGTGGCACTTTTCAGTCGCAATCCCACAGCCCTTTTGGCCATGCTGTAATCCTGGGCCTGCATGGCGCCCATATAACTTACAATTTCAGCTGGTATAGTGAATCCCGGATTTTCTATGCGCTGATTTATCAGACGCGATTGGGAAATGCCGGAAGAAATCATTCTACACCAGTTAATATGAAAAGTTTAATTCTATGGTTTTGAAACAACAATTACGCCTTCGACCTCATCGGCAATATAAATGTAACTGCTATCCATAGCGATGCCGAGGGCAAATTCAGTATCTACAGTCCCGATAATGACGGGATTTGAGGGATCAGTCACATCAATGACGATCAATCCGCTTTTTTCTGCCGTCATGTAAACCTTATGGTCGCTGTAGAGCAGCTCTTTGGCATAACCACCGGTTACAATGCTGCCTGTGATATGCACATTTGAGGTATCAGCATAGTCGATGATCTGCAGTCCTGCTGTACCGGATGCAACAAAAGCAAGCGATTGTGTTTCATCCAGTACCACATCTTCGGCATAACCGGGGGTATCGCACCAACCAGAGGGGACAGTTTCGGGATACCCGTCCTGGAAGTCAGCAATGTCAAGTATGGAAAGTCCCATTTCACCGCAGGCGACAAAAAGCCTTGAAGTGTCGGCTGAGGTGGTTAATCCGGTTGCATAGCCAGACGTGGAAAGTGCCCCCCTGATGTCGGGCTGCTCAGGATAGCTGAGTTCAGCAATCTTTATTCCCTGCTCACTCACAGCCGTGTAAAGATAATTCCCGGTAACGTGCAGGTTTTTTGCCGGTTTCATATTCAGGTTGGATACTGTAACCACCGGGTTCAAAACATCTTTAACATTGATGACTGTAACACCGAACGATCCGGCAGCCAGGTAAACCAGCGAGTCTTTCAGGCAGATTTTTGTGGAATATCCTCTCACATCCTCTGTTAACTGCGAGATTATTTCCGGATTCACAGGATCAGCCACATCAACGATCAGCAATCCTCCTTCCCCTTGCGAGATATACAGCTTTGAATCATCCAGAACCAGATCCTGGGCATATCCGGGGGTCGGTAATTTTCTGACGACTTTATAGTCGCTTTCAGGCACCACAATTGTTTCAGGGTCATTGGGTTTTCCACAACCAGCCATAAGGAGAAGGCTGGTGATCATCAGTAAAAAGAAAGAATGTGCTTTCATATCTGGTCTTGATTGTTTTCTGTTAAAATACTTTGAGAGATCTTAATACTTCATATTATAACTGACCGAGAGACCGATCTGGCTCTGTCCATAGTCCTTTTCTTCAGAGACAAACAAGCTGTTTTCCTCCGCCAGGGAGCTGGCATTTCTGCTGTACCAGTTGTAGAAAAAGGCGATTCCGACAGCTTTAGATACCTCGAGGGAATAAGTAACGTTCAGCCCCAGGTTTTTATCAACACGCCCGGCATGAAGCGGATCCAGAACGGCACTTTTTTCAGATGTAAAGTACCGGTTGCTGAACTCTGTTTTGACATCAAGTGTATGTCTGTGTTTCTGAAAATCAGGCAGTTCCCATAAAACCCTGATCAGATAGGCATCTTCTTCAAAGGATCCATCAGAATCATCGGAACTCTGCTTTGATTCTCCCGGTTCATCGCTGCCTTTAGCATCTGAAGTTGTAAAGGTGTAACCGGCCTCCAATTTCAGACCTTTAATCAGGGTCTGGCGGATATTTAATTCCCATGCACTGTTGTTGCAGTCATATTCGGTAAAATGAGAATTATAGTAATAGGAGGCATGTTCGAAAATCAGTTTCGCACGTGTATTTTTAAAAAAAGTATTCATTAACTCAGCGCCGTAACTTTCCTTGGTGAAGGAGAAAGGTTTGAAGGTTTCAGGTGTGTAACCGTAAATACCAACCCAGTCGTCATCCCTGAAGTGACGGACATAAAAATCCGGAATGTAATCCCAGGAGATTTTAACACTTGCCTTCTTCGTAAAATACTGGCGCAGCCCCAGGTTGAGGTAACTCCTGCTCTTGTTGCTGTTGACAATATACGAGGTAAACCTGTAGCCTGCAGTAAAAGTGGTGTTCAGCTTCCGGATAAAACGATAGGAAGCACTCATCTCCAGTTCCGGCGATAATACCACATCATCGTAAGTCCTGATATGAAACCTGCCTTCATCCTCACGGTTCAGGAACCGCTCAATATACTTGTCAGAATACTTCAGGATATTATCGTCGTACATGGTAGTGAGACCTGCAGAGATATTGAACACAGGTTTCTGCCTGTCGTTTTTCTGAGCACTGACACTGCCTGCTGAAACTACAGACAGCATAAAGAGCAATCCGGCGCTGTAAGTGATGACCGGTAAATACAGGTTAATTCTTCTGCTTTTCATAGTCTTTATTTTGGTATCACCAGTCAGAGGCGCTATTTCCTGATTCTGACATCCTTTACGGGAATCATTACCCGGCCCAGAATGGTGCTTTTATCTTTGTCCATAGGGATGAATTCCACGGTATGTTTCCCCCTGGGGATAGCAATTACAAATTCATTTCCCTTTCCGGGAACCAGCGATTTATCGGATTTGTATTCAGTCGTTTCTGAGCGTCTGCTGCTGAGCTGATACGAATTGATCACCTTGCCATCCAGCCTGACCTGGACCCTATAATGAATGGTCCCTCTCATTTTAAACTGAAATTCGGCCCGGGTCAGTACCTGCAGTTCTGTCGGCCCATTCAGTTCAACTTTCAGGGGTTTTTCGGGAGTAAAACGGTAATAGGTGACCAGCGACTCCTTTGTGGACAGTTCAACAGTTTCCGGTGAATTTAACGGGTGGATGGCAATCCATTCTTTCTTCCTGTTCTTGACCGGGGTAAATGCATAACGTACAGCAACCGGTGATTTGCTTTTATTCAGTTTGAATTCTATGCTGTGTTGTCCCGGTCCCAGGATGATTTCGAAATCGGCCAGTTGAGCCGGAACTCCCATGGTGCCGTTGATATAGGCAGCATTGATTGAGCGGGCAACATCGCCCGATCTGAAAGTTTTCGGGGCACCCCCGTCAACCGTATACGTAATCTCGTATTTCATTTTTCCTGCCTGCCCCGGCACGAATTGTCCACGTGTAAGCAGTCTGAGCTTTCCGGGTCCGTTTAACCTGATTACTGCAGGTTCTTTTGAGCTCAGGAAATAGTAATCCTTTGATTTTCCGTCAATAATGACCGATACCGGGTTTTTGGAATTGGAAGGTTTAAGGTATCTGTGTTTCGGACCTGACTGTGCTGAAAGTGCCTGGGAGAATACAAGTAATCCGATCAACAGAAGATGAAATTTTTTCATATAATTATGTTTGTCGCTTCCGGTAAATCCGGTAAAATGGGTGAATTTTTTTATCCGGATAACCGGATTGGAAATATTTCCAGATGTTGAAATGATCATGCAATTTAGTTAATTATACGCTAAAGCTCCATGATTCCGTCATTATCCCTGTTTTCTGCCGGGGGAGTGAACCCACCATGCACAACATCAGAACCCAGACGATGAGCTTTTTTCTCTGCGATATATATCAGCACAACAACGAGTATCAGGATAAAAGCAGCGATGGCCGTAACCACAAGATTATACTTCATGCTGACGAAAATGCCACCATTTCCTGGTTCCGGCAAGGGTACAGGGCTGTTTGGCAACCCGAACCTGCCCAGTATTTCCTTGATATTAACCAACTGTATTACAGGTATCTTCCTTTGGCCCATCTGAACAATCACACCCCTAACAGGGTAATTGACAGAAGGTAGCTCCATATTGAGTCCGGTAGGGATAAGACCTGCATTCACGGTATGTCCCAGACTGGCAATTCCACCGCCAACATTTATAAAGGCTTTTACCTGCCTGCCTTTACTTTCTTTATTGTAGATCAGCATTCGTTTATCAATGCTTTTTTCAAGGTGATCCTCACTGATCAGGTTAACTTTATTGCGTTTGATGGCTTCTATGATCAGTGACCTTCCTTCGGGACTCAACCCCCTACCTTCGTCAAAACCTCCGCCTATGGAAGCCGCCACCGACTTGTGATGAAAAACACCTGAATTGAAGAGCACAGTTTCCATATCAAGCCAGGTGAAATAGGGGTCGTTGGCGCCATAATTTGACGATCCGACCGATGAAATGATGATTGGCCTGAGTTTAAGTACTTCGATGGCAGCAATCACAGAAATGTTGAGTGCAGGGAACGAACCGGTAAAAGCGACGGCAACCTGATCGTTTTCCTCCAGGCCTGCATCTTTCAGATACTGGACAATAACAGCTGCCAGGTTAGGGTTGAGCGACGACAGTTTTGCATCAATATAACCCCTGTCGGTAGTGATCTGAGTGTATTCCTGGCCTATCAGCGCTGTCTGATTCGGATCATTCACTTCCTCAATAAAAACGCCTTCTTCAAGTCTGTATCCTTTCAGGTACATGGCTGCCTGTTGCGAAAGTTTTGCAGCTGCCAGTTTTTCACTGTACCATTCCTCTTTAACTTCCCTTTTGCTGTTCTCAACGGCAATAAATGCAAAGAGGGAAAGCAGCGCAATAAAGCCCAGTACGATGTTTGATTTTGCTCTGTAATTCAGCATTGTTATTACGGTTGATTTATTTGGGCAATAATGCTCCGGCAAATGTCAGAATGATCAGGAACCTCACCATAACCGATGAAACAAACAACACACTGATCGTTTTAAATATGCCCTGTTTGGCAAACCAGTGTGCCAGCAGTCCGGGGATGACCCAGCCGACGGCTTGCAATTCAAGCGTTGTGGATGCAATGTCTATTGTAAGGAATTGTCGGGAGAAATTGGCAAGCAGGCCGCCAACCAGTAAACTCAGCACCATCTGGCGGCGTCCGTAGAGAAAAGTATATTGCCCCAGCACCTTGATGATCAGATAGGCAAGAAGGCTCACACCCAGTGTGCCGGCAAACCTGTCGGGATGTGACAACTGCAGGGCGATGTAGCCCGGAACAACAATTCCCCCGGCGGCAAGTCCGAATATTTCATAGGAGAGCAGGCTGAGGATCAACCCCAGTGTAATGGCCAGTTCAATCATAACGGTGTGCTTTTACGTTCGAAAAACTCAGCGGTGGCAGCACCCATTCCGCCCATATTCCCGATGGCAAAGATGGTGGAGGTTTTCTGGGTGATGGATAAAACCGCTTCAAATATATTCTCCGGTTCAGTATATCCCAGGTTGATGATTTTCTTTTTCGGCATTCCGTATCCGACCACCATACTTTCCACCACTTCGCCCGATTGACCCATTAATACGAGAAAATCTGCTTCATCAGCTATCCTGCCTGCTACCATATCAGCCAGTTGTCTGGCCCTGTCGAGCCGGTCCTGCCGGGTATTCAGCAAAATGATTCTCGTTCCCTCCATACCGGCCTCTTTCCTGATTTTCTGCCATATCAGCAGGGTAGAATCCGGATCATTGGCTGCAAAGACATTATAGAAAAAAACCTGTTTCCCGGCAACATCAACCCTGTGCTTTGTCAACACACCGGCATCCGGTGTTGCTTCATACATTCCGCAGAGGGCAACCTTCCGGTCAACACCAAGGTGCTGGCAGATGGCCAGCGCCAATGAAACATTCTCGCGATGTTCTATGTACCGGAATCCCTTCATCTCTTCTGTTGAAACTGTTTCAGGGTCAATAAAATGAGCAGTGGTGTTTCTTTTTTTTGCAATCCCCGACAGGATATCCGGGATCACATTTTCAGACGAAAAAAGGTGTTCATTCCTTGGAATGGTCCTCCCCATGGTTTCAGCAATCTCGGGCAGGGTGTGACCCATGATATCTATGTGGTCAAGCCTGACATTGGTCATGACTCCGATGGTGGAATGAATCATTTTATGCTCCGTGATGGTCTGATAGATGGGTTGCAAAGCCATACATTCCATCACCAGGGCCTGCACTTTGCGTTCCGAGGCAAATCTGACGATGGAGAGTTGCTCGATGATATTGGCGCCGGATTTCCTGTAGATGGCGGTTTCTGTTCCATCCTCAAGGATAAGCCGTGGAAAGGTGCCGGTGACTTTGGTTATATTGCTGATACCACCGGCCCGCAATCCGGCGCCGATCAGACGTGTGACGCTCGACTTACCCCTGGTTCCGTTAATATGAATCCGTATGGGAATGGAATATATCCGTTTCTGGTGACGGATATATTCCCAGACTCCTGCAATAACAATAAAGGCAAGAATACCCAGCAGAATATAGGAACTATACATTTCCTCGGTTCGTATAACAGAGAGGCTTATTTTAATTCAGCCGTATCATTTTAAGTGTCTGTGAATGTTCATCGGTATCAATCCGGTAGAAATATACTCCCGGGCCAGCTGAAGAGCCTTTGTTGTCGGTTCCGTCCCATACGATGTTGTGCTGTCCGGCAGCCTGATGACCGTTAACAAGGGTCTTCACCAGAACACCCCTGATGTCAAATATTTTCAGGGTAACATTACCCGGTTTTTGCGTTGAATAACCAATCATTGTAGAGGAGTGGAAAGGGTTGGGTTTGTTCTGCTGAAGCAGGCTTACTGAACCCGGATTTCCGGAACCATCCACCGAAGTAATAATGGTTTCAAACGGTGGATTTGTTGTATACTTAATGACCGTTCCTGGTTTGATTTCAGAGGCTGAAGGGTCATAGACGGTATTACATACATAGAGCAGTCCGATGTCCTGTGCAGCATTCTCTATTCCCGCAGTCATACTCAGCACATCATCCGTTACCAGGTACTGAACCAGAATTTCACCATCACCGGTAACAGTAGGGTAGAAAGCCGGATCAAGTAAAATGGCCTGGAACTTGGTCCATCCTTCGCTGTTACCGTTCGAGTTGATGGTTACACCATCCCATTCGATGATAAAACGATGATTGATCTGATCGTTATATGTCAGGATATTTCCGTTAATATAATCGGTATTGAAGAGGTTATCCCAGAAAATGGCAACCATGTTGTTTACATTGTCGTCATTGGGAAGTACCTGGTTGTTAAAAGTAGTCTGGGTGCCGCTGCCAAAGGCTATCCACCCATCGGTGCTTACCCTTACCTGGCTGAAGTTGTTTCCGTAATATTTAAAGGTGAAAGGAATGCTTACCGTCCTGGTATATTCACCGGCACCTCCGGTGTTGATCACATTTCCGACCCCGGAGATTTCCATCCAGTTGAATACCGGTGTCTGATCATAAAATGAATCATCACCTGAATAGGCATAATAGCCGTAAGCATCAGGTCCAGTGTAATCGGCAGGCAATAACGAAGAAACCGGAATTGATAAAGTCCGCACTGTCTGATAAGGATATAAACCACCGGTAGTTTCAAAAATTACCTGAAAATCGATGATTGATCCGGCAGGGCACGATGGAGACAGGTTGAATTTGAAATAGTTGATTTTATTCATTGAGGTGTCGTTGATACTTATGGTGCCGAATTCACCAAACGAATCTATAATTTCAACATAAGGATTCTCCGTAGTGAGGGTTCCTGTGACTTCTGAAGCGTTATCGTCTCCGGTATTTTCAAGCTCCAGAACCAGCGCTACAGTTTCATCCGGATCCAGCCTGAAATTGGGTTCGGCTGCACTGAAATCATGTATCACATAATTCCTGATCCCTATATCACAGCCGGAAACTTTCAGATCAAATGAATAATCCCAGGATGAAGATGAACTGGTAACATGAAGCTGAAAAGAGACCACCTGGCCGACAGGGCAGGATGGATTGACCAGAAACAGGAACGGGCTTCCGGTAGCAGTGCTTCCGGCATTGATGGTACCGAACCCAACCGGGTTTGTTGTAATGATTTCAACAAATTCAGTACCGGTGGTTGATAAGGTCGCCTGAACATTGGCTGCTGTTCCGGATCCCCAGTTTTTAAGCGTATAGGTAAGGCTGCCTTGTTCGTTTGGATTTACAAGGCCGTCATTGTTGCCATTTAAGTCATACACAACCGGATCGTTTTCAGGCATAACCAATTCAGCGGGTTGAACAACAGAGATCACACCCTGGAATGGGATAACATTTCCGCCACGTATGGTAATGGTGAGATTTTCAACGGTTTCAGGAGTAAAATCGATGGTGGCAATGCCATTTTCGTTACAGATTCCGGTAGCAAAAACTTCGGCTCCAGTGATGCAAACCTCGGCATTGCTCACAGGCTGGCCGGTTGAAAGGTGCTCTACATAAACTTCAATGTGATTATCGCCAACATTGATGGTTGACGGATAATTACAGGTTACCTGAAGCGGAACATCTTTCCAGATATGTATGCTCGGGTCGCCGAGAACACAGTATATTTTATAGTGGTATTCAACCCAGGGATCATTTACACCCCAGCTGTTGTACAGATAAAGCTTCCCACGCATCATTGCCTGTCCCGGAGTATCCATTCCTTCGCGGAACATACCGACATATATGCCTCTGTCAATGCTGTTATTGTAAGCGGTATGTGTATTTGATGTAGGTCCGATAAAACAGGCAGCGCCCTTTGGATTGGTCAATGATCCCATCTCAATCCACTCTTCTCCAAAACAATTTCCATTCCAGGTGTCGAACATGGCCACGCCACAACCGATACTGGTAACGAAAGGCATCATTTGCCCGTTGGTAAGGCCGCTGACATCCTGAACCTGAAAGCTGTAGCAGGAGGCTGACCAACCACTGTCCCATCCCTCCCCACGATAATTCAGATAGCTTCTTCCATTGTTGATGGCAGAAGTCACATCCTCGAGATCAACGGTACATTCCTGCCCGGTCCATGGGTCTCCGTCACTCATCAGCGTATCCACACTCGTAAATCCACCATCGTTCATCATGATGTTGTAGGTAAACCGTTTTGTATTCACCTGGGAGATATAAGCATTGTTTGAACAGCATACACCCTTTTTAAACCAGGCAGGATCAGTCACATAGGGAGTCTTTTCGTAAAGTTTGAATTTGTTGACCATAACCTGCAGCGTGAAATCTGTCTCATTGGTAAACCGGCCAACCATAATATCGGGCAAAAAGTCAACGCCGTCAACCGTTACAAAATACTCTTCCCACGGAAAAGAATAATCGGGGAATGTCGCTATCTTTTTAGGAAATTTTCCGTCATCGCCGATCATCAGCACATAAGTCGGGGGATATTCCCAGTTGATGTAGGCATCGGTGATATGATTCTTGATGGGAACAGGATTGTTTGCATTGGCCCCGATGTCGCTGAACTTTGTGATGTGTACATCTGAGCCTGTTTGCCTTTTCCAGGTTGCATATGACTGAAAACTGTCATAAAAACCATCGGGTGTGATACAAAGAATCACGTCACGACCATCTTCAACGCCCCTGTAATAGGTGTTCAGCATCTCCTGATAATTGAGAATGGAACTTCTGTATATCTTACCAAATGAAGGGGCAATTTTTTTCCTTGGTGTGTTTTTGGGATTGACAACAGGTCCTTTGCCATAACTGACGCGGATTGTCAAAGAAGATGCAATCTGCAATTCATTTTTTGAGGCGATATAAGTGACAGGGTAAACTGAAACACGGGCGATCCTGAAATCACGGAAAATGGTGGGAGGGTCTACCATTACACTGCTGCCAGGGAATGGGGTGTCTGAACTATAGGCTTCCGGATTCTCACCCTGTGATCTCAGGGTCTGTCCTTCCCACTGACTTTGTTGGGCGGGAGCAAGGTGCATGCTCCTGAATGTAAGTGTTTTGCCCGTTTCTATAATTTCCGCAGTTATACCAGCCTGATCAGGTACTGCAAGAATCTGCGCCAGGTAGGGTATCATGGGACTGCCTGGTATTGTGGTATGTGATTCGGAAAGCAGATCTACCAACTGATAGGATTTGCCTTCTGAATTTATTTCCTTCAGATCAAATCCTGACAGATCGACCCTGAATACCGTACTTTTTTCATCACTGCTGAGTAAAGTTACAGTTGGAGGAGTGGCTTTTGTCCTGTCCTTTGAAAAGGGAACCCACTCGGCTCTGGTTAAAAGAGAAGAAAAAACTGACACAAGAAAAATGAGGAAAAACCGGTGATTCATGTTCTTTAATGTTAGGTTTCTACAGAAAAAATGAAATATTATTCAAAGACAAATGTAATATCATTGGGATATATTTTTATTAATTAAGACAAAAAAAATCCCATGGGTTGCCTGGGCTTCGGATTTAATTTTCACCGGGGGTGAAAAATCAGGCATGCTGATAACAGGAGATTATTATAACTGCTGTACTTCAGCTTTAAAGTTTTGTCCTGCTCTGAGTATTTCTGCTTTGCAAAATGAAAATGGCTTTTTGGTTGTCTTGCCCGTGGCCGGGACCAATTCACTGATATTTAGGCACATTAATGAAAAGCCTTTCATATCCCGAAAAGGGTAATAACTGCATCAGTTAAAAACGGGTATAGCCAGATTTGACAAGAGGCAACGTTTCAGGTAAACCGACAGCCTCTGTTTCAGAGTCACATTCCAATAACAAAACAGCATTTTTATGCTCATTGAGATTTGTTTCCCTGGTTACCCCCGGGAAGATAGAACTGATAAACCTCTTTTGCTTCTTCTGCCAATATAGTTTTGTTTGGGAGGGTACCTGTATTTTCACACTCACGTTCAATTGCAGGAAATTTTATATTGTATTCCTTTGTTTTACAATCGGTATACCTGATCAGGCTGCGGGCAAAGATTCAGGTTTAGGTGGTGGTTAAAATAAATTTCAGAAGCTCACACGTTTTTGCTGATTATGCCAAGCAACTGATCTTTTTTAAATGGTTTGGAAATATATCCGGCAAACCCGGCTTTCAAAGCTTTTTCCCTCTCTTCAGGCATAGCATAGGCAGTCTGGGCAATCACAGGTAGTCCGGGTCTCAGGATATGGATTTTAAGTGTTGCCTCATATCCATCCATAACGGGCATCTTTATGTCCATTAACACCAGACCAATGTCGTGACGGCTTTCACAGATTTCCACAGCTGACCGGCCATTGGATGCATGAAGAATTTCAATATCTGTTCCTTCAAGCAATTCTTTGATATACCGGAAGTTGGTCATTTCATCTTCGGCAACCAGTATTACCAGCCCAGGGAGGGCTTTCAGGGTAGATTGTTCCGGGCCTCCGGCATTTTTGCTTTCTTTTTGCCCGGCCCTGACATAGGGAATACTGAAACGGAAGACTGAGCCTTTACCGAATTCAGAATCAACGCTGATGTTTCCGTTCAGCAATTCAAGGTTTCCTTTGCAAATGGAAAGACCTAGTCCGACACCGTCGTAGAATTTTGTCAGTTCTATTTCAGCCTTCCGGAAACGGTCGAAAATTTTATCATGATATTCTTTGGGGATGCCGATCCCGGTGTCTTCAACAAAGAAATCCAGATGGTTGTTGTTCAGGGAATACCCGAATTTTATTTCTCCCTTTTCAGTAAACTTCACTGAATTGCTCAACAGATTATTAAGGACCTGTCTGACTTTGACTCCATCTGTAACTATGATGCTCTGGTTATTGTCCAGACCTTTTGAACAGGACAGGGTTACCTTCGGATTCAGTTGTGGAAGAAAGGACCCGTAAGATTCATCCATCATCCTGTTAATATCCAGTTCGTGCGTGTTAATTCTAAGGTTTCCTGTTTCTATCAGCGAGATATCAAGCATTTCATTCACAACATCAAGCAGGCGGTTTGAACTGCTGGTGATGATTTCAAGGTATTGCTTCTTCAGATCTTCTTCAAGTCCGTCGTCATGGAGCAGAGAGGTGAAACCAATGATGCCGTTCATCGGTGTGCGGATTTCATGTGAGATATTCTGCAGAAAAGCGGTTTTTAACCTGTCGCTTTCAATCGCTTTTTTCTCGGCCTGTCGCTGCCTGACCAGGTGTCTCCTTAGGTAGAAATAGAAGAGCAGTGCAGTTACACTGACGTAAAACCATCCTTTGTATGTTTGAACCCTGGTGAGATAGTCCTGTTCAGAAATAATAGAATTCAGAAAGCTGTCGGAGAATAATATCCATAAAAAACCCATGATCAGGTATATGGCTGTAAATTTATATTCTAGCCTGATTTTTTTCATTACTGATTTGGTTTATAAAGGGCAGATAATAAACTGTTTATAAAAAATCTGTATTTTTTTCTTACCGTAAGCAATAAAGGTACATTTTTTATTTTAAAAATTTATTTTCAGAATTAATTATCAAAAAAAATACCTGCAATGTTCAGGTTGCAGGTATTTGAAGACCATCAGGAAACTTTTATTCTGTCAACACAAAATCGGCTGACTTGACATCCCTTGAATTTCCTCCCACAAAGACCTTAAAATCACCGGCTTCAGCAACATGCTGAAGATCATAATTATAAAATTTCAGGTCTTCAATGTCGATGGTGAATGTGATGTTCCTTGTTTCGCCTTTTTTAATGAGCACCTTGGTGAAATCCTTTAACTCTTTTACTGGTCTGGTGGTAGTTCCAACCATATCGCGGATATAAAGCTGAACGACTTCTTCGCCATCGAAATTTCCGGTATTGGTCACCCTAACAGTTATATCTATTTTACCATCCGGTTTCATCGTTTTACTGCTCAGGACAAGATCACTGTATGTAAAACCGGTATAGCTGAGTCCATAGCCGAAAGGGTAGAGGGCTTCATTGGAGACATCCAGGTAGTTGGAGCGGAATTTGGTAAACCATTGTCCTTCGGGAAGCGGCCTGCCGGTATTTTTATGATTGTAATACAGGGGAACCTGCCCGATATTCTGAGGAAACGTAGTGGTTAGTTTTCCTGACGGGACAACATCACCAAAAAGTACATCGGCTACAGCAGCACCGGCTTCACTTCCGCCGAACCACACATTCAGGATGGCCGGCACATTTTCATGCTCCCATTTGATGGCCATAGGTCTTCCGGCAAAGAGAACCATAACGACTGGTTTTCCGGTCTTAAGCAGTGCCTTTAGCAAATTGCGCTGGTTTTCAGGTAGTTCAATGTCGGACATGCTTGAGCTTTCTCCGCTCGATTCAGCTGCTTCGCCCATCACAGCAACGATAACATCGGCATTCTGTGATGCCTTTACCGCTTCTGCGATCACAATCTCAGCAGGTCTGCTGTCCCAGCCGGTTGCTTTGCCAAACATTCCGATTCTGGCTTCCAGTGCAGAATCAGCAACGATATTGGACCCTTTGGCATAAGTAATCAATTCAGGTTTTGCTGTCACCATACCAATGCCATCCTTTACTGAAATGGCTTTTTCAAAATCACCGGCTACCGTCCACGTTCCGCACATGTTCAGCCGGTTGTCGGCCAGCGGTCCCACCAGGGCGATCCTGGCATTTTTTTTCAGAGGAAGGATGTTGCCTTCATTCTTAAGTAAGACAAAACTATGAGCGGCTGTTTTGCGGGCCTGCATTCGGTTGGCGTCGGTATATACTTCAGTTGCCGGGCGTTTTAAATCACAGTACCGGTAGGGATCCTCAAAAAGACCGAGTTTGTATTTTGCTTCCAGAATCCTGCGGCAGGCAGCGTCAATCTGGTCCATGGTGATCTTACCCTCAGCCAGCGATTGTTTCAATGTGGTCAGAAAACCTTCGCCCACCATGTCCATATCAATGCCCGCTTTCAGCGCCAGCGCCGAAACGGTTTTCAGGTCGCCCATGCCATGATCAATCATTTCGTTGATCCCGGTATAATCGGTAACGATAAAGCCGTTGAAGCCCCACTGATTGCGTAAAACCTCAGTCATAAGCCATTTGCTGGCCGTTGCCGGGATACCATCCACTTCGTTGAATGAAGCCATTACACTGCCTGAGCCGGCATCAATGGCACCCTTGTAAGGCGGAAAGTATTCATTGTACATACGCTGGTGACTCATGTCAACCGTATTGTAATCGCGGCCGGCATCCGGGGCACCGTAAAGTGCATAATGCTTGACACAGGCCATGATGGTGTTGTTGGCTGAAAGGTCTTTGCCCTGATAACCCCTCACCATTGCTTTGGCAATTTCACTGCCCAGGTAAGGATCTTCACCACTTCCTTCAGCTATACGTCCCCACCGCGGATCACGACTGATGTCGACCATTGGTGAGAAAGTCCAGCATATGCCGTCGGCACTGGCCTCCTGGGCTGCAATCCGGGCACTCTGTTCAATGAGGTTCATGTCCCACGAGCAGGATAGTCCCAGAGGAATCGGGAACACGGATTTATAGCCGTGGATGACATCCATTCCAAAGATCAGGGGAATCTTCAGCCGGCTTTTCTCAACAGCAACCTGCTGCACACCGCGGATTTTGGCAACGGAGCTGATGTTGAAGAGTCCGCCGACACTGCCTTCAATGATCTTTTTACCGATATCAGAACTGGCTGTCTGACCGGTCGTAATGTCACCGGCACCCGGCAGGTTCAGCTGTCCGATTTTCTCTTCCAGTGTCATTTTTGCCATCAGTTCTTTGATAAACTGGTTCATTCTGATTTCATCAGGCAATGGCTGCGCCTTTAATTGCATGATGCTCACAGCCACGACGGCTGAAATAAGGATACTGATTTTTTTCATATACGCTGTTTATTCTGATTTGATGATTTGTGTTCTTTCAGAGATTCCATTTTCATTGAAGGCTTCTATGGTGAAATAGAAAGGCAGATCCTTGTCCATGGTCTTCAGCCAGTATTCATTCCGGCCCAGCACCATGATGCAGTTATAGAGTTTGTCCGGTGCAGTGCCAAGGTAAATGTTATAACCGGTCGCATTGTCAACCACCGGCCATTTTAGCCAGGCGCTTCTTTTGTCATTTTCGGTACGGAGAACAATCAGCTCTTTCACCTTCTCCGGTTTGCTTCCATGACCTTTGCCGAAAACCCTCAGGCCGCTGAGGGCAAATTTCCCGGTGGGCATATGGATGTTTTCAAGTTTGATAAACCGGCATTCCACAGGATTGCGAAGTTCGGCATAATCGTGCGGCACATCCTTATCATTCCTGCTTTTGTCAACAATCAGCTGCCATTTCTTACCATCGGTGGAACTCCAGATCCTGTACTGATGAAAAACACCAGAACTTTTACCCAGAAACTCAGCATCCTGGTCGGCGTAATTGATTTGAACGGCGTTAACTGTTGACAGGGCTCCAAGGTCACTGATGATCCACTCATTTTTTCCGGAAGTGGCAGCAGACCAATAGGTTCTGATGTCTTCGTCCACCGCATTGTTTGGATAAAACCCGCCATAGGTTGACGAAACGCTTACCGGCTTGTTGTAATTCAGCAGCATCCAGCCGGTGAATCGGCTTTCCAGGTGGTTTGCCTTGCCTTTGGGCAGATAATGCGGGTAATCGCCAAAAGTGGTGTTGCAGTACATCATACCATCCTCATCAAAGCCGGCCGGCCACAATCCGAGGCGGCGTTCAAAATTGTTTTTCACCGATATGGCGATGGTACTCACATGCCAGTAATTACCATAATTATCGGCAAAAGTAGCGCCATGGCCTGCTCCTCGGGCAAATCCCCCGGGTTTATAGGAGAAGGGAAGGGGCTGATGTGTGAAATTACCCAGTGGGCTGTCACTCACAGCCACACCATCGGCATAGCCGCTGAATTCAGTTCCCGGAGCACCATACTGAAGGTAATATCTGCCGTTGTGCCTGTTCATCCATGAACCCTCGATGAACGGATCGAGAAAAGTATTGTCCATATGCTCACCGAACCGGTGCCACCCATAGCGTTTTTCATTCAGCAGCAACATTTCTTTACGGGTTCCGTAAGGCTTGAAGGTTTTTCGGTTCAGCTCAATGCCATATATCGGGAAATTATTGCTGCTGCCGTTGTACATATAGAGTTTTCCGTCGTCGTCGGTGAAAAAGGAGGGATCCCATCCCCCGATTTCAAGGGAGTCGATGGCCTCTTTCCACTCATTGGCCTTCGGATTGGTACTCATCCAGATCGGGAATGAAGACGAATAGGTAGATCCGAAAACAAGCAGTGTATCACCCTGCACCCATACTGCCGGGGCGCACAGATCATCGTACACCTTATGATATGGCTTCAGGAATGAGCGTGCGACGAAATTCCAGTTACTCAGGTCCGGACTCCACCAATAGCCCCACTGATTGGTTGAAAAAAGATAGTAATCGCCCTTGTACAAGGTGATGACAGGATCCGCTGTCGCCCGGTGTTTTCCCCATTCCGAAAAGTTAGGGATCGGGGTGTAGCCATAATCGAGGTTCATCGGATTGCAGTAAGTGTTTTGTTGTGAAAACACTTGTTCTGTTCCGGAAAGGAGGAAAATACCTGTCAGCAGAAAAAGCAGTTTTTTCATCGTTCTATTTTAATTCAGTTCAACCCTGATTTCTTTGTCTTCATTTTCCAGAAATACCATTTTTACTTCCGGAACGATCTTTCCTGAGCTTATTTGCCTGAAATAGGTGGTTTCGTAAACCGGCTCCAGCGCTTTCAGTGGATCCAGCATACCTGATTCAGAGATTTGAAGATTTTCATCAGATCCGTTCACGGTAACCCGGTTGACCTCATCTCCGAATCCATGCAGAATCAGCTGCAGGTGCTTATACCTGGATTGAAAGCTACCTTCCGGTTTCCTGAACAAAACGACGTTTTCACCGGCCAGGTAATCAATCTGTTGTTTCCTGAAATGATTCTCTTTATAATCAAAGGTCAGGCCGTCATCTTCATACAGAAGAAAGGAATTGTTTACGGTGCCTTTATAAATGTGTACCTGCAGGGTGTCAGCTGGCAGTTCTGCCGTGGTCTGAACAAGGCTTTGCACCGGCAGGACCGATGAAGCCTTAATAAAAACAGGAATTCTGTAAAGGGGGCATTTAACGCTGATTTCAGTGTCTCCGGTAAAAGTATGATCGTTGTATACATCGTACCAGAGCCCGGGCGGCAGATAGACTTGCCTGGTTTCTTCCTTTGTGGTTACCGGCACGATCATCATTGCCTCACCCAGCATAAACTGATACTGGTATTGAAGGTTGTATACCCGGGCATTAAACGGATGGTCAATACAAAGGCTTCTTACAACCGGCATTCCGGTGTTGCAGGTCTCGTAGAATGTTGAATAAATATAAGGCAGCAGCTTATAGCGAAACCCGATGAATTCGCGGGCTATGGCCTCGGCCTCAGCACCATAAGCCCAGGGCTCATTGGCTGCAGCATAGGATTCTTTGTGGTTGCGGACAAAAGGTTGGAAAACACCTGTTTCAATCCATCGTATGAACAATTCCTTTGATGTGGTCCCGATGTAACCTCCGATATCATCACCTGTAAAAGGAATTCCGGAGAGCCCCATCTGGGTGTTGAGCAAAGCCCCGCCGGGGATATACTCATCGCTGGCTGTGTTGTCGCCCGTCCAGACTGCAGCATAGCGCTGAACCCCGGCAAAACCGCTTCTCGTAAGTATAAACGGGCGTCTGCCTTTTCCGTATTTCAGGGCTGATTCATAGGATGAACGGGCCATCAGCATCCCGTAAACATTCTTGGCCTGGAGGGCATCGGCTTTGTGTCCGTCAAAATCGAATACCAGGTTATCGGGAAGGTAGGAAGCGCCGACAGCAGGTTCGTTCATGTCGTTCCAGTAACCGTGTATGCCGTTGTCGGGAAGGAATTTCATGTTGTCGGCCCACCACTGTCTGCCCGATGGGTTGGTGAAGTCCACAAAATTGTTCAGGCTGGGTGCAATCTCCGCAGTGTAAAGACTGCCGTCAGCGTATTTCACAAAAATATCCTTCTTCAGTCCGTCGTGATGTGCAAAATAGGTGCTGTCAATTTTGATTCCCGGATTCACCGATGCCGTCACTTCAATGCCGAGTTTGCTGAGTTTTTCTGTTAATCCCGGCATATCGGGAAAGCGTTTCAGGTTGATTCTGAAAGGTTCATATTCCCACAGGTAATCGGCATCGAGAACGATACAGTCTACCGGTATTTTCCTAGATCTGAATGTTTCGGCTATATCAAGTACTTCGTTCTGAGGAAAATAACTGCACCGGCTCTGGTGATATCCAAGGCTCCAGAGCGGAGGCAAAGGCATTCTGCCTGTGAGCAATGTGTAATTTTCGAGGATTCCGGCAATGCTGTTATCGTAAATAAAGAAGTAGTCGATATCACCGCCATCGGCCGTAATGGAGGCAAAATCAGGCGTAGAAACGCCAAAATTGAAGAAGGATTTGTAGGTGTTGTGATAAAAAAGGCCATAAACCTGGTTGCTGTGAATACCGATGTAGAACGGGACATTGGTGTACATCGGAAGTCGCGGATCGCCGTATTTGTAGGTGTCGGTATTGTTGAGCGTGAATGCCGAACCGCGTTTGTCGAGGTTACCCAGGACTTCTCCCAGGCCTGTAAAACGTTCGCCCGGCTGCAGTTTCTTGTACAGATTGGTCCGGTTGCCGTTAAAACTGTACCCAAAACCCCTGCCCCCGGAATCTTCATTGATCACATTACCACCGGCATCCTTAAAGATGATTCTGAATGAAGGTTCCATTTCAATTTCGGCAGTCAGGGTGTCTGTCGAAACAATCAGTTTATTTCCGGCAAGGGTAACACTGAATCCGGTTTTCTGAGGTTTGTACTCCGGATCGAGCAGGTACGAGAAATTGCTCATGGTTTCCTTTTGCGAAACCCTGACCCTGATGATGTGTTTGTTGTAAACCTGTATGTTGAAAAAGGCCCTTTCCGTTTTTCCTTCCAGGCCGGTTCCGGTTTTGTACCATTTTAGGATACGGCCGATATCCTCAGGAATTGCCGAAAATCCCGCAAGCGTGCATAGCATCAGCAATGCTGCTGCTATAGCTCGTTTCGGATTCCGGTTCATTGATTTCATTTCCTGTGAATCGTTTAGTTCTTTGTATATCTGTTTGAAAATCCAAGTTTCTTCAACCCTTTCTGAATATCCGGTATCTGCATGAAAAGTTTCCAGATCAGGCCGCTCCGGTAGTTTTCAATCATAACTACAATGGGTCCCTGGTCAATGGCAAGGTGGCTTTGGGCATACCAGTTGTGCGATTCGCTGAAACCATCGGTAAATCCGTAATCGCTCCAGATTTTATCGCCGAGGCTGTAATAGAAATGCCTGAGGGCCTGCATGGAGTATTCCGGGGTATAGGGCATGGATGAGAGGGCGGCTGTTGGCTGGATCACACCCAGATCTACCTCAGGGCAATGGGCTACATAGCCCTTATAGGAGTCACCGGCAGTGAGTCCCCAGCAATTCTCGCCATATCCCTTGTATTTTTTAGGGTTATCAATACAATAGGCCCTGTTGATGAGTGTATGGTTGCGGCATTGTTCAAAATAATCATTTCCCAGTGAATCAACAAGCCCGTTCGGATCAATCCCGGTGAAGGTGTAATGTTCAAAAAACAGGGGTCCTCCGGCATCATATTTGCCTAAGGGTAAGCGTATTTCGTAATAGGATTTGCCGTTTATAAATCCGCTGCTGCCTGCCCAGGTTCCGTCATACACAGATTTAGAGATTGAATGATACGGACTCGACGCAGCCATAATGTATGTAATCAGGCATTCATTCCATCCCCAGATGGGGAAGTTCATATCGAAACCGTTATTCGGACTCCAGTGCCAGTAGAGTTTATTTTCACCATTGGTATGCCAGTTCCAGTTGGAGGCATTCCACATTTGGGTAATCCGTTTTCGGAGGTATTTCTCTTTTTGTGTATCGTTGTTGAAGTACTCACGGGCGCACAGGAAACCCATCAGCAGGTAAGAGGTTTCAACCAGGTCGGCAGCATCGTCGAGGCGGTCGAATTTAATGGTTTTACCCGTTCTGCCATGCATAAAATGCGGGTATATTCCATGATAGCAATCGGCATTTATCAGAAAATCAGCCATCTGAATCAGGCGCCCTACGGCAGTGTCTCTTCCGATCCAGCCTCTTTCAACCGCGACAATGGTGCCCATGATCCCGAATCCGGTGCCTCCGATGGCGCAGGCATCGGGACCGAAGTCTGTTTTGCTGAGGTTGGGCTCGTCCCAGGCTTCGTTGATGTAATCCCAGTAATGCTCGGCTTTTACGGTATTACTCCTTTCAAGAGCGAGTCCGCTTACCGGATGTGCACCATGCCAGAAAAAGCGGAATGTCTGCCGCTGAACGGTTTCAAGCAGATCAGCATCCGACAGCCCCCGGATGATTCCGACGGGGGCAATGGAATCAGGAAAGAAGGCACCTTTTTCATTCTGGGCACTGGATGCCATGCTGACTGAACACAGAACAGCTGCTGTGATGATCAGGCGTTGTTTGAATTTCAGGATCATATACCGATGAAATTATTGCTTCTGGTTGTCCATATATGGTGAGCTGAAGTCAAGTTTTCTGAGTCCCTGCTGTATTTCGGGGCAACTCATAAAAAGGTTCCATAACAGGGCTGAACGGTAATTCTCTATCATGACAATGATCGGCCCCTGATCAATGGCCAGGTGCGATGTTGCATACCAGCCCTTACTTTCGTTGAAGGCATCCACAAAACCATACTCACTCCAGATTTTATCTCCGAGGTTATAGTAAAAATGCTTCAGGGCTGCCATCGAAAATTCAGGCGTATAGGGAAAAGCTGAGAGCGCCGCGGTAGGTGAGATTACACCCAGGTCATTGTCGGGCGAATGTGCATTGTAGCCCTCGTGGTTGTCGCTGGCGGTGAGTCCCCAGCAGTTCAATGTGCATGGTTGATCAGCGTGTGGTTACGGTTCTGTTCCCAGTAATCGGCATACCTGTCCTTCAGCCCTTTAGGGTTCAGACCGAGAAATGAATAATGTGAAAAGAACAGGGGGCCTCCATAATCAAAGCCCAGAGGCAGTTTAATTCCGTAAAACTCTTTTCCGTTTTTGAAGAAGTTGCTTTGTGCCCAGCCATTATGATAGACTGCCGGACTCACCGGGTGACGTTCTCCACTGGCTGCCAGCACATACATGATCAGGCATTCATTAAATCCCCTTACGGCGAAGTTCATGGCCCAGTCATTGTTCGGGCTCCAGTGCCAGTAAAGGACTTCCCGCCCGCCCCGGGTAAACCAGTCCCATTCTATGTCATTCCATAACCAGTTGATGCGGTTTCTGAGTTCCGATTCCTCCGGATTATCGTGCGAAAAATATTGCCTGGCAGTCAGAAGACCCTGAAACAGGTAAGACGATTCTACCAGGTCGGCGCCATCGTCTTTCCGGCTGAATGGAATTGTTTTCCCGGTTGAACCATTGAGCCAGTGCGGGAAGACCCCATGGTATGAATCTGATTTCGACAGGAATCTGACCATTTTGAGCAGATGGCGGGCAGCGCTGTCGCGGGTAATCCAGCCACGTTCAACGGCAACCACAGTGGCCATGATGCCAAAGCCGGTACCGCCGGTGGTCACAACTTCGTTTCCGTATCCGTAAGCTTCGTTGCTTCGTTCGCGCGCCAACCCGCTTACCGGATGGGCGAAATCCCAGAAATAACGGAATGTCTGGCGCTGTACCACATCGAGCAGCTCTTCATCAGAAAGACCTTGTATTACACCGACAGGTTTGATGATGTCAGGTCCCGGGCCGGCTTTTTTCTGATGCTGCGCAAAAACCGGAAGAATCAGAAACATGGAAATGATCAGTAGGAGTGGGGTTTTCATTTCTGTGGATTTTCGTCAATCACTGCTATTGAAAAATAGAAAAGTCAGAAAATAGAGATTCCTGCGTATAAATTCTGTTCCGGAATCTCAAGGTGTAAAAATAACACTAAGTAAGTCATGAACCAACTTTTCCGGAAAATTATTCAGATGGTCAGGTCAGGATCCTGAAAAAAAAATTACCTCCACTGATTATTCAACCAATGCCGCATATCAGAGGTGAAATTTGGGGCCATTTTCACGGATTTTCAGAAAATCGCGGTTTCTGATAAAAAAAGTTTAACATCCGGTGAAAATCAACTATTACTATTTATCAAATCTGAAATATAGTATAGCATAGCCATTAAAACTGTTTCAATAAATAATTCAATTTTTATGAAAAAAATTATTTTACTATTCAGCGTAATGCTCTTTTCCTGTATCGTTAAAGCCGATGGAGGATGGTATGGAGATAAAGTCAGATCTTCATCCAATCTCACCTGGACAGTCAGTACTTCGCCACCGGTTATTTATGCCGGCGACTGGCTCGAAGGAGAAATCTGGCTCTGGTATCAGAACGATCCGAGTCTGGGTGCCCAGTTTGTTTATACCATTGATGACTGGACGACAACCCAATATGACCTTTTCAGTCGTGGAGCCGTTTCAGGGAATGATTCCAGGTATTCAAACGAAGGAAGTGCTATAGGGCCCTGGGAAATGGGAACACAGGTCAAATATAAAATTCAGTGCTGGCACGACTGGTACGGGGATGATTTCTTTACAACAGAAGCTTCGTTTACTGTTCAGGCCATTAACCCGCCGGGCTTTTGCTCAGCCATTCACGATCTGACATTTCCTTCATCCCGGATCAACCTGGAGTGGGAAAAGAACACAGAAGATGATGGTGTTATGATTGTCAGAAAACGGAAGTCGGAAGACTGGACTGAACCTGTTCAGGGAATTGCTTACAGCGTTTCTGAGAATCTGGGTGATGGTGTGGTAATCTACAACGGCAATGGCACAACATATACCAACACGGGTCTGAATGCTTCAACCGAATACGATTACAGGTTTTATTCTAACAACAACAACTATTACAGCGACGGGGTCAATGTTAGTACCTATACTTCATTTGCCAATGGCACCGGAGTAGAAGGCGATCCTTACCAGGTTGGTACTGCAGCAGACCTGAACATCGTTCGTTATCATAACAGTATGATGGAAACGGTTTACTTTTCCCAGACTGCTGACATTGACCTGACGGGTTTTTCAACCGGAACAGGATGGACCCCGATTGAAAATTTCAGGGGAGTCTACAATGGACAGGGGCACACCATCAGCAACCTGACCATCAATATCAGTGCCGGAGGAGATGTGGGTCTGTTCAGCAGTATAAATGCAGGGAAAGTCTCGGATCTTGGCCTGCTGAATGTAGCCATCCAAGGCGGGGATAATGTTGGCGCTCTGGCAGGAAAAGTAAGTATCGGGACGGAGCCAACAGGAATCATGGTAGAGAATTGCTACTCCACCGGAACCGTTACCGGCTATGGAGCCGGCTATGTCGGGGGGCTGGTAGGTAATCTCAACAGTGAAATGACCAGATGCTACTCATCCTGTGATGTTGACAATACGGTGGTTGCCAGTTCACATCAGTATTTGGGCGGTCTTGTGGGCGCGAACAGTAAGAAAATCTCCAATTGCTACGCAATGGGCAATGTTGCAGCACCCGAGTTGTACTACAATTGCCTGGGAGGTTTAACCGGAATTGCAGCCAGTGCAAACATTGAAAATTGTTTTGCTACAGGATATATTGATTATTATGGAGTTGATCTTACCTATGCCTTTACCGGGGGACTCGCAGGCCGTATGGAAGGTATGAGCTTTAATGTCAACAGTTTCTACGACCAGGAAACATCGGGCCAGACCGGAATGATCGGTGATGGAGGCAAAACTACTGCAGAGATGAAGACGATTACCACCTTTACCGAAGCAGGATGGGATTTAACTTCCACAGGGGTTTGGGCCATGAACGGCTCAACCAACGATGGATATCCTTTTCTGCGGATTCAGGGGGATGATCCCGGGTATTACTGGTTGGGTGAAACCTCCACTGACTGGACCGTTGCTTCAAACTGGAGTGAGGGTGTGGTGCCGGATGAGCTGAGCACCGTGATAATTACCAATGCGACCAACGATGCTGTAGCCACCGATGTCGACGTGAAGAGCATCACCATCGAACCCGTCGGCAAACTTACCGTCAGCGGTACCATGACACTGGATGGCGGCAACAGCGGATTGACCATAAAAAGCAATGCCAGTGGTTGCGGATCACTGATCC
>WSXU01000143.1 GCA_009773455.1 Bacteroidota bacterium | reverse complement strand
CTGATCAGCCAGTTGGGCATCATTGACCAGATGCCGGCTTTCGGTGGGTATAAGCTTTTCACCCAAAGGTACTGCTCCGGTCCGAATGAAGCCAGCAACCTAAAGGAGTTGAATTTCAAGCTGAACCTTAACTGCTTTTACCGGAGGGATAAACAAGATGTACTGAAGGATCTGCCGGCAAAGATGCGGCAGGTTGCGTTGTGCGAGATCTCGACCAGGAAGGAATATATGGATGCTGAGGCCAGCCTGGTTAAGTACCTGATCAAATACAAGGATGCCGATGATGAGAAGATTGCCCGGGCTCTTCGTGGAGAGATCATGGTTATGATCGGGATCCTGAAAAACATCTCTGCCCGGGGTAAGCTCAAGGACGTCTATGAGTTCGTTGATGATATCCTTGAGTCCGGGGAGAAGCTTGTAATCTTCGCACACCTCAAAGAGGTGATATCTGCCATTCATAAGCAATACCCTGAAGCCGTCACCATTACTGGTGATGACTCTGCAGCATCCAGGCAGTTTGCTATTGATTCATTCCAGAAAAATCCTGATCAAAAACTAATCATTTGTAGCATCAAAGCCGCTGGTGTCGGGCTTACCCTGACTGCGAGCTCCCGGGTAGCATTTGTTGAATTACCCTGGACAGCTGCTGACTGCGATCAGTGTGAGGACCGGTGCCACCGGATTGGTCAGTTGGATTCTGTCACTTGTACCTACTTCCTCGGTCAGGATACGATCGATGAGAAGATCTACCGGATTATTCAAACCAAGCGGGAGATTGCATCCACAGTCACCGGATCCACTGAGCAAGTGGAAGAGAACATTGTCGACCTGGTAGCTGATCTATTTAATCAACCTCAATTATCTGAAGCATGAGCATTTGGTCAATCTTTAGCAGATCCGGAAAGCAGCTCAAGTCCTGGCGAAAGTCCTTGTCAATTGGTGATAAGGTAAAGGTCCGGGATGGAGCTGTTGAATTCAATGCACAGGTGGTCCATAAGTGGGATGACCGTGTGCAGGTAATAAGTAAT
>WSXU01000142.1 GCA_009773455.1 Bacteroidota bacterium | reverse complement strand
CAGCGCATTCCGGACGGATACATCAGCGGACATGCCAACCAGGCACGTATTACTACTTTCCCGATGAATGATCCGGCCAACTGCCTGTTTGCCAAAGATGTAATTTCCTTTGCCCGCGAAAAAGGCTGGTTCGACGGAAAAAATAAAGACTTCAGTTTTTCTGATGTTTATGCCCCGGTTGATTTCAGTGGCGCCCGTTTCAGCGATGGCCGGGTTTATGCCGGTTTTAACAAGGTATATTCAGGAATGAAACAATACGAGGAATATGCAATGGGCAATGTGAAACACGACGGGGAAAATAAATTCCCATCGAACCGGATGCCACTGTGGATAAAACCTGATAAAAAACTCAGCGTTCAGGATGTGATGGGTATGATGCGCGATCATTATGAAGGTACCGCAATGGATATGACCAAAGATGTTGGCGCTGGTCCGTTTAAACTGCCCTATCGCTGGAGACCGCTCACCTTTAAAGTTGATTCGGCCAATTATGTGAACGAACGGGCCATTTCAACCCAACAGACCGGATTTTCATTTGTAGCCCAGTCACGTTCGTGGTTACCCGATCCGATCGGAGGAATCATCTGGTTTGGTGTTGACGACGCATACAGCACCTGCTATACTCCCATGTATTGTGGAATTACCGAAATACCCGAATGCTTTAAAGTTGGCAATGGCGACATGCTCAATTACTCTGAAACAGCCGCTTTCTGGATTTTCAATGTCGTTTCCAACTTTACCTATCTCCGATACGATGCCATGATTCCGGATGTCCAGAAAGTTCAGAAAAATCTGGAAGATAAATTTGTAGCCTATACACCCAGTGTTGATATGGCGGCTCAAAATCTGTGGAATGCCGGGAAAAAGAATGAAGCACGTCAATTCTTAACTGATTATTCAGTGAATCAGGCCAACGGAATGACACAGGATTGGAAGAAATTATCTCAATACCTTTTTGTAAAATACATGGACGGGAACATCAAAAAAGAAAAAGATGGCGTTTTTGAACGCACAGAAACCGGAATAGCG
>WSXU01000141.1 GCA_009773455.1 Bacteroidota bacterium | reverse complement strand
CGAGCAGGAGCATGAGTTTCATGAGGCGGAAATCGTATTGAATGATCAGCCCAATGACAAAAGCCAGCAATATATATACGACTGCTAACAGCAGCTTTAGAATAACCAGGGAAGAAAAATGTTTTGTAAGGAGGTGGTTGTTCTGTGCAATGTTTACGTTGTTGAAGTTGGTGATGCCGAAATCAAGGATGATATTGAGCACAAAGGAAAAGTTGAGCAGCGCGAAGTAAAGGCCGAAATTTTCAGCATGCACCGTATTCTGCCAGGTCACATCGATGAAAAGGACGTGGAACGGCTTGATGAGCAGGTTCAGGAACAGTAGAAAGGCAAGATTGAGGACAAACTTTTTCCGCATGCTGTTATTCTGATTTTACCGTCGGGCACAAACGTATTCTGCAAACCCATAATAATCCCAGTAAACACCCCCCCTGACAAATCCCCTGGTAAGGTATTGGTGTATTATTTTGAAAGGCATCAGCAGGATATTGATGAGCTGCCTCCGGGTTCCGGAAGATAATATGGTGAGATGATCCCTGACAAGAAGATCGGATACTTCCTTCACCGAAAAGATCCTGCAATGCGTAGGGTCGTCATAAAAATTCAGGGTTTCGGGTTTGGAAGGGAAGTCAACGCTTCGGGGGGACGGGAACTCGAGATAAATGATACCGCCTTTTTTCAATTTTGGGAGCAATCCTGTGATCACTTTATCGCCATTGTGCAGGTGTTCGATCACATGGCTCATCACGATCATATCAAATTTGTTTTCAGGGATCCGGTCAAATTCAAGCCGCGTAAGATCCATTTCAATGAATTCATCCATGGCTTTAAAATCTTCTGCATCGTTTTGGTAGCTGTTGGCCAGATCAATTCCGGTATAGTGGCATTCCGGGAACCATTTTTTTGTGATCGAGGGAGAGTGACTTCCTCCCCCCACATCAAGAACAGACAGATCCGTTTTTGCCAGATATTTTTCCGCCAGCTTTATTTTGAAAGGTTTGACCAGCATACCCCGCGTGGATCTTACTTGATGATCAGG
>WSXU01000140.1 GCA_009773455.1 Bacteroidota bacterium | reverse complement strand
AACGGGACTATGAAATGCGGGTAGTTGCAACAGATGATAATAATATTCCCTTCGTCATGTTCCGGGACGATGATGGAAAGCAATTCACAGAATTAATCCATGTTTTTACCTTCGATCCTTCTGGTGTTTTACCTCAACTGACGATCCAATCTGTTATTCAGGATAATAACGATCTGATTATCCAGGTTGCTACAACAAACCCTATTTTGGTCAAAAGCTATGATGGCTGGTTAATTAATGAAGACACCAATACAGTTGTCCCGAATTCAACGTTCACCAGTGAGATACTCCCAAATGGAAGTGGATCGATCACCATTCCTATGTCAGATGCTAAAGTGGAATCAGGGAAGTACACAATTCTCCTGCGTGCTTTAGGGGACGGGAATAGTGTTTTCACCACCCAGGAATATAACGGAATTGTTTATGAAGCTGAAAAAGTTTCAGTTTTTACCAGAGTTTTTTCTGCATTGAAGGCATCTCCAATTTACTTCTATATAATTATTGGGATTATCCTGGTAGTGATAGCCTTCCTGATGATTTACAACTGGCGGGAAAAATCTCTCTCAGGAACACCGGTGATGCAAGGTAGATTGGGAGGAAAAGTGGGGAAAAACAAGAAAAAAGGCCAAAAGGATTTCTCTCCTTTTGCCACCAATGAACCCATTCATGGAAAAATTCCACAACAACCAGTTAGGCAGAGCCCTGCTCCTAAACCTGCACCACCTGCTTATAACGTCCCGATAATGCCTTCCAGTAATTATCCCGTTGAAAACCTTTCACCGGATCAATTGGATAGGACAATTGTGGGCGGTCCCTCTTTGATGGATGCAACTCAGGTATCTCCGATGTTCAGTTCACCTACCTTGTCGGTTATGAACGCCCCACAAAATGTAATATCTCCTGGCCAACGTATATCCATTCAACCTTTACCTTTCACCATAGGCAGAGTAGGTGCTTCGTTGACACTAAATGAAGTCAGTGTATCGCGGTTGCATGCTCAAATAACGATGGATAGCCAGTCCAGACGTTACATGATT
>WSXU01000018.1 GCA_009773455.1 Bacteroidota bacterium | reverse complement strand
TCATGGATATAGGAATAAACCCGGGTAAAAACACCGAGTACAATTACAAGCTGATTTCAACTCAAATTAATGACCTCTCAACTCTCATACGCTGATGGCAAAATTCATTGAAGTTGAAGACCGTGAAGGATATTTTACATTCGAATGTCCGGGATGTGGCTGTAATCATTTTGTCAATACAAATAAAAAGTGGGGGCGGGCAACCTGGGAATTCAACGGTAATATTAATAATCCAACCATTTCACCTTCACTGCTTGTTACATGGACTTATGGACCCGAAAAACACAGCATGTATGCCATTCATTTATTGCCAACGGAAAAATTCAATTTCTTGGTGATTGCACGCATGAATTAAGAAACCAAACTATTGACTTGCCTGAAATTAACTAAACATAATAAAAATGCCACAGGTAATTAAAATTCCGCATCTCAACCACCTGCACTTTCACAGGTACCCATCCGAGAGCTTTGCCCCGGACGTGATCCCTTCATTCGAAGAGGATCGAATTTACCTGCAGAAGTTCGTGAGAAATATTGACGAGATATACTTCCAGGTTCATGTAATACCTGACTTTGTTACTTCGATTGGGTTTTATCTTGAGGGAGTTGATGGGACAACATTACCTCTTACAGGAAGCAGTGTTGGATCTCTCAATGGGTACGATATCTGGCATATCTATTCAGACAATTTCTGGACACTGCCTGCCGGAGTTTATTTTGTTGTGCTTGAGGTGACGGTCAATATGGGCTTGGATGATATCGTTAAGAAATACGTGAGCGAACCGGTCAAGATGGTTGAGAGCTTACCTGAGTCGCTGTTAATTAAATATTCTCATGGCAGGAATGAGTTTGATTTTGCTTTTTACCCTGATGGCACACCTGAATCTAAAAGATCCTACTTTCTCAGAATTGAGGGTGGGGTAATGAGTGATGGGTTTAACCCGGGATCCAAGGATAGTTATTTTGTTGACCAGGACAGGGAGGTTTTGTTGCTGGACTCGAGGCCGTTTAATGTGTATGAGTTTACGTTTGGCCCGGGTTCTGGGCTGCCCAACTGGATGGCCGATAAGATCAACAGGATTTTGTCGCTGAGCGATATCAGGATCAACAACGAGTCTTATGTAAAAAATGAGGGCGCAAAGCTTGAGCCGGTGAGGGATAAAGGATATCCACTGGCAGGCTGGAAGATCGAGATGGTTAAATCGGAGACCGACGATGCGATCATTGAGGATTAAGAGGAGGCAGAGCCAGTTAGTCTTGGATATGGATTGATTTATAATAAATATGCATTGTCTGGACTAGCTCCATCTGGATGGCATGTAATGACTGCCAACGAGTTTACTGCACTTGCCGAATTTGTTGGATGGTATGATTACGAAAGCTATATAGCAGATGCAACTAAATTAATTCCTGATGGGGAATATGGATTGAATCTAATGAATGGAGGCCACAGGGGATCTGATGGTGCATTTTCGGAATCAACGGTATTCCATTTAATAGATAATGATTTTGGTTATACTGCAATGAATTTTTTTAATTCATCTGAGGTTTGGGTAATTCAAAAAGATATGTCATACCTAAACAAAGATGGATTATATGTAATTCTTGTGAAAGATTCAACTTCACTGGCAGATGGGGAAACTTCATCTTTAACTGATGTTGACGGTAATATAATACCGACAATCTGCATTGATGGTGTTGAGTTTACATCGCAAAACTGGAAGTCAACAAAATTAGCTGACGGAACTCCTATCCCCGAGGTAACAGATAATTCAGCATGGGCTGCACTTATAACCGGTGCGCTATGTGCTTACGATAACGATTGGGACAATGTTTAATTAAAAATTTAACCACATGAAAACAACAATGACATCAATTTTCTTATTGCTGGCCGCTTTCCTTTTTGGGCAAAAGCCGGTTATTTACATCGATCCGTCATACATTGGAGAAAGCACCGGTACAATCGAAAAACCTTTTAAATCAGTCAGAGTGATTCAATCCGGGGTTGATTATCTGCAAAAATGTGGGACCACATTTGAAGGGAGTTACACTGTCGGAAGTGTTACAAATGTCACATTTTCAAGTTATGGATCCGGACAGAAACCAATCATCAGGTGCGGATCTGGCCAGGAGGCAATTCGCTTTAATTCACTCGCATCCGGAATAATCATCCAGGGACTTGAAATTACATCTGCAAATAAATCCGGTGGTGCCCTGATACACTTTCGTGGCCATGGCACGAATAACACCATAATAGGCAATGCGATTCACGGCGGGACTTACTGCATTCGGATTCGATCGCAGGTTGCAGGTCAAGTTTATAACTCCGGGCTTGAAATCATGCACAATATAATTTACGACAGCTGGGATGATCTGATTTATGGTTACAGGGTTAGAAACCTTACCATTGATCAGAACATAATCTATAATGCAAATATACAGTGGAAGGCTCCTGAAACACCGAATAACAGTGCGCCTGGGGATGCAATACAGTTGATAGGTTGTGAATATGTTGCAATTACTGATAACGACATATTTAGGTCTGTTTATCATGGCCCTGAATTCAATACCCCGGCAAATTGCATTGAAACTGGTAACAAGTTCTGCATTATCTTCACCGGCTCCAAAGATATTCCAAAGAACACTATAAAAATTTCAGGGAATCGGTTTGTCATGCCTAAAAATACGACTTGGAAAGGAGCCGCCATTTATTTCGGCGATCTGAATTCCGGATGTGTAACTGACTTCGATTTCAATCTTGTCATCGGTGATCTGGCGGCAATCAAATATACCACATTGGGTACTTTTAAAAGCTCAGGAAATACTTATAAAAACTGCAGTATCGGGATAGAGGTTCAGCAATCAGCAGCGAAAGGTTTCAGTTATTCAGATGATTTTATCGGGATGCCTGAAAGCATGTATACTTCACAGAATGTAAAGAGACAGTAAGAATTCAATAGTGCATAAGAGTAGCCTCGTCGTTCAGCGAGGCTTTTTTATGTTTAATAACTTTTACTTGACAGTGCCTTTGCTTTAATATATCTTCGTTTTCTCATTGCGGGGTGGAGCAGCGGTCAGCTCGCCAGGCTCATAACCTGGAGGTCATAGGTTCGAATCCTTTCCCACGCAACATTCCTTCGACAGAAGGGTTCTATTAGGTTCATTGAAACGGTTTAGGAGTGGGTCCAGGAGATGTGCAAGCCTCTCTCTCCTGGAAGAGCGCAGGTAAAGTCACCCTGATGATCGACACATCCGGATTCCTGAGAAGTACCAACAATGCTTGATGTTTTAATGGATACGAACCCGCAGACAGCAAAAGTCCTTCAACGACATGAAGGCGAAAAAGCCCCGGAAAACCCTGGGGCTTTTTTTATTGAAAAAACGGGTGCTCCTTCATCCTGATCGCATCCTCAGCCACATCCATCTTGATATACTTCATAAATGAAGTTATTGTCTTGTGGCCGGAAAAGCTCATAATAGTCTTGATTGGAATTCCGGCAAGGTACATATTCGTGCATGCCGATCTCCGGGCCGTGTGAGTGGTCACAAGTTTATACTCCGGGATCCGGAAGGTCTTTAATCGGCCTCCTTCTGTTCTCGTTATTTCAACTACATCGGTAAATCCTGCCATCTGACACAAAATGTGAAGGGCTGAATTCATCTTTTGATTACTCACCGGAGCCGGCAATTTATTTTCCCTCCGGATGAGTATCTCTCTAATGATCGGGTGCATGGGAATCTTTGTCCTGTTTCCGGTCTTTATTGCCCGGTTGGAAATATACTCATCAGTGGATTTGATCCCATCAAGAAGAATAAAATCAGAATACCTCAGCCCGGTAAATGCTCCAATCAGGAATCTATCCCTGCAGTCAGTCAGAGAGATTAACCTTCGCTCAATGCTTGGCGCTCGCTTATCCTTCGATGTGCTTAAAACGGCCTTAGAATCGATTTTAAGGGCATGCAGGGTTTTGAGCTTTGCGACAGATAAATATATGCTATCCGTCTCCTCCGATACTACCTTAAACTTTTTAGTCCGGTGCCCGGCATTGTTATGCAACCCCCTATCCGCTGCCTCGTTCATGAATACCTTGATATTCTTGATCATGTCTCCGAAGTAATTGACCGATGCCTTATTGCCGTACATCCATTTTCTAAAGGATTCATAGAAATTGATATCAACATCCTCGAAATGTATCTTACGTTTGCTATGCTTTTCAAACTTTTCCAGCATCATGATGGTTGTCTGATACCTGACCAGCGTTCTGTCTGCCCTGGTCACAGAGTCCTTGAATACTTTCGCAAATGCGACCAGCTCTGTGATCTTCTTGTCTGGCTCCTGATGTATGAGGTCCTGCAGCCTTTCTTTCATCGCGGCCCTGAATGAGTGACGGCTCGGGATAATAAGCTGTCTCATGAAATCAGCAAACACCTCCTCGGTAAGGTTTCTCCAAGCTTCAATCCTGTCATTGATCAGGGAGGCATCGGTATAGTCGGCCCGGTACCGGCACATCATTTTAGCCTGGTTCCACATGTCAGACTTTATCCGTATGCCGGTGGCCCATTTGTAGCGTTTACCAAACTCATGCACGATTGCATAAATGGTTGTATACTCCGACTTGGAGTTATTGAGGTAGAATTTGACGTCAATCATCCGGGCAAGACTGTGAGCGTTTTTAAAGTGCTAAAATTCGGACATTTTGTTGATATTATATAAAATTTGACTGATTACTTTAACAGTGATAAGGCTGTTAGAATACCGTTAAAGCTGCTATACTAGCGAATGTAAATACTTTAAACAGTGTCCGGCCTCGGGTACCACTTTAAAATCCCTGCAACGCAGGGATTTTTTTTTCATTTCCCGCTGCATTCCTCGCATTGGAAGTTAAAAGATTTTCACATCCGTTTGTTAAGAACTCAATGTTGACATGAGGTTCCCGGCCCGCTAATTAAGCTATCTTTGTATAGCCCTGATTTCGTCGTGTTCCCCTGAACAACAGGTGTCGGCGGGGTGTTTATTTTTATTTGCACACTTTTTGATAAGTTTCTCTGTTATTAATTTAAACATAACCCCTGATTATGATGAAAAATAATGTTGTTAAACCGGCCTGTATCCATAGCAGGCTCAGGTATGCAGTGATCATGCTGCTTGTGGTTTCCCTTGGTGCAGGGCTGAGCTCCTGTAACAATCAGAAAAAGCTGGCTAAGAAAAAAGCGGCACAGGAACTGGCCGATAAGACCGCCAAAGCAAAAACCGACTTGCTGGCGATCATTAATGATGACGGGAAAATGACCCTTGAAGAAAAAGAGTTTAAACTTGCTTCTGTCAAGAGAATGAACCTCGATAACCAGGAGATTAAAGACCTGATTGCCCAGGCTGAAGAAAAGCTCACCATGGAAAGAGCCGCGCTGGAGCAGAAGAAGGAGGAGGAACGCTTGCAGCGTGAGAGGGAAAAAAAGGAGAGGGAACAACTTGAAGGCGGCCCTTACCGCACCATCAATATGTCCTTTGATGCTGTTGCCGGAGCAGGCGATGTCAGTACTGCGAATATGAAAATAAGAGAAGCGCTGTCCAATTTTACCAATGAGGATGTTACTGTGTTGATCCTGATCAGCAGCGACGGGGAAATAAAGGATTATGACCGGCCGACTACCATCAGGAAATACCTGGAATTTATCAAAGACCAGAAAAAGTCACCCAACAAGGTGCTGAATGCGGTATTCGATAAAAACGGAAAGATCAAAGAACTTGAACTTATAAAAAAATAGGAACCATGATGAAAGTTAGGACAATATTGGCTGCCTTTGCCATCCTTTGTGCAGGCTCTGGCCTGATGGCCCAGGATCAGATCAGCCCATCGCGCAAGCAGGCCATCGATTCACTGGCTCTTGAGAAAGTGCGCGACCTGAGTAAGTACATCAGCATAGTAGGGAATAAAGACACACCCTGGTCAGAGGCTAACCGGGTAATCGAACGTACACTTGAACTGTTTGCCGATGGGGCTATGATGGGTGTTTCAACCCTGAACAGTCAGGATATCAATTACTACGGAATCCGTGAATACCTCGAACGACTCATGGCACTGAACTATGATAAGGTTAATATCCAGTGGTACAATATTCAGTACATCAGCGACCTTGAACGTCAGCCCGATGGCCGGTATGTCGGGGTAATAACCATATATCAGCGTTTCGAAGGCACAACCAAGGAAGGCCTCCGTTATGTTGATGTTACGAAAAAGGATGTCACGGTTTATGTCGAGCGGAAAACTACCCAGATTTCTGGCCGGATCATTGGCTTTTGGGATGTATTGCTTGGTGACATCAGGGTTACTGAAACAAAGCCGGGTAATTAATTGATAATTTAGTATAATTCTGGCTGCAGTCCCGGCCTGGTCAGGGGTTGCAGCCGGATTTTTATGAAGGATGGTTGAAAAGTCACTTGTCTGACCAAATCAAATGTAAATGAAAATCAAGCACTGGTTCATTGCACTTTTTTTTCTGATGGTTTCCCGTGAAACGGAAGCCCAGTCCTTCAACTCACTGCTTGGCGATGAAAGTATCCTTTACGCCCAGACAAAGCAGATGAATCAGTTTTTCAGGCGTTTCAACGCAGAAGAAAGTACCAGTGGTGACAGGTATTATCCCGAAGATAAAAATTACCGTAGCAATGACCTGAGGAAACGCTACCTGAATATCCTTTTCGATAATCAGAATGCATCGATGACCGACCAGTTGCGAAATCAGTTCGTTTCCGATGTAATGAATCCGGGTGCACCGGCATATCTTGATTTCCATGGCGGACAGTGGTTTGCCGAAGTAACCACCAGGTTCCTTTATCTGGGAAAAGAGGAAAACATTACCCTTTTTATGAAACTTGAAGGGGAGAACCAGGGTTATAAATGGGTGATTTCAAACGTGTACTTCAGTAAGTTTCAGCAAATGTTTCATGATCAGGATAACGGAGAGCACCATTTTCTGCATCCCCTCAGCCATGAACTTGATTTTATGAACCTGGTTAAAGTATTCAAGGATAAGGAGTATGTTGAACAATATACTTCAATTGAATATCAACCCGATTACCTCACCCTGTTTTTATATGAGTTTAAGAAAGGCAGCCTTGTTTTCAATACCGTTACCGGAGTGAAATTTCATTTCTTTCAGGTGCCGGGCTGGTATTTTGAGGTTTCAGAGTTTAACCGCCCGGGTACCAATGCCGGCTGGCTGATTTCTACCATGATGAAACTAAATGAAAATGATAAGGGTTTACTGCTAAAATATCTTTACCATGAATAAATCTCTCCTGTGCGGATTTATACTTTCGCTTTCATTTTTCCCGGGCAATGTTTCCGCTCTGAACATGACTTTTGCTCAGCATGCAGTGCCCGATTCGCTGACACAGGATCAACTGGCAACCTATAAAAAACAGGCTGCGCAAATGGTTGCATTCATGGAGTTTGCATTCAATACACTGGGTAGCAGTAAATCGGAGTACAAGGAGAAGGACATTATAATCAATCAGTCCTATCTTAAGTTCTTTAAGGATGCAAAGGTTCAGGTTGAGGATGACCTGGATGAAAAGCGGGATGTGGTCACCAATAAGGATATACAGGCATACCTGAAGGACATCGATTTTTTTTATAATGAGGTTGTTTTCCGGTTTACCATCGAAGAGATTTCGCAGGAACTGAATGAAAAAGGTGAAATCTTTTTCAAGGTTAAAACCAGCCGTAATCTGCAGGGCACCAACCTTGAAGGACGACAGGTCAATGACATTAAACCTCGTTTTATTGAAATCAATCTTGATGAAGCCAGGGGAGAACTCAAGATCGCCAGCATATACACCACAAGGTCGGGCGAGGAGCAGGAACTCTTTGGCTGGTGGAACAGCCTTGGCTCAGGATGGCGGAGGTTTTTCGCTGCCGGGACAATGGTGCTTGATTCTATTCCCCTTAAAGATATTTCAGGACTGGGCCCGGATTTTGTTTTTATTTTTCCTGATGGCATCACAGCTGAAGATTCGGCACTCTATACTGATACCCTGAAGGTGAATACTGCCCCAGTGTTAACTGAAATCAGGCGGATATTGCGGACAGAAAGAATTGATATTTCCGGTGTAAAGGGAATATTCGACCTTGAACCGTTGAATGCCTTTACTTCACTGAAATACCTGAATATTTCAGGTGCAAGTGTTTCTGGGCTCGACCCGGTCCGGAACCTGTCAAAACTGGAAACCCTGGTAGCTTCCTCAAGCCTGATTGCCTCGCTTCAGCCACTTCAGTATTGTTCCGGGTTGAAACACCTGGATATTTCCTCCACCTTCGTGACAGATATTGGTTTGATCAGGAATTTCAGTAAACTTGAAACACTTGATATCTCCGGACTTCAGACCGACAGCCTGAATTCCGTTACAGGCCTTGAACTTCTCAGGGAGCTACGTCTCAATCAGACTGCCGTCAGGTCACTGGAAGGTGCAGATAAGCTGAAATCGCTTGAACTGCTTGAGATATCCGGTACTGCCATCAGGGATGTTTCAGCCATCGGAAAACTGGCAGCACTGCAACGTCTGGTGATTGAGAAAACCTATATTTCCGATCTGTCTCCCCTTGCTTCACTTTCGTCTCTTGAGTATATATTTTTGGATTATACTGCAGTTGGAGACCTCAGCCCCCTTCTTGGAATCGCTTCCATTAAAACCATTTATTGCGATAAATCACTGGTCAGCCGTGACGAAGCCCTTGCCTTTATGAAGAAAAGGCCGGATGTTAAAGTAATTTATGAGTCTGAGGAATTGACTGCCTGGTGGCAGATGCTGGGAGAAGAATGGAAATCGGTCTTCAGAAAGCAGGTTATCCTGGATAAAGAACCCTCAAGGGAGCAACTTCATGAACTCACTTATATTAAAAAACTTGATATTACGGGCAATCGCCTGATCAAGACACTGAATCCGCTTACAAAGCTTACTTCGCTTGAGGATCTTAACGCTTCAGAAACAGGTATAGAGGATATCATGGCATTGAAAGAGTTGCCCAATCTTAAAAACCTTGATCTGGCATCTGTTGGAATGGCTGACCTTGCGCCGTTATCCGGTTTGAAAAGCCTGGAGAAACTTGACCTTTCTTTTTCGAAAATTACCGATGTTTCTGCGCTTGGGGGTCTGCGAAACCTGCGCATACTATCTGTCAGTGGCTGCCTGGTTTCACAGGTGACACCCCTCTTGAAACTGAAAAGAATGGAGATGCTTTATGCTGAAGGTGTAACAGTAGTTGAAAAGGCCGTGGAGCAGTTGTGGGACAGTATTCCTGATGTACTTGTAATTTACCAGACGCGCAGACTTACCGACTGGTGGAATGGGTTACCTGAGTCATGGAAATCGGTCTTTATGGCTGCGGAGCCTGTGAGTGCCCCCCCGACCCCGGAACAGTACCATCGGATGGTGTCGGTTAAAATGCTTGACCTGAGTGAAAATCAGAACCTGAAAGACCTTCACCCGCTCAGGATGCTCTCCCGGCTTGAAAATCTGATTATATCCAGGGTTCCGGTTACAGATATTGCTGCTTTGTCATCAGCAACAAGATTGAAAGAGTTTGATTGCTCAAATACCCCGGTATCAGATCTGTTGCCACTGGCTTTAAACCGGAGAATGAGTGCTCTGAACCTTGCCAACACCCAGATCAATAACCTGGATGTTATCGGGGGATTTCCGGAACTTAAGAAGCTGGATATTTCAGGCACTAAAGTTACCCGGCTTAATCCCGTTTCAAATTGTCTGAAGCTTGAGCAACTGGATTGCTATAACACCAGGATCAGCAATATAAAGGCGCTGGAGAGTCTGCCGGCACTCAGATTATTACGGATATACAATACGAAGGTTTCGTCAAGGAATATCGATAAGTACAAACAGGCCAACCCTGCGGTTGAAGTTGTCTTTTACTGATATAACTTAGTCTGATTTCATTCCTCCGTATGGTTGAGTTTCCATCCTGATGCACCCCAGGTGATGTGTTGAGCCAGGCTTTCAGAATTTATTATTTGTGGATGTATCTGAAAAATAATATCGGCCAGTGACTCATAGTACTCAAAATCAGGTTTGATCAGATTCTTGTTATAATGCTTCAGCAGGACGAAAAGTCCGGGAATCACGGCGCGTCGCAGGCTGCGTGATTCGCACACTAAAGGTCCGCCTGAATAGTGAACTTTCATAAAATCGTGAAATGCACTTTCGAGCAGGTGATCGGGTGACTCAATAAAAAAAACTCTTTCAGCCCCTGCCCGAAGCATACGGGATGTATCTTTTGATGTTTCGCGATCCAGTTCTTCCCTGATCCCGAAATTGTTTTTCTGAAGATTATCGTGATCACCATGGTAAGTGTCTTCCCCGGGTCTCAGGCTGGTGACCTTGAGCCCTGTGACCTTTTCAAGCGGAGCCAGTTGCTCTATCAGTTTCAGGGCCAGGCTTGTTTTCCCTACATTGCGCGATGATCCGCCGATGATAATCAGGTTTGGGATTACAGGAAGTTCTGTCATAAAACCTGCTTGTGATTCGATATAAATTGATTTGGATTCTTTCAGAACTTTTACCTGATCACGTCTACCGAAGATGCCTTGAAGCAGGCCCATACATTCATTCCATGTCTCAGGTTCAATGTTTCCATTGATTCACGGGTTATCCTGGCAAAAAGATCAATGCTTCCGCTGACACAAACTTCATAACCGTCGCGTGACGGACTAATGCCTGTGATGGTACCCCTCAGGTTGTTTACTGTACTCATGTGAGGCTGATCAACAGAAATAATCACGTATTTACTCCTGATCAGGATATTGGCAGTGCCGTCTTCGTAAATTTCATTGAGTTTGATTTCAACAGCTGCCTCAGGATTCAAACCGCTGCTGATCCAGGCGTTACCGGATTTAATCCGAGCTTTAAAAAAATTGTGTTCTCCGGAGAAACCTGCTGTAAAGCCGGTTTTCGGATGGGTCAGAATTTCAGCAGGGGAGCCCGTCTGAACTATACAACCATCTTCAATTACCGCCATGGTCGTGGCCAGCGCAAGTGCTTCTTCGTAATCGTGGGTGACATGCAAAACCGGTAGTCCCTGCCGGTTGAGTTCCCTGAGCAATCCGCGCAGCCCTGATTTCATCGGTGTGTCAACAGCCGATAAAGGTTCATCAAGAAGCAGCATTACGGGATCCGAGGCTAAGGTCCTCGCGAGGGCTACCCGCTGAAGTTCACCTCCTGAAAGTTTGGCAGGCTTCTGATCAAGCAGGTGAATAACATTCATTTGCCCGGCCAGTTTTTGCACCTGATCAGCCGATGCCCGACTGGCCGGATGTTTCAGCGGATATGCGATGTTTTGCCTGATGGTCAGATGGGGGAAAATGGCAGGAGTCTGGAAAATCAAACCTGTTTTTCTCTTATCCACAGGCGTAGCAGTGATATTCTGTCCGTTCAGAAAAATCTCTCCTGTTTCCGGGTTTACCAGTCCGGCTATAATTTCAAGCAAAACTGACTTGCCAGCCCCCGAAGCCCCGAGAAGTATAAAATAATCATCGTCTGCAACGGTTAAGCTTACATTTTTGATGCTGAAACGCCCGAAGGTTTTGTTGATATTTTTAATTTCTAGCATTTTCAGCATCTTTAGACATCAATCTCATCAGTAGGAAGAAAACCACGGAGAGAACAATCATGATTACAGCGACCGGTCTGGCGTACTGCAAACCGAAGGAACTGAACCGTTCATAGATCAGAACGGGTGCGACCATTGGGTGATAGGCGATGACCACAACAGCTCCGAATTCACTCATTCCGCGGGCAAACATCATGACACAGCCCGATATGATCTGGCGCATCGCCAGCGGGACAGAAATGGTTATAAACACCCTTGCCGGGCTGGCCCCCAGATTCAGGGCTGCTTTTTCAAGTCTTTCGGGGACAGCAGAAAACCCATCCCTGGCCGAATTGATAAAAAACGGAAGGCTTACAAAAGCCATAGCGATGATGATTCCTGACGGGTGACCGACAAAATCAATTCCGAATGAACCGGCGAATCTCCCGATCGGGGAATTACGTGAAATAATCCCGAGCAGGGCGATTCCTGCTGCTGTATGGGGAATAACTACGGGTAAATCTATGATTCCTGTGACGAGGCGTTTAAAAATAAATTTCTTTCGGGCAAGGAGCCAGGCAAAAGGAAGTGAAAGCGCAGCAAAAAGAAGGGTTGCGATGATTGAAGCAATAATGGTGAGCCAGATACTGGCACTAACCTCCTTTTCGGAAGCAGCATTGATCACATCTTTGAAATCTGTTGATAGGACAATTCCAGCCAGCGGTGCTGCAATAAAAAGAAGAACAGCTGCACCCAGCAGGTTTGCCCACAGATAAAATGAACGATATTTCATATATTAACTCTCCGACACACACGTTCTGCGCAAAAGTAGTATTTTCTGTTGTCAACTTCTGGATGGTTTCAACCATTTTGACAGGAATGGTAACAATTAAGCGGGAATTCGAAACTATAGTCGGTTATTTTTGTTTTTTTGTAAATTTGTTTAGCATTTCCCACACCAATTTCACTTATATGCCGAATAAAGTTGCTTTAATAACCGGGGTTACCGGACAAGACGGTGCCTATCTGGCTGAATTTTTACTGCGTAAAGGATATATCGTTCATGGTCTTAAGCGCCGGAGTTCCTTGTTTAATACCAACAGGATCGATCATATTTATCAGGATCCCCATATCGAAAACCGCCATTTTGTTCTGCATTATGGTGATATGACAGATTCTTCGAATCTTATCAGGATAATTCAGGAGGTTCAGCCCGACGAAATCTATAATCTGGCTGCCATGTCGCATGTTAAAGTTAGTTTCGACTCTCCCGAATATACAGCCAATGCGGATGGAATCGGCACATTGAGATTGCTTGAAGCTGTCCGTCTTCTGGGACTTGTAAAGAAAACAAGGATTTATCAGGCCTCTACCAGTGAACTCTACGGACTGGTTCAGGAAGTGCCTCAGTCGGAAAAGACACCGTTTTACCCTCGCAGTCCTTATGCAGTAGCCAAGTTATATGCTTACTGGATAACGGTTAATTACCGTGAAGCCTATGGAATTTTTGCCTCAAACGGGATTCTGTTCAATCATGAGTCTCCGATCAGGGGTGAAACATTTGTTACCAGAAAAATCACTATGGCTGTTGCCAGGATTGCACTGGGAATGCAGGATAAGCTATACCTTGGCAACCTTTCAGCGAAGCGCGACTGGGGCCATGCGAAAGATTATGTAAAAGCAATGTATCTGATACTGCAGCAGGATAAACCTGATGACTTCGTAATTGCAACGGGAGTTACCACTGAAGTGAGGGATTTTGTCAGAATGTCATTTGAAGAAGTCGGAATTGAGCTTGAATTCAAAGGTCATGGCATTGAGGAGAGGGCCTGTGTGAAAGCGTGCAACAATCCTGAATACCAGGTACCTGTTGGCAAAGAAGTGCTGGCCGTTGATCCGGCTTATTTCAGGCCGACCGAAGTAGAACTTTTGATTGGAGACCCGACTAAGTCGAAAACACAGCTGGGTTGGGAGCCGGAATATGACCTTAAGGGATTGGTTAAGGATATGATGGAAAGCGATCTCCATCTGATGAAAAAGGACAGATACCTGACCGAAGGGGGGTACAGTGTCCTCAGTTATTTTGAGTAATTATTATCCGCAAACGAACATTCCTGATGAATAAAGACAACAGCATATTCGTAGCCGGGCACCGGGGCCTGGTTGGGAGTGCCATAATGAAAAGCCTTCAGCAAAAAGGTTATAAGAATATTATTACGCGGACTCATGCTGAGCTTGATCTTACAAACCAACAGGCCGTTGCGGAATTTTTCTCTGAAATTAAGCCACAGTATGTAATTCTGGCAGCGGCTAAAGTTGGCGGCATCATGGCCAACAATACCTACAGGGCTCAGTTTATTTATGAAAATATACAGATTCAGAACAATGTTATACACCAATCTCATATCAATAAGGTAAGAAAACTGTTATTTCTCGGAAGCAGTTGTGTATATCCCAAAAATGCGCCTCAGCCGATGCGTGAGGAACACCTGCTGACCAGTGAGCTTGAGTATACCAATGAACCTTATGCCATTGCCAAAATCGCCGGCATGAAAATGTGTGAAGCCTACAATATACAGTATGGCGACAATTTCATTTCAGTTATGCCTACGAATCTTTATGGATACAACGATAATTACCATCTGGAAAACTCTCATGTTTTGCCGGCCCTGATTCGTAAAATGCATTTGAGCAAATGCATCGAACGCAATGATATGGGTGCTGTGAGGGATGATTTTCGTAAATATGGTGCCGGCACGATTTCCCCCGATCAGTCATCGGATGCTGAGATATTGGATTATCTTGATAAACATGGAATTCAGGTTATTTCCGCAAATGGAGTGCACTCGGTCAGTCTGAGGCTCTGGGGTTCAGGCAGGCCTTTGCGTGAATTTCTCTGGAGCGATGATATGGCAGATGCCTGTATATTCCTGATGGAAAACCGTGATTTTAAAGATATCATTGAGGGGAATGTTTTTACAGGGGAAAATCAGATCCGCAATTGTCACATCAACATCGGAACAGGTAAGGAGATAACGATAAAAGAACTTGCCTTATTGATTAAGAACATCGTTGGTTTCAATGGAGAAGTTGTTTTTGACGATTCAAAACCAGACGGAACACCCAGGAAATTGCTGAATATCTCAAAACTCGAATCTTTGGGCTGGGTCAGTAAGACAGAGCTTTCCGAAGGTATAGCAAAGGTTTACAATCAATATTAATTGTATCCTCATTAAAAAGGGAAGGGAGGTAACCCCGTGTCACCCCCCTAAACCGTGCAATAATCAAACCTGGTTTAATGTCTTATTGCTTTACGAGTTTACTAACCGAATGCTTAAGTGCGCTCTGAGCGTGCATCAGGTATACACCGGAAGTCAGATAGCCCAGATCAATCCTGTAATTCATCATTCCGGAGAAGTTTGCCTCCCCGACCTTTTTTCCGGTCAGATCAGTGATGATCAATGTAGTTTCTTCTGATGTTTCTTCTTTCAGACTGATGTTGAATAACCCGTCTGCAGATGGATTCGGGTAAACGCTCAGCTGCAGGTTCAGTCTTTCAGGCCCTGATTCAGCGATCAGTTCTCCGGATTCCTTGTTCCTGATTATAGCAATCGTCATGTAACCATTGGAATAAAGTACAGGGGATCCGTTGTCGCGTACTTTCACGGTCAGCAGGAATGAATTGGCTGTGGAATTCTGTAATGCAGCTGCGTTTGCTATTGTGAGGTTACCTGAATAGAGATCAATGGCAAAGATTCCATTGGTATTGCCCTGTGTGATAGAATATCTCAGAGTCTGACCCTGATCCGGATCAGTGGCAGTTACGTGTCCCACAAGGGTGCCATTTGGGGCCGTACCGCTGACGGTGAAGTTCTGGTTGGGAACAACCGGTGCTTCATTGAGGTCCTCGATGTTAATGGTTATGATTTGTTCGGTATAGGCACCATGATTGTCAACAGATCTGACAGTCAGGTAGAATACCGGGGTCACCTCATAATTCATCGCTGCTGCATTGTCAACAAAAATTCTGGATGTATAGGACTGGATTTTGAATGCATTATTGGTATTTCCGGCCATAATGTAACTCTGGTAAGTATCACCCGGATCCTGATCGGTGGCTATCACCTTGCAAACGTAACGTCCGGTAGGGATATTCTCCTTGGCAGTATAGGTTTGTGGCATCACAACAGGGGGGTCATTAACATTGACAACTGCGATGGAAACAGGTGCCTGTGACCACAAAACCGGGGTACCATTGTCAGATACCATCACAAGCAGCGTGAACAAAGGATTGCTTTCAAAATCGATGGCCTGGGCATTATTAACGATCAGGGCACCTGAAGATGAAATCGAAAATGCATTGCTGTTATTCCCCGAAACGATGCTGTATGAGAGTGTTTGTCCGGCATTTGGGTCGCTGGCCACGACATTCCCGACGACTGATCCTGAAGGCAGGTTTTCATTGATGGTGAATGACTGAGGGGCAATTACCGGGGCAGAGTTCTGACCATTGAGGGTTATTGTTACCTGGGCAGTTGACGACATCAGGGGGGTTCCGTTGTCCTGAACCCTGACTGTGATGGTAAATACAGGACTGGTTGATGGGTTCAGGGCGCTGCTGTTGGCAACGGTGATGACCCCGGTTGAGGCATTCAGTGCGAATGCTGTGCCGGTGTTTCCTGACTGGATGGTATAGACCAGTGACTGGTTCATATCGGGGTCAGTAGCGTTTACAGTTCCGATAATGGTTCCGTTGGGTGCATAGGCAGCGGCGGTGAATCCCTGGTTGTTGATTACAGGTTGCTCATTTACGTCGTTTACATGGATCACATTCACCTGTTCACACCATAAAGCCGGCGAGCCATTGTCGGTAGCCCTGACCGTGAGTGAGTAGAGGCTGGCGATTTCGAAATTCAGACTGCCACTGACTGTGATTGCGCCTGTTGATGGTGAAATTGTAAATGCATTGCCTGTATTTCCTGAAACGATAGAGTAGACGAGTGATTGGCCTGCATCAGGATCAGTGGCGGTTACAGTTCCGACAGCAGTGCCTGTTGCAGCATTCTCATTTACGTATAGATTCTGGCTGGCTCCCATGGCCGGTGTCTCATTTAAATTATTAAGGGTTACCGTAACTGTTGCCGTAGCTGAAAGCTGCGGAAGTCCATTGTCGGTAACCGTTACGCCCAGCGTGAAGACCGGATTTGTTTCATAATTGATGGCTGAAGCATTGGCAACACTTAGAATTCCGTTTGTTCCAAGAAGGAATGCACCGGCTGTATTTCCGGAAGTTAGCACATAACTGAGCGTTTGTCCCGGGTCAGGGTCGGTGGCAGTGATATGGCCAACAATCACACCAATTGCTGTATTTTCGTTTACTGAAAATGCCTGGTTGGCAAAAACCGGATTGTTGTTCACCGGGGTAACCGTGATGGTTATGGTGGCAAATGAGGATAAAACAGGCGTTCCGTTGTCCTGTACCCTTACTGACAATGTAAATGTAGGATTTGTAATGTAATTCAATGCACTGCTGTTGGCTACGGTTATGAGACCAGTTGACGCCTGAATGGCGAATGCACTGTTTGTATTTCCTGATGCTATGGAATAAGTGAGGGTCTGGTTCAGATCGGGATCTGATGCAACCACAGTTCCGACGGTTGTTCCTACAGGAGAATATCCGAGTACTAAGAACGACTGGTTGTTTACCACAGGGTTTTCATTGACATCAGTCAGGACGATGGTGACGATTTCTTCATCGTTCAGTGAAGGTGTGCCATTGTCAGCAACCCTTATGTTCAGGCTATACTGAGTGCATAATTCAAAGCACACGAGACCTGAAACGCTGATTGTTCCGGTTGTTGAAGAAATTGAAAAAGCATTGTTGGTATTACCGCCAATGATGCTGTATGTCAGGCTCTGACCATTATCAGGATCTGAAGCCGATACGATGCCAACCTGTGTACCTGCCGGAACATGTTCGGCAACTGTAAACGACTGGTTTGAAGTAATTACGGGTGTTTCATTGACATTATTTACAGTGATTGAAATGTTCGTTGATGATGCCAGTGGCGGAACTCCATTGTCGGTAACCTGAACAAGCAACTGATAGGAAGGCAGGTTTTCATAATTAAGTGATGCTGCATTGGCTACAGAGATCAAACCTGATGCGCTGATCTGGAATGTACCGCCGGTGTTGCCTGAAATAATCGCATAGGTCAGGGTCTGTCCGGGATCAGGATCACTTGCAGCAACCTGTCCGACAGAGGAGCCGGCCGGGCTGTTTTCGTTCACTGTGAATGACTGATTGGTGATAACCGGGACATTATTTACAGGGGTTACATTTATTGTAATGTTTGCAAAGGAAGCCAACACCGGGCTGCCATTGTCCTGCACTCTTACGGTAACGTTGAAGACCGGATTGGTAACGTAATTTACGACACTGCTGTTGGCAACAGTAATGGCTCCTGTACTTGGGTTGATGGCAAATGCAGTACCTGTATTACCGGCAGTTATTGTGTAATTCAGCGTCTGATTCTGATCAGGGTCAGTGGCAACCACAGTTCCAACGGCAGTGCCATTGGGTGAGTTACTCAGTACCTGGAATGTCTGATTGTTTACTACCGGGCTTTCATTTACATTGATAATGCTGATCTGGGCATTGGCAGTTGCATAAAGACTTGGTGTGCCATTGTCCTGAGCACGGATAACCAGCGTAAAACTTTGCTGACTCTCAAAATTCAGTGCTGCCGGATTACTTACTGTGATTGCTCCGGTTGAAGCATTGATTGCAAAGGCAGTATTGGTATTACCTGATGTAATTGAATAAGTCATTGTTTGTCCCTGGTCGGGATCAGTTGCGGTCATGGTTCCTGCCAGCGTGCCGGCTGCAGCGTTTTCATTCAATGAAAGAGACTGGCCACTCATGGCTGGTGTTTCATTCACATTTGTAAGATTGACGGTTACGGTGGCTGAAGCGGTAAGGTTTCCGGTTCCGTTATCCTGAACCTGAACGGTCAGGGTGAATAACTGAACGGTTTCAAAGTTCAGAACAGCGGAATTGGCGACAGCCAGGGCTCCGGTAGTCTGATTGATTGTAAAGGCATTGCTTGTGTTGCCTCCGGTAATGCTATAAGTTATGGTCTGACCTGCATTCGGATCATAGGCAACCACCTGGCCAACCTGGGTACCGTTTATGCTGTTTTCCGGAAGGTTGAACGACTGATTGGCAATAACCGGGGCCTGATTTCCTGTGGTAGATACAACTTCGTGAATTCCAACGTCTGGTCCGCTTGCCTGAGGTACAGGTGTGCCGAAAAAGTCTGCTGTAAGACCAACATTGTTACCTGAATTAATACAGGTAGATGCCGGCAGCAGGCAATAATCATCGGTTGCCGGATTGACAAACATCGGATTTGCAATGAATGAGTTCAGGTCGTTACCGGTAGCTGACTGCCATGAAGCAAGGGTGCTGTGGCCATTCAGGAAGTTTGCCTGCTGTACGTTGAAGTTGTTGTAGTTTGAAATGATGGTGCTGTTGCAACTGTATGCTCTGGCAGAACTGCCTGAAAGATAGAAGATATTGTTTTTTGATGTAACAGAAGTGTTGCTGATACTGGAAATAGAAGCATTCAGGTTGTTGTAGAAAACATTGTTCTGAGCGGTCAGATTATGATTTGACATTACCGTTACACCCTGATTGTTCCTCAGAATCTTGTTATAGTATAACTGGAGATCGTAAACATAGGAATAGATTCCGTAGTTACCATCCTGCAGGGTATTATAGCGTACGATTACTGTTCCTGAGGTATGTCCGAAATAGAGGCAGCTGGTTACGCTTCCTGAATTTCCGATCATCGTATTGTATTCCATTAGCCCGGTGTAGGTTTCGCCGGCTACTATAAAACAGAACTTGTTTCCTGATGAGCTGTGATCGAGTGTATTGTGATGAATATTGAAGTAGAGGTCATACAACGAAACCAACTGGATGTTATCGCCGGGTGAGTAGCTCTGATCGGGATTAATGAAGTACTTCATATTAACATCGTAAATATGGCAATATCCAACTTCAATGGTTGTGATGTCTTTGGCATAGATCCCGTCATCACCGGTATTGTGGATAATGGAATTCAGAATGCGGTTGCCGGGAGCCTGGGTAATGATCCTGACACCCCATTCGCAACTGTGAAGTTCACAGTTGTCAATCAGATTGTTGGGAGAGATATTTGTTGAGTATCCGTCGATCAGAATTGCCGATGTTGCATTTGCTGTAGAAGAGATTTCGAGGTCGCGAACAATACAGTTCGAAACAGTGGTCATATCTATGACATAACCGCTGGCTGTAGTCTTGATAATTTTGGGTCTGTTACCCGTACCATAGGCGCCCAGTGTTATATCATTTCTACCGGTTATTGTAATGTTGCCGGTTGTGCTGAATGTAGTACCTCTCTTTTGAAGGTAAGTATTTCCGTTGGTAAAAGTTACCTGCGACCAGCTGCTGTAAGGGTTGGTAATGGTGCCGTTCTGGCCGGTGGCAGTATTGGTCGGGTCAATATAGATTGTGGTCTGACCAACAATTGTTACTTGTACTAGCAGAAGTATTACCAATAATCCTGCAGCACGAAGTTCGTTAAAACCATTCAAGAAACTGGTTTTTTTTGCTAATGAACTTTTCATCTTTCTTTTCTGTTAGTTGGTTGTGAGTATTATTCTAGCAATTTTAGTAGTCGTTGTGAGAAAAGATCATAGTCAGGTTTTTACATAACTTTGATCAAAGTATTATCAGTTTATTTCAAAAAGGTAATTCCGTTTTTGTCATATTTATACAATTTTGAATGAATTTTAATAAGGTTAAAATCAAATCTTCTTTCTGTTCCTTCATAAGCAAACTGATTTGATTAACAAGTTCCTATGAAAACACTGGGATACCAGATACTCACGCATCTGTGAATCTTTGTTCAAAGGGTTTGTGTAATTGTGAAGATGGGATTGAGTGAGCAAACCGAATAGCATTAACGCCCGAACGGCCACCTGGTAAGGCAGCCGTTCGGGTGTTAATGCGGATGGGAGGGTGTTTACTTCCTTATTAATTTTAAAGAGGATACATTATTGCCTGAAAGAATTTTTACAATATATATTCCTACCGGTTGCGCTGATAAATCAACGGGGGAACTATTTCCTGGTTCAAAGTTGCCGACGCTGATTAACCCACCTGCCATATTAAAAATCTGAATATCAGCGCGCTCGGTCATGGATTCGGATTTTATTCTGAATATTCCATCTGTTGTTGGATTGGGATACAGAGTAAACTGAGGTAGGCTCTCACTCGTATTACCGGAGTTGTCAAAAGTGATTTCTTCGTTTTTATTTGCCACAACATCAACCCTGATAATTCCTGTTGAATATAGCGATGGCTGCCCGTTGTCCTGAATTCTGACTGTCAGAAAGAAAACTGGATTTACATTGATGTTGAGTGCTGAACTGTTTACCACATTCAAAGCTCCATTGGTCGAATTCAGGTTGAATGCATTGGATGTGTTTCCCGAAATAATCTGGTATGTAACGGTTTGGCCAAGGTCAGGGTCACTCCCGTTAACCACACCTACAAAAGTGCCGTTGGGAGCAAATTGGGCCACTGTCATTGTATTCTGGTTCAGAACAGGCGCTTCATTCAGGTTGTTGAGATTCACTGTTACCGTAGCCTGGGACCACAGATTGCCTGTTCCGTTATCCGTTACCCTGACTAAAAGCGAAAAAACAGGGATGTATTCGTAGTTGATGACCATAGCATTGTTTACACTAAGAACACCTGTGGATGAACTGACCACAAATGCATTGTTTGTGTTTCCGCTTGTAATGCTGTAGGTCAATATCTGTCCCTGATCAGGATCAGTCGCTACAATTGTGCCTATCTGGGTTCCAACAGGGATATTCTCATTTGCTGAGAATGACTGGTTGGCTATAACCGGTGACTGGTTAGCCGGAGGCGCTGTGACATTTATGGTTATTACTGCCTGTGACCAGAGTGCAGGTTGCCCGTTGTCGGTAATCCTTATTGTCAGATTAAAGGCCGGATTAGTATTTATATTCAGCGCAGTGTAATTTGCGACGGTTATTGCACCATTACTTGTATTGATTGCGAATGCGCCGGAAGTATTGCCTGAAACTATCTGATAACTCAACGTCTGACCAACATCAGGATCACTACCGGTGGCAGTGCCCACGTTGGTTCCGTTTGGTGCGTACTGGACAACTGAAAAAGTCGTTGGATTAATGGCAGGTGCTTCATTCAGGTTGTTGACATTCACTGTGATGGTGGCCTGAGACCATAAATTTCCCGTTCCGTTATCGGTGACTCTGATTACCAAACCGAAAGTCTGGATGTATTCATAGTTTAATGCCAGAGAATTATTTACAAGAAGGTTACCATTGGCTGAATTTACTGAAAATACACTGTTGGTATTTCCGCTGACAATACTGTAGGTCAGGGTTTGGCCGGCATTCGGATCAGATGCTGCAATGGTGCCAATCAGAGTTCCGTTGACACTGTTTTCATTTACCGAAAAAACCTGATTTGTAATAACCGGGGCAATATTGGCTGCCGGGGTGGCTGTGATGGTTACAGCCGCCTGCGCCCATAGGACCGGGCTGCCGTTGTCGGTTGCACGAACAGTTAATGTGTAAGTGCCCACTATAAAAAGGGATGAATTGGCAACAGTAAGATTACCGGTAGATGAATTCAGTGCAAAAATACTGCTGGTGTTGCCTCCTGTGATTGAATAGGTTAATGTTTGACCTGTATTCGGGTCTGAAGCAACCACGGTTCCGATTAAAGATCCGTTAGCAGAATTAGCAGGGACACTGAAAGATTGACCGGCAATCACGGGGGCCTGGTTGGGAGGTGTTGTAACTGTGATGGTGGCTGTTGCCTGGGAATACAAAACAGGTGTTCCATTGTCGGTGACCCTTATGGTCAGGGCAAATGTTTGTGGCGACAATGCCGAAGAGTTACTTACGCTGATGGCCCCGGTTGTACTGTTTATTGAAAATACACTGTTCGTATTCCCTGCAGTGATGGTATATGAAAGGGTTTGTCCTGCATTCGGATCAGTAGCCGTCATGGTACCAACAACAGTTCCATTCGGTGAGTACTGAACCAGGCTGAAAACCTGGTTTGAAATTACAGGGGCCTGGTTTGGAGGGGAAGTTACAGTGATGGTTACTGTTGCCTGAGAATAAAGGCTGGGAGAACCATTATCGGTAACCCTAACCGTAAGAGAAAATATTTGTGGCGACAATCCGGTTGAGTTGCTGACTGTGATGGTGCCGGTTGAAGCATTGATTGAAAATGCACTGCCTGTATTTCCTGCAGTAATGGCATAGGTAAGAGTTTGCCCGGAATTCGGATCGGAGGCAACAACAGTGCCTGCGATGGTGCCATTTGAAGAATACTGGACAAGGCTGAAAGCCTGATTGGATATTACCGGTGCCAGATTGGCTGAAGTCACGGTAATTGATACTGTAGCTGATGAATAGCGCACCGGACTACCGTTATCGGTTGCCCTGACCGTAAGATTGAATGTGCCTGCAACAACTGCAGACGAACTTGCAACAGTGATTCTTCCGGTTGATGCATTGATCGCGAAAGCGGTTCCTGTATTTCCCGCTGTAATCGAATAGGTAAGGGTTTGTCCTGCATCCGGATCGGTTGCGGTAACAGTTCCTACTATTGTTCCATTGGCTGCATTCTGGACAACACTGAATGATTGATTCGCGATTACAGGGTATTCGTTCACATTGATCAGATTGACAGTAACAGTGGCCTGTGACCAGAGATAGCCGGTTCCATTGTCTGTAACCCTTACTACCAATGGAAATGATGTGATGGTTTCATAGTTTAATGCCAGGCTGTTAGCAACGGTTATTGCCCCCGATGAAGAATTGATTGCAAATGCATTGTTCGTATTACCGCTGGTGATAGCGTAGGTGAGTATCTGCCCGGCATTCGGATCACTGGCCACTACAGTTCCGACATTAGTTCCGTTGGCACTGTTTTCATTTATCTGAAAGGACTGGTTATTGATAACCGGGGCAAGATTGGTTCCTCCTGAATTATTGATGTATTCATGATGTCCGATGTCGGGATTGTTGCCCTGAGGAACCTGGGTGCCATAATAGTCGGTTGTCAGGTTGACATTAGAACCTGTGTTCACGCAGGGTGAACTGGCCTGGAGGCAATAGTTATCAATGGCCGGATTCACAAACAAAGGATTTCCTATAAAAGAATTCAGGTCATTACCTGTACCTGACTGCCATGAGGCAAGTGTGCTGTAACTGTTGAGAAAATTGGATTGCTGTGTGTTGAAATTGTTGAAATTCGAAACTACAGTGCTGTTGCAACTGTATGCCCTGGCTGTACTGCCTAAGAGGTAGAATATATTATTTCTTGAAGTGACAGATGTATTGCTTATACTCGAAATCCCAGCTGTTGTGTTATTATAAAAAACATTGTTCAGGGCCGTAAGATTGTGGTTCGACATCACGGTAACTCCCTGGTAATTTCTGATGATTTTATTGTAGTGCAATTGAAGGTCATAAACATAGGAATAGATACCATAGTTCCCATCCTGAAGAGTGTTGTATCTGACAGTAACAGTTCCTGAAGTATGTCCGAAATAGAGACAACTGGTTACACTTTCTGAATTTCCGATCATGGTATTGTATTCTACCAGTCCGCTATAGGTTTCGCCAGCAACAATGAAGCAGAATTTATTACCTGAGGAACTGTGATCAAGAGTATTGTGGTGAATGTTGAAATAGAGATCATAGAGTGAAACCAGCTGAACGCAGTCGCCAGGTGAATAGCTCTGGTCGGGGTTTATAAAATACTTCATATTCACATCGTATACATTACAGTATCCTATCTCAATATCCAGGATGTCTTTGGCATAGATTCCGTCGTCCCCTGTATTGTGAACAATACAATTCAGGATGCGGTTTCCGGGTGCCTGGGAAATAATCCGGATACCCCATTCACAGCTGTGTAATTCACAATTGCTGATCAGGTTGTTCGCTGAAATGGCTGTGCCATACCCATCAATCATGATTGCTGATGTTGCATTTCCGGTTGAGGAGATCTCAAGATCCTGAATAATACAATTTGATGCACTGGTAAGGCTGACAATGTATCCGCTTCCCGAACTGAGGATACGTGGTCTGTTTCCGGTACCATAGGCGCCAAGCGTTATATTGGTCCTCCCGGTAAAGGCAATTTCTCCGGCTGTATTAAAAGTAGTTCCGCGCTTCTGCAAATAGATATTACCGTTAACAAAACTGACCTGGTTCCAGCTGCTGTATGGGTTGGTAATGGTGCCGTTCTGGCCGGTGGCAGTGTTTGTCGGGTCTATGTAAATGGTAGCGCTGAATAGTAGCGTAGTATAGAAGACCACCAGAAGAATGGTCAGTATCAAAAACCTGAGTTTGATTTTGTAGTCTGTGCTGGTTTCAACAATTGCTTTATCCCTCATTTTCGTGTTGTTTAGTTTTCCTGATTTGGTTCCAGGTAATTTGACCCGGAAAAGATGCATACACCACTTCAATCAGCTCCAGGCCGATTAAATTGTGAACCAGATAAAAAAATGATATCCCCCTCATTCTTCAGATTCAGTATGCCGGAAATGGCTTCCGGTTTTATCCTGCACTTGTACTATGAAAACTATGCCACTGCATCGCTGCTAAATCTGAAATCAGTTTATTTTATACTTCGTCTGTCGATAGAACTGCTATGACTGGCAATACAGCATGTATTCCTCCTTCAGGAGAATGTAATTAATAATAATTCTTAATAAGATTAGGGATGATTTGAATTTTTATTTCCCCGGATTGTGGAATTTGTCCACAAAAAAAGCTTTCCGTTCAAGGAAAGCTTTTTTTGGGAATCAGGATTTAACTTTATTCTTTTTATTTGGCGCTTTGGGTTTTCGTTTCTTTTTACTGAAAACGTCAAGCCATGATTTTTTCTTTTCTTCAGCGTAATAGGTATATTCATACCCATAATCATACAGCATGCCCCGTGCTTTTACATCGTTGATTACAATGCTTACATGAGGGATATTCTTCTGCTGCATATGCTTTGTATTTGTCGTAAAAGCTTCCTTATTTGTGAATCCTTGTCTTACAGTGTATAGATTCACATCGGAATATTTCATCAGCAGGTAAGCATCCGAAACAACACCAACAGGAGGAGAATCTATAATAATGTAATCATAGATCTTCTTTAAGTCAGAAAAAACGATATCGGTCTTATCCGAAGCAATCAATTCGAGCGGATTAGGAGGAATTGGTCCGGCAGAAATGAAATCCAGGTTCTGTATCAGGGTCGGCTGTATTATTTCAGAAATGCTTGCCTTATTGATCAAAGCAGTACTGATGCCCACCTTGTTTGAAAGATTAAAATCCTGGTAAAGTTTGGGTCTGCGCAGGTCAAATCCGATCAGCAGGGTTTTCTTTCCGAATAAGGCAAAAACGGATGCAAGATTCTGGGCTATAAATGATTTACCTTCACCACTGTATGATGAGGTAATCAGAATTACCTGCTTATCTATCCCTCTGGAATAAAACTGGAGGTTGGTACGTATACTTCTGAATGATTCGGAAATGGGCGAATTTGTCACTTCTGTAATGACAATTTTATTTTTGGTATCGTTATGGAAAACATGCCCTATAATCGGGAAGGAGGATAAATTCTCAATCTCCTTTTTACTTGAGATCTTCATATTCAGAAAATCCCCAAGTACAATAATAACGAAAGGTAAAACAAGCCCGGCCAGAATTGCAATGATGTAATTGAGGGTCTTTTTCGGGTAAATAAGAGATGTTGTAACATGCCTCGCCGGATCTATTACTTCATAATCAGGACTGTTGGAAGCCCTTGCTATCTGTGCTTCGGACCTCTTCTGGAGAAGGAAAGTATAGATGGCGTCGTTAAGTTTAAAGGTTCTTTCGATGCCGAACAGCTGCCGTTCAGTTGAAGGAAGCCTTGACATGGTACTGGATATCTTCGCTGCCCTGTTGTTGATATCCTGGAGGGCAATATCGGTGGTAGCGGCATTGCTGAGAATATTCTCCAGAATAGTTTTTTTAAGGTTCGAAACCTGGACTTCTATGGTATTTAGTCTCAGATTCTTGACATTGCCCTGGTTGAGTAGATTGGTTCTTTCAGAGTTTAATGTAATTAGTTGTGAAATCATCTGGTTCAGCAGCGGATCCTGAACATTCATTGATGCCGGCGCCACCAGGTCAGACATATCTTTATTTTTCTCGAAGTACCCCTTGATATAATTATAGTACTTCTGCTGGACCATCAGTATGGCTTTTTCACTTTCGAGCTGCGACATCTGCTCAATGGACTGTTGGCCCTGGTAACTGATATCCATAACCTGGTTATTGGTCCTGAATCTCTGGAGTTTACTTTCGGCAAATGTCAGGGAATCTGAGACTTCGCTGATCTGACTGTCGATAAATTTAACTGTGTTGATGGCGATCCTGTTCTTTTTTTCCAGGTTTCTTTCAAGGTAGGCGTTCGAAAGAATGTTCAGAAAATCGGCAATCTTGTATTTGTTATCTCCCGACATGGTAATGACCACCAGGGAGGAGGTTTTGGATGTGTTAACTGCCGATATGGAAGCCTGATACTGAAGTGTAAGCGAGTTCAGGTTATTAAATACGAAATAGGTTTTATCTTTCTGGAGCTGGGCAATAGCCTGCTTGTCAAGAAGATGAACCTTGAAATTGAAATACTTGCCTTTTATTTCATCTCCGAATTTGTATACACCTTTAATTCTAACAGTATCAGCCAGGAAAACCACATCATCAACCAGGTAATCATACATCTGCACATTTAACCCGAAGGTTTCAATCATGATTTCCTTGTCATTCAGAATTTTAAAATAAATGGGAAGATTGATCGGTTGAATATTTGATTTGTCAATACTGATCTGAATGGGTGGTTTGCCGTAAATTTCCTTATCTGCCTTGAGAAAGCTGTATTTCAATACATTGCCAAAATGATAATTTTCTCTGTATAACGTTACTTCCAGGTTAAGCTGAGTAATGGCACTGTTGATCAATGAAAACGACTGAAGTACGCCAAGTTCATTTTCAATGTTCTGGTTTGCGCCGAACAACCCAAAACCCTGCATGATATCCTGTGAAGTAAGAAATGAATTCTTTTCTTCTTCTTTCAGAAGTAGTGTTGTCTGGTTCCGGTATTGTGGAATGGCTGTTTTGTTGAAAATATAGGTGATCCCGATAAATACAACAACAGATATAATGAACCAGTGCTTCTGACGCAGAAGCTTAAATATAAGATCTTTATAATCTGTTTTCTGCTGAAAAATTTCTTCTGATTTTTTTACCATTGTGGCTTATCTCTGGAAAAAGTATAAAACAGTGATTGCGGTAGTTAATGTAGCAAGGAAAGTTGAATAAGTAAACGTTCTCAGGTTCCTGTATTTTGTTTTTATAGGCTCCACAATAAGGACATCGTTGGGCTGAAGATAGAAATAGTCACTTTCAATGATGGCTTTATCGGTAAGGTCAACAAGATGATACTGGTATACCCCGTTTCTTTCCCTGATCAGTGTAATTTTACTTCTGTCGCCAAAATCAGTCATACCACCGGCATATCCGATGGCCTGAAAAATATTGATCTGTTCCTTATAAAACGGAAATTCACCCTGATTTCTTACATCACCCAGAACAGTAATGTTACTGTTTACAAACTTGATCATAATCGAAGTGTTGCTTAGGTATTGAGCAAGTTCTGATTCAATTTTATCCTTGGCTTCTTTCAGGGTCAGATTGTTTACGTCAATTTCACCAACAAACGGGAAATCAACTTTGCCCTGGGCATTTACCGTATAACTGATCAGGTTGATATCCATTCCACCGGATAAATTCGTTTCATTGCTGAATATCCGCGCATTCTGTTCTTCAATACTCAAAACTTTGATATACAGATTGTCAAAAGGCTGAATTCTCTTGACAGGGCGTGCTTTCAGGTATTCTGATTTCAGGCTTGAGGTGGTCTCATCCTGAACATATTTTAGTTTTTCCTGGGGAACGCATGAAGAGAGTGCCAGGGCGAAGATTGCCAGGGTCAGGATCAGGAAGTGTTGATATTTCATTTTCATTTTTTTTTGTTTTTCAGTGACTCATCTGTCATGAGTGAGTGTGTCAGTATGCTGTCCGGCTATAGATTCCGGAAAAAGTTCCGGCTTGTTGGATGACATGCAGGTACAAATCATGATTTCTTTATTGTCCTGAGCCTTTGACAACCGTCTGCACTGTCTTGAGAATTAGTATAAGATCCATTTTGAATGACCAGGAATCAATATACTGAAGGTCAAGTTTCATCCATTCCTCAAATGAGATGTTGTTCCGGTTTGGTGCAATCTGCCAGATGCAGGTTATTCCGGGACGCATCGAAAGCCTTCTGAGCTGCCACCGCTCATACTGCTTGACTTCACTGGGCAGCGGAGGTCTCGGACCTACCAGCGACATGTCACCTTTCATTACATTAATGAACTGAGGTATCTCATCCAGACCGGTTTTTCTCAGGATCCTTCCGATGGCAGTAACCCTGGGGTCATTCTTGATCTTGAACACCGGCCCGTCCATTTCATTTTGTGTTTCAAGCAACGCCCTCAGTTTTTCCGCATCCTGAATCATCGTCCTGAACTTATAAATATTGAATTCACGGCCCCTGAGCCCCACTCGTTTCTGTTTAAAAATGACCGGGCCTTTTGAAGTAATCTTAATGCCCAGAATAATCATAACCAGAATGGGTGACCAAACCAGAAGAATAAAAAAGGAGGCAATGATATCAACAACATATTTCCATTGATGGGCAACCCTGTTTGCAGGGGTGTTCATAAACGAAAGAAAAGGAACATCGTCAAAGTAACTGAGAAATGTCTTGGTAGCGGACATATGGAAGAAGGATGACTGCATCCTGAAGATGACCCCGATCTCTTCACAGGCATATACCATCTTTTTGATCTCTTCCTGGTTAATGTCGTTCCTGCAATACAAAACCTCATCCACCACATGGAATTTGATCAGGCAGGGGAGGCTTTTGGTTTGCTGGATTACTTTTACCCTGCTGCCAAATACTTCTGTAATCAGCTCAGAGTCTGAGATAATCGCCATAATCCGGAATCCCCATTCTTTATGGAGGTATAACCGTTCAATAAAATCAATACAATTCTGGTCTGCAATCAGGATTATATTTCTGGTGTTCATTCCCTTGTCAAGAAGATTCTTGTGATATTTATACGAGGAAATGATGATGATATTCAGAATTATAAAATCGATGACAGCAAAAGCCAGCAATACATAATTGTTAACAAGATCAAGGTCGAAAAGGATCATGAACAGCATGAGAATCCCGGTACCTGTGATGATAAACAGGAGGCTCTCTATCAGGATAATGATGGTATCCTTCGCCCTGTAGAATTTGGTAAGGTTGGTCTTGTGAACGCCGAAAAACCAGAGGGGAATGATCAGCATTCCAACGGTAAGATATTGGCTGTTATATTCCAGATTGGCCTGAAAATACCAGCGCACTGCATGAAATGCTCCAACAAAAGCAAATACGGATATTATCGTAATGATAATACCGAAAATTCGGCTCCCCAGATCTTCACGCTCGCGTATCATTCAATTCAATAAAACAATTTCTGAAGATTAATAGCCAAATTCCTGACCGGTAATGCCTGCTGTGTGAATTAAATAACAAAACTGTCATTGAAATTGTTTGTTTTGTCAGGCACTTAGGCAGAATAAGGTATACTTCCAGCTTGATAAACAACTATTATTTTAGCTAAAAACAGTTTTTGAAATACTGTTTTGCAAAAAGAAATGAAATGTGCTTTTTCCTCAACCTGAAGTCATTGGTTACTCCGGGCGCTTTTCTTTGTGGATTAGTAAGTTGAGCATGTTTTAGCTGATCAAAATTAATCCTAAAATTTAATCCTTTGACCATTCCCCTGATTAATTTGTAAAAATAATCATAATTTGAATGAAGTATAAATTATTGTCCAATCTAAATTATTCATATACAATGATATGGCATTTTCTGCCGAGGGTAGTTTCAGAAAAAAAATTATGAATTTTATTTGTGGTTGACAAACCTGATAAAGCAGTTTAAACAGGCTATTTCAGTGTTGAAACATACGTTCTCAAAAAGCCGGTGAGTTCCTGTGAGGCTCCTGAACCAATTGCAGGAGCAGCTTTCATTGAATCTGCGTTATTTAATGCTTCAATCAGTTCATTTTCGCTGTAAACGTCTTTGACGAAGCCAAGTTTACCAAAACTTCTGGCTGTTGCCAGCTGATGATCATTCCGGTGTTCATGAAATTCAGCCAATCTGGGCATAACGATGATCGGTTTTGAATGCTGAAGGGCTGAAATGATGGTTCCCATGCCTGCGTGACTAACAATGAGGTCAGCTTCCCTGAATTTGATATCAAATAATTCAGGGGAGATAAAGCCGGTAGTTTCAAATGATTCAGGAATATATGCTGCCCTTGATATCTGCCCAAAGATGTTGGCAGAACTGTTACCAGCCGCCCATTGATCAATAGTTTTCACCATTCTGTCAAATGGCTCCTGTGTACCTACAACTACAAATATTTTCATGCGATCACATTTCCTTTGAAAATGGTTGAATTTCCGTCAGCAAGTTCCTGCCATTGCGTGAGATGAATATTGGTGAAAGGTCTGGCGAGTCTTCCACTCATCGAAATCCTTTCAACATTCGCAATGCTGTCGAGCCAGATCGTTTTACTGCCTGTGAGCTTTCCCCAAACGATGGCCAGCAATCCGGGGGCAGCACCAGTCGAAATGATCAGATCGGGTTTTTCCCTTCCGACCAGCCGGATCACCTCAAAAGCCATTTTTATCAATCTGATTTTATTCCAGCGGTTCGCATCAGTGACAGAATAAAAAACCGATCCGCTCACCTGTTTCGAATATCCTTCATGTGTTGAGATATACACAACCTCACAACCTTCGAAAGCCGGACGCAGTCTCATCAGCTGTATCCAGTGGCCCCCTCCTGATGCGACTGCAAGTATCTTTTTTTTGCTCATCTATTGTGATTATTATTTCCTGAACAGTCTGGAGGTAAATGTACCTATTATTGCCCTGTTTAATTCATGAAACCTGTACAAAAGCTCAAGTTTCATTCTTAAACGCATAAAAAGAGGTTTCCTGCGGTGGAAATTTTTCCTGCAGAATTTTTCAACCCCGGCTTCATCAGTCGGAGTCAATCTGGAAACCCGGTATCCTTCCTGCTGACTGAAAAAAAGTTCAATTATCCCATCTTCCGGAGAAATCTGACTGACCAGCCCCATTTGTGTCAATGAAGAAAAATTCTGATCAAAGATGAAATTTCCATGACTGTATAATACAGTGGTATCTCCTATCTTGCTAACCGGTTGAATGACATGCGGATGATGCCCGATGATATAGTCAAATCCTGCACTTCCCAGTTTTTCGGCAAGATGTTGCTGAGCATCGTTCTGCTGAGTGTAGTATTCCTCCCCCCAGTGAATGCTTAAAATCCAGATGTCATCCTGCTTTTTCTCCGGCAGTTTCAGATCGTTCACCAGGGTTTCATATCCACTCCTGAAGTAAGATCCGTCATAATGCCTGTCCTTTACCAGGCTGCATCCCCACACTGACAGGTTTATACCTTCACGGTTTATTGTAACGGGTTGATTATCTATGCCGGTTACCAGAAATCCGGCCTGAATGAGCTTTTCAATTGTATAACCGGCCGAATCCTTTCCGTGCTGTCCGAAATGATTGTTCGCAACATTCAGGATAATTCCTGTATTCAGGCTCTTCAACAACTCCAGTGATTCAAGAGGCGCTACATAAACACCTCTTTCAATGGAGAGACTGTCAATCATTTCATCCGGAACAAGGCTTGCCTCGAAATTCAGCAACAAATAGTCTGATTGTCCGATGATCTCCCTGACATTTTCAGCGATAAGATCATTGTACCTGCCCCTGAATTTTGTAACAATGCCGCGATGATAATGGTGAACATTCTCACCAGTCATCAGATCACCGGCACACATCAGTTTAATCGGCATGGCTCTCAATCAGTTTGAACTTATCGTTGGTTGGATTCAGGTCAGGTAATGGCTGGATGCGGATATTGATTCCCGTGATCCCCTGTCTTACAAATAAATCAATTTCTGAAGCAGTTGACTCAAACAGGGACTGATCGTTCACATGAATGTAAACATCAAGTGAGAAGTCTTTCTGCTGAACGATGCGATATCCGTCAATCTGAGTATGTTTATAGAATATATTGTTGAAGTATGAGCCATGAATAACACCTCCTGCAGGTAATTTAATCAGGTCACGGGTTCTTCCTTTCAGGTCGGTGATGCGTGGCCATGCCAGGCCGCAGCTGCAGGGCTCATTTTCAACTTTTCCCAGGTCACCCACCCTGTAACGGATAAAAGGAAAAGACTGGCTGCTCAGGTTCGTAAGCATGATTTCACACATGCCATGTTCATTTTTCATGTTTTCGGCATGGCAGTTCAACGTATTGATATGATAACCATTGTGTTCTGTGCATTCACAGGTAAGTATGCCTCCGTCGTTTGCCCCATACATATCAAAAACCGGTTTATTGAACGCCGTTTCAATGGCTTTCCTCATTTGGGGAGTTAACTGCTCTGAAGTAGTAAAAATGGCTTTCAGATGTGTGAATAAGCCTGGCAGATCAGGCCGCACTGTGAGTATATTTTGTATGGAACTGGGGTACCCGTACAATATAACCGCATTTCTTATTTTTGATGATGAAAACTCCGGTTTCTGACCAATCACATCCCCTTTGATAAAATAATTATTCTGAAGCCTGTGATAAATGCCTTCGGTAAACTGCCTGTTGGAAGTCCTGAGAGAGTTGCCGGCAATGGTGACAAAAGGATCACCCGGATTGTATCCTCCAAAACGGTTCCAGAAAAAATAGATGTGCGCCCAGAACCAGGATAAGTGTTCTTTATCAACATAATAATAAAACGGGGCCCCGGTACTGCCTCCTGTTTTCTTTTTCTGATAGGGTCTGCCTTCTATGGGTGTAAAAATCTCATCGAAATGCCGGTTTATGGTTTGTTTGTCAGTAACAGGTAAATTGCTTGTTACGATCAGCGGGTAAGATTCAATTTCATCGGAAGTAAACCGCTCTAGCAATGGCTTGTAGAATTTGTTTTTTTCTTTCAGTGCTTTGAGCAGGCTGGTAAGATTAAGCATCCTCCTCCTGACAATTTCATCATTTTTGTCAGCCAGATTTTTTAACTCATTGTATTTATTGAGTATATTGGTTCCCCTGACGAAATCTATCAACCTGATGCCTGTTTTCATTTTAATGCCTGGTTTTATATCATAAACGCCAATCTGAGATCAATCTTTCAACCCAAGGATACTGCAGACAAACTCAAATTTGCTGTTCCATGTATGCCGGGCTGCTGTTCTTACCCGTTCGGCCTGCAGTTCAGCTGAATTTTCACTCAGGGCTGTTCTGGCCTGTTCAAGGAATTGCATGGGTGTATCAGCGAAATATACGAGTTTTCCAAACATTTGTTCCACCACGGGAATCCGGCAACTGACCACTGGTTTCCCCATGGCAAGGTACTCAAGGGTTTTGACAGGGAATGAATTTTTAATCCAGTCGGCCATAACCCAGTTCAGCAGGCATACATCAAATGCATTCGCCCATGATGGCAGATCCCTGAATCCGACCGGGCCTGCGAAGTAGATATTGTCCTTTGATTCGAGCATTGAATAATCACCGAGTACCTTACCGATGATTACCACCGAAAAACCGTTTTCACCCAGGATGCGGAAAACTTCTTTATCGTTTGCATCTGAAAGGGTACCAAAATAGCCTGCAACAGGTAAGCCTTTCGCCTTGATTTCAGCCATGCGCGGATGAAGATTCACCTGTTTTGTAAAATGATCAAAATCCACACCGTGGGTGAGCAGATTTACTTCGCGGCCGGAGAGATCCTGCAGTTTTTTCTGAATGTTCGGTGAACTGGCAAAAAGATGGTCAACAGCCGTACTGAGATGTAGTTCTTTTTTTCTCAGTTCGGCAAGGAGTGATTGATTGGTAGTGCGGAAGTCGGAAATCAGGTCAGCAGCCTGGTAAACTTTTGTCCTGAATTGCTTATCAAGCAGGGGTGATAATGTAAAACTGCCCGAAATCCATAATATGGCATCACGATAACGGATCCCCAGGATCAGCGTCATAATCCGCATCTGGATTTTCATCAGCACGGCATTGAAATGATCCCAGCCCGGACTGAAAGCCGGGATATAAAACGGAATCAGAACATAGAGCCCATCATCGATTTTCCTGAAGATTTTAAGGTGTGTTTTTAATTTGTTGACAATCTTTTTTTGCCTCGATTTCTTATTGTCCGAGTTAACCGAAGGTGATTTAAATGCAACAGGATTTACCCAAAGCACAGAATAACCCTTCTCGCGGAACCGGAATGCTATTTGCCTGGTACTGGTCACCGATGGCCGGAACCAATCAGGGCCGCTGCAGATTATCCATTTTTTCATACCTGTTGATCTGATTTCAGTTAAACGGATGCGTTTTTTAACTCGTTATAAACAATTACCGGTGTTTTACACAACGGAATAATATCGTCATGAAAAACAAGGTGCAGGTAATCATCGGCATTGTACATTCTTGTCAGCAAGCGTTTGTGTCCGACTTTTACAGGAACCTGTCCACTGAAAATATCCTTGAAATAGTCTGATCTTGGTGTAAAGTCATCAACCGGAACATAGGGATTGAACTTCTTTATCTGCCCTTTAAGGAATCTGTTATTCAAAAGGTTATTCAGTTTGATGACTGCCATCATGGCTGGTCTGATATGACTTTCAACCTTCAGCGATATGGGGAATGCTGTGGATTTTATGCTGTTGCTCTTTGGCTCCATCGCCGCAATTTTGGTATGTGCCTTCTGTGATTTCAGGAGGCTTACCGGGAGTGAATGGTAAGCCAGGGCAACTGCCCTGTCGGTAAACGGAGTGACCGGTGTAATAAAATGCTGGGCACGCATCAGGATAGCCAGCGCATTTCTGAAAGACCTGTGATCAACATCATGGTAGACTTCATTGTCGAACAGGATTTCTGCTTTAGGATAATCAAGGAACAGATCATTGTAGAGTTCCCGTGTTCTGAATTTATCATAGTATGGCAATGAGTCCCTGAAAATTTCGGGGGTAACTCCTTTCGACACCATCGCGAAAAACCCGTCGATCAGATCTGCCTGTGTCTTCATGCCGATCACCCTGAACGAAGGCATTTTACCTGAACTGATATCACCAAATACACCCATCAGCGCTGTATTTGTGTATTGGGTAGCTACACTTCCCAGCGCAAACCACGAAAGCGTTGGGGTTGTGCTCATGGCAGCCATAAAGGCAAGTTTCCGGTCGGCCTGATAGCTTTCAAGCACATGAAGGTCTTTATCGAGTAAGCCGGCAATTTTGCTTACTTCAGGATAGTCAAAAACCCCGGTACCATCTTTAAAAACAAACGGTAAGTAAGGAATCCGGTTGTTCTCAAGGAAAGGAAGGAAAAGCCGGCAATCTTTACCCTTCGACAGGTAAATTCCGACAGTTTCGTCATAATAACTGTAGAAATCATCGAAAAAACCGTTTATCGTATCATACAGATCCTCGATGTATTTACTGTCAGATTTGGTCCGGGTTCTGTTTAATTTCTGATAATATTTGGAAAAGTTTATCTGCCTGTCTTTCCAGATAAAAATATCAGAGGGCAGAACCAGCGATATTTCATTAAACTCGGTACCACGGAATACAGGATATTCCACCTGCAGGATCTGGGCAATGCCCGTTTCATCGACGGTAACTTTCAGGTGAGGGTTGGTTGCCAGGGCAAAAACATTGTTACTGACAGCAAGCCGCTTCCCGTCGTTGTGAACGAAAACACGGTTGGCTCCATACTGATCTGTGATGAGGACCAGCGACTTTGTTTCGGCCAGGTAAACAAAACCGGAATAGCGCCCGTTATACTCTTTTATAGCATCCAGGTTCCCTTTCCTTACATGTGAGATCAGTTCACCGGCCAGTTTCTGTCCAATCTGGTCAGGTTCTTTTTTGCAATCCCTTAAAAGGTCGAAATCATAAAATGTACCTTCAATAAAGGCAAAATCCTGATTTTCTTTTTTAAAACTGATAACATCAAGCTTTTGTGATACATCCGGCGCCAGAATTGCCAGTTTGTAGTTTCCAAGATCATAAATGCTGACATTGTGCCCGTATCCACCGAAAAACCTGCGGATTCCCTCCATCAGCACATCTGAACTGATGACCGGGTTTTCCGGGTCATTTTCAACCAGGATATAGCCGGGAATCCGGGACCTTATGTCCGGATCAATTATAACATCGTGCTTGTATTCAATCATTTAATGATGAATTAAATTTTCTACCTTTTAATATTTGAAATCGTTGAAAACCGGACACCTTTTTTCTTAAGGTATATTATCAGATCTTCGGTCAACCCGATCTGATCGCCATGATACCTGTGATGGAAAAGTACGCCCAGTACTCCCGTGTGTTTAAGCGCGAGCCGGACCTGGGCCTTGATTTCTTCAAGGGTGAAATGATCAGCCAGGTTCTCGCCGTGATATTTTTTTATCAGGTTGGCAGAAACTGAGATTTCCCTCAGATTGTATCCTTTTCTGATTCCGGGATGATAGTTGATTTTTTTTCCCATCAGGATATCTTTGCCAAGAAGTTTCCCGACAAAGTTTTTCAGTCTCACTTTGGAGGAATACTGCATTTTCGATGAGATTGTATGGTAGCCCAGTTGCTCGATGGCCTTAAGAGTGGCCTGGTTATAGGTGCCATAGGGAAACGTGAAAACCGGCGACCAAAGATCTCCAAAAAGTTTGTCCATGATTTCTTTTCCTTTTCTAAGATCTGCAAACTGATCATCAAAGGTCCGGTTTCCTCCGAATTCCATTTTCTGGCCCGGGTTGGCAAGGTTGTGTGAGTATCCGTGCTGGATGATTTCGACCAGACCGGGGTATTGTTTTTTCTGAGAAATCAGCCAGTCGACCACTTCCTCCGTAACATTGGCAGGCTCAACGGCATGGGAAATTGAAACACCATATTTCATGCAGACTTCTGTAAGCCTGATTAATGAATCGTCAAGTTTATCCCTGACATCATCGTTTCTGAAAAAAACGACTGCTTTTTTTCTTCCCATGTGTTACTCGTGGTATTTCAGGTTTATCATTTATATCAGAATTGCTGAAAAATAACCTATATTATAAAACCGGTATAGCAAAGGAGTCTGTCTGGCTTGTCCGGATAGGGTTGTTTAACAATCTTCCGGACAATTGTGTTCAGGGAATTGAAAACCGATGGTACTCTCTTTACCCGATTGATTCATAGACCTTCCGGGTTTCAGCTCCGATTGCATCCCATGAATAGTTCTGCCATGCCCATTTTTTTATGTCTTCTCTTGTTTCAGGAAGGTTCCTGTACATTTCAGACTCAAAATATTTCATCAGTGTTTTGCTCACCTGTCCGGGTTCTTCCATATTGATCAGATATCCGGTTTTCCCTTCAACAATGTCATTCCTGAAGTTACCGATGTCGGCAACAATCAGTGGCAACCCGAAGGTATAGGCCATGAAAACAACTCCTGACTGATATATATTCCTGTATGGAAGTACAATGCAATCCGCAGCCATGAAATACATCTCTACATCTTCATCCCTGATATAGCCGAAACTGGCGGTAACCCTATCTTTTATACGTTGAGCATTGATTTTGTCACCGATTATTGAAGAATACTCCGGTGATTTTGAATTTCCGGCGATCAGTAACCTGGTCTCCGAAAGAAATCCGTCGGGCAATTCACTGAAGCTGTCCAGCAGAATATCAAGACCTTTGTAATAATCAATATTTCCGAAAAACAGTACAACTTTCTCATTTTCACCAATCTGAAGACGTTTTCTGGCTTCCCTGGTGTCCAATCCGGAGATGGTTACCCGATTGTTCATGCCATGTTTGATGACCGCTATTTTTGATTCTTTAACCGGAAATTCTGCCATCAGTTCCTCTTTGCTTTTCGCAGTATGGACGATGAGACGGTGTGCAAGATGGTAAAGGATTTTTAAACTGATTCTGTTTCCAAAACTGTCGCGGTTATCACGTTTTCCGGCATTTATATTATGAACAGTCAGAACTACCCTGTGGCCTGACAACCTGGCTACAAGCGGCAGGATAATGCGGTCGATATAGATAAAACGGTCAAGCCACTGAAAATGGACCACCCTTCTTTTTTTTGAAATCAGGAACCATATCTGCAGGAAATAAAACCTAAGTGTGTTGGTTGCTTTAACATATAAGGGTGAAGAACGAGGTAGAACCCTGAAAACAGGATGATAGTTAACGTTACTGAACGTCTGAAAAAGATCACTGGTCAGGTCAACATCAAGAACATCAATTTCATCGGATTCGTTATGGGCAAGTCCGGAAACCAGTCCATACATATAATCAACCTGCCCGGCCCCGTTAAAAACTGAAATATTCATAGAATGCGATTAATAAGGTAAGCGGTTTTTTCTGATTCCAAACAGGCTCAGAACCCTCCATTTTATGAACCCTCCGACATACAAACAATATTTAATTGCTAATGTTTGGTAGGCCAGAACCGATGTTGAATACAACCTGTAAAAGAGAATATCCTTGCCGAGGTGATAATTGGATTTTATATCCTTCAGTGATCTGATAAGCAGGTTCAGGTTGTTTCGGTGCATCAATCCTGAATTACTCTTGTCGTTCCATATTTTTAGTTGGGGGTAAACCGGTATTTCATACCCTGAGAGTCTGGCACGAAAAGTGAAATCACTGTCACCATGATATTGTGGGAAGTTTTTGTCATCAAGCATTCCTATCTTTTCAACGACGGAACGGTGCACAATCGTACCCATGCCAGGGAGCCAGTCGGCATAATGGACCTTGCTGAACTGCTCTCCGTCCTTTTCATTCATTCCGGTCATGTGTTTCTTACCGTTTCTGGTGTCGAATATGCCGCCCATCGACCAGACCATGGTCGGGTCGTGGGCAAAGTAAATTTTTGAACCGGCAATTTCCGGGGCTTTTTCTGTTAAGATGTGTTCCAGATTCTCAAAATAGTCAGGAGAAGCAGAAATATCATTGTTCCACCATAATACGTAGTCGCATTTAAGTTCATTCAATGCATAACCCGTACCTTTATTGATGGCGCCACTCCACCAGAGATTGCCATCGCCCGAAAGAATGGTTGTTTCGGGATAATTGGTTCTGATCCATTCTTCAGTGCCATCGTTCGAACCGTCATCAATCACAACGACATGAAAGGCTGTGGTAACCAATGGTTTGCCGGATAACAATGAATATATCTGCCTGAGACATTTGGATGTGAAACCCAAGCCGTTATGAACCGGGATCAATATTGCTATTTCAGACTTTCTCATTGTATAAAAGGTTGATATTCTGAATTTTCAGGATCATCAATTTCATCAGTCTCATCTGCTTCGGATTCCTCTTCTTCAACTTTTTTATTGTGCTGAAATACATCGATGATATAGAGGGTCATGCAGATGGTTACGATCGAATCGCCCCTTGCAAATGGTCCTCCACCTGTGAAGAGCGTAAGAAGTACTGTAATATAAAAATACTTGATAAACATGTGGGATTGATCAAGTTTCATCAAAAGAATCCTGATAATCAATATAAATACCGCAATAACGAACAGCACTCCAAAATTGCAATAATCACCAAGGAGGCCGATGTCAGACTGGTAAAAACCATATAAGTCCATGTACATCTGGATCATCACACCATACCCTGAATTCGCACTTGAGACACCGTTACCGGTAAAATAGGCCAGATTATTCGGAAATAATTCTGTAAGAAAGAATGTAGCCGCGCGAACCCTCGTATCTTCACCTACATCTTCACTTTGTTCCTGAGAAACAGTCAGAAGGTTCAGAAAAATATCCTGAAACATGATTATAATGGGGATGGTTGCCAATACAACCAGCATCAGAATCAAAAATTTCGACTTTACCCTTTTGCTCAGCAGGACATTTATGATGGTCAGTAAAAACATTGAGATGATGATCTGCCGGGTGCCCATCAGGATGAATACGCTGAAAAAGAAGAAGAGCAGCGCCAGTTTCCCAATCGAAAAATCTTTAAAAAGATTATTTAAAACATAAAAATAGGCCAGGATGAGATAGGACAATCCTGCCAGGAAAATTCTGAGTGTTCCCCGGCTATCCGATACCTTGATATCGAAAAGAATGGTCGGATAAGCTGCAAACTGCAGCATATAAAAAATTGTGTGTACAACGGCCAGATAAATAAACATCTGTTTCAGGTCCACATCAGAAATCCTGATCAGGTGAAGAGCGAAATAGAAAAAGTAGAAATACATGAACCGCTGGGCAACGGCTGTGATGCTAAAACTCTGATTATGTCCTGAATATGCCATCAGCATACTCAGGATAATACTGATGAAAATCAGAAGGATTTCCCATTTGAAATTTAATTTAAAGCCCTCTTCTCGGTTGTAGACGGACTGAAGCAGGATAATCAGCAGCACCACGCCGATTCCGGCGAGTTCAGCTATTTTGATAAGGCTTTTTCCCAGGAAAATTATATTGAATAATTCCATGGAAGTAATGACAACAAAAAAAATCACCAGTCGTTTAGCCATTTTCAGAATTGATTATTCAACGATCCGGGTGGGAATGAAAAGTAACTATTGCTTTGTTATAGGCTTCAAGGAAGGCGGGTGCATAGTTCAGGTTTTTGAAATAGCTGATTCTTTGTGAAGAGTTCTGCAGGTTCCTTTTTAAGAACGCTTCGTCATTCAGTGCTTTTTTAATGTAATCAGCTATTTGTCTGCTATTCCCTGGCTCAAATACAAATTCTGTGTTGCCGATGGTTTCAGGCAATGAAGTGACATTGGAACAGATAACAGGGGCCTGGTAACGCATGGCTTCATACAATGGGCCGGATCCGGCCTCATAAAGGGTCGGGATTACAACAAGCCGAGCCATTTTGTATAATCCGAGCAGGTCGGCATCCGGAACAACCCCGGTAAAGAGTACCTGATCATTTAATCTGAGCTCATTCACTTTATTTTCAAGAACAGAATAAAAAGCTGTTTTGTTACCGGTTGTAACCCAGAATATCTTGACTCCTTCGCTTCGGAGTAGCACGAGTGCTTCAAGCACTGCCATATGATTTTTATGTTCCCAGGTTGCAGCCGGTGTAAGTAATATCTTATCCGGAATACCATACTTCATCATCAGTTCAGCAGCACTGGTGGCTGGTTTATCTGAAACCCAGTCTTCATCCATTGGAACCGGGCATACTGATACTTCAGTATTAACATCCCTGAAATACTTGCCGAGATCTGCTTTTACATGCTCATAGGATACAATCACATGACTGGCTTCACTCATGGTGGTAAAATACCGGATTGACTTATAAATCCTTTCGATCGGTGAAAAGAATTCAGGAAAATGAAATTGCTGAACATCGTGCATCGAAATAATTACCGGGTACTTAAGGTTATAGGCGGGAGAATGCTGCCTTGGCACATGCAGGACATCCAGCTTGAATCTGTTAAGGAATCTTCTGTCCGGATTAAGGAAATTATATAGCCGGTAATGGAACCTGTCAGACATCCGCTTCAGGTAAAACCTTGTCAGGTAAAACTCTGAAGTCTTTTTCAGGAAATTATAGATTCTGCCATTCTTATCATGCAGTATCACCTTTACTTTAGGATGATTGAGATATTGCTCAAACTCAACCATCTGATCAATGGAATGAAAAATAAAAATTCTCTTTATCTCACTGCATTTCAGCAACATCTTCAGTACATAGATAGAATACTGGTATATCCCTCCATCACTTGGCTGTGTTTTTGATAAATAAAATCCTACTGTCATCTTGGCTGTGCTTTGAAGGAATAATGATCGAAGGGTTCCAAGTCTCTTTCTTCTATTTCACAATAATATCCGGATTCAGTCTGAGTCATTTACTTTCCTATTAATCATAAAACCCCGATTATGTTCATTGCCGGAATAAAATTAGAGGTTTTACTGTTACGGGTTCTGTTATTGTGAATAAATTATACGAAATTTGATCATTGATTCAGATGGAGCTTCCTCCGGATTCAAGGCGACAGGGCTATCCTCTGATATGAACAAATCATTACCTGCGTTGTTCCAATGTAACTGATTAAATTTATTCTTGTTATACATTTTATTAAGTATTAATTGTCAGGTTTCCTGAATGTCATTTTTAATTACGATACCTTTTTCAATCACCACATCAAATGTCTGAACTTAAAGCAGAAAAAAAGATCATTTTCTCCACCTCCATCAGCAGGGAGCAATCAAAAGATACTGGTCTGGCCATGATTCTTATCCTGTTGCTTGCCGGTTTTTTTTCAGGGAATCCCGTGTTATATAAGTTAGCCATTCCGGTTGTGCTGGTGGTTATGATTGCCCCCGGGTGGTTTTATCCGATTGCTGTACTTTGGTTTGGCCTATCACACCTTATAGGAACTTTAATGTCGCAGGTGCTTCTGGCCCTTGTATACTTTATTGTGGTATTACCGGTTGCCATGTTCAGGAAAATGGCAGGAATAGACAGCCTTCGTCTCAGGCAATTCAGGAAAGGTACATCAACTGTAATGCATATCAGAAACCATTTGTTTCGTCCTGAAGACATCGAGAAACCCTATTAACACCAAAATATAGACATATGGAATTTTTAAAAGACTTATGGTCCTTTTTAAAAGTCAGGAAGAAATTCTGGCTTCTTCCTGTTATTCTTGTATTGCTGCTTTTTGGAGTTTTGATTGTTCTGACCAGTGGGTCTGCCATCGCACCCTTCATTTATACTCTTTTTTAAGATCAGGGGATTAAATTTATGTCTGAAGCTATTCTGGGAATTTCGGCCTATTATCATGACAGTGCAGCTGCTATCATCATTGATGGTGAAATCATTGCTGCTGCTCATGAAGAACGGTTTACCCGCAAAAAGCAGGATCCATCCTTCCCGCTGAATGCCGCAAAATATGTTCTTGCTGAAGCCGGGGTTGAATACAAAGATCTTAAAGCAGTTGTTTTCTACGACAAGCCTTACATCAAGTTTGAAAGACTGCTTGAAACATACCATGCCTTTGCCCCGAGGGGCCTCGCAAGTTTCAGGTCGGCAATTCCTGTCTGGATAAAGGAAAAGCTGTTTATGAAGAACATGCTCAACAATGAACTGGAGAAATTGGGCAAATCAAAGGGCAGTCATGTTCCTGTTTTATTTCCTGAGCATCACTTATCCCATGCTGCAAGCGCATTCTATCCTTCTCCCTTTGAAGATGCAGCTATTCTGACGCTTGATGGGGTAGGAGAGTGGGCAACTGCCATTATTGCACACGGCCAGGGAAACCGGATAGAAATTCTGCGTGAGTTGCATTTTCCTCACTCCATTGGCCTGCTTTATTCAGCGTTTACCTATTATTGTGGATTTAAAGTCAACAGCGGCGAATACAAATTGATGGGCCTTGCGCCATACGGGAATCCTGATTCACATGAAACGCATGAATTTAAAAGACTTATCCTTGAAAACCTGGTTGATATACGTGAGGATGGATCGGTGTTGCTCAATATGGAGTATTTTAATTATGCCACAGGGCTTACCATGACAAACAATGACCGGTGGCAAAAGTTGTTCGGAATTCCTCCGAGGCCTGAAGAAACCCTTCTCACCCAGCCCTATATGAATATGGCACTTGCCATACAACAGGTTACTGAAGATGTGATGCTGCTGATGGCTAAAACTGCCAAAGAGCTTACAGGAAGCAACCATCTCGTGATGGCTGGTGGTGTAGCGCTAAACAGTGTGGCCAACGGTAAACTGCTTGCTTCGGGCCTCTTCAGGGATGTATGGGTACAGCCAGCCTCCGGTGATGCCGGTGGTGCCCTGGGTGCTGCTCTTGCTGCCTGGCACATCTGGATGGGAAAAAACAGGGTTGCGCAAACCAATCCTGATGGAATGAAAGGGGCTTACCTCGGACCTGAGTTTTCAGGTATTGACATTGAACGTACAGCGAGGAAATACAATGCAAAATATCAGTTTTACAATAATTTTGATGAGCTATCGGCAAAGGTAGCCGGCCTGATAGCTGAAGGAAAGGTGATAGGCTGGTTTCAGGGAAGGATGGAATATGGTCCAAGGGCTTTGGGTAACAGGTCAATTCTTGGAGATGCCAGGAATCCTGATATGCAGAAAAAAATGAACCTGAAGATTAAATATCGTGAAGGATTCAGGCCTTTTGCCCCGACGGTGCTCGAGGAGGATGTTTCTGATTTTTTCGAACTTGACAGACCGTCTCCGTATATGCTGCTTGTTGTTCCGGTTGTTGAGAAAAGACGTATTCCGCTGCCTGAAGGATACCATAAAGGGAACCTTTCAGAAAGGCTGTACTTTTTAAGGTCTGATGTGCCCGCCATTACGCATGTTGATTATTCAGCACGTCTGCAGAGTGTCGGGAAAAGTGTAAATCCGCGTTACTGGCAGGTGATCAATGATTTTAAGAAGCTTACCGGGTATGGCATTGTTGTTAATACCAGCTTTAATGTGAGGGGCGAGCCGATTGTCTGTACTCCCGACGACGGGTACCGGTGCTTTATGCGCACAGAAATTGATTATCTTGTCATGGGAAATTATATCTTTGATAAGAAGGAACAGCTGGAACTTAGAAATGATTCCGACTGGAAAGAAGAGTTTAAACTAGATTAGAATCCGGATGGGCATTACCCCTGAAGCAAAGCGTTACCGCATAGCAGGCATAGTCCTGGTGATCGCCGGGCTGTTATTGAATCCCTGGTTGCTTGCCTGGTTAAAGGGGAGTTCATTTTCCCTGACATTTTTTGGGGGTATTTTACTTGGTTCACTGGCGCTGGTGGCTGCCGGGACAGGATTTTTCTTCAAGAAAAGGGAATTCATTCACTGGGTAACGGAAAAATACCGCGATTTTGCGGTAATCATGCTGAATGTATTGATTCTGCTGATCCTGGTGAATGTTTTTTCTGCCCTCATGATTAAAAAGAATGACAAAAATAAACCGGAAGTGGCCGGTTTTTATAGTCCGCAGGAACTCTTTGCCGATTCGGTTGAGTTTATGAGGGCCGTTTATCCCGGAAAAAGTGACGAAGATATAGGAGAACTGCTTCTGCTGACCAGTCCGTATGCCAATCATCCTGTATTGGAATTTCAGGAAAAAATCCAGATCTCAAAACATTATAATACCGGTTTCGAAGGGATAAGATTTGACAAAATAGTAACCAGGAAGAACGCTGCATCAAAAATAAACGGGGCTGTATGGGTATTTGGAGGTTCAACCACTTTCGGGCAGGGGGTCAGTGATAATGAAACAATTTCAGCCTTCCTCAACCAGCTTGATACCAGCAAAATTTACATCAATTTCGGGGTCCACGCCTACCATCAGTCAAATGAAATTGAGAAATTACTATTGTTGCTGAAGAAAGGTTACCAACCCGGGAAAGTTATATTTATTGATGGACTCAATGACCTTATCAGGATGATCGAGACCAACTTTCATCCCCTGGAAACCCCTGCACTTGCAAAAAGTGCCTACACCAGCGACTACAACATTGCCACAAGGGAGCAGGAAATTTCTTTCCTGAGGTTGCTTCCTGTTACCCGATGGCTCAGGTCTTTTATCGATGAAAGCGGTGACAACGGTGTATACCCTGAATTATCCCGGGATAAATACGATGATGTTTATAATCCCGACAATCTTTACAATACGGACCCAAAGCAGCATTTTCTGGCGACAATACAACGAAGCCCTTACAATACTGTCGATTCTGCCGGTCTCAGGTATGTGGTTTGGAAACTTACCGAGTTTTACAGTGCGAATTACCGGTTCCTCGAAAAGCTGTCGAAAGCCTATGCCTTTGATTTCTCGGTATATTATCAGCCAATAGGTGTTTTGTCTGAAAAGAATCCCTTCTGGCGTAATCAGGCAACAAAAAGCCAGGATCCCTTGTTTGTGAATGTTGATTACATCATACCCCGGGTCAGACAACAGATTGCAGTCTGGAATCTGCCCGGATTCTATGATATTTCAGATGTTCATGATTCCTGTCCGGATTGTTATGTTGACCTGACACACTATAATCCGTTGTTAAACAGGAAGATTGCTGAAGCTATACTGCAGGCGGAAAAGTCACACTAAAAGGGCCGGTATAAAGCCCTGATAAGAAACCCGGACATTTAAAGTTCCGGATTGGTTACTTATGCTGGTTTTCTTCATTAATGGTTAATGAACTGTGCACATTACAATTCAGATTTGAAAATTTTCCGGATTCTTTGTCAGGCAGCTCATAAAACACAGTTTACCAGTGTTGTTTAAGCAAGGTGAGAGATTGCAGTTTCTTTGTGTTAAAGCATTTGAATGCCATTTTGAAATGAAAAACCTGGTAGCTTTTGCAAGGCGAACAGCTGGCCGGATGCCTGTAAATTTGTAAATTTGGGAAATTGTGCCTTTCTCAGGTGAAAAAGAAAGTTAAATGTTATTATTCTGTAGTTTGCTATGAAAACGTTTACGCAACTGGTCAAGAACCTTAAAAATGACTTTTCAAAGCTGAAAAGTATAAAAATAGCAGTATTGGGTGATAGTGCCACACAGTTTCTCACACAGGCGCTCCGTGGCACAGGTTATGAATATGGATTCGATCTACGCATATGGGAAGCCGACTTTAACCAGGTTGAGCGACAGGTGTTTGATGCAAATTCTGAATTGTTTGCCTATGAGCCGGAGATTGTCATTATTTTTCAATCCTCCCATAAATTGCTGGCGAAGTACAACAAGATGAAGCCGGGTGAGCAGGGAACACTGGCTGATTCACAAATGGCACTGATTGATGGTATAGCATCAAGTATAGGATCGAATCTGAATGCAAAAATCATCTATTATAATTATTCCGAAATCGATGATTCTGTTTTCGGAAATTATGCCAATAAACTTGAGTCTTCTTTTCTTTTTCAGCTCAGGAAACTGAATTATGAACTCATGCAGTATTCAGTAAGCCATGCCGGTTTTTATCTGTGTGAAGTTTCATCCATTCAGAACCTCGTCGGAAAGGGTGTTTACTTTCAGACATCGGTCTATATCAACACAGAGATGGTGATCAGTCTTGATGTTTTGCCTGCTATTGCATCAAAAACGCTCGATCTGATCGCTGCCATGAATGGCAGGGTCAACAAATGCCTGATTCTTGATCTTGACAATACGATGTGGGGCGGGGTAATCGGAGATGACGGGATTGAAAATATTCAGATCGGCAGTCTTGGCATTGGTAAAGCATTTACCGAATTTCAATACTGGATCAAGAAGCTTCAGAACCGGGGGATTATACTCGCAATCTGCAGCAAAAACACTGAATCGGTTGCAAAGGATCCTTTTATTAACCATCCTGATATGGTTATCAGGCTTGATGATATTGCTGTTTTTGTTGCCAACTGGGATAACAAGGCAGATAATATCAGGTTGATCCAGAGTATTTTAAATATTGGTTTTGATTCCATGGTTTTCCTGGATGACAATCCGTTTGAACGTAATATCGTCAGGGAAAACATTCCGGGCATCATCGTTCCGGAACTGCCTGAAGATCCGGCTGATTATCTCGAATACCTGTATACCCTGAATCTTTTTGAAACAGTTTCCTATTCCAATGAAGATTCTGAAAGGACCAAACAGTATCAGGTGGAGGCTCAGCGCAGCATCATGCAGAAAAGTTTCACCAATGAAGATGATTTTCTGAAAAGCCTTAACATGGTGTCGTTGGTTGAGCCTTTTTCAAAGTTCAACACCCCCCGTGTAGCTCAGTTGTCGCAAAGGTCAAACCAGTTTAACCTTAGAACTGTCCGCTATACAGAGTCTGATATTGAGGTAATTTCGGCTTCCGATAATTTTCTTACTTTTGCATTTACACTGGAGGATAAATTCGGGGATAACGGGCTTATCTGCGTCATTATTCTCAAAAAGGAGGGTGATCGTTCATTGTTTATTGACACATGGTTCATGAGTTGTCGTGTCCTCAAGAGAGGAATGGAAAATTTTGTACTTAATACCCTGGTAAACAGGGGGCTGCAGAAGGGATTCAGGACATTAAAGGGAGAATATATACCTACGAGTAAAAATGGTATGGTTGAAGACCATTACAAAGGACTTGGATTTGTTTTCAGAGATGGATACTGGATGCTGGATCTGGAAGCATATTCGGACCGGACTACTTTTATTAAAGAGAAATAGTCACCAAATTCCTGGTTATGGGAAATTATTTGGAATTGATTCTTGATAAGCTGGACAAGAAAAGTCCTTCCCATTGTGCCAAATTAAGACAGAATCTCAGTTATCTGGGCGAGGATCACTCAGCACTGGCCAATGGCTTTTTAGCCAGGTATGAAAATTATCTTTTCAAGCAAAAACTTAACCTTGATTTTGGAATCGATTGTTATCTGCGAATGATCGGCGATATGGGTCAGGAACGGATTAGTTTTGCCAGGGAAGGAAGATATTCGTCATCGTCATTCAGTGAAGTTGAGAAAAGGGTTTACTGCAGACCGGAAGTGATGACCTATCATATGCATGGTCTTGTTCTTGCCCAGTTTTTATGGTTCGAACAATATGAACGGCTTGACTTTTTTCTGCATCACCTGAAACAATCTGCCGGAAAATTGGGAAGTTACCTTGAGATCGGCGGAGGGCACGGGCTTTACGTATATGAAGCAATGAAACTATGCCCGGAAATCAGGCAATTTGATTTAATAGATATCAGTAAGTGCTCACTGAAACTGTCCAGAGGTATTGTTGATTCCCGGAAAATTCATTTTCATCTGATGAATATTTTCGATTTTACCGAAGAACATACCTATAGTTTTGTTACCATGGGCGAAGTTCTGGAACATGTGGAAGACCCGCTTGCTTTGCTAAAGAAAATAGGATGTCTGATAGGGAAAGATGGTATCTCATTTGTTTCTGCCCCCATCAATGCACCAATGATTGACCATATCTACCTTTTTAACAATGAACAGGAAATAAGGGAACTTATATCTCAGGCAGGATTGACCATTCTTGATGAAAGGAAAGTTGCTTCTGAGCGGGTAAGCGATAAACTCGCTGACAAATTTAAAGTTCCGGTAATGTATGCAGCAATTGTAAAACTTAAAGACAATAACAATGGATAAAAATGAGGTTTTGATTCAGTTACAGGAGATTTTCAGGGATACACTTGACAATGAAGAAGTGGTTCTGACATTTGATACGACTGCCAATGACGTGGAAGAGTGGGATTCACTGACGCACATTCATCTTGTTGTATCCATCGAAAAGCATTTTAAGGTGCGCTTCACATCCAAGGAAATCCAGAGCTGGAAAAACATAGGCGAATTAACTGATTCTATCCTGGCAAAGAAATAACCTGCTGCCAGAAATTATTTCAGCAGTATTTCTCTTTTACTGAAAAACAATTATTCCGATGGAAAACCGTCTTCAGTTTCATCATGTAGGTACCCTGGTCGACAACATGGATGATGCAATAAAGCATTATTCTGAACTTTTTGGTCCTGATAACATTTCACCTGTCATTGCGATAGGATCGCAGAATGTGAATGTATGCTTTGTGAAGATGGCGGATGAAAGCTTTATCGAACTGGTTGAATCGTGCAGCGAAGATTCAGTTGTCGCAAGGCTGGTTAAAAAACGCGTAACCTATTATCATATCGGCTATAAGGTGGATAATATTACGGCAACGGTTTCTGAACTGGAACAAATGGATTACAGACCGATGGAGTATTTCTATTCCGAAGCATTCGAAGGTAAGCGGTGTATTTTCCTCTTTTCTCCTGATACGCATCTGATCGAACTGATTGAAAAGTAAACCTGTTTGCCCCTTTTACTTTTTATTAATTAGAAAACGCAAAACATAAATACGAAAATACATGGTTTTCAATTCATTACCATTTACAGTTTTCTTTTTTGTATTCTTTTTATTGTATTGGTTCGTATTTAAGGGTAATTATAAACTCCAGAATCTTCTTGTACTTGGCGGGAGTTATTTCTTTTACGGATGGTGGGACTGGCGGTTTTTGTTTTTGCTCATCGGTGTATCAGCCCTGAATTATCTGTTGGGAATTTCTATTGAAAAAACAGAAAACCCATCACGACGGAAATGGCTGCTATATATAGGTCTGCTGCAGGGTATCGGTGGATTGTTTGTATTCAAGTATTTTAACTTCTTCATTTCTTCTTGATGCCTTTGCTGCCATAAACATCAATCTCAGCCTTCATACCATCCGGATTATCCTTCCGCTTGGAATCAGTTTCTATACTTTCCGTACCATAAGTTATCTGCTCGATATTGACAGAGGAAAAATCAAGCCCTGTAAAGATTGGGTTGTTTTTTTCTCTTATGTCTCTTTCTTTCCGAGTCTGATTTCGGGCCCGATTGACAGAGCTGGTCTCCTGGTTCCCCAATTTGAGAAAAAGCGGGAATTTAATTATGAGCAGGCCGTTGACGGATTTCGTCAGATACTGTGGGGATTGTTTAAAAAACTGGTTGTTGCTGATAATTGTGCCACGGTCACAAATGAGGTTTTTGGTAATTTCGAAGCACTGCCGGCCAGTTCACTGATGCTGGGACTTTTCTTTTACACGATCCAGATTTATGCTGACTTTTCAGGGTACTCGGATATGGCAATCGGTTTTGCCAGACTAATCGGTTTCAATATTACCAAAAACTTTGATTTTCCGTTTTTCTCTCAGAATATTGCTGAATTCTGGCAAAGATGGCACATTTCGCTGACCTCCTGGCTTACTGATTATGTTTTTACACCCTTATCAATCCAGTTCAGGGATCTGGGCAACAGGGGCCTGATACTGGCCATCATGATCAACTTCCTGATCATCGGGATCTGGCATGGCGCCAACTGGACATTCGTGCTCTTCGGGTTACTCCACGGAGCCTATTATATCCCTTTGATTTTACGTGGTAAAATTTTCAAGAAGAAGAAATCGCTGAAAGGTAAACTGGTACCATCTTTCACCGAATTCAGAAATATGGTGGGTGTTTTTCTTATGGCCATGGTTGGCTTTGTAATTTTCAGGGCTGACAATATTTCTGATGCTTTCAGTTTCTACGGAAAACTTGTTTCCACATCTTTGTTTTCACTTCCGGTGGTAACAAATAAATCAGGTGCCATCATTACGATGTTGTTTATCATCGTGCTTTTTATTGTTGAATGGTTGGGCAAAAGCAATGAGTATGCGATTGGTGACATCGGTAAGAGGTTCTCGAAGCCAGTCCGCTGGGGGATATATTACCTGCTGATAATTACAATTTTCTTTTTTGCTGCTTCAGGTAAAGAGTTTATCTATTTCCAATTCTGACCTGTATAATGTATCCGGCTATGAAAAAGTTTCTGATAACAATACTGATTTTCGTACTTCCCCTTATCGTTTGTGCCTGGCTGCTCGACAGATTCTTTTCAGATAGCCTTCGTCAGTCCAGAAACGGGGAATTTGGCGTATGGAATGATATCTATAATGGAAAAGTAAACGATGATCTGATCATTTACGGAGGCTCGAGAGCCTGGGTGCATTTCGACCCGAAGATTATGACTGACAGTCTGGGCATATCGGTTTACAATGTAGGCCTTAACGGCCATAATTTCCTGCTTCAGAACCTGAGACACCGCTTGTTGCTTAAATACAATGAGAAGCCTGAAGTAATCATTCATGCGGTAGATATCATGACCCTTGGCAAAAGACCTGATTTGTTTAATCTTGAACAGTTCCTGCCCTATATGATGGATGATACAGCGGTCGCAAACGCCATCGCCGGTTATGAAGGATATGATTATCTCGATTACCGCCTGCCCCTGATGAGGTATTCAGGGAAATGGAAAACAGTATACGCCGCCCTGAAACTGAGGTTTGGATCAAAAAATTATACACCCGACAGGATCAAGGGATATCAGGGAAAAGATATGGTCTGGAATTCTGATTTTGAAAAAGCAAAAGAGGAGATTAATGAGTTCAATATGGATCTGGATCCTGCCACAGTTCGCCTGTTCGAAAAGTACATCAGGGAATGCAGGGAAAAAAATATCAGGCTGATTTTTGTTAGTCCTCCGGAATATATCGAAGGACAGTTATTTGTTAAGAATTACGACGAGATCATGAATGTTTTCAGGAAATTCAGCCATGATTACAGTGTTCCGTATTATGATTATACGAAAGATACCATGTCGTATAGTAAACGATATTTCTATAATTCTACCCATATGAATAAACTCGGGGCCGAGTTGTTCACCAGGAAGCTGGTCGTGGATATGAAAAAAGATAAGGTCCTTGATAATCTTTGACAGTTTCCGGGCCTGAAGGCCTCCGGGAAGGCCGGTATGATCTGATGGATTCCAGTTCCGGAGGTATACTCAACCGGTAAAAATTCAAACCGGCATCACACTAGTCAACCTGCCGGTATCTGAGGAAGAAATTTCTGTACTGTTCAGTCAGTTCAGGATGTTTTTCAGCCCATTGAAGCACCAGCTTATCATAAACAACAGCATTAACAATCTTTTTCCCGATCATCACATCCTTGTGAATGTCGCTGAATTTACTCTTAAACCGAAACAGACTATCGTCCTCATTTGCTGACATTCCACCTCCGATGGTCAGAATTTCGAGGCCCATGTTTTTTGATAATTCAATGGCACTATAGTACATCAGGTCGTTTCCCCTGATGGCCTGGTATTCATGATCGGAACCTGCCAGGTGCATGGTGCCCTTATTCCCGAAAAATAAAAACAAATTGCTGTTGATAATTTTATCCTGGTAAACAATGTTAATCAGCCGGGCATTTTTACCTAGTAATTCCCTTACTTTATTGAAATATTCTTTAGGGAAATGATAATAGTTGCTCATATTGAGCCTGATAATGTTCAGGTTGTACAACCTGATAAACTCATCAAGGTGGCTCAGGTCATCATCGATTTCAACCCTGATTTCCGGATTTCTCAGAACTTTTGAAACATTCTGACGGGCTTTTTTATCAGGGATACTATAGTCCCGTTTGGTATCAATGTAAACATTCTGTCTTACTTTAAGATATGCGGCATCGCGTCTGCAGTGGTTCAGCAATGGATGTTCACGGATAAACTCAGCAACAACATTGTTTTCAAACAACCAGTTATTGACATTACTGTTGAATTTTTGGATGACAGCGTTGGGGAGATCAGTCCGGTTTGTAATGACACCTCCGTAACCATAGGCCGTCTGTATATCAAAATAGGTTTTATCAAGATCATACCCTTCGATGGGCTTGATAAAAAAAGGATATATAAATATAAATCCGTCAATTTCTGCTACAATGCACTTTGGAACAGCCTGTTCATAGACTCTCCAGGTATCATACCAATCGGGAAGGAAATTTATGTCTGAGTTCTCAGGCGAAATTCTCCTGAGTGCTTCTGTCCAGCCTTCCTGATCCGATCCATAGATTTCAAATTTCATTGCCTGGCTTTGTTATAATAAGACCTGATAACAGAACAAATTTCCATGACATCTTCCCTGCTCAGGTCGGGATAACTCGGCAGGTTGATGCCACGCCACCCCAGATCTTCAGCAACCTTGTGCTGATGATAATTCTCGTTGTACATGGGCATGGTATGAACCGGGTGAAATACGGGACGTGTTTCAACACCATGCTCCTTAAGATGATTTCTCAATAAAACCCTGGTTTCGGCGTCACTGGTCAGTATTGAGTACATCCAGAAAGTATGCACAATGTCGCCTACCGGGTGATGAGGTGTAACCGGAAGATCTTTCAGAAATTCGTTGTACAGGCCGGCGATTTCAATTTTTCTGGCAATCAGTTCATCGGCCCTTTCGAGTTGAGCAAGGCCGATAGCCGCTGCAATATTTGTCATCCTGTAGTTGAAGCCGACCACTTCATGCCAGTACTCCCGGTAACGTGCCAGGCCCTGTCCCTTGTAAAGATAAGCCCGGTCGTATATGGTTTTATTGTTGGTAACAACCATTCCACCTTCACCGGTTGTGATGGTTTTATTTCCAAAGAAACTGAATACGCTTACATCACCGAATGTGCCGGCGTACTTCCCTTTATACTTTGATCCGAAACCCTCTGCCACATCCTCTATCAGGAAGAGGTCATATTCCCTGGCAATACTGATCAGTTCATCCATTTCGCAGGGATGCCCATAAATATGAACAGCCATAATGGCTTTTGTTTTGGGGGTTATTTTTTTTCTGACATCGGCAGGATCCATCTGCCATGTGTCGGGCAATGAATCTACAAACACCGGTTTGGCGCCACAATATACAATTGCATTGGCAGAAGCAACATAGGTAAGTGTGGGAATAATTACTTCATCATCGGGACTGATTCCCAGGGCCACAAGTGCCAGATGAAGTCCGACTGTTGCATTGCAGGTACTGGTTGCATAATTCACCCCAATATACCTTGCAAATCCCTGTTCGAACTCTTTAACATATTTACCTTGCCACGACAACCAGTTGGTGTCGATGCAATCGTTTACATATTTTCTTTCGTTGCCTTTCAGTGATGGCTGATAAACAGGATATTTATACATCTGAATCAGAGTTATTTGGTTTGTTAATTCAATTGTTAAATCACCCAAAATCAAAGGTTAACATGGAGTACCCTACGATGTTTTTGTTATTTACCCCATATGCCGGTTGCTTTGCCGTTGATGATCCGGTAGTACTGCATCGGACCAAGTATTGAACCCGGCAGATAAGTGATGCACGAACCAAGGATTACCCCTGCCGTTCCGAGTCCGAGATGAACAGAAAGAAACAGGGCAATAGGAATATGCAGCACTGCGACCGTAACGGTTGTATACAGTTGCAGCTTAATTCTGCCGGTTCCGTTAATGAAATAGATAAAGATGCTGTACCAGATATAGATCACGATGAATAAGGCAGTAAACAGTGATAAAAGAAAAGGTACCTTAACTTTATCGCCTACCCAGATAAGGTAGAACTGATTTGAGAAAACAAGCATCAGGATAATCACGAATACAATACCGGACCAGAGCCACACAAGGTTCTTCATAACCCGTCTGATCCATGAGAAATCCTTTTTAATGTAAGCTTCGGTGAAAGCTGACCAATAAGTATTCGTAATAATCACAAAGACCATTGAAATCAGTCCGAAGTATTTGTACGCCACGTTATAGCTTGTAACGGCTTCCGGGCCGACAATCTGTGCGATAATGAGGTTGTTGGCCGACATAATCACCACAACGGTTATCTGGATAATAAAGAACTGGATCCCAAGACCGGCAAGATCCTTGAAGTAGGTGAGGTTAACCAGCCTGAATGTAGGCCGGTATGCCTTATAATCCCTGTTAAAGAAATAGAGGGAAGCAGCCAGGAAGATAACTACCGGTGAAGCTCCCAAAACCAGGCCGAGGTTAATCAGCGAAGGATCGGTTGTCTTCATCAGAATTAAAATAATACTCAGCGAAAGCAGGTTCGAAAGAGGATCAAACGTATTGCTGATGGCAGGACGCTGATCCGCAGTGATGATGATTGAAATCAGTTTAAAAATAAACCTCAGCAGGAAAAACCCAACTGTTATAACCAGAAGTATACTCAGATCATGACTGAGTGTTTCCGGCGCATTCAGTATTTGTGACCAGTTTAGGAACGGATTGACAATTAAAAATATGACGAAAAAGGCCCCGAAGATCATACTCAGCGCGGCATAGGTAGTGCTAACATATATCCGGGCAAGATTGTGTTCGCCATTTGCCAGTGATTCCGCGAAACGGTTGCGGAGGCCGTTCCCGAGTCCGATATCAAAATAACTGATCCACGCGACAATAGAACTCAGGGTGATCCAGATACCATATTCTGCGGTACCCAGGTAATTGACGAGTAACGGAACAAATATGAAACCGATTACAATACTGACCGCTTTTATACCAAAGGATACCAGAATGTTTTTTCTGGCTTTAATACTTCGGGAGTTACCTGAATTTATGGCTTTCTTAATACGGTTTATCGGTGTCATTGGCAGCGCGCAGGCCTTATCGGGGCAAGGTTTATGTTAATAAACAAAAGAGGAGAATTGTAACTACTTTGCCCATATTCCGCCGGCTGTTTTATTAAGTATTTTGAAATATTGTATTGGTGCAAGGATTGTTCCCGGGAAAAGGCAGATGCAGGTGGCAATAATGACCCCCGCTGCTCCGAGTTTAAGATCTCTTGCAAAATAAATGGAAAGCGGAATGTTGACTACAGCAGAAATAACGGAACTGTAAAGTTGTAATCTGATTTTTCCGGTCCCGTTTATAAAGTAAACATACACATTATTCCAGGTGCTGATAAGGATAAACACACCCATGAAAAGAGTTATCAGAAATGGGATTTTAATCTGATCACCAACCCAGATGGAATAGAAAGGCCCTGAAACGGCAATCATCAGGATAACTGTTGCCAGGATCAGTAACCAGAACCGGGTCAGTTTCCGTGTGATGTTCCTGATCCACGGAATGTCATTCTTCGTATAGGCCTGCGTATAGGCCGACCAGAGCGGTGTCATGATAATGGCAAAGGCCATGGTTACAGAATTAAAATACTTGAAGGCGATATTGTAGGGGGTAACATGTTCGGGACCCAGAACCTGGGCAATGATCATATTATCGGTTGAAAAAATGACCAGAACGGCAATCTGAATAATAAAAAACCTGAATCCAAGTCCGGTGAGTTCCTTTAACTGACTCATTCTGACATAGGATACCGAAGGCCTGTACTCACGGTAATCGCGCCCGAAAAAGTAAACGGAAGCCACACCAAGAACCACCACCGGGGAGGCTGTAACAGCCATACCAAGGTACATCAGTGAACCCTTCGTGGTTATGGTCAGGAAATAAATCACAATCAGTGAAATAACATTCGATAAGGGATCGAAGGTATTGCTGATTGCAGGACGCTGGTCGGCTGTGATGATTACCGACAACAATTTAAGCACAAATCTTATCAGGAAAAGGGAGAATACATATACTATAAGAATATGCAGATTCTGCGACTGGTCAGGTGGTGCATTGAAAATTGCGTTCCAGTCGACAAAAAAGCTGACAACAATGAAAATAAGCCAGAGTATTCCGAAAATAACCGTGAGCCCGAAATAGGTTGTGCTGACATAAGACCGGGCAAGTTCTTTATTTCCCAATGCCAGGGCTTCGGCAAATTTATTGCGCAGACCGTTTCCCAGACCAATATCAAAAAATCCGAACCAGGCAACCACGGAACTCAGCGTGAGCCAGATGCCGTAATCCACAGCACCAAGATAACCCAGTGTTAACGGAACCAGCAGAAAACTGATGACAATACTTCCACCTTTGATGAGAACTGAATACAGAATATTTTTCTTAATATTCTGACTTCGCTCATGCCCCCTGTTTAAATAGCGGTTAAGCTTCTGAAACGGGTTGTACATAGGGGGTAAGGTAACGGGTTATTGAGTTTTAATTAACTATAACACTATTGATCTGCTATTGTTCAGCAAAGATACGACAATGGAAATACATGAAACAAAAAGGCCGCAGTATTCAACTGCAGGCCTTTAAGCAGGTTTTTTACCGGTGAATAATATCAGGGATTGTCGTCAAATGCATCGAAACGAATTCCCTGGGCCAGGGGTAGCTCAGTGGAGAAATTTATTGTATTGGTTTGGCGTCGCATATAGGCTTTCCAGGCATCAGAACCTGATTCACGACCACCACCGGTTTCCTTTTCTCCTCCGAATGCCCCGCCGATCTCAGCACCGTTGGTTGCGATATTTACATTGGCAATACCACAATCCGATCCTTCATGTGAGAGGAACCGTTCTGTTTCCAGTATGTTTTTAGAGAAAATTGCAGACGATAAACCCTGTGGCACTGCGTTGTGCAACTCAATGGCTTCGTCCAGTGTTTTGTACTTGATCAGGTAAAGAATAGGCGCAAAAGTCTCTTCCTGAACGATATGGTAATGATTTTCTACTTCGGCAATGCAGGGTACCACATAGCAACCTGATTCATAGCCTGCTCCTTCGAGTACCTGACCCCCGTAGACGATTCTTCCGCCTTCATTCACGATCTGTTCCTGAGCATTTACAAAGGCTTTCACAGCATCTTTATCAACCAATGGACCAACAACGGTTTCCGGATCCAGCGGATGCCCGATCTGCAGCTGCTTATAGGCGGCAATCAGTTTGTCACGGAACTTATCAAAAATGCAGTCATGGATCAACAGCCTGCGGGTAGAGGTACAGCGCTGGCCGGAAGTGGCAACCGCGCCGAACAGGCTGGCTCTCAGAGCCATATTCAGGTTACCATACTGTGATACAATGATGGCGTTATTACCACCAAGTTCAAGAATGCTGCGGCCCAGACGTTCGCCCACAATCTTACTCACATGCCGGCCAACCCTGGTTGATCCGGTTACAGAAACCAGCGGAACCCTTTTATCGGCCAGGAAATCGTCACCTATATACTTTGAACTGCCGGCAATGAGGTTTAAGACTCCTTCAGGTACTTCATTTTCGAGCAGTACCTTTTCGATGATTTTATGCACGGCAACTGCACTGAGCATAACTTTTGAAGATGGTTTCCATACAACGACATCACCGCATACCATGGCCAGCATAGCATTCCAGGCCCAAACCGCTACCGGGAAATTAAAGGCGGAAATCACACCGACAACACCCAGTGGATGGTACTGATCGTACATCCGGTGCCGTTCGCGTTCCGAGTGCATAGTAAACCCATATAACTGTCGCGACAGTCCGACGGCAAAGTCGGCTATGTCGATCATTTCCTGAACCTCGCCCAGCCCTTCCTGGTATACTTTTCCCATTTCATAGGAAACCAGCGCTCCCAGAGGTTCTTTACATTCGCGCAGGCGGTTGCCGATCTGCCTTACAATTTCTCCCCTTTTGGGTGCGGGGACCATTTGCCAGGTTTTAAATGCTGCCGTCGCTTTTGCCATGACAGCCTCGTAGTCATCCCAGGTGGCCTGACTGACCGAAGCAATCAGACTGCCGTCTGCAGGAGAATAGGAATGAATGGGCTCACCTTTTGTTTCATACCACACAGTGCCTGTGGTTGCACCTTTGCTGACTTTCTCAAGTCCCAGGCTTGCCAGTAATTCGTTAATTTTATACAATTCTTGTTTTTGAGTCATTTAAAAGAGTTTTTCAGAGAACAATCCGTTTATCCAAATGTTTGAAAATTTAATAACAAAACCGGTATCATAAGCCGGATTTATCTGTTTCCATCACCTCCCATGTGCGGGTACCTATAACCGGAAGCAGGCAGGAAGGTTTCCTTAATGGTCCTCGGGCTGGTCCACCGGAGCAGGTTGAGATAACTCCCCGATTTATCGTTGGTGCCCGAGGCCCTGGCCCCTCCGAATGGTTGCTGCCCGACAACAGCCCCTGAAGGCTTGTCGTTAAAGTAGAGGTTTCCGGCGGCGTACCTCAGTTTGCGGCAGGCAACATTCAATGCGTACCTGTCAGCTGAGAAAATACTACCGGTAAGGGCGTAGGGTGATGTCTGATCACAGATGTCAAGGATCTGTTCGTACTCATCGTCCTTATATACATACACTGTCATTACCGGCCCGAAAATTTCTTCTTCCATTGTCCTGAAATGCGGATCGGTGGTTTCGATCAGTGTAGGCCTGATGAAAAATCCGGTTGATTTGTCACCGGTACCTCCGGCAAGGATTTTTGCATCTTTCGACTTTGCCGCAACATTGATATAACTCATAATATTGTCGAACGAAGTCTCATCGATTACTGCATTCATGAAATTGGAAAAATCCCTGACATCACCCATGCTGATCTCATTGATCTGCTCCACAAGGGAACGTTTGAGTTTTGGCCACATACTTGCCGGTATATAAGCCCTTGAGGCTGCAGAACACTTTTGCCCCTGGTATTCAAAAGCGCCTCTGATGATCGCTGCGGCTACCTCATCCTGGTCAGCAGAAGCGTGAATTACTATAAAGTCTTTTCCCCCGGTTTCGCCGATCATTTTTGGATAAGAAATGTAATTGCCCAGATTTTCACCGGTAGCCCTCCATAAATGGTTGAATGTACCGGTTGAACCTGTGAAATGTATTCCGGCCAGGTGCTTGTTTTTAAGGGCAGTAGCCGAAATGTCCTTTCCGGATGATGGAATGAAGTTGATAACGCCCTGCGGCAATCCGGCCTCCATAAATATCTTCATCAGGTAGTAATTTGACAAAACCGAGGTTGAAGCGGGTTTCCATATCAGGGTGTTGCCCATCATGGCCGGAGCGGCATTCAGGTTTGATGCGATGGCTGTGAAATTAAACGGGGTGATTGACAGAACAAATCCTTCGAGTGCCCTGTATTCCAGCCGGTTGAGGTTGCCAAATTCTGAATGTGGCTGCCGGCTGTAGATTTCACTGGCATAATAAGCATTAAATCTTAGAAAATCAATCACTTCACAGGCGCTGTCAATCTCAGCCTGGAACGCACTTTTACTTTGTCCCAGCATGGTTGCTGCATTCATCGTATACCGGTATTTTCCTGAAATGAGTTCAGCAGCTTTCAGGAAGACAGAAGCCCTGTCGAGCCATGACAGTGACATCCACTCTTCACGTGCTTTAACGGCAGCATCGATGGCCATTCCGATCTCGGCCGGGCCGGCCAGACAGTAGGAAGCCAGTACCTGACCATGCCCGTGCGGCATGATGACCGAATTCCTGTTCTTTGTCTGTATCTCTTTTCCTCCGATGATGAGAGGTATTTCAATAATTTCGGAAGCCTGCCGGTCCAGCTCATGCATCAGTTCCCTGCGCTGTATGCTTCCCGGTTGGTAATGATTCACCAGTTCGTTTTTGGGTGGGTCGAAGTTGTAAATTGCGTTATTCATTGGTTTTAATTTGGCGTTATGAATATAAAATCATAACGGTAGGTTAACAAATGTGTTTTGCTTGTTAAATGAGTGTTATTTAAGTAATAGTTTCAGGTTATCGGGCAGTTTGTCGCGCTTGCCCGTCAGGAGAGGGCCAATATTGGTTTGCCCTGATTTTTCCATGATTTTACTGCCACGGGTAATCATATACTCAACAAAAGCTTCGGCAGCCGGGCGATTTCCGCAGTTATCGGGAATCGTGAGCCCGTAAACCATAGGTTCTCCGGGCTGGGTGATGTATTCGCCAGGTTTGTTGCCAACAACTTTTACTTCAACCCCGCTGTAATGGTCTTTCAGTGCCGGATTGCCAAGATTGATACTGTCGGGCAGCACCAGGTAGGGGAGTTTATGCTGTATGGCGACAGATTTATAGATAAATAAGTAATCGATGGTTCCTGATTCAAGAAGTGCAAGCAGATCAACCTCTTTGGGGCGGATATACCTTTCATCCTTTTGCCCGAAACGGGATGCCAGACCAGGCTGGTCGTAAAACTTTTCTGCCAGTTTAAGGCAGAGCATCGTACGGTATCCGCAGGGATCCGCATCCGGGTCGGACCGTCCGAATTTGATTTGTGGGTCGAGAAGCAGTGAATACCAGTTGTCCTGATTGATGGTTTCTGATTTCAGTGATTCCTTCAGGTATGCAACCACCATTTCGTTTCCGGCAAACTGAAGGTTCCAGGATGCAAATGCCGGTATCATCAATTTGTCGATCAGGCTGTAATCTGCCGAAGCCAGGATATCGCAGGGCCTTTTCAGATCAGTAATCTTCCGGATTGATGCCAGGCTGCCGGCCGATTCCGCTTTAACCTTAATTCCGGGATTCAACACCATAAATGAATCGGCAATTTCCCTGAAAGGTACGGACAGGCTCCCGGCATGAAATATAACAAGATCGCCCGACAGATTTGCGTTGGTGCTGGTTTCCTGTCGGCTGCATCCGGAAGCAAGAATGAGCAGGAACAATGCGGTGGTAATAAAAACAGTATTAATTCTTGCCATTCAAAGTCAGCTCCTTTATCAATATTTTAAAGTGGTCCTGCATAATCACATCCATCTGCTCATGAAAAAGATCGAATGCCCTGATCAGCCGCTGACCTTCAACAGTAAGACTTGTGCTTCCGCCATCAATACCGCCTCGGTTTTTCTCCAGCAGTGAAAAACCAAGACGTTTTTCAATGCTCTTCAGGTCGTTCCAGGTTCTGCGGTATGTAATGCCAAGTTTTTCACAGGCTGCTGTGAGTGAGCCAGCTTCATCAATGGCTTTCAGGATCTTCCACTTCCCGTCACCAAGAAGTCCGGCACCTGCCTCATCCGTAAACCAGATTTTGTATTGCAGCCTGAGGTTGGTGTATTTGCTGTTTTCCATCGTTTGGTGAATTGAAATCACAAAATTCCGGATTCATGGGAAACCCGGAAAGAATCAGGCAAACCGGCCACTACCTGTAAAGACAGCGATAGGAGGTGTCACCTTTGACCCTTACTTTGAATTTAACTCCTGCGGGAACAATGAAGGTTTCGAATGGTTTGAAATTATTCCATTCAGTCTCGCCCGGGAGTACAACATCCATTTCACCGGATGTAACTGTCATATATTCAACGGTTGAGGTTCCGAATTCATAATCCCCGGCAGCCATAACACCTACGGTTGCGGGTCCTTCACCTGTTTCATAGGCGATTGACTTTACTTTACCATCAAAGTATTCATTGGTTTTAAACATAGCAGAGAATTTTTAAATATGCCGCAAAGCTAAAGAAATTTAACCGCTTAATTGTACTGGTTTCAGGGGAAAGAGGTTATATTTTTCTCAGGTCAATGATTTCACCTTCACAGGAAATTCTGCCATCAATAATTCCTGCAATTTTTTCAGCTACATCTGCCGGCCGGCTGAGCAGATTCTGCTGATACAGCTGCTGAAACCTCTCTTTCATTGGGAAACTGCCTGCACTTGTTGCTCTGATTTTCTGCTGCATGGGGGTGTCCACAATTCCGGGGGCAACCGAGATTATCCTGACCGGGTTTGTCACAGACTTCTGTTCGAGATTGGTCGTGCGTGTAAACATTTCCAGTCCGGCTTTACTGCTGCAGTAAGGGCCCCAGCCGGCATAGGGAGAGCTGGCTGCACCGGATCCGATGTTAACTATAGTTTTTGGGATATCAAGATGCCTGGTAAGCCTGATAAATTCATTGCTCAGAATCAGCGGAGCCAGCAGGCTGACATTGAAATGCTGCTGCAGGGCAGCAATATCATAATCACCGGCTGCTGAAACAGGGTCAAGCGTTGCTGCGTTGTTTACCAGGGTCAGCGAGCTTATGTTCCCGGAGTCGGTCAGATTTAAAATCTCCCCCATCAGAGCCGGGAGCTTCTGTAATTCACTGAGATCGGTCTCGAAATACCATAAACCGCCTGAAACGGACAACGCCAGCTCTGTTAAAGATTCATTCAGCCTTCTTGAAATACAGAAGATGCTTTGCCGGTCCAGGATCAGTTTTCTGGCTATGGCCTCTCCGATTCCCGAAGAGGTTCCGGTAATAATTGAATATTTCATAGTGTAACCGTTTGTTGGATAAAGGTGCTGATTGCCGGTATTTCCATGAACAAATGACGGCCGGGGATGTTTACTGCCTACAACTCAGGCAGCTGAAATAAAATCCTTTTTCCCATATGAACAATGCTATTTTTATTTTTGATTATCCTTCCAATGAACCGGTAAAATCATACTCTCCGGGGTCGCGCGAACGTAAGGAATTACAAACCGAACTCGATAACCTGTCATCACAGCAGGTAGATATTCCACTGATCATTGGCGGAAGGGAAGTCCGTACCGGTGATACTGAAAAAATCAGAATGCCGCACGACCACGGGCATATTCTCGGACAATACCATAAAGCCGGTCCGGCTGAGGTTAAACTTGCCGTTGAAGCATCGCAGAAAGCACACCGCGAGTGGGAGTCTTTTTCCTGGGTTGAAAGGCTCTCGGTTACGCTGAAAATTGCAGAACTTATTGCGAAGAAACACAGGGCCAGGCTGAATGCGTCAACGATGCTTGGTCAGAGTAAGAGCGCCTATCAGGCTGAAATCGACAGTGCCTGCGAAACCATCGACTTCCTCAGGTTCAACGCCCACTACATCTCCGATATCTATAATGAGCAACCGCACTCCGATCCCGGTTTTATCAACCGGATCGAATACAGACCACTCGAAGGATTTATCTTTTCACTGACGCCGTTTAATTTTACAGCCATCGCATCTAATCTCAATATGTCGCCGGCGGTAATGGGTAATACGGTTTTATGGAAACCGGCCACGACTTCCATTCTGTCGAATTATGTTCTGATGGACATTTATAAAGAAGCCGGTTTACCCGACGGGGTTGTGAATTTCATACCCGGTGCCGGCTCGGTCATCGGAAACGCGGTGTTTTCTGACCGGCACTTCGCAGGTCTTCATTTCACCGGATCGAACGTTACATTTAACAGGCTCTGGCAACTGGCAGCAGGGAATCTTCATAATTACAAATCCTATCCGAAAATAGTCGGTGAAACAGGAGGGAAGGATTTCGTGCTGGTGCATGCATCCGCCAATGCCGATGAGGTCTCCACCGCTTTGGTACGTGGTTCATTCGAATACCAGGGTCAGAAATGCTCAGCAGCATCCCGTGCTTATATTCCCCGTTCACTATGGCCGGCGGTGCGCGAACGCATGGGTGATATGCTCTCCCAGATCACCATCGGTGATGTCCGCGATTTCAGTAATTTTATGAATGCCGTGATTGATGAAGGCTCCTTCGACAACATAATGAATTATGTCTCAGTAGCCAGAAAGTCAACCGATGCCGAGGTTATTTTCGGAGGCAAGGGAGACAAAACCAAAGGTTATTTCGTTGAACCTACCGTTATTCTGACTACCAATCCTCATTTTGTTACCATGGAAGAGGAGATTTTCGGACCTGTTCTTACCATATTCGTCTATGAAGACAAGGATTTCGACGAAACGGTAAAGCTGGTTGATGAAACCTCCCCTTACGGATTAACCGGTGCCATCTTTGCCCATGACCGTCATATACTTGATCAGACCAGCCAGGCACTGAAATATGCAGCCGGCAATCTTTATTTCAACGACAAACCAACGGGCGCCGTAGTCGGGCAGCAACCCTTTGGAGGTTCAAGGCAATCGGGTACCAACGATAAGGCCGGAAGCCACCTGAATCTTTTGCGTTGGACAAGCCCGAGAACCATTAAGGAAACGCTGATCCCGCCTACCGACTTCAAATACCCCTTTATGAAGGAAGAAAGGTGTCACTGAGACATAAAAAGAGAAGGCTGACATTTTGGGTCAGCCTTCTCTTTTTAATGGTTAACTACTGAAGCGGTGTGACCACTTCCATTAGTTCAGGCAGATCCATACCCAGGTTTTTCAGGTGTTCGATGGTAGGAACCCCGTTTTTGGTCCAGCCCCTTCTGAAATATACTGCATCGAGCAGCTGCTCATATCTGTCTTCGCGGTATTTCCGGGTGGCCGTCATTTTTTCTTCCAGGGTCATTTTGGCAGGATCCATTCCCTGGAGTTCGGCCAGCTGTTTATCGTACCGATCCTGACGCGACAGGTATTCCTCCTGGGTAACCGGGCCCGCAGCGCGGTAGGGCTGGGCATCGTGCTTGCGCAGGCCATAACCTCTGCGTATGTTGAAGATGCGCTGGAAATTATAAACCCTTTCCGACTGGCGGATAATGTCGTGCTTGTCGATTTTGTTCCCTGTTACAGCATTGTAGATGGTAACATAATTGTCGACATGTTCGGGCACTTTGGCAGGTTCATCACTCGTAGCATTGCTTTCAGGTTCCACATCATTCCAGGGTAATTTACACAAACCCTGAAGACCGAACCAGGTGCGGAACATCGGGAAGTAGTGCAGTGCTTCAGCCTTCTTTTCAAAGGTCGGAATCTGGTTATTGACCATGTCCATGAAAATCAGCCAGGCTTCATCGTGCTGGGGACCTTTATTGGTCATGGCATAGCCGCCCTGCTGGGCAAGTGATTCCTTCGAGATGTACTGGGAATATTCAAGACCCTTGTTTTCCATACCAATGTCCTGGAGAAATCCGGGATCTCCCCAGCCTTTGGCAGCGAACATCTCTTTCATTTTCCTTACACCCATACCGGCAATTTTACCGAATCCTTCTCCTCTTGACAGCTGATGCAGCAATTCCATGGCTTCTTCGGCATTACCGAAATTCAGCTTCATCCCTCCGGTGCGTTCTTCGTTCAGAATGCCGGCTTCATAACACTCCATTACAAAGCCCAGAATGGTACCCCATGAAATGGTACATACACCATAGGTATCGCAGTAAAAATTGGCTTCTATCGTAAAATCTACATTGAAGATACCGGCACATGATCCGAGCGAAGCAGCGGTTTCATATTCAGGACCATCGACGATCACTTTGGAACCGGCATAGGGACCGGTGCGGAGTTGATACTGATCCACGCCTTTTGCGCAGGACATATTGCAGCCGATCCAGCACCCGTCGGGAACACCCTGTGTAAATTTCTCCTTGTAAATATTTGAATGGACTTTATATGCATCAGGATGGCTGCCGAATTTGAAATTATTGGTCGGGAAAAGATCATAATCGTTCATAACGTTGGTAAGATGAGCGGTTCCCTTGGTCCGCATTTCGGCCTGGCTGTCGTCGAGTTCACGCATTTCGCGGTTAAACCGGCGACCTCGTTCCATAATGGCATCAAGGTCAACCACATTGTTCAGGTTACCTTTCACCCCTTTGGTTTTTCCAACCAGGGCCCTGATTCCCTTGTTGCGGAATACTGTACCGATACCACCGCGCCCGGCCTGTTTCAACCTGACTACCTTACGCTTTGAATCAAAAAAGGTAAAATTGAGCATGCCGATCAGTGAATGGTCGGCAGCGGTACCGGCTGAAACAACCGATACATTCTTCCGACCGCCTTCTTCTTCAGCAAAAATTTCGGTAAGCTTTTCTGCCAGCAGGTGGCTGTCCTGCGGTAAATCCAGGGTTTCATATATCTCAACCACATCGCGGGTTTCATCAAATACCACAACGACCTCTTTGTCTGTCTTTCCCTGGAGTTCAAGGGCGTCGAAGCCGCAGAATTTCAGGAAAGGACCAAAATAACCACCAACATTACTGTCGATAACAACATCGGTCTGTGGCGAAATGGTTACCACCAGTGATTTTCCGGTTCCTGAATACTGTGTGATTCCACAGAGTGGACCCATTCCGATAACGATTTCATTGTCAGGGTCATTCCATTTGGTGTCGGGTTTGGTGGCATCCCAGAGCAGCCTGAGTCCAAATCCTTTACCGCCGATGAATTTATCTTTCATCTGCTGGCTGACCGGTTTTTCAACGATCCTCAGATCTCCGACATTAACATAGATGGTACGGTTGTTATAACCTTTATCAATGGGGGCAGGGGTGTATTTATATTCCCTGATCAGTTTGAGTGATTTATTAATTTCTTCAGTATTCATAGACTTGGTATGATTGGTTTTCGAATTGTGAACAGGTTCACAAATGTACAAACATTTGCCATTTTTCAAATTTAAACAGCTGAAAAATAGCGATATGTATTTCATTGCATAACAGTGTCTGTTAAGCAGATAGTTATAGTTTAATTTTCATTTTGATTCCTCTCAGGTTTGGTTATCTGTTTCTGATATTTCCTTAAAATGAATAAAAGAGGTGAGTACCGGCGGTAATTTTTTTAAATTTGCAGCCTGCCTCCTGTAAAGCAATACCATTATACTTTTATGTCTGTCACTTACCCTGAAGCAATCAGTAAATACCTCAGCCGGTTCACTGTCGGAATAGCCGGGTGTGGCGGTTTGGGTGGTGTTGGAAAGCTTGTTATAGCCGATTATGATATCGTGACGCTTCAGAATCTGAACCGACAGTACTATTTTCACGACCAGATCGGGAGACTCAAGGTTCATGCCCTCCGTGAGAATATCAACAGAATTGACCCTGCCATCACGGTGAAAGCCTTTGATTTGAAACTTTGTGTTTCGGATGTTATTGAGTTGTTTGCCGGATGTGATGTTATTGTCGAAGCATTCGACAAAGCTGAAATGAAGCAGATGATCATTGAAACCGTGCTTACGCAGATGCCTGGAAAATATCTTGTTACAGGCATTGGTATGGCAGGCTGGGGAAAAACTGATCTCATTCACTGCCTCAGGTCTGACAGGCTGATTATCTGCGGGGATGGGGTTTCCGAGGTTTCTGAAACACTACCTGTCCTTTCACCCAGGGTCAATATGGTCGCCAATATGCAGGCAAACGAAGTACTGGAAATATTATTAAAGGGATTTGTCCCGCCATCACCCGAGAGTCGATGAAAATACAATTAAACAACAGGGAAGAAGAATTCGGTTTTACTCAGTTGACCATTACTGAACTGCTGGCTGAGAAGAATTTTACATTCAGGATGCTGGTGGTTAAAGTAAACGGGGAACTTGTGAAACGTCATGAGTTCGATCAGAAACTGGTTAAGGATGGTGATGATGTAATGATCCTTCACCTGATCACCGGAGGCTAACATCAGATTACCTCGGCAACGGTAAATGCACTTCCGCCAACAAATACCATATCTTCATTATTGGCTGCACTCCAGGCAGCATTCAATGCTTCCTTCACCGAATGATAAACCCGGCCTTTAAGTCCGAAGGCCATGGCTTCCTTCATGAGCAGGTTTGCATCAAGGCCGCGGGGAATATCCGCTTTGCAGAAATAATAGGTTGCTTCGGCCGGCAGCAGGACGAGCATGGCTGAAATATCCTTATCATCAACTACCCCGATAACAAAATGTAAATTCCGGTATTTGATGGACCTGATCTGTTCGACAACATGTTGGATGCCATGTGGGTTGTGACCGATATCGCAGATGGTAAGGGGGTTATCCCTCAGGGTCTGCCAACGGCCTTGTAACCCGGTGTTGACGAGGGTATTCCTGATTCCGGATTCAATACTGAGTTCCGGTCCCAGACTTGTATCCTGGCTGAGCAATTGCGTTGCAGCCAGCACTGTGGCGATGTTTTTTAGCTGGTAAATTCCGGTGAGCGGGCTCGACAATTCAATTTCACTGCCTAAAGCCACAGCCTTTACATTCAGCCACCCCGGTTCCTGCTTTTCGTAATCCCGGCTGACAGTAATTTCCTTATCGGCAAAAAGCAGTGTTGAATGGCAGTCGGTAGCTATGCGCCGGAATACTCCGGCTGATTCCGGATGTGTTTCGCCGATGACAACCGGAATGCCGGGTTTTATAATTCCGCCTTTTTCCACAGCGATCTCAGCGATGGTGTTTCCAAGAAACCGCGTATGATCGAGCCCGATGTTTGTAATCACTGAAAGCATTGGTGTAATCACATTGGTTGAATCAAGCCGGCCACCCATTCCGGTTTCAATAACTGCAATGTCAACCTGTTCATCGCTGAACCATTTCATGGCCAGGCCAAAGGTCATTTCAAAAAACGAAGGTTTTATCCTTTCGAAGTCGTCGATGTGCCGTCCGACAAAATCAGCGACAACCGTTTCGGGGATCATATGGCCGTTGATCTTAATGCGCTCGCGGTAATCTTTCAGATGGGGCGAAGTAAAGAGGGCTGTTTTGTAGCCTGATTCCTGAAAGACCGAAGCCAGCATGTGCGATACGGACCCCTTGCCGTTGGTTCCCGCGATGTGAACCGATCTGAAATCAAGATGTGGGTTACCTGTGAGGCTGCTGAGCGCCAGCGTGTTGTCGAGGTTGGCTTTATAGGCTGCTGCCCCGATGCGGTGAAACATCGGTAGCCTGCTGAACATGTAGTCCAGGGTTTGCTGATAGTTCATTTCTTTAATGAAATCAGTTTAGCTCGAAAATATAGGTGATGGTACCTTTTTGCTCTTCCGGGGCATCTTCTTTCGGGCTGAATCTGGCCTGCTTTGCAGCCTGTTCGGCCAGTTGCCTGAGATTATCATTGGTGGTTGTAGTGCCTTTGGCCCCTGTAATCACCCGGGTAACCATACCGGCCCGGTTAACAAAAATGGTCACCACCACGGTGCCGCGTTCTGTGAATTTATTGGAGGGACTGGGAATCTGCCGTTTGCTGCGGCCTTCCAAATCGAAGGATACCCCTCCGCCGGCGCCGCCCAGTCCTACATAATTGTCGGAACCCGGTGTACCGTTGGGTTTACCCTGATCGCCCGGCTTGCCTGTAATTCCCTGGTTACCTCCCCCGGTTGAATTACCTGTTTTACCTTTATACATGGCATTGGGATTCACTACCGGTTTTGGCTCCGGTTTGGGTGTTGGTTTTTCAATCTGTTTGGGTTCGGGTTTTTCAGTAACAACCGGTTTGTTTTTCTTAACAGGGTCGATCATGGGCGTTTCATCGGTTTTTTCCGTCACCACTTCTTCTTTCGCCGATGCAGCGGAAGGCCTGGGTGTTTCCGGAGAACCGGCAGCAAGTTGTTCCGGCTGAACATCACCCATTCCGTCGTCAGAATTGCCGATATTCACCTCTACTCCGCTTTCCTTAGGGAGCGGCAGAGGCGTTCTTAAAGCCATAAAAAGAAGCCCCAGAAACAAAAGAGCATGAAATAAAATGGTTCCGGCCAGTCCTTTTATGTTATCCCTGTCTATTTTCACGCTTGTTTTTCTGTTAAACTTTCAAAAATCCTGCCAGTTTCCTTTTTTTATCCTCGTTACTTGACGGGTTTGGTCGCCAGAATTACCTTATGTTTTGTCCCGGTGAGTTCATTCACCTTGTTTACAGCATCAATCAGGGTCACAACGTATTGAACCGGAACGCTCTGATCGGCTCTCAGTACCACAGACGCGTCAATTTGTCCGGCCAGTTTACTGCCGATGGTTTCTACAAGAAATTCCTGGTTCACAGGGTTCTCTTCGACAAAGTAATTGAAATTGCTGTCGATATAAACGGTGACCGACTGTTTGGCCATGGTCTTGCTTGAGCTGGATGGAAGCATCAGTTTGATTGCATTGGGGCTCACCAGTGTTGAGGTAAGCATGAAGAAAATCAGCAGCAGGAACACCAGATCCGACATGGAAGCCATACTGAATTCTGTGCTGATCTTATTTCTTGTTCTTATAGCCATTTCAATAGTTTTGCAGTGAAATCCATTTTAAACATTGGTGCTTCAGGATGCCGGTTCATGCAGCAGGTCCATAAACTCTGTAGCCCTGGCTTCAAGAATAAAGACCACCTTTTCAACCCTGGCAACCAGAATATTGTAACAGATGTATGCCATGATACCTACAATAAGTCCGGCAACGGTGGTGATCATCGCCTGATAGATACCGCCTGACAGCAGGGCAATATCAATGTTGTTTCCGGCCATCGACATATCATAGAATGCCTGCACCATACCAGTGACTGTTCCAAGGAAACCCAGCATCGGTGCTGCTCCTGCAATTGTTGCCAGGGCAGCCATGTTTTTCTCCAGTTTTGAAACTTCCAGTTTACCGACATTCTCGATGGCTGCATTGATGTCGTTCAGCGGTTTGCCAATGCGGATGATCCCCTTCTCAATCATCTTTGCAATGGGAGTATGGTTGTTTTTACACAGCGACAGCGCTGAATCGATGCGGCCGTTATGGATGAAATCACGGATATTGTTCATGAAATTGTGTTCATCACGTGAAGCCCGGTTGATGACAATATATCTTTCAATGAAGATATAGATTGCGATAACCGACATCAGGGCTATGGGTAACATAATCCACCCTCCCTTGAGGGCAAGTTCCCAGACTGAAAGGCTTACTGCGGTAGGTTGAGGTGGTTGTGCCACTGTCTTGAGGATGGTGTCGGTAAGTGCTGTTCCCGGTTGTGTAATCTGCAGAAGAATTCCTGAAATCATTGGTCTTTGGTTTAATTCAAAGTAAAATTAGGCTAATTGTAAACTGTTTCGCTGATGGAAAAACATATTCTATCAACATTACAGTGTTAATATTAAACTCGTTTTTCCGGTTAATATTATTGCTTTGAAAACAAAACAGGGCAGAAGCAGCAATTTGCTTCCACCCTGTCCGGGTATCCGTGCTATATAAATCAGAGTGAGAGTGCTGAAAGTGTGAGTTTTATAATGACCAGTAAAACGATCAGCGCTGCCAGAACGATCAGGAAAGGTTTGAATCCGGATAATCCCTGTTTTTCTGTGTTTTTTTCCATTTTGGTATAAAATATAAATCATACATCACCCGTGATATCCATAGAAATATACCGGGCAGAGTTTTTAACAGAACGAAGGAACAGGGGAAATCTAAATCCTTAGAATGGGCAGGAGTATGGATACACAACCCAGGAAACATGACAGTCCGGGCTTGTCTGAAAACATCAGTGAATTCGATGCCGGTATTTTAAGAAACAATTTGCTGAAAGTGCCGGAGCCCTGAAAAATGATCACAGGAAACGGGTAAACCGGGACACTTGTTTGCTTTGTACTATGCTCCTGAACCGGCAAAAGGTTAATAACCTGAGCCCCGATAAAGGTGTGGTTACTACCGGTAATTTCCTGCCACACCGGTTCCTGAACCTGGATCGACAGGAGAAAGGCAAGGCTGTAAAAAAATGACATCAATACATTCCGGTAAAAGGATCCGAAGGTGCAAGGGTTGCCGTATAAATTCATTTTACATGGAGATTCACTTTGTAAATTTAGGAAAATTCCGCGTTGCGAATCAACATCTGACTACATAAAAACAGGAATGATGAGCATGTAAACATGAATTTTACTTTACCGGCGCATGTTTTTATAAATCCTGTGTCAAAAGAATTGTAATTTAACGGTATCAAAAAAAATCGTATCTGTTCATGAGTGATCAGGAGTTGCTTGATGGTATTGCGAAGGGAGATCCTTTGGCCGGACGGCAGTTTACCGAAACTTATCAGGTCAAGGTCTATAATATCTGCTATAGTTTCCTCCTAAATGTTCACGACTCGGAGGACCTTACGCAGGAAGTCTTTATTGAGGCTCTCAGGAATGCCGGTAAGTTCAGGGGTGATTCAAGGTTAGGTACCTGGCTCTACCGGATTGCCGTCAATCGGTCACTGAATCATATCCGCGACAATAAAAAAAGGAAATTCTGGAAAGACATTGATGAGTTTTTCACTTTGGATGGCATGTCTGACCATGCATCAGTCAGAGAACCTGAATCCAATGCTGACCTTCTTGAACAGAAGGAGCAGCGTCATCTGATCGGTGAAGCCATAGCTTCACTTCCCGAAAAGCAGCGTATTGCCTTTACGCTCAATAAACTTGAGGACATGTCGTATGCTGAGGTGGCTGAAGTGATGCAGACTTCCGTATCTTCCGTTGAATCATTGATACACCGTGCCCGGATGGGATTGCAAAAGCAACTGAAGCACTATTTTAAAAAATAAAAAATGCAAGTTATGAGACATTCAGGTGTCAAAAGAGAAAACAACCTGTCCATGAAATGCGCTGAGGCTGAATTACAGATCATAGATGTCCTTGCTTCGGGGAAGCCCGGGCGGGTGCCTGCTGATCTTTCGGAGCATCTGAATTCCTGCAGTTCATGCGCAGTGTTGTTCAGGGAATGCAGCACCGGTTTCGCTGGTATTGCTGAAGGAAGAAAAAGCCACATTGAACCCGGTTTTTACGACAGGCTGATCGTTACAGAGCTGCAAAACAGGAGCAGCGGCCATAACTTAACTGCAGTAAGGCGGGTCATACGGTACAGCCCGACGATTGCTGCCGCCGCAGCCTCTGTTATACTGGGTATCTGGATCGGCAGCAGGCTGATCAGTCCTTCACAACCTGGGTTCTCCATCGGAAGCTTTTCAGGTGTTGCTGACGGAAATTCATACATACAGAACTATTCCAGCGATATGCACCCGGAGGATGAAATCACAGTGGTTCTTGAAGGGTATCTGACTGTAAACGAAAACACCGTCGGTTATGATACAGAATAAGAGATCCAGAATATGGTTATTCGTTATTATCGCACTGACCATCATTAATCTGGCAGCCGTAGTAACAGTGGTGTATAATGTCAGGAAATACCACCATGCCCCCCCGGATGATTTCCCGGCTATTGGTGAACCCGGCCAGGATACTCTGAATAAATCAGTGAGACCAGGATTCCTGTTCAGGGAACTTGGGTTTGACAGTCATCAGCGGGAGGCTTTTCATGAATCACGGATGGCTTTCAGAGAAAAGGCTATGCCACTCTTCGCTGAAATCAGGAAGCTGAACAACGAACTGGCCGGTGAGATCACCTTAGAAAATCCTGACACCCTTAAACTTCAGGCGATAAGCCGGCAAATCGGGGCCATCCATGTAAGTCTGAAACTACTCACCATCAACCATATGCGTGAGGTGAAGTCGATCGCCACCCCGGAACAGCAGGAAAAACTCGGGTTGTTTTACCGCGATCTGCTGTCGCGTGACAGCGGGCCTCCGGGTAAAGGAATGCAACATCGATACAGACACGGAGCAAAGAATAACTAACAGCTAACAGCTAACAACTAACAACTAACAGCTAACAGCTAACAACTAACAGTTTAGAGTTAATAGCAGGCAATGGGCGACAGTAGTTGGTTATCAGGTAGTTAACGGGAGACAATAACAATGGTATAGGAAGTAAGGCTATTGTAAGAAGGGTTGGATTTCCTCTATCTCCGGGTCCAACCTGCCGGAACCAAAACACGGAATTTTTGCAGTTTGAGTTCTATAAATAACTAAAACAACGGAGTAACAACTTTTAATTCTGAAAAAAATGAAGAAGCCAGCTTTTAATTTCATCGTGATGGCAATGTTTTTCGCTTTGTTATCATTTTCAGCCAATGTTAATGCACAGGGACCTGGCAGAGGCCGGGGGCCGGGTGCTTGTGCGGGACCCGGATTAGAGAGGGGAGAGCGGCCTGACCGGATTCCCGGCCTGACCGAAGAACAGCGGATTTCGATGGAGAAACTTCGCATAGCCCATTTTCGTAAGACTGAACTTATCCGTGCTGAAATCGGGGAAAAGGAAGCCAGGATGAACACGCTCAGACTGGCTGAGGAGCCTGATGATAAGGCGATTGACCGCACCATTGACGATATCTCAAAGCTGAAAGGTGACCTCATGAAAGAGCGTGAAGCGCATCACCGTGCAGTGAAGGCCCTGCTCAATGATGAGCAGAAGGCTTTCTTCGATAACCGACCCGGCAGAGACCGGAACAGGGGAGATGGTAACCGGAAAAACGGCAGGGGTAACCGGAGAGGCAATTGCGGACAGTGTCCTTACCAGAAATAACCTTTTTCAGCGTTTGTATACAGGCAGGATTTATTCCTGCCTTTTTTTTACTTTTTAACCGGCACAGAGGGCTGATAATATTTCAGTTCTATTCCCAGGTCAGGCTGAAAACGTCGGCTCCATTCAGGCATATGGTATGCATGGCTTCCTGGTTCTGCATAACGGCGCCCCCGAAATGGTTGTGATCATAAACTACCGGGGTGTCAAACCAGCTTTCGATGTTCATGACCAGGATCCCGGTATTGGTTTTGCCTTTTGTAACAGTAAAAGTACCACCCTCCGGTTTAACGGTAAAAGCATTGTGAACAAAGCCTGTGATGTCGTCGGGGTCACCTGAATTGTTAGCATAGATCTGTCCGATCCCCAGATGAAAATTAAATGGCTTTCTTGTCCCGGTAAGGTCTTTCCACCATCCGTTCATCATCATATAATGGTAGCCACCGCCCAGTACTTCGGGCCAGGCCATATTGACTTCGGGTGGATTCACGAACATGAATGACTGATTGTTCTCTACTGATAAACCAAAAGTAAAGGTCAGACTATCGTAAACTCCGGAAGGTATTTTGTTGCCCGTTATCCACTCCTGCGTTTCAGGAAGGGTTAGGTCAACATAGTGGATATTATCCCATCCGTCGGGTGTAACGATACTGCCATCGTGCTTATATAGCCTGAGATCTGAGATAAAGTACATGATTTCTGAAATCTCATAGTTATTCCCGGCAGTATTGGTATAGATCATGTTATTTAATTCCAAAGGATTGCCATCAACAGAATGCCGGAATTGAATCTTCAGGATGGTATTGTCCGGCGTTTGTTCTTTTTCGCCGCAGGAATTCAGGAAAATGACCAGAAACAATAAAGTCGTCATTGCAGGCAGTAACCCTTTTATTTTCATAGTTTCAGATATTATGACAAGGATATCGCTATTTCAGAATTGAATTTTCATGTTGATGAATAACGTTCTGCCGGGCTCATATAGTTTACCGGTGGTCCCCGATTGTTTCCTGTTCAGGTGATCATAAAAACTTTTATCCAGAATGTTATTGATACCTGCCGTAAATGAAATAAAGCGGAAAGGGTTATAATTCGCTGAGAGGTTTGCTATCACATAACCCGGGGTTGACGATTCATAGGACGCTTCGGATACCCTGTGTTGAGAAGCGACAGCCCTTATTTCAATTACTGGCTGCAGTCTGATTTTTGGAAATTCATAACCCAGGCTTATCAGGCTTTCCAGGGCGGGGATTTCGGCAACAGGGTCGCCTTTAAGCATCGTTGTACCACTATATTGTCCGTTTTCCAGAACTATCTTTTCTATTACAGGGAAAAAGGCATAGGTATACCCGGCAGATAAAACCAGGTTAAGCCTGTCAGAAAGGTCTGATGTAACCCCTGATTCAAAGCCTGTGAACACAGCGCGGTTAATGTTGCTGAACTGTTTTACCCCTGGTGCACCCATGCTCACCGGTCTTGCAACCGATGGAGGAACCAGGGTTCCGTAGATATAGTCCTGAATATAGGAACGGAAAAGGTTCAGGTAGAATTTTGACCTGTTTATTGAATAATTAAGATTCAGATCGGCCTGATAGTTAATTTCAGGATAAAGACCAGGATTTCCCAGATAATCATATTTATCATAACCTGTTGCCAGGAATTTTATATATTTTTCCTGCATATCACCTGATCTGGCGCTGCGTGCAAGCCCAAGCGATACTGAGAAATGATCATTGAACTTCCTTGAAACAATTGCAGAAAGGCTCCATAGTAGTTTCGTCTGAGGGTCGGTTTTAAACCAGGTAACCTCATCCTTCTGAATGACTAGAGTGTCGCCAGACCTGCTTTGGTTAATATCAATACGTAAGCTGGCCGTAAAACTGATTTTTTTTCCTTCAGCTACCAGTCCTGCATAAAATCCGGAATTCAGGATCGATGCATCTTTCCAAAGATTGGTATATTTTTCCGAAATATATTGCTGCTCATTCATTTGCATAATCATGGCTGTGTGCCGGGTGCCGTCTTTATAAGCATATTGACCGTCGATGCCATAGCTCAGTTGTGCTGATCCCAATGTTTTTCGGGCATCAAATCTGATTCCGGTGACCCTGGTGTTCACTTTTGCAGAAGCCTGCATGAGGCCGGTATAGGGTGGAACAATCTGACTGTACTGTGGCCTGAACCGGTTATCCATTTCATGATATACCATGGTATGGAAACCTGAGATCAGAAGCTGGTTTTCTGGCTGGTCAAGGTATTTCCGTAAATATTTGAAAGAAAAAATATTTGTATTATCTGCAATTTCATCCATTGGCAGAGCTGGGAACATTACTTCCCTGCTGTATGATCCCTTGTAAGCGAAAAGCAGGTTTTCATGATTATTGATCCTGATTCCTATCGTTGCTGCAAGGTTTTTTCCGGCATAGGCTGAATTCCATTCCTTACCATTCCCATCCCTGTAGTTCCCGAAATCTTTTATTCCGCCCGAAATTCTATAAAGTATCTTATTTCCTGAGCCTGATATGGAAAGTTGCTGACGGAAACCACTACGGTTGGCATCATATCCGGTAAAGGATCTTACACTGGTTTTACATGATCGGAACAGAAATTTATCTGCAGTTATCACCCGCACAGAGGCTGCCTGGGACGAACCATACATTAACTGATAAGGACCACGGACAATTTCAATCCGTTCTATGTCTTCAGGGGCTAGGTGCGACAGCACCGGATCCATTCTGTTGGGACAACCTCCTTCGATGTGGATGCCATCATCCAGGTAAATGTTAAGCTGGGAATAACGAAAACCTCTGATTACTGGGTCAACTGCATACCCACCCCTTCGGATACCGCCTATATTGGGTTGCTTTCTCAGAATTTCAGCAATATCTGCTGATGGTGACTGTTCCAGCCGAAGCTTTCCGATCAGGCTTCGGTGGTTGAACAGGCTAAATGAGGAATCGGTAATCTCAACCGCCGGTAATCTGATGACTGAATCTTTTATTGCCTGGGCTTTGATAATGGCAGGGCTTAATCCCAACAGGATCAATACCGGCAAATATGAGAGCCATTGATTTTTCATTTATCTTCCTTTTACATCTGTTTCCTCAATGCCTGCAACACACATCCGGGTTATTATCCAACTCCTCTTTCATGTAAAGCAAAACTGCCTTTTCTGCATTTTCTTCCCTGGTGACATAAACATTCTTGTTTGCAGCGACCAGGTCATTATAAAGCCTTTGTCCCATTCCACCAGCGATGACCGTTTCGCAGGCTGACAAAGCCCCAAGTATACCTGCATGCGAATGGGTATGATTGCCCGGGTCCCCGTGGTGATGGTCATTGTCATTGTGTTGACCTGTTGCATGACCAGTTACGGTGTTTTCTGCGTACTCCTGACTGCTGATCTGATTGCCAAGTGTTTCAAATACTATAAAACCTTTGCTACGACCGAAATGTGCTGAGATATTCACACCGTCATTGCTTGGAACTGCTATCTTCATAATCCGGGATTTGTAATGGTTGTTATCAATAATCTTACCCTTTTTGAGTAATCAGGACAAAAGTATAAAATATTATGAACAAATGTTCATAATGAATTTTAATTTAAAGTTTGCACAAGAAAGGAAGGTGAGGATCTGAAATTTAAAGTGGAGTATAAACCGCACCGCCGCAACTGTCGCGTGAAGCCCCGGTAACCCCGGCCAGGCAGTTGTTTTCGCCCAGAAAACGCAGCACGCCCAGAAAGGCAAAAATGAGTGCTTCCTTAAAATCAACCGATTCTTTGTCAGGAACCATTATTTTCAGAGGACTCAGGGCTTCGATCCGCTCCATCAGGAAGGTGTTGTGTGACCCGCCTCCGGTAAACAGGGCTTCTCCGCCTTTTTTCAGGGGTAATGCATTGCTCACCTGAATGGCAATGTGTTCGGTATAGGTGCGCAGGATCGTTTCTGCCGGAAGGGAGGAAGCTTCAATCAGCGGTATTACATTGGTTTCGGCCCATTCACGGCCTAGTGATTTCGGTCCTGGCTGACGGTAGAAGGGAAGTTTATTTAACTTATCCAGAAGGGGTTGATCCAGCTTACCCTTTCGGGCCAAAAGCCCTGATTTGTCCATCGACATCCCCATTTTACCGGCTTCCCGGTTAAGTATGAAGTTGGCAGCGCAGATATCCCAGGCAACCCGCCGGCCGTCTTTGTCCCATGATAGGTTAGCGAACCCGCCGATGTTTACACAGGCTGCATAATTCCCAAAAAGCAGGCTGTCGCCAATGGGAACCAGTGGCGCGCCATTCCCGCCGAGGGCGACATCCAGGCTGCGGAAATCGCAAACGGTAGTAATACCTGTTTCGGCGGCAATGGCTGCTCCGCAACCAATCTGGAGGGTCATCTTCTTATCCGGCCGGTGAAAAATGGTATGTCCGTGACTGGCGACCAGCTGAGGCCGTTTCTTACTGTCATCAATAAATTTCATGCATTCTTTGCCAATCCAGTGCCCGTATTCAGTGTTGGCGAGGGATAGGGTATATGCATCGGCGGTATGCAGGTTGGCCAGTTTTTCGCGCCATTCAGCCGGATAGGGGATGGTTTCAGCTTTTAATATGCGGTAAAACCATTGGCCGTCAATGGCCTCAAAGCTGCACCAGGCCAGGTCGAGCCCATCGAGGGATGTTCCCGACATCATTCCAATGGCTTCAATGGCTTTTCCCATTAGTTTAGAGGTTATCGGTAGCCGATTCAAGTTTCATTCCCCTGGATCCTTTTACCAGGATGGTGGCACCTGTAATTTTATGAACGGCAAGGTGTTCTTTTAATTCACCAACAGAATCAAAGGATATGACCCCGGGTTTACCGGCGGCGGCTTCATTAAAACAGGGACCAGCTGTGATGATGGCTTCAAAATTCTGCGCGATGGCTGTTTCCAGTATATTTAAATGCTCAGCCGGTGCTTCTGTACCCAATTCAAACATATCGCCGAGGAGCAGGATTTTATGGTCCGCTTTCATCCGTGAAAAATTAAGAATGGCGGCCTGCATGCTTGATGGGTTGGCATTGTAAGCATCCATAATCAGGGTATTTTTTTCGGTCCGGATGACCTGTGAACGGTTCATTTTCGGCTCGTAGTTTTCAACAGCTTTTACAGCGGCGGTCAGATCTACCCTGAAGTGTTGCGCGATGCATAGGGCAGCCATGGCATTTTCAAAATTATAACTTCCTGCAAGTTTTGTTGAAACGGTCTGATCAACCGGGGTGCTGAGGGTAAATCGCAGCAATGGTCCGTCATGATTTACCATTCCCCTGAACCTGGCGTTTTTGTCCCCGCCGTAGGTAACCCTTTCCATATTGCCGGTGAGCGACATGAGCAGGGCATTGTCAGCATTGACAAATACCGTACCTCCATGATGGCGGAGGTGATGATACAGCTCACTTTTGGCTTTAATTACGCCTTCGGCACTGCCGAAACCTTCGAGATGGGCTTTCCCGATGTTCGTAATGATGCCATGGGTTGGCCGTGCTATCCGGCAGAGGGCTGCGATTTCCCCGATGTGGTTGGCACCCATTTCAATAACCGCGATTTCTGTTTCAGGTTTGATGGTCAGGAGGGTAATGGGTACCCCGATGTGGTTGTTGAGGTTGCCTGTGGTGGCATGGGTGATAAACCTGGCCGATAATGCAGCGGCCATCAGTTCCTTGGTGGTTGTCTTACCATTTGTTCCGGTAATCCCGATAACCGGAATCCGCAGCGTAGATCGGAAATCCGAGGCTAGCTGCTGCAGCGAAGCCAGTACATCATCCACCAGGAGGGTCCTTGAATCCAGACAGAAGGCCGGATCATCAATCACAGCATAAGCAGCACCATTTTCCAGAGCATTCCGGCTGTACTGATTCCCATTGAAATTATCACCCTTGAGGGCAAAAAACAGGCTGCCGGGCTGGGCAATGCGTGAGTCGGTGCTTATGTAGGGATGTTGGCGGTACCGTGCAAAAAGTTCTTCGGAACTGGTTCTGTGCATATTAGAATCGTATTGCGGTTATTTGATTGCCATCCCGAATTTAAGTAATTAATGGATGGCGATGGCTTTAACCACAAAAAAATAAACCCACCTGTTGTTACAGATGGGTTTATCATAAATAGCTGTGGTGTTATTTTTTCTTCCCTGAATAGGCACCACCAACACGGCCCATGGCGCAACGGAAACCGATAAAATTGGTTGCCTGGTTTTCGTCCATGTAACGACGGGTTGAAGGACTCAGGAAGTAGGCGGGATCTTTCCATGAACCACCTTTATATACCCTTGATTTGTCGCTGATCAGTGAAGTCTTGCCAAACTCATACATCAGGTTGGTTGTATTGACAGAATCAGCAGGAGCGGTTGTCCAGTCGGGATTGATGGTTGACTGGTAATCACCGTCAACATAATTTACCTGATTGGCGCTTCTGTAGTTAAACCTGTCTTTGCTCTCTTCGGTGGTTACTTCGCGGTACTTGATGCGGCCCAGGCTGTCTTTTGGTGCAAGGAAGCCCTCTTCGTCGGTTACTTTAGTTGTGAAGATGTTACCACGGAAAGGAGCGTAATCGGCCATATCTTCAAAGGTGAGCGGACGATAAACGTCGAGTACCCATTCGGCAACATTACCGGCCATATTATAGAGGCCATAGTCATTGGGCCAGTAGGAAGCTACTTCTGCCGGCAGATCGGCTCCGTCGTTCAGACTTCCGGCTACACCCATATAGTCACCACGGCCACGTTTGAAGTTGGCCAGGAACTGTCCGTAATATTTTTTCTGGTCTGAGCGTACGATGGTTCCGTTCCACGGGTAAACGCGGCGTTCAACAACGCGCTCATAAACGGTGGTTCCGACAAGTCCGAGGGCGGCAAATTCCCATTCGGCTTCGGTTGGGAGTCTGTATTTCGGCACCATGATACCATCCTCAAGGCGGGCGCGGCGTTCACCGGTACCGCTTGGGTTGAGGTCTTTCAATGGTTTGTTCACAAGTCCTTCGTACTGTCCGGCGAGGTAAGCCTCAGAGTTGAAGTTATTTTCATTGCGCTGGTCGGGATCAAAATCGAGGATACCTTCCCTGATGAGCATCATTTCGTTTACGCGGTCGGTACGCCACAGGCAGTATTCGTTGGCCTGAACCCAGCTTACACCAACAACCGGATAATTGCGGTAGGCGGGATGCCTGAAGTAGGTTTCAACCAGTGGTTCATTGTAAGCAAGTTTTTCGCGCCATACCAGGGTATCGGGCAATGCTTTGCGGTAAACCTCAGGATAATCGGTACCAAAAACACGGCTGAGCCAGTAGAGGTATTCCACATAGTCAACATTGGCCACTTCGGTCTGGTCGATGTAGAATGAAGGAACGGTAACCCTTCTGGGGATGTTGTCCCATTCATACATCGGGTTATCGGTAGTGCGGCCCATGGTAAAGGTTCCGCCTTCGATCATAACAAGACCAGGTCCGATGGGCTGATCGCCGTATTTTGTATTCACCTGGTAACCTCCGTTTTTCGAATTATTGTATTCCCATCCGGTTGTTCTTGATGATTCTTTTGAACAGGAAGAGGCAATAAGCAAAACGGAAGCAAGGATGCCAATTTTCTGATAGATGTTGCTGTAGCTGATCATTTCAGGTATTTATTGTTTGTTGAATATTACTAACTAAAATCTGGGGCATTTTATTGCTTTCTGCTTGACGGTTTTTTGACCGCAGTCGAACTGCCAGGCAAAGGATACTTCATGAGAACCGCCGGTTTTGTTGGTTAAACGTGAAACCGTGTAGTCATAACTGTAACCTACTTTAAATTTAGGTTGCTGGAATCCCAGGAGCAGGATCACTGCATCGGGGTTTTCGAAATTGTGCCTGAACCAGATACCCGTGACAATGGGATATATATTAAGGTACATCCCAAGGTTAAGCTGATGGAATTTGCCCTGTTGCTGGTACATGACATTGGGCGAAAGACTGAGGTCTTCAACATCGCCGTTGCGCAGACCATTTCTCATATCGATGAGGGCACCGGCATGGGCGGTTATTTTCATTTCGAGGTTACTGTCGCCGTTGCTGTAAAACGAATTGTCGGGCTGGGTCAGGTGATGGGCCGCCACTCCGCCGTAAAGACGTTCGTTGTAGCCAAAAAGCATCCCTGCCGAAAAGTCAATCATACCAATGCTGAGCCTGTCGGGGGGACTCTCCTGTGTCGGAGGCAGGTTGTTGTCAAGCCCAAATTCAAGCTGATCTCCGAAAATCAGTTTGTTCCAGTTCAGCTTGTTTTGGATGTATGTTCCCTGAAAACCCGCATTCATGGTAAGGTTCTTGGTCAGGTTCAACCGGAAAGAATACAATGCGCTGACCTGGGTGTTGGTCAGAATGCCGTCGGCCATGTTTTCCGACATCACCAGAATACCGACACCACCCGAAACCGCTTGTATATACTGGTCATATCCGGCAGAATAGGTAACAAAACTTGCCGGAATCGAAGGCCACTGGTTACGGTAGTTCAGCGTAAGTCTCGGACAGATCTTAAGCCCTGTCAGGGCTGGGTTCAGGTACATGGGGTTGCCATAGTACTGCGAAAAAGAAGCATCCTGTGCGCTTACCAGGTTGCTGGTTAACAGAACGAGCGATATCAGGAGTAACTTAAACCTCATGTTGTGTGGAATTTCGGCAGCCAATATTACGAATATTTTTTAATATCGTACCCCGGCTCTTTAAAAAATGTGATATTTATCCCTCGATTGCTGCAATAACGGATTTTTTTCCCCGTTATTATGCATGACAATTATTTTGTATGCCCCCGGCACACGGCAAAGATACAATATTTGAACCTATTGTGTGCCAGGAATGTTCATCATTAATAATCACTTTATTCAGTAAATGTAATACGCGGTAAGCTGAAAACAGTAAACCGTATTTTTACCAATTAAACCCGTGTGCCCATGATGTCTGCCTACAGACCAATATATAAAGGTGTTTTCTTATTGCTGATACTGAATTTTGCTGCTGCAATTACTGGTGGTGCGCAGGAAACAGTGCGATGGTCAGAGCCTTTCCGAGAGGTCACCCCTGAAGGAAATACGAAGATTTTTCTCAATTGTGATGGTTCATCCAGCCTTGCTGAAAACGGCCTGCCGCTGCTCACCATCTTTCATCCTGCAGAAACCCGGGTGATTTCAGTAAAACTTTCGGAAACCCGTTTTGAACCACTGAACAATGCAGAATTGCCTGCACTTGAAGGAATTCCGGGTGAAGCCCTTGATGGCTCGCCCTTGCCGGAGTTCAGCATTGTTTACGACAGGGGTAATCCGTTGTTGAAGATCTCTTTTATCCCACTCCGTCTTAACCCTTTGACCGGGAGACCGGAAAAACTAACCTCCTATAATCTTGAAATCAGTTACGATAGCCAGAGATTGCTGAAAGTAACCCCTCAACAGGAATATGCCGGGACATCGGTGCTGAACACCGGTGACTGGTTCAGGATTGCTGTGAGGGAAACCGGTCTGTACCAGCTGACATACAGCGATCTTTCCTCGATGGGAATGCAGATGGCTGGCCTGAGTTCATCGGGCCTCAGGGTTCATGGCTATGGTGATGGCATGTTGCCTGAAAAAGCAGGAGATTTCCGTTATGATGATCTTCCTGAGATTCCTGTGATGGTTTCAGATGGCGGAGACGGAACTTTTGATGCCGGCGATTACATCCTCTTTTATGCCAGGGGACCTGTTAAATGGAAATTCAATCCTGAAAGCAGTTTGTTTCAGCACCAGACCCACTTGTATTCAAAGGATGCGTACTACTTTGTTACTTCCGGAACACAGGCCGGGCAAAGGATTCAGGAATTCCCGCAGCCTTCATCGGCACCTGATGCAACCATAACCAGTTACAACTGGTACAAGGCTTATGAACCGAACGATGCCAATCTGGTCAAATCGGGAAAGGAATGGTTCGGAGATGTGTTTGATGTTGTATCAGAACGGGATTACGCCTTCAGCGGGTTTGAACCCGATGCTTCATATCCGGCCTATGTCAGGCTGAGTGCAGCTGCCAGGGCAACACAAACCAGTACATTTACATTAAAGGCTGCCGGGAAAACTTTTGGTCTTTACATATCCCCGATTGTTACCGAATACAATACGGCTTATGCCAAAGTAAGTACAGAGACTTTTATCATTGATCAGCCGGTCTTTGGGTCAGGTTTCAGCCTTAAATTCATGAAGCCGACAGGTTCAGCCATAGGATGGCTCAACTATATTGAGGTGAATGCCATGGCCAGGCTGAAATTTACCGGAGGGCAGTTTGGTTTCAGGCATGCCGGAATTCAGGGTATTGCTGAATATGTGATATCGGATGTAAATAAAACTTTCAAGCTCTGGGATGTAACAGATCCGCTGCACCCGGGATATCTTAATGTTGCTGCTTCGGGCGGGCAGGCTTCCTTCAGGGCACTGGCCGATACTTTGCGTGAATATGTGATCTCTGACGAACAGAGTTACCTGAAGCCGGTATTTGTTGAGAAGGTCGCCAACCAGAATCTGCATGGAATGGGCAGTTATGATATGGTGATCGTAACCCATCCTGATTTTGCAGCTGAAGCAGCCCGGCTGGCCGATTTCCATGCGCAAAATGATAATTTTAATGTATTGTTGCTGCAGCAGCAGGCCATTTACAATGAATTCTCAAGCGGAGCTCAGGACATCAGCGCCATCCGCGATTTTGTGAGGATGCTCTGGCTGCGTGGTTCTGCGAATGAAAAACCCCGTTTCCTTCTTTTATTTGGTGATGCCTCCTTCGATCCGCTCGACCGTATCGAAGGCAATTCGAATTTCATCCCGACTTTCCAGTCGCCCGAATCGCTGCACCCGGTAACCAGTTATGCCACCGATGATTTCTTCGGTTGTCTCGACGACAACGAAGGGGGGCAGGCATCAGATGTTCCTGACATCGGCATCGGCAGATTACCGGTTCAGACACCCGAAGAAGCTGCAATGGCCGTGGATAAGATCATTCATTATTCCACAGGTTCTGATAAAACGCATGGCGACTGGCGCAATGTAATTGCGTTTGTGGCCGATGACGGAGACGGAAACAGCCACATGCAGCAGGCCGATATGATTGCTGCCATGATTGATACCACCTATGTCAGCTACAATGTTGATAAAATTTTTCTTGATGCCTACAACCAGGTTTCAACACCCGGCGGACAACGTATACCTGATGCAACGGAAGCCATCAATCAGCGCATGGATAAAGGCGCCCTGATCGTGAACTACACCGGGCATGGAGGCGAAGTTGGCTGGGCCCATGAAAGGGTACTCGAAGTTGCCGACATCAACAGCTGGACGAATTACGACAAAATGCCCGTATTTATGACGGCCACATGCGAGTTCAGCCGTTATGATGATCCCCGTCTGCAATCGGCCGGGGAACTGGTTTTCCTGAATCCCAGCGGCGGAGGTATAGCGCTGTTTACAACATCAAGACCCACCTTCGGCACACCCAACTTCACGCTTGCAAGGAGTTTCTACAACATTGCACTAAACCCGGTGGATGACGGGGAAATGCCCCACCTGGGCGATCTGATCAGGATATCGAAACTCGCTGCCGGGGCCGACAACAACAGCAAGAAGTTTGTTCTGCTCGGTGATCCGGCGATGAAAATGGCCTATCCCGAATTTAATGTGGTTACCCTTGAAGTGAATGGCAGAGACGCTTCGGAAGTTACCGACACCCTGAAGGCCCTGAGCGAAATATCTGTTACCGGAATGATTGCCGACCATCTGGGCAACCGCATCAGCGACTTTAACGGCATTGTGATCCCGGCTGTTTATGATAAGAAGAACCAGGTGAAAACCTTCGGCACTGACGGGTCATCACCCATGACCTTTAGTGTTCAGCGGAACATCATTTATAAAGGGAAAGTTAATGTAGTTGACGGAGTGTTCACCTTCTCATTCATTGTGCCACGCGACATTGCATACCAGTTTGGTGTCGGGAAAATCAGCTATTATGCCACAGACGGGTCGCGCGATGCGTCGGGCTACTTTACCGATCTGATTGTGGGTGGATTCAGCGACCGTGAGGTGGAAGACATGGACGGACCGGATGTTTCGCTTTATATGAACGATACAAAATTCAGGTCCGGTGGTTTTACCGATCAGAACCCGCTCCTGCTTGCCTATGTTGAAGATATAAGTGGCATTAATACCATTGGTAATGGTATAGGACACGACATTGTTGCCATCCTTGACGAGGATACCGACACGCCATATATCCTCAACGATTTTTACCAGTCTGACCTGAATACCTACCGCAGCGGATACATCACTTTTCCTTTTCATAATCTTTCACTGGGAAGGCACACAATCAGGATGAAGGTGTGGGATGTAAACAACAATTCATCTGAAGTGACAACTGAGTTCTTCGTTGCCGGTTCCGACGGGCTTACCCTCGGCAGGTTTGATGCCTGGCCCAATCCGATGAAAGAGAATATTACCTTTGAGTTTGAGCATAACCAGGCCGGGCAGGAACTTATGGCACGGCTCGACATTTACACCTTAACGGGAAGCAAGGCAGCATCACTTGATAAACGTATCTTTGCGGAAGGTTTCCGTACAACCGGTTTCGTGTGGGACGGCCGGGGCAGCGACGGTCATCTGCTTTCGAACGGGTTCTATATCGGCAGGCTGATCATCAACACAACCACCGGTTTGTCGTCAGAAAAATCCGTTAAGGTAATTATTGCACGATAGTTAATTCACACGCACAACAACCTGTTCAAAATGAAATTCAAACCTATTCTCCTCTTTTTCCTTATATACGCCTCTGCCGGAACAATCCGGGCCCAGGGAACCTACACTATCTCAGTTGAATGGGAATCACCAGCCCCTCTCGTTATGGGCAACGATTCAAGTGTACTTGCCCCTTCATTCAGGGATGCACAGTACCCCGGTCTTCCTGAAAATATCCTGCCCTGCTACAGCCGTGTATTTCCGCTGGATCAGGAAACGGCTGCTGTAAGTGCACGGCTGAGCCAGGTTGAGTACATTGAACTGACAGAAACCGAGAAGCAGTTGACCATGGGGATGACATTTCCTGTAGCCCCGGATCCAAAGGTCAGCCTGATGAAGGAACGTGGAAAACCCAGGGCAGTCTTCAGTGTGGTGCCATTCGGAATAAATCCTGCGACGGGAACCATTTCGAAAGTAAAATCCTTTACCCTTGAAATCACCGGTGAAAAAGCTGCGACCACATTGAAAAGTGAACATACCTATGCATCCAATTCGGTGCTGGCAAGCGGTGACTGGTACAAAGTATATGTTAAAGAAGATGGTATTTACAGGCTGACCTACGATGATCTCAGGAACCTGGGCATCAGCATGAACGGACTGAACCCTGATATGATCAGGATTTTCGGCAACGGGGGTGAATTGCTGAGTGAAGCAGCCGGCACTGAGCGCATCGATGATCTGGCCGAGAATGCCATCAGGGTTGTTACTGCAAACCCCGGTGTTTTTGCAAATGGTGATTATGTGTTGTTTTATGGAAAAGGAACCCGGAGCTGGAATATGAACCCCTTCTCGTCAAGGATGGAACATGTTACCCACTTTTATGCCGATGAAGCGTGTTACTTTGTAACCATTGGTCCTGTGCCCGGCAAGAGGGTTCAGGAGGATGCAGTTCCTGCAGGTGAACCGAATTCCTATTCCGTTGCCTATACTTCCTATGTTGTGCACGAAAACGATGACCTCAGCCTGATCAAGAGCGGACGCAAATGGTACGGTGAGAAACTCGATTATTACAACAAGACATTCAGCCTGCCGGTTTATAATTTCCCCGACATGGACCTCAGTCAGCCTGTGGTGGTCCGTTATGGGTTTGCAGGAAGGGCTACATCGCAGTTGTCGTACAACATTCTGGTAAACAGCGAAGTGGTTGCAACCAATACCATGGCCGGAATTACCGGTTCGAACGATTTTGCCCGTGAACTGGCTACTTCGGCGACTTTTACCTCCCAGTCGAACACCCTTCAGGTTCAGGTACGATTCAATCCACCCAACAATACGGCCCTTGGCTGGCTCGACTTTGTTGCGCTGAATGTACGGTGTAACCTCAGGTTTCCCGGCGGGCAGTTTGCTTTCCGCGATCCGATGACTGTTGGTCCCGATAAGCTCACCTCATTCACCATGAGCAATGCGGTTGATGGTCTCGAACTCTGGGATCTGAGTGACATTACGAATGCAAAGTCAGTTAAACTCACAAAAGTCGGCGATCAGTATACCTTCAGACGGACTACGGATAAGCTGATTGAATTTGTTGCCTTTGACGGATCCTCCTATATGAGTGTAACACCCGGTGGTAAGATTGCAAATCAGAACCTTCACGGAACAGGCAATTACGATATGATTGTTCTCACGCATCCCGATTTTGCTTCGGAAGCACAGCGCCTGGCGATGCTTCACAACAACATGGGCGATGTTTCGGTGGCAGTGGTCTCCCTTCCGGAGGTTTACAATGAGTTTTCCTCCGGGATTCAGGATATTACAGCCATCCGCGATTTCATGAAAATGCTTTACGATCGTGGCAGCGGATCGATGCAACCGCAATACCTGCTGTTGTTCGGCAATGCCTCCTACGATGTCAAAAACAGGATCAACAACAATTCCTGTTTTATCCCGACTTTCCAGAGCGACAATTCGGTAAGGCCGGTGGCTTCCTTCCTGTCGGATGATTATTTCGGCCTGCTCGATGAAGGCGAAGGTGCCAACCAGACCACCGGACTACTGGACGTTGCTACCGGGCGTCTTCCTGTCAGGACAATAGCCCAGGCAAAAATTGCGGTCGATAAAATAGAACACTACCTCAACAATCCTTCGGAGACGCATGGCGACTGGCGAAATACCCTGATTGTGATTGCCGATGACCAGAATAAAAACCTGCACCTTGAACAGGCGGAAACACTGATTGCCAGTATGAAGGACAAGTTTCCGGTTTATAATATTGAAAAGATCTATTTTGATGCGTATAAGCAGCAATCCACTCCGGGCGGAAGCCGTTATCCGGATGTAAACCGTGAAATTGTAACCCGTGTTGAGAAGGGCGCGTTGATCACCAACTACATCGGCCACGGAGGTGAAGTCGGCTGGGCCGATGAACGGGTTCTTGAGTTGTCGGACATCAATGGATGGACGAACTATGAAAAAATGGGCGTCTTTTTCACAGCCACCTGCGAATTTGCCCGCTTCGACAACCCGGCACTTACTTCTGCCGGTGAACTGGTTTTCTTGAATCCTGAAGGTGGGGCGATGTCGATGATCACCACCACCCGCCTGGCATTCGCATCTTACAATGCAGCCCTCAACCTGAGTTTTATGGATACCGTTCTGAATTCAGAAACCGGTATCTACCCACGGCTGGGCGACATACTCCGCTTTACCAAAAACGACAACACCCTTTCGGCCAACAACCGGCACCTCACACTTTTCGGCGACCCTTCACTCAGGTTACCTTACCCGAAGCATAAAGTGGTGACCACTGCAGTATCGGCCGACACCCTGTTTGCCAATACACTGGCCACCGTTGAAGGTGAAGTTCAGGATGTACACAATCAGCTTCTTACCGGTTTCAATGGTACTGTCTATGTCAAAGTTTACGACAAGCCCACAAAGGTTCGTACGCTTGGTCAGGATTACGACAGCTATGCCGTTGATTTTATGGTGCAGAAAAGTATCCTGTACCAGGGCAAAGCCTCGGTTGAAGCCGGAAAGTTTTCTTTTACTTTCCCTGTGCCGCGCGATATTGACTACAGTTTCGGTAATGGGAAAATCAGTTATTATGCCTCAAACGGAACTGACGACGCTCACGGATACTACGATAGTTTAACCATCGGTGGTTCGGTAAATCAGCCCGATACAGACCTTACCGGACCTGAAATCAGGTTGTTTATCAATGACACTACCTTCAACGATGGTGATTTAACCAGCGAAAACCCCAAACTGCTGGCCTTCCTATACGACGAAAGCGGCATAAACACGGCAGGTAACGGCATCGGACACGACATCGTGGCCACCATCGATGGCGACAGTTACAGTTCTGTATTGCTCAACGACTATTATTCGGCCGACCTCGACAGTTACCAGTCGGGCGTGGTGAGGTACCAGTATTTTAACCTGCCCGAAGGCGAGCATACACTCACCCTCAAAGCCTGGGATGTATTCAATAATTCATCCTCTGCCAGCATCACCTTTGTGGTGAAGCGGAACATTATACTTGCCGTGGATGAAGTAAAGGCTTACCCGAATCCCTCTTCGGGCGATGTATGGTTCAGATTCGGCCATAACCAGTTCGACGGGGTGTTTACAGTTGAAATGAACATATATTCTCTCACCGGTGAGCAGGTGCGGGTGATCGGACCACTCACCGTTGCTTCGGAAGGCTACGTAGCCGGTAACATCAAATGGGATGGCTGCAATGCAGCCGGTACGTTTGTACGAAACGGGCTTTACCTCTGCCGCCTCAGGGTTCGCGACCGCAACGGAAATACCATCAGCAATACGGTTAAAGTTTTGTTTGCAAGATAGTTGAGGTTTTGAGTAAGGAGTAAGGAGTAGGAAGTAGGGAGTAGGGAGTAGGGAGTAAGGAGTAAGGAGTAAGGCCCTTCGACTACGCTCAGGGTGACAATTTTTGAGTAAGGAGTAGGGAGCCCGCCCTCCGCAGGCGGGTAGGGAGTAAAAAACTGTTATCTGTTAGTTGTTAGTTGTTAATTGTTAGTTGTTAGTTGTTAGTTGTTAGTTGTTAGTTGACATGATCTGGTGCATCGGCGAAAGCCTATACGACATAATCTTTGTAAATGGTCAGCCTGCATGGGCTGTGCCGGGTGGAAGCATGCTTAATGTGGCGGTATCAGTTGCGCGTTTTGGACAAAAAGTTACCCTGATCAGCGAAACAGGGAGTGATGCGGTAGGATCGGTAATTTCGGCTTTTCTGGATTCCAATGGAATATCAACCAGGCATATGCATACATACAAAGGTAATACTACCCTGGCCCTGGCTTTTCTGAATGAAGCAGGAGATGCCTCTTACCAGTTTTATCATCATATGCCTGTTCAGGCTCCTGAATTTCCTCTCCCACAATTCAGTCCCGGCGATGTTTTTGTGTTTGGGTCCTTTTATTCAGTGAATCCGCGAAACCGCGCGAATATTACCCGTCTTGCAATGGCTGCTGCCAAAGCAGGTGCCTGGGTATACTACGATCCGAATTTCAGAAAGTCACATCTTGGCTCATTGCCTGAGGCCCTCCCTTTTATAATCGAAAACATTGGCCTTGCCGATTTTACCAGGGGCTCGGACGAAGATTTCAGTCTTATTGCAGGAGCTACTGATTGCTTTCAGGCCTGGGAATTTACACGGGAGCATGGCTGCAACCACATGATCTGTACACGGAACAGGGAAGGGGTGGATGTATTTACCGGAGCATCTGTAAAACATTATGATACGCCTCAGGTAGAGGTGGTTAGTACCATTGGGGCAGGTGATAGTTTCAATGCAGGATTTGTCACCGGGTTACACGGAATGGGGAAAAATGATCTTTCTGCCACTTTTTGGGACGAAGCTATCGGCAGGGCTGTTATATTTGCATCGGAAGTTTGCCGGAGCCGTGAAAATTTTATCGGCCGGCCGGACCATACTTCAGCAGAAACATGATCAAAAAGAAACTGGCATTACTTGTTCTCAGGATCCTTGGCTGGAAAATCACCGGAGATATCCCTGAAAACACGCCGAAATGCGTGGTAATGATGGCTCCCCATACTTCAAACATCGATTTCCTGTATGGCTGGCTGGGGTATTGTTCGCTTGGCTACAGCTCATATTTTCTGATCAAGAAGGAAGCTTTCAATCGTTTTACAGGACCCATCCTCAGGGCTATGGGTGGTATCGCTGTTGACAGAAGGCACAGCAGCAATGTGGTTCATCAGCTCACCGAGGAATTCCAGCGGAGAAAGGAACTCATCCTCACCATAACACCCGAGGGTACCCGGAAGTTAAACCGGAACTGGAAACGCGGATTTTATTTTATCGCCCACAGTGCCGGGGTACCGGTAGTGATGGGATTTCTGGATTACAAAAACAAGGAGGGCGGTTTCGGGCCGGCGTTCTACCCCAGCGGTGATTACGATGCTGACTTTGCGATGATTACGTCTTTCTATAAAAACAAACAGGCCCGTTTTCCTGAGAATTTCGGGTTGCCAAAAGTGGTTGGTAACCATCCGCTGTCAACCAGGGTTAGTGTTTAGTCAGCCCTTGTTAGTGTAGCCTTTTAAGGTTAAAAAGTCCCCTGAGCCCGGACCGGTTCCCGGCAGTCAATAAATTTCAGATACTTCAGGTTTTTTCCACATCTTTGCTGTCATTATATCTCCATTTCGATGAAACGATTTGCATTGTTGCTGTTGACCGCAGGTTTAACCCTGTCGTTGCCTGCCCAGGACGGGCCCCGTCAAAATATAAACATTCCCGATATTCCCGGATACCATACCCTGAAGGGCGATTTTCATATGCACACGGTGTTTTCCGATGGGCTGGTATGGCCTGAGCTGCGTGTAATTGAAGCCTGGCAGGAAGGGCTGGATGTGATAGCACTAACCGATCATGTGGAATATCAACCCAATAAGGATGATGTAGGAGATGACCGGAACCGGCCCTATGTGCTTGCCGCAGATAAGGCGAAAGAGCTGGGGTTACTGCTGATCCGCGGAGGTGAGATTACCCGCAAAATGCCTCCCGGACATTCCAACGCACTTTTCCTGAAGGATGTCAATAAACTCGATACGGCCAACTGGCAGGATGCGTTTGCCGAAGCCGGAAAACAGGGCGCTTTTGTTTTCTGGAACCATCCCGGATGGAAAGCCCAGCAACCCGATACCACGTTATGGTTTGATGAACATACCCGTTTGCTTGAACAGGGCCTGATCCAGGGCATCGAAATCGTGAATTACCGGGAGTACTACCCTGAAGCATTTGCATGGGCGCTGGAGAAAAACCTCACCATCATGGGGAATTCCGATATCCATGGCTCAATCTTCCAGGAGTACATTTCATCGGGGCCGGTGAAAAGGCCGTTAACCCTGGTTTTTGCCCGGGAACGTTCGGTTGAGGGGGTTAAGAGTGCCCTGAAGGAAGGAAATACTGCTGTTTTGTTCGATGGAAACCTATACGGTCGCCAGGAGTGGCTGAAAGCCCTGTTCGCTGCCTGCGTCGGGCAGGAAGTTAATGCAGCGGCTTCAGGGTCGGAACAGCACAGCATATTCCTGACCAATTACAGCGATATTGATTTCAGGCTGATTCCCGGAAAGGATGCGATGAAAAACCACCTGATTTACCCGCTTGATCTGCCTGCCCATTCAACCATAGTGCTATCGGTAACGCCACGGCAGCTCGGCGGACCCGGGAAACTCTCCTTACCCCTGGGGTTTACTGTCGACAACATGTTCGTTGCCCCCGATCAGAAACTGGAAGTTACGATCCGTTTCTGAACAGGGTCGGATTTTCTCGTTACGCTGTTTATAGGTTTCATTTTTTTCGCGCGAAAGAAGGCGACTTCAGTGACTCCCATCCAGAGAAAAGATCAAAAATACTATGTGCCCTATAGTGGCTATTGTGGTGAAGAAGATTGACTGTCATCCAGCTATTTAATAGCTGTGTGGCTTAATAGAGCGAATGAGCGACTTCAGCGATAGTGCGACTTCAGCGACTTCAGCGACAACCAGCAACAAAAAACGATCAAAAATACTATGTGCCCTATTGTGGCTATTGTGGTGAAAAAGATTGACTGTTATCCAGTTATTTAATAGCTGTGTGGCTTAATAGAGCGACTGAGCGACTTCAGCGATAGTGCGACTTCAGCGACTTCAGCGAAAGTAGTTGGCCTCAGCGAATGAGCGACAACAAGCTACAAAAAACGATAACAAATACTATGTGCCCTATTGTGGCTATTGTGGTGAAAAAGATTGACTGTTATCCAGATATTTAATAGCTGTGTGGCTTAATAGAGCGATGGAGCGATTTAAGCGAAAGACAGCGACCTGATCGGTTCTATGCCCTGTTCGTTTCAGGGCTTGTTTTTAGTCGTTAAATTGTTGGTTTAAACCGGTAATTTTATACTGACTGATCATCATTCTCAACAGACAGTCAACAGTTTAGCTGCCTTTGAAGACAGGTAAACCAGCAGGCAGTTTAACAAATGTGAATGGGTTTGATATTAGAAATTAGAAATTGAAAATTGTACCCTGTTACCTGTTAGTTGTTAGTTGTTAGTTGTTAGTTGTTACCTGTTATCTGTTATCTGAACCTTCAGTCGTGCCCACGAAAGGTATGCTGCAGTTATCAGAACGCCTGCGCCTGAAAATATGAACATGGCCGCAGATCCGAAATTATACCAGATCAGCCCTGCCAGGGTGCTGGCCAGCATCGTGAATAAACTGGACAGCGCATTGTAGAATCCCAGGGCAGTTGCGGTATCTTCCTTCCTGCTGATGTTGGTGATCAGCGCCTTCGACACCCCTTCGGTGGCTGCCGCATATATTCCGTAAAGCATAAATAGCACACCAAAGATCCAGAATCCGGCCGCGAATCCCATGCCTGTATAGACCAGTGAGAAAACCAGCAGGCCGGCAATCAGTGTTTTGTAAAGTCCGAGCCTGTCGGCGAGAATGCCGATCGGATAGGCAACCATCGCATAAACCAGGTTATAAAAAATATAATATCCGATCATCGCGGTATCACTGATTCCCTGCTCTTTCAATCCCAGCAGGAGAAAGGCATCCGAACTGTTGAACAGGGTAAATGCCAGCAGTCCCCCGACCAGCATTTTATAGGGCAACGGTGCCCGGTGCCGGTACGACAGGAAACTGAAAAACCCCGGTCGTGAAATGGAAGCCCGGTTTTCTCTGGTTTTGTCGTGAAGGAAAAGTGTTATAAATACAGATACCAGCCCCGGCAGGAACGCGAGGACAAACAGCAGTTTATATTCACCCGGTCTGAAATACAGGTAAAGCAATGCCAGCATGGGTCCGATGGCAGCGCCAAGGGTGTCGAAAGCCCGGTGAAATCCGAATACCCTTCCTTTGTTTTCCGGTGTGGTTTCGTCGCTGAGCAGGGCGTCGCGGGCGCTGGTACGTATCCCTTTTCCCAGCCTGTCGGTGGTGCGGGCCAGAAATATCCACCAAACCCAGGTAAATGCTGCCATCATTGGCTTAGAGAGTGCGCTGAGCAGATAGCCAAATCTGACGAAAGGCACCCTGCGGCCGGCCTTGTCGGAAAGGTTACCGAAATAGCCCTTGCTGATTCCGGCAGTCGCTTCCGCAAAACCTTCGAGCAGACCGATCAGCAGCACAGAGAACCCTATCGAGCGGAGGAAAACCGGCATCACCGGGTAAAGCATCTCACTGCCGATGTCGTTGAAAAAGCTGACCAGTGAAACGAGCAGAATGCTGCGGGTAATGATGCTGCTGCTGGTAAAGCGTTTGATGAATGACATTAAGGTGATTTTTATATGGCAAATATCGGAAGTTTAAAAGGATTTTGGATTGCGGATTTCGCCTGCCCCCCAAAGGCGGTGGGATTTTGGATTTCGGATTTTGGATTGCGGATTTCGGATTTATTTAACATGCAGGATGGAAGGTGGCTGAGTGATTTGCTTTTTTATCCTGGTTAAGCGAAAACAATCGGTTGCAAATCGTATCGAAGCCACAGGGGTTGTGGAATTCGGAATTCGGATTTAAAGATAGAGACCAGGCGAGGTGGAGAAATGGAGACAAGGAGAAAGTTAATTTCTAAATTCTAATTTCAAATGTCTAACATACTATTTCGGATTTCGCCTGCCCCCCCCGCTGAAAAAGCGGGGCAAGTTGCCAAAGGAGGTGGGATTTTGGATTTCGGATTTTGGATTGCGGATTTCGGATTTATTTAACCCTGGTTAAGCGAAAACAATCTTCGTTGGTTCGCATCTTACCTTCTGATGCGAACTCTGAAGCCTGGATTGAATTCAAATGCACCCAATTAAAGCTTGCCCGCCACTGCGCGTTTTGGTTGATATGCACTTTTCCCTCCATAGGCCGGGAGCCCTTCTGATAAGATGTGACGGTGGCAGAATGATTTGCTTTTTTTTCTGGTTAAGCGAAAACAATCCGGCTGCAAATTGTATCGAAGCCACAGGGGTTGTGGAATTCGGAATTCGGAATTCGGATTTAAAGATAGAGACCAGGCGAGATGGAGAAATGGAGACAAGGAGAAAGTTAATTTCTAAATTCTAATTTCAAATGTCTAACATACTATTTCGGATTTCGCCTGCCTCGCCAAAGGAGGTGGGATTTCGGATTTCGCCTGCCCCGCCAAAGGCGGTGGGATTTTGGATTGCGGATTTCGGATTTATTTAACATGCGGGATGGAAGGTGGCTGAGTGATGGATTTTGGATTGCGGATTTCGGATTTATTTAACATGCGGGATGGAAGGTGGCTGAGTGATTTGCTTTTTTATCCTGGTTAAGCGAAAACAATCTTCGTTGGTTCGCATCTTACCTTCTGATGCGAACTCTGCAGCCTGGTTTGAATTCAATTGCACCCAATTAAAGTTTGTCCGCCACTGCGCGTCTTGGTTGGTATGCACTTTTCCCTCCATAGGCCGGGAGCCCTTCTGATACGATGTGACGGTGGCAGAATTATTTGCTTTTTTTTCTGGTTAAGCGAAAACAATCCGGCTGCAAATCGTATCGAAGCCACAGGGATTTCGGATTTACGATTTACGATTTACGATTTACGATTTGGGATTTACGATTTTTACTGAATGCCTACATCTGACATCTTATTTCTTACTTCCGACTGCCTGCTGCCTACCGCTTACGTCTGACTTTACTCTGCCAACTGCTTACTGCCTACTGCCAACTTCTGACCTCTGACCTCAGAAAGACACCTGAACGCAAACACAGCCGCACCGCATCATCTGTGCAGGGATGGAGTGAAAAATTCTCTGAAAATTAACATTACTTATTTGAAATATTTTAATTAATGAGTATATTTGTTACTCAATATCGTACTAAATATCATTTGCCTGGTCGGAACATCTGGTGTGACTGACCGGGCGGAGCCGTCCTCGGTTAACAGTTAACAACTAACAACTAACAACTAACAGTTAAAAAAAATAGGAAGTAGTTAGCAATTTATAGGTAGCAGTTAACTGATGGAAGCTGATGGTTTAAAGACTGAAAAGTAACGTAAGTTTTAAGATAATGTTGAAGGGGTTTGGTTTCAGTGTTCTTATTTAAGATAACTTAGATATAGCATGAAAGAAAGTATTTTGAGAATTAAAAGTTATGCATTTGCACTAAAGATAATCAGGATTTATCGGCAACTGATTTCTGAGCAAAAAGAATTTATTCTGAGCAAACAACTACTCAAATGCGGAACCTCACCAGGAGCCCTTATCCGTGAAGCTGAATTTGCACAGTCAACTCCTGATTTCATCTCCAAGTATAGTATTGCACTGAAAGAAGTTAATGAAACTGAATACTGGCTTTCTCTTTTACGAGATACAGATTTTATTAACTCTGAGACAGCGGTTGATTTAATTTCTGACAATAAAGAGCTGATGAAAATGCTTATATCCTCAATAAATACGCTAAAGCAGAAATTAATTGAAGAATCAAAAGCTAAAAAGGGGTATTCCCATAGCTGATCCGGATAAATCTTTTCTTTTGCTTAAAGCAATTTTCTGAAATCATTGACCATATTAACCATTAGTCAATTATAGTTATTTATTTATTGAAACCTGTCAACTGTAACTTGTTAACTAAAAACTGATAACTGATAACTGAAATCTGCAAGTTGTTAGTTGTTAGTTGTTAGTTGTTAGTTGTTAGTTAAATCAATGCTGGACACTCTCGTAACCTCCAAAACCAGGCTTAAGTTACTGGTCAAATTCTTCCTGAACGCCTCTACGCGCTCCTATCTGCGCGACCTGGAAGCTGAGTTCGGGGAATCGACCAATGCCATCAGGGTGGAATTAAATCGCTTTGAAGAGGCCGGTATGCTTACCAGTCAGATGAAGGGCAACAAGAAGATTTTCGGCGCCAATGTGAAGCATCCGCTTTTCAGCGACATACACAGCATCCTGATGAAATACACCGGCATCGACCGTGTGGTGGAAAATGTACTTAATGAACTTGGCGGACTCAGGCAGGCCTGGCTGATCGGCGATTTTGCCCGTGGCCGCGACAGCCGCATCATCGACCTGCTGCTGGTAGGTGATGACATCAACTCGGAATACCTGCTCAACCTGATCGGAAAAGCGGAAAAACTGGTCGACCGGAAGATCCGTTACCTGATCCTGAATTCGGGTGAAGAGATATCCATGCTTCCGCAGTACCCGGAACGCCTGCTGCTTTTTGGGGTAGAGTAAGTGAAGTAAGGAACTTTGGGTTATGAGTTTCGCCCCTCGCCCCTCGCCCCTGAAAAAGTAAGGAGTAAGGAGTAAGGAGTAAGGAGTAGGGAGTAGGGAGTAGGGAGATTCGTCCCACGACCCTTGTCCCCGGAAAAGTAAGGAGTAATGAGTGAGGAGTAGGGAGTAAGGAGTTGTGAGTTTCGTCACTCGCCTCTCGTCTCTCGTCCCTGAAATTAAGTTCAGAGCCCCTGCCAGAATAATGAAAACCGATCCAAACTGTTACCTGTTATCTGTTAGTTGTTAACTGCAAAGTCTCTCCCTCGCCTTTGAACCGCAGAGAACGCTGAGAATTCGCAGAGAGCCGCCGAGAAATATACTTTTAATCGAAAAGAACCTTAACCCTGAAGTTTGAAAACCCATCAAAACATTTTCAAATTCTCAAATTCTCAAATTCTCAAATTCCAACATCTAACGTCCAACGTCCAACGTCCAACTTTTAATCTCCGGAATTTTGTAACTTTGAATGATGGTAAACCAATGATCATGAAAACAATCAAATACATCGTGTATAAGGAAGGGAAATATTTTGTTTCCCAATGCCTTAATGTTGAGGTTGCAAGTTTTGGTAAAACAGTTGAGGAAGCAACCACAAACCTGAAGGAAGCACTTGATTTGTACTTCGAAGATATCCCTTCCAGAAAAAATTACCTGAAAATCAACGAGAGCCTGATGGGTGAGTTGACAATAAGATTCTGATGACGAAATTGCCCTCATCTGAAAAAGTTATCCGGATTTTAGAGGCAGCTGGTTTCATTTTCAAAAGCCAGACGGGAAGTCATATGAAATTTGCATCTGGGTCAAAAATTGTTATCCTACCTGTGAAAAGACGTGAAATACCATTGGGAACATTGAAATCCATCAGCAGACAATCAGGCATAGCCTATGAGTTATTTCTCAATTTATAGACTTTCTACGGCATATCCTTCACTATTTTCATCCGGATTGTCCGTTATTGTCGCAAAGAGCAATGAGAATGCGAAGTGTGAAATATTCTTTTAATTAAAGAACCCAAACCCTGAAGTTTGAAAACCCATCAAAACTTTTTCAAATTTTCAAATTCTCAAATTCTCAAATTCCAACATCTAACGTCCAACGCCTAACCCCGAACGCCAAACGCTTAAGTCGCTTCGTTCGCTGCTAAATAACAGGTTAAGAACAACCACTAAGTCACTAAGATCACTGAGGAACACTAAGAAATTGCTTTTTTTCGCTAAAGTGTCATGGTGAGCGGAGTCGAACCATCGCTTCGGTCGCTTAAGTCGCATAATCACTCCCTCGCAAAGTCGCTCTCTCACTCGTTCTGACTCCTAACGTCAAACATAAAACCCCGAACGCCCGAAGGGCATTGAACGGCGAAGCCATTGAACAAATTGAACGCGCGTAACGCATTGAACTTCAAACGTCCAACGTCTAACCCCTAACCCAGAACATCGGAACTTATGAACACCCGGCCTTTGATAACTACTTCCCCTGTACAGCCAATGCTCCTAAAGCATTTCATTATATTTGTTATTCTGCTTCACGAATGCATTGTCCCGCTTAGGTTTCGTAAATGTGACTGACCGGGCGGAGCCACCGAAGTTCAGTTAACAACTAACAGCGAACAACTAACAGTTAACGCTGATTAATTATAAGAAGGCATTGATCTCTTAAAAGTAAAGCTCCCTGAACCCGCCATCCGGAAACATAAGCATGCCTTTATAAAATCATGAGCATGATTTTCCGAAAACATAAGCATGACTTTACAAAAACATGAGCATGTTTTCCCAAAAAAACGGCGATGTTTTTCCAGAACGATGGGCATGATTTTATGAAAAAAATCAGAACCCCAATTAAAGCGTATAAAGTTTATATGAAGGCTTATGAATGCTGTTTTTTTTAAAAAATCAGTAGTCAGGATATCAAGTTCTTATTAAAAATTTTTTGATTTATTTCTTTTTAGAATTCCAGAACCAGATTTAATTATTGAGAGCCTGAAAATGTGGTGTAACAACTGAAACAGGAATTTGAATGAGAATACCAGATCAGTTAGATTTCATCAAGTATCAAACCCTTTTTGAATGGTTATAACTGTTTTTAAAAGAAAATTATAATATGAATACTTTCAGAAGACACTTACTGAAAAAAGGCAGTTCACTTCGTGAAGCACTAGAGCGTCTCGATGTACTGGCTAAAGATGCTATTATTTTTATTACTGATGAAACCGGTAAGTTAGTTGGCTCGCTTACTGATGGTGATGTTCGTCGTGGATTACTCAAAGGGGTTAAAATTGACGATGTTGTTGATGATATCCTTCAGCCAAACCCTCGTTTTATCAGAAAAGGTGATTTCAGTATAGAGAAAATAATTGAATATCGGGAAAATAATTTCAGGATTATCCCAATCCTTGATAAATACAATTGTGTTATTAATGTAATCAATTTCAGGGAATTAAAATCGTATTTGCCCGTTGATGGCGTGATCATGGCAGGTGGAAGAGGCGAAAGGCTTAGACCATTGACTGACAGTATGCCCAAGCCATTGTTGAAAATTGGAGGAATTCCTATAATAGAACATAATCTTAACAGACTTTCAGCTTTTGGAATAGATGATATCTGGATTTCTACCAGATACCTTAGTGAACAGATTGAATCATGGGGTGGCGATGGGCATGAGAGAAATATTTCTATCCAGTACATCAGAGAAAATGACCCTCTGGGTACATTAGGAGCAGTAGGATTAATTGATAATTTTGTTCATGAAACTCTTCTTGTAACAAATTCAGATATTCTCACCAATATAGATTATGAGCATTTTTATCTTGATTTTATAAAGCAGAATGCTGATTTTTCTGTAGTTACGATTCCTTACTCAGTAGATATCCCATATGCAATTCTTGAAACAAAAAATACTGATGTTTTAAATCTCCGTGAGAAACCTACTTATACTTACTACGCTAATGGAGGAATTTATCTGATCAGGAGAAGTATGCTTGAATATATAAGGAGAAATGAAGTTTATCATGCAACCCAATTGATGGAAGATTTACTGAATGCTGGTAAAAAGGTTATTTCATATCCTTTTTTTGGATACTGGCTTGATATTGGAAGACATGATGATTACATTAAGGCACAGCAAGATATTATTTCGGTTAATTTCAAATAATAGTCAGTGTTGATCTGATTTATTAAAATATATTTTAACTTTTAAATTGATCCTGATAACAAACAGAGCGATTGATATTACTTGAAATTGAGGATGTTTAAATCATTATTTTCGAAAGTCGCCCTTGCAAAAGGGACAGATAAATTAGCCGTCAATACGTTGATAATTTATTTTCAGCGATTATCGTCAGCGGCTATTTCTCTGATAACCACCCCGATTATTTTAAACGCGCTTGGGGTTGAGGATTTTGGAATCTATACACTGACCATTGGACTTGTTGGAATGCTTGCATTTTTAAACTGGTCGCTATCCTCGGCTACCCAACGATATATTGCATTTGCCCTTGGTGAAGGTAAAACGGATAAACTTAAACGAATCTTTATCTCCTCTCTTACTATTCATGGAGTTTATGGCGTTTTGTTATTACTGATAATTTCTACTGTAGGTGTTTTGCTGGTTGATAAGTTGCTGACCATCCCTTTCAACCGGCTTGATGCTACAAAGATTGTTTTAGTAATTGTTGCCTTTATAACTTTTCTGAACATTATTACAGTGCCTTTCACCGGAGTTTTCCGTGCACACGAAAATTTCCTGTACATGGCTATTCTGGGAATTATTGAATCGATATTAAAGCTGGGTATTGCAATTACTCTGCTCTTTGTTAGTGCTGATAAACTGATTTTTTATACCCTTCTACTGCTGTTGTCAACCATATTGGTTTTCGGAGCCAATCTCTTTTGGGGCAAGCGCTTCTACAATGAAATTAATTTCAATATTATTAATCTGGATAAACTTCTTATAAAGGAAATGCTATCATTTATGGGTTGGAGTTTGGTTGGCGCTCTTGCAATTTTGAGCAGGAACCAGGCCGTTTCTGTTTTGCTTAATATGTTTTTTGGAGTTATTAAAAATGCAGCTTATGGTATTGCCATGCAGGTTAATGCCGCCGTAGCAATACTTTCCCAGGGAATCATCAGTGCAATAAGCCCAAGGATTGTAAAATCTGCCGGTGCCGGTGATACATTAAAAATGATTTACCTGATGCGAACAATGTCAAAACTTGCTGTTCTCTCGGTTTCGGTTATTGTTTTACCTTTTTTTTTTGAAGCTCACTATATCCTGAAACTTTGGTTGGTAAAAGTGCCCGAAGATGCTGTGCTGTTCAGCAAACTCATTCTTGGGTTTGGATTGATTCAATTGCAGTCGGCCGGCATTCAGGTTGTATTCGATGCAATGGGTAAAGTAAAAACATATAATATCTGGGTCAGTCTGATTTTAATCCTGAATCTGCCTGTTGCCTATCTGTTTTTTAAGCTGGGTTATCCCGCATATTCTATTATCTTAACTGGCATGTCTCTGGAAGTAGTATCTCTTTTTGTAAGATTGTATCTGCTCAAAAAGCATCTTCATTTCTCAATACCCTCTTTTCTCAACGATGTCTTTATAAAGATTGGTGTTCCGATGGTATTGGTCTCAGGTCTTGTACTGCTGTTGCAAAACCTTGGGAGGTCTGAATTTCAGCAATTCTCAATAACTTTCATTATCTTTTTTACAATTTACCCGACAATTCTTTACTTTCTTTCATTGGATAAAGTTCAGAAAGGGTATATTGACAAACTGGTAATCAGAATATTGAAAATTAAAGCACGGAGTTAATATTTGGTCGATGAAAAGTATAATGATTTTTGTGAGTACTGAGTATCATCTGTTGCTTGCAGTTAACCTGATGATGAAATTGTATAACAACGCTGAAAAATATAATATTGAATTATATATACGTGGCGGCAGAAAAAGCAAGCGGTTAAACAGACCATATGACTTTTCTCACCTGCCTGTAAAAGTGCTGTATTTTGATGAAGTTGTCTCATCAGAAAAGGATCTGGCGGAATCCGCAAGGAATGCTGTTATTGAACTAATGGATAAAAAACCTGATATCTTTATCTTTTTTCAGGAGCAGGATGTACTGATGGTAATACTTTCGGATCATTTTCATAGGAATGGTTCAGAAGTAATTCTCTGTCAGGATGGTTTAAAACCATATGCCCAATTGCAATTCCATTCTCTTGGATTATTCCTCTCAAACCACAGACAAAACTTATGGCTTAAAAAGAATGGTTTCAAAGTTGAAAACTGGTTATCACCCATTACCTCTAAACACTATGGATTTCTAAGAGGAATCTCAAAACTGTACCTTACATCACCTGATGTATACAGGAATTGGAATGGGAGAGAATTAAGCAAAATCGAAATGTTGCCAATACCTGAGTTGGATGAGATACTGAGTAGACTTTTCGCCTGGGACGATGCTTTGCTGCCTGCATGTGAAAATGTAATATTCTATATGAATCAACCTATGAAGGGTACAAATAATACCGAAATTAAACTGCTTGATGAACTGGGAAAGAGATTTCCACACAATCGGATGATTATCAAAGCACACCCGTTAACATCTGAGTCAACTTATCAGCAATATGAGAATCTTGCCAATGTTTCTGTAATCAGGTCTACCATCCCGGCAGAATTATTTATTATCAAATTGAAAAATTCATTGATTCTGTCGATTAATTCAACATCTATGCTCCTAAATGTACCTGCGAATAAATACTATTATCTTTACATGCTTTTCAGAGATGAGTTGAAAAGACTTAGCAGAATGAAAATTGACAGGTACCCGGCTGAACATGTTATAGCAATTCATGCAGTAAGTGAAATTTCATTTTATTAAAATCCTTCATTTTAATGAGTAGTACCAGGAGAAACAACGCCCAGCATAAATCAAATGTCGGGGCACTGCTGATGCTTTGGATCATCTATCCAATGCTGCCGTTGATAACATCAATCAGGCAATTCAGCAATAAGAAGTACAGGATCTTCATCATCCTTTTCGGGGCTTTGTATGGGTTTACCTTTATACCTATAAAAAACTCAGATGGTCAGGACTACAAAGATACATATCTGAGCATGAAAGAATATACCTATAGTAAATATATCAATGATATCACCCATATTGCTGATAAGGAATCCGACTTTCCTGATATTTACGCATTTACCTTATTTTTTGTTTCCAAGAAGATTTCGGATGACCCCAAGGTGTTTTTTCTTTTAACCGGATTGCTTTATTTCTGGGTTTTTGTTGCCCTGATGGGTACAATCTGGGAGTTGGCCCCCTCCGGATGGGGTAGGCATTATCTTTGGTTTTTTTTGGGATGTGTGTTTGTACTCAATTTCTCCGCAGGGATCAACGGGGTCAGGTTTGGAATGGCATTTATGGTATACTGTTATGGGGCACTTAACCTGATACTTAAAAAGCGGATCAAATTCCTGTTTATTGCGGCTTTGTCTATTCTTGTGCATTTCTCATTGCTTTACCTGGTGCTTTTTTTACTGGCATTCTATTTAGCCGGTTTCCCAGACAGAAGGGTATTCTTGTATTCATTTCTTGCGATTGCCGTTGTATCATCGGTATTTTCCAGCTTTATAACGGAAAATGTCAGTTTTTTCGGATCAGCGATTGAGAACAAGTACAATGAATATACGGATGCGGCCTTTATGGAAAACCGGGAATTACACACTGACAACTGGCGGTGGTATGTGAATTTTGATAAGTATTCTACTTTCTACTTTGTGAACATTGCGATGTTGCTCATCAGGTTTTTTTCGTTTAAAATCAAACATGATCTACTTGCCAACCGGTTGTTTTCCTTTGCCCTCATTCTTTTTGGTGCCAGCATCATTTCCGGGGGTCTGGTTGATTCAATCAGCAACAGGTTTATTCTTGTTTCAAACCTGTTCTCTCTCATTTACTTGTTGTATATCAGTTATTTAAATCCAGGAAATCTTACATTAAGCAGAACAAGCAGAGTTTACCGGCTAGTGTTTATTCTTCACGCGCTGGTTGTACTCCGGGGTGACTTATATACAGTCAGTCCCTGGCTGATATTTGGCAATCCGATTGTGGCCATGGTGCTTGAATCTGACATTTCAATACAGGATATCATTATGGATCAGTTCTAGTATGAGTTATAAAAAGAAATTATTAAAGAATCTTGTTAATCTTCCGGGGTGGCATACCAACCGAAAACTGGTTGTATTTGAATCCGATGATTGGGGGAGCATACGCATGCCTTCCAGAAAAATATATGAATTGTTGATTTCCAAAGGGATTCCAATCAACAAACATTATTTCTTAAAGAACGATTGTCTTGAAAGCGAAACAGACCTGACTGCGCTTTTTGATTTACTAATCAAGTATAGAGACTCAAACAATCATAATCCAATTATTACGGCAAATGCAGTAGTAGCCAATCCCGACTTTGATAAAATTCAGAATGCAGGGTTCAGAGAATATCACTATCAATTGATTACTGAAACTTATCTTAGTTATCCGGATCATGCAGGGGTATTGAATTTATGGAAGAATGCCGGAATTGAAGGCAGGCTTTTGTGGCCCCAGTTTCATGGGAGGGAACATCTGAATACCAGGAAATGGTTAAGGGCTTTAAATTCGGGGATTCAACAGGAAAGGATTGCTTTTGAGAACAAGGTTTTGCTCGGACTTAACAATACCGGGCATTCCGATTCCGAATATATGGCCGCTTTTGAATATAGAAATCAGGAGGAAATGATTGAAATTGAATCCATTGTCGCGGATGGGCTTGATTTGTTCAACAGGATTTTCGGTTTCAGATCAAGGTCTTTGATGCCAAGTTGTTCTGTTCAGGGTGATCATCTGAATGAGGTTCTGATGAAAAACGGGGTAGTATATAATCAGTCAGGACAGCATTACATTCCAGCTGAGGGTGGTAAACTCAAACTAATAAACTATTTCTGGGGACACCGGAATAAGCTGAATCAGATTTACTGGCGGCGAAACTGTACGTTTGAACCCAGCAAAAATCAGGATTATGACTGGGTAAACAGTTGCCTCGGTGAGATGAAAATTGCCTTCAGGTGGGGGAAACCCGCTGTGATAAACAGCCATAGGGTGAACTTCAGCGGAGGCGTTTTTGAAGAAAACCGGACCAGGACATTGGAAAAACTGAACCTGCTGTTGAAATCCATGCTGAAAACCTGGCCTGACATTGAGTTTGTGAGCAGTGATGAACTGGGTGATATAATCAGTGGATCAACATCATGATATTCTGAAATAATGATCAGGTTAAAGAAACTGCTTAGCGACAATCTTTTGAATATCAGGGGTTGGAGCAGCCACCGAAGAATTGTTGTGATTGAATCGGACGACTGGGGCAGCATCAGGATGCCTTCAGCCGGGGTTTATAAACAACTCAGCCAATCGGGTATTCCGGTTGAAAAGTGTCCCTACAACCGTTTCGACTCGCTTGAGGGTGAGAATGACCTGAATGCGCTCTTCGATACACTGTCGGAAATAAGCAACAGCGAAGGGAAACATCCGGTAATAACAGCCAATTGCGTGGTTGCCAATCCTGATTTTGACAAAATTCAATCATCCGGGTTCAGCGAATATCAGTATGAACCTGTGACCTCCGCATTTCATCAATATAAAGGTTGTGAGAACTCTTTCAGTTTATGGAAGGAAGGATTGGCCGGTCATCTGTTTTATCCCCAGTTCCATGGACGTGAACATCTGAATGTCAGGAGGTGGATGAATGCACTCAGTGCCGGACTCCCTGAGACCATGATGGCATTCAGGCACCGTCTGTTCGGCATCAGTACAACCATTACCGGTGAAACAAGAAAAAGCTACATGGCTGCCCTTGATTTTGATGCACCGGATGAACTTGAAGATCACAAACGTATTCTGGCAGATGGACTTCATTTGTTTGAAAATCTGCTGGGTTACAGATCGTTTACGTTTATTCCGACAAATTATACATGGCATTCAGAGCTTGAAAGCACATTAAAAAAAGAAGGAATTAATGCTATTCAGGGTGCCAGGGTACAGCGACAGCCCGGTACGGACGGGACCCTGATTAAAAGGCATTTTACCGGCGAAACCAATACCAATGGTCAGATTTACCTGGTCAGGAACGCCTCATTTGAGCCAGCCACAGATTCATCCAGAGATTGGGTGGATGCCTGCCTGAAGGAAATAGCACTTGCCTTTTTCTGGCGACGGCCGGCAATTATATCAAGCCACCGCCTCAACTTTATTGGTTCGATCGTGGAAGAAAACAGAAAGAATAACCTGAATAAGTTTAAAGAACTATTGAGCGGGATTGTAAATAAATGGCCTGACGTAGAGTTTATGACTTCCGAAGAACTGGGTCGTCTTATTATATCTGATCAGAGATCATCATGAAGGAAGATGTTAAAGTTTTAATTACCGGAGACTTTTATGGTGGTGGCCGGACAGATGAATTTATCAGGAATGGGAAACACTCTGAATTGATTGATGAAAGTATTACATTCCTTGGCGATAATGATCTTACAATCGTTAATCTTGAATCAGCCCTTATTCAATCCGGGACACCAATAGCAAAAACAGGTCCTGCTATAAAGGCTGACCCGTTGGCAGCTAAAGCCTTGAAAACAGCCGGCTTCAATACAATAACACTGGCAAACAATCACATCATGGATTTCGGGCATCAGGGCCTGATAAAAACCATAGAAGTATGCCAGAGTGAGGGCCTTGATTTTCTTGGAGCCGGACTAAACCTGGAAGAGGCCGCCAAACCCCTGATCAGAAAACTGAAAGGGACGACCATAGCCTTGTTGAATTTTTGCGAAAATGAATGGTCAACAACCACCGGTAATCACCCCGGGGCAAATCCGCTAGAATTAATTGCCAATGCCAGAACCATTGCTTCGGTAAGGTCTATGGCCGATTTTATTGTTGTTGTTTACCATGGAGGCAATGAATTGTATTCTTTGCCAAGCCCACGTTTGCAGGCAACCTGCAGGTTTTTTGTAGATTCCGGGGCCAATCTGGTGGCCTGCCACCATGCCCATTATTACAGTGGGTTTGAAACATACAATAATGGTCATATCTTTTACGGACTTGGTAACTTTATTTTTGATAATCCCAGGTTCAGGTCCTCAAAATGGAACAAAGGGCTGGCATTGCAGTTCCGGATAGCAGCTGACGGGTCACACGACTTTAATTTGTTTCCGTTTATTCAGTCTGATGAATTGCCTGGCCTGCGAATGACAACCAGGACAGAGAAAGGCGAATTTGAAGATTCGATCGCTGAGTTAAATAAAATAATAGGTAATCAGGATGCCCTTGCCCTGGAGTTTGATAGATTCTGCAGGCGATCTGAGAAACAATACCTGAATTACCTGCAACCTTATTCGAATCGGGTACTGAATGCATTGTACAAAAGAGGACTGCTGCCCTCGCTTCTGACTTCGGATAAGAAGCGTCTATACAACAACCTGATCAGATGTGAAGCCCACCGCGATGTCATACTCAATATCCTCAAGAAATGAAACTGGCAATTCATCACATCGAATCTGGAACATTCAGTGAACGCTGGATCGACTACTGTATTCAGCGGGAGATTCCTTACAAGCCGGTCAATTGCTATGATTCGGATATCATTGCTCAAATAAACGATTGCGATGCCCTGCTCTGGCACCACAATCATGTTTTGCCAAAAGATGTTTTGTTTGCCAGGCAGTTGCTTGTCTCAGTCGAATCCTCCGGTAAAAGTGTTTTTCCGGATTACAGGACCGGTTGGCATTTTGATGATAAACTGGGTCAGAAGTACCTGATGGAAGCCTTAAACTTGCCTTTGGTACCTTCCTATTCCTTTTATTCGAAACCGGATGCAATCACATGGTTTAAAACTACTTCTTTCCCAAAGGTGTTTAAATTAAGAGGCGGGGCAGGATCAAAGAATGTTATGCTCGTCAGGAATATGCATGAAGCGTTAAGCATAGCTGATAAGGCTTTTGGCCGGGGGTTCCGGCAATACAATGCTTTCACTGCGATTCGTGAGCAAGTCAGAAAATTCAGGCTGGGGAAGGCCGGCATGACTGATATAATCAAAGCAATGGCTCATATCGTATATCCCCTTAAGGTTGAACAGGCCAAAGGACGCGAAAAGGGTTATGTTTATTTTCAGGATTTTATGCCGGACAACCTGTTCGATATCAGGGTAATTGTTATTGGTAACAAGGCTTTTGCCATCAAACGGATGGTGCGTCAGAATGATTTCCGGGCTTCCGGCAGCGGTCATATTCTGTATAAAAAGGAAGATATTGATGAACGCTGCGTTTCTCTTGCATTTTTATCAAACCAGAAGATAAGATCGCAGTGTATTGCATTTGATTTTGTATTTGATCAAAATAACAATCCGTTGATTGTCGAAATCAGTTATGGTTTTATGGCCAAAGGTTATGATCCGTGTCCGGGGTATTGGGATAAGGAGATGAATTGGCACGAAGGAAAATTTAATCCCTACGGATGGATGATCGATCATTTAATAGAGACAATCGGTGCTGAAACCAGGTAATCACATATGTATCGTTTCCCCTTCGTTGAAAATTGGGGGCATCGAAAGGGCATTAACAGTATTATCCAACTACTTTGTCGCTCAGGGCTACGAGGTTACCTTTATCTCATGTCTTTCGGGTGATATTTTCTATCGGCTCGACAGCAGGATCAGGTTTATTGAGCCATCATTTCAGAGGACAAGCCGTAGTCTGAATAAGTTCCTGTTTTATCCCAGGGTTGCCGGTTTTATCCGCAGGCAGGCAAGGAAGGCTAATCCCGATGTGGTACTGACCTTCGGTGACTGGTTCAGTCCGCTGGTTTTGTTTGCATTAACAGGACTACCTTACAAGGTGTTTATTTCAGACCGCACCAGTCCTGATTATGCATTCGGGTTTCCTATAAATTTTAGCAAAAGACTTTTTTACCCAAGATCGGCCGGATTTATTGCGCAGACCCAAAGATCAGCTGATTATAAATTGAAACAATTCGGCAATAAACTGAACATCAGGATTATTCCTAATGCCATTCGTGAGGTTACACTTTATGATTTACCCAGGGAGGAAATAATACTTTATGTAGGGCGGTTCGCCTGGGAAAAAGGGCCCGAAAGACTGATTGAAGCATTCGCCAAGATTGGGAACAAGCAGAATTGGCGTTTGGTAATGGCTGGCTCAGGTCCTATGCTTGAGTCTATGAAAGCGTTGGGCAGGGAATTGGGTATAGCTGATAAGGTCGATTTTTTGGGCAAAGTTGAAAATGTTGATCTGCTTTATGCCCGGGCCGGGATCTATGTACTGCCTTCGGTGCTTGAGGGCTTCCCAAACTCCCTGTGTGAAGCCATGGCAGCAGGCTTGCCTTCTGTTTGCTTTGATTCTCTGGCCTATGAAGATATCTTTGTTCACGGGGTAAGCGGAATGGTCGTTGAAAGAGACAGCATCTCCGGATTGGCTTCTGTGCTCGAAATGTTGATAAATGACCCTGAAAAGCGCAGCAGAATAGGAAAGAATGCACAGATTGCATGTAAACAGTTTGATGTTAATTCTGTCGGTGAAAAAGTGCTTGATTTTATTTTTGAAAAATAAAAAAGAATGAACTTCCTGTATTCCATTTATTTCGCACTTCCCGACTTTACCAAAACCGGTATCCTCGGTAAAATAGTTGTCAGGCTTCAGGAAAGGATTCTTAAAAGGGTATTCGACAGAACTATGCCGGCATATTTCAGGCGAACCGCGGAAAGTGCAGGTTCAGGGATAAATACAAATCCCCGGGATGAAAAGTATATCGTTTCCCTTACCTCTTTCCCGGCACGCATTGATGATATCTGGATATCCATTGAAACCATTCTCAGACAAAGTTTTAAGCCGGATATGATTATCCTGTGGCTGGCTGAAGAACAGTTCCCAGATAAAAAATTACCTGAAAGCCTCAGAAAACTGGAGAATAGAGGTTTAAGCATTCAGTATTGCGACGATCTGCGATCGCACAAAAAGTATTACCATTCGATGAAGAACTATCCGGAGGCCAACATCATCACCCTGGATGATGACCTGTATTACCAACGTGATGTGTTGAAAAATATAGTGGAGCTTCACCAGCAGCATCCCGGAATGATCTGTACCAACCGCGCACACAAGCTCACTTTCAGTAACAAAACCCTGAATTCTTACCGGAAATGGAAATACAATGTTACGGATAAACAGCCATCGCACCTGCTGGTTCAGACTGGCGGGGCCGGAACACTTTATCCTCCGGGCTCATTGGATACAGCTGCCTTTGATAAGAAACTGATCAGGGAACTCTGTTTTCATGCCGATGATTTATGGTTGAAATCCATGGCTTATCTGAACAATACCCTGATTGTTACAAATGGGAAATACAATAAGGACTTTCTAACTATTGCATCTACCCAACGTGAAAAACTTGTCAATATCAATGTAGTTGAGGGTGGAAATGATAAACAATTGAAGCAGGTGATTGAATATTTTTCAATAAACTTTCTAAGTTTGAAAACCCATACGATATGATTGATTTCATTAAGAGATTTGTGTTAAACCAAAACTCATTAATTAGATTAATTGCTTTTTTTTATTTTTTATGTTTGGTTATTAGTTTTAGGTACATAATAAGAGGTAAAAAAAACTCAATTTCAATTAAGAAAGATGTGATTTTCAAGAATTGCTGTATTAAAGTCATAGGTAATAATAATAGGATTGTGGTAGGAGCTAAATCACGTTTTAGAAACTTGTTTATTCAAATTTCAGGCAGCAATAATACTTTGTTTTTATCTAATAGTATAGTTTTCTATGAAGGTGGCAGAATTGAAATGATAGGTGACAATTCCATTATTGAGGTTGGGGAAAGGTGTACATTTGGAAGTACAGATATTTTTACTGGAGAAGGTAGCACTTCAATAAATATTGGGGCTAATTGTATGTTTAGTCGCAATATTGGAATGAATACAAGTGATTTTCATTCAATCATTGATCTTAATACTAATTATAGAATCAATTTACCTAAAGACATTCTCATCGGTAACCATGTATGGGTTGGAAATTCTGTGTTTATAAGCAAGGGAGCTGTAATAGGAAATAATTCTGTTATTGCTCAAAAAGCACTTGTTCCTGGAAAGTTTTTTGAAAATAATTCTTTAATAGCTGGTTTACCTGCAAAAACTATAAAATCAAATGTTTCATGGACAAGGCAGAAATTATAATTTAAAGGACACAATGAAATTAATTATCGGCATCACCGCTCCCGGCAGTGTTATACTGCTCGAAGGTCAGTTAAAGTATTTCAGCGAGTTGGGCTATACCACTTACCTGATGGCACCAACGCATGAAAAAGTTACGGCCTACTGTGCTGCCGAGGGTTGTATTCACCTGCCGGTGAAAATCGAAAGGGAAATATCCCTTTTAAAGGATTTTAAATCACTGATTCAGGTATTTTCACACCTAAGGAAGATTAAGCCGGATATAGTGAATTTCGGTACGCCGAAGATTTCACTGGTTGGGCTGATTGCTGCACAATTGCTTGGGGTAAAACGCAGGATATATACCTGCCGGGGTTTCAGGTTCGAACACGAAGTGGGTTTTAAGAAGCTATTGTTGGTAACCATGGAAAGGATCACGGCTTTTTTTGCCCAGGATGTGATCTGCATCAGCGATTCAGTAAGGAATTACGGGTTGGACAACCGGATTTTTCCGGCACACAAGGCATTGGTCATCAACAAGGGCAGCAGCAATGGCATTCCGTTGAAAAGGTTTAATCCGGCAAACATAACTCCCGAAAGTTCACGTATTTTAAAGCAGCATCTTGGATTGGAAGGGCATTTCGTGTTTGGCTATGTTGGCCGTTTGGTTGACCGCAAAGGCATCAATGAACTTTATGCCGCTTTTGATTCACTCTTTGCTGCAAATAGTAATCTGAGGCTATTGTATGTGGGTTCACCTGAATTTGAGCAGATTGCCGATAAATCCCTGATTGACCGGATGAAAACCCATCCGGGAATTGTGATGGCGGGATCTCAGCGCGATGTTCCCCTATACCTCTCGGTGATGGATGTTTTTGTGCTTCCGGCCTGGTGGGAGGGATTCGGTAATGTGCTTGTACAGGCGGCCGCTATGGGCAAGCCGGTCATCAGCACAACGGGTACCGGCACCATCGATGCGGTTGATCCGGATTTCAACGGAATACTTGTTCAGCCAAAATCGGTTGAACAGTTGAAGGATGCTATGCTGCAACTCTATAACAATGCGCCACTTCGTGAGGAACTCGGTTCAAACGGCATTGCCTGGGCTAAGAATTTTGATAGTCCGATCATATGGCAGGGGATGGCGGCATTGTATGAAGTGAGTAAGGAGTAAGGAGTAGGGAGCTCGCCCGCCTTTGGCGGGTATGGAGTTTCGACCCTCGCCCCCCGACCCTCGTCCCTCAGAAAATTAAGGTTCAATGAGAAATGAGTGTTAAGTTGTGAGTACCATTATAAAAACAGAGAAAGGTAGCGATGTACATCAGATTGATTAAACCAACAATTGACTTTATCCTTGCAACTCTTGGATTGCTGCTCTTATCGCCGGTCATTCTGACACTGACTCTGATTCTATTTATTGTAAACAAAGGGAGACCATTTTTTTTACAGGACAGGCCCGGCTTTCGTGGAGATACTTTCAGGCTGGTGAAATTCCGTACCATGCGCGATTTATACGATGAACAGGGGAGGCCACTTCCTGACAAACAACGGACTACAATAGTGGGTAAGTTTATCCGGTCGGCATCACTGGATGAGTTACCGCAATTGATTAATGTAATTATGGGCGATATGAGCCTTGTGGGGCCGCGGCCATTGCTGGTGAGGTACCTGGCGCTATATACCCCCGAGCAGGCCAGAAGGCATAAAGTAAAACCCGGCATTACCGGCTGGACCCAGGTAAATGGCAGAAACTCCCTGTCATGGTCTAAGAAATTTGAACTCGATGTCTGGTATGTTGATCATATCTCCTTATCTTTGGATATAAAGATAATCGCGATGACTGTGCTGAAAGTATTTAAACGCGAGGGCATAGATGCGTCCGATACCCGGACCATGGAAGCCTTTAACGGGCACAACTGAATTGACCGATTTGATAGGAGAGTGCTTTAGATAAAGTGTTGTCTCAATAATAGTTCGGTACATTTCTCTCACACAATGACGATACCCAGCCAGTCAGTAGTCCTGGTTTATAATTTTAGTGTCAAAAAAAACAGTTTTCTGAGTAGACTCAATTATTAATCATAAAAAATCAGACAATGGACGAAAAATTTATCGGTATGTTCAGGGAAGTTCTTGAAAACGATGAGAAAACATTGATGCCCGGAGATAAATTCAGGGATTTTGAAGAGTGGAGTTCTCTGGCATACCTGGCTTTGATTGCCATGATTGACAGCGAATACGGCGTTGTAATCGAAGCAAAGGATTTCAAACAACTGGTTACAGTTGGGGAGGTGTATGACGAAATAATCCGTCGTACCGCCTGATACCATAAAGTAAATGCCGGCTTTTTTCTGTTCAGCGTGCCGGTCGTTTTTCATGCGAAATTATAAATCAATGGCCCGGTAAAACGGGCAATGGCCGTATCCTATCAAAGAAATAATACGGAGCGCGATTCAATTTAATTTTATGCAACAACCTTTCAGTTTATCCAGTAAGAAGGTACTGGTTACAGGTGCATCATCCGGCATCGGCCGGTCAATTGCCGTTCAATCATCCTTACAGGGTGCCGAAATTCAGCTCTCGGCCAGGAACCTCCTCAGACTTGAGGAAACCAGGTCTTTGTTGGCTGCCGGAAGTCATCACATATACGATGCTGACCTTTGTAATGATGATTCAGTCTTATCGCTGGCCGATAGCCTGCCTGAACTTGATGGTATAATTCTGAATGCCGGAATGGTGAAAACTGTTCCGGTGAGGTTTGTTACGCGTGAAATCCTTGAATCGCTTTTCGATGCTAATTTTAATGGATCGGTATTACTTATTCAGCGTCTGCTTCGCCTGAAAAAAATTAAAAAGGGTGGCTCAATATGCTTTATTTCATCTGTTTCTTCAGGTTATGCCCAGTTGGGTAATTCTATCTACAGCGCTACGAAAGGAGCGGTAAATTCTTTTACGAGGTCGCTGGCGCTTGAACTTGCACCCAATGGAATCAGGGTGAATGCCATACTTCCCGGATTTGTCGAAACAGGTATTCTTGATCATGGCCCTATTGGTCATGATCAACTGGAGGAGCATAAAAAGAATTTCCCTGCCGGTCGTTTTGGTAAACCCGAAGATGTGGCTTACCTTGCTGTATACCTTTTATCACCTGCTTCTGAATGGATGACTGGCAGCCTGATCACCCTTGATGGAGGTTATTCAATCAAATAATTAATTCTGATGAGAAATTTAGTAATCATAGGCGCAAGCGGCTTTGCGCGGGAAATATATGACCTGGCACACTATTGTTTTGGCAATGATCCTGATTTTAAGGTAAGGGGCTTTTTGAGTGATGGTCCTTCCGATATTGAATCCAGAGGCTATCCACCTGTACTCGCGACTGTTTCCGGATATAGTCCACAACCTGATGATGTCTTCTTTTGCGCGATCGGGAAAGTAACGGATCGTAAAAAAACAGTTGAAATAATCCTTGCAAAAGGTGGGAAATTTATAAACCTGATTCATCCGACCTGTGTTATTTCTCCAAGTGTTAAACTTGGTATCGGGGTTGGTATCAAAGCTTTTTGTGTGATCGCAAGTGATGCCTCGGTTGGCGATTTTACCTTCCTCCAGAGTTCGGTGATCATGGGGCATGATGTTAAGATAGGCCGATATTGTCAGGTCAATTCGCATACTTTCTTTGCCGGATTCAGTCAGGTACATGATCTGGCAACCATTAATGCCGGGGTAAAATTAATTCAGAATGCAGTGGTAGAAGAACTTGCTGTAGTTGGTATGGGAAGTGTTGTTCTGAACAAGGTTAAAAAAGGAACAACTGTTTTTGGCAGCCCTGCAACAAAAGTAAATTTTCAACCTTAGCATGAACAGGATATTTACCATTTTACCGTTATAATTGAATTCGCCCGGTATTATAGAAAAAATAATCTCAGAAGATCATGGCATATTTTAAATTCAGTGATATTGACTTATCCGGAATTGCAAGCGCAATACCTTCCAATAAAGTAAAACTCAGTGATTATCAACTGCAGTATGATAAAGAAACATTTGATTCGTTTCTGAAAAAAACGGGAGCAGTTGAGCTGCATAAAGCCCATGAACTGCAAACATCATCTGATCTGGGATATGTAGCCGCAGGTGTTCTGATTGATAAAAAACAACTGGAAAAGGAGCAAATTGGTGTGATCATCTTTGTATCGAAAACCCCTGACTACAGAAGCCCTGCAACTGCCTGTGTTTTACATGGGCGATTGGGCCTTTCAAAAGATTGTATTGCATTTGATGTTAATCTCGGAGGTTCTGGTTTTGTTCATGGTATTCAGATTGTAAGTTCATTACTTGATACAACTGAAAAAAAGTACGGACTGCTGATTGTTGGTGATACCACCAGTAAGCAACTGGCGCCACTTGATCCGCTTAACCTTGTATACAGCGATGGTGTTTCCGCAGTTCTGATTGAAAAGAGAAAGGATGCAAAACCTTTATACATCAGGACACTTTCAGAAGGATCCAATTATCAGTCAATGATCGTTCCCGGAGGTGGCTTCAGGACAATACCTGAAGAAGAGACCCCGGATGCTTACAGGGATGGAAGTGGCAGGACTTCAGGCAATTTGTTTGTTCATCAGGGTAAATTGTCGGGCTTTGCGTCAGATGAAATACCTGCGGCTGTCAGGGAGTTTATGTTAAAATACAATTCGCAGGTGTCTGATTATGATTTTTTTGCTTTTAATCAGACCGATGTTGCTGTATTAAAACATATTTCAGATACACTGGGAATTCCATTTGACAAGGTATTGGTTAACCCTTCAGGATTTGGTGATACCTGTGGAAATTCCATTCCGTTGCTACTCACAGATGGTTTTGGGGGAAGTGATCAGAAAGAAATTCATGTGCTGGCTTGCGGTTTTGGTGAAGGTTTATCGTGGGGTGTTGCAGACTTTTATATGAATACAAAAAATCTGATACCTGTTATCGAAACGGATGCTGTTTTTGAAGATGGCGCTGTTAGTCATGTATTTCAGCAGTAATGGTAAGCTTTCAATTCATTGTGGAACAATAACAAAAATGATTAAGGTATGATATTCAGCGCGTTTCAGAACATACAGATAACCGGTATGTCGGTGGCTGTGCCGGAAAAACAGATTCCGGTAGAATCCTTCAATGAGGTTTTCGGAGAGGAAGCTGTTACCGGCTTTTCTGAAATGACTGGTGTAAAAGCCCTTTACAGGGCGGTTCCTCAGCAGACTGCTTCTGATCTGGGTTATGAAGCAGCCCGTAATCTGTTCAATAAACAGGGAATTAACCCGGATGATATCGGTATACTTGTATTTGTTACTCAAAAGCCCGATTTCAGATCACCCTCAACTTCCTATTTATTGCATAAACGGCTCGGACTGAATCGTGAATGTAGTTGTTTTGATATTAATCTTGCCTGTTCCGGATTCATCTTTGGACTGGAAGCAGTTCTTTCGATGCTGAAAAATTCAGAATCCAAAACAGCCCTGCTGATTACAGGAGACACTTCAGTAAGGACACTTTCTCCCATGGATCGTACCATGATCATGCTTTTTGGCGACAGTGGTACTGCTACTTTGCTGGAAAAAAGCAGTAACCCGGGCACGATTTATACGGCTATGAGAACCGACGGCAGCAAATTCAAAAGTATAATTACACCTTCGGGGGCCTACCGGAATATGAATGCACCGGTTGAACGCGAACTTTGGGATGATGGTATTCTGCGATCTGATTACGATACCCATATGAAAGGAATGGAGGTGTTTGGTTTTTCTATCACCGAAGTACCGCTCCTGATAAAGGACTTTATGGAAAAACTTGGAACAACTACCGATACCTATGATTGTTTTGCTCTGCATCAGGCCAATATGTTTATAATAAAACAGATAACCAGAAAAGTAAAGATACCTGTTGAAAAAATCCCGATCTCAATTGACCGGTTCGGCAACAACAGCAGTAATTCTGTTCCGCTGGTGCTTGCTGATAATTTTGGAAATATGGACAGTGGTTCGATCCGTACCATGATGAGTGGTTTCGGGGCTGGTCTTTCCTGGGGTTGCGCCGATGCAGTGCTGGATATCAGCAGGATATATCCCATTGTTCATACAGATGCATGGTATCAGGAAAGCTTCAGGGGTTTGGTTTAAAAGGCAGGTTACCCCTTCCTGACTGACTTTTTTAAATTTGTATTTTTGCAATAGTCTTTAATTCAGTTTAACTGAACGATCATAGTAAATTGTTTAATTATTAGGAGGATAAATCAGAATGGATAATCTTGAGAGGTATAACAATATTTTCAGGAACGAGTTTAAAGTAGGAAACGATCAGTTGAATGGTGATCTTGCTGCAGGAAATCTAAAACAATGGGATTCGATAAAACAGTTGAGTCTGGTGACTGCAGTGGAAGATGAATTTGATATCATGCTCGATTCGGAAGATATTCTTGATTTCAAATCTTATGAGACAGGTAAACAGATTCTGGCAAAATATGATGTAATCGTTTGATTTAAAATTGACTGAAAGAATGGAGAATACAAAACTTCTGGAAGGTAAAGTTTGCCTTATTACCGGAACCGGTAGTGGCATAGGCCGTGCCATTGCTGAAAGATTTGCAGAATATGGCGCTGTAGTTTATGCAAACGGACTTGAGGAAGGTTCTATAGATGAATGGGCGAAAGAATGGTCAGCAAAAACAAAGGCAGTTATTATTCCGGTCTATTTTGATGTTACTGATTTTGCAGCTGTAAAACAGGCCGTGATGCAGATTAAAAAAGATCATCAACGGATTGATGTGTTGGTCAATAACGCAGGGGTGGTAACCTACGAGTTTTTAAGCATGATCAATTTCGAAAGCCTCAGAAATATGTTTGAGGTGAATGTCATAGCAATGATTCATCTGATACAGTTGGTCTCCAGGATTATGTCGCGTCAGAACAGTGGTTCAGTTATAAACATAGCAAGTATCGTTGGTGTTGAAGGAGCAAAAGGGCAGTTGGCCTATTCTGCAACCAAAGGTGCTGTTATCTCATTAACAAAATCTGCTGCAAAAGAACTTGCTGCCCAAAATATCAGGGTGAATGCCATAGCGCCCGGGATGGTCGATACAGAAAGATTCCGGGCAGTTTTTGAAAAAAGTTTTAATGACCGGATTTCCGACATTGGAATGGGTCGGCTTGCCAGACCAGAAGAAATTGCAGATGCCTGTGTGTTTTTAGCATCTGACATGTCTACTTATATTTCCGGACAGATTTTAGGTGTTGATGGTAGCACGGTTATTTAACTGAGTACCCGGATGTTTCTCGATATTGATAAAAAGGTAAAATCTGATATCGCAGCTATTGACGATTATAGCAGCAGGATTACCTATGGACAACTTTGTGATTTTTCTGTTGCGTTCAATTCATACATCACTTCAAGAACACTGATTTTTATTTTATCGGAGAATTGCATCGGATCATTATCGGGTTTTGTGGCAGCACTGTCTGGTGGCATAGTCCCATTGCTGATAAGCAGTAATACCGAAAGAGGTTTATTGAGGAGGTTGATTGAAATCTATAAGCCATCCTGTTTATGGATTCCGGATAATATGTCTGATGAGTTTGATTATAAACCAATCTATCATAATTCAGGTTATGTATTGCTGAATACCGGGTTTCCGCAATACCCTTTGTATGAACAACTTTCTTTTCTGTTGCCGACTTCCGGATCAACAGGAAGTCCGAAATTAGTCCGTCACAGTTATAATAATATTGCAGCAAGTGCGCGCAATGTTGCTTCTTTTTTTGAACTTAAATCAGAAGACCGGGCAATTGGAATGCTCCCAATGCATTATACCATGGGACTTTCAGTTATTACCAGTCACTTGTATGCAGGTGCGACAGTTCTTCTGACAAAAAAAAGCCTTACCGATAAAGAATTCTGGGAATTTGTTAAAGTGAACAGAGCCACGAGTTTTACTGGGGTTCCATACAGTTACGAAGTTTTATACAAATTGAGGTTCTTTAGAATGGATTTGCCTGACTTGAGACTTTTAACCCAGGGTGGCGGAAAACTTAGTGATCAGCTTTTCAGAGAATACGCAGAATACGCTGAAAAGACGGGCAGGAGATTTATTGCTACTTATGGTCAGACTGAAGGGACTGCACGAATGGCTTATTTACCAGCCGATTTGGCAACAAGTAAAACAGGAAGTATCGGAAAGGCAATTCCGGGTGGCAGTCTATCGCTTTGTGATGATACCGGAATAGAGATAAATGAAAATGAGGCTACAGGAGAAATGGTATATCACGGTCCAAATGTTACCTTAGGTTACGCTACAAATCCGGACGATTTGCTTAAGGGTGATGAAAACAGGGGTATGTTGAAGACTGGTGATATTGCCCGTCGTGATACAGATGGTTGTTACTTTATAGTGGGTCGGATCAGCAGGTTTCTGAAGCTTTACGGTTTAAGGATAAGTCTGGATGAGGTAGAGCAGATGATCAAATCCGGCTTTAACATCGACTGTATTTGTAGTGGTGATGATGAGATGATGAAGATTTACATTACCGAAGAGGATAAAAAAACAGTTCTGCATGAGTTTATTGTTGAGAAAACAGGACTATTTCACAAGGCAATTGAAATTATTGTTTTGGATGAATTGAAAAGGAATGAAGCCGGGAAGACCATTTATATCTGAAAATTCAAATCGACCCGTTATTTCTGTCATTGCTGAAGAAAACTATTTCTAATTCCGAAAATATCAATTATGGAATACTCTGTACTTAAAGTCGAAACTGAACTCTTCGGACGCAAGGTTGTCGTGCTGAATGAAGAAACCACGCCTGAAGAATACAGAAAGGGGATTAATAAGCTCATCAAAGATGAGAATCCCTGGTATATGAACCGTTTGTGTGATGCAACGGATCTGCCCACAATTCATGCGTTTGAGGATCTCGGTTTCCGGTTTGTGGAGTTCCGTATGTTCCGCTATCTGCGGATAGAGAACATGCAGATGGGGGCCCATTCTTTCTTCCCCTGGCAGGCAGTGGAAATTAACGAAGAGTCACTTCCTGAAATTTTTAAGATCATCCGCAGCTATCCGTCCGACGACCGGTTTTCGCGCGATCCGCTCGTTCCGGCTGGTGCTTCTTTAAAGAGACTGGAACTGTATCTCAGGAAATCGGTAACCAATTATAAATCCGAATTCCTTTATGGCCTAGTAAACCATCACACCGGCGAACTGGCCGGATTCAGGAACGGTGAGTTTACCAGCAAAAAGACGGTACGGTACTTCTATAACTTTATGGCACCGGCACACAACACCCCGGCCTTTGCCTCCATGCTTGAAGCTGCGGTGATTGATGCCCTCGTCAAACGTGGTGTTGGCAATGTGGAAGCCATTACCTCAGGCTTAAATGTTGAAGAGATCAACGAAGCCTTCAGCACCCTGGGCTTCAAAGTCGAAAAAACGCTGGTGCTGCTGAGGAAGATTTTTGATTAGTTCGATGTTCGGGGTTTGAGGTTAGGAGTTGGGAGTTGGGAGAGTCCGGATCCGGATTGAGCCGTGAAACGCATAAACCCTGGATACAGTTACCCGGATTAAGAATAACCACTAAGGCACTAAGCTCACTAAGGAACACTAAGAAGTAGTATGTTCGCTTAGTATCTGAAGTCGCCCTTTTCCGCTCGAAGGGCATTGAAAACCGAACGCGCGCAGCGCATTGAACCGCGAAGCGATTGAACCTCTGAACGCCCGCAGGGCATTGAACTTCGAACTTTTTTTTCACCACAATAGGCACATAGGTCACATTAGTAATATTAGTCGCATTCTTTCGCTTAAGTCGCCTCTTGAACGCCCAACACCTGAATCCCCAGCCTTACTTAATCAGGTTCTCCCCTTTTCAAAGGGGAGATGTCCGAAGGACAGAGGGGTACGCTTGAACCGCGCAGCGATTGAACCTCTGAACGCCCGAAGGGCATTGAACCCTTGAACGCGCGCAGCGCATTGAACTGCGAAGCGATTGAACCTTTGAACTAATTATTTTTCACCACATAGGCACAATAGGGCACATTAGACTTATAATCATCTTGTTGTTAACTGTTTAAGCCACTTCTTAAAATAACCACGCAGGCACTAAGAGCACCCAGGAACACTAAGGAAGGGTTTATAAATCTCAGTGAATCTTAGTGTTCTTAGTGTCTTAGTGGTAGCTTTAATCGCTCTTTCGCTGAAGTCGCCCCACTTGTGGTGAGCCTGTCGAACCACCGCCCTTTGAACGCCCTCAGGGCATAGAACACCTGAATCCCCAGCCTTACTTAATCAGGTTCTCCCCTTTTCAAAGGGGAGATGTCCGAAGGACAGAGGGGTACGCTTGAACCGCGCAGCGATTGA
>WSXU01000139.1:467-1515 GCA_009773455.1 Bacteroidota bacterium | reverse complement strand
CCTACAGGTGTCGGGTCCTCACAATCAACCTGATAAAACAGTGAGCCAGTTGGTGATGCACCCGATGCAATATCGAATACAAGTCCTACTGCATCTTCATCAAGGTAAACATTAAATGAAGTACATCTTGGAGGTTTTGGCGGTTCTGCAACAACACCACAACAAACTCCTTCCCGAATGTGCTCTGGAGAAATCCACAAACTATCGGGGGCTCCATCTAAAATGGCAGCGTAAAACGGAACATTACTTTGACACACAGTACACCCACTGGTATTTGTAACAGTGATGGTTTGGGTGCATTCAGCAGAAGTATTTCCGCACTGATCCCGTGCTGTATATTTGCGAATAACACTGGTTGGACAAAATCCGGCACCGGAGGTAAGTCCTGTATAGGACTCATCGGTTAATATAAATTCAACAGGGCCCCCGCAGTTATCCACTCCGGCAAGATGACTATACGCATCACTCGCCGGTATATCATCAGGCGTAGCAACTGTAAAGTTGGTACAAACCAGGGTTGGAGCCTGTGTATCCTGAATATTGATGGTTTGATTTCCGGAAGTTGAATTACCGCTGCAATCGGTAGCGGTCCAGGTACGCGTAATGGTGGAACGTCCGGCACAATTACCGGCAACTGGAACATCGGTGTAAGTAAATGCTACTGGTCCACCACAATTATCAGAACCTGTAGGCTGGCCTGTATTTGCAGGAAGGGTACTGGCTGTACACTCAATAGTGGCAGGCAATGGCAAATTAAGAGTAGGCTTAATATTGTCAGCAACAGTAATCAACTGTGTACCGGTTGAACTGTTTCCGTTCAGGTCGGAGACCGTCCAGGTACGGGTGAACGAATAGATACCGGCACAGGATCCGGTAACGTTTGCTCCATCGGTATAAGTTACAGTCAGGTTAGCAACCGGAGTACAGTTGTCCGATTTTGTAATAACATCACCTGTTAAAGCAGGCAAGGTACTAACAGCACAGGAAGCGTTGGAATAAATAGTTATTGCAGAAGGTGCTGTAAACGTTGGAGGTGTATTGTCAGCCA
>WSXU01000139.1:0-439 GCA_009773455.1 Bacteroidota bacterium | reverse complement strand
GGCCAGATCTTTTACAGTGTAAGTTACGTTTGTGGTACCAACAGGGAAGACCGCTCCAGGTAAATAATTTTTGGTCCAGGTGAGACTTGCCGGAAGGTCACAGTTATCAGTGGCGGTTGGTTCTGTCCATGTTGCCGATTGATTGCAGGTAGTATTGCCTGCACCTGTATTAACGGTGATATTTGTCGGACAACCTGTTATAACAGGTGGTGTAATATCATCAAAATCAACATTAAAGTTTTGGATCGCTGATTCACAACCACTGCCGTTTTTGACTGTAATCCTAAACTGATAAGTTCCGGTAGGTACACTTGCCGGAAGTGGTACGGATATCGGGCTACTTCCCAGCGCAGCATTAACGACCGGAGTAAAACCGCTTAATGCCGGAGTTCCGGCAGAAATACTGTAAGTAGTTGGATTTTCAGTAGTGGAAGTATAG
>WSXU01000017.1 GCA_009773455.1 Bacteroidota bacterium | reverse complement strand
AGGAGTAAGGAGTAAGGAGTAAGGAGTAAGGAGTAAGGAGTAAGGAGTAAGGAGTAAGGAGTAAGGAGTAAGGAGTAAGGAGTAAGGAGCCCTGCCTGCGGTATACCCGCCGGAGGAGGGCAGGCAGGTTACCCGCCGCAGGCGGTTAGGGATTTTCGTCTCTCGTCCCTCGTCCCTCGTCCCTCGTCCCCCGTCCCCGGGAGAAGTAAGCAGTTGGCAGTAAGCAGATTAGAGAAATGAGTAAGGAGTGAAAAAGTAAAAAGCCTGCCTGCCGCAGGCAGGTAAAAAGAAAAAACCCTGCCTGACTTCATTCGGAGGGAAAATCGACAGTCATTTAATATCCGGGAACCGCAGAGAATGAAATAACTTTCCCGCAGCCATAACGCGGTTAATTTTTAAAAAAAAACTATTAGCTGTTAGTTGTTAGTTGTTAGTTGTTAGTTGTTAACTGAAAAAGGCCGGAAAGGAGCAGCTATTCCCTGACGATCAGTTTTGCGATTTTGTCGCGCATTTCATTGAAAACAGGTCTCAGCGGGCTGTCGCCGTCGGTACCGTAATTGACTATCAATGCCATGGTTGCTTCGTGCTCAGGGAAATAAAAAAGGTCAGCGCTGTACGACAGGTCCCTTCCCCGGTGACCCCAGGCATAGTCTTTTGCCGGATCACCGATATCAATGAAATCCTTGAAACAGGAAACACCCAGTAACTTCCTGGATTCGATATCCGGATGAAATACCAGCATTTCATCGAGTGATGCCTGGCTGAGCAGTGTTTTCTGAATAAACAGGGCATCAATAAATTTGTACATATCCCATACCGTAGAATAGACCCCGCCATAACCGTTGCCGCTGGCTGTATTCCATTGGGTCAGGTTTTCAAGTTCGCCATTGTTGTACAGATCATAATATCCCTGTGCAATTCCAATCTCCGGGAGGGCATCATGCCAGAAATAATAGGTGTCACCCAGCCCAAGTGGTTCAATCACCTCAGCATGCAGGGTGGCACTGTGGGGCTTTCCGGTTGCGCTCTCAATGACCATGCTGAGCAACAGATAATTGGTGTTGCTGTATCCGGCGGTGTCGGCAGGCCGGAAATCGAAAGCAGCGTTCTTATGATAGACGTATTTCAGCAGGTCGTCGGATGACCAGTGCTTAGAAGGGTTATTCAATACCTGGAGGTAGAAATCCTGATCTTTGATCACTTCGTATAACCCTGCTGTGTGGTTCATCAGGTTGCGTATCGTCAGCGGTTCGTTACCGTTGGAAATTTTGTTCAGTTTGTCACCTGAGATGTATTTGCTGATAGGGTCATCCAACGAAAGCACGCCCTTTTCCTGCAACCGGAGAACTGAAACACCAAGCATAAATTTGGTTATACTGGCAATTTTTGAAATGTGACAGGGTTGCATCGGAATCCCATTCTTAATATCGGCCATGCCGGAAGCCCCTACATAAAAGCCACTGTTGTCCTTTACCAGGAGCACAGCGCCGGGAATTCCCCTTCTGCTATAACTGTCGAGCAGGGCCTGGTACTCTACGCTTTTTGAGTTTTCATGATACAAGCCATCTGTCTCAAACGGACATACCAGCACCTGCGGCCGCTGAACTTCATTTTCGCAGGCCTGGCCGGTCATCAGCAGCGATGTGATAACAATCAATCTGATCAGGATTTTGGGCATTCGAGTCTCTCCTGTGATGGTTTGTTCTGATCGTTAACTTTCCTGAAAAGCGTAAATTGTATTCCAAGAGAAAGAATTCCATTCGGAAGCAGTGGAACATAGCTCCTGACAAATGGCATCTGCAGCCTGAAATCATAGTTGATGAAAATACGCCGTATGTTATAATGATAACCGGCATCGTAACCCAGACCTATGCCACCCCCGGTAACAAACTGTGGCCTGCCCGCCCCGTTTTCGCTTTTCCAGCTTCCGTCGCGTTGCTGAACTGCCCGTTCCGACAGTAAAAAGGCATGCATATAACCGGCATGGAGTGAGGCTTCGGCCGTAAACTTCCCGATGTACCGCCGGTATCCGAACTGGGTTGTCAGAAAAGCAGCATGATTGACATACCGGTGATAATACCAGCCAAGGCTTATATTCTGAAACCATTTACCCGTATAGACCTTCTGGCCTCCCATGGCAAAGGTGTTGATATTTTTGAAAACCGGGCTTTTGATTGTTTCTCTCCATCCGAATTCATAAGATACTGCAATACCTGGATGGATGGGTTGATTGAAAACAGCAGTAAGTGAAGCGGGCGGCATCATGGTTGCGTTGTTGAAAACGCTGAAAGAGAATGGTTTTGATTTCCAGGCCTGAGCCTGCATCAAAACCGGCAACAGAAGATAAAAAACAAGAATCAGAAGGCTGAACCGATCTCTTTTTTTTACTGATGACATTGCTTGATGGGACTTATTACTGGTAAATGTATAAATAATTTTTATGATTTAACCCTGAGTTTTTTTTCCTTAACCCGGGCTGAGCAGTTACCAACAATGGTTCTATGTGAATGATCCTTCTCAGTTACTTTATTCTGATTCTGTGGCACAATCCAGACTTTTATCTCCCGAAAAACAAAATAATCTTCCTGAAAACCGGGCCACACCGCCGCTGGCAGGGCCGGAAGTTAATTATCTCAGGATGATCTTACCATTTAAGTTCGCAGCAATGTTATAGCATTGGACAATGTATACTCCGGCTGAGAGGTGTGACGGAAGCATGAAAACATCATCATTGAAATTGTTCCCGTTTGAAACCAGTTTTCCGGAAGGATCATAAAGGTTGATTTGCAGCGGCAATCCTGTTTTGTTTTCAACATAGAGTTTTCTGTCGGAACAGAAGATGCTGATCAGACCATTGGGCCGATGGTTGCTGTTTGCGGTTAAGATGAGTCTGAACCTCGGTTCAGGGTCGCTCATTTTATAACTGAAACTGAATTCCGGGTTCTGGCTCACGTTGTGCAGGGTACCCAGCACCTGATCTTCCATCAGAACATCAGTCCCGGTGCTGAAACCAGGAGAAATATTAACATTCATCCTGAATTGACCTTCAATCCCGCATCTGAAACCAATAACCGTAGTTTCATCTGCATTGAATGGTTTTACGTTGATGCTGAGTTCCTTTTCTTCAGCATAACTGAACAATTGAGGGGCTTCTTCGATACCTGCCAGTTTGCGGGCATCTGATTCCGGGTCAAAAGCAGGCGTAGCATCTCCCCTGAAATGCAAAAAAGTGACATCGGAATATTTATCACCGGTAACCCTGAATTCTAGCAGATCAGAGGGATGTTCCTTGTAGAATGGCGTATTGCCGTGAACCCGCGCAACAGCAGGAATCGTAAAGCTGTTCCAGTAATTCGCCGTCATTTTCACAAAGAATCCGTTCATCGGCGGAATAATCCCGTTTGTAAGGGCGCCGACCGATCCATTCCATGAAATGTACTGGATGCCATCCCAGACATAAACGGCATTCTCAATGTTTATATGTGGTACCAGGTCCCAGTCAATGGCGCTTGGAAATGGGTTGCCAAGAAGATTCCATCCGGCCCGGTCATCAAGACCGCTGGTGTTGTAGTTTTCGATGGTTGTATTTGCATTAACTCCGTTCAGCTTACCAATAAACTGTGCCATATTTGGCTGGGTCAGTTGCATGGAATATCCTTTGGCTTTTTCAAACTGATCATACTTCGTCAGATTGATCCATTCTCCGTAACGCTCTTTATATTTCCTTGCCCAGGTGGTGTTCTGACCGGTCGGGAATACCTCACCAAAAACAGGGTTCGGATACACCGGCGAACTCAGGAAATGATATTCAGCATCTGAAAAATTACATTTGACCAGGGCAGACTGCGCTTCAAGATACTCTCCTCCGATAAAGGATCCTCCGTTTTCAATGATGATGGATTTGCACCTTGCTGTATTGGTAAGGGTGGGGTAATTGGGCTTGCCTCCGGGGATAATGGCAGTTGCACTGGTGCCGGGAATGCCATTGTCCCAGTTCGATTGTTCATGCCAGTTTTCACTAAGGTTCCCGTTCCATGTGGTTGAAACTCCCGGACAATCGTTGACCATCATCAAAATCCTGTTATTGTCAGGGAAATGCAGATCGTCGTGCTGGCAGGGCGTTGCCATTAAGACGGTAATGATATCACCGTTAAAGGGTGTATAATTGAAATCACCCGGCTTCGGGTTCCATTCCCAGTTTCCGTTGATTACCCAGTTATAGGTGCAGGCAACGGATTCAGGCTGGTTTGATTTCGCATTAAACACCACTTCTTCGCCATTGCAGATGTTGTTATCAGAAACCGATACGGTAGCCCGGGTATCAAAGGGGTAGAGGTCGGCATGCCCGTTCATCCAGGTGGTGTCACAGGCGTTGACCGCCATATAGTAATAGTCCCCGCTCTGGACACCGTATTCTTCGTTAGGTTCACCTGTTCCGTAAAAATCCCAGCAGGTATTGTTCATTTCATCTTCAAATCTGGCAAAGATAAAATAATGGATTCCCTGTTCCGTATCAGACAATCCGAATGAGAACATCTCTCCACCGCAGGTATTGGTCTCGGCCCATACATCAAAAGCCTGGGGTGGGGAAGTGCATGTATAAATTCTGACAGTATTGGAATAATAGGCATCCTGAAGACATGGTACCTCCCCGCTTGGGATCATCCTGACATATACCTCATCAGCCGGCCCCGGGGTATAGGTCAGCTGGCAGTCATTGCCGGGAACCAGCACATCGTTAACGAACCATTCAAATGAGGGGTTAAGTCCTGCATTATAGATATAGGGAGCCAGGGTGATCTCTTCCCCGGCCACCAGTTGTATCGGATCATAAATGTCGAATGCGATATCCGCATAATTGATGAAAACCCTGAGTCCGATTGTATCTGAAACAGCTGAACATCCCTGTGCAGAGGTAACTCTCAGCCATACATCATCTCCGTCAACCGCCCAAAGCGTCAGTGTCGGTGAATTGGTGCCGGTTGGAGCATTGTTTCTGAACCAATGATAGGTTACTACACCTGAAAAAGTAACATCTGCTGTAAAAGTAGCATAGCTGCCATGACAGAGAGAGTCCTGGTCTGCTGTAATCGAAACAGTGGGTCTTGATGCTTCCGCGACGGTTGTTGATCCGGTCATCAGAGTTGTTCCGTATTCATTGGTACCTGTTATGGTGTAAGTACCGTCAGGCTGTGATCCGAAACTGATTAGATAACCAGTACCGCTCAAGGTAAGGTTTGTGGTGACATTATCCCTGAAAAGCTCATAAACTACGCCCAATTGTGAAAAAGCAAGAGTGACCGGTGAACTCTGTTCCCCTTCGCAGTAGAATCCCCCTCCGGTCACTTCATAGGCATGAGGCAACTGGCCGCTGCCAATATTAAGTACCGGGTTTTCGGCAACGATGGCGTTTGAGCCGGGAACTACCGGTAATTGAGTATTTAATCCATTCAGATAAATGGCTACCCTGGTCGCGTAGTTAGGCGAAATTGCTGTACTGGGTGAAAAGGTAAAATCGGGAGTGGTTCCTTCTGCGAAATTCACCTGGTTTGTGATGCGAAGTGTTGTGATTCTCACACCCGGAGATAGTGTGGGAACGATAAAGCCGTTGCCTGGTCCCGGTGGTATCCGGCCTGCTACCCTTATCTGACCGGTATTGGCTGAATTTACTGACATTGGTTGCATTCCTACAGGAAGTTGTGAAGATCCCGGGACAATACTGGTCATATTGACAGTCTGAGGTGCCCCGTTTAAGATCTGGGTGTTGAAATTAATGCCAAACTGTATGCTTGCCAGTTCCATTGTTTGTGACGGATCTGTGTCCTCAAGATATATGTCAAACTGAAGTACATTTCCGGCTGTCTGGGTAACATTGCTGATGGTGATCAGAAAATCGGCGGTGTTACCGGGAATAGAAATCTGTGAGACAGCAGCGTACATTCCGGTATGTACAAATATCTGCAGAATGATCAGGAGCGGGTAAAGGAATCTTGATCTCATATAAATATCACATTTACAAATAATTAACTATAAGTGGAAAAACTTCTAACAGCCTGTTTCTACAGACATTTTTAGTGTTTCTTGTCCTGGGGGAGATCTGAAGTTGAACTGCTGCCGGGGTTTGTGGAACAATTAACAGCAACCTGTTTTTTAAGCATTTAATCAGGCGGCAGATCTGTTTGCTGTTCATCTTCAGCCCCATCCGGGACACCCTATCAAATATACAAAGAATCCGTTGTCCTTCAAAGGTATAAATTTAATCCCGGTAAATATTTATGAACAGCTAAAAATTGTTAAATACTCAGCATTCATGGGGAATAAGTCAATTCAGGTTTATTTTTGCAGATCAATTCATTAACATGAGATTTCTTTATGCGGCTCTTCTGTTGATTATCCTGACATCCTTTTCGTCAAGTGCCCAGGTATTGCGGGGGATCATAACCGATGCCCAACACAAGCCGGTACCTTTCTCTACGGTATTTGTCAGGGAACTCTCTTTTGGGACAGCAACCAACGAAGATGGTCATTTTGAACTAAGGCTTGATGAAGGCTCCTATACATTCATCTTTCAGTGTATGGGATATCAGACGGTTACCCGGAAAATGGAGATTCATCAGCAGAATGAACCTCAGGTGATAGTCCTGCCCGATATGATTTATTCGCTTAAGGAAGTTGAGATTTCAGATGACGGCGAAGATCCTGCCTACAGGATTATGCGCAGGGTAATCAGGAAAGCACCGCTATACGCTCGTATGGTTAAATCCTACAAAGCGGAAGTCTATATCCGGGGCAGTCTGAATATCAGGAAAATATCGGCTATGGTCAAATGGATGGCCCGTGAAGACCTGAAAGAATCTAAAATCAAGGAGGGTAATACCTACCTTGAGGAATCGGTTAATGAAATTGAATTTACGGCCCCCGATAAAACCAGGCAGAAGGTCAGGTCAATTCACAGTACATTTCCGGGCGGTAATGAGAACCGGGGATCAGGAGCCATCGGATTTATTTCAGGGAATATCTATCAGCCCGATGCATTTGGCAATGCCATATCTCCGCTGGCTCCCGGCGCTTTTAATTATTACAGGTTCAGGTATGAAGGCGTGAACACCTATGGTAATGTTGTTGTTGACAAGATTAAAGTGATTCCCAAAGGTGACGGGCCCCGGTTCGTGAGTGGTTACCTTTACATCATCGAGGGGCTCTGGTGCGTCTACAGCCTTGACATAAGCATCAACGAGCAACTGGGCATGACCATACAACTGAAGCAGTCATACGGTGAAGTAAGGGAAGGCGCCTGGCTTCCGGTAAACAACCGGTTTAAGATTGATGCTGACCTGATGGGCAATGCCGGAGGTTTTGTCTACAACACCTCAATCAGGTATTTATCCCTTGATGTAAATCCCCCTGATCTGAAGCCACGACGGCCGGTGGTCACTGAAAAGCCGGAATCGCGCAGCAAGGCCGCCAGATTGGAGGCCAGAACAGCAAAGATGGATAAAAAGGCTGCTGAACTGATAGCCAATGAAAATCCTTCAACCTCAGAAGCATACAGGTTAGCCAGGATCAATAACAGGAAAGCGGAATTGATAAAAAGAGATTCATTGCGGAATCACCATGAGTACGTAGAGAATTACAAAACTGTTTTCGACAGCAATGCCAGGAAAACAGATTCTGTTTTCTGGAACAGGATCAGGCCTATTCCTCTGGCAGCCAATGAACTTAACAGTGTTAAGGCGTTTGATTCACTGCAGTTCAGACAATCTGCCCATGCTGCTGATTCATCAAAAAAAGCCAGACCGGCAAATAAAAGAATTTTCAATTCATTCCTTTTCGGAGGTCGCGTTGAACCCGATACCACCCAGTATTTTCATACTGAGGGCCTGTTGAACCCCTTTGGATTGAGTTTTAATACGGTAGATGGCTTTGTTTACAAAATGGGGTTGAGATATGAGCGTAAACTGAAGAGCAATTCGTTGTTGAATGCCTCTTTCAGGCCGGGGTTTGCTTTCAGCCGGAGCGCCTTTTTCTGGACTGCAGGACTTGGATATAGCAGTAAAGGCAGATATAAAAATTCCATAAGAATTCAATCCGGAACCGGGAGTGTTGATTTCAACAGCGGTGGAGGATCTGCCTTACTCGAGAATACCATTGCTTCCCTGTTCTTTCGCCAGAACCTGATGCGACTCTACAACCGGGATTTTATCGAGTTGAAACACAGTGCTGAAATTGTATCCGGGCTGAAGCTGAACTCTTCTGTTATGGCTTCAGAATCCAGGAAGTCGGAAAACAACAGCGATTTTTCATTCTTTTATACCGATCAGCGTGAATACAAACCGAACATTCCGGATAACCCCGGGTACAGGTTTAACAATCACAGGGATCTGTTAGCTTCAATCACCCTTACATACAAACCCATTCCATATTATGTAATCAGGGATGGAGCCAGGGTTCCCAGGCCGGGAATGAACCAGACCCCAGAATTGTCAATCTCCTGGAGAAAAGGCATACCGGTCGGTGATTTTGATTCGGACTTCGACCTGGTTCAATTGGGTATTGACCACAAATTCAGAACAGGATTAAAGGGGAATTTCCGGTATAACATAAATGCGGGCTATTTCCTAAACAGGAAGAATGTTTACTTCGACGATTTCAGGCATTTTCAGGTACAACCGCTCGTTACAGGAATCAGGAACTTTTTTCCTGTGGTTCAGATGGGAGACTATTACAGGTATAGCACCGATTCATATTTTGCCGAAGGTCATGTTGCATTCCGGACACCTAACCTTTTGCTTAAAAGATTGCCCCTGATCAGGAACCGGCTATGGGAGGAGAGCCTGTTGTTAAATTACCTTTATGTCCCTGAATACAAGCATTGCATTGAGTTTGGCTATGGTATCGGCAATGATTTCTATAACATCGGCTTTTTTGTAGGCTTTGAGAAAGACCGGTTCAGGTCAGCCGGATTGAGAATTTCCTTTTCCATTTTTAGTCAGAATGAGATCGTAGTAGGTATGTAATTGGGTGCTGGTGCCCTGATACTGAATTATGCGGCAATACCTGCAGGTTAAGCCATCCCTTTGCAATGCACTGACTGCTTCAGCCGTTGATTCAATGTTAAACCGCAAACAGTTTATTTTGCCGGGGAATGAAATCCTTATATCAGCATACCCCATGTCAATAAAAGAACCTTCATATATGGGTAAAGAATAATAAGGAAAAGTTACAGATAATCTTATCATCAGGAACCCATACTGGCTGAATTCATCCTACTTTTGATGCTTATTCCGAATGTTATTTTACACCAATGGAAAAACAGATCAACAATCCGCTCCATGGCAAGACCCTTGAGATGATTCTCGGCGAACTGGTTGATTTCTATGGATGGGAACAGCTTGGTCATAACATCAGTATACGTTGTTTCAACGAAAATCCGAGCATTCAGTCGAGCCTGAAATTCCTGCGCAAAACACCCTGGGCCCGGAAAGAGGTTGAGGAATTGTACCTGAAAGTGATTGCCCGCAAAAAATGAAAAGCAGGAAGATCGTTGTTATCGTGGGCGGGGGGCCAGCCGGTATGATGGCGGCCTGGTGGCTGGCTGAAAAATTTGAGGTTCACCTGTTCGAAAAGGAAAAGATGATCGGACAGAAGTTTCTCCTGGCAGGTAAGGGCGGTTTTAACCTGACCAACCGGCTGACTGGGGAGGCTCTTTTACCGAAATACTCACCTGCAGGTTTTCTTGACAAGGCATTGCTGGAATTCGACAGCCTGAAATTGCGTGAATGGTTGTTACAGCTGGGCATCCCGACTTTCGAGGGGAGCAGCGGCAGGGTTTTTCCTGAAAAAGGGATCACCCCCGCCTATGTTTTAAAGCAGATTCTCGAATCACTTAAATCGAGAGGGGTGGTTTTTCATCTCAAACACCGTCTGGTTTCCTTTAATCAGGAAATGGAATTTGTCTTTATAGGTTCAAAAGGAAAGGTTGGTATTACAGCTGATTATTCGGTATTGGCTTTGGGTGGAGCTTCCTGGTCATCAACCGGCTCTGATGGCGCATGGACAAATTTATTTAGTGAAAAAGGGATTTCCACGATCCCTTTCCAGGCCTCCAACTGCGGACTGAATGTTGACTGGCCCGATGCTATAAAGCTTTATCATACAGGCAAGCCATTGAAAAACATAATGCTTCGCGTGAATGACAAAGTCAGCAGGGGAGAGGCCCTGATTACAGATTACGGACTGGAGGGTAATGCCGTATATCCACTTGTTCCTGAAATCAGGAATATGCTTGCGGCGAGTAGGATTCCGTTGATCTGTCTTGATCTTAAGCCATTGAATACAGCCGGGCAGCTGAAGGAAAAAGCATCCGGCACTAATGTCAAAACGTCTGATTATCCCGCTTTATTTAAACTAAATACGGCTTCAATGGCACTGATTAAGGCATACTCAGATAAGATGTCATTTTCCGGTCCCGAAAGTTTTACTCACCTGATAAAAAATCTGCCCATCCCTGTCAGTTCGTTAAGGCCTGTTGTGGAAGCAATTTCGACAGTTGGCGGCCTGGATACCAGGGAACTGAACCCTGATTTCTCACTCAAAAAATTTCCCGGAGTATTCTGCGCCGGTGAGATGGCCGACTGGGATGCACCCACTGGAGGTTTTCTGCTGCAGGGAAGTTTTTCAATGGGTTATTTTACAGCGCAGGCCATCATTACAGATCAATACACTTAACCTGATTCTGAAAGTGGAAATGTGCCGATAAAAAAATGGACGTGATATTCACGTCCCTTTTTCATGTTTTATTGATTCATTTATGGTTATGCAATAAACACCGCCATAAATCAGCCATTACAGGGTTGCGTCCTCATTAACCTTGATTTCAATGGATTTAGCCTCTTCCATGATCACATCGTAGGCATAACCCGACCCAAAATCCTTGTCAAGCCTGATGATCCCCTCAAAAGTTACCACACTGCCTTCATCCAGGAAATCCATTGTTGTAATGGTAAGATCATAACTGTTGCCCGATTCGGTACCGTCCTGAATATGAACCCAGTTTTTGCCCATGATGTTTTTACTGAATTTTACGACAACGCCACGGATTTTAACCGGTTTATCATTGTATTTTGATTTATTTCCGTAGAGTTCAGCAATCGTGATGCCACCATTAACAGGTTCGACCTTGAAGTCTTTCAGTCTCTCTGCAGTAATTTTACCGGTTGATTTACCCATCTTTTTCATTGTAGGAGGTGTAAGGCTCGGATCGTTGACAAAAAGAATGGAGGGGAAAACACGGTTGAGTTCCTTGCTCTTGAAATCTTTCATTTCCATCGCGTTGGTATAGTACAGCACATCACCGTTTTTCGCTTCCATGCGGGTGACAGCCATCCAGAATTTCTGATCGTTTTCAAAAACCTGGAGATAAGTGTAGTTAGAGGTTTGAATTACTTCAATCACACTGACAGCATGGGTTCCGGGAGGCAGGTTTTCGGCTGCGTCAATCTTTTTACCACGGTTACATGCCGAGAGGCTGAAGAGGACCAATGCGATAAAGGAAATAGTCTTAATCACGGTGAAGGATTGTTTCATTTCAGAAAAAGTTATTGTTAGATTTTGGTTTATCGGACGCAAAGGTATTCAATTATCCTGATAGTTCGATACGAAGACAGCGGTTTCAACCGAAACCGCTGTCTGAATATTTACTCACAAATAATCGTACATGTTGAAAATCTATCTTTCCAGCATAATAATTTTTCTGGTAACGGCCTCCTGATTGAGATATACTTTTAACAGGTATACTCCAGGGGTGAGTTTCCTGGTAGTTGTCATGATTGAAAGAGGCCATTCGTGCATGCCTTTTTCAGTCATGCCGATCACCTTGGTAACCATCACTTTACCTTCATAGCCGGAAAGTTCAAATTTCAGGTCACCTGCATTGGTTGTTTCCACAACAATCCTGCTCTCACTGGTTGCAGGATTAGGAATAACAGAAACCCTTGAATCATATGGTAAATTGATGGCAGCATCGAGGAAAAACTCGAAAACAAGGTAATGATTGTCCCCGTTGATCAGGGTATCTGAATATACCGGAGCTGAATTGTAAATGGTTCCGGTTCCTTCATAGGCGCCATACGGGATGTTTTCAAATACCAGGGAATCACCTGTGATTGTTCCTTCATAAGTGCCTTCAGGGCCTGTTATGCTGACTTCTGCATCGTAAACCGTAAAACCATACTGATCAGTGGCTTTGCACACAAGATCGGTTCGGTTGACGTTCAGTTCAAAATCAACGCCGGTAGTCGACAAACCGGCTTCAACAACGATGTTTTCCTGAACCTGCGTATCTGTATAGGGATGGGTAGCCGTAACATCATAGGTTCCGGACGTCAGTTCAATGAAATAGAATCCATTGTCTCCGGGATGTGTTGACTGATCACCGGCAGATACGGTTGCCAGTGTTACATCAGCAGTTCCGCCGGTAAGGCTCACTGTTCCCTGGATATAGCCGGTTGTCGGAAGTGGGGACAAAACAAAATCAATGTCAGGCGTAGTGCCACCGGGCAGAACATTCACTCCGGCCCTGATCTGGGGAGTATAACCGGCCAGGCTGGCTTCAACATCCCACACACCCACTTCGGTTTCGAAACTGTAATCTCCTGAAGCATCAGGATAAGTGCTGTGAGTGCCGGCAGTGATCAGTGTCTGTGTCACGTCACCGGTTCCACCACTCAGACTGACATTACCCTCGATAAAACCTGTAGTTGGGATCGGTTCAAGAAGAAAGTCAACACCGGTGGTCGCCTGATCTTCAAGAACAACAACATTGCTGACGGTTCCGGTATAATATCCTGCCAGCGAAGCTGTTACAGTATATGATCCGACAAGGACATTCAAAACATAATATCCGGTCGGGTCGGGATAAGTCGATTGGTTCCCTGCCGTAACCACAACCTGGGTTACATTGCCGGACCCGCCGTTGAGTGTAACCTGTCCCTGAATGGTTCCATACTGGGGGTCCCATACACCCAGGGTTCCATCGAGCAGAAGGTTCTGCGCATAAATGTCGGAGGCTGAATTACGGTTGTCTTCCCACGAAATGATCCATTGATTATTCTGAAAATCATTGATAACGGTATGTACTTTCGATGATGCCACTGAACTCACAAAAACTGAATTCCCTGCCCAGACAAAACTGCCGTCCGGAGCGATACGCATGGCTTTAAGGGCGGAGGCTGAGGCCGTGAGCGATTCATCATAAAGCACGATCATATCGGTTGTAGAACCTCCGGCACCGAGGGGAAGCACCTGGTTTGCCGACACGGGAATGAAAACCATGCCTGTGTTGCCCCATTGTTTTGTCCCTGTAGATGAAAATTTCTGCCCGAATATACCCTTCTGACTCTGCAAACCATTCATTTCATTCCAGAAAACATATACGTCACCGGAACCTGCAGGCAGTGCCAGATATGGATAGTAATGATTCATTCCGGCCTGGGTGGTGGCTTCAACACCATTGGTGGCAAACAGAACTGCTCCGGTAGAACTGATGTGCTGCACCCACACCGACGCCAGTTGGTTGTTATCCCTGTCATCGTGCCAGGCAATGTAAAAACCATCGCTGCCATCGTTGATAAAGGGGAAAATCTGTGTCCAGGCTGAAATACCACCTGCATCGGAAATGACGGTTGGGGAAGCCCATACGGGAGCACCGGTCGGACCGTATCTTTGTGCAAATACATGCCGGGTTGGAGCATTGGGCGGTCCGCTGTCTTCAAAATACTTCATCACGATATCATCTGTGCCTACCGGCATCAACTGAGGCCAGTTTAAGGAGACAGATGAACTCAGGGTGATGCCGTTGTCGCCCCATTGTTTTGCACCGGCTGCATTAATTTTCTGCATAATGATCACATCGCCCGATACCCAGGCAAAAACTGAATTTCCGGCAGCTGTGCAGGTTACCTTGGGCGAAGCATTAAATTCAGAATTGTTTGATAGCGCGATTCCGTTTGGCCCCCATACGAAGGTGCCATCCGGAGAAATCCGGTATGCATAGGCATTGTTATTGCCATTCCTGATATCCTGCCAGGTCATGACACAATGGTTGTTGACATCGGCTGCCATGTCCCAGTCGGTTAACCAGGTCATCGATTCATTTGAGCTGATGAGGATGCCGCCATTGGTCCAAAGCTCATTGCCCTGGCTGTCGAGCCGTTGCAACCTGACATCATAATTTCCGGTTTCATTTGAAATACCCGATATAAGTGTCACCGTTAGGGCAGGTGGCAATTTTCGGAATTGCCTGTTCGCCTGTAAGGCCGCATATTGCGTTGTTTACGGCGGCATTGTTACTCCATTGACCAAATGCGTAATTTACACACAGCAAAAGGACTACAACGACTTTGATAATTCTTTTCATGATGATCTGGTTGTGTTGCTGAAAAATGCAGGAGAATATAGATGTTGATTCGGTTAACTATACTCAGTTTAAAAGTATAACATGCTTCTGAAATTGCAATAGATGGAATAGTTACCGGTGAATTTCAGGCGGTACAATGTACGAAAATTCTTAACGCATAGTTTTTTTAAGTAAACAATCTTAAGGATTCTTTTTACAAAGTTCTTCAGTTTTTATCAATAATATGACCGCCGCGTTGACCTGAATCATGAAAATAGCCTGTATTTTTTATATATTCGCAGACTTTAGTAATTTCTTTATGGATTTCACTGGCAAGACATTCTGGATCACAGGCGCTGCTTCTGGCATGGGAAAGTCAGTTTCATTGCTTCTTTCAAGGTTTGCATCGGAGCTGATCATTTCTGACAGGGATCCTGCCGGACTGGAACTTACAGCTTCTGCCATAGCAGCACTGGGAAAAAAGGCAAGGGTGGTTGTCCTTGATATGTCAGATTCCTTGGCCATTTCGGCAGCAGCAGGCAGTATCCTGGCTGAAGGAATAAGAATAGACGGATTATATCAGTTTGCCGGAATCAGTCAGAGATCCCTGGTTTCAGAAACTCCGGCCGAGAATGATCGTAAGATCATGGAGATTAATTTTTTTGGTGTTGTTGCCCTGGCAAAAGCCCTGCTTCCGTCAATGATTGTCAATGGCGGCGGACAACTTGCCGTGACTTCAAGTCTTGTCGGGAAATTCGGGTTTCCTTATCGTTCAGCCTATTCTGCATCAAAACATGCCCTGCATGGCTACTTTGAGAGTCTCCGTGCGGAAAACAGCAGGCACAACATCATGGTCAGTATTCTGATCCCCGGAAGAATTCAAACCAATATTTCGAAATTTGCCATCGACCGTGATGGTAAGGAGTATGGGAAAATGGATCCTGGTCAGGCAAACGGAATAACAGCGGAAAAGGCAGCCATTCAGATTCTGAAAGGCCTGCAAAAGGAAAAAAAAGAAATACCTGTTGGTGGTAAAGAATTGCTGATGCTCCAGATCAGGCGGTTCTTCCCTGCAGTTTATTACAGGCTTGCAACACGAATCAAACCTGTTTGAAAGTAAATGGAATTTTGGGTATATAAGAACTTAAACCCGGGAGAAAAATGGCAAAAAAGGTCAACGGAATTCAACAATTGGGTGTTGGTGTAACAGATATTCAGGAAGCATTTGCCTGGTACCGGCGTTACTTTGGGATGGATATTAAAATGTTTGAAGAAGCAGCGATGGCCGAGCTTATGCTTCCTCATACCCAGGGTGAACCACGCGAAAGACATGCCATACTTGCCCTTAACCTGCAGGGCGGTGGTGGTTTTGAAATCTGGCAACACACAGGGAAAAAACCGGAAAAACCGGGATTTGAACTACAATTGGGCGACCTTGGGATTTTTATCGGAAAGCTTAAGTCGGCCGACATCGAAAAAACCTACGACCAGTATAAAAAATGGAACCTGAACCTGCTTTCCGGCATAATGAAAGATCCTGCCGGGAACAAACATTTTTACCTGAGTGACCTGTACGGAAATATCTGGGAAATCGTCTATGACTCCTTTGTCTTCAAGAAACAGAAATCGGTCAATGGCGGAATTTTCGGTGCCGTAGTAGGTGTGAAGAATATCGATGAAAGCATCGGTATTTACAGTAAAATACTTGGTTATGACGTAGTCGTTTATGATGAAACCTCTGTTTTTGCTGATTTAAAAGGAATCCCGGGATCTGAAAACAAATTGCGCAGGGTATTGCTCAGGCATTCGGAAGTCAGAAACGGTGCTTTCAGCCCGATGTTCGGACCTACCTGTATTGAACTGGTGCAGGTTATTGACCGGACTCCACGCGATATTTATGAAGGCCGGCTCTGGGGTGATCCCGGATTTATTCACCTTTGCTTTGATATTGATGGGATGGATGACCTCCGCGAAGAGGTGAAAGAGGAAGGATTCCCGTTTACGGTTGACAGCGCCAGGGAAATGGATACCTTCGATATGGGTGAGGCGGCCGGAAGTTTCTCATACATTCAGGCCCCTGAAGGTACCCTGATTGAATTCGTGGAAACCCACAAAATTCCGCTGGTGAAGAAGCTGGGCTGGTCACTCGACCTGACCAAACGGAAGGCCGGACCACTGCCAAAATGGATGTTCAGCCTGTTTGCCGTTATGAGGGTTAAATAAAATTCCACTTTAATTTTCTGATTTCTTCCCGGAACGTGATGAAGATCCGGCAGAACCTTTTTAACCTTACCAGGCACATCATTACTTTTAATTGTGAATATTCCCGTGAAGGGAAAATGCCTGACCTTCAGATTGTATCTTTGTCGTTATAAGAAATCTCACAGCAATTCAAACCGATCTTCAAGCCTGATATCGGCTGAGGATGCTCCGATCATCAGTGAAAATTCTCCGGGTTCAGTTACCCATTCAAGGTTCTGGTTAAAGAAGGAGAGTTTTTCCTTGCCGATGATGAAACTGATGGTCTTCGATTCACCGGGTTTCAGGCTTATTTTTTTAAAATCCTTCAACTCCTTAACCGGGCGTACGATTGACCCAACCTTATCTTTCAGATACAACTGAACGATCTCTTCACCTTCATATTTACCTGTATTGGTAATGGTTACTGATGCAGTTAGGGATTCACCTGCCTTTATTTTCTTAGTACTCAACTGCAGATTGCTGTAAGCAAAAGATGTGTAGCTCAACCCAAAACCAAATTCATACCTGGGATATATCGACAGATCGTTGTAGGATGAATTATAGAACCGGTTGCTGTCGTCGGTCGCAGGTCGTCCGGTATTAAAATAACTGTAATAGATGGGTATCTGACCAACGCTTCTTGGGAAACTGATTGGAAGTTTGGCCGAAGGGTTGTAATCGCCGAAAAGAACATCTGCGATAGCATTTCCTGCCTCACTGCCAAGCCACCAGGTGTACAATATGGCATTGGCATGTTCTGCAGTGTAATCAAAAACCATGGGCCGGCCACCATTTATCAGGACTATTACAGGCTTACCGGTAGTCAGTAAGGCTTTCAGCAGATCCTCCTGAACTCCGGGGATGCAGATGTTACTCCGGCTTTTGGCTTCCCCGCTCATGTCCCTTCTTTCGCCGATGCTCAGTATCACAACATCCGATTTCGCGGCAACAGCAATGGCTTCATCGAATCCATCCTTATTGTTACCATCAATGTTACATCCTTTGGCATACAGCAGGTTGGTACCTGCATCCAGCCTTCGCTTTAATCCTTCCCACTGAGAAACGATAAATCCGGAATCAACACCCTGCACTTCAACATCCCAGAAGCCTTTATTTTGTTTGACGGCTTTCACCAGAGGACCAATAAAAGCAATGGTTTTATAGCTATTGTCCAGCGGAAGCAGATGGTCCTGGTTTTTAAGCAATACAATGCTCCGGGCGGCAATTTTTCTGGCTGCTGCCGGATGGGCAGGGTTGTTCAGCTCTTTTTGTTCTCTCTCCGGATTACAATATTTAAAAGGATCATCAAACAGGCCAAGTTCAAACTTCTTGCGAAGTATCCTTCTCACAGCCTCATCGATCAGCGCGAGAGGAACTTTGTTTTCTTTGACCAGGCGGAGAAGGTTGTTTTTGTAGCAACGGCTTTCCATATCCATATCACAGCCTGCTGTTACAGCCGACAGTGCAGCTTCATACTCATCGGCAACACTGCCATGGTTGATCATTTCACCCACTGAACCCCAGTCACTTACGACAAATCCGCTGAAATTCCATTTTCCTTTCAGTATTTCACGCTGCAGGTATTGATTTCCGGTTGCCGGAATTCCATTCAGGTCGTTGAAGGAGTTCATTATTGTAGCCACTCCTGCATCTACAGCGGCCTTGAAAGGAGGGAGGTAGACTTCCCACAGCAGCCGGTTGCTCATGTCCACCGAATTGTAATCCCTTCCTCCGATGGCTGCTCCGTAAGCTGCAAAATGCTTGGCACAGGCCATCAGCGAATTCACCTCTCCCGGTTGATCTCCCTGGAATCCTTTAACCCGGGCAGCGGCAATGAGCGATCCCAGGTAAGGATCTTCACCGGCGCCCTCCATGACCCTGCCCCAGCGGGGGTCACGTGCTATATCGACCATGGGGGCGAAAGTCCAGTGGATGCCGCCTGCACTGGCCTCAGTAGCAGCGATTCTGGCTGAAAGCTCAATGGCTTCCATATCCCAGCTGCAGGCTTCAGCGAGCGGAATCGGAAAAGTAGTCTTGTATCCGTGAACCACATCCTGACCGAACAACAGGGGGATTTTCAATCGCGATTGCATGGCCACCTTCTGCCAGCCTGCCGTCCGTACCGTCCCATTACAATTCAGCAATGAACCAACTTCACCCCTGATGATCTGACCAGCTTTGTCAGGATCGATGGTTTCAGGTCCTGTGGCTGACTGGTCATCGTTGTATTGATTCATCTGACCTATCTTTTCTTCCAGGGTCATCAGCAGCATCAGGGAATCAACCTTTTGATCAACGGATTTCCGCTTGTTCTGGGCCAATGAAGATTGGAACGAAACAGACAGGATCAACAATAAAATAATCGTAAACCGGATGTTCATAGTTTGCACTTTTAATAATATTTTTTCGTGTTATTATCGGATTGGAATCATATCCCCGTAAGCAATTCATGTTTAACTGGTAAACATGAAGCTGATGCCCGATTCGGAATTTGAAAATAAAATTCTGGGCAAGGTAAAATTATTATTTCCATTTTCCTGAAATTGTTCATGCAAGGTACAGATGAAATAACCTACCCAAAGATAAAGTCTATCTGTCAACCGGCAATGGTTATTGATGCATCATCCGGATTTTTAATCAGGCGGTAAGAGAACCTTGCACATTCCGGTGCTCATCGATGGTTATTTTGCCATCAGATATTTGATAAAGCAAACATCTCAGAGGATAATGGCAATGATCGGCTATTATCCATATTTGAAAAGGTATATTTACATTTGCACAATCCAACCCAGAACAAATCCCGGACAATGGCCGAAAAAATAACGAAAGCAAACCGATTTAAATCAGTCATCGCCTGGTTCGAACAGAATGTTCCGGTGGCAGAAACGGAGCTTCACTATAAAACGCCCTATGAACTCATTGTGGCTGTTATATTATCGGCCCAATGCACCGACAAGAGGGTAAACATTATAACGCCTCCTTTTTTTGATAGGTTCCCTGATGTCAGATCCCTTTCAATAGCGGGAGAAGACGAAGTTTTTGAATTGATCAGGTCATGTTCGTATCCCAATAACAAGACAAAGCATCTGATCGGCATGGCAAAGATGCTGGCAGGGGATTTCAACGGTATTGTTCCTTCTGACATTGAAACCCTGCAGAAGCTGCCTGGCGTGGGGCGAAAAACAGCGAATGTCATCGCTTCCGTTGCCTTCGACCTTCCTGCGATGGCTGTAGATACCCATGTTCACCGGGTTTCAGCCCGCATCGGACTGACTTTCAGGGCCAAAAATCCACTGGAAACGGAAAGACAACTGCATCGCGCATCACTGGCTGATTCTTCATGGTCGGTATATCTGCCAGGCCCGTAAGCCAAAATGTGCAGATTGCGGACTCAAAACATGGTGCAGATATTATTTGTCAAACAGTATCGATTAAGGGTTGGCAGGATAATGCAGGAAGTTCGGCCTGTTACCCGGGCTTGTATCAAAACTAATCAGATGAATATTGAAATCATTGGAATCACTGCCGGTATTTTATCGTGCATCACATTTATGCCCCAGGTGGTCAAGACGTGGAGACTGAAATCGGCCAGGGATATTTCACCGGTAATGTTTGTTGTTGCAATGGTCAGTACCTTGCTGTGGCTTGTTTATGGTATACTGATCGGAAGTTTCTCAATGATATTTACAAACGTCATTGTATTTCTGTTGTCGGGGGTGATGCTTGTGCTGTATTTCCGCTTCAGGCAGAAATGAATCCGGCGTTCTGCCATCTCTGAAACCTAGGTTGCGTCGGGAAATGAATGTCAAGCTGATGCCTTTTTAAGTGAAAGTAAAATTATTCATGATTGTTTATTTTTGTTATACAGAACCAAACCATCTGATTGTTGTTTAGTTGATATTAAATTATCTTTCAAACTTAAATTATCAGCTGAAATGAATATACTGAAGGCGGGCGATAAAGCCCCGGCAATCAACGCCACAGACCAGGACGGAAATAAAATCACACTTGATTCATTAAGAGGACGCAAGGTTGTTCTCTATTTCTACCCGAAAGACGACACCCCGGGTTGTACAGCTGAAGCATGCAGCATCCGTGATAATTACCGGCAATTGCTCGATCAGAACTATTCGGTGATCGGAGTCAGTCCCGACAATCAGAAATCACACCAGAAATTCGCAGAAAAACATGAACTTCCTTTTCCCTTGCTGGTTGACACTGACAAAAAAGTGATCATGGATTATGGTGTCTGGGGGCCAAAGAAATTTATGGGTCGTGAATACGATGGTGTAATCAGGACAACCTTTATCATCAATGAAAAGGGGATAATTGAAGAAATAATTTCCAAGGTTGATACCAAGAATCATGCGTTCCAGGTACTTGACCGTTGATGCCAGAATCCGGAAATTTATCTATAATACACAGTAATTCATACAATTAGATGGTATTCCTGGTTCTGTCCGGAAGTTGATCATTGTCGATAAGTTTCGGTAATAAATTGTCATTTGGTTTGTCTGTTGCATTTTGATTCTCTATCTTTGAAAAGCAGAAAAAATGCCGGTTCTGAATTTCCGGACATGGACAATTGCCATCAGCATTCAAATGCGCTTATTTCATAAATAATTGTTATTCTGATAATTATAAATTGAAGATATTGCTGTAATTAATATTGATGGCTGGTAATTTCATTCCTGAAATCCTTTTTTATAATTCAACAATCATTTTATAACTCCCAGGTATTATGAGTAAAGATCAAAAGGAAAACAACCTTGAAAAATTGAAGGCGCTTCAGCTTACGCTTGATAAAATTGAAAAATCATATGGTAAGGGGACCATCATGAAACTTGGCGATTCGCCGATTGAAGAGATGCCCTCCATTTCTACAGGTTCAATCTCACTGGATGCCGCGCTGGGCGTAAATGGTTTGCCCAAAGGCCGTGTGATTGAAATATACGGGCCTGAATCCTCAGGAAAAACTACCCTGGCATTGCATGCCATTGCCGAATCGCAGAAACTCGGGGGCATTGCGGCATTTATCGATGCCGAACATGCCTTCGACAGGTACTATGCTCAAAAGCTCGGTGTAAACATCGATGACCTTTTGGTATCACAGCCGGATAATGGTGAGCAGGCACTTGAAATTACAGAAAACCTGATCAGGTCGGGCGCCACGACTCGGTTGCCGCACTTACTCCCCGCAGTGAAATAGAAGGGGAGATGGGCGATTCAAAAGTAGGACTTCAGGCAAGGCTGATGTCGCAGGCATTGAGGAAACTTACTTCCACCATCAGCAAAACAGGTTGCTGCTGTATATTTATCAACCAGCTGCGTGAGAAAATCGGCGTTATGTTCGGTAATCCTGAAACCACCACAGGTGGGAATGCCCTCAAGTTTTACGCTTCAGTCAGGCTGGATATCCGCCGTATCAGCCAGATCAAAGACAGCGAAACTGTGGTTGGAAACCGTGTCAAAGTGAAGGTTGTTAAAAATAAAGTGGCTCCTCCTTTCAGGCAGGGCGAATTTGATATTATCTACGGTGAGGGTATTTCCAAACTTGGTGAAATTATTGACCTCGGTGTAGATCGCAATATCATCAAGAAAAGCGGCTCATGGTTCAGCTATGGTGATACCAAGCTTGGTCAGGGACGCGATGGTGTTAAGAAACTTCTTCAGGATAACCCTGAACTTGCCGAAGAACTTGAAGGCCTTGTACGCAATGCATTAAAACAGGAAGCTGCACAGAGTTAAAATTCTGTTTTTTCAGATACAAACAGTCCTGATGCCCCGGCATACAGGACTGTTTTCATTTAATTGTACTAACTTTGGCGGGTAAATCTGCCAAGCATTCATCATATGCATAAGTTCCAGCCATTTCTTATAATTCCGGTATTCTCCGCACTGATACTGATCGGTTCTCTGTCATCCTGTAACCGGCATCCCGGGGCAACACAGGTCAATAAGGTCGCGGCTGGCGACAGCACTGTTAAGGAGCTTAACCGCCTGACCGATGCCATTGTGAAAAATCCTTCCGAAACGGAGCCTTATCTTTCCAGGGCACGGTATTATCTGAGGAAGGAACAGTTCAATGAAGCGCTTCAGGATGTCAATAAAGCCCTTAATATTGATGAAAAGAATGCTGAAGTTTACATTACATTATCTGATGTATATCTTTATTCAGGCAAAACCCAACGTGCCCTTGATGCCCTGAAAAAAGCCGGAACCCTGCAGCCAACCCTTGCGAGGATTGATGTTAAGATCGCCAGGCTGTATCTTACCATGAGTGATTACAAGCAGACTTTTAATTTTTTGCGCAGTGCCCTGAAAAAGGATCCTGACAATGCGGAAGCGTTTTTTATCAGTGGGCTTGCCAATGAAGAAATGGGCGATACAACCAAAGCCATTGAAAGTTACCAGATGGCTGTGGCACGCGACCAGAAATATTATGATGCACTGAAACAACTGGGTATTCTTTTCTCGATCCGCAAGGATAAACTGGCCATTGATTACCTGAGGAATGCGGCCCAGCTCAGACCCGGGCAGCCAGAGCCCCTTTATATCCTTGGAATGCATTACCAGGAGAACGGAGAACCTGATAAATCGTTAAGTGTCTATAATGAGATTCTTCAGATAGACTCGGCTTTCAAACTTGCCTGGTATAACAAGGGTTATGTTCAGCTGGTTTATAAGCGTGATTACCGCAAGGCCACAGAATCCTTCTCCAGGGCCATAATGCTGGATGCCGGATATGCGGAGGCATGGTATAACAGGGGATATGCCTATGAATTGCAGGGAGACAAAATCAATGCGAAGAAAGATTACGAAGAGGTATTGCGGATCAGCGTAAATAATGAAAAAGCCATCCAGGGGCTCAACAGGCTTGACGCTATGAAGTAAGGCTTAGCCTTATTGTGCTGTTCATAATCTGCCATGTAGTCACAGGCAGATGAAATCAAATCATTAGAATAAAAATCAGCCTTTGCTGATGATTTCCTGTTTTATTTCGGCCAGTTGTTCCGCCATGGTATATGTCGCCTTCCTGATATCTTCAAGATTTTTGGTCATCAAAGCTTCGTCAAAGCCCGAACCATTGTTCTCAAGAAGGGTTGCAGCTGATTTTTCAAATGATCTTACCATCTCAAGCGGCACAGGGGCGGAAAAATTGGCAATCACACCTTTCAGGCTGTGTGCGTTAAACCGCATATTCTGAAAATCACGGTCAGCAATGTTTTTGGTAAGTTTTTCAAACCTTTCCGCATATTCACTGATGAAAATGTCGATAATCTCAATAATGACTGATTTATCGAAAAACTGATAAGTTTCGTAGAAATTTTGCTTGTTGACCATGATAATCAGTATTTTATCTGTTTAATAAAAATCTGTATAAACGAATATCACCACAAATATAATTATATAGAATTGCATTTGCTAAAAATTCGGGCAAATGTGTAAAAAAATTATCCGGCTCTTTTTCTTTTGTTTTCCTCTATATCTTTCTTCAGATCCTGCAACTGACAACCAGCACAATCAGATTCGCAACCACTGCATCCTTTTAAGGGATTGAATAGCTTTTTGTAGAGTTTATAACCAGCAATCAGAAAGGCGCAGGTAAGAATAAAGTAAACGATAATTTCCTGATAGTTTTCCATAGGTGAACATTTTCAATCAGTTACAAATTAAATCAGGGGTTTTAAAGGGAACGGGAAATACCTGGCAATCGTTAACCAGACAATCCAGCTTACTAGAGCCGTAATAAGCAATCCCCAGAATGCTGCCGGAATCCCGCTTGCCCTGGCCAGATTTGTCGTATCTCCGGCTTTCTTTGGTTGCGAGAAGGAGAGGTAGAGGATAATCAGTGTCGAAAATACAGTTTCCGAAAATGAGATCAGACTAACGGCAAGCGTAAAAATATAACTGAGCGTTACATCGCCTAGCCAGAAAACAAACAGGATCAGTCCCGAAAAAGAAAAAAGCCAGACAATTCCATAGAAATTTCTGACAAACAGGGCAAGGTTAAGCAAAGCAACCGACAGGAGGAGAAAGAACACTGTTTTGGGCTGCTGTGCTGTAGCGAAGGCGAGGAGTATTCCTGAGAACAGTGCAGCTACAGGATAACCCGCGAAAGAAACAAACATGGCCTTCAGTTTTGATCCGCTTTTTGTATAGGCAGATCCCGAGGTGTCGCTGCTGAGTTCAATACTCATAACCTCTCCGCTGGTCAGTATGGCTGCAATCGCATGACCGCTTTCATGGAGCAGGGTGTTCACGGTTCTGAAGTATCTCCCTATCACAGGAATACGTATCACCAGCACCGAACCTGCCAGAATGGTATAAAATAAAAGATGCGGGTTCCTGCTGAAAAATTCCTTAATCATGATATCCGGAGAATTAGACTTCCGACCTGGTATACCAGGAGTGAAGCGAGGTATGCCAGTCCGGTTGTATATACAACGATAAACGCCGCATAGCGCCAGTCGCCTGATTCCTTTCTGATGGCAGCGACAACAGCAACACAGGGGAAATAAATCAGGATGAAAAGCATAAAACTGAAAGCCACCAGCGGTGAAAATACCTTCTGACCTTTCTTCGCACCCTCACTATAAGTCTGCTGCTGCATTTTCGTGATCAGGGATGCCGACTTACTGTCGGCCTGTTCCCCGGCCTGATACAGAACTCCCAGCGTTCCGATCGTTATTTCCTTTGCGGCAACTCCGGTCAGCACTGCAATGCTCATTTTCCAGTCAAAGCCAAGTGGCCGCATAGCGGGTTCAATAAAATGTCCCATGCGTCCAATGTAGGAATTCATCTGCCGGTTACTTTCCTTCTCGTGCAGGATTGCATTTATTTCATTGCTTTCGTCTTCCCTGAGTTTCTGAATTATTTTTCCGGGCTGCTGAGCCTGCAGTATGGCTTTGGAATACTGACTCCTGGTGTCAGCAAGTTTACCTTCGTAGATGTGATCCCGCTCTGTTTCTCTCGGAAAATATCCCAAAGCCCAGATGATGATGGATGCCAGGAGTATGACTCCCCCGATTTTTCTCAGGTACTGTTCGCCCCTGTTCCACATATGTTTGAGAATGGTCCGCAGGGTAGGGGTGCGGTAAGGTGGTAACTCCATTACAAATGGAATGTCGGGCTGCTTGAAAATGGCTTTCCTGAAAAGAAGCGCTGAGCCAATGGCCATCAGAACACCGATGGCATACATGGCAAAAAGTATGGTTCCCTGGTAACTGACAAAGAATGCACTTATAAAGAGGATATAAACCGGGAGCCTGGCGCTGCACGACATGAACGGATTGATGAGCATAGTGATCAGCCGGTCACGGCGGCTTTCAATAATACGGGTCGATAGTATCGCGGGAACATTACAGCCAAAACCCATCAGCAGTGGAATAAAGGATTTGCCGTGAAGCCCGATTTTATGCATCAGTTTATCCATTATAAACACTGCCCTGGCCATATAGCCGGTATCTTCCATCAGCGAAATGAACAGGTACAGCAATAGTATATTCGGCAGAAAGATGATCACTCCGCCGACACCCCCGATAACAGCCTGGATCAGCAGATCTTTCAGCATGCCATCGGGAAGGCCGGCTTCCAGACGGGCAGATGTAAATTCAACCAGCGATTCTATCCATTGCATCGGGTGCTGGCCAAGCCGGAAGGTTCCATAGAAGGTCAGCCACATCAGAAAAATAAAGATCGGGATTCCCCATACTTTATGAGTTATGATGGTATCAATAATTTCGCTGGTTTTGCGTTGGGTTAATTCATTCAGCCTGTAGGTTTCCCGCAGGGCCCCTGCAATGAACCCATATTTGGCATCAGCAATCAGGCTTTCGGTATCCTGCCTGAGACTACTTTCGATCCGCTCTATTTCATCGTCAACTGCCCCGATGATTTCACTGTAATTAGAAAGATTCTCAATCATTACTTCCGAAGCACGGTCCTTCTCTATCAGTTTTATGGCAAGGAACCGGGAAGATATTTTATCTATCAGACTCGAATTCTCAGGCTTCCGGAGTAATTCCTGGATTCTTTTTATTCCTTTTTCGATCACCTGCCCGTAACTGATGTGGATGTGCCTGAGCGACGTTTCCCGGTCTTCATACACATCAATTATTTTCTGAAGCAATTCACTTAGTTCCTTTCAAGGTTTGAACTGTCGATGATGTTGACCACCACATCGGGCATCGATTCCGTGATAAAGTCCCTGACATATAGTTCTTCGGGACTATAGGCGGTGACTGAATAGGTTCCCGGCAGGTCGGTAACAATGAAGGTATAGTCGTCTTTTTTGAACCGGGCTTCCTTGGCATCAACAGTTACACCGGAGTAATTGCCTACCCGTTCCCTGGAACCTGAAGCATGGTTGAATAAGGTTGTTTTGCCTGAGTTTGGGTTTCCAACCAGGGCAACATTGATAATTTTACCTTTCTCGCGGGCGGTATAGCCAAGCAGGGTACCTTCAACAGAACCATTGCCTTCATTTTCGGGGGTAAGGCTTACTTCTGATTCGGTAAGTATCTCAATCAGCATCGCTTCACTGTTTCTGAGCGATACATTGTAGCCCATCACATTATATTCAACGGGATCCATAAGGGGAGCCCGCTGTATAACGCTGACTTCTTTCCCGGCTACAAAACCCATCTCCAGAATCCGCTTGCGGAAAGCGCCCCTGCCTTTCACTTTCGTGATGATACCTTTTTCGCCCGGAGAGAGATCAGAAAGTGTCAATCTTATTTTTATTTAGAATCATTAAAAATTGTGGCAAAAATATCAGGTTTTTCAATACAAACCATTGCACACCATTCTAAATAAGCAATTTTGAACACATGTTCGTTTTATGCCAGTGACAATCAGCTGATTTTCAGTTTGAGCTCATGAAGAGCGTGCATGCATTTTATAACAGCGGGCCCCCAGTGGTCGTCGAAATGCCTGCACACATCGTGAACTGCATTTTCCTTTGGTGCATGCTGACTTTTCTGATACAGCATCAGAAAATCCTTCATGTCCTGGTAAATGTCAGCAATGCACTCGGCAATACTGGCTTTCTCGATTTCCGTGTTTTCATCGTACATATCGGTGCTCACCCAAAAGTGATCATCAGGGTACAATTTGTTTCTTAATGTATTGAAGAGTAGCTCCCATTCCTCCTGGGTGACAAACCGTTCTGAGGTATCGTCAGAGGAGGGCTCTACAGGCTTAACAAGGGATCCCTTCAGGTACAGGAATGGCAGAATCCGTCTGTAATACTCTACTATGTCTTCTTTGGAATAGGTCTCAACTTTTTCGGTAAAGAGACAAAACTCATTGCTTACGGTAATAAATTCAATAATCTGACGCGTGAAAACAGGGTCATTTTCTGAAAGGGGCATAGTGTGTGTTTTTTGCAAAATTAGTCCAAATTTCCAATGTTATCCATTGAATCAGGTTTCTTCAATTTTATGATTTACATAAAAGGTAGTCACCATATTCGCTGTTGTGATAAGGAATATTGCTATATTTACGAAAAAAGCCGAATGGAAAAGCTTGGATTAAAGAGGGAGATTGCTGACATCTGCAGGAACATCAAACTGGAAAGTGAAGCCAATCTGATTTCCGCGATCAGGGATGCAGAACAGAGTGCCAATGAATACGGACAACCAAAAGACCGTTATGATTCATACAGGGCCCAACTCTCGAATAAGCGCGATATGCTAGCCCAGCAGCTTCGGAAGATACAGGAAGAAATAGGACTCATTGACAGGATAGATTTAAAAAGGGAATGCGATACGGCAGGGTTTGGAGCGGTTGTTATTACACCCATTCAGAAAGTGTTCATTTCTATTGGTATCGGAAAAATCACCGTAAATGATGGCACCGAGTTTTATGCCATTTCTGCCGCAGTTCCTTTTGCGAAAGCAGTACGTGACCTGAAAAAAGGCGACAGTTTTGAATTTAACGGCCGTAAGACCGAAATTCTTGATTTATTTTAAACCTACTATCGGTACCCGGTGATTTCCGGTGCTTCAATGTTAAACCGCATCAGATTTATCTGGGGAATATCAGAGAATTCAAAGATCATATTTCTTCCCGAATGATCACTTTTTCCATACCAGGTCAGCCCGATCTGAAAAGTTGAAAATGCCAGATTTTCATTCTTAATCCTGAGTCCAAACCCAACAGCGGGAACCAGATCACCTTTCAGAACAAATTGTGAATTCGGGGCAACAGCAGCAGCTTCTGCAAAAGCGTAGGCAGCAAACCTGAATCCAAGCAGGTAATAGGGCGAAAATATAACAGACTCGATCCTTGCAGTAATTCTCTGATCTCCGCTTGTTTCAAACCTGTTGAAGGTTTCGGTGAAATCGTTGTTCTTCAGCAACAGCCTGCTGTCTGAGGTGCGGTTGATTCCTTTTAAGTATGAAAGTGAGCCGAAGCTACGGATGCGGAAAGTTCCCGATTTATACAAAGGAGAGATATAATCGCAACCCAGTCCGGCAACCCCGTCGTTCATCCTGCCTTCTGACCAATAGCCACTGCCTTCGAACCATGAATAAATAAACCCATTTCTGGTCAATAGCCTGCCCGATAGTAATTTTATTCCTGAATACACCCTGCTGTGGAGGATGCTGGTTTCATAACCAAGTGTAAGCCGCGCCATATGCCCGGTCGGAATATCCTCCGTCCGCCCGAAACCCGTCACCATGTTGCTTCGGTAATATCCGCTCCTGATAAGACTTACTGCAGCAAGATACCGGTTAACAGTTACAGAAGGATACAGTGACCGCATAACCACTGAAGGTGATCCTTTCATGTTCAGATTGTAATACCTTCCGGCAATGGCTATTACAGATCGGTCGAAGGCAGGTGACTGAAAACGGTTAATGATGGTTGAGTAGCCTCCCCACAGATCATATTCCGAATATTCCAGTGTTGTTGCAGCCTGCTGATCACCTGGAATGGTCATTGATTTGGTATTCCTGATAAAGAGTCCACCCCCGGTCCTGGTTTCAGGGCTGATAAAAGGTTTTGTTACCTGAATGCCTCCTGTTTTGATATCCGGCCTGTTTTGCCAGGCCAGGACCACATCGGTAAATGATCGCCGGATGTTTCTTATTTTTAATGCACCTTCGCTCAGGTATATCCGGGGACGTTGATCGGTGTTGATTTCAAATGATTGCGACAGTTGCTGACCAAACCCGAAAATGTTGCGATTGTATAGCCTGACTGAACTGCTGTGGGCATCCCTGACCTTCAGATCAAACCCAACCGGGAAAACATCCCTGATAATAACAACTATATCAGCGCTGTCGCTGTTGACATTGCTGATCACCATCAGCCTGGCATCCTCAAACAGGGCAGATTGTCTTAAAATCCTTTCATTGTCGGCAAGCACAACAGGATTAATGCGGTCACCTTTATGAAACTGCAGGTAGCTTCTGATGACCTGATCATGTGTATTGAAGTGAAGACTGTTCAGTGTGCGGTCGAGCCATAAATCCGATCGTAAAGTCGTATCAAAAACCGATGATCCGAAAACCTCGGATTTGTAAATCCTGACCGATCGGATTATTTTTCCCTTTTCATTCAGGAAAGGAATGGGTTCGGATCCGGAGACTGATCCGGACGGTGCTTGTGCGGGTTGATTTTTGAACAGCAAGGGGTACACCTGCCGTGAAAAGAAGTTTTTGTGCGCTGTTGTTTTGACTTTGCTGTAGAAGGTCGCAGTAGCATCCCGGTGTTTCTGCTGCTGCTCAAGTTTCAGGCTGTCTGATAATGGAATAGCGATGGTCCGGTACTGACGTTTTTTCATCCTTAATGCCGGATCAGCAACAGACTGAGCCAACAATTCACTGTCTCCATAGCTTATCAACGGCATCACCAGCATGCAGATGAATATCCTTAAAAGAATATTTTTCTTAAACGAATGGGTTGAACCGCTCATGAAGATACTGGTTGAAATCAGAATGTTAACAGGTTTAAGTCAGAAATCCGGGGTGCAAAAGTGAAATATACGCAACAAACATGCCGTGATAAAAAAAGGCCCAACCCGGAGGATGGACCTTTCAACACTTATGAAAACAATGCTAAACTCTTTTTTCCTTGATCCTTGCTTTTTTACCTTTGAGTTCACGAAGATAGAAAATGCGGGCCCTGCGTACAACGCCCCGTTTGTTAACTTCTATTTTTTCAATGAACGGGGAAGTGATGGGGAAAATTCTCTCTACACCGGTATTTCCTGAAACCTTGCGGACAGTAAATGTTTCCGTTGTATTTTCTCCTGAACGCTGAAGAACCACGCCCTGAAATTGCTGAATCCTTTCCTTGTCACCTTCTTTGATTTTATAGTGAACGGTAACCGTATCGCCTGCCTTGAAGCTTGGGAATTCCTTTTTTTCAACAAAGGTATCCTCAACATATTTCACTAATGCCTTCTTGCTCATTATCTTAGGTATTAAATTGTTGCGTTTTCCAAAAATGAGTGCAAATATACGGCATAATTTTTTAATAAAACAAGCCCAATGTCAAATTATTATCAGCCTCGGTTATCAGTATTGTTTTCAAAGACTTTTCAGATGCAGGCTTGTAGAAATTTAAGGAAGTTTCATTCAGTTTGGCGATTCAAAAGAGTTAAATCATATTTTTGGGATAGGGAAAATTAAATATTGGATTATGTTCACTTTCATTGGTTCCATCGTTATTCTGATTCTCGGCTATTTTATATATGGTGCTGTTGTTGAAAAGGTTTTTGGCATTGATGCGGAACGAAAAACACCTGCGCTGACTATGAAAGACGGGGTAGATTATGTACCGATGGGCTGGGGGCGGATATTTCTTATACAGTTTCTGAATATTGCCGGACTGGGACCGATCTTTGGTGCCGTAGCAGGAGCAATGTGGGGGCCGGTGGCTTTTCTGTGGATCGTATTTGGCTGCATTTTTGCCGGCGCTGTCCATGATTATTTTTCCGGGATGCTGTCGGTAAGAAACAAAGGGCAGAGTATTCCTGAAATTGTCGGCGAATACCTGGGGCCTGGATTCAGGCAGTTTATGAGGGTTTTTACTGTGTTGCTGATGTTGTTGGTGGGAGCGGTCTTTGTCGTGGGACCGGCTGCCATCCTGAATGGAATCAGCGCCATAGGTATCGGTACATGGGCTACCATTGTGTTTATTTATTACATACTGGCAACCCTGCTCCCCATTGATAAACTGATAGGCCGGATATATCCTCTTTTCGGCTTTGCCCTGCTGTTTATGGCCGTTGGAATTACCGCAGGAATCATAGCAGGTGGTTATTCTATACCTGAAGTCTTTCATGGAGGACTGAATAACCTGCACTCAGAACCTTCGGCTTTCCCGATATTCCCAATGTTATTTGTAACCATTGCCTGCGGGGCTATTTCAGGATTTCACTCTACACAATCACCCCTGATGGCCCGTTGTATAACGAATGAAAAACTGGGAAGACGAGTTTTTTACGGAGCAATGGTAACCGAAGGCATTGTTGCGCTGATCTGGGCTGCTGCAGGAATGGCCTTTTATGGAGGGACAGGTCCTTTAAATGAGGTCATGGCTGAACAAAGCGGAAATGCAGCCTGGGTAGTCAACGATATATCTAATTCACTGTTGGGTAAATTCGGTGGAATTCTTGCATTGCTGGGTGTTGTTGCCGCACCCATCACCTCAGGCGACACCGCCTTCAGAAGTGCCAGGCTGATCATTGCGGATTTTCTCAAACTTGATCAGGCTTCAGTCAAAAACCGGCTTATGATTACCATTCCTATTTTTATTGCAGGTTTTATCATAACAAAAGTTGACTTTTCGGTCATCTGGAGGTACATGGCCTGGTCGAACCAGACACTTGCTACCATTGTGCTGTGGGCAATCACTGTTTATCTTGTGAATGAAGGAAAGTTTTACTGGATTACTTTGGTCCCGTCGGTTTTTATGACTGCCGTAGTATCCACCTATCTGATGGCTGCTCCTGAAGGATTTTCCCTGCCACTGAGCACAGCTTATGCCATCGGGCTATCCATTACACTGATCGTGATCGTCTGGTTTCTGTTTTTTATCAGAAAACTGAGCAGGAGGGACCTGTCGGCAATCAGTGTGGCGAAAAAGGAAGATACGATATAAAGATTGGCCCGGAGAATATCATATCCTTACTTAAGTAGTTTCGGGACAGCCCTGAATTACTGATCAGAAGAATCAGATGAATGGATGGCTTAAGTTTTGTCGCCCAGCATTCCGGGTCTTCTGTTACGGGTTCGTTCTACTGCTTTGGAGTAATTCCATTCCCTGATTTCTTTATCGTTTCCCGAAAGCAACACATCCGGGACTTTCCAGCCATTATAATCGGCCGGTCGGGTATAAACCGGAGGGCTCAGCAGCCCGTCCTGAAATGAGTCTGACAGCGCTGAGGTTTCATCGCTGAGAACGCCGGGTATCAAACGCAGGATACTATCGGAAAGTACGGCTGCTGCCAGTTCACCGCCCGAGAGTACATAGTCACCGATCGAAATCTCCATGGTGACATAGTTTTCACGAATGCGCTCATCAATTCCTTTATAGTGACCGCAGAGAAGAATCAGGTTTTGTTTCAGACTCAGCCGGTTGGATACTGATTGTTCGAGCAGGATGCCATCGGGTGTCAGAAAGATAATCTCATCGTATTTTCTTTCACTGCAAAGCCGGTCGATGCAATCGGCGATCGGCTGGATCATCATGACCATGCCTGCACTACCTCCATAAACATAGTCATCAACATTCCTGTGTTTGTTGGTTGCAAAATCCCTGATGTTGTGGATGTGAATTTCAGCAAGTTGCTTTTCAACGGCTCGTTTTACAATCGAATGATTGAAAGGCCCATCGAACATGCCCGGAAAAATGGTCAGAATGTCAATTCGCATTACCTGTATTTTAAATGCAAAATTACCCGAAATCCTTTTCAAATTTCAATCTGCTGTTACCTTTCATGTCATTGCCCTATATTTGTGCATTAAACAGTTGGTTATAGAACAGAGTATCCGGAGAATGAAGAATCTGATTAAAAGAGTGCTGAGGCAACTGAGCGCTTGGGGTATCGACTGGTTTATTCCGGCCCTGTTGCTGATGATAGGTGCGGCATGGTTGTGGCCTGAAGGAGGCCTTGGACAGGGTGACTTTTCGCTGCGTAGCCTTGCCGGATATGGTATTTCTGTCATATTCTTTCTGTATGGCCTTCGCCTGAGCATTCGCCAGTTGCTTGCCTGCCTTTCAAACTGGAAACTACATGTGATCATTCAGTCCGTTACTTTTATAATATTTCCTTTATCGGTATTGACATTCAGAGGTTTTTTCAAGCAGGGGGATTCTGAAACGCTTTGGCTTGGGGTATTTTTTCTGGCTTCACTTCCTTCCACGGTATCGTCGGCTGTGGTTATGGTTTCACTGGGCGGAGGTAATATCCCCTCGGCAGTTTTTAATGCAAGTTTTTCCAGCATTGCCGGCATCGTCATATCACCTTTGTGGATGGGGCTGGTATTGGTATCCGGGCCGGATGGATTTGATATGAGTCCTGTATTGTTCAAACTTGGATACCAGGTTCTGCTTCCACTGGTTGTTGGAGTCTTCCTGAATAAATGGCTTGGAAAACCGGCCATTCGGTATCGTCAGCACACGAGGTATTTTGACCAATCGGTGATTCTGGCCATCGTTTATACCTCCTTCTCAAATTCTTTCAGCAATGGTTTGTTTGATAACCTTGGATTAAAGGTGATACTAACACTGATTTTGATTTTATTTTTGCTGTTTGGCTTGGTTAACTGGGTAATCTACATGATGGTGAGCCGCGCCGGATTGGGCCGCAAGGACCTGATAACCGCGCTCTTTTGTGGATCGACCAAATCGCTGATGCCGGTTTTGATCTATCATGCCATGCAACTCACCATAACAGGAATTTTGTCGCAACGGTTTGCTGCCACAGATGAAAACCGGCCTTTATAGAAATGTTCAGGAAGCGAGATTGTTTTTCAGGGCATCACTTTCCGAAAGATCGAAAGTGAGTGTAATGGCCGACCGGTCAAGTACATCCAGTATCCATGCCTTTGCTTCCGGCATAGATGTGAATACACCTATTTCCGGGTGTTGGCCAAAAGTGGCTTTGTGTTCGTTCATGTTTTCAGGAAGACTCTTCACGCAGAAGGCTATTTTTCTGATCCCGATGTGATGCATCTGAGGGAAGAGATATCTTGATACCCAATCGTGCATTTTGAAATCCATATGATACACCTCGGCGGGTGCCATTACCAGCAGCCGGGTGGCTTTCAGCCTTTCTGCCTCATCAAGAAAAGAAATCAGGTTCAGAATATAGGAGGAAGGTGAAATCACATCACGCCCGTTCACATGATTAATCAGAATACCATAGTCGGCAAGAAATTCAAATTGCGGTTTGGTACTGTTGATTTTCTTCATCTGAAACAAGTAAATGAGTGGCTGAAAAACGACTTTAAATGTAATAAATATTTACTCAAGAAGCAAGTAGTTTGGAAAATATTTTACAATATTTCTAAGTACCACATTATCAATATATTGAAAGCAATATTAAACAAACACTATGTAAAATATATTTACACTCAATCGATTTTAGTAAACGTCAAAAAGCCGGTCCCAATGTTACCGGTTTATTCTTAATCAGAAAAGTTGAAAAAGGTAATACGAACTACATGCTGACAAGGATTTTACCTGTTGACGCCGATTTCAGCATAGCATCCAACGCTGCGGGCACTTCTTCGAGGGAGATGATGCGGCATATTTTTTCCATATCCGGGAATTTAAGTTTCCCGGCGATGAGGTTCCACAATTCAATGCGCCGGGCCATCGGTGTTTCAGCCGAAGCAATTCCTACCAGCCTGACAGCCCTTAGGATAAACGGAAATACCGATACATCAAGGTTATTGGAGGCGACCATTCCACAATTCGTTACAATGCCCCGTTCGACTGTTGATCTTATCACTGTAGATAGTGTATTGCCCCCAACCGTATCAATCGCTGCCACCCACCTGCCAGGTAAAAGCGGCCTTCCGGACTGGTCGTTGACATCTTCCCGGCCAATTATTTCTTCTACGCCCAGCGTTTTCAGCAGGGGGGCAGCACCAGTTTTACCTGTTGAGGCTATGACCCTGTAACCTGCATTGGCCAGCATGGCTGCCGCAGTAATTCCAACGGCACCACTGGCACCGGTAACAAGCACTTTTCCGCTTTCAGGTCTGATGCCATGGTTCATCATTTCAAGAATGGCGCTGGCTGCAGTAAAGCCAGAAGTTCCTATGATCATACACTCCTTCAGGCTGAGACTTTCCGGCCGGTGGACGGCCCAGCGGGAGGGCACCCTGATGTATTCAGCCAGCCCGCCACTCGTGTTCATTCCCAGATCGTATCCGGTAACCACAATCTCGTCTCCTGCCTCAAAGTCAGGATCTGACGACTCTTTTACAACGCCGGCAGCATCAATACCTGGCGTGTGAGGGTAATGACGGGTGATTCCTTTATTCCCTGAAAATGAGAGGGCATCCTTATAATTCAGTCCTGAAAAGCAAACCTTTACCAGTAATTCTCCTGCCGGAAGATCGTCAATTTTTCGCTGCCTGATAGAGGAAGAAAATTCGCCACTGGTTGCTTCTTCGATTACCAATGCCCTGAACGATTGACGGTTGGAGTCCGGAACTGTTTTCATCACCTAAGAATTTGATATGCAGATATTTGCATATATAAAATTAATATCCCGGACCGCTTGCCGGTATGAATATTTTATACATTTGCGCTGCAAATGAGCAATGCAGGATGCAAAGATGTAAACTAATTTCCAAAGCATATGGCTTTGGCGGATGTTTTCTTTAATCCCTGCAATATCAAAATTCAAGTAATAACACAACAAGTTAATTAACATGGCACTTCGTTTTATTTCAGCCGAAGAGGCAGCAGGTTATATAAACCACGATGATGTGGTCGGATTCAGTGGCTTTACCCCGGCAGGTTCTGTAAAATCAATTCCGGTAGCCATAGGTGAAAAAGCAAAAGCTGAGCACGCGCTGGGCAGGCCTTTTAAAATTGGAGTCATTACCGGTGCATCCACAGGTGATTCACTCGATGGTTCGCTGGCCAGGGCTGAGGCTGTGAAGTTCAGAACCCCCTATCAATCAAATCCGGACCTCAGAAACCTGATCAATGCCGGCAAAGCCGATTATTTTGATTCTCATCTTTCGGTGGTGGGCCAGAATATACGCTATGGGTTCCTCGGTAAAATGAACTGGGGCATCATCGAAGCCTGCGATGTTACCGAACAGGGCGAAATAGTGCTTACAACCGGGGTTGGTATATCACCTACCATTTGCAAAGTGGCCGATAAGATTCTGATTGAACTCAATTCCTATCACCCCAAAGCCCTGCGGGGGATGCACGACATCATCATTGTCGCCGATCCGCCCAACAGGCGCGAAATACCCATCTATAAACCTTCAGACAGGGCAGGGGTAGAGGTCATCAGGGTTGATCCTTCAAAAATAGCCGGGGTGGTGCTGACCAACCTGCCTGATGAAGTGGGGGCATTCACCAAAAACGATGAAGTGACAGAGCAGATAGGCTTAAATGTTGCTGAGTTTTTATCCGGAGAACTTAAAGCCGGACGAATACCGTCCTCTTTTCTGCCGTTGCAGTCAGGAGTCGGTAACATTGCCAATGCGGTGCTCTCTGCGCTTGGCGACCATCGGGGAATTCCTGATTTTGAGATGTACACGGAAGTTATCCAGGATAGTGTTATTGACCTTATGCGCAGTGGTCGTGTGAAATTTGCCAGCGGCTGTTCGCTGACTGTCTCGCCTGACATGTTAAAAAGCATCTACAGCGATCTGGATTTCTTTCACAAACGGATTGTACTCCGTCCGCAGGAAATTTCGAACAGCCCTGAAGTAGCCCGGAGGATTGGCATCATCTCCATCAATACAGCCATCGAAGCCGACCTCTTTGGCAATGTCAACAGCACCAATGTTATGGGACGTAAAATGATGAACGGGATCGGAGGTTCCGGCGATTTCACCCGCAATGCCTACATTTCTATTTTCACCTGTCCGTCGGTGGCTAAAGGCGGCAAGATCAGTGCCTTTGTACCTATGGTTTCACATACCGATCATAACGAACATTCGGTACAGGTGATCATTACTGAGCAGGGAATTGCGGATCTCAGATCAAAGTCGCCGAAAGCAAAGATGGAAGCCATTATTAAAAACTGCGTCCATCCTGACTACCGGGAGGCATTGAGCGATTATGCACATCTGGCGGGAGATACACATACACCATGTACCTTATCTGCTGCATTTGGAATGCATATGGAGTTTGAGAAATCAGGGGATATGCGCAATATCAACTGGGGGGATTGTTTTAAGAGGTAACAAAAATCAACTAACAGTTAACAATTAACAGTTAACAACTAACAGTTAACAGTGAAGTATGATGGTGGGGATAGTTTGATGTTTTGGCATTGATGATCATCATTTTTAGCCTGATCAGGTGATTCAGGCGGGGAAACCGGAATTTTTCAGCTGCCGGCCTCAATTTACATTAATAATTTAAAGATGGCGGAAGTTGACGGATTCTCCTGCAAGGGTTTTAATTGTCAGACTAACCCGAAATGCCAATTCCTCCCGGATATGAAAAGTTCAATTGCTGAAAAAATAGGTTGCTCAGCGGCTGATCAGGTCCTTTCCGATATGACAAATTCAAACAATTTTGCCATTGATTCGAAGGTGTAAAATTCATTCCATCCGGTAAAGTCCAGGATCTGATGTTTGTTTTCATTATGATTGAATACTTGCACTTCTTCTTCAGACCGTCCGAAAACAACACAGCCGGGAAATCTTTCAGAGATGTTCCACTCAACATTCCTTACCATTAAATCAGGATGTTCTTCAGATTCTTCAAATCTGACAGAAAAATATATCCCGCCTTAATTGAAACCGTTGCCGGACAGATAAAAGCTGCTTAACTTCTTTGACCATGCATGGCCGGAGTCAACCAGCAGGCAGGCCGATTCCTCCGGTATTGATTTATTGCTTGGTTTGTAAGTTTCGGCGCATTCTAATCCTGAACTCTATTTCAGAACCGAAATGACAGATTTTTCCATGGCGTTGTTTAATTTCCGGACTCCTTATGATGACTGGTTCCGGAGTTAGTTTGCAGAAGAAGCAAAAGCAAATATTTTGATTTATCGAAGCTGGTTACTTTTTTTAATGATTCAGATAAATATAATTCGGTTCCGGATTGTTTAATTTCTGCCTGCAATGTAGGTTCAGTGAATAAATGGGGCGGATTTATAAAGCTAAAGTATTTGATTATAATACTTTAACTTAATTTCGACATAAGGAAATATGGGTACAGATAATGAGGAATGCCTGAGTGAGGGTACTAAATATGCAGCACCGGGGAAAGCTTCGGTTGATGAAATCAGGAAACAAAATGCTGATCTTGCTGGAAATCAGCTGATCCGGATGATATCTGATGCCATTCCGGATGTAGCAATGATTCTTTCAAAAGAACGACAGGTTGTTTACGAGAATAAAGCATTGATGGAACTTGCCGGTGAGTCGTCGGGTGAAAGCTTTATTGGAAAAAGACCCGGTGAGATACTGAATTGCCTGAATGCAAAAAGTGAAGGCACAGGTTGCGGAACAACTGAGTCGTGCAGGTATTGCGGTGCTATCAATGCCATTCTTGATTGTCAGAAAACAGGCAGGTCATCCACCAGGGAATGCAGAATCAGTGCCGGACTGAATGGTCAGTCTTTTTCCTATGATCTGCAGGTGAATGCGAGTCCGTTCAATTTCAACGGCAATGAATATGTCATCTTTTCGGTAAAGGACATCAGTGACCAGAAACGGCGGAAGGTACTGGAACGCATGTTTTTTCATGATGTACTGAACAATGCCAGTGGCCTGAACGGAATGCTCATGGCCATCAAAGGAGCTTCAAGTCCTGAAGAAATGATGGAATATATTGATATCGCCGAGAAAGCAAGCAATGACCTGATTGAGGACCTGATGTCGCAAAGGGCACTAAGCGCGGCAGAAAGTGGTGATCTGAAACTTAAGGTGGTAAGATATTCCTCAGTAGCTATGCTGAACGAAATTTCGGCATACCTTTCCCATCACGAGATAGCAATTGGCAAGCGTATTTTTATTGATCCGTTCTCTCACTCGGTTCAGATAGAAACAGACCCCCAGTTATTGAAAAGGGTGTTGATCAATCTGGTTAAAAATGCCCTGGAAGCCAGCCCTCATGATGCCATTATTACTCTGGGATCAAGGGTAAACAACAAAACCATATGTTTCTGGGTGAACAATCCAACCTATATGCCGGAAGAAGCACAGAAGCAAATCTTCCAGCGTTCTTATTCCACCAAAGGCCCTGATCGCGGAGTCGGATCCTACTTGGTTAAGTTACTGACTACCAAATACCTTAGGGGAGTTGTGGATTTTGAAACGGATGAAAATAATGGCACTACGTTCAGGATACAATTGCCGTTGGGGATATAAAAAAAGCCCAGATAAGATCAGGACTTTCTTAAGATGGCTTACAATGCACTGGAATCAGGCAATGTGGTTCATTATCATATCTATCAATTCACCGGCCCTGATGGGCTTTGGAATATAATCATCGCACCCTGCATTCAGAAATACTTCACGATCTCCCGGAATAGCAAAGGCAGTTGTTGCAATGATGGGAATCTCCGGTTTCATCTTCTTGATCTCACGGGTTGCTTCAACGCCATTCATGACAGGCATTTTGATATCCATAAGTATCAGGTTGATATTGCTGTCAAATTCTACATATTCAACGGCTTCAAGTCCATTATTGGCTCTGAGTAAATCAAATCCGGCTTTTTTCAGCAGCTTTTCAACATAACGGAAATTGGATTCTTCATCTTCCGCAACAAGTATTTTATAGCCCGGTTGTACCTGCCTGCCTTCTTTCGGTGTTGTTTCCAACGGATTAGTCTCTGCCATGGTCCTGAATGGTTGAAATGTAAAAGTAGTATAGCCTGTATTGTGAATGTTAATCACTATCCGGAGAAAAGGAAATACAGGTATTTGAATAAAATATCGGCCGAATTTACGAATATTTTGCGAGATATCAAAATCCGGTAAATCATCAGGGGTAATCAGTTGCATCCTCAATCATTTTCTGGCTATCAGTGACTGTTCGGTGATCTAAAACACATCCTTCCAGTTCTTCTTGGTACATTATTGAAAGGTGCCGATGTAATGTCTATATTGTAAAATGATATTATGTAAAATATATTTACACTTAAGTTGCCCGGAATAAATTATTTTAACATAGTAGGGTTACTATTCAATTTTATAAACATTAATTATAAAACATTGTATTTGAAATAACTGCAAATTGAAATATCAACTCTTAAAACATTGTGCTATGAAAAAGTTTCTTACACTATTATTGATTTCCGGATTATGGTTTAACCTTATGGGTCAGGAGGTAAAACTGAACACGAATCTTGTGGTTGAATCAGACGGAACGCTCAGAATGGATGGAAATGCAACTGCCTTTACCGACCTTGTGGTTCCGGTAACAGCCGTGAGGTTAGGCAGTGGAAACAGCCCCCAGTTTGTTTCAATGAAGAATAACGGGAGCGGAAGCAGAGGTGTCTACACATTTACTTTCGAGAATCAATCTTCTTCATCAAACGAACAGGAGGTGTTTTTTTCAATTCAGTTGCCTCATAACTGGAAGGAAGGTACAACCATTTACCCGCATGTTCACTGGTCACCGCAAACAGCTACAACAGGTGTTGTGGTTTGGGGATTCGAATACTCCTGGGTTGAATACAATGCTTCAACGCCTATTGCTTTCCCGAATACTGTTTTAGAAACTGTAAGTTCAGCCGCAATTGGTGTTGGTGATGTTGACAAGCATTTCATTACTCCGTTTTCAGCAATCACCCCCACAGCAGATCAGGATAAGATCAGTGGTATCATCATGTGCCGTTTCTGGCGTAAATCAGCAGATGCTGCAGATACCTATGGCGGAGGCGGAACCGGCAATGCAGCCTTATTGTCATTTGATGTTCATTACGAAATGGATGGCATTGGCAGCCACACTGAATACGTCAAATAAGATGATTCCTTCTTGAGCTCTTCACTTTATAAACCAGGAACATGAAAATGAAAAAAATACTTCAACTGTTAAGATATTTGTCATTTTTACTCGTGATCCCATTTACTGCCCACGCCCAGGGAATAGATATACCTTCCGGTGCAACGGTAGTTGTTACAGGCGCAGCAACAATTGAGGTGATCGATGGAAATCTCGTCAACAACGGAACATACACCAAAGGAGGTGAAACCTTTACCATGTCAGGCACAAGCCCTGCAATGATCTCAGGTACATCACTGTCCGATTTCAATAATCTTACCGTTTCAAATACAGGAGGTGTAAGCATTGATGTAAATACCCCGGTGACGGTGAGCGGAACGCTTTCAAACACGATTGGTGCAGGTGGCCTGATACTTAAAAGTACGTCGCTGGGATACGGATCATTGATTCACAGCAGTTCATCTGTTCAGGGCAGGGTCGAGCGGAGCATCATCGGTGCAACCTGGTCGGAATGGAACGACGGCTGGCATCTGCTTTCATCACCAGTTGCTGCTCAGTCTGTCAGCGGTGAATGGACTCCAGCGGGTGCAGGAAACGACTATGATTTCTATGCCTGGAGTGAATCAGCCCTGAGCGATAACTGGCTGAATCAAAAAGTTGCCGGAAATAATATCAATTCGTTCACACCCGGCCAGGGTTATCTGGTTGCTTACGAGCAGACCGATGTGAAGGAATTCAACGGAGACCTGAATTATGCTTCTGTTACCCTCAATGGTTTGACGCACACAAGCGGCAATACTTACGAAGGATGGCATCTGGCAGGCAATCCTTTTACATCGGCATTGGACTGGAGCACCGGAAGCTGGACAAAGACCAACCTGGGGGCTGCTGCCAAAATATGGGTAGAAGCCGATAAGTCCTACAAGGATGTGACAACGGATTATAACAACATCATTCCGGCCATGAATGGAATCATGGTTTATGTGGATGAAGCAACGACCGGTACATTGACCATTCCGGCCAATGCCCGGGTTCATGACCTGACCAACTGGCTTAAATCGGCACCGTCAGGTTTTATTGTTCTGACAGCCCGTGAAACTGAAGGTAACAGTGCACAGGAAACCATTATCCGCGCTGACAATAACGCTACCAATGGTTTTGACCTGGACCTGGATTCAAAATTCATGGCAGGATTTGCCCCGATGCTGTATTCAAATGCAGATGGTAATTACCTGTCATTAAACACTTTGCCTGATCTGGACCCGACCCGCAGCATTGACCTTGGATTTGTCAAAAACAATGCAACGTCCTATACCATTGAACTTTCAAAAGAGAATCTGGTGCCGGGTATTCAGCTATTTCTGACCGATAAGATTACTGGTATTGTAACGGATCTTATAGCCAATCCTGTTTACCACTTTAATGCTGCTGACGGTGACAATGTCAACAGGTTCAATCTGCAGTTCGCACCGGTTGGTATTGTTGAAAATGCTGAAGATTCCGGACCTGAAATCGTTGCCTTTGGCAAAATCGTTTCAGTATCTGTAAATCAGCCGGCTGACCTTGATATTTACATCTGCAACCTTACCGGCCAAATGGTGAAGAAGGCAGGATTCAAAGGTAAATCTTCGGTTAAAATTGATCTGTCGGGTAATCCGGCGGGGGTCTATGTAGTCAGTGTTTCAGACGGCAAATCCTTATACAGCAGCAAGATTGTACTTTGAAAGTTAACTGCATTTTATCAGCAGGTATAAAAATTTGAATTATGGAAAGAACGAAAAAGATATTCATCCTTGCAGCTATAGGCGGATTCCTGCTTTTAAATGCCGGTTCAGTCAATGCTCAGGGTGGCCCGCCTCCGCCGCCACCGGCTGAAGGACACGGACAAACCACAAATCTTCCGCCCCAGGGTGGAAATGCACCTGTCGGAGGAGGATTGTTAATCCTGCTTGGTCTGAGCGCATTATATGGTACCCGAAGGGTTTATTTTGATAAAAAACAGGAGTAAAAGAGATACTTAAAAATCTGAAGTTGGGTCACTTTTAGGGGAAGGCTCTGGCTAAATGATTTAAGTGTTAAATTCACAAAGAGCAGGTTGTTTAGGTCAACCTGCTCTTTGTGCTGTCTGGCCTGGGCTGCTGCCATTTGTTTTACAGCTTTTTTCGGGGGAATTACATCTTTCTTAAGCGAATTCCATCACATAATTACGATTTTTAGCGAACCGGTAACCTGGTTTTCACCGGGCTGCTGCTATTCTGTTGGTTACCCGGATCTGTATACTGTAGTGCAGATGCCCGGTTGAAAATGAAGGTAAGGATGTTGATTGTTAATGGTTTTATAATGATACCGGGTTACAGGAATCCGGGATACAATCAATGCCTGATCATTAGCTTTCCGGTATAATCATTGTTGCCTGAAATCAGCCTGACCAGGTAAATTCCTTCGGGAAAATATCCAGGATTGATACCATTGCTGAGGCTTGTGAAATCGTTGCAGGTGTATACCAACCGGCCTTCCTCACTGATGATTTCAAGACGTCCATAGTTATTTGGATTATTAACCGGGATTTCGATGGAGAAAACGTCAGTTGCAGGATTCGGGAAGATTCGCAACGAATTGTTATCCGGTTCCTGGTTATTAACCCCGCCTACATATGCAACGCAGGTGTCTTCGACCAAAACAGGAAAGCTGTTGATTGTTATGATTGAACTTAATACAGCCCCCAGATCAAAAGCCTCTATGTTAAAAGAATTGAATGTTGCTGTATAATTCTGCATTTCCTGTATAAGCGAATAGACGCAACTGCCACCATTTCCTTCGCTGTCGGTTTTATAGGCTGCGATTTGGGGGATATAGTTGGGAACAGTTTTAACCCCAAGGATAGGGCCATTCCCGAATGCCGTATAGCCACCATCAGAGGATGGAACCACATCGACAATTTCCATAAAAACAGACTGAACCCATTCCGGGAAACCTGATGTATCAGTTTTCGTAATTTCACCCATATAACCTACACTGGCAATGATAAAACTTCCATCCGGCAACCTGGTGATTTTCCCACTCGTGTCGGTCCACATTGACCAACCAGACCAGGAATATGTTCTGGACCAGAGAGGAGTACCGGTGAATTCTGTCTTAATAAGACTTGTTCTGTCTGCTACCTTTGCCAGAACAACAAATCCTTCAGGAGTAACTGAAACATCAAATGCTTCGGAATATGTAAATCCTTCAGGGTTTTCCAGCATCTCAGACCACAAAGGAATACCGGCTTCATCGGTATGGGAGATGAATAAATGAAATTCATTGGATTCCTTGTTTTTGACGTATCCGGCTAAAATCAGACTAAAATCAGGCAATTCATCAATTGCGTTTAAAAAAATAAGGTAATCATCAGATAGATAGGTCTTTGACCAAACCAGTTCTCCGTTTATATCAAGTTTCAGTATCTGTGATGTATTGTTTGAAAGTGTATAAAAATTTTGGTTTGAAGCAGTAATGAAATAACCTCCTGCTGATGATCTCCTGATACTGATCGATGAAAATGAAGCCAATCCATCCAGATTTCTTGTCCATAATGTATCCCCGGCTTTACTCCATTTAACTATATTCAGCAAGGGCTCCGACGAAGTATTTACTAAACCCGCAGTTACAATCGTTGAATCCGGGTTGCTGATTACGTCGTTTATTTCACTATAATGATCTGGTTTGCTGAGTTGCCTTGTCCATTCTACATTTCCGGATGAATCAATCTTCATAATATGTCCGCTGTTGTCATATTTTTTTCCAACCATGACATAACCATGGTCGGGCATGATGTCGGAACCCAGGGTATGAAACCCGGACATATCATCGTAGTATACTTTATTGAAAACGGTTTGTTGGGCTGCAGAAGATGAAACTACGAAGGAGAAGACCAGGGATAGCAACAAAAAAAGTGATGAGTTTTTCATGATCGATTGGTTATATTATCATTATAATCCTGCTAATTTGTCAGAGATTCCTCACTTCGTTCGGAATGACAAGGGTTCAGGAGTGTGATATTAGGGAGGGGGTGGTAGGTGTCGAAACCGCCACCTACCCCACATCGTCTAAAACAAATGATTTGTCATTCTGAACGTAACGGAGTGAAGTGAAGAATCACATAGTAACTTTAGAAAATTACCGGACAATAATAATTTCAATTCATTATTAAGCATAGAGCATTACTCAAATGTACGGATGAAAATTGTCTGATTTTCCGTATGTGAATATTAATTTGCCCTGATTTCCAATAAAAATGAAATTCTTTCTTGTGTAGATTTTCAAAGATTTCTATCTTACAGTTTTTCAATACAATAACCTCGAAATTTCCCCTGTTAGGAGGTGAAAATGTCAGGTCCGATAATATTATTTTCTGATTAAAGTCCCGTTAAAGGAAATATGTACCACTGAAAGCAGAAATCCGGCAAAAGTCAGCCGGATTACATTAATCTAATTTCAGAAAGCATTGTAGGAGGAGCTGTAATATCTCTTATGGAAATAAAGAAGGTCGTGGGTGGTATAAAAAGCGGGGACGCAAAATCCGTTGTTACCGCTGCAGAATCATTCGTTTAAGACAATCCATCAACCATTCCGTAAAGCATACTTATTTCTTCTGCCCAGATGTCTTCATTAGGTGTTTCAAGTATGATGGGCAGGTTATCAAACCTCGGGTCGTTCATGATTCGTTTGAAAACATCATTGCCCAGGAAGCCTTTTCCGATGCTGTCGTGCCGGTCGACATGGCTGCCCAGCGGCTTCATGCTGTCGTTGAGGTGAATACCCCTCAGGTATCCAAAGCCAATGATATTGTCGAATTGTCTGAAGGTTTCATCGTATCCTTCTGGAGTAATCAAATCGTAGCCTGCGGTAAAGGTATGGCAGGTGTCGAGGCAGACCCCGACCCGGCTCTTATCTTCAACCAGATTGATGATAAACCTGATCTGCTCAAATGCATAACCGAGGTTGGTTCCCTGGCCTGCCGTATTTTCAATGACAGCCGTCACACCTTTGGTTTTGTCAAGGGTGATGTTGATCGATTCGGCGATGATTTTCAGACTTTCGTCCGGAGTGACCAGCTTCAGGTGGCTGCCGGGGTGGAAATTGAGCCGGTCGAGGCCCAACTGCTCACAACGTTGCATTTCATCGAGAAAAGCAGCTCTCGACTTTGCCAGTTCTTCCTTTCCGGCATGTCCCAGGTTGATCAGGTAGCTGTCGTGTGGCAATATCTGCCATGGCTCATACCCATGTTTGATGCAGTTTTCTTTAAATTTTGCGATACTGGTTTCCGTCAGAGGAGCACTGACCCACTGACGCTGGTTTTTGGTAAAAAGGGCGAAGGCTTTTGCACCGATGGCAGCTGCATTCACAGGGGCGTTTTCAACGCCTCCTGACGCACTAACGTGGGCTCCGATGTATTTCATAATTTATAAGATTAAAGCTCCAGGTATAAAGTTCAAAGTTTAAAGCTCAAAGTTAAAGATCAAAGTTTATCAGCAACATGCGGTTCAAAGTTTAAAGTTTTCCAGCCTGCGGCTGGCTTAAAGATTAACCGCTCTGGGCGGGTTCAAAAAAAGTACCTGCCAGGGTCCGTAAGGGAGGATGCAGCAGATGGGATAATATAACCGGTAAACAGTCTGTTGTGTTTGAGTGTGGAAGAAAAATGTCCATCTTTTGCTGAAACTGAAACGCTGATTGTGTTGGTTGAGTTGGCCATGGCAATCTTACATCTGTTCAGTGATCATCCATTGCGGAAGTCCATAAACAGATGTAAGTGCCTGGTAATTCACTATTTTCCAAGGAAGGCCGAGTACATCCAGACAAGTTTCTCTTTTTCGCGGATGTAATCGCTGGCCATGGCATTGGTGCCTTCATCGTTGAGTCCGGCACTCAGATTCAGTATTTCGCGTTCCTTCACCAGGAGAATCGCAAAGGCATCAAGTATATGCCCAACGCAGACCGGTCCGTTGGTTTGATTCTCCATTGGCTTGATTTCGGCTGTCTTCAGGTATCCTGCGAATGAATGTATGGGCGTTCCGCCAAGCGTAAGGATACGCTCAGCGATTTCATCTATCTTGATCTGGAGGTCGTTGTATAACTCTTCAAATTTCAGATGGAGTTCAAAGAATTTATCCCCCTTGATGTTCCAGTGAAATCCGCGGGCATTCTGGTAAAAGACCTGGTAGTTGGCCAGGAGATCATTCAGTTTTTCGATCAGCTGAGCCGATCCGGCCTCATCAAGACCTATTCTGTTCATCTTTTTCATTTTTTGATAATTTATTTGTTGTTTGTTTTTTGTTGTTTGTTTACATCAAAGTCGCCCATCAGCTGAAGCCGGATGTCGCTCACCCTGAATCCTTCAATCTGCCGCCGGCTGAAATAATCTGCCAGCAGGCTGTCGAGTTCGGGGTCAGTGTAGTCTTCCATCCTGTCTGAATCCCGGCTGTACAGATGATGATGATGCCCGGTATTGGCATCATACCGCATCACGTCTGTTTCAGTCTTTACCCTGATTACCAGTCCCTTTTCAGCAAAAGTATCCAGGGTATTATAGATCGTGGTAGGGGAGAGTCCGGGCATAACCGAAGAGACAGCGGTGTACAGCTCATCGGCCGTCGGATGACTCCTGAGTTTCATCAGCGTCTGCAATACAGATACCCTTTGAGGGGTAATCCTAAGCCCTGCTGCATTCAGTTTCCTGATGATTGACGGATGAGATTCCATTGTTAATTTTAATTTAAGGTAATAAATATTACTATGTTGTAATTAATACAATCTAGAACAAAAAATGTTCAATGCTTATGAAAGAAAATGAGATCAAAGAAGTGTGATTGGTTATAATAAATTGATATCGGATATTACAATCTTAAGGCAAATAAATTAAAAATCCGTCTGTTACATGGTCAGACGGATTTTTTATATACAGATGATAAAATCAATAATCATCCCGGATAAATTCCCGGTTTCATGGCAATAAGACGAAGCTATCGCAGATACCAAAATCCCCGGTTGATCGCCTCAGGTGATTTTATTTGCTGAACAAGCTGCTTTCCTTTACAAAGACCACTTTCCCGAATTTACTCAACTTGTCCATGTCAATCATGCTTTTATCACCTACAATACAGATGACAACCGGTTTTGATTCAAGATGCTTTTGATAGAATTCTTTGATCTTTTCAAATTCCAGGTTTTCGTAAGCATCCCTCAGATATTTTGCCGGATCCATGGTAAAACCCAGGTTCTGCCACCGTATCATATGTTCACTCAGGTTTCTGAACCCGGGCCTGTCGCTCACAGAGGACTGCATCAGATATTCACGGATCATTTTTGTCCGTTCTGTTTTCAGTGGCATATGATGCATCAGGGTATCGAAAACCACCATAGCTTCGAGGGTTTTATCGGCCTGTGTTCCGACATATCCTGAGAAATAGGTCTCTTTTCCTTTCAACATTGGCGGAACAAATCTGGCACCTGCAGTATAGGCCAGCGAGCGGTATTCCCTGATTTCCTGTAAAACCAATCCTGAAAAATCGCCACCGAAATACATGTTAAAAGCGTTAATATCTGCCTGTAATTCTGGGCTGTAAGGAAAGCCATTGACAAGAAAATAAACTTTACTCTGGGTGGCTTTTTTCTTGTTGACAAAGAAAACGGTGTTTTCACTGTATTGCTGCAAATCGGGTACAAAAGGGATTTCAACTTTGTCGCTCCCGATGTTTTTAATCGCAGATTTGCACAAATCAGCAACAACATTGGGTTCAGCATTTCCGGCATAGTGAATTTCAACACCATATTTTGCCACAGATTTAAAAGCGTCGGTCAATCCGGGAGCCTGAAGCTCCTTTATTCCGGCAAGGCTCATTCTGTCAAGAAATTCAGATTTGTTGCCATATGTGATGTACGCGTACAATGCTGCTGCTACATTGTCCGGTTCGCTGCGCTCGATCTTTCGGTTGGCCTTTTCTCCTTCAAACAGAATGTTTACTTTGGATTGGTCAAGCACTGGTTTTTCAATCAAACGGCTGATCAGGTTCAACGCCTCGCTGAAACTTTTTTCAAGTCCTGTTATTTCTATTGTTGTATAACTTTCATCTCCGCTGATGCTGTAGGTGCAGCCATACGAAGCCATGGTGGTTTTGAATTCATCCAGTGTCATACCTTCGGGGCTGGCAAAGCTCATCATTTCCCTAGCATACTTAAGGTCAGGCAAGTGTTGATCGCCGACTTTGAACTTCAGCTTCAGCGTAAATAAATCGTTGACAGGATTTTTCACAGTATAAATATTCATCTGGTCTGATACTGAGACATGATCAACATCCTTTTCAAAATCGAAGAATTTTGGTTTTTCGTTCGTTACAGGAATGCTCCGGAATTTCCGTGCATATTCAGATTCAGCTGTTTTATTGGCTGAAAGCGGTTTGTAACCTGGTTTTTCAATTTTCTGCTTTTTCGGGAAACCCATTTCTGAGTAAAATGCAAGGTAATTGTCACCATAATATTTGTTTGCAATCTCAATAACACCGGCTTTTGTGACTCCAAGTAGTTGTTCAGGGTAGCGAAGAAGATCGGTTATCGTCTGGTTACGACCATAAGCAGCGGCGAACATCTGTGACTTCTGCTCATTCTGTTCCATCTGGAGCTGGTAATCCCTGTACAATTCCAGCTTGATGTTTTCAACCATCAATGAGTCGAATTCACCCTTTTTTAGTTTGGCTAATTCATTCATGATCAATTCTTCTGCATTGCTCAGCTTTTGCCCCAGTATCTTGGGTACCATCAGTACCAGGCTTACCCCATGGTCATTATAAGGCATTTCAAGAATCTGGGCTGCCATCAGTTTATTTTCAAGTACGAGTTTATCAAACAGACCGGTTTCGCTTTGATTTGAGAGAATCGCGTTACAGATTTTCAGCGGTATCTCATCAGGATCACCTGCAGGAACTGTTCTGAAACCAAGTATAGCCAGTTTTACCGGACTCAGTTTCATTTCAACAAACTCCCTTCCATTGAATGGCTTTTCTTCCCAGGTTTTCCTCACGGGTAGTTCTTTCCGGGTCCACTTCCCGAATTTCTCTTCAATCATGGGTTTTACAAGCTGCTTATCAAAATCGCCCACCAGGATCAGAGCCATATTGTTGGGGACATACCAGGTTTTGAAGAAATCATACATTTTAGAAAGGGAAGGGTTCTTCAGGTCTTCAATCGTTCCGATCAATGTCTGCTGTCCATAGGGATGATTTTTGAAAAAACTCCTGTTGAAGTTCTCGATAAGCGGGAATACAAACTGGTCAGAATACATGTTTTTTTCTTCGTACACAACTTCAAGTTCGGCCTGAAACGACCTGAAAACAGGTTTTTCGAACCGATGGCTGTATAAATCGAGCCATTTTTCAATCTGGGAGGGTGGAAAAGCATTATAATACACAGTTTCATCGGGCCCTGTTCCGGCATTTAAGCGGGTTCCCCCGATGCTCTTTATCAGGTTGCTCAGTTCGTTGGGGATGGCGTATTCATTTGCTTTCAGTGACTCCTGGTTGATTTTTTCCTGAATTATACTTCTCGCATCCGGATCACTGGTCATTGCCAGTTCATCATAAAGTCTGAAAATACTGTCAATATGTGGCTTTTCTGCTTCCCAGCTGGTAGTGCCCAGCGTTTCGGTTCCTTTAAAAAGCATGTGCTCCTGGTAGTGGGCCATTCCGGTTGCCCCTGCCGGGTCGTCTTTGCCTCCTGCACGAACCGCAATGCTTCCGAATACCTGGGGCAGGTTGTGATCTTCGTTAAGGATGACCGTAAGCCCGTTATCCAGCTGATATACCTCAACATCTATCGGTTTAACTTCATTGGTCTGGCCGGTAACAGCAGTATATAACAGCGTGACCGCGATAAAAAGAATGGATTTTTTCATCATAACATATGATATTTGGAATAATTTGTGAGTAAATATACGGGGACTTCTTAAGTTTTTAAAATGATTTCAGTATAATCTTCTTTAGCCGAAATATCATAATAAAAGGTATACAGTTGACTTTGCTGAATTTTTGTCAGATTGCAGAAAAAATAATTATTGTTGTCCGGTAAAATTATGAGATTACCTTCGGTGAGCTCTCCGCCTCAGGCGGATCGGTTCTTCGCTAATGCTCAGAATGACTTTGATTTACATAGTTCTTATGGGAAGGGGGCTTGGTTGCGGTTTCGCCGCAACCAAGCCCCCTTATTCAAACCATAACAGATTGTCATTCTGAATCCCGCATGTGCGGGAAAGAGAAGTGAAGAATCTCATTAGTACTTTCTGAAATAAACCGGACAATAATGAAAAAAAATATTAATGTATGGCAGAAATATACCATTTACATGTTTTGTTTTTAAACTTAAGCTGCATCCTTTTGTTTACTTTTGCAGTGAAACGACTGTTCAGTGCCGGTTTCAGGACTGAAGCCTTTTCAAAACAGTCCGATCAGAAATCCCTATGGATATAAGAGGCAGGATAAAGAGACTTTTCATTGAAGAAAACAAACCCCGTTACGGGGCACTCGATCTGTTGAAGTATATAGGTCCCGGGCTGATCGTTACAGTTGGTTTTATCGACCCCGGCAACTGGGCGTCAAATCTTGCGGCAGGAGCTGATTATGGTTACTCGCTGCTCTGGATGGTCACCCTGTCGACCATCATGCTGATTATCCTGCAGCACAATGTTTCCCATCTGGGAATAGCTACCGGTTTGTGCTTGTCTGAAGCTGCCACTTTATATCTTCCAAAGAAGCTTTCAAGGACTGTGCTCGGGTCGGCTGTCATGGCCTCTATATCAACTTCTCTGGCTGAAATACTGGGCGCTGCCATCGCCCTGAACATGTTGTTTGATATCCCTATCCGGATCGGCGCCATCCTGGCGGTGGTTTTTGTCGGAATAATGCTGTTTACCAACTCTTACCGGATGATTGAGAAATGGATCATCGGATTTGTCTCGATCATCGGCCTTTCATTCATCTATGAACTTACACTTGTTGATATTGACTGGGGACAGGCGACTTACAGCTGGGTTGTTCCTTCTTTCCCGCAGGGTTCCATGGTGATCATCATGAGTGTGCTTGGGGCAGTAGTCATGCCGCATAACCTGTTTCTACATTCTGAGATCATCCAGAGCCGGCAATGGAATCTTGAGGATAAGAAAGTGATCCGCAAACAACTGGATTATGAGTTTTTTGATACCCTTTTCTCGATGATCATCGGATGGGGAATCAACAGCGCCATGATCCTGCTGGCGGCTGCCACTTTCTTTAAAATGGGACAACCGGTAGGGGAGTTGCAGCAGGCTAAAAATATGCTTGTGCCATTGCTGGGCAGCAATGCCGCAACCATATTCGCCATCGCCCTGTTGTTTGCCGGTATATCGTCCACCATCACATCGGGCATGGCTGCAGGTTCAATTTTTGCCGGAATTTACAATGAACCCTTCGATATCAGGGATAACCATTCCCGGCTGGGTGTGGCCATTTCACTGATCGCGGCCCTGTTGATTATATTTCTTATATCCAATCCGTTTAAAGGGCTGATCTATTCCCAGATGATTCTGAGTATGCAGTTGCCCGTGACCATTTTCCTGCAGATATACCTGACTTCCTCAAAAAAAGTAATGAAGGAATACGCCAACAGCAAGAGGTTCAATGTTGTATTGCTGCTGATCGGTGGTATCGTAACTATGCTTAATGTGATGTTACTGATTAGTTTCTTCTGATATCCCAAACCCTGATCAATGATACTGGATCATTTAAACAACGCATTAAAATACAGCAAACTGAACCCTGGTTTCAGCCAGGCTTTCAAATGGCTGGATGAAACCGACCAGGAAACAATTGAACCCGGCTGTCATACAATCATGGGAGAGGATGTTTTTGCACTGGTCAGCGAATACACAACAAAACCGGAACCGGAATGCAGGCCGGAATCGCACAGGATATTTACTGACATCCAGGTAATGGTGAAAGGTAAGGAGCGGATAGGCTGGGAACCTTTGGGGAATCAGGTTGTTTCTGTTCCATACAATGAGGAAGCAGATATCCTGTTTTATGAAAGTCACCCTGCCGGATTCGAACTTACTGCAGGGCATTTCGCCGTCTTCTTTCCGACCGATATTCACATGCCGTGCATCGAAACCGGTGGTTTGCAACAGGTGAGGAAGATCGCGATAAAGGTTAAAACGGTGTAAAAACAGAAGGTAAAAGATTACGAATATCTTTAAGCGTCAGGATTCTGTTTCATTCTCCTCTTCGTTACTATCGAATTCAGCAGAATCGGGAGAAAGCAGCAGCTGGCTCTCGGTCTCACCCAATACTTCAACCCCTTTGAGTTTCCGCTGGATGGCCCTGGTCCTTTTGCCCATGACCTCATCAATCTGGTTACTGGCTGTCTGGATATTTTTCTGGGCTTTTTCAAGCATACCCCCGAAGTTCTCAAACTCTTTCTTGACTGCCCCAAGAATTTTCCACACCTCGCTGCTGCGTTTCTGAATCGCGAGCGTCCGGAATCCCATTTGCAGGCTGTTCAGTATTGCCGCCAGGGTAGTAGGCCCGGTAACCACCACTTTATACTGGCGCTGCAGCTCTTCGAGCAGGCTGGCTTTGCGTACCACCTCAGCATAGATGCCCTCAAACGGCAGGAACATGATGGCAAAGTCTGTAGTGTAAGGTGGATCAATGTATTTTTCGCTGATATCCTTCGCCATTTTCTTGATGGTGGCCTCAAGGATTTTCTGTGCGGCTTCAATCTGGATCAGATCGGCCGAATCATAGGCATTCTGAAGCTGCTCATAGGCATCGCGAGGAAATTTGGCATCTACCGGCAACCAGACATTGCCGGTAATTTCATCCTTACCCGGTAGTTTTATGGCAAACTCTACCACATCATTGCTGCTCTTCTTGGTCCTGACGTTGGCTTCATATTGTTCCGGGGCCAGCACCTGTTCGAGCAGCATGGCAAGCTGCACTTCACCAAATCCTCCGCGCATTTTCACATTGCTCAGTACCCTTTTGAGACCTCCGACATCCTGGGCCAGGCTTTGCATTTCACCCAGACCTTTCTGAACGCTTTCCAACTGCTTGCCTACCAGTTCGAAAGATTGGCCCAGCCTTTCGTTCAGGGTTTTCTGAAGCTTTTCGTCAACAGTGGCGCGCATTTCCTCAAGTTTTTTCTCGGTGCTTTCCATCATCTTTCCCTGCTTCTCTTCCAGTTGTCCGAATTTTTCGCGCTGCAGATCGTTAAAAGAAGCCACATTTTTGTCAAAAGTTTCGGTGAACTGCCTGAAGACCTTCTCGATGGATTCACGCATTTCCTTGTTCTGATCACCAGCCTGTTGCGAAAGGTAGTTCAGCTTTTCCTCGACCTTAAGGGTAATTTTTTCAAGGCTCTCTAAAGTTTTACCTGCAAGTTCCTTCTGTTCGGCTTTCAGCTCATCAAATTTCCCACGCAGTTCGAGGGTGAATTCTTTCAGTGAATTGCCAAGTTCGGCCCTGTTATCGCGGTTGAGTACCGCATTTTCCTCACGGTTAAGCCTGAAATCTTCTTTAAAATTACTTTCAAGACGGGTGAGATTCCCTGTTAAAAATTCAATTTTTGAATTAATCTCAGGGTCGGAAGACTTCCTGTTCCGTGTAATCAGCAATAAAACGATAACCATCAGGGTCAGGAGAACGATGATTGAAAGAAGCGCGATTTCCATAAGACAATAAATATAGATTGGGTTGTGTAAAAGTAAGGAATAGCTGAGTAGAAACTTCTCATCCGGCCTTGACTGTCTCAGGTTTTATTCCTTTCCGAAAATCATACGGTTAATAACGAATGTAATATTCAGATAGCGATATTTCTGAATGACAACCGCAGTTCAGAATTGAAAGGGCAGATAAAGAAAGGGTTACTTTAATTCATTACCGGCCATTGTGATCTCCGTTCAGGGAAATAACCGTTTTACCAGCTTCCTGAAGAGCCTCCGCCACCGGAGGAGCCTCCGCCACCAGAAAAACTGCTTCCCGAACTGCTTCCACCGGAACTCCATGAACTACCGGAACTCCCTGAGGATAATGAAAATCCTCCGATGGAGGTTTTTCCTTTCGTTTTCAACTCATGCTGAGCTTTCTTATACCATTCTGTTCTTTTCAGAAACAGTTTCACGATCGGGTATCCGATCATGTAAACGACCAGGAGAATCACGGTTCCACTTACACCAAGAACAGCTATAGGAAACATTGCCCAGAACGGGATCAGAAAGAAATACATAAACCACCCGGCTCCGGGGCTGATTAATCCCACTATGGTAAACAGACCCAAAATCCCGAAAATGAAAGCACCAAAAAGGAAGCGCGTGGTTAAAGGCATGTCGCTATTGTCAAGATCCGAAAGACCTGAACTTTCAGATGTCTCTGAAGGCTCAGAAGTGTCGTTGATCATACCAGGATCACCACCCTGCAGTACTTCAATAATTGTATTAACACCATCAATCAATCCGGTATCGTAATCGTTTTCTTTAAACCTTGGGGTCATAATATTCCGAATGATGCGACTTGCTATAAGATCGGTCAATACGGGCTCAAGGCCATAACCAACTTCGATCCTCATTTTTCTTTCATCTGGAACAATAACAATCAGTACACCATTGTCCTGATCTGCTTTCCCCAGTTTCCAGGAATTGAAAACCGTGTTGGCATAATCTTCGATATTATCACCATCCAATGAGTGAACCGTAAGTACAACAACCTGGTTGGTTGTGCTGTCTTCATATAGTTTCAGCTTTTCACCCAGTAATTTTACAGTGTTTTCCGAAAGTATCTGTGCTTCATCGTTAACCCTTCCCGACAGGAAAGGTACATTTACGGCATTGGCAAGGCCTGGCAAACAGATGAATGCTATAAAAAGGACTGATCTGAGTTTTAACTTCATTTGCTATCCTCCGAGATGATTTTATTGGTTAACTCATTTGCGGCAGATTCATTTGCACCTTTGAGGGAAAGAGAAATCTGCAATTCATTCAGCCCTGCTTCAAATGCCTTCCTGACGCTCCTGTTTTTCAACTGTACTATCATTTCTGCCATTAATTTATCCATGGCTTCAGGGCCGGACATTTTCCGTATACCTGTATCGGGAAGAATGACTACCTGTCTTTCGAATCCACTGATTAACAATAAAATAGCTTTCCTTTCTTTGGTACCAAAGAGCTCCTTTGAAAGGAACAAGGACTGGGCATATTGAAGTGTTTCTGTTTCCCTTCTGTGTTTAGTCAGGAATAACCGGGCAACACAACTGAATACAGTTGTCATAAATGCAAGTAAAATGCCCGGAGCAAGTATCCATGCCACAGTCAGGAGGATGGTAGTGTTGGTTGCCCAGACCGGAAAGAACAGACCTGTGAGAACAACTATAAGGCCGCTGACAGAAACGCCCAACGAGAAAGCCTTCCAGGGAATTTCATTATAACTGTCACTTCGTTTTGTTGTGGCAAGTACAATTTGTGTTCCGGTTTGTTTTTCGACTTCGGCAACACGACCTTCCAGAAAATTCCGGTCATTTTCGGATAACAAATGCTTCATGTGTATAAATTTAAACAGGTTCTATACAATATTATGTTAATTATCAGTAAATTAAGTATTCTGATAATTCCTGGCGTTGTGTATTGGCCGGAATACTGGCTGGACGCGGTTATATTTTCTCCGGGTTTCGATCAGAGTATATTCACCGGACAAATTAGACTGAATCTTTTAAAAAAGCCGTTTAAACCGGAACCTATAAAATCAACTTCCTTTTAACTGAAATCTGCGCCGGATTTTAAAAGCGAAAGATAAAACATTTCCTAAAACACTAAAAGTATTGCTTGAATTCTCTGTCCGAATTTTATTTCAGCACCTGGTAGTGCAATCCTTTTTTATCGAGTTCTGCCAGAATTGTTGGCAACTGTGTGGTATCCTGAAGATTGAAAGTAATGGTGGCCTGAACATAACCGATCGGAACGCTGGTAATGGAGCGTTCATGGTAAATGTCGTGTATGTTGGCCTTGACTTTTTCGAGGATTGAAATAACTGATTTCAGCATTCCTGCCTGATCGGGGATAAGCACTGCGATCCGTGCCCGGTATCCTTCGTCCATCACCCCTTTTTCAAGGATTTGTTCCAGGATACTCATGTTGATGTTCCCGCCGCTGATCACGGGAACCACTTTCCTTCCAATGATGTCGGTTTTATTGTAAAGTACGGCTGCCATGGCAGATACACCGGCGGGTTCGGCCAGAATTTTGGCCCTTTGAAGGAGCAGATAGGCTGTTCTGGCCATTTCAGCGTCATTCACAACAAGGAGTTCATCCACCAAATCATGTGTTACCTCGAAAGTCAGATTACCGGGCGATTTAACTGCTATGCCGTCGGCTATGGTATGAACCGAATTCAGTATGCAAGGTTCACCTTTTTCAATGGAAACCTTCATGGACTGCGCGCCATCGGCTTCAACCCCGATGATACGTATTTTCGGATTGAGTTGCTTCATGGCAATGGCAATACCTGCAATCAATCCTCCACCCCCAATGGGGACCAGGACATCATCCACATCCCTTAATTGCTCAAAAATTTCCAGCCCGACTGTGCCCTGGCCGGCTATAATAAAAGGATCGTTGAACGGGTGCACAAAGGTAGCCCCGGTTTTTTCACCGAATTCAACAGCAGCTGCAAAGGCATCGTCGAAGGTTTCACCGGTAAGTATAACCTCGGCACCATAGGCCCTGGTGGCAATAACTTTGAGCGGTGGTGCGAAAACCGGCATAAATACCGTGCTCTTCACACCCAGTTTTGATGCGGCATATGCAACACCCTGGGCATGATTGCCTGCGGAAGCACACAGCACGCCATGGCTGGTTTCTTCAGCCGTCAGGTTGCTTATTTTATAGTAGGCTCCACGGACTTTGAATGAACCTGTGGTTTGCAGGTTTTCCAGTTTCAGATAAACACTGGCTCCCGACATGGCCGAAAACGATTTACTCCTTTCGAGCGGGGTCTTTTTTACGATATTTTTCAGTACCGACTGGGCATTGATGATGTCAGAGAAAACAGGGAGTGGTTGATTGTTGGCAGGCGCAGACATACAGTTTATTTTTAGTATACAAAGTTACAAATTCGGTAAAGAGGCAGTCGGTTAAATCAACCTTTGGAATTCAATAATAATCCGGGTGATGAAGAAACTGTTAACAAATCCCGCTAAAAATGCGGCAATTTATAAATATAAGGAAATCAGTTATATATAGTTATTATCCGGGGCAATTATGACCTTTTTCAATTTTCCGTATTAAATAGTTGTCAGCTTCCGGCATTTTTTCGTTAATTTTATATTCAGAGAACTACATGTTTTCAGCAACTGTTATTCACCAAAAACCAACCGTATGAAAAAAAATTACTTTTTAGGATTGCTATGCTTATTGATGGCTTCGTTGGGTTTAAATGCCCAGGATAAGCCCATATCACCCAGTATTACAGGCGTTGGCGTTTATCATGGCTTGTCATTGCCATTGCGCGATCTTCCGGCCCTTACAGCCGATGAGTATGAAAAAATGGAGATCGATGCCATGAAACCCCGCAATGAGGATATGAGAGAACGTTCTTATCCTTATGCTGAAACAGCTCTCCCCAAAGGGGATGACCCTGCATGGCAGCAGAAAATGGGTACTTCCCCGGCACCAAAAGCGCCGATTGTATCGTTCGACGGGCAAACCTCACCTTATTACCCACCTGATGCCAATGGTACTGCAGGTCCCAATCATTATATGCAGACGATTAATTCTGTGTATGCCATCTATTCTAAAACAGGTACTTTGCTGGCCGGGCCGACCAATCTGAATCTGCTTTTTGGCAGCGTTACCGGTGCAACATGCAACGATGGTGACCCGATTGTTTTGTATGATGAACAGGCTGACCGCTGGCTGGTGGTTGAATTCTCCATCTGTGGGGCAAACGACTATATGCTGTTTGCGGTATCGCAAACCAATGATCCAACCGGAGCCTGGCACAGGTATTCCTTTGATGTGGATGATATGCCGGATTATGAGAAAATCGGTATTTGGCAGGATGGTTACTATATGGGAACCAACAACAGTGGTGCAGCCAAGAAGGATATCTATGTTTTTGAACGCCAGAAGATGTTGTTGGGCCAGACTGCCCAGATGGTTGGTTTTGACAATGCCTGGAGACCAACAACCATTGACGGTTTTATGTGCGTACCTCCTGTTGATAATGATGGTGCTTTTGCCCCGGCCGGAAGCCCGGGTCTGTTTATCACCATCAACGATGACGCCATCGCCGGCGGAAGTGATCAACTATGGATTTATGAACTTGCAGTTAACTGGACAACACCAGCCTCTTCAACTTTTACCAGGGCTCAGCAATTGACTGTTCCTGCTTTCGACAGCAATTTCGGTGCAAACTGGGACAACATCAAACAACAGGGAACCACCCGTGAACTTGATGCCATTCCCCAGGTGATTATGAATGCGCCGCAATACAGGAATTTCGGAACTTACCAGACCCTTGTCTGCTGTCATACAGTAGATGTTGACAATACCGATCATGCCGGTATCCGCTGGTATGAACTCCGCAGGACCACCGGCACCTGGTCGCTCAGGCAATCGGGGACCTATGCTCCTGATGCGCATTCCCGCTGGATGGGAAGCATCCGGCTGAATGGTCAGAATGAAATCGGGCTGGGATACTCAATTTCGAGCACAACCCTGTATCCGGGTATCCGTTATACCGGTCAGACATCAACTGCCTATAACACCGGAGCTGGAACCCTTGATCTTACGGAACAGACCATTACAACAGGAGCTTATTCCCAGACAGCTTATAACCGCTGGGGAGATTATGCCGGTTTATGTGTGGATCCTTCCGACGACAGGACTTTCTGGTTTACAACCGAGTATATCGGAACTTCAAGCGCACGAAAAACCAGGATCGCTTCATTCCAGGTCGGAAGTGCCCCCGCAACACCTGATCTTGTGACGCAGAGCCCTGCTGCCACTCCTGTATCGGTGCTGGCCGGTGCTACAACTACCGCATCCTGTACTGTATACAACCAGGGAGGTGCTGCTGCAGTTGCATCGAATCTTAAGTATTATTTATCAACCGACAATGCCTACAGCGCTGGTGATGTATTGCTGGCAACCGATGCCGTTGCTGCGCTTAACGCTGCCGCATCAGCCGCGGTTAGTGAAGTTCTGACCATTCCTTCCGGTACAGCCGCAGGGACTTATTATATTTTGTTTTTCGCCGATGCCGACGCACAGGTAACCGAATCGAACGAGAACAATAATGTGGGGAACTTCCAGATTTCTGTGACCTCCTCAACCGGAAGCCCTGACCTGATCGTCCAGTTTCCGGCTGCTTCACCAACCGCAGTTACAGCAGGAGCTACCACCACCGCCTCCTGCACGGTAAACAATCAGGGAACAGCAACAGCAGCTGCCTCTTCACTGAAGTATTATCTTTCCTCTGATAATGTATACAGCACAGGCGATACCTATCTGGCCACCGATGCCGTCGTTTCTCTGGCAACGGGAGCTACTTCTGCTGTTAGTGAAATCCTGACGATTCCGTCGGCAACAGCATCCGGTACCTGGTATATTGTTTTCTTTGCCGATGCCGATGCACAGGTAGCTGAGAGCAACGAAAGCAACAATACAGGATACATTGCAATCAGTGTAACATCTGCAACCCAGGGATGCAACAGTACCGTTCAGTATCCCAGCACCACATTAACCCCGACCACTTCATGGAAAACGCAGAATTCAATCTATGCCGGTGAGTATACTGCTTTCAATGTTACCTCAGGGGTTACTTACGTATTCTCTTATTGCTCGGCAGATGGGGCCTCGGCATCCTATGATTCAGAAATGACGTTGCGCAATAAGACGACGAATGCTTACCTTGCTTACTCGGACGATGCCTGTGGGGATGATGCCAAAATAACCTGGACTGCTACCTTTACGGGACAGGTTAAACTGGTGACCACTGTTTATGGCTGCGGTACCAATACCACCAGCACCAAACTGAGGTACAAACGGAATGCCAAGGAAGCTGAAGGTCTTGTAACCGAAGCCGAAAACATACAGGTCTACCCGAATCCTGCATCCTCTGTTGTATTTGTAGAATCGCTGAATGGTTTTGAAAATGTTCAGCAGATTAAGGTTTACAATGCTGCCGGAAAGGAAATCAGGAAAATCTCAATTCCGGAGAAAGCTGACAATCAGTATTCGATCAATCTTGATGATCAGCCTTCAGGACTTTATATGATCAGGATCATTGGCCGTGATGAAATGAAACAATTCAAAGTAGTTTTATCCAGGTAATTACAGATCAATAAAAAAGAGAAGGCCGGCTATCAATGCCGGCCTTCTCTTTTTATGTTACAGTTTGAAAACTATTTATCAAGGTTGCCCTGGATGCTGTCTTTTACCTGGTGTGAAATGGTGTCGTAGGAATGATCGCCTGGGTATACCGGTTTCAGGAATTCAATCCTGATCTTTGTCCATGGGCGGGGGAAATGGCTTCCCTTTGGCAGGGCCTTGAATGCACCATCGATTGATACGGGAACAATCGGTATGTTAAGTTCACGGCTGAGTATGGCAAAAGTTTTTTTAAACTGTCCCAGTTTTCCGTTCAAAGTACGGGTTCCTTCAGGGAAGATGATCAGGTTACGGTTCTGCTTCAGCACTTCGGCCATTTTCTGTATAGATGCCTTGAGGTCGCGGTTAAGATCTACAATGATGATGTTGTTACGGTTGGCCAGGAACTTAAGCCAGCGCTGCTTTATATGTTTTTCCTTCGCATAGACATAGGTTTTACGGATCTGATGGCTGCGCAGGTAAGCTGCAACAAAAAGACCGTCAAAAACACTCTGATGGTTTGGCGCCAGAATAAAAGGTCCTTCAGGAATGTTGTCAACGCCCCTGGCCCTGAACCTGAAATAGAGGTGGAAGAAGCCACGGGATAAATATACCATCCACCTTCCTGTAAACCAGGTATCGGGAAGTTTCAGGTTGACTTTTTCGCGCAGAATGTCGGTCCAGTTGAGTTTTCCTTCATCCATATGCGTTTTGTTGACGCTCACATATTCGCTCAGCTTTCTGACATCACCGAAACCAGTCATTTCTGAAGGTTCAATGTTGACCCCGAAATTCTGCTGCAGCCATGCCTGGAAGCCAACTTTATCAAGGGAGTCCATGCCAAGGTCCATCTCCAGGTGATGGTAGGGCATTACCTTCCGCCCCTTTTCTTCCCGGAGATAAGCCGCGATGATTTTGAATTCAGGTATTTCAATTTCTTCAGTGTCTTCGCGCTCTTCATCCTTTTCAACAGCAAGATCTGATAGTTTAAACCGCTGAAGCTTACCAAGTCTTGTTCTTGGAAGTTCTTCAGAAGAGAGATAGAACCTCATCAGTTTTTTGTATGCAGAAACACTGTTGTTGAAAGGCTCTATCAGATCATGCCTGAAAATGTCCTCAATATCCCTGTCGCCGGGTGAGTCAGCTTCAGCAATTTCAGGAACAATAACAACCTGGAGCTGATTGTCCTTGAGAAATACACCACAATCTTTCACGAGCGGAGATTCAAGCAATGCTGACTCTATCTCAACTGGATTAACATTCTTGCCGTTTGAAAGGACAATGATCTCTTTTTTACGGCCTGTGATATACAGGAAGCCTTCTTTGTCTATATAGCCGAGGTCTCCGGTATACAGCCAGCCATTTTTAAGCACTTCTGCTGTTTCTTCAGGCCGGTTGTAATATCCTTTCATAATATTGGGTCCCGAAGCGATGATTTCGCCATCTTCGATCTGAACGGCAGTTTCACGCATCACTTCACCCGGCGAGCCGATTCTTACCCTGCGGGGTTGGGTAAAGGTTATCATTGGAGCGGCTTCGGTCATTCCATAACCTTCAAGCACCTCAAAACCAAGCGTCTGGAGATCCCTACCTACCTCTGAATCAAGAGCCGCACCGCCCGAAACAAGAAACTCAACAGAACCACCAAGTTTATTGTGAACAGTTCCAAATATACGTTTTGAGAAACCGGGAGAATTTACTTTTCCTGCGATGTAAAACAGCAGTCTTGCAATCCCGCTCTTTTTGATCTTATCCATTATGCCTTTACGGATGGCGGCATACAACCTGGGCACTCCGATGATGATGGTGATGGCATTGTTTTTCAATGTGGCCATTATGTCTTCGGATACCATCGATGGGCTGATGGCAACCATTGCTCCGAGGTACAATGGGATAACCATGGTTCCGACCAGAGGGAAAATGTGATGCAGCGGCAACAGGATCATTACCCTGGAATCGGGCCTGTAGATGGGAATAAATTCAGACACAGCCCTGACATTGGTGAGGATGTTATTGTAGGAAAGCATCACACCCTTAGGGCTTCCTGTTGTTCCGGAGGTATAAATAATGACCGCGATGTCTTCCGGATCGGTTTGAATTGTGTCAGCAGTATCTACCGGTATTGAAGGGGAGGCTTCTGCTTCATCGATAATAATCAACTCAGGAGAAATACCTGCTGCATAAATTGCTTCTGCCATCACCTGACGCCTGGCTTCGGAACAAAATATTACCGATGGAGCAGAATCTTTCAGGATATAAGCTACTTCAGAGGCGGTTGCCAGATAGTCGATGGGAATGGCAACCCCTTTCACTTTCCATATGGCATAAAATGCATAGATCCATCCCGGCCTGTTTTCGGAAAAAATTACCATATGCCTATCCGGCACAGAAGGAATAAGTGAGGCAAACAGATCAAGCTTACCGATCAGGTCAGCATAGGAGATTTTCTCATCCCCGAAAGCAATGGCCGTTTTATTGCCGGAGTTTTTCAGCATGATTTTCAGGTTCAGCAGTAAAAAAATGAATATCAGTAAGATGCAAAAAGAACGAAAAATTAAATATTACCATTCTACAGGTGTCGCACCTGAATTTATCTTCCATCCATAACGTTGTCAGACAATTCTTTAAAAATGGTCTGACCCGTTTTTTACCCTACAAAGGTAGTCAAATTCCGGTGAAGAAAATCAACTGGTTACATATTTTAATGGTATGCATACCAAGGATGTCGGTTGTAGTAAAACAGCCATAGAGATTAAGGCAGGTTTATCACCATTCAGCATATAAAACCTTCTCAATTTATGGGTAGGTGGGCAATGCGCAGTGACTAAAAAAAAGGAAAGATGTCCGGGGTTTTGTGGCAGGAAAACCGGGTTTCCATTCTGAATGAAAGGATTGGCTGAAGCGGAATGACTATGGTGTTACTAGGGAGCACAGTTCTTCAACTTCCTTCATAACCCTGGATAAGTTGCTTCCGCTGAGTCCTGTCAGACTGAGTAACTCCGGATGACTGTAAAGATCCATACAGAGGATAATGTTACGGTCAATCAGCAACTGTTTTTGCTTCTTATTGAGCCCGGTAATAGCGGTTACAGGAAACAATCCCGCATTCTCAACAAGGTCCTTGAGACTGCCTTGTTGTGGATAATCCCATCCGACCAGATGCAGACCAGCGCACCTGCCATACTTTTCTGCATCATCAGAAAACCTGGTATTTGTGATGACCCAGCCTTCGAATGAACTGAATTCGGAAACCGGTGTCAACTGCATTTTTTTTCTGATGTCCTCAAACCTGGAATGTATGTATAAAGGCACCTGAACATTGCAGACCTTTCCCGGCATATTGTGATACTTACATTCTGCCATAATGTTCACATTGCTGCCGGTAGCAATCACGTCTATTTCATGATTTACGCATTTGCCCTGTACGATAACCCCGACATTAACCTTAAAACCCTGTTTTTTGAATATTTCACCAATGAATTTTTCGAATGGATACCCTGAAGGGCCCAGCTCCATAATGGCATTTTTAAGGCTATAACGGGCGGCCAGCGAATGTTGTCTGCTCCTGAGTAACCTGAATGCTTTTTTATAAATGCCTCTGGTGGAAATGCCTTCAGGAAGATCCTTTTCAACTTCTTCAATGATGGCGGAAATCACTCCGGCGGAGGCACCGGCTAACCGGAGTGAGTTGTAGAGTTTTTCAGCAGAATAATGCTGTTTTTCACCCGATGACTTCCGGATAAGAAATTTATTTTCCATTTTAAATGGGATTGACACCTTCAAATATACGAAGCAGTTCGCTGAATGATATATTTTCAAGGAGAAACATCCTTTTTAACAGATCACCGGTAGGTTATCCATTGAACCTTATGGGCTATATTTAATCCGGGTGAAGGTCCGGAATAATTTAGAACATGTATAAATTCGGCTCAACAAAGCCCTGCTGTTCCCTGAACCTGAAATATCTGTGTATCTTTGCCTGCCGTGTCCGAAATCAGGGGAATATTGTCTGTAATGCTTATCATCCTTACCATGCAGGTATATCTGGATGAAACCATGGAGCATTTTAACCTCTCAGGTAAAGTAGACCTGCAGGGGAGTTCTGCGCTTACCTCCGTTAATCATCAGTTTCAGCAGAACCACGATCACCTTTGGATATTGGCTTCCGGCATTTGCCCGGTCAGGCATCGTCAACCGGTTATCAAACCGGTACATCTGTTGTGCTTTTTCTCATTCGCTGATTTTTCCAAACCTGTTTGGCAGCCGCCAAAATCTGCCTGATGGTTTATTCGTGCTGTAACTGATTTGTTTTACCTGACAAAATGGTTCAGCCGGATTGTGAATTTGTGAGATAAAAATTTCGTTTTAATTCTGCGGCTTAATTGATCCGCCTCAACCCTTGATTTTTATGGAAAACAAAAAATTAACCTACGTATGGGGAATACCAACCCGCTTTTTTCACTGGTCCCTGGCTCTGGCTCTCGTTGGAGCTTATATTGCTGAAGAAGAATATCTTACAGCTCATGTTTCATTCGGATATGCTGCCGGAATCCTGGTGCTATTTCGCATCCTCTGGGGCCTTGCCGGACCCCGCTATTCCCGTTTCCGCGACTTCCCCATAGGGATTAAGTCCATTTCAGGATTCATCAAGGGATTTGGCAAATCCGGCAATGTTTATGCAGGCCATAATCCTCCGGCATCATTGGTAATGCTTGGCATTATATTCGATGTATTGCTCATCGCTGTTACAGGAATGCTAACCCTGGCCCAGGAGGGCGGACAGGGGCTGTTCAAATCCCTGACTCTTCCGTCGGGCATCGAGTTCAAGGAATTGCATGAAGTTTTCGTCCAGACAGGAATTGTCCTTGTAATCATTCACCTTGCTGGCCTCCTGGCAGACCTTTTTATACATAAGTCTGACAGTTCGCTGAAATCGATGTTTACCGGTTACAAATCGGGTGTTTCAGCAGAAGATGCGCAACTGACCGGGTTTCAGAAGATATTGGCAACCGGATGGATCCTTGCACCATTGGTGGCTTTTATCATGGTAATAACCGGGCCTCCGATACAGGTGAGCGAAGGGGAGGGTGACGCCGGATCAACAGAAATGAATGAAAACGGCGGGGAACAAGGGGAAGAAGGTGAAGAAGGTGAAGACGAAGATTGAATCTGTTAATGATTTGATTCAGATGTCGTAAGCTGTTAAGGAAAAGAAAATGGTGGCCGGCCTTTCGGTTGTTGCTGCCGTTTTTCTTACCGGTTTCAAACTGGTTATCGGAATTCTCACGGGAAGTCTTGGCATTTTGTCGGAAGCCATGCATTCGGGACTCGATTTGCTTGCTGCCGTAATTACCTGGTTTGCCGTGATGATTTCCGATATGCCTGCCGATCAGAACCATCAGTATGGTCATGGAAAGATCGAAAACCTTTCAGCACTGATCGAAACCATACTGCTGCTGGTTACCTGTATCTGGATAGTGTATGAAGCATTCAGCCGGCTGATCAGCGGCAATACACACATCGAGGTTACAATATGGAGTTATATCGTTGTCATTTCATCCATTTTGATCGATATTTCCCGCTCCCGTGCGCTTTCCAGGGTGGCCGAAAAGTACAACAGCCAGGCACTGGAAGCCGATGCGCTTCATTTTTCGACGGATATCTGGAGTTCCGCTGTTGTTTTGCTGGGTCTTATCTGTGCGGGATTTGGCTACCATCTTGCTGACTCGGTTGCTGCCCTGGGCGTTGCCATAATCGTAACTTATGTTTCAATCAGGCTCGGACGGCGGGCCATCGATGCGCTGCTCGACAAGGCGCCATTGAGTATGCACAGGCAGATAACCGGAATTCTGGAAAATTCAGAAGATATTTGTTCCTATCACGATCTGAGGGTCAGAACTTCCGGTGCCGATCACTTTGTGGATGTTACCATTCATGTGGATCCCGGATTATCCATCACCGAAGCGCATCAGGTTTCACACCGGGTCGAAGAACTGATCTGCAGGAATATCAGCAGGTGTGTTGTTCAGGTGCATTATGAGCCGGATGGAGAGTAATCGTGTAAGTTCAGCAGCAATGGCCTTACACTTTTTTCCATTATAATCAACCGTACTTAATTCCAAAGGCTTGGTTCATAAGGTGTTATAGTATCTGTCAGAAGCATTCTTAAGCCTGTGGGAAGTATCAGAATCCGGTAAATCGAAACCTTTATGATGGTTTCATTTTATTCATACTCCTTAAGAATATCAAGACAAAGTCAGTCATCAGCAACAATACACCTGAGCCGAAAAGCAGCCAGCTGAAAGATTCAGGGATGAAGTTCCTGAGGATATCCATCATTCCTGAACCTGTTGTTGAAGCATCGGTGGCAGCAATCATCATGAAATAATCCCTGGTAAATGATCCGATAACGACCAGGCTGCCCGAAACGAGAAGAATCAGGTCAACCCTGCTAAACTTTACCATGCGCTGATTTTCCTGAAGCCAGGTGACCATCAACATCATAAGAATCATCATCAATGACAGCAGACAGGGGGCGAGTACAGGGCCAATCCAGGGTACCGGCAGCAGGAACAGGATGTCCCAGTCGAGAAGGGTTGCCGGCCAGCCAATCAGCAGATAGAGAAACACGTAATAAAAGATGTCCCAGACAGCGAAACAGAAAAGGAAAAACACAAATCGCTGAGCGAAATTTTTTCCTGCGATGATGCCGGCCACAATCAGCATGATGAGCGTGGCCAGTTCCCGAAGCAATTCAGTGATCAGTATCTTACCGTCAAGGGGTACCAGGGGAAAAACAAAGCCATCCGGGTAGTATAAGGCCCTGAGATAAACCACCACGGCCGATTCCATAAAGCCCATGGCGATGCTGAAAATTGTCAGGTATGCGATTACTTTGACTACCGGTTTCATCATCCTGTGATATTATTTAACTCTTCTGTTGACCCGGGCAATGCCTTTATTTTCCCTGTTTTCCTGTCAATCAGAATCATTACCGGGGTAGCAAGGATGAAATAATCATTCGCCACCTTGCTGTTGATGCCTTCCTTAGCCCTCAGGTGAGTCCACCCCTGTAGCCCGGTTATCGTGTTGTTCCATGCGGTAATTTCAGCCTCTGTTTCATCGAGGCTGATGGCAATCACTTCCAGCTTGCTGCTGGTTTCCGGCTTTAGAGACCAGGGATAAAGCGTTTTAACCGTTTCGGCACAATGGCTGCAGTCGGCTGACCAGAACAGCAGGAGTATGTAGCCAGTCCCTTTCGTGAATTCCGATAACCGGACAGGAATGTTATCGCGGTTGTTTAAAACGAAATCGGGTGCCGTAACCCCGGGCAGAAGCGTTTCCATTCCTTTCAGCCTGCGTTCTATTTCCATTCTTTTGGTAGTAGGGCATGCCGGGTCGTTCAGATATGGTTCAAGTACCTTCATCCCCTGCGGCAGGTCATTGCTTTCGAAACCCCGGTAAAAATAGTCAACCATCCAGCCGTACACCTGTGGATGTCCTGCTTTTGCCGTTTCGATGGCCTTTCTGGCAGCTGCAGGAAGAAGTGAATCGCGCAGAGCCATTGAGGTCGCCATCTGACCGTGCAGGTTTACATAGCCGTTCATCCATTCGTTCAGTTGTGAGGTTCTGGTGATGACCGGATCGTTGAAATCAATGCCATCAAAATAATGGCCGATCAGGCTGAGCAGACGCTCCTTTTCACTGCCGGTCCATGCAATGTCAGGAAGATAACTGAACCTGTAGAGGCTTGAGGCAAACAGCGCTTTGTCTTCCTTTGTCCTGGCATCAAGCCATTTGTTATATTCAACCCGCCGTTTCTCATATTCTCTGATACCCTCCAGGTAAAAATCCGAACCTGTGTCATCGTATGCCATCAGGAACTGCTGAAGCAGGCCGATCTTCTCCTTTTGCCGGCTGTTTTCCTTTGTAAAAAGCGCGAAAGCAGTGTTCTCTTTTTCATCTTTTCCGAACCAGGTACTGTCGGGATTGTTGGCAAACATAGGATGAACCCATAGTTCCAGCGACTGGCTTCCGATAAGGATGTGCTTTTCGGAAGGGTAGGGGGTGCTTTCTTGCTTCTCCTTATAATCGAACCTTAAAATAAACTCACCCGGAAGGTATTCATCCGGTACAGTCAGAAAGGCGGTTTGCCCGCTTTTTACCGATTTTACTTCAGCAATACTTTTCAGTAGTTTTGGCCCGGACAATGGGATCAGGCTCACATTGGTTCCGGCGACTCCCCGGATGTGAAAGGTTATTTTAAGCTCCCGTGCAGCGGCATCCGCAATTGACAGCGTACCAATTATAAGTAATAATACATTATATATCAGATATTTATAGAAAATGGAACCAGCCATATGTATAAGCCTTGAAAGATTAAACCGAATTCTACAAGAACCCCCTGCCATACAGAGGACTTACGATTGTAAATGTAGTCAGTTTCCTTGGATTTTCGCAATACTGGTCATCAGGATATATCTCTATGTCCTCTTTTTATGTTCAAAATAGGACCGTTGAGGAAGAGGTGCAGGCAGGGTTTCCGACAATAGTTTCTGACCTGCTGGTAACAGGATTTCCTTTGAAAAAGGGCCTGACTGAAGAATCTTTCCGCTGAGGGGATAAGCGTTCATCAGTTTCGACGGATATTTGGTCAGCATTCCAAGAATTTCTGCCAGGCTGAGGGTAGGTTTCAGCCACCGTGATTCACGGCCAAAAGGAAGAATAACCGGCATCCTGGAGAATGGCATGCCGCGGACAAGCGAATTGGCTGGCACAGTGATAATGGTAAATGAATGAAGCAACGCACCATTTTCCGGGTTCTTCCAGATGTCAAAAAGCCCTGCAAAACCAATGGGGTGCCTGTGTTCTCTCAGGTAGAAAAGGTATGGTTTGGGAAGGATCCCGGATGAACATTCTATGTATGCATCAGCGACGACAATGCAACGTTGTGAGAACAAGGGTTTCTGAAAGGCCGGTTTGAGGAAAATGGCCCTGGAGCCGCTGAATGACGGGTCATTACCAGGGTTTTTGTCACCTTCGGCCCGGGCATTGATCAGTTGCATTTTGCTTTTGGCCCACGAGGGTGTCATACCGAATTCCGACAGGATCAGATCACCCGGATTCTGCCGTGTAATGATTAAGGTCTGATCACCGGGCACGACCACGATGGAGGGATCCCATCCATCGGGGAAAGATGCTCTGACCCCAAAGCGGCTTTCAATCGTATCAAGCTTACTGGCAAGGATATATCTGCGGCACATGATTAGTTTTTAATCAAATTTCGGATTGAAAAATAATCATTAGTTACCGGAAATGCAAGGAAGAAAAAGGGTCAGTCAGAAGTAGGCTGTAGGCAGTAGGAAGTAAGGAGTAAGGAGTAAGGAGTAAGGAGTAAGGAGTAAGGAGATACTTTGTGTTTCGATTCAGATTCTTTGCTTCTTTATTCGTCACCTGCCTAATGTGCGGCAAGCAAGTTTTTACCCTGAGCGAAGGTTGGTGAGTTTTTGCCGAACCAAGCCGAAGGGCGTTATTCCCCGCCAGCGCTGCGCTTCTGCGGGGCAAGCGTCATTCGTAAATCGTAAATCGTAAATCGTAAATCCACCTGTTCTTACTATCTTTGCCCTTCCCGGGACGTTAGCTCAGTTGGTTCAGAGCGCATGCTTCACACGCATGAGGTCACTGGTTCGTCCCGATAGCTATCGGGACCAGTACGTCCCACCACCTTTGTTTCCGATACTATTCCTGTCATATATTCATTTACAAGGCATAAGCTTTCAGGCCTTTAATCAAAGGCATCTTCCTTCAGAAAAGTATCATGTTATTTTATAAAACGGAAAACCCTGGTTTCATTCGCGGTGTTTTCCAGACGACCGAAATAACAACCCGCCTGCAGGTCTTCAACCGGAACACTGATCATGCCATTTTCCTCTGTAACAGGAATGGTTTTCACCAGTAAACCATGACTGCTGAAGAGTTGAATCCTCATGGATCCTCTGAAGTCATCCCCGGGAACTACGTTTAATTTACTGCCGGCCGGATTGGGATAAACCCGGGCTTCAGCGGGCCGCTGCTTATCCAGCCCCAGGTCGGCCTGATGGTTGTATATGACGGTAACACTGGCTTCTACCGGTTCGGGAAAACTGGTATCATCGAAAACGGTGTAGGTGATGGTTGTTTTTCCGAAAGGCAGGGGAGGCATATCAAAACGGCGGAAATGCACCACATGGGAGGCGAAGGTGTAATCTTCGGCCCCTGGCTGCAAGGTATCGGGGTAATTGGTGGTATCGGTGTCGGGCCAGCATTTGATGCCGAAACAAAAATAGTCGATGGTCGAATCAGCCGCCATATGGACCGTTTTCCGCAGATTGAGCGAAAGCATGCGGTCGGTGTTGTTCTTCATGGTGAAGTACATCGTCAGGTCAACAATCTCAGGGTCAGCGCTCGATATGGTGAGGGTCGAATCGTTGACCACCCTGTTCCCGTGATCCCGGTCGATCAGAAGGAGTTGCTGGGCATTGACTATGATGGAACAAAAAACAAGGGCAGCAGTATACAGATGTTTTGTCATGCAGCGTAAAGTTTATCTGCAAAAATAATCCAAATTTCAGTTCCTTGGTATAAATGGACTGAGACTGCTCTTGATAATAAAACATTGAAGGAACCATTCAGTCAATGGATCTCCAACCTGAAATATTCAAAGAAGTATTCTGAATCAGAATAAGTTACACAGATATTTCCGACACCGGAATAATCTCCGGTTCCTTTTATACCCGAAATGGCGGATCATCGGATTGGATAAAAAATAGCAGGTAAATTTCGTAATTACTTAAGAATAAATACCTTAATAAGGATCATACCAGTAATTACCGATGCAAATATCAGGAAGAGCAACAGTTCAACACGAATACCGGACTTTTTCATAACAGCACAAATGAGATGAATAGATTTTGTTTATCAGCAGCTAAATTACCCTGATTGCCCGACAGGGCTCATTAGAATTCCATTAGAATGTGGTTATAAAGTCGTTAGACATGAAGTAATTGCCGGTCACGGGAAATTCTTCGCTAACTTTACCGTGAATTGAGGCCAATATGGATAACATTAGATTACTAATTATCGAGGATGAGCAGCGGCTGGCTGCCATTCTGAAAAAGCAGTTTGAGGATGCCGGCTTCCAGGTTGATATCGCCTCCGACGGATATGTAGGCAGGCAAATGACGGAAAATAATGATTATAATCTGATCATTCTCGACATTAACCTCCCGTTGATCAATGGTTTTGATCTGTGCCGTGAAATCCGGAAAACGGACCTCAATGTACCGGTCATCATGCTGACAGCCCTTGGATCGTCTGACAACAAGCTCACAGGATTTACAGCAGGTGCCGATGATTATGTGGTTAAACCATTCGATTTCAGGGAGCTTCTGGCAAGGGTCAATGTTTTTCTCAGGCGGTCCGATGTTGTGGTCAGCAGCGATAAGCTATCCATCGCCGACCTTGAACTTGACCTGAAAACAAAAACCGTGACCCGTTCACAAAAGAGGATTGACCTGACAGCCAAGGAGTTTCTGCTCCTGGAGACTTTCCTGAAGCACAAGGACCAGTTGCTTACCCGTGACTATATCATCGAACAGGTATGGGGGATCGATTTCGACCCGGGCACTAATGTCATTGACGTTTATGTCAATTACCTGAGAAATAAGATTGACAAAAATTTTGAACCCAGACTGATTCACACAAAATTCGGCTATGGATTCTATTGTAGTGTTAAGGAGCTTTAGACCATGGAAATCAAAGTAAAGCTTTCGCTCCAGTTTACCCTAATTGTATTCGGAATTCTGCTGTTTTTTGCCGGTCTGGTTTACTATTTTTCGGCTTCATCCCAGCTCGGTATTTTCAGGGATGATCTGCTCGACAGGGCTAAGAACACCGGTATCCTGCTTATCAATGTTACCGAAGTGGATTCTACCCTGCTGAAAAAGATCCATCAGTCAACCATTTCATGGAAAAACGAGGAAATTGTGCTCACCGACTCAGCCATGAAAATTGTGTACAGCAATAACCCCGATTACCTTTCAGAAAGCGCTCTGAAACAACATATACCGCAGTCTGATGCCACCTACTTTTCAATAAGGGAAAAAGACGGGGTGGGTTACAGGCACAGGTTCAATAACCGGACATATTATGTGTATGTCATGGCTTTTGATTTTTACAGGAAGCAAAACCTGAAGGAGCTCATTGATGTGCTTTTCTGGAGTTCGATCATCAGTACTTTCCTGTCGGTTTATCTGTCATATATTTTTTCTCAAAGAGCCATCAGGCCGATTTCGAGGCTGATTAGCAGCATCAGGGCTATCAACTCGTCCAGACTAAGCAGCAGGCTCGATGAAGGAAATGGGACAGATGAAATAGCACAGCTGGCCATCGCTTTCAATGAAATGCTCCGCAATCTTGAAATTTCCTTTCAGAACCAGGCCGACTTTATATCCAATGCCTCCCATGAATTAAGAACACCATTGACTGTAATGAACATTGAGTCTGATTATATCCTGACCCGGGAGCGGACAACCGATGAATACAAGACGCATATTTCGGGATTGATTACCGATGTCAGGAAACTCAATTATCTCCTTAACAGTCTGCTGGAGCTTGCCCATTTGAACAGGGATGTCAATATTCAGCTCTCAGACATCCGCCTTGATGAGGTGATCTACACATCTATTCATCAGGTTAAATCCAGGTATCATGACAGGAAGATCCTGCTCAGAATCACCTATCCTGAAAATGAAAATGACCTGCTTGTCAGGGGCAATCCCGGATTGCTGACCATTGCATTCAACAATCTGCTCGAGAATGCCTGCAAGTTCTCGGAAGGGGAGGTGATCACCGAATTTATCATTGAGGAGAGATTCATTAAGATTATTATTTCCGACGATGGAATTGGAATACCATCGGACCAGATGATTGACATCTTCACGCCCTTTAAGCGGGCGAGCAACGTAAAATATAAAAGCGGGTTTGGAATCGGGCTTTCACTGGTGGCCAAAATCCTTAAAGTACATGGGGTTGCCTGTAATGTTCAGAGTTCTGAGAATGAAGGAACGAAGTTTGAACTGCTGTTCGGCAGGGTGTCAGGATGAGAAATTGATCGATTTAGTCCGTAAATAATATCTGGTAATTATTTGTTATTCTCACATTTAAGGTTTAACTGTGCCTGCAAATCCCGAAGCGTTGTTGTCGATGATGGTCATATCACCGGTATCGGCATTGCCATCTCCATTCAGATCGGTAACAATGTAACCTTCAGAAAATGAGGATGCGTCGTTATCAAGCAATGTGATGTCTCCTGTATCCACGATGCCGTCCTGGTTAATATCTCCGGAATATATGCAGTATTTGTTCCCCAAAAGTTTCAGGTTATTTCCGAAAACAGATTCCGCAGATGAGGTGAAATTGCACGAAATGGTATTTCCTGAGAAATCAACCGGGTTTGCTGACCATGTTTCAACGCTGTTGCGGTGTTTGATTACAACATAATGGTTGCCATCCAGCGTACCGGGAATTTCAAATGTGCAGATGCCGTTCCTGTTCAATGGTAAAGGATCTGTTTCAAATTCCAAGGCATAGGGTGGGCTGCTGTGAGCCAGACCAATGGTAATCTCGTCGCCTATCCCTTCGGGGAAGGCGCGGCCCTGGGCCTGTGTCATTATGCCATCCGCTGTTCTGTACAGCCCTTCGAGGTTGAGTTCCAGGCTGACTGTTTTAGGAAATGGTCCAACAGAGCCGTTGAAATAATAATTTTCAAAGGGCTCGTTGATGATTACCGGATCTGTGGGAATGCCATTTCCACAGTATAGGTAATTACCATCTGTAAAAGTGAGTGCAGAGTAACCTCCGGAATAATTGAAAGTTAGTTCAAATAAGGTTACACCATCAGGAATAACCAACATGCCATGAGAAATCGCTTCATGATAATAATGAATATTGATCCTGCTATGTGTAGGGTCAATCCCCGTAACTTCAGAACAAATCTTATCAGTCTGATATAAGCAGTAATCCGGATCATTGCAATCAGGGCAGTTTTCAACAATAAGGCCCGGATATACATTCTCAAGCCCTGAATATGTCAGAACCGTAGGATCAAATTCAATGGTGTAATATCCTACTCCTGCATCTTCAAAGCTTTCAACCATTACCGGAATATTGATTAAAGATCCGGGAATAGCATGAACATCCGGAATGGTCACTACGGGTGCGAAATGATACGAAAAAATATTCTCAATGGTAACCCGGCGTGTGATGGTTTCAGCGTTATTGCTTGAATGAATTAAATTGCAGCTGGCATAGAATGGAGTACCATAATTCGGCATGATATATATTGTTGTATCGATCATGCCGTTTACCGGAGATATAACAAGTTGTGCTGAAAAGGCCTGGTTTGGCAAAAGCGAAATCTCAGACTGACACCCTTCAGGAAAACCGGATAATGCAGAAACATCAATAACAAGATCATTGGTAAGGTTGGTGGCTGATACCTGGTAAGGTGTTGGTGGGGTCACCATCTGATTATATGTTACTGATGAGTTGTTGGCTAACGAAACCGAGATGACCGGTGGAGGCGGAGGTGGTCCGACAGAGCCGTTGATAAAAAAATCGCCGAAAGGCTCATATATAAACCAGCGGCCATATGGATCCCAGGGGGTTAAATAAAAGCCTTCAACAAAATTTATTCCGGAACATCCTTCATGATAGGTGAAAACCATATCAAATAACTTCTCTCCGTCAGGGACAATTAGCCGTCCTTCAAAGGAGTATCCGATACTGATTTCCAGTTCCTGTTCTGTTGGCGAAATAAGCTCTCCAAGATCAAAATAAACCATATTTCCAAAGTAACTGTTTGTAATATCACTGAATGTCATTACCTGAGGGTTGAAAACAATGACATATGTGGCATAGCCAATATATTCAAAGTCTGTGACATGAATCGGTATCAATACACTGGATTCGGGAAGAGAAATAACATTCCCAATGGTTGCCACGGGTGTTGGCCCCACGGGAGGTATACCAACAAGGATATCAACGGGAACCACTACGTCCTGGGCACCGGTGCTTGAATGCGTTATTGCTCCCAGAAAATATGGGGGGTCCGGTTCCATATTATAACCCTTCACATAAATTGTGGTATTGTCAACCGTTCCACCTTCGGGAACAATCGAAATTTGTTCCCCATAACCCGATTCTCTGGTCAGGGAAATTGTAATTGGTGGTCCCGAAACAGGAGAAAAAGTCTCAATGGTCAATACCAGATCGGAATTCAGATTTGTAGCAGAGACCGTATATTCCAGAATCTGATCAAAGTAGTATTGAAATATAGTGTCTGAAATCGAAGATGCCGAAACCTGAATTTCTGGACTTCCGTCGGGTGGTAACAGAAGGCCGGATGGTCTTTCACCAGCATGGCAGGCTGGTCCAACCAGTGTGAATGTGAGGGAGAATATTACTGTGGCTCCAATTACAAGCATAGTATATTGAAACCAGGACAGAGTGTTTTTCATGGATATAATAACTTTAAACTATAAAACATACAAAAATGGTAGATAAATAATCAGATACTCAAACTATTTTATCGGAAATGAATACCATCGGATCAGAGAATAGCCAACGCCTGATATTTACAAAGATAATAAGGTTTTTATCTGATTTCCAAATATGTTTTGAAATGTTTAATATGTTTGAAAGATGCCTGATAAAAAAAATCTGGCTACTAAACGGAGATGGTCAACTCCTCTTGGACAGTATTTTATACAAATAATTGTTATTGTTGACACAAAGAGGTCTGATTGGCCACCAATAATGAATGATTATTACTTTCCGATACAAAACTTCCCGAATATATTCCCCAGCAACTCTTCGGTGGTCACTTCTCCGGTAATGGAACCGAGGTGATACAATGCCTGGCGGATATCGATGGCAATCAGATCGGAGGGGATGTTGTCGGCAAAGCCCTTTTCAATACTCTCAATGCTTTGGGCGGCACGGGTGAGTGCTTCGAAGTGGCGCAGGCTGTAAACAATGGTCTGGTCGTTGGTTTCGCCGCTGTGCGCCGATTTCAGCAGGCGTTCGGTGATCAGGTTGATGTTTTCATCGCGTTTGGCAGAGACAAACAGGGTGTCGAGTTCAACCAGTTTTTTAAAGGAGTGCGGGGCTGCCAGCAGCATATCGGTTTTGTTGGCCACCGGAATAATCTGTTTTCCGGGATCGTCGAGTTGCTGGCGGATATCGGCTATGGCTTCATCAATCTCTTTCTCGGTGGTGGTATTGATGTCGAAAACATACAGCACCACCGATGCCTGGTTCATCTTCTCGTAAGTGCGGCCAATGCCGATGCTTTCGATGGTGTCTTCGGTGTGCCTGAGTCCGGCAGTATCAATAAACCGGAAGGTCACCCCCTGGATGCTGATGGTATCTTCGATGGCATCGCGGGTAGTGCCGGGGATTTCAGAAACGATGGCGCGTTCCTCGTTCAGCAGGGCGTTCAGCAGGGTTGATTTGCCCACATTCGGTTTGCCGGCAATGGCCACAGGGATGCCGTGTTTCATCACATTTCCGAGTGCAAAGCTCGACTTCAGGCCATCAATTTCTGTCCTGATGGTTTCGAGCAGCTGGAAAAGGGCAGTGCGGTCGGCAAACTCAACATCTTCCTCGCTGAAGTCAAGTTCGAGTTCGATGAGGGAGGCAAAATCTACCAGCCGGGCGCGTAGTTCGCCGATTTTTAATGAAAATCCACCCCGCATCTGGCTCATGGCCAAACGGTGCGACGATTCTGAATTGGAGGCAATCAGGTCAGCCACGGCTTCAGCCTGCGAAAGATCGAATTTACCGTTCAGAAACGCCCTTAGCGTAAATTCACCGGGTTCGGCAAGCCGGGCACCTGCAGAAAGGAGCAATTCAATGATTTTCCGCTGGATATAAACCGAACCGTGACAGGAAATCTCAACAATGTCCTGGCCGGTGTATGACTGTGGGTTTCTGAAAACGGAAACCAGTACCTCATCAATAAGCGTGTTGTTTTCGCTGATCCGTCCGAAATGGATGGTATGCGAAGCCGCTTTTTCAAGATCGAAGTTGCTGTTCTTCGATTGAAAATATTTCCGGCACAGGGCAATGGCATCCGGTCCCGAGAGCCGGATTACACCTATGGCTCCTGAGCCGGCCGGGGTAGATAAGGCACAGATGGTGTCGCTGATGTTGAACAATGCCGGGTTCATCTGATCTTTTTTCTTATATTTAATGCCTGATATTTCCAATAGTCCGGTCACAAATATTAAACTTATGATTTTTAGGATATTGGAAAAATAAGCATTGAATTTTACTTATTAAAAATCATTTCATTGCGTCTGTACGTCTTTGCTTGAGGCAAAAGAATGACTGCCAATCGAATTAAGAACCATTAAAAATAAGCAATTTTGCTCACTTTTTTGAACAAAATTAGCGTTTTTTGCTTGTTAGAGTCAAATTTACAGAAGGCACAACCAAAGTATCCGATATATGAGTATTCTTGTCAACAAAGATTCCAGGGTTATCGTGCAGGGTTTTACCGGCACCGAAGGCACATTTCATGCTTCACAGATGATTGAATACGGCACCAATGTCGTTGGCGGGATCACGCCGGGCAAGGGAGGCAAATTCCACCTGGGGCGTCCGGTTTTCAATACGGTTGCCGATGCCGTGAAGGAAACAGATGCCAATGTTTCCATCATTTTTGTGCCGCCTGCCTTTGCAGCCGATGCCATTATGGAAGCAGCCGATGCCGGAATCAAGGTCATCGTATGTATAACAGAGGGAATTCCTGTAAAGGATATGATGATGGCAAAAGAATACCTGAAAAGCCGGAATAGCAGATTGATAGGGCCGAACTGCCCTGGTATCATGACGCCGGGTGAAGCCAAGATCGGCATTATGCCGGGTTTTATCCACCAGAAAGGGATTGTGGGGATTGTAAGCCGTTCAGGTACCCTTACCTACGAAGCCGTTGATCAGCTTACCAAAGCCGGACTGGGCCAGACCACGGCCATTGGTATCGGTGGGGATCCGATCATCGGAACCACCACACGCGATGCCGTTGAACTCTTTATGGCAGACCCTGAAACCAAAGGCATTGTGATGATCGGTGAAATTGGTGGAGGCATGGAAGCTGAAGCCGGATACTGGATCAAAGAGCATGGGACCAAGCCGGTGGTCAGCTTTATTGCAGGGGCAACTGCTCCCAAAGGCCGCACCATGGGCCATGCAGGCGCCATTGTCGGCGGAGAAGGCGATACAGCCGAAGCAAAGAAAGCCATTCTCAGGGAATGCGGGGTGCATGTGGTGGATTCGCCGGCTGAAATCGGTGCAAAAATGCTTGAATTGCTGAAGAAATAAATTGTTATAACACCAAAAAAACAGCCACTGAATCAGGTGGCTGTTTTTTTTATCCTTCACTGGTTTAACGTCTGCGCCTTGCCGGAACAGCCTCTTTAAACTCATAGGCACCCAGATCAGGTGCAGTGTCGCTGATCCTTGAATTTCCGTCAAGGTCGGTATTCAGGTTAATAAATGCACCTGAAGTAATTTGAGCGGAACCTTTATCGACAACGGCAGATATGAGAGTGTCAGGTTGAAATGATGAAATATAGGGGTCTTTGAACCAGGGGTCTTCATTCTTAATACAATTGATATAATTCAATTCAGACGAAGTGTTCAATTCAGTTTTTAAAAGGCAGTGGTCAAAACGATAATTGAAAATTCCACCTTCAGCATCCTGATCAAGGGCAATCTCTTCATCTTTTTCACCATAAATAACACAGTTGCCGAAGTATGCTCTGGTCAGGTCTCTCACCTGCACTGTGTTTGATGTATCGTAGTAATAGTTGTTCAGAAGCAGGGCCGGTACTTTCCGGTATGACCTGTTCCAGAAATTGCCAATGGTACAATGCCTGAAATCGTAGTCTCCGCCGAGGCTCAGTGTCACAGACTGGCTGCCGCAGTTCCCGATAACGCAGTTGGCTGCTTTCAGTCTGGTTCCCTGGCCAAGGATTCCGGTTTCAGACATATTGTATATCAGTGAGTTGGAAATGCGCAGGGTAGGGTTGAGGGAATTGCCGGTGGTGTCGGCATGAATCCCGACTTCCCCGTTGCGTATGATGGCATAATTGATTTCATTGTCAATACTTCCGGCGTAGAGCCATATCCTGCCCCATTGGCCGGGGATATCCCTGAAGTAATCTTCAAGCCGGTCGCCTTCAAAAATCACAGGATTTTCGGCTGTTCCGTTGACTTTAAGCGTGGCGTCACGGTAAACCAGTAAAATCGCACCAGCGTGCAAACAAACCCTGGCCCCGGCTTCAATTGTGAGGGTGTAAAGTGAATCCACCGCAAGAAATCCGTAAATCACATGGGGCTTATCGGCAGTAAAAATGTAATCGCTTCCGATGATCCCGTTCCTGTAAAAATACGCATCCTGTCCCCAGGCAAGTAGTTTTACATCCTGCCTGTTGTTGTTGGTAATGAAAACAATACTATCGTTCTGGACGAGAGGGGCATTGGCCTGACCGGGATCAATGGTGACTTTGACAAATACAAAAACGCTGTCATTTCCTGCTATCTCAAGATCAGTAATCCGGGTTGATGCAATCCCGTCAATATTAAAACGGAAAGGAGAAGCTTCACCCCGAGCCAGTTCTATTGAACTGATAATAATCCTGTCTTTGGACGGATTGAAAACCTTGAAAATCTGGGTGGCAGTGCCAACGGATGTAAAAACGGTGTCGAAAAACACGGTATCGCCGGAAAATTCCAGCTTTAACCCCGGATCTTTATCGATGGGTTCTTCCTTTGTACAGGAGGCTGACAAAAAGACAATGATCAGCAATGCGACTGCTCCTGTATATATTCCTGAAAGGTGATTCATGTTTGGGTATGTGACTGCAAAGATAATGATAACCCATTTAATACGGCAGAGCGGCCGTTTTATTGCAGGATGATCAGTTTGTGCCACTGAATTTTTTATGAAAATATCTGTGAAGCACCTCCACTGAAAGCTATCGGGTCTGTTGAACCGGAATTTATGTTTGATTTTATATTACAATCCGGCTGATTTTTCAGGGATTCCTCACTTCGTTCGGAATGACAAAGCTTTCCGGAGAGTGATGGATGGGTGATGGATGGTGGTGGCAAAGCCGCCACCATCCATAGCTCTAGATGTTAACTATCTGTCATTCCGAACGAAGTGAGGAATCCCAAACTGATTTTAAATTTTAATTCCTATTGACTTCAGGCCTGAGCTGTTTTTACTACTTTTATCGGAATTATTTCAGAATTTTTCGGGGATTCCCGGTAAAATGTACCCGTACCTGTTCTGCACTTTTGTTCTTGTCATCTGGTTCTTACTCAACCGCTCACAGGCGGTAACTATCCATTTATTGCCATGAAGAAAAAAAATCTGCAAAAACCTGCAACGTCAAGTGAGATCATGACGAAAAGTAAAGGAAAAGTATCTGACCCCGTTCGCATGAGCATCGGGAACAACAATCAGAAAACTCCGGCATTTGATGATATCAGTTTCCAGTCATTGATCGAAAATGCCCCTGATGGAATTACCCTGATCGACAGGGGAGGGAAATTCAGATACATCAGCCCGTCGGCAAAAAGAATTTTCGGTTATGCAGTTGACGAAGAAATGCCGCTAACTCCCGATCAGTCTACCCATCCGGAGGATCTACCGATGGTGATGGGTGCAATCAACGAGGTTATAAGCAACCCCACCCTGGTACCGACCATCAGGTATCGATTTATTAACCGGGACGGATCGTGGCGCTGGATTGAAAGTACGATCAGTAATTTGTTGACGATGCCTGGAATCGAATCGATTGCCTTTAATTTCAGGGATATCAGTGAAAGGAAAATCGCAGAGGAGACATTGAAGCAGAGTGAAGAAAAATTCAGGATGCTGCTTGAAATGGCAACAGATGCTTTTTTTCAGGGTGATGCCGGTGGAAATTTTATCACTGTGAATTCACGTTCAACCGAACTGACTGGTTATAGCCGGGAGGAGTTGCTGGGGATGAACATCAGGCAGCTTTTCGACACCGGTGAACTCAGTCACAAACCGTTGAACTACAATAAACTGAATCAGGGAGAGACCCTGATCAATGAAAGGCTGATGAAGCGTAAAGACGGTTCCACGGTCGTTATTGAAATGCACTCAAGATTGATGCCTGATGGTACATACCAGTCGTTTTTCAGAGACATAACCCAACGCAGGAAGGTGGAGGCAGAACTCGAAAAGCAACGCAGATTTTTCGAGCAAATGTTTTTACAATCAGCTACCAGTATGCAGATACTGGATCCTGAAGGCTGGTGTTTAAGGGTGAACCCGAAACTTTGTGAATTGTTTGGTGTCGATCCCGGAGCTATTGAAGGAAGGGTATATAACATATTCAGGGATAGGGAAATAATTAAGAACGGTATCGATAAAACCCTGGAGACCGTTTTCAGAGATCACAGGATGGCAGAATGGGAGGTGTTTTTTGATATCGCCTCAGCTGCCGAAAGCATGGACATTGCGATAAAGGATAAGAAAAAAGCCTGGTTTGCCAACAAGGCATATCCGATACTTGATGAGAATGGGAAACTGGCCAATGTGATTATTCAGCACGAAGACATCACGGGGCGAAGGAATGTTGAAGAAGCCCTTAGGACCAAGGAGGAGCAGCTTTTGAGCCTGATCAACGGAACAAAAGACATTATCTGCTTTAAAGATGGTGCCGGCCGCTGGTTACAGGCCAACGAAGCTGACCTTGAGTTGTTCGGGCTTACCGGGGTTGATTATTACCTCAAGAAGGATTCGGAACTTGCCTCAGAAACCCATCCCATCTATTACCAGGCATTCATGAACTGTGAAAAATCGGATGAAATTGCCTGGACAAAGGGGGTATTGTCGGTTCAGGATGAGGAAATACCTGGTGTAGATGGTAAATTAAAAACCTATGAAGTCATTAAAACACCACTCTTCAATACCGATGGGAGCAGGAAGGGGCTGGTGGTTTTCGGCCGTGACATTACCAGCCGGAAAACTTCTGAGCAGGATCTGAAAGAAAGTGAAGCCAAATACAGGCAGATAGTGGAATACCTTCCGGATGCAGTGGTTGTTCACGCCGACAACAGGGTCCTGTTTGCCAATCCTGCAGCATTGAAGGTTTTGGGAGCTTCTTCCTTTGAGGAAATCCGGAACATTCCGGTACTGGATTTTGTGCACCCCGATTCCAGGGAAAAAGCCATGCAAAGGATCAAAACGGTTATGGAAACCGGTGTTCCTTCTGAATTTGCAGAAGAGAAATTCTTCAGGCTGAACAAGGAAGTTTTTGATGTGGAAATCATCAGTCTGCCGGTTAAGTACATGGGTCAAAATGCATTACAGGTTATTGTCAGGGACATCACATCAAGGAAACATGCGCTACAGGCACTCCGTGAAAGTGAAGACAAATTCAGAACCCTGGCAGAATCATCGCCCTATGCGATCATGATCTACCAGGATGACCGTTGGGTGTACACCAATCCGGCCGGAGCCCGGATCAGTGGTTATAGCGCTGAAGAATTATATAATATGAATTTCTGGGATATCAGTTCCAGTGAATACCGGAAACTGATCAGGGAAAGAGGCAAAAGGAGACAGGAAGGTTTGTCTGCCGTGCCATCCTATGAGTTTAAAATTCAGATGAAAGGAGGTGCCGAGAGATGGGTGTATCTCAGCGGGAGTAGTATTCTGTACCGTGGCCGGCATGCCGGCATCATCTCGATCATCGACATCACCGAGCGCAAACAGGCCGAGGAAGCCATACAGCGTGAAAGAATATTGCTTCGCACCCTGATCGACAACCTGCCGGATACCATATACTTTAAAGATACGGGTTGCCGGAAAATTGTAGCCAACCGGGCTGACCTGGAATTGCTGGGTATGCATGAAGAGTCGGAAGCACTTGGAAAAACAGACTTAGATCTGATCGGACCGGAAGCAGGCAAAAGGGGATTTGAGGACGATCTTGAAGTGATCAGGACTGGTAAGCCTCTCATCAACAGCGAGGATGATGTGAAGGATCCCGATGGCAAAATACGCTGGATGCTTACCTCCAAAATCCCGCTCCATGACGAAAACGGACAGGTTAGCGGACTTGTAGGGATAGGTCATGATATAACTGAGCGGAAACAGGCTGAGCGCATTCAACGGGTTCTTTTTCAGATATCCAATGCTGTGCTGGTAACGAACGACCTTGAGCAGTTGTTCCTGATCATCAGGGAACAACTGGGTACACTGCTTGATACAACGAATTTTTACATCGCTTTTTATGACGAAAAAACCGACATGCTTTCGTCACCCTATTTCAGGGATGAAAAGGATAATATTCCGGAATGGCCGGCTGCGAAATCGGCCACAGGTTTTGTTATCAGGCACAATAAATCTTTGTTGGCCGACAGGGAAGAGATAGAAAAGCTCAACAAATCGGGTGTACTTGAAATTGTTGGTGAAATCTGCCAGGAATGGCTGGGTGTTCCGTTGGTTGTTGACGGCAGGGCCATCGGAGCATTGGTGGTGCAGAGTTATCACAATCCGGAGGCTTATTCGCAAAAGGATGTTGAGGTGCTTGAATTCGTCTCACACCAGATCAGTTTGTCGATCCAGCGAAAAAAGGCAGAACAGGATCTGCGCGATGCACTTGCCAAAGCTGAAGAAAGCGACAGACTAAAAACAGCATTTCTGAACAATATGTCGCATGAAATCAGGACACCACTCAATGGAATCCTGGGCTTCACCAGCCTGCTGGATGACCCCGATACCACCCCTGAAGACAAAGAGTATTTCTACAGAA
>WSXU01000138.1 GCA_009773455.1 Bacteroidota bacterium | reverse complement strand
GGAGGGAGTTCTGGATTTGGAAGTGGCGGATCTCCACCTGAATAACGTGAAGGCTGTAATCCACTTGTCATCTCCCGAGTTTCTGTGGCCCGGAATGATTCTGTTGGCAGAACAAGGGAAAGCAGCAATTGATAATTTTAATAAAATACAAATTCGTTATTATGACCCTCTGGAAGGCAGGTATGTCAGCAGAGCGGCAAATGAAACAGGATTGAAAGCAAGTGTTCGCAGTCATGGGCTGTACGGTACTACAAGCATTGATTTGCGGAAATGGTTATAAATCCGACAGAAATAAACAATGCATATATGAAAGGGACAGGGTCAAATGACACTTTATAACTTGAAATGTGAATATATGACGACACCTTTGGGTATTGACGAGAGGAAACCGAGATTGAGCTGGGCGATCCGGTCCGAAAAGCATGGATCTATGCAGGCAGCCTACCGGATTCTGGTTTCCAGCAGTCCTGAGATTTTAAATGAAAACCGGGGGGATTTATGGGATTCAGGGAAGGTTCTGTCCGATCAGTCGGTTCATATTGAATATGAAGGCAAGCCTTTAGTACCATTTATGCGCTATTGGTGGAAGGTTGAAGTATGGAGCAGTGAATGTGCGGATTCTGTCATCAGTGAAGCCTCCTGGTGGGAGACCGGGTATCTGGATACAGGGAACTGGGAGGGGAAATGGATCGGACTTGCCCCCGAAAACAATCCGAAATTTGATAAGGCACCGGACAATGTAGGACTTCCGTCGCCTTTCCTGCGCAAGGAATTTATTGTAAAAAGCAAGGTAAAAAGGGCTAGAGCTTATGCATCCGCCCTGGGTCTGTATGAGTTTTATATAAATGGGGAAAAGGCAGGAAGTGAATGCTTTGCGCCCGGGTGGACGGATTATGACATACGGGTGCAGTACCAGACCTTCGATATTACCGGTTTGCTGCATGAAGGAAGCAACTGTGCAGGCGCCATCCTGGGAGACGGCTGGTATACGGGCAATGTCGCAATTGTCGGCAGGCACCAGTATGGGCCGTATCCGCTTCTATTTACAGGTGTT
>WSXU01000137.1:406-1461 GCA_009773455.1 Bacteroidota bacterium | reverse complement strand
ATGATTGCTGAGGAAGGTAGCAAATTGTAATGGAGGAATTAACTGGTATGAATATGAGATTTGTTCATTGATCAGATTCGCATCACTTTCATTAATAGCCTGAATGATTTTCCCTGCAAGGTAAAATTCAAAAGACAGGTCGAGTTCATCCCCCTGAATATATTCGGCTGTGATGGCGGTTTCATCCCAGACTTCACAAACGATCATAGCTTCCGGATTTATTTGTTTATAGAATGGCCTGAAATTCTCATACCAGGTATGTGTGGAAACGGAATTGGCTTGAATGGAGCCTTCTTCAATTAAATGCTTGGATGCATCGAACCGGAAGCCATCAATTCCAACCTCTTCCAGCCAGAATCTTACGACATTTTGCATTTCGGCTGTCACATCCGGGTTATTGTAGTTCAAATCTGGCATACCCGCGGAAAATGTGGAATAGAAGTATTTACCATTAGATGGAAACCACACCTGTTGTCCCCAGGAACCCTTATAACCCGGGTCGGTATCAGACCAAATATACCAGTCATGATAAGGTGATGAAGGATCTGTTGCTGCTTGAAACCAGGGGTGATCTACGGAAGTATGGTTGAGAACCAGATCGATGATCACCCGAATTCCGCGCGCATGTGCTTCGTTCAGCATGGTTTTGAAGTCTTCCATGCTGCCAAATTCCGGATTGACGGCATAATAGTCCATCACCGAATAGCCATGATACGAAGGAGTAGGGTTGATGGGCATCAACCAGATGCCTGTGATCCCCAGATCGGTGGTGGTATCCGAAATCCCATCATTCAGATAATCCAGTTTTTGGGTGATACCATTAAAATCGCCAATCCCATCGCCGTCACTGTCATAAAAAGAGCGCACAAAGATCTCATAAAAGACGCTATCGTTCCACCAGGGGTACCCATCACTACCAGTTGGCATACCGATGATAGGAGATACAGGCCTGGCGTCACCCATTTGTGAAATAATGGCAGTTGTTGTGGGGGAAACTGGCGGAAGATCAACGACTGTAACCGGTTCTTTGCTTAAAAATTCTTCCGAAGGAAACT
>WSXU01000137.1:0-381 GCA_009773455.1 Bacteroidota bacterium | reverse complement strand
AAGGAGTTGAGTCCGTCCCCTTTAATCCCATCCCACATAAATGACTTAATAACCACCCAATCGTCACTTAAATAGCGTGAAATATCCACACGGGTCATCCCAATATCACCGCGTTCAATCATAAGCAAAACATTCCTGTAAATCGGTTGAAAAGATAATTGTCCTTCCACCACCATTTCTACACTGGCTCCGGTTTCCGAACGGGCAAGGTCCTGACCTAAGCTAAAATGATTCCCCTGTACTTCTGCTGTGTTAGCCTCCGAACTGCTGAACACCAGATTGGGATTGACAAAATCAGCCCCTAAAATAATTTTGAAATCTGTCCAATCAGAGGTTGTGATTAACCGGATACGGATGGGTAATGGATTCGATATGTCTGGT
>WSXU01000136.1 GCA_009773455.1 Bacteroidota bacterium | reverse complement strand
TACTTCAGGTTCCAGCTTAATATCCGGCGCCCCGGTAGAACCCAATATTGTTGAATATAACGGATTCTCAGAACAGTTCCTGAAAATGCCATCATCCGGGATACCATATTCCTCTCTGGTGATCAACAACTCAAGCAGTTCAGGCGTAGTATTGAATTCCAATATTACGATCATCGGTGAGCTGGCACTCAACAATGGATTACTGATTACCGGCTCTTATGACCTGATTCTCGAATCTGATGCAACCATCGGTGGAACTCCATCTGCAGCAAGCATGATTGTCGCAACGGGATCGGGGAAACTAAAAAAAGGTTTTACCTCTTCAGGGAGTTTTACATTTCCTGTAGGAGACAATGATGGCTCAGCTGATTATTCCCCGGTTGCCCTTATTTTCACTTCCGGATCTTTCAGTCAGGCATATGCAGCCGTCAATCTGATTGCAAATGCATACCCAGGGACTTCAGGTAGCTACCTGAACCGATACTGGAATGTTACGGCTGAAGGGATTACTGATTTCTCCTGCAATGCTCAGTTTGATTACGTCCAGGCTGATGTTACCGGCATTGAAAATGATATTTTCTGCTACAGGGTTGCCCCTACTTCAAACCAATTCGACCCGGCTAACACATCTTCGCATCAGCTTTATGCTACAGCTATCTCCTCATTCGGATCCTTTACCGGAAAACAACATGATAATTCTGGCTGGCCTCTTGTTTATACAGTGACTGGTAGTGGATTTTATTGCGAGGGTGGTGCAGGGATAGAGGTCAACCTTTCAGGGTCAGAGGCTGATGTGACTTATTCCCTTTTTAAGGATGGTGTTGCACAGTCACCTATTATGGCGGGCACCGGAATGCCGATAAGTTTCGGCTATCAACTCTCCGGAACATACACGATTGATGGCACCAATAATAATGGGACTACTCAGATGGCCGGAACGGCTGTAATCATTGAAAATTCTTTTGTTACACCTTCAGTAACTATTTCCACAGAGGTCAGTGAGGTTTGTGAGGGAACAGAAGTTATTTATATTGCGAATGCTATAAATGGTGGTTATGAACCGATTTATCAATGGTTAGTTGATGGGCTTGAAACCGGGGAAAATAGCATTACGTTGGCTTATATACCAGAAAATAATGACCAGATATCACTCATTTTGACATCAAGCGAGCCCTGTACTCTGGAGAACCCTGTTCAATCAAACAGTCTTACGGCAGTTGTAAATGCATTGCCTGTTGTATCCTGGACATTTTTTGAACCAGACACTTTGTGTGAAGCTTGGGAATCAGTCCAACTGTCAGGTGGTCTTCCTGAAGGTGGCAATTACTCAGGAGCTGGTGTTAGTGGAAATATTTTTAATCCGACAACAGCAGGTCCAGGTAACCACCAGATCACTTATACTTATGAGAATGAGAATGGTTGTATTTCTCAAGCATCCTTTAATTTATTTGTAGACATCTGTGAAGACATCAAAATCATAAAGTCCTATTCAGATATTTACCCCAATCCAACATCAGGTATCATCACAATCGGAATGAACAACAACCAGGAAATACTGAACATCGAAGTGTATAATTCCTTGGGTATGACTGTATATAAAAAACAGGGATCTT
>WSXU01000135.1 GCA_009773455.1 Bacteroidota bacterium | reverse complement strand
CTGAAACATTATGCCGAGATAGCACAGGATAAAATTGAAGGGCTGAAGGAAATTACCCGTGTTGACATTGTTGGGGCGCTCGATCGGGAAATACAAATCGATGCCGACATTTTCAAAATGCAGGCAGCAAAAGTCACCTTCGGAAACATCGAACAGGCTGTCGCAATGGAAAACCTCACCATTTCGGGAGGTATATTAACCAACAACGGAACCCGTAACACGGTCCGTATCAAGGGTCAGTTTACGGATGTGCAAACCATCCGGAATATTGTTGTTCAATCGTCGAGCGGAGCCATGGTAAAACTTGGCGATATCGCTGAAGTAACTGATGGATTTGCAGAACAGGCCAGTTTTGCCAGGCTCAATGGTAAAAATGTAATTACCCTGAATGTGATCAAGAAAAACGGAGCGAATCTGCTCGATGCTTCTGACCAGATCAAAGAAATTGTTGATGGCCTGAAAGAACGCGACTATCCAAAAGATGTGACTATTAGTCTTACCGGTGATCAAAGCCGGATTACCCGAAACACGCTCGAAGAATTGAACAATACGATCATTATCGGTTTTATACTGGTAACTATCGTGCTTATGTTCTTCATGGGTTTCACCAATGCCTTCTTTGTTGGGTTATCTGTTCCGTTGTCCATGTTTGTAGCCTATATGATTATTCCAGGCTTAGGCTTCACCATGAACATGATCGTCATGTTCGCCTTCATCTTTGCCCTCGGAATTGTGGTTGACGATGCTATTGTGGTTATTGAAAATACACACCGCTGGCACAAATTTAATCCTGATATTAATGTTGCCGCCAAGCGGGCGGCCGGCGAAGTTTTCCTACCTATTTTTTCAGGGACATTAACAACCCTCGCCCCATTCTTTCCGTTGGCTTTCTGGCCGGGCATCGTGGGGCAGTTTATGCACTATTTGCCTGTAACCCTGATTATAACCCTGTTTGCCTCGCTGTTTGTGGCATATGTGTTTAACCCGGTATTTGCCGTGTCGTTTATGAAACACGAATACGATCAGGAATTTCAAAAAGGTACTGGCTGGAGAAAACTTAAA
>WSXU01000134.1 GCA_009773455.1 Bacteroidota bacterium | reverse complement strand
CGTTGAGCAGGATTACAGTCAAAGGTTTTGTTTCGGACACTTCCGGGAATATCCTGAGCAATTACAACGGTGTTATTTATCCCACGGTTTATGATAAATACACGAATATTTCTACGCTGAATAATGACGGCAGCGGTGTATTCAATTTCAGCCTGCAGAAAAATATTCTCTTCAAAGGCAAAGTTTCAGTAGTGAACGGAGACTTTAGTTTTTCATTCGTTGTACCGAAAGACATCGCGTACCAGTATGGCGTTGGACGTATCAGCTACTACGCGGATAACGGGGACCGGGATGCAGCAGGCTGGTATGAAAACATCATCGTGGGCAGTTCGAACCCGAATGCGGTGGCAGACAACCTTGGCCCGCGCATCCGGCTGTACCTGAACGATAGCAATTTTGTAAATGGCGGGATGACCGACGACAGCCCGAAAATCTATGCGCTGGTATCGGACAGCAATGGGGTGAATACGGTAGGCAACGGGATCGGTCATGATGTTGTTGCAGTGCTGGATGACAAGAACGATGACGCGGTGGTACTGAATGATTATTATGTAGCGGACCTGAACAGCTACCAGCGCGGGACGATCATTTACCCGTTCAGCGATTTGAGCGAAGGAGCACATAAACTGAGCCTGAAAGTGTGGGACGTTTACAATAATTCCACGATGGCGTATACGGATTTCATCGTCTCGAAAAGTTCGGAACTGGCATTGGATCATGTGCTGAATTACCCGAACCCGTTTACTACGCGGACGCAGTTTTACTTCGGTCATAACCAGTGCTGTACGGATTTCACGGTTCAGGTGCAGGTGTTCACGGTCTCGGGCAAGCTGGTAAAAACGCTGGAGCAGGCGGTGAGCACGGACGGATTCCGATCCACGCCGATCGAGTGGGACGGTAAAGATGACTACGGGGATAAAATCGGGAAGGGCGTATACGTTTACCGGGTAAAAGTGCGTTCTACGGACGGCCAGACGGCCGAGAAATATGAAAAATTAGTTATTCTGAATTAGGTTACAATAACATCCCCAGGACTTCGTTATAAGCCGGTTTCTCCCACCGGG
>WSXU01000133.1 GCA_009773455.1 Bacteroidota bacterium | reverse complement strand
AGCGCTTTATCCTCTTATAAAAAATACATGCTGGCGCGTGAAAAAATAGAAACCCGGTTTAAAACCAAAGAATTCCAGGACATCCTTGTAAAATACGCCATCCTTCAAAAAGAGCAGCTCCTGAAAAAACAGGAAGAAGAAACCTCCCTTGCAAAACAGGAGTCCGAACACAAGACCGGCCAGCGGAATTTCATCCTGATCCTTCTGGCCATTTCGATGGTCCTTTTCTTCATCATTGCCTATTTAACCCTTACGCTCCGGACCAAAAATTTCCAGCTGGGTAAAAGCAACGACCAGATCGCGGACATGAACCGGCAGCTCCAGTCCGAGCTCGATCAGAAAAATATTCTTTTTGCCGAGCTCCATCACCGGGTGAAGAACAACCTCGCTGTGCTCTCCGGGCTGGTCAACCTTCAGAAAGATGCCGTGAAAGACGAAGCAGTAAAAGAGATCCTTCAGGATACCCAGAACCGCATCTATTCCATTGCGATGATCCACCGGGGGCTGTACAGCCTGAACGATTCCGACAAGATCCATTTCGGGAAATACCTGAAAGAACTTTCTGCTTCCCTGATCAAATCCTATAAGCGCGAACCTGAAAAGATCGAATGCCAGGTGAATTTCCCGGATATCCCTGTTAACATCAACAAAGCAGTTCCGCTCGCATTGATCATTAACGAGTTGTTATCTAATTCCTTAAAACATGCATTCAGGAAGTCGGATAAAGGCTGGATGGGAATCAATGGCCGTTACGAGAACGGGTTTCTCCACCTTTCTGTGTACGATGACGGCTCCGGTTTTACTCCCGATTTTGAAAATCTTCCACCTGCTTCTTTAGGACTGAACCTTGTTAAAATATTATCGGAACAGCTGGATGCCACCTTCCATTATCATCCCCAGCCGGGTAAAAGTGAATTTACATTTCTAATCCCGCTGAAGGCGTAGCCTGCAGGGTTGAGTTTCCACTACTAACCGTCAGTTCGAGTAGTCACGCGTCTCGCGGGACGTATCGAGAACGGGTTAAAATGAAAAATATCTTCATTAATGTCGCATCTCGATACAACCCTCAA
>WSXU01000132.1 GCA_009773455.1 Bacteroidota bacterium | reverse complement strand
GTATCTATGGTGGTTTGATGTACGGCATTGGTCTGGGAATGGTTTATCGTGGAAAAGGCACCAGTGGAGGCAGCGATATTCTCGGGCGAATTCTCAATCACCGCTTTGGGATTTCCATTTCCACCTCTTACCTGATCACAGATTCTGTTGTGGTCTTATTAGGCGGTTTAGTTTTCGACTGGGAACGGGCTCTTTATGGTCTGGCAGTAATTTATGTCAGTGGTCTGGCTGCAGAAATTGCCTTTGAAGGCCGGGCTGTATACCGAACAGCTATGATCGTAACCTTCGACCCGGAAGCTGTTTCTCAACGAATCATGGAAGCGTTGGAACGCGGTGTAACCATGCTGCATGGTACAGGCGGATACACTCATGAGGACCGAACAGTGATCTATTCTGTGATTACACAATCCGAGATCCCTCAGTTAAAAGAAATCGTTAAAGAAGTTGACCCGAAAGCTTTTATGGTGATAGGTCAGGCGCACGAAGCACTTGGGGAAGGGTTCAGACCTTTAATCGAACCAAAAACCTGATCTGGCTATAGTAAGCCTAACATGATTAGTACTCCCAGGGTGATCCCCACCTGCCCCAGATGATAGGTAAACATCACCACAAAATTTCCATAGGGAACAGGTCGCAAAAAACGACCGGTACAAAGAACTGTATCCGAAATTGTAAATAAAAGCGCACCCAGGCTGGCAATAATAGCGGCATTGATACTCCAATTCTCTCTGAACCAGGTCATCATGGCTAAGAACAACATACTGGTAATGGTGATCATATATAAAAGAATTGGCAGCCACAAGTGTCGGTGTTCCATTCTCCGGCGTATTCCTCGAATGATCCTGGGATACGCCAATACAACCAGTCCAATCACCAACAACACCGGAACAAGGACCCACAGAGAAAATTGTAACGTACCGAAACTAAAACCAATTATATAAAGAATATGAGCAACCAGGAATGAGAAAAGGCCAGCGATAAATAACCTTTTGCGCATTAACAAAAATATATCTCCTAATAAGGAGAAAACCAAGCCAGCACCAAACCAATAACCTGGATTAATCCATCCTCCGAGAC
>WSXU01000131.1 GCA_009773455.1 Bacteroidota bacterium | reverse complement strand
ATGATTTACGTCCTACGATTTGTTCTGCCAGATGAATGCTTGTGTTGACCGTATGATCCACACCTAATAGTAGAACGAACCCCTCGTGATCCATAAGCCACTGGATGGGTGCCATCGGTTCCTCCAAGGTTTGTTGCTCAATTGCTTCGTTCATGTTTATTCCAGCAAATGAAAGGATGGGATGGGTGGAACGGGTTGCCAGAGGATGGGTACGTATCTTCTCGGATAAGGTGCCCATCAATCGATCGACAGGCATATCCTGGGTATAGAATTCAGCCATACGGTTCTGATCCCGACAAGTGCCATAGATTATCCCATTATTTTCAGGGCCGGTCTCCGGAGTCAGCATGCTTTTATAGGTGAAAGTAGGAGCCATCACAGAATGAAAACTGGCAAGAATTGCACCCAATAAAGTGTCCGCGCCTCCCCGTATTTCTCCAAAGGATGATAAGGAAGCGTGAACAATGACCGGACTTTTCTGATCAATGTCGAATTTCTTAAAGCCTGCAGTTAAATCACGATATGAAAGCATTCATCCTCCCGCCTGGAGAGCATTTTTCAGGCTGCGCTTATAGGATTAATTATAAATCAAATCAGTATCTTTTCAATTTTTAGTGGTCAGGAAATTAATCGTCAGTTCAGGGGCAGACAGGGATTTCAGGTGGGGATAAATTGGCATTCAACGTGATATTGAAATAAGGTGAGGGGTCTATTGTGTTTTCAATAATCGTTTCATTTAAGAATTGTCCATTTCCATCGTCTTTCACAATTGAGAAATGTAAATGAACTCCTGTTGGGTTACCAGGTGTTCCGGAATAGTTTCCCTGATAGCCAAGCAAAGTACCAGCTTTTACAAACACCTCGCTTGTGCCAGGTGGAAAATCTTCTGAGACAAATGAATTTCCCTTTTCATCAGCCATATGTGTGTAATACGTCCAGATCTGTCTGCCTGGCTGGAGTGGATCGGATGGAATACGGAGAATGACTGTTGATTTCCAATCTATCTCGCGCGTCAGGAAACCATCATAGGCAGCATGTATTGGAGTAATGCCGATTTCAGTGCCGCTAAAGATATCCA
>WSXU01000130.1 GCA_009773455.1 Bacteroidota bacterium | reverse complement strand
TATAAAGGTCTCGGACAATGAAGTCGGTCACCTGCACGCTGTTCAGATCGGAGCGCCTCTTCATCTGGTTGCCCCCGGCGGTAACATTAACTCCGAAATCACCAAATTCTTTGGTTCCTGAAATCAGGAAGTCGGCATTTGTTTCCCTGAATCTACGGGCTTCCTGGGTGAAAACGCCATTAACGAATCCTGCCGGCGCCGGGGCCAGCGAAGCCTGTCCGGTTGGAAAGTTGTTGTATTCCTGATCGCGCGACCAGAAATCCTGTCCGATACGACCCTGTACAAAGAGCCATTTGGCGATATCGTATTTCATCGAAATATTGCCAAACATCCTGTCCCTGCGAATTTTCTGAAATTGGTCGGATAAGGTAAAATATGGATTGGTCCTGTTCCTGAACCGGGAATAAACATATTCGTTGCCCAACGCATCGTGAGCGTTGGCTTTCAGAACTTCCATGGGCATTGAATTGGCCATCGCATAAAGGGCCGTTGGTATGGAATTGTCCTGATTGGCTATGTTAGGAGGATTTTGATTATTCTCGAAAGAGTAGTTCATGTTTCCCTGAAAACTCAGCTTGTCGGTTAAGTTATAGCTGAATCCAAGATTAAGGGTATTTCTCTTATAGGTATTATTCGGAACAATACCTTCGCTGGTCATGTTGGCAAGCGAAAGGTTCATCCCTCCCTTGTCGCTGCTGGTAGATATCGAAATGGTATTGGTCATGTTCGAACCATGCCTGAAAAATTGATTGATAATCCCCCGTTGTGGTTCATAAGGAACAGTAAGATTATTGAAAAGCACCTGAGTCATTCCGGGCTGAAATTTCTCTCCAAACGACCATTGACCCGAAGTTGGATTTGGGGTTGTTGGACGGACACCATTTTCTCCCTGACCATAAACATACTGGTAGTCGGTATAATCCAATGGAGCATCGTTGGTGTAATTCATGTTATAGGTTATACCAATCCCTTTGTGGGTTCCTTTTGTTTTGGTGGTAATCATGATAACCCCATCCTTGGCACGCGATCCATACAGAGCAGATGCCGCGGCTCCTTTTAAAACCGACATGCTTTCAATA
>WSXU01000129.1 GCA_009773455.1 Bacteroidota bacterium | reverse complement strand
GTGGTTTCAACGCCACACTGTCCGGCATCCGGGGTAAAGGTGAAGGTAAAGGTTCCGGCTACAGTCGTATTGATGGTTGCAGGTGTCCAGATTCCGGTGATGCCTTCCAGTGAAATCAATGGCAGATCAGGTGCCGTTGTGTTTTGGCAAAGCGGACCAATCTGTGTGAAAGTCGGAACTACGACATCCGTTACCGTGATTTCAGCTTCTTCAGACACTGCAACGCAATCATTTTCATCCGTTACAGTATAAATCAGGTCAAATACACCTGCTGCAGTACCTGTAAATAGAGGATCAGCAACATCCGTTGCACTCAGATAAACTGCACCTGAACCAGTCCAGGAATGAGTCATTGTGCCTGTTCCTCCGGCGGTAACAGAGGTAAACTGCACGGTTTCATTTATACAGATTTCACTGCTGAGCGGATCAATCTGAGTAATCAATTCATCAGGTTCAGTGATGGTTATAATAATAAGTGTTACCTGATTTGAAGTATTTATAGCATCACGGATCATTACTTCATAAGAGCCAGCTGCCAGGTTGGTATAGAAGCCTGAGTTCTGCCAGGTTAGTCCGCCATCAATACTATACTGGTAACTACCACTTCCGCCCTGCGGATTGGTGATGGTGATTCTTCCATCATTGCTGCCATAACACGAGATATGAGTTACATCAACATCAGCAGTAAGCGCATCAGGATCACTGAGTACAATGCTTCCGGTGACTTCACAACCATTTGCATCGGTAACAGTCACATTATAAGTTCCAGCTAACAGGTCGATTGCGGTCTCTGTGGTTTGTGCCAGAAGATCATCCCACAGGTAAGTGTAAGGTGATGTTCCACCGGTAACATTGGCTGTGGCTGTTCCATCGCTTCCACCAGGAGTGGTTGGATTGGTTCCGGTTACACTTACAAGCAGTTCTTCAGGTTGGGTGATGGTGATGGTTTCAGTGATTTCGGTTCCATCGGCATCGGTGACGGTTACGGTGTAAGTTCCTGCTGCCAGACCAGTTGCTGTGGCGGTTGTCTGTGCCAAAGGATCGCTCCACAAATAATTATATGGCAATGCTCCGCCGGTA
>WSXU01000047.1 GCA_009773455.1 Bacteroidota bacterium | reverse complement strand
GAACTGTTAGTTTAGTTGAACCTTTAGTAACTTCTTTAGATGAAACCGAGCTGTCAGCCGAACCTTTTAATAAACTAAACAATACTAAACAAAACAATATATCTCTTCCAATATCCCCTGTCGGGGATGATCCGGTTCCACCATCTCAAATAATTGATGATTTCAATCGGATATGTGTCTCACTGAACCCGGTCAAGCTGATAACCGAAAAAAGAAGATCCGCAATTAAAGCACGGATCCGGGAACATGGACATGACCAGGTTTTACAAATGCTCGAGAATGCTTCCAAATCAAAATTCCTGGCCGGCCAGAACGAACGAGGCTGGACCGCTGATTTCGACTGGCTCATGAAGCCCACAAACTTCGTGAAGGTTCTCGAGGGGAAGTATGCAGATAAACTTAAACCTACTTTGAATGGAAAAGACGATAGGTCAAGAGATCCAAAGGTTGCCATTGCGCAAGGATCCTACGGCAGTTACTGATTACAGTCACATCGAGCTGACAGAAGAGGAAGCCCAGGAAGCACTGCGACAAGCAAGAGCTGCCAAAGCGGCAAAGCTCAGGGAGCAGGAGTACTGGAACAAAGTCCGCAGCGAAAGGAAATACCCCCGGCCGAACCCCGATGAACTATTCAACATCATCAAACGGGTTGCTTTCAATGCCATCCCGGGGTATGTTTTCGATGAGCACAACGAATCGGTTTTAAGACGGCTTTGCGCTTACTTTTCCGGCTCTGCAGAGGAATGCGAAAAGTATGGGATTAGCCTCAAAAAGGGCATTTCCCTGAATGGTCCGACAGGTTGCGGAAAAACCACCATCATGCAGCTGTTCATGAATAACCCCTTCCAGAGCTATGCTTTAATCCCCTCCCGGAAGGTCGGTTATGACTTCGCAGAGCAGGGCTTCAAAGCAATCGAATCATACTCCAGGAACTTCATGCGAACCGAGAACAGCTATGGCCACGAGGAGTTCGGGTACTGCTTCGATGACCTGGGAGGAACCAAGGAGGAACGCAAGCGCTTTGGTGATGGGATCCTCCCCATGGAAGAGGTCCTGATGAACCGGTACGACAAGGGCAAGTTTTTCCAGACCCACATCACCACCAACCTGACAGCTGACCAGATAGAGGAGATTTATGGAGCCAGGGTAAGAAGCCGGATGAGGGAGATGTTCAACCTGATCCAGTTCGATATCGCAGCTCCCGATAGGAGGTAAGTGTGACTGAAGAAGAAAGGATCCAGTCTGAATGTGTTAAGTGGTTTCGGTACCAGTACCCGAAGCTGAGGAAGCTCCTGTTCCATGTCCCCAATGGAGGGAAGAGGAGTAAGGTTACTGCCCAGATTTTTAAAGCAATGGGTGTTGTTCCCGGGGTCGCTGACCTGATTCTCCTTGTCTCCAGACATGGCTTTGGGTGCCTCTGTATCGAAATGAAAACCTCATCCGGAGATCAATCTCCTGAGCAGAAGGAGTGGGAGAGAGAGGTTACGGCTGCCGGCAACAAATATACCCTCTGCCGGTCCTTTGATGAATTTAAACAAACTGTAAACGACTACCTGAAATGACTATTATTCCACATCCTGACATCCTTCCTGGAGTCTATTACCCTGACAAAAAGAAAATCCTCAAGGAGGTGGCCAGCTCATACGATTTGCCCGTAGAGTCCCTTTATGAGCATACCAGGAAACGGACTATTTCAGAACCCAGGATGATTACCCTTACCATTTGTAAATATGCTCTGTCCCTCACCAATGATGACCTTGGTTTCGAATTCATGATCACTGCAGCATCCGTAGTTCATGCCCGGAAAACTGTCAGGAATCTTTACCTGACCGACAAGGCTTTCAAAGCCAAGCTTGACTCCATCCTGGTCCGGCTATTCATTTGGGATAGCGACCGGATACGGATCATCGGGCAGATTCTTAATCCGCAGATGGATAAGACGAAGTTTAAGTACTGGAAAAAGAGAAGACAACAACCAATAAATAACTGAAACAAAAATGAAACAACCAATTGCAGCAAAATTAATGTTCAGCATCAAGACGATTCAAAAAGCATATTTTATGCTGACCAATGAACTGATGACAGAAGAAGATGTGAAATCAAAATTCTTCGACCGGGAACCTATGGAAATTGATTTTGAAAAGATCGATCCAGATCAAGAATTGGCCATTGCTCTCGCATTTACTGCCAGCATGATTAGCATGGAGTAAAAAGAGGTTGTCCAAATGGTCAGCCTTTTTTTACTTATTGGAACTATTTTAATCAATTTTAGTTTTTTTCTTCTTGAGCCTTAATATTCAAATGAAGAAATTGAATTACGTTTAGAGTCGAGTAAGCTTCAGTCACTTTGCCATCAAATACATCCTCATCAAATAAAATGATTGTATTATAAGAATATTCTTGCCTTAGATTACTTTTTTCTTTAGGGTATCTTACTTGAATTGGATAATACTTTGAGATATAATTAATTAACTCTTTTATATTATCAATATCCTTATCAGTGATGTTATGATTTAAATTTTCAATTCGAGCACCTATGACATCTCTTAGGTTTGGTTCAATTTGCTCAAAATAATCTTTAATCTTATGCTCATGTTCTATTTTATATCCAAACTCTTTCATCAAAGCTTTTATCAATAATTCAAGTCCATGACCGACAAGAAAGAATAGTGGTAGTATTAGCAGCGGTTCTTTAGAATGGTTAGAACATTTGATCTCTTTCAATATTAAACGAATCGCTTCTTGATATCCTAAAGCAAATTTAGTCCAGCCATTTTCCGAATTCATTTCAAGTTGTATCATAATTCTTTTTTTTAGGGTTTGTCATTAATATTTCAGCAAAGGTGAGGCAAGGATAAAGCACTTGTCAAGCGTTTTGCAATAAATTTCTGTTTACATTCAAAAATAGAATTAGATAGCCTGCAATTTAAAGTTATCTAATGTCTTGACTCTGTCAATTTCCCCGGGCTACTTTTGACGGATAGTTCAAAATAGTTCACTGATGGATACTACCATAGCTCTCTCATCTCGAGTACTCAAAACCGAAAATGTCAACTGGCGCGACTTCAAGTTCATACAGCAGGAAGGCTTTAAAGACTTGGAATCCGATGCTGCCCACCGACTCAAAGCATCGATCCTGACCAACAACTTTACCCAGCCGTTTTATGTATGGGAGGACCAAGATAATGGAACTATTTTCTGCCTTGATGGCAAGCATCGGACCCTGATGCTGGAAGCGCTGATCAAAGAGGGCTACAATGTTCCCTACTTTTTACCGGCCACCTTCATTCATTGTGACAACAAAAAGGAGGCTGCTAAACTGGTCACGATCTATTCATCCATCTATGCCCGGGTGAGCCAGCAGGGCCTCTTCGACTTCATGAAGGAATATGACCTGGACTTCACCGAGCTCCGGGAGCAGATGGACCTGCCGGAGTTTGATATGCTTGAGATGATGGAGCTATTGAACCCAACCGATGCAGCAGCGACACAGGCTGCTGAGGCAAGGGCAAATTTGCAAGAGAGGTTTATCATTCCACCCTTCAGTATTCTTGACACCAGACAAGGGTATTGGTTTGATCGTAAGAGGAAATGGATTTCCCTGGGATTAGAGAGTGATGAAGGACGTCCGGAGGAATTATTCATGGCCAGGAGTGGCCAGTCTTCCGGGATTTACAATCTCCGGAACAGGATGAGGGAAGCAACCGGACAGGATCCCTCCTGGGATGAAATCCTGAAAGAAGCCAAAAAAAGGGGGATGCATGTTTATACCGGAACCAGCATCTTCGACCCGGTCCTGACTGAAGTAGTTTATTCCTGGTTCAACATCCCGGGTGGTCAAATCCTCGACCCTTTTGCTGGGGGATCAGTCAGGGGGATTGTCGCTTCTGAACTTGGGTACAAATACACCGGGATTGATATCCGACTGGAGCAGGTTGAGGCCAACATCCAACAAGGAAAGCTCCTGAAAGCTGAGCGGGCCAACTGGATCACTGGGGACAGCTCCCAGATGAATGATCTTCTTCCTGAGTCATTCCAGGCTGATCTTGTCTTCACCTGTCCCCCGTATGCTGACCTTGAGGTTTACTCTGATCTGGATGGGGACCTGTCAACCATGGATTATGACAAGTTTCTGAAAGTGTATCGGGAAATCATCAGTCAGGCATGTGGTCGGTTACGGGAGGATCGGTTTGCTTGCTTCGTGGTTGGTGACATCCGGGATGAAACTGGGATATACCGGAACTTCGTCAGCCAGACCATTGAAGCCTTTTCAGATGCCGGCCTGGTCCTTTACAATGAAATCATCCTGATCAATGTTGCTGGTAGTCTCCCGGTGAGGGTGGGCCGCCAGATGGCGAACAGCCGGAAGGTTGGCAAGATGCATCAGAATGTACTGGTTTTCTACAAGGGTGACCCGAAAAAAATCAAGGAGAATTACCCCGAGATCGAGATAAAAGATATATCGGAAAATGCTTGATTCTTCAACTATATCAACCCAATATTGTATTGTCTTTCAGCCCTTGAGGGTTACTGAGAGACTGGGTTTAAGTTGTATTTTCTTACCTCTTTCTGAGGGTTCTTTTGAGACGTTTTTTACCATGAGAAAAAACCCTGAAAAGAAAATGTATCGCGATAACTGATTTTAGCGTTTATTTTGCATAAACGCTAAAATTGTTCTTATGGACTCCGAAAAACTTGATCCACAAATGGCAGCTGAAAAAGACAAAATCCTGAAGTATCTTAACGAGCAATTGACTCTCAAACTCGCTGCTCTCGAATCAATGGAACAACCTATCAAGGTTGAGGCTTTACAGGATATTAAACAGCTCGAAGAAATTATCCTAAAGCGAGAAATATACGACCTGCGACGACATATCCAGGTGATACAAATGATGTAAAAATGTCCGGCCAGAAGTCTACCAAAATTGAAACCGACAAACGAACCAGAGCTGTCCAGGAATGGATGATGCAAGGACACAGCTCCTCAGACATCGTCCGGCAATGTACTGCCCAATGGAACATCACCGGTAGACAGGCTTACAAGTACATCCGCAAAGCTTACGAAGCATTCCGGGAACAGGCTGAGAACGATATCGAGGCCCGGAAACAATTTCATATCCAGTCCAGGCTAAAACTCTTCAGGGATCTGCAGGATAAAAAGTCCAGCAAGCCTGCCGGGACAGCACTGGCCATCCTTCAGGATATCGCGAAACTGGAAGGGCTATATGTCGAGAAGACTGAAATAGTATTTGATGACAAGCAGCGAATAAAGTCATTGTT
>WSXU01000128.1 GCA_009773455.1 Bacteroidota bacterium | reverse complement strand
GCGGAAGCTTAGGGCCAGGCTGCCTGCTGAACATCAGGACATTATGGTAATCACAGAACTTTATATCAAGCACCAGTATGGTCAAGCCGTGATTGCGGAAGCTGATGCGGAACAGGCCAAAGCCATTTGGCGTAAGCTTTTGGATAAACTTTTAGGTAATCGGAAGGATTGAAATTCGGACTGATTTCTGATATAATGACAAAATTCAAAGAGTTTATTTAACTGAAAACAGTTGGGAGGAACTGCATGCATCCGGATATGGAGCAGTGCCTGATTTCCGCCGGGGAAATTCAGGCCAAAGTAAAAGTAATGGCGCAGAGGATTTCTGCCGATTATCGGGGAAAAAACCTGCTGGTGGTGGGCATTCTCAAAGGGGCCGTACTCTTTATGGCTGATCTGGTGCGGGCACTGGATATTCCGGTATGCATCGATTTTATTGCGGTTTCCAGCTACGGTTCATCCACCGAGTCTTCTGGCGTGGTCAGGATTATGAAAGACCTGGACCAGAGCATTGAGGGCAAACATGTTTTGATTGTGGAAGACATTATTGACACCGGCTTAACCTTAAAATATCTGGTGGAGAACCTTGAGACCAGGCAGGCGGCCTCGGTAGAGGTTTGTACACTGCTTGATAAACCTGACCGGCGGAAGATTAAGGTGGACGTGAAATTCAACGGCTTTACGGTTCCGGACGAGTTCCTGGTGGGCTACGGCCTCGATTATAATGAGCGCTACCGGCACCTGCCGGAGGTGTACGTGCTAAAAAAAGAGGTATACAGCAGTTAGGAGGACACTGAAAATGGCGGAAAACAGAGAAATGGTACTGGTGCTGGATTTCGGCGGCCAGTATACCCAGCTTATTGCTCGCAGAATCAGAGAATGCAAGGTTTATTGTGAAATCATGTCTTATAGAACTTCGCTGGCCCAAATAAAGGCCCTTGCCCCTAGCGGGATAGTGTTTTCCGGGGGGCCGGCCAGTGTTTATGTGGAAAACGCGCCGGTTTCCGAACCGGCGATTTTGGAGTTAGGCATCCCTGTATTGGGTATTTGCTACGGCATCCAGTTGATGGCCCGGCAGTTGGGCGGAAAAGTA
>WSXU01000046.1 GCA_009773455.1 Bacteroidota bacterium | reverse complement strand
AGGACATCAATGAAAACGTCAAGAGGGGTTTCCCTGCACCGGATGTATAAATTCGATGGGGTTGAACTGAGAGGCTTCCGGACAATCAATTTCCATAAACCCATACGTACTGTTCTGATTACGGTAGAGAAAAAGCTCCTTACCCTGGTCAGCAGCCCACTTGATTGCAATTTTCCTGATGTTGTCATAGCTCAACCTTTCCTGGCTTTGTTTTATACATCCGCACGACATTGACCTGTGAATTATACAACCTCAACTGATTGGAAAACAAGGCTATTGTTGTAGTATGTGATATACACCTTCTCGTTTGGAGTCCTTACTATGTTCACGGTTGGGACCCCTGTCAACAGAGCGGCATGAGGAGTAAAGTCCTTTGTAACATTGCTGGGGAAGACACAACCGCAAGAATCAGGAACAATGCAGTTGTTGAAATTTGAACCGGTCTTAAGGCCATTGCAGAAACTGCCTATTTTGGTTCCGGAATTATAATATCCAATTTCACAAGCCCAGACTTCAGTGCCAAAAGACATGTGATGGTTATCAATTCCAGTTTTGTTATTGCCGAAGTTCGGACCGACACAGTTGAATACAAACTCGATAGCGAAGTTGTTATACCAGCAGCTATCATCAATGGCATTCCCCATGAATGAAGCACTGGTTGTGTTGTAATAGAAGCCCGATCCAATCGTGTTATTACTGAAGTTTATTGCGATCGAATTCTCATAGGAGTTGCCACCCCAAAAGAGATTGCTGGTAAAATTGGCCTGGGTATAAAGATGCCTCACACCTTTCAACAGGGTGTTATTTGTAGAATCGTGACCAATTGAAATATTCTCTGTGATCTGGCCGGCAGAATTCACTATGAATACATTGTTTGAATTTACCCCGGTCTTTGACCTTTGAATATTTACATTCCTGACAAATTCACAGCCCTGTTCCCCATTCTCGAGGCTGAAAAGATAAAATGGCTGCGGGTTAATAAAGGTTGCTGTCGGACAAACAGCTGTGCCTTTCAGTATGTTGCTATCAAAGAAATTAGTAAATGTGCCTGATACATCGCACCACTTAACCCAGTAATTTGGCTCAAAGTCTGGAAAAGCACCCACAGGTACTTCCCTTGATGCTTTGTATATAAAGCCATTCCATAATCTTAATGATTCATACGATACGATTTCCGAATCAGAATATTCAGGCACCCCGGAGATTTCATACCTGTAGTTCCTGACTCCCCTGAAATCCTCGAATGCAGAAACATTCTTTTTCTGATTCATTCTGAAGTAGATGTATCCCGGCCTCGCGGTAACACCATCCTCACATAACACATCCCCTGAATCGTAAAAGATGATATCTCCAGGGAACTGTTCTGATTTTACATCCTCGGAGATACTGTTCGGTGTAATCGCTTTAACGATCAGAACTTCTGTCTCAGCAGTATTAACTCCCGGCAACACAGTATTACCATTCCGATAATTGTTCATCGTCCTGTAATTTGTAACCCTGTACTCAAGACCCGGTTCAAGTGCGCCAGCTCCATCATTCGCTGCCATGAGCGCTATCAGCTCCCCATGGGTCAGCCTTAATTGGGGCTGAACTGAAGCAGAAGTTTGGTTCCCGAAGTTCAGTTTTACCAGGACCTCATCATCCCCGGACTCAGACTCATCCACTGCCTTACCCATGTAGACAGATCCACTTAAGGCTGCTTTACCAGCGATCAGATAGACCGAGGATCCAACCTCAAAAACCTGCTCCGGAACACTTTTCTCAATCAGAAAAATACCTTCACAAAGGAGAGCTGCTTCTTTCCCGGTTTTGACATTATTGGTGGCCACTCCGATGATCCCGTTTACATTCACGATCTCCCCCCGGGCAATATCATGGTTGGCTATTATTTTGATTCTGGCGCCCAGTTCACTGAGTGCAAATACTGTCTTTGCCATAGTGGTTTTAGTTTAATACAAGTCCTGTTTTTGTTTCAATTGCATCAGCCAATTCAGGAAGAAAAATGTCCTGATTGTAATACTCCTGGTTCTCGGTGGCCAGTCCATAAATTTCATTTCCGAACCGCTCTTCTAATCCATGGATGTCATCGGCAACTAGCTCAAGATCTTCTGAACCAACATCAAGCTTAAAAGACTCCTGAAAAGCGCCAGTATCGTAAAGCCTGATTGGTCCTTCAGGTTTGCCATAAAATTTCACAGAGATGTAAGAGTAGTTTGGCATCCTGGTTTTATCAGCTCTTCTGCCTTCGAGCAGCTGTTCCCGGTTGAGATCAACATACTTCTCAGCAGTCCTGCTAATCGCAGCAAGAGACTCCCTTTGAATATCAAACTCCGTTAGGCTATCACGCAGATCAACCAGGGTTCCCATTCTTTTTGATTGTTATCCCGGAAATGAAATCATCAACCTTCACTTTTATCAGAGTCCAGAGTTGACCAAAGAGGTCAAAACCAAACACTCTGCTAATGTTCTCATAGATGCTCTTGAGCTCCGTTGCCCCGATATACAATGCACAAATCCGAGCCAACCCAATTCCATCATCAGCAATTCTTTGAAGTACATAACTGGCGATAATGGCCAAGGAATACAGAAGTAATTTGTTGACAGTCTTTCCCATCCGGGTGGCTGTAATCTTTTCTCCAACCTTTAGGGATGCCCATATCCCGGTTATAAAATCAATGGTGATCAGGATGGCCACCAGGTGAACAAAGTTTTTAATTGGGAATAGGTACATCACCACAGCCATAACCAGTGTAGTAAGAAATGACCAGACTTCGTGTAGTATTGAAAGTATCCTGTGTGGCATAGTTGAATTTGAGTTATGAAATTGAGGTTCTTCTTGTATCAATGAGCAGTCCGTCCACCGGATTTTGAAGGTTCATTTGCTTGCTTATGAGCATGTTTAAAAAGGGATCTCAACAGTGACCTTCTGGTCTTGGAATCGCGATGCAGATAAAGCTTACTATCGGCATCCTCTATAAAATCCTTCTCAGTTGAGAAAGAAAGGACGTAGGCCACGTTTACCGAGGCCCCGTCCATCTTGATAAAAGTATCCTTTGCCATGAGTCTGGAGCTTAGGATTAAGGCATGGTGACCTTGAGAGTTCCAGCTTCGAACCCATTCTCAGGAGCTCCTCCCACTTCAACCGCAGCAAGTTCCTCCGGTGAAACCAGTGTGATTACATGCTCACCGGTACCGGTAAAGAGAACGTTCCATCCTTTAAGGCCAGCGTTTTCTGAAACACCAGTAATCGTTACCGGAGCTCCATTCTTTGTCACGAGCCAGAGATTGCCATCGGCAATCGGAGCAGACAGTGAATCAAAAAGATTAACCTTATCGCAAGCCGTCCTCAAACCAACAGTAACTGAATTTGCAGCAACTGCGAGCTGAACCAGCTCAATGTCGATGACACCTTTTACAGCCTCCTCAACATCCTGGTCAGCTTTCACGAAAGCGACATCTTCATTGAACTCCCGGGGTTTGGATAAGGCAAAGCGAACATTGAAGATTGCAGAGTTGCTGGCATCATTGGCTTTGAATGGAGAGGCATAGAAGAAGTCAAGACTCAAGCCGGCAAGGCCACCACTCACCCTGGTTCCGTAGATTACATCTTCAGCATCAATAAAAAGAACTTTCATATTCGATTTGTTGAAAGCCCTGAGCTTGTTCTGGTAACACAACCCGCCCTGAATGATTCTGAAGGTCCAGTCATACTTTCCCTCTTTGGTGACCTGTTTGGATCCATAACCAAGAGTAGCGATCGAGGGTTCCTCCGAGTTATCGGATATCTCCTCAAAACGGAAGACAGGGTAAATGCGGTTTGCTTTTGAAGCAAGGGTCAGCTCCTGGAGCTTAGAAATTATACTGGGGATATCAGCATCCGCAATGATGAAGTTTCTGGGGACGAGAATCGCCCCAACAAATTTTTCAGGTGCAAATGTACACCCGGGGACTCCGGTGTTTGCACCAACAATCAGGACACAACCTGGGTTATTAAGTTCTGACATTTTTAGCAGTTTTTAAGTTTGACATTCAGACGTAAATCTTTGATTTCTATGCAGTCAATGTAATCGTTGAAGATGTTACCTTCATTCCCATACAGCCCGTTCCTACCCCAGAAAAGCCTGTCCACCTTGATGTGCTTCACTTGCTTTTCTGTCGACTCATTGAAATATCCGGATCTGGATATCACCTTGATCAGCTCACCATAAATCGGATAAAGGAATGGCCGGAATGAAACAGCGTACCTGTCAGGAGCCGAAAGAGTATTCTTGGTCATTACTGCTATGATCATCTGAAGTTTAACCTTCAGGAAGTCTCCCGATAAATCCTCCTCAAAATCCTGGAATAAAGCAATCAGGGGGTATTTTTGAGCAGATGCAGTCGGGTTCCTGGTCATTTCAGTAAGTGTTGCCGTGATCTCCTTCGGGTGGCCATGCAGATAATTCACTGGCATATTCAGATTGGTCCCTACCTTGGTAGTGATGGTCCTGAAAAGGTCGATGATTACAGGTGTTTTCAAATCCCGAAAATGTTTACAGGTGAAAGCTTGTACAGATGTGAAGGATCCAGCTCGGTGTAGGTTGATGCATTTTCAAGCACCCACTTAAAAACAGCCCTACCCTTTCGGACAGCGTCATTATATGCCCGGGCCATTTTATCAGTGTTTAGCACAACTGAGGCATTCTCGGCTGAGGATTCAATTTCTCCAAGCCCGGAGCTGGTGGATAGACGGTCACGATAGAAATGGTAGTAAACGTAGCCCGCTATAGGAGATTCTTTCCTGGTATCATTCACCAGTTTTGATTTCAAGTCTATCCACCTTTGATCCGGAGTTGCTGCAGAAATGCCTGCCTGAAAAGCTTCAGACAAGCCGGGGCCGAGAACTTCATCGAGGTAATCCGGTTCATACTTAGTGATGAACCTGGTTAACTCCTCGACGTTCCCTGCCGGGATTGGACCCACACCGGTAAGGTTTGGGACGAGAATTTCTCCAACAAAGTATGACTGGTCAATCAACATGGTTACTCAGCTTTCTTTCCTTTCTTAGGATCTTCAGCCCATCCTTTTTTCTTCAGGAGTTCTGCCTGGGTCGGATGTACTTCGTACTCCTGTCCGGGAACCATGTGTTTTGCTTTTTCGGTTGCAACGATCTTGACTGTTTCTGTCAGTTTGACCGGTTTCTTTTCTTTTGCCATCGGGATTATTTTTGAATTGAATGATTAATTGAAGGATAAGTCGTACCGGTTAATTGGATAAAGCTTACGCAGCCTCTTCGATAGCAGCCTTGATGGTTGCAAAGTCGCCATAGATGAAAGCCGTTTTCTGGTGTTCCTTGATATAGGACATGAGCCTCTTTTCTCCGAGGA
>WSXU01000127.1 GCA_009773455.1 Bacteroidota bacterium | reverse complement strand
ATGTCGCAAAAACCTGGGAACCTGAGGAGTTTGATCATCGCGGGGTTTATACCTGTATATCCTGCCATGAAGATGATTATCCAAAAGAAGAGCTGCTTGCTTTAGGGCCAGTCAGCTTTGTGAGTCTTGAAGCAAAGAAAATAAATTCAATGGTGGAGCCGCATTATCCTGGCGATTGCAACATTTGTCATACGGATACCGAATCCTGGGAAGAATACGAATTTGATCACCCATTGATCACCTTCGAAAGCAGTCGTCTTTTCAATGGTTTCTCCCTAAAATTGAATAGTGTAATTCATGAGTACACGGAAGATCAGGCATGTCAACCCTGCCACACCTATGCTGATCATAAAACGGATTATGGCGATACGTGTATCAATTGTCATACGGATACGGAAAAATGGCTCCCGGCTGAGGTTGACCATGACCAATTTCCCAATTGTCTGACCTGCCATGAAAATGATCGGCCGGATAAAGATCATTATAAGAGTAATTGCAGCACCTGTCATATCACCGGAAACTGGACTACGCTTTCCCTTGAACACACACCTTCCGCGGACTGCAGATCCTGCCATCAACCTCCCATCACACACCGGGCAGGACAATTTGTGGGGCAATGCAGCACCTGTCATGGAACCAAGGTTTGGAAACGAACGATTTTTAATCACACCATGAGCAATTGCAGTAACTGTCACGCCAGCCCGGTAAACCATTATCCGGCTGCCTGCAGTAGTTGCCATGTTTCCAATTCATGGTTGAAGATAAATGTCAACCATTCCGGCATGAATGTCTGTACAAATTGTCACACAGCCAAAGCCAACCATTATGCAGGATTGTGTACGGATTGCCATAATACAAATACCTGGGCCAGTACGACCTACCATAATAGTTTTACAACTTCATGTGGAAACTGCCACATGAAACCAATCGGTCATTATCCGGGAACCTGCGAGTCTTGTCATAAGGACACCTCGAATTGGAGTTCATCTTTCTCTCATTCGACGACGAGTCTCACCTGCAGCACCTGTCATCCAGCACCGAAAGGTCACTGGACAGGGGAATGTTCAAGATGTCACGTAACAACTTCCTGGTCT
>WSXU01000126.1 GCA_009773455.1 Bacteroidota bacterium | reverse complement strand
TTATTTTATTCTCCACAATATTTGAGGATGGAGTGTTGGAAATCCACACCATGTCGTTTTATTTTGATTTGAACATTTTGAACAGGTTTAAAAAATCAGGTTTAAACAATCAACAAAAACGATTGAAAATGATTTTACAGAGTTCTTTTTATATGGGATGCATTACGCTCGAGCTGAGAAGTGGGGTAGCTACATTTGTAACACTATGGTTTTGAAACAAACAGGTTTAAACTAGTTTTGAATTTCCCCTGATCAGTTTTCGATTTTCCCCGATAAAAGGACAATATCAGTTTTCGATTTTCCCCGATAAAAGGACAATTATGTACTACTTAGTGTTAACAGTATGCTTTTTTCTTTTTAAATTTTGGAGTGATTTCCAGTTCCATGCTTGACATTTCCTTGTCTTCTGAAGAATCCAAAGAATCGATGACATAGTCCAAGTCATCTGGAATCATCACTCAAATCACAATTGTTATCACTTTCATCCTCATCGAACTTACTGTTTGCCTGGACATCATTTACAGAAACCTCGAATTTGCGCTTCGGTTGATTTACTTCACTTGCACAATCAGCTGCTAGAATTTGCCAATAGTTTTAGTATTCACAGGTTTCATTTTTAAATGACGCGCCACTAACAATGCAATTTTATTTTTTCCCAGATAAGTGTACTCAGAAGCAGGAGTGTCTGACTGAATTCTGCCATGAGTGCCTGGCTTACTTCTGGTGGGAGTGCCTATCCGACTTCTGGCAGAAGTGCCGGACTGACTTCTGGCAGGAATGCCTGTCCAACTTCTGGCAGGAATGCCTGACCTACTTCTGACTGGAGTGTCTGACTGAGTTCGGGCGGGAGTGCCTGACCGACTTCTGGCAAGAGTGCCTGTCCGATTTCTGGCGGGAGTGACTGACGGAGATCTAGCGGGAATATCTGACCGACTTCAGGCAGGAGTGCCTGACTGACTTCCGATAAGAGTGCCTAATCAAGGAATGCCTGACCGACTTCTGGCCGGAGTGCCTGACCGACTTCTGGCAGGAATGCCTGGCCAACTTCTGGCAAGAGTCCCTGACTGAATTCTAGCAGGAATGCCTGACTGACTTCTGGTATGACTGTATCGCTGACTTCTGGTGAACGTGTCTGATCGACTTCTGTCTGGTGTGCCTGACCGAATTCGGGCAGGAGTGCCTGACCGACTTCTGGTGGGAATGCCTGATCGAGTTCTAGCCAGAGTGCTTGACCGACTTCTGGTAGGGGTGACTGACCTACTTCTGTTGGGAGAGCCTGTCTGACTTCTGACAGGAGTGCCCGACCGACTTCTGGCAGGAGTGCCTGACCGACTTCTTGTGGGAATGCCAGACCGAGTTTGGGCAGGAGTGCCTGACCGAC
>WSXU01000125.1 GCA_009773455.1 Bacteroidota bacterium | reverse complement strand
GCTGCCGCTGGCAGTTGGAAGGATTCTTCCAGCCGGACCAGGGCTGAATCTCTCTTTCAACGACATCCAGCTGTCCGTCCGCATAGCATACGGAGCTCTTCAATTCTGTTGGAAACAGTGCCCTGATCCTGTGATCCTGCACTTGATTGTCAAATTCCGTTGTCATATCAATTCTATTGCTTTTTTCATGAAGAGTAATATAGGAGTCAATTACGAACCTGCGGCATTTTTCACACCTCACCCCGGTAGCAGTATCGGCTTGTTCCGGGAGCATCCATTGATGACTTACTTTAAAGACGACATAGGTACTTCCGCAAGCGTGGATGGAGATTTCGGCCGTGCTGTCCTTTGTAGTCCTGCAGCCTCCCTGTGCCATCACAAAGTTATATTCATTCCCTATGTCTCCACACTCTTCAAGCATGTTGAGCTGACGGAAAATATGCCCGTTTTTCTTTACCTGTACAGTCAGACTTCCATTTTCATGAATGTCCAGCTTCAGAAATTCATTTTCAGCATACCTTTCTTCATAAAGTAAGGTGCCTGTTGCACGGGAACTTCCTGTTTTCAAGACATATGCAGCGTATCCCAGAGCGGGCAGCTTTTCTGCACAGAACTCCGCCTGAATCCTCCGGACATATTTGGGTATTCTGAAGGAATCCTCTGGCAGGTCATAGGTGAAAACTTTGCCATGGTCAATAAAGCTGGCTGCTACTGCCTTGCCGCAGCTGTTTGTCAGCATTAGCGCGGACATATCGACTGCTTCATGTTCATCAAGATCGATCTGCACAGTAACCATTTCTGTAGCTTCCCACCCCAGAGGATTGAATACCACCACCGGTATTTCCTTTTCCTGAAGCCCTGAAGTGTCGATCTGTGAAGTAATGTGGCGAATCTGCCGGCTGATCAGTTCTTCCGAAATCGCCATACTCTTTTTATACCTGACAACCATTTCTTCATGAACGTCATCCACACTGCAGCCGCAAATGCTGTCATGCGAATGATTCTGCAGCAAATACCGCCATGCCTGCTCAATAAAATCCGTTCTGTACCGGTCACCGGTCAGCCATGCATGAGCACCCAGCGGCTCAACCCATTTTTCCAG
>WSXU01000124.1:1122-2161 GCA_009773455.1 Bacteroidota bacterium | reverse complement strand
ATTTCTGAGCGAATAAAAGTAGAAGAAGCGCTAAGTGAAAGTGAAGAGAAATACAGGATTATGGTAGAACTTTTGCCCGATGCCGTAATTATTCATGAGGGCGGAAAGATCGTATTTGCAAATGTGGAAGCATTAAAGGCTATGGGCGCCGATTCACTCGACCAACTGACCGAAAAATCAGTGATAGAATTTGTTCATCCTGATTACAGGCCTATGGCCCTGGAAAGGATACAGCGAATTCATTTAACAGGCATGGCTTCAGAATTCACAGAAGAAAAATTTATCACGCTTAAGAATGAAGTTATAGATGTTGAAGTCATTGGGATACCCATCCAATTTATGGGTAGATCTGCTATTCAAACCATTATCCGCGATATCACCGAACGAAAACATGCAGAAGAGGAGCTCAAGAAATCACTTTCATTGATTGAAGCGACCCTCGAGTCCATTCACAACGGGATTCTTGTTGTCAATAGCGAAGGGGTTGTGATCAAAGCCAGCAAAAGATTTGCTGAAATGTGGAAAATTCCTGAAGATATACTCGCTTCTGGTGATGACAATACACTTCTGAGCTTTATTCTGGAACAGTTAACAGATCCGGATGGATTTATTTCGCAGGTTTCTGAAGTATATGCTAAGCCAGATGCTGAGACCCTCGATTTGATTCATTTTAAAGATGGCCGAATCTTCGAACGGATATCGAAGCCGGTTTACCAGGGAGGCAAGCCAAAAGCAAGGGTCTGGTCGTTCCTCGACATCACTGAACGCAAACGGGCTGAAGGGCTGCTAAGTGAAAGCGAATATTTTTTCAGGGAATCGCAACGAGCTGCATTTGTTGGTTCGTACAAGTTTGATATCCAAAACGATTTTTGGACCTCATCCCTGGTTCTTGAACAGATTTTTGGAATTGACAAAAACTACCACCGAAATCTTAAGGGCTGGCTCGAAATCATTCATCCTGACGACCGGGAGATGATGGCACAATACTTCAGGGAAGAAGTTATTGGAAAACGACTAATGTTTAATAAGGAATACAGGA
>WSXU01000124.1:0-1106 GCA_009773455.1 Bacteroidota bacterium | reverse complement strand
TACAGGATTATCAGTCAACTGGAAGGCGAAACCAGATGGGTACTCGGTTTGGGCAAATTAAATTTCAATGCTGAAGGTAACATCATTGAAATGATTGGAACCATACAGGATATTACCGAACGAAAACTGTCGCAAGTTGCCTTGCAAAAGAGTGAAGAAAAATACAGTATTTTGTTTAAGGATTCTCCTGATGCTTACCTTATTATAACAGATGGCGTTTTTACCGATTGTAACCGGGCAACAGAAGTGATGTTGCGAGGCGACCGAATGCAGATAATCGGAAACCCTCCTGATGTAATATCACCTGAATTCCAACCCGATGGAAGGAAGTCTTCTGATTCAGCCGCAGAAAAAATAGCCTGGGCCTTCAAGAATGGAAAGAATACGTTTGAATGGATTCATAGAAGGTTTGATGGCTCTGACCTTTATGTTGAGGTTTCCATTGCTCCTATGATATTTCAGGGTAACCCGACTTTATTCACTACCTGGCGTGACATTACAGAACGCAAGCAGGCAGAAAAAAAACTGAAGGAAAGTCAGCAGTTGTTCCATGAATTGTTTAATACCTCGCCTGATGCCATTGTGTTAATCGATCCACATCATCCTGAAGTCTCCTGGCCGATTGTCGATTGCAATGAAGCTGCCTGCCGAATGAATGGTTTCTCGCGTGAAGAAATGATTGGAAAGTCGATTGATTTGCTTAATCTGACAGAAGGTTCACCCGATGAGCGAATGGCCTATTTAAATAAGCTCAGGCAGAAAGCAGTTATTCAAACGGAGTCCTTACACCATCATAAAGATGGTCATGTCTTTCCGGTCGAAATTTCTACCTCTGTTATTACTGTTGAAGGGAGGGAGATGGTGCTTGGCATTGATCGTGACATTACAGAAAGAAAGCAGGCTGAAGCTGAACTAGTAAAAAGCGAAGAACGTTACCGCAGCTTTATTTCTCAGGTTTCGGAAGGGGTTTACAGGTTTGAAAGCGATGAACCTATGGATATCAGTTTACCGGTTGAAGAACAGGTTGATTTCATCTACGACCATATGTTTATAGCCGAGTGTAATCAGGCTTTCCGTGAAATGTATGGGATAGCTGATGAAAAAGA
>WSXU01000123.1 GCA_009773455.1 Bacteroidota bacterium | reverse complement strand
ACCTTCAATACCTTAACCGAATTGAACCGTCCGGAGGAAGAGGCCGGATGGCAGCAACTTTCATCATCGGGCCGGTTGGCATGGAAAACAGGCACGAGTTTTGACTTTCGCGATGCCTGGGCAATTGGGGTCAATCCTGAATATGTGATTGGCGTTTGGGTCGGAAATGCCAACGGCGAAGGCCGTCCCGGATTGACAGGAGGACAGGCTGCTGCTCCGATTCTTTTTGAACTTAGCTCCTTGCTCAGCTCTTCACATTGGTTCGAAAAACCACTCTCCGGAATGATGCCTGTTGAGGTTTGTCGCGAAAGTGGTTACCGGGCTTCGGTTAAATGTAATGAGGTGGATACAGTAATGGTTCCTGAATCGTGCCTGAACAGCGCACCATGTCCTTACCATCATAAAGTCCATCTAGATGCCAATCGCCAATATCTGGTTAATGCCGAATGTTATCCTGCAGGTCAGATTATAAACGAGAACTGGTTTATTCTTCCTCCTGCCATGGAATACTATTACCGAAAATATCATCCTGCCTACCGGACTTTGCCTCAGTGGTTGCCAGGAACGCGGCAGGGTGGCGAAATTCAGATGGTCGAACTAATTTATCCTGACGACCGGTTAATGGTGTATCTCCCCCGAAACAAGGATGAGCAAAAAGGAAAGGTGATTTTTCAGGCGGCACACCGCAGACCCGGAGCAACCATTTTCTGGCATCTCGACGATACCTATCTTGGAAGTACACGCGATATTCATCAAATGGCTGCTTCGCCTTTATCGGGAAATCATAAATTGGTGATTGTTGACGAACTCGGAAATAGCAGCACCCGCTATTTTAAAGTGGTGAAATGAGTGGCTACTGATCTATGCGTCTGATCCGATGACTAAGGTTCATCGGATCAGTTCAAAATACCTATTCATCCAATGAACTCCAGTCATCGGATGAATAAAAATTCGAAGAAAAGTGTTAAATTGAAGGCAAAATTGGAATATGGACTTCGCAAATGGTCAAATCTATCATGTTTTCAATCGGAGCAACAATGCGCAGACAGTGTTTTTCGCCCGCGAGAACTATCTGTTTCTTCTCGAAAAACTGCGGAAACATATCCTTCCGCATGCCGATATTCTG
>WSXU01000122.1 GCA_009773455.1 Bacteroidota bacterium | reverse complement strand
ACATTTGCTATAACACTCCCGGCTCCTACTCTGCTTCACTCATCATTACTTCTGCCTACGGATGTACGGATACGATAGCCATGCCAGTAGTGGATGCATACCCCTGGCCGAATGCGGAGTTTTGTGTGACCCCGAGCCAGGCTCCGGCTACCAATCCTGTTTTCACTTTCTGCGACATGTGGTCAAACGATGTGGTGCAGTGGACCTGGAACTTCGGGGACGGAGATACCGATATCGTAAGCACCGATCCGGTCCATTCGTATTCAACTACTGCCTATGGGAATGATTTCTACACGTACAACATCTGCCTCAATGTGCAAAACCAGTACGGATGCTGGGATACGGTCTGCCACCCGGTTGAACTGGTTCCCGAATTCACATTTTACATTCCCAACACCTTCACTCCCAACGGGGATTTCATCAACGAATACTTCTTCGGGGAAAGCCGGGGTGTAAAAGAGTATGACATCTGGCTTTTTGACCGGTGGGGAAACCTGATCTGGAACTGCCATTACGAAGGAAAGAATACGGACTGGGATTACCAGGGCAAGGACGGCATGTCTTCCGCCTGCAAATGGAAAGGACCGGTAGAGAACCAGGGCGTTGACATGAACGGAAATTCAAGGCAGCTGGTCCAGGAGGATGTGTACGTATGGAAAGTACGGCTCACGGATATTTTTGACAAGAACCATAATTACATCGGGCATGTCAGTGTAGTAAGATAATAGTTGGAAGGTTGGAAGGTTGGAAAGTTTAAAAGTCAGTATATGAAAAAAATAATTCTACTCTTTGCGGCAGCGATCCTGATAGCAGTGCCGGCGAAAGCCCAACTTCCCTGCGCTTCGGAAGGGTATGAAGAATACCTGAAGGCGAACGATCCGGGATACGAAGAAAGGATGCAGCAAAAAAATGAGGAAATACAGGGATATCTGAAAAACAATCCTGTGCCGGCTCCCCGTGCCGTGGTGATCATCCCGGTTGTATTTCATGTGGTATGGCAAACCTCCCAGCAAAATCTTTCCGATGCCTGCCTCATCGATCAGATCACATCACTGAACAGGGATTTCAGAAAGCTGAATGCAGACCTATCGTTGGCTCCTTCACAATTTCAGGCGGTTGCTGCCGAT
>WSXU01000121.1 GCA_009773455.1 Bacteroidota bacterium | reverse complement strand
CATGGCTTTGTTCCTCCCCCTTATGCATTGCTGTCAGGCAGGAACGAACCAATTCTGCAAAAATCGTTACAAGCTCGTCTGCCTTGCATGCATCGTTTCCTACCAATGCGATTAATGCTGAACCGGACATCACAATTACCCTTTCCACGTGGCATATCCGAAATTATTCCTTTTTCCGCCGTCTGAACAGTTCCAGGTTGAGTTCCGTCAATTCCAGGAGTAATTCCTTTATAGCCTCGTAATTCTTCATGCCCTCCCGTATCCACGGTTCCCATGCAGCAGGTACATAATCCATACCGGTTTGCCCGTGATAAAAAGAGGACAGATACAAACTTTTGTGGCCATCTCCGGTTACACATCGACAATTGGGTTTCCCGCATTTGATAGCCCGCGTGATAAGGGAACCGTGTATCATATGATCCATTGATGGCAACGTACTTAAAATTTGTGCTTTTCGTTCGTTTAGTTCCTGGGTAGCAGCTTTTCTCATCTTGCTCTTATCACTGATGTTCATAATAAGATTTTACCTTTCCCTATCAGTTTTGTAAATAGGGTTCGATGATACTTCTGAAAAATCCTCTATACTTTCCAGAAGTTTGGCCAATTCCGCCAGGGTGAACGCATCAAAAGGAATCATATTTGAGTTCAGATTACATTTTTGCTGCACCTGCCGATCCGTCCATGATTCAGGGACACATATTACACCAGAATCTGTATGTAGCGAATATCGGCGTATGCCATTCACCTCCTTCACTTTCAGGATTTCATAGGATTGCCCTTTCAGTGGATGAAACGGGTGAGTAATGATTAAACTTCCCAAAAGGGGATTGAGTTTTTGTGCAATTCGTGCTGACCGTGGGTATACCTAAAGGTCTGAGTTTTCCATCCCCTTTCGGTATATATGTTCTTCTAACCGGTTGCGGATAATATTTTCCCTCTTCATTTCCTTCACATGCTTTTGAATGTTGGTATTGAGATACACCTCGTATTCTTCATATGTCACGCCGTCTATACCCGCTGCTTTTCCTTTGTCCAACATATGAAAGCATTCCTTGAGTGTGGTCTCATTTAGAAGGTGTACAAGGCTTGTAAATTTGAACTTCACATCCTCAGTGGCATGTTTCGTTAT
>WSXU01000120.1 GCA_009773455.1 Bacteroidota bacterium | reverse complement strand
TTTTTACTCCGATAATCACTTTACTGCGAGATTCCAGATTACCAGCCAGGATTTCGCGTGAAAGTTCGTTCAAAATATATTTTTGCAACATCCGTTTTACAGGCCTGGCGCCATGAGCAATGTCGTAACCAACCGCTGCCAGCCAATCAATAGCCTCTTCCGTGATTTCAATCACAAAACTATTTTCAGGGATCCGTTTCAAAATCAGATTAAATTGCAACTTTACAATATTTCGGACATCTTTTCGGGTTAAAGGGGTAAACATGATCACTTCATCAATCCGGTTCAGGAATTCGGGAGAAATGGTTTTCCGCAACAAATCAAACAAATCTGTCCGGGTTTGTTCCTCGATTTGTGCATGATTCTTTTCATTCATTTCTTCAAACCTGTCCTGAATCAGATGCGAGCCCAGATTCGAAGTCATGATGATGATGGTATTTTTGAAATTGGCTACCCGCCCTTTATTGTCGGTCAAACGACCATCGTCGAGTACCTGAAGCAGCACATTGAACACATCAGGATGCGCCTTTTCAATTTCATCAAAGAGAATAACTGAATAGGGTTTCCGACGAACGGCTTCGGTTAACTGTCCGCCTTCGTCGTAGCCAACGTATCCGGGAGGCGAACCGATGAGTCGGGTTACCGAGAACTTCTCTTGGTATTCCGACATGTCAATTCGGGTCAGCATATTTTCATCGTCGAACAGGAATTCGGCCAATGCCTTTGCAAGTTCGGTTTTTCCGACACCTGTAGTGCCCAGAAAAATGAACGAACCAATCGGTCGTTTTTCATCCTGAAGGCCTGCCCTGCTGCGTCGGACAGCATCGGCAACTGCATGAATGGCCTCGTATTGTCCCACAACCCGGTTATGAAGTTCGTCTTCGAGGTGCAGTAATTTTTCGCGTTCACTCTGCAACATTCTGGAAACGGGAATACCTGTCCAGCGCGATACAATCTGTGAAATATCCTCGGCATCCACTTCTTCCTTGATCAGATGTTGCGATTTGTTGCTGCTTAATTCAGCTTTTAATTTTCCGATTTCCGCTTCTGCCTCACCAATTTTTCCGTACCTGATTTCGGCTACACGTCCAAAGTCACCTGAACGTTCAGCATTATCAGCTTCCAGTTTCAG
>WSXU01000002.1 GCA_009773455.1 Bacteroidota bacterium | reverse complement strand
GAACTGGCTGAACAATGTGGCTGCTGCCGATCAGTGTGGCGAAGTCACCATCAGCAACAACTTCGAAAGCCTGAGCGACCTTTGTGGTTCAACCGGCTCAGCCATGGTAACCTGGACAACAACCGATGCCTGCGGCAACACTGCTACAGCAAGTGCTACCTTCACCATTGCCGATTTAACAGGCCCCGTCTTTACTTATGTACCAGCGAATATGACCCGTGAATGCAGCGGTGTTCCTGCTCCCGGCACTCCGGTTGCAACGGATAACTGCAGCAGTAATGTAACCATTGTTTATAATGGTGAAGTACGCACAGATGGTGTTTGTCCGAACTATTATACCCTGACCCGCACCTGGACAGCTTCTGATGACTGCGGTAATACTACCGGTGCAACACAGGTAATCACTGTTAAGGACACCAAGGTGCCTTTTATTGATGTTCCTGCTTCAAACCTGACTGTTGAATGTGACGGATCGGGAAATACAGCAGCCCTCAATGCATGGCTGGCTTCAAACGGAGGTGCTTACGCTACCGATAACTGCGGTGAAGTTACCTGGATCAATAACTTTACATCGCTCAGCAATGAATGCGGATCAACCGGTTCGGCAACAGTGGTCTTTACTGCCATAGATGAATGCGGAAACAGAAAGACAACTTCTGCTACCTTCACCATTGCCGATACCCAGGCACCTGCATTAACCTGTCCTCAGAATATAACAGTTAACACCGGCAACGGCCAGTGTGGTGCAGATGTTCAGATACCTGTTCCCGCTACCAATGATGCCTGTGGTAATGTCAGTGTTGTTAACAGCCTCAATGGCACTTCAGATGCCAGCGGATTCTATCAGACAGGAACAACAAATATTGTCTGGACTGCCACGGATGAATGCGGCAATGCAAGTATTTGTGAAATGACAGTAACAGTTACTGACAATGAATCTCCTGCCATTACCTGCCCTGAAGATGTTACCGTTACTACAGAGCCGGGCAGCAATCAGGCCTTTGTAAATATCCCGCAACCGGTAGTTTCTGATAATTGTGGCCTCTTAAATTTTGTAAACAGTTTTAACGGAACTGACAATGCAAGCGGAACTTATCCGGCCGGAACTACCCTGGTAACCTGGACAGCCGAAGACATCAACGGCAACCAGTCACAGTGCAGTATGTCAGTTACTGTAGCCGACAACGAACCACCTATGATCGCCTGTCCTCAGAGCATTTCAGTTTTCACTGATCCGGGTTCAGACAAAGCCACCATCAGTATTCCAAAGCCGGTTATCACCGATAATTGTGGTATTGAAAGCATTGTGAACACCTATAACGGAAGTGATGATGCCAGTGGTATATACCCGGTAGGATCAACCACCGTTACCTGGATTGCAACCGACATTCATGGCCTGATTACAAAATGCGAAATGCGTGTTGATGTTGCAGACAGCGAATTACCGGTTATCGAATGCCCGGGTGACATCATTGTTACCGCAGGAGCAGGTTGCGAAGCAAATATCGCGATTGCTATCCCTGTTGTTACAGATAATACAGGAGTAGATAGGGTAGAAAACAGTTATAACAGCACTTCAGATGCCAGCAGTGTATACCCTGCCGGTATAACAGAAGTTAACTGGACTGTAACTGATAAGTACGGTAATGTTGCCACCTGTGTCATGAAGGTGACTGTAATTGCCGGCCCTGATGCAGCTGATGATATGGTCACTACAGAAATGAATGTTCCAGTAATTATTGGTGTACTCAGCAATGACACTGACTGTAACAACAACATTAACCCGGCCACCATCACAGTAACCGGCAATCCTGCCAATGGATTTGCCATGGTTGATCCTCAGCATGGAAATGTAATTTACACTCCCAATGCCGGATTCTCAGGCACGGATGCCTTTACTTACATGATTTGCGATCAGGACGGAGCCTGCGACGAAGCCAGGGCAAGTCTCATTGTTAAGAATCATGATATTGTGTTGCCGGTATTCCTCGTTGCCATGAATGATCTGGATTCTACTATGGTTAATACACCGCGTTTGCTTGCAAGCATGAACAATGACTTTGTGCCTGAAGGTGTTGTGTCAGGTCTTCAGATTCTGAGTCAGCCAATGCATGGCACCCTTGAATTACATGCTGATATGACAGTAACCTATACCCCTGAAAAGGATTATACCGGTACCGATGAATTTCTGTATGTTATTTATGATGTTAACAGGGAAGCCATTGCAGATACTGCTTCAGTAAAAATTGTAATTGTGCCTGAAAGCAATCGTGCATCGATCATTATCTATAATGGCATTACGCCTAACAGTGACGGTCGCAACGATACCTGGATTATTGATGGTATTGAGGAATATCCCGAGAATGAAGTATTGCTCTTCAACCGCTGGGGCGATCAGATTATGTACTTCAGGAACTATAACAACAACAATGTTGTATGGGATGGAAGGAACCGGAACGGCAGGGAATTACCCAATGGAACCTATTACTACATCGTTAAGCTGAAATCTGCCGGTGAAGTATTTACAGGATGGGTAATCATTCATGGAAATTAAATCATTGCCGGAAAAGCACCGGCCGGGAAAGGGGGGATCTGAAAAGAATCCTGAACCGGTCGGTGCTGCCGGAAGTCAAGAAAAACAAATAAAGGAAATAATAACAATTTAAAATGCCAGCAAAATGAAAAAATCAATCATCATACTCGGTCTGTTCCTGGTAACAATAAGTTCATTTGCCCAGCGCGATGCCCTTTACAGCCAGTTCATGTTTAACCGTCTGGTAATTAATCCGGGTTACACCGGAAGCCGTGATATGCTTACCATGACACTGCTCAACAGGTATCAATGGGTGGGATTCGGACAGGGTTCTCCCAGGACATTGACTTTCAGCGCTCATACTCCACTGCGCAATCAGCATGTAGGCCTTGGTTTTTTTGTCTATACAGATCAGGCCGGCCCGTTTACTGATGTTGGATTTATGGGAAATTACGCTTACAGGGTAAGATTGTTAAAAGGGATGTTATCTCTCGGAATTCAGGCTGGATTTAACCAGGTAAATGTTAACTGGGATGCCGTTGAAATGCGCGATTGTGATGATGAAGTTCTGCTGGCCAGACCTGCCAATAAACTCCAGCCGGATGCAAACTTTGGGATCTATTATTATACCAAATCCTTCTATGTGGGTGTTTCATCCAAACAGTTGTTCGAAAGTCAATACGGAAAAGTAGAACTGGAAAGCGGTAAGAGCACCTACGCTACCCTGGCAAGGCATTTTTACGGAATTGCAGGTATGGCTGTTCCATTGACTGAAAAGATTGTTTTCAGACCGGCCATGATGATAAAATATACCGAAAATGCTCCGCTGAATGTTGACCTGAATGCCAGTTTTCTTTTCAACGACATTATTTGTCTTGGTGCTTCCTACAGGACCAATCGTCATGCCATTACCAGCAACAACGCCGTTGTAATGATGGTTGAACTTAACCTGCTGAAGAACTGGCGTCTTGGATACTCCTATGATTCTTATCTGAATGAAATGAAAACACACACCCAGGGCTCACATGAAATTATGATTGCTTACGACATGAAACTCTTCAAGCCCAAAGCCATCGACTCAAAATACTTCTGATGGTAAAGCGCAGGACATGATCCTGCGGCTGAATCGAAGGTTTATCTGAGAATGGATTTTTCTTTCGCCCCCTAAGTTTCCTTTATATTTGTTTTCCTGCGTGAGGATCGGTTAAACCGGTCCTTACGTGTTTTCAGGCACATCCTGTCTGAATCGTCAATCTTATCCTGAAACCATGATTTTCGGGTCCTGCAGATGGGTAAAAATACCCACATTTTCCTACGGAAATAATTGAAAAAGTAGTAATTAACCGTATTGCGCTCGCCTTGATATCGCCTTACATTTGTAACATCAGAGTTTATCACATTATTTAATAAGTCTGAAGTTTTAACAAAGAATTATTAAATAATGAAGCAACGAAAAATAGGGTTTTACTTGGTTTAGCATATATCAATTTTATTCTGATTTAATGAAGATGAACTTTCCGGAAAACGGCTGCCGGTAAAAGATTTAAGGGGTTTGAATCGTTGCCGGCCGGCCGCTCCGGGAATTTTACCTGATTTCAGGGGGATTTCATGGAAAACAAAAATTAGGATGATTATAATGAAGGTTTTAAAACAAAGGATCAGACAGAAAGAATAAACTACTTGGAATATAGAAGAACCGGAAATCCCAGGCAATTGTTTTCAGGTTCAGATAAACGTTAGTTTTTATATTGCCCCCTAAGTTTCCTTTATATTTGTTTTCCTGCTGGAGGACCGGTTTTCCGGTCCTCCGGCGTTTTTAAGGACATTCATCTTTGCCGGCTTCCTTGCTCCGGAAACAACTTCCTTTCTTATCCATTCCCGAAATCAGTCTGCTCATCTTCTGTTTAAAAGTTTTGCTCATGATATTTTCCACATTAGACCGGCAGGCTGCAATATTCGCTTAAATTGCCGTCAGGATGGTTACATCGCCTGAATTACTGATAAATTATAAGAACATGAGGTGTCTTTTACCATGAAAGGGAAAGATTGAATTTTGCAGGCCTGGCAGATGTTTATAGCCCCTTGCCCATTGGTGATTTTCTACCTTTCGGTGATGGACTCGGTTATACTTCCCTTGAACTTCTACTGTTGAGACTGGCATACTTTTATGGCCCGGCGATTGCTCTGCTGCTCTGGAAACAGGTAAACCAGTAAATTCAATGCAGGTCCGGTCATATGGTGTCGGGCAGACGCAGCATCCAACCGGTTTCAGGGCGATTCAGATTCAAGTTGAATTAGAATACCAATGCCACCGGAAACGAAGTCAACGAAATGCTCAGAGTGGCCGAATCAGATACCACCCTGTATAAGATGTGCTAAACTGAAATGAGGTGGTCACAACAGGTTATTCATTATTTGCAGCAGAACCCCTGTAATAAAAAATCCCGGCGATGAGGCCGGGATTTGACAAAGACATTTCTTTTATTAACCCGCAAGGGTAAATTTGATCGGCATGTTAAACTGAACCCTTACAGGTTTTCCCCTTTGCTTGCCCGGACTCCAGTTGGGCATGGCTTTGATAACCCTGATGGCTTCTTCATCACATCCTCCACCGATACCCCTGAGAACCCTGACATCGGTCACATTTCCGTTTCTCTCAACAACAAAGGTAACATACACAGTTCCCTGAATGCTGCTTTCGCGAGCGATCTGGGGGTATTTGATGTTTTCCTGAAGGAACCTGATACGGGCCTCATCCCCACCCTGGAAACTCGGAGATTCCTCGACAACAGTGAAAATCTCAGCTTCTGCAACTTCTGCTTCTTCAGTAGATGCAATGGGGGTGTAATCAGGAATTTCTGTCAGTGCTGTAGCTTCAGCATCAATACTGATGTCATCTTCAACAACAACATCGTTAGTTACAATGTTAATCAAAGTAGTGGTTGGAGGAGGAGCGGCAGGGGGAGGTGGCTTGTTTTGGTTTGTAATTTCAACCATTTCTTCCTCAACGTTCTGAACCTGACGGCTTCCCAGATCAATCTGCTTTTTGTCGTATGATTTGTATTCAAAGGCAAAAAGAAGGCCGGTAAGGGAAATAATCAGTCCGATCTGAACAAAGAGCGTCCGTTTGCTCTCAAGATCAGCTTTCGGTGTTTTTTTTGCTTCCATATTGTTAACTGATAGTTAGTTATGCAACACTTGCATCCCTCTAAAGGGAGTTTGCTAAATTACTCATTATTTTCTTTAAATCGCAGATTTGCACCATTTTTATTTTTTAGTATTCTAAAGCAGTAGTAGCCTGCGAAGCAACCGGCAAAATTTGCAACAGCATCGTAAATACTGGCCTCCCTGCCGATGGGAAATACGGCCTGCATCACCTCTGTCAATATGCCGGTAAAAAGTGCTGTGAGCACAGGTGCAATTGTTTTACCCCTGACGCTTTTTAGCCGGAAATGTTTATCAAAACCTGACAAAAGCAAAAAAGCCAGCACACCGAAAATGAAAAGGTGAATTAATTTGTCAGGAGAAAAAAGATTCCAGAAACTGCTGACTTCCGGAAAATAATTGCCTGGTGTCAGCGTAAGAACCATGACAAGAATCCACCAGAGGATTCCTGGCAGGAAGTCTTTAATGAATAACTGAATTCCGGTCAAAAAAAGAAATATTTACGCTTATTTATGCACCGATGAGTTCACCATAGGCTTCAGCATCCAGCAGAAGACCCAGCTGAGCCGGATCTGATACTTTTATTTTGATAATCCACCCTTGTCCGTAAGGATCTTTATTGATTAATTCCGGGTTACTGTTCAGTGCCTCGTTAAACTCAAGCACTTCACCGGCAACAGGCATAAACATGTCGCTGACTGTTTTAACAGCTTCAATGGTGCCAAAGGTTTCCCCTTCTTCCAGTGTTTCGCCTACTGTTTCAACTTCAATAAAAACGATGTCGCCCAATTCGCCCTGGGCAAATTCAGTAACACCAACCAAGGCCGTATCGCCTTCCAGACTAATCCATTCATGATCTTTTGTGTACTTCAAACTGGCGGGAATGTTCATGATTTCTTTCTTTTATGTTGTGATGAAGATGGCGGCAAAATTAGTAAAAGGCTTTTAATATACCTGCTAATTTTGCTTTATTACTTTCTATATTATTCAGGATTTTTTATGTTGTAAGAATCCTTCGTTGTTTTCTTTTTGGCATTGAAATGGAGTGGCGGGTCTGAGCACCCTGCTATTTATAGGCCGGCTAAATGAGCTTTCCACGTATCCTAACAAGGCCGGCATTAAGCGTATTCGCTAACTTAATGTGCCAGTTTTATGGCTGTAACTTATGGTGGTTATTTGAAAAGAAAGAGGGTTTGCTGCTTTCACAACCAACCCTCTTTAATATCAGGAATACCTATTGTGCAAGCGTAAACCTCAGACTGATGCCCGCATTGGTGGTTGAATTCGGGAATTGAGAGGAAACAAATGGATTGGTAATGGTTTTGTCGAAGAACAACCTGACGTTGAAGCGTTGATTGATGACATAATCGGCTGAGGCATTGATCGAAACCATCCTGTTCCCGGTTGATATCTGGTTGATGGCCTCATCCAGACGGCGCAAAACAGTTTTGTTGTCACGGATGGAGAGATCCACCTTCACATTCAGGTCGCTCTTGAGCTGCTGTTTTCTTCCACCGGTTGTCATGTTCAGTTTCACATCCTTAAACCGGAAGCCAAGACCGATCACTATTTCGTTGCTTGAGACTTCGGTCAGCTGGTTGTTGACAAAACTCAGCGAGAGGTTACGCGATTTCTTGTATTCAAATTTCGAAATCAAACTATTGTTCCAGGTCATGTCCAGACCGAACAGCGGGCTGAATTGCTCAGTCAGTGTAACCACTTCTATCCGGTTTTTGGGGATAAAGTTACCCGAGTAATCCACCGCTGACGGGAATCCCATTTCCTCTTCGAAATCGATGTTCGAAACATAATTTCCCACAGCATAGGTCGATCTGTAGGTGTGCGCCACATTGAACTGTTTAAAGTATTTTTTGAAGAATTCAACCTTTGAAAGCCCTGCATACCTGAACGTCCAGTTGGGGATGGGTATTTTCGGGAAAGGAGACAGGGACGTCTGCTTCGGGTCGCGGCCTGAGTAAGCGGCCAGGAACGCCGGGAGCAGAACTTCCTGAGAACCGGCACCGTAACCCAGCGGATAGCCCGCTGAATCTACTCCGGTTACAAAAGGATTCTCAGCCCCTAGTCGGGCGGCAATAATCCGGCGGTTTTCCTTGAATTCTTCGAATGTCTGTGAAATGTTGTCTTTGCCGTCTTTACGGAATGCCGTTTTCCAGGCCATAAACGACATGCTGAATGATCCGCGGTCCTGTGGGGTGGAAGCGGTAAATTCTCCGGCACTGTTGGCTTTGAAGTATTCCTGATGACCGAACGATTCCGTTTTATCGGCCGTAAACTCAATCCTGAATTCCGGGAAAGGTTCATAGGTAGCCCTGACCGTCAGGTTCTTTGTAAGCCTTGTAATATAGGCATTATTGAGCAGGGTGTCGGTGGTTAGCCAGCCATTTTCTACGGCTTTCTGGCGGATGTCCTGCTGGCTGCCGAAAGCAAAACCAAAACCGGGAGCCATATCGTTGAGCCGGCTTCCAAGAATGTCGGGCCGGGGTGTAAATCCGGGCAACAGTGTTCCGTTTGATTCGGTGTAATTCATCTGAACATCTTTAAACCCGATGACCAGTTTGACCAGACCAATACCTAGCGCTTTTGCAATAGCCGGTGATTTTTTGGTTGCGGTGCTGTCTTTTGCTGCCGTCAGATCCTCAATGGGTTCTTCTTTTTTATCCTCGGCAGGATCCTTACGACCGCCAGGTCCCGGACGTGGTGGTGTGGGTGATTTGCCCTTCTGCGCTATCTTCCTGAGGAATCCGACTTTATTGTAAAGGTTTGACAATCGCGCACTACCATTGATATTGATCGTGTTCGAGTTTTCGATGGTGTTCCCCATGATGCTCTGAATCGACCTTGGAGAGGCCTCCCAGCGGAATGTACTGGCATACCTGGCATTCACATTAATCCAGTTGAAAAGCGGTATCTTATTGATGGGGACTGCATAATTCAGGCTCATGTTCTGGGTGAACCGGTTCATGCTTCCGAAATCAAGGATCTCACTCCAGATAGAGTCGCGCTTCAGCTTATAATCATCAGCATTCCGGTCGATGCGTCCGGGAGGCTCGTTAACATAGGCATTTGCGTTGGCCTGGTACTCAAGCTTCAGGGATTGTGAAAGATCAAATTTCAGGTCATACAGCCTGTTCCAGTCCCAGCTTTTGATGTAAGTTGGTTCTATAAGTACCAGTGCATCGCTCTTGTTTCTCAGCAATCGTTCACTGTATTGCCGGTTCATATCCGTACGGAAAGAGAATACCTTGGGCAGATAGAAAAAGTTGAAATCCTTGATGATGGCGAGCGATTTGCTGCTCAGGAATTTCAGATTCGCCAGGGGCTTGACATTTTTCGGGTTATTGATGTAATTGTATCCAATCCCTCCCCGGTGCTGTTTACGGCTGTCGTACTGAATGTCGATATTCTGATGATAGATGTGGGAATAAGCGTAACTGAAATCGAAATTTTCGATGTCATAAACCTGTGGTTTGCCTTTGGCCCCCACCTTTTCTTTACGCATATTCACGAAGTTGATGTTGGTCCTTCGTGTAATGTCCTGAACTTTATTGCGCACCGAATCCTTCTCCTTGTTATCGAGATCGCTGATCACGTCCTTATACAGAATATCGGGATCAAGCGGGTTGTATTTGGGCGACATGGTCATCTGGGAATAGTCAACATGCATGGGTATTTTTATCCCGGCTTTTTCCGGGAAAAATTTTCCAAGCTGAAGATTGGTGGCAACGTCGATCTGACTGATGGCCTCCTGCTGCCTTTCATTCACCTTTTTCTCAATGCTTCCGAAACCGGGCGTTGAGTAGCTTCCTGACACCACAACATTTCCGAGGTCGGCCAGGTTGGCTGCCACGCGGGCAGTAGCAGCAAAACCACTCTTTTCATCAAAGTCGGTAAGCCTGAGCTCATTCACCCAAATCTCGGCACATTTGTTCTCTCCGTCATCGTTGTCGCCGGTATTCTGCTTTTTCGGGTTTCTCACGCCGATCATAAAGGCTTTGATATCACTCAGACTGGGCATACCCACCACGGTAATCCTGTTCTCCCCGTCGAAGACTTCATACGGGGTAATAACAGTGATCATCGACCCGGGCTGACCCATGGCGTCATTGCGTAGCTGCTTGGCATTCACAAGTTTGGCCAGCTCTATCTCCATACGGTTGGCATCCGGCCAGATTACCCTGTCGTTGGTAGAAGTCGTGTACCAGGGTGTGAATTCAACAGGAATCTCATATTCGTAATAGTTTTCCGTAAAATCGGATCCGATACGGACAAATACGGTAACATCGCCTTTCAGAAGTTCCTGGTTTTCGATCGATTTTTCGGCATGAATGTACATTTTCAGTTTTTTGTACTGCCTGAAATCAAAGTCGGTGGTTTTATAGGTTCCCCTCGCATCACCGTCGAGCAGGTCGCATACTTTCAGCACCATTGCCTGTTCATTCAACCGCTGGTAATTGGTGGTTCCTACGTTTATCTCCCGTTCTATATCCGGAGGTAACACATAAGGGATGGGGTCCCTGCTGCCGTTTTCCTCAATGCTTACGGTTGAAATATCAAAGTTGGTTTCACTTTGGTTCGGATCGGGAATGTATTCACCCGGTTCAAGCAGGTTGCTGTAGTATTTTCGCCATTCCCCCCTGACAAGTTCAAGGGTGGCAAGCCTGATCACCACAGGCTCATCAAAATTCTTCAGGAACATGCGCATGAAGCGGATGCTCTTAAAATCCTGGATATTGCCGATCACCTGGTCAGGGCTCTGGACCGGAACTTTAAACTGGTACCATTTTACACTGCCCTTTTTACCGTTTTCAAGAGAAATGTCCTTGGCCTCATAAACGTCGGTAATGTAATTCTCTCCGACAACCATATGGTCAGGATTCAGCCTGACCTTATACTGGAAATATCTTTCCTGTTCGTTCAGGGTGTTGTCGCGGTTTATGTCTTCCACATTGGGCAGCGTGGTAGCCTGGGTCTGGAACTGTTCTGCCGATTGTTCAGAAGCCGGGGAGTTGCCTTCTATTCCGTTATATTTTTTATATCTTTCTGTCAGACTTCCATACTTCGGATCCTGGTCATAATCATCGCCCCTGAAGAAATGATAATTGTCGCTTCCCGGGTCTTCAAAGGCCTGTTGGAAAGCTTCAGAGGTTGTACCGTAAGCATTTGCGATACGATTAAGGTATTCGCTTTCAAAATAGCTGCGTTCGTCTTCATCGCCCAGACCGTCGTACCCGACATCCTGATAGGGGCGGGCAGCAATGTCGTTGTCAAAGGCATTGACCAGGGCCTGAAGGGTGGGAACACGTCCCCAGATGGTCGAATCCACATCCTTTATTTCAGCGGAAGTAGGTAGCCCGTTTTCGTAACTCTTACGGCTGTCGCGCAGAATATCTTCAGAGATGTCACCAAGGTTAAAATAGAGATCACCACCGTTGTGAAGCGTATCTTCCGTAAACGGATCCATCATCCAGAATTCGATGTACTCAACATTGGCGGCTTCAAAATCGGTCGATTCAATCTTACGCATGATCCCGCCCCAGCGGGTTCTGGGCATCAGCAGGTTTCCTGATTCCGAAATACCCTTGGAGTTGCCTGAAGGAAGAACATCAAAGTTGTATGGTCCCCTTGTTTCGGGGAAAAAAGAAAGATTGAGTACCGAAAGGTTCATGGGTTGCCCGTTGGGGGGGTCGGCATTGGGGAATACTTCGGTTTCCCTGACAAGCCTCACTGAATTCCGCGACAACTCATCCTTGCTGATGTTATCGGGTCTCAGGTTGCTGTTGCGGTCGTAAAACAGCGGATCGATGGTATACCAGGCCAGTTTTGCACGGTTAAATCCGTAGTCAAGTCCGGTCCCGGGGGCTGCCTCCGGGAACATATCACGGGAGGTCTGCCCCTGAGGGGTGCTGGCTAGGAACCATGTGCCCACATTCTTGAGGTCGATGGTGGATTTGGCCCCTTCAAAATCATCAATGTACGAAGTTCCTGTCTTGCCTACAGCGCGGGAATGCCCCGGAATGAAATGCGCGAATTCACCGTTCACCTGGATCCTTGAAGGTGTTTTGGTACTGTAGAAAGGCAGTTTGTCAACCAGTTTGGTCAGGAACATGGATTCCGTCTGGTAACTGAAATCAATCCCCCACATGGTATTTGAAATGGGTTCCTGCCCGAAATTCGTCTTCTGGGTCAGTGGTCGCTCATGCAGGTTGAGCAGTGTAGCGCCAATGAGAAGGTCTTTATTGACTTTGTAATCAACATGCATTCCCAGCATCGTCTGGGTCTGCAGATTGAAGGTGGCATTGTTTTCGAGTGAAATGCTTACAGGAGTGCCGGAGTTAAGAATTCCTTCATTGATGATCTTCACCCTGCCGAGGGTATAGTCAACGGTATAGTCGACGTTTTCGGTCAGGGGGATACCACCGGCCGTTACCCTGACCGATCCCTGAGGAACATTCAGCGCATTGAGTGAAATTTCTGAACCACCGGAAGATTTGTACTGTCCTTCAAGGAGATACCTGTTTTTGTCGGGATACTGCTGTGCACCGCTTTTGGTCAGCGAATACAAAGAATCATAGCAATACTTGTCGGCCAGTTTATCATCATTCAGTTTGTTGCGCAGATAGCTCCCGAAAGGTTCGCGGATGGTAAAGAAGATCCGTCCGTTCGAAGCCTGGATGGTTCCTCCCTGCCTGGCAGCGTTGTCAATGAAGTCGAACATTCCGTCGTGAGGCGGATTCTGTTGCGGGTCAAGGTTGTCGAAATTGAATACCCTGATCAGCGGAATTCCTTTAACGCCTTCAGGACCTTCGGTAAAATAGCCGGTTGGAACGGTGTTCTCATTACCCGAATACAGAATGTTGAGGATAAAGTCATCGCGGTTGAGCTGGAAAGCACCGATGTTATATACGTTTTTCATCATCAGGTTCCATGTAGGGACCTTGGTGTTGAGTGCAGTACTTTTTAATAATTTAACCATGAGGCACTTTGGTGCAGTAATACCGGCATCAGAGAATTCCCCGACCTGGTAGATGCTGTCCTGTCCGATCACCGTGTACTGATAGGCAACAGCCAGCACCTGGTCAGGATTCAGGGTTGAATTGAGCGAAATGAATCCGAGTTTGGAATTGTAGGTATATTCACTGCTGTTGAGCTTACGCGCATTTTCAATCTTTTCATAATCAACACCTGAATTATAGCCGAAGGGCGACCCTGTCAGGTAGTCTGTTACTTTATTGATGTTCCGGATGATGGTAGTGTCGAACTTTGTCAGAAGGTCATTCGATGCATTGTCAGGGTAAGGTTGCCCTGCATTGGGCATAATTGTCTGATTGTATGGATTTTTTTCACCCAGATCCATGAATGCAACAATGTTCCTGTTATCGGTAACAGCCGGTCCGATGTTGGTCAGCCAGACTTCAATCTTGGTAATATTGATGTTTGAATTGATGAGCGGCAGTTTGTTGAGCGCATTGTCATAGTTATCGGCAAAATACTGGGCGATGAAAAAGTGTTTGTTATCTTCATAATCGAGTGCCCTGACACTGAATTTACTTGTTTGTGCCCCACCCTGGACGGTGATGGTGGATGTTTCACTTTTCTGTTGTGAAAAGACACCGGTGATAGTGGCCTTTCCGAACTGAAGCTGGGTTTTGAGGCCGAAAAGACTCTGACTACCTGTAATCAGGGTGCTGTTCAACGGGAAAGTTACGTCACCGGCTTCAATCAGTTTGAGGATTTCGTCTTCTTTTCCTTCGTATTTCAGTTTCAGTTTGTTTTCAAATTCAAAGGTGGCCTCAGTGTTGTAGTTGGTGTTGAATTCAATTTTATCGCCGATTTTGGCCATTACACTCATCTGAATGCGCTGCTGGAAGTCGAAGTTGGTTGTGCGGCGCTGCCTCAGATCGAGTGCCGGGTCGTCGCGGCGGTTTGATAAAACCCCGAAAGTAACTTCAGCGCTTCCCTGTGGCCGGATATCGATGGTATTGCCTCCGAAAATCCGGTCAAAAACCTCACCTCCGATGTGGATCTGAGGAATTATGCCTGATCTGCTGGCGCCTCCTGATGATACAGCACGTTCATGCCAGTAGTTCTGCAGGGAACGGTCCAGGTCGAGTTGCCTGTATTCGTCAAGGCTGAATGGTGTCGGCGATGTGAGGATCAGGTCACCGGCTTTTTTAACATAAGTGTAAGTTTGCGTAACAGGGTCATAGATAAAGTCTTCCGAGAAATTTGAAGGATTCCCCAGGAACATTTTATTTTTATCGGTAGGGTTGGTAAGTGAGCCGGGTTCCGGTTCAGGAAGCGGATAAGGCAATTCCCCGCCCGGACGGGTGGTGTCGGGTGATGCAGCCGGCATGGCTGAATCTTCGGAATAACTCAGAAGACCAGGCTTTACCGGAATGCCCCAGGCAATAGAAACGATAAAAAGCAGTACAAAAAGCCTTAACGAAAATTTTACAATGCGCTCCAAGGAACTTCAGTGTTTTATGTGTGTTTAACCAATCGCATCTCAAGCGGTATTACAGTGGATCAAAGCTCTGTCAGATATGTCCGGACTGCCTCTGCCGACCTGATTTTACAGGTATTACAATATTTTAAGTGCCCGCTTGATCAGTTGTTCAACTGTTGCTGCGCTGCCATCCTCTTTTAGAATTTTATCAATGGTTTTTTCTGCCAGGGATTTGTTGAAGCCAAGCATAGATAAAGCAGATAACGCCTCTTCTTTCTTAGTATTGTGCGGGCTTCCCAAAATTTCCCTGATACCGTGGTCTTTGCCAAGTTTATCCTTCAGATCGATGATGATGCGCTGGGCTGTTTTACCACCTATGCCCTTTACCCGCTGAAGCAATCCGACATTGCCTGAAACAATGGCTTCAGTAACTTCTTCAGGTGAAAGTGATGAAAGTATCAATCGGGCAGTGCCCGCACCAACACCGGAAACGGAAATCAGGTGCCTGAAAAGCAACCGTTCATTTTCACCGGCAAAACCAAACAGGACCATCGCATCTTCGCGCACTGCAAGGTGTGTCAGAAGTCTGCACTCCTTCAAATCCTTGATAAGCGAGAATGTATTGACAGAAATGGAAATATCATAGCCAACCCCGTGACAATCAATAACTACCGAAGCAGGATTTATTTCACTTATTTTCCCTTCAATAAATGCGTACATAAGCAGGGTTTGTTCCTGTTAACCGACAAAAATAGAGATAATTGTTGAATACAGCCAATTTATGTTCGGATGATGAAAAGGTAATGTCCAGGCAACGGCCGGTGATTTTCACCGGAGTCTTGTGCCCCTGTTTATTTGGAAACCATCTAAATAGCTCTTAATCAAATATTCGGGCCTGGTTTTTATTATTAATAGTTCAGTTTGTATAAATTTACATGTTGATTGGCTTACCCTTTTTTGGCGGAATTAATCCCTGAAAACCAATATATCATGAAAGTTCCTTTGAGTCGTAAAAATGCACTTGCGTATCACGCAGAAGGCCGGCCGGGCAAGATTGAGGTTGTCCCGACAAAACCCCATCAGTCCCAATATGATTTATCGCTCGCTTACAGCCCCGGTGTTGCTGAACCCTGCCTCGAAATAAAGGCAAACCCCGAAGACGTTTACAAGTACACTGCAAAAGGTAACCTTGTGGCAGTGATCTCAAACGGAACGGCCGTGCTTGGGTTGGGTGATATTGGCCCGGAAGCAGGTAAACCGGTTATGGAAGGCAAAGGTTTGCTCTTTAAGATCTATGCTGATATTGACGTTTTTGACATTGAAATCAACGACAAGACCATCGAAGGGGTCATCAATACGGTGAAGGCTATTGCACCAACATTCGGGGGTATAAACCTTGAAGACATTAAGGCACCCGAATGTTTCGAAATAGAAGACCGGCTTAAGGAAGCGCTTGATATCCCGATTATGCACGACGATCAGCATGGAACAGCCATCATCACTTCGGCCGGGTTGCTGAACGCTTTGCTGATCAACGGTAAAAAGATCAGCGAGATCAAAGTCGTTGTCAATGGTGCCGGAGCCTCAGCGGTATCCTGCTCCAGGTTGTATCTCTCGCTTGGGGTTAAACCCGGGAATCTGATCATGGTCGATTCAAAGGGTGTGCTTAACCGATCGCGTACCGATCTGAATCCCGTAAAGCAGAAATTTGTTACGGAACGCAACATCAACACCCTGGCCGAAGCAATGGTCGGAGCTGATATGTTTCTTGGATTATCGGTTGCCGGTGTAGTTACACCGGAAATGCTCCTGAGTATGAATGATCACCCCATCGTATTTGCCCTGGCAAATCCCACCCCTGAAATAGCCTATGATCTTGCTGTTGCTACCCGGAACGATCTGATCATCGGCACCGGCCGGTCCGATTTCCCGAACCAGGTTAACAATGTACTCGGGTTCCCTTATATTTTCAGGGGAGCACTCGATGTACGTGCCACGGCCATCAACGAAGAAATGAAACTTGCGGCCGCCCATGCACTGGCCGATCTGGCAAAGCAGCCTGTTCCTGAAGAGGTGAATATAGCCTATCAGGTAACCAACCTCAAGTTTGGGACCGATTATATCATTCCGAAGCCGAGTGATCCGCGGCTGATTACCCATGTAGCTCCGGCAGTTGCTAAGGCTGCCATGGAAACCGGCGTAGCTAGGAAACCGATCGAAAATTGGGATGCATACAGGGACGAACTGAACAAACGTCTTGGATTGAGCAACCCGTTGATCCGGCAGATCAAGGCCAGGGCAATGAAAAATCCGAAACGGGTCGTTTTTGCAGAAGCCGAAAATTACAAAATACTGAAAGCCGCAGAGATCGTGGTTGATGACGGAATAGCTATCCCGATCCTGCTTGGAAACAGGGAGATCATTCTTGACCTTATTAAAACCCATGACCTGGAACTGGAGGGTGTTCAGATTGTTGATCCGAAATCTCCGGAAGAAAATGAACGCAGAGAGCTGTTTGCAAAGCAGTTTTACGAGAAACGCAAACGAAGGGGTGTCAACTATCCTGCTGCCCTCGATATGATGACGCACAGGAATTATTTTGGGCCCAGCATGGTTGAGAACGGGTTCGCTGATGCGATGATTTCGGGGCTGACAAGCAGTTATCCGGCAACCATCAGGCCGGCTCTGAGAATAATCGGTAAAAGAAAGGGCGCCAACATTGTGTCGGGTATGTACATCATGCTTACAAAAAAAGGACCTTTCTTTTTTGCCGACACAACAGTAAATATGAATCCGAATGTGGATCAACTGGTTGAAATAACCCTGCAGACCGCCAATGCGGTAAGGCAGTTCAATGTTGAACCACGTATAGCCATGCTTTCCTATTCAAATTTCGGATCAGTGGAAGGCAACATACCGATCCTTGTGCGCAATGCTGTGGAAAGATTGCACAGGGAGCATCCTGACCTGATTGTTGACGGTGACATGCAGGCAAATTTTGCCTTGAACAACGAACTTCTCCGCGAGAATTTCCCGTTCTCAAAACTGGCTGACGGCCCGGCAAATACCCTGATTTTCCCATATCTTACAGCAGGTAATATTGCCTATAAGCTCATGCAGGAAATGGGTGGGGCTGAAGCCATCGGCCCGATTCTGATGGGACTTGATAAAGCCATACATGTGCTTCAGATGGGATCAAGCGTTTCAGAAATTGTGAATATGGTTACAATCGCTGTAATTGATGCCCAGGGGGTTAATGACAGGGTCTCCGGTTAGCAGATAAACACTATGCAGGTTGATCAGCATCGAAATCAGAATGCTGAACAAACATTTGCGGAATTTATTTCAAGTTTATATGTAAATTCCTACCTTTGTACATAAATAGTTTCAGGCAGACGTATTTCCCTGCCTGAAATTGCATTTCCTTAACAATAATATATGTTGTAATATGAAGAAAATCACTGTAATCGGCGCCGGTAATGTAGGTGCCACCTGTGCAAATGTGATTGCACATAAGGATCTTACCCGTGAAGTAGTGCTGGTGGATATCAAGGAAGGTGTTGCTGAAGGCAAAGCCCTCGATATCTGGCAGACTTCCTCTATCAACAATTTTAACACCCGTGTGGTTGGGGTTACCAACGATTATCTGAAAACGAAAGGATCGTCAATTGTGGTCATTACATCGGGACTTCCGCGCAAGCCGGGGATGAGTCGTGATGACCTGATTAAGACCAATGCCATCATTGTTAAGGAAGTCACCGAAAAGGTAGTGAAGTATTCACCTGAAGCCATTATCATCGTAGTTTCTAACCCTCTCGATGTCATGACTTATGCCGCTTACCGTGCTGCAAGGAAAAATTCAAGCAGGGTGTTTGGCATGGCCGGAATTCTGGATACCGGACGATATAAAGCATTTATTGCTGAAGCCCTGGATGTTTCTCCTAAAGATATTCACTCCCTGCTGCTCGGAGGTCATGGCGATACCATGGTACCGCTGCCAAGGTTCACTTCAATAGCAGGTATTCCGATCACCGACCTGCTTAACAAGGAAGAAATAGACAAGATTGTTGAAAGGACCAAAAAAGGCGGAGGTGAACTGGTAAACCTTATGGGTACTTCGGCCTGGTATGCCCCCGGGGCCGCTGCCGCACAGATGGTGGAAGCCATTGTGGATGACCAGAAACGGATTTTCCCGGTTTGTACCCTGCTTGATGGGGAGTATGGCCTGAATAATGTTTATATGGGCGTTCCTGTAAAACTGGGTTCAAAGGGAATAGAAGAGATTATTGAACTCAACCTGAATAAGGAAGAGAAAAAGATGCTGGAAGAATCAGCAAATTCTGTCAAGGGTGTCATGAAAGTGCTCGACGATATGAATCTTTTCGAAGACTAATCCTGAAATCTCTTTTGATGAAATCTGCTGTTCAGTTCGCCGGACAGCAGATTTTTTTTCTCCGGCTGTGAAAAATTGCACGGTTCCCAACCGAATATTTAATTTTGCTTCAAATCCCGGAAATGAAAAAGAAAGTAGTTGTACTAACCGGAGCAGGAATCAGTGCGGAAAGCGGTATCAAAACTTTCCGCGACAGTGATGGTTTATGGGAAGAGTACCGGATCGAAGATGTAGCCACCTACGATGCATGGTTGCGCAATCCCGCCCTGGTTCTTGATTTTTATAATAAGAGGCGGATGCAGCTGGCAACGGTGGTGCCTAATCCGGCCCACCATGCCCTGGTTAAACTTGAGCAGAAGTATGAGGTAAAAATCGTAACGCAGAATGTGGATGATCTGCACGAAAGGGCCGGATCCTCAAGCATCCTCCACCTACACGGAGAACTTACCAAAGTGAGGAGTACTGCGAACCCGGAACTTGTTACGGATATAGGCTACAGCGAAATCAAACAGGGTGATAAATGTGCCCTGGGCAGCCAGCTCAGACCGCACATTGTTTGGTTTGGAGAAGCAGTTCCACTGATTGAGGATGCAGCTGAAATCACCATGCAGGCAGATATTTTACTGGTAATCGGAACCTCACTTGCTGTTTACCCGGCAGCCGGACTTGTCAATTATGTACCTGCGCATTGCAGGATATTCCTTGTTGATCCGGGTGACCTTCAGGTTCGCTGGATTAATAACCTGGAGTTTGTCAGGGAGAAGGCCGGCACCGGTGTTCCGGCCATTGTTGGCAGGCTCCTTTCCGAAGATGATAATAATTAACTCTAATTTAACTGTACGATGAAAATATTTCAGTTGCGCTCACTCACCTTGATTATCCTGATCCTTAATAGTTTTATGTTCAATTCCTGTTCGAAGGAAGATGATTATTCCGAAAGGGATGACAAAAGCATCAGAGAGTACCTGCAGAAGAAAAGCCTGACAGCCCAGAAAACGGAATCCGGCATATACTATATCATTACTGTACCGGGTAACAGCCAGAAACCCGATCTGAATTCAATGGTCACGGTTCATTATAAAGGCTATTTTCTGGATGATGCGGTTTTTGAATCTTCCTATTCGGGGAGTGCACCCACATTTCCATTAAGCGGGGTCATCAAGGGATGGCAGGAAGGCTTGCAGCTGTTCGGAAAAGGGGGGAAAGGCACCTTATTCATTCCTTCCCGTCTGGCATACGGTAATTCAGGCGTTGCCGGCATACCGGCCAATACAGTTCTCATATTCGATATTCATCTGATTAATATAGAATAGAAATTTTTTGTTCTCTCTTTTTTTTCAATGCTTTCAGGACTTTTTATTGTTTTTTTTAGCTCAAAATAGTATATTTGCACCGAAAATAAATGTTTAAACAATCTAGATATGACAGAATTTGAAAAACATCTGGCAAAAATACGCCGCTGGTGCGCTATGCAGGAGCGTTGCATGGTTGAAGTCAGAATACATTGCCGTGCCATCGGAATTCCGGATAAAAGTACCGATAAGATCATCAGCCAGCTGAATGAAGAAGGATTCATTGACGAGGAACGTTTTGCAAAACTCTATGCCGGAGGTAAATTCCGCAATAAAAAATGGGGTCGTGCCAGGATTATCGGAGAACTAAAGGCCCGGCAGATACCGGATGATCTGATCAAAACAGGGCTCAGTGAAATAGACGAAGATGAATACCGCAACCGGATTATAGGAATGGTTGAATATAAGATTTCGGTAACTGATAGCAGCAATAAAATGCTGTTTAAGCACCGTCTCGCCAAAACCGCCATTGCCAAAGGGTATGAGCCCGAACTGGTCAGCGACATCATTGATGAATTGATGAAAAAGAAAGGCATCTGATCATGGTTCAGAAAGATCAGTTGAATGACATTCAGAAAAGGCTTGATGCTTTAAGGAGGTTCCTTTGACATTGATGCCAGACTTGAACAGATAAAAGAAGAAGAAGAAATTACCCATCAGCAGGGTTTCTGGGACGATCCCAAAAAAGCCGAACTGCTGCTCAGGGCCATTCAGGAAAAGAAGCGCTGGACAACCGATTTTGAATCGGCAAGAATGGCTGTTGAGGACCTCCTTGTGATGTTCGACTTTTACGATGCCGGTGATGCCACAGAGGCAGACCTTGACAAACAATTTTCTGTAGCCATCGACCGCGTCGAAAATCTTGAATTGCGCAATATGCTTTCCAATGAGGAAGACCGTTTGAGCGCAATTTTACAGATTAATGCCGGAGCCGGCGGAACCGAAAGCAACGACTGGGCCGAAATGCTCATGCGTATGTATGTGCGTTATGGTGAGCGAAACAAATACAAAATCAAGGAACTCGATATGCATGAAGGCGATGTGGCCGGAATCAAATCAGTCGTTCTTGAATTTGAAGGTGAAAATGCTTTCGGATACCTCAAAAGTGAGAACGGGGTACACCGGTTGGTGAGGCTGTCGCCCTTCGACTCTGCCAACAAACGTCATACCTCCTTTGCCTCTGTTTATGTTTACCCTGTTGTAGATGATAACATTGACATCCAGATCAATGCATCCGACATTACCTGGGATACTTTCCGCTCCAGCGGACCCGGCGGGCAGAATGTGAACAAGGTGGAGACCGCTGTAAGGCTCAAACATGAACCATCGGGAATTATAGTTGAATGCCAGGAAACCCGGTCACAGGGCCAGAATCGCGAGAAAGCCATACAGATGCTGAAATCACAGTTGTATGAAATTGAACTCCGCAAGAAGAAGGAAGCCATCGCGGTGATTGAAGGCAAGAAAAAGAAAATTGAATGGGGTTCACAGATCCGGAGCTATGTGCTTCATCCTTACAAACTGGTAAAAGACCTGCGTACCGATCACGAAACCAGTGATACAGCTGGTGTACTTGATGGGGACCTCAACGATTTTATCAAGGCCTTTCTCATGGAATTCGGCAGAGATGCCATATAATTGCAGGTATTCAGAAGATTAACTCCAAGCAGCTGAGGGAACCTGAAAAGTTCCCTCAATGTTTTTAACCGGGTTGACAATTTAAACCCACCAGGTCAGGATGTTGGTTTATTGTATTTAAAGCAGGATTTTGAAGCAGGGTGCATATTGTTATATTTTGGCTTCTTTGGCCTCCTGATGATGGCAAGTGCTCCGCATGGATTTCCTAACTTAACTAATATCAGTAACATAAATAGTGAAAATTGAAACGTAAATTGTCATTGTTACCACATGCCAGTAAAAACGGTATGACGGGAATTAATTTTTAAACAGACTCTGTTTCTTTTCAATATTTTTGTGCATCTTTCTTCCCGGAGGCGAAGATGAATGAAAATCAGTTTCCGGGAAATCAGAAACTTCAGGCTTCATATGGGTGACTTCAGCAGCAGTGGTTTGGATATGAATAAAGAAATATGTGTTACCGGTTTGGGGATCATTTCAGCGATAGGATACAACAGGGAAGAAAATTTGCGGTCTCTTATGCAGCAAAGAACCGGAATTCACCTGGTTGAACTGCTCATTGATAAGGGTGAGCATGCCTTCATGGCAGGGGAAATCAGATCAACCAACCCGCAGATTGCCGCACTGACCGGTTGCGATAAGTCGTCCGACCTTCCCAGATCCGCATTGCTCGCGATTGTGGCTGTCAGAGAGGCCATGGATCAGGCCGGTATCTCGGGCGAAGACCCCTGGCGAACGGGAATTGTACTGGGGAATACGGTCGGTGGTATGGACCTGACAGAGAAATACTATCATAAATTTCCGGGAAACAATACTTACATAAAAAGTCACAGTTGTGGCTACATCACCGAGCAGGTGGCCGATCATCTGGGAATCAGGGGCTATGCCACCACCATTTCAACGGCCTGTTCATCCGGAGCCAATGCGATCATGTTGGGTGCCAGGCTCATAAAGCATGGAATTGTTGACCGTGTGATAGCCGGTGGTACAGACGCTTTGTCGAAGTTTACCTATTACGGATTCAGTTCATTGATGGTTGTTGATCCTCAAATCTGCAGACCTTTTGATAAAAACAGGGCAGGAATGAACCTCGGGGAGGGAGCCGGAGTGGTGGTGCTTGAGTCGGTTGATGCCGCGATAAAAAGAGGAGCGAAGCCGCTGGCCATGCTTTCGGGATATGCCAATGCCAACGATGCCTATCATCCTACAGCAACCTCTCCCGAAGGAAACGGACCCTTTCTGAGTATGACAGCAGCACTCAGGAAAGCCGGGATTGAAAGTAGCCGGATCAGCTATATCAATGTGCACGGAACAGGAACGGAAAACAACGATGTAACGGAAGCAACGGCACTGGGAAGGGTATTCGGTAATCATGTTCCTCCTTTCAGCTCCACCAAATCATATTTCGGACATACCCTGGGTGCAGCCGGTGGTATAGAAGCCGTTGTTTCTGTGATGTCGATACTGAATCAGGTTGTTTTCCCCAACCTGTTTTTCAGCGAGCCGATGGATGGCCTGCAACTGATTCCCGTAAAGGAAGTACTAACCAATATTCCGGTGAACCATGTTTTGTCGAATTCTTTCGGATTCGGTGGTAACAATACTTCACTGGTTTTTTCAGGTTGTTGAATATGAAGGTATATATATCTGCAGCGCAGGCATTTTCGCCCCACGATACGTTTCTGTCAGAGAAGCTCCCAGGAGAGGTTGAAGTCATGCAAGGAGTAATGAAATTCAGACTTCCTGATTTCAGGCTTTACTTTAATCCGCTCCAGCGGAGGCGTATGAGTAACCTTGTCAAGGTCAGCAGCATCTGTTCCCTTGAATGCATGAACGAATCGGGGATTAAAAAACCGGATGCCATTATTGTTGCCTCAAGCCTGGGCAGTGTCGAGGAATCGGAAAAATTCCTGAATAAGCTCATTGATGAAAATGCGGAGTTTCTGACACCAACCAATTTTATCCAGTCGAATCACAACTCTCTGGGAGCTCAGATCGCCCTGAACCTGGAATGCAACAATTATAATGTTGTTTACTCCCATAAGACGGCCTCCTTTGAAAGTGCACTGATCGATGCCTGTATGCTGATTGAAGACGGCGAAGCCGGGCATGTGCTCGTGGGTGGCATCGATGAAATTACGAACGAAAATTACGAACTCAAGAAGAGCATAGGTCTCTGGAAAAGTGAGCCATTCACGAACCTTGATATCCTGAATAGCAAAAGTCCGGGTAGCATTCCGGGTGAAGGCGTTGCCTTTTTTGTGCTTTCTTCAGTGGAAGCGGAACAAAGCTATGCCCGGATAGACGGAGTTTCACTTTACCCATATTCGGATAGTCAGGATGAAGTCCTGGAGAAAATGCTTGCATTTCTTTCAGATTCCGGTTCCGGACCGGAACAGATTGACCTTGTTCTGACAGGCAACAACGGCGACAGGGATTCGGATGCCTTTACCATTGAATTGCTTAACTCAGGGTTTCGTCAATCTATCCATGGAATATACAAACATCTTTCCGGCGAATACGACACAGCTGCCAGCTTTGGATTGTGGTTTGCTGCCCGGATCATGCGTGAAGGAAAAATTCCCGGTTATGCCAGGCTTAACCCGGTGGAACGGGAAATCGGGCAGATCCTGATCTACCATCACGATGGGTTCAGAAATCATTCATTTATGTTGTTGCAGAAATGCCAGAGTAAGGCGGCTCGATGATGTTGCACTTACCGGAAATTCTTTGACCTTGTGATGATGAAAGTGGAAATTAAGATTAAGTGATTGATATCAATGGCAGAAAAATCCGTAAAGGTTCTCCTCCTTCTGGTTTTGACGACTTTATTCGGATCCTGTTCCGGATTGAAGAAGTGTGGTGATGCAGAATCAGGAGCCAGTGCCATTCTCTTTGCCGGCGCCCCGCTGAAGGGGGATTTTACCCGGGTTTTGTATAAAGCCAATATGGAAGCCTTTGGTAAACAATTCTCAGGAATTTTCCTTATAAAACCGGTGCCGGCTGACAGCTCGTTCAGGATCGTAATGTTATCGGAATTTGGTCTGAACCTGATGGATATGTCAATTGGTAAATCAGGCACAACCATTAACAATTGCCAGGACTTCCTGAAACGACGGGTGATCATCAATTCCATTGAAAAAAATGTCAGAATGCTTGTTTTTGAGCCTGAATGCATGAAGAATTCAAAGAAATGCACCGACCTGAAAACAAACGATATTGTATACAAAACCAGGCAGGGCCTCACAAAGTATCTTTATTTTTACCGCCGCGAAGGTTTACCTTACAGGATAGAACAGCGTAAATGTTTCGGTGAAAAGCTCATTTTACACCTGGATTATGACAGTACAGACATGCCATCATCGATTACATTTTACGGCCGGCCTGTGAAACACACGATGAAACTCTCAATTTTAAACATTGAAAAATAATGCTTACCGGAGATTTCTTTTATATTGAAAATATTGTTCAGGATAACGGCTTGATCAAGGCGGGTATTCAACTCAATGCTGAGCACAGGATTTACCGGGGGCATTTTCCGGGAATGCCGGTGGTTCCCGGAGTTTGCCAGGTTCAGATCATGAAAGAGGTTATGTGTTCCTTTGAAAGTGGTTCATTTCTGCTTTCAGAAACAAAAGTCTGCAAATTCATCAACATGATGAACCCAACGGATGTCAGTGGCCTCACCTGCGAGATAAACTTTGAGGGATTGCCGGAAGGAGACATCTCCTTCTCCGGGTCACTGTCCGACCTGAATCGTACATATCTGAAAATAAAGGGGATATTAAGGAAGGAAAATGGATAGTACACAAAACATTTTTGATTCTCACAACTGTTGTATCATCATTCCTACATACAATAACCGGGCAACCCTGGCCGGTGTGATTGAGGATGCCCTGGCGTTTACTTCACGTATCATTGTTGTCAATGATGGTTCAACCGATGGCACGGCTGAAGTGCTTGACCGGTTTACCGGTATTGATATCATTCATAATAAAGTCAACCGTGGCAAGGGTTATTCGTTGCGCAAAGCTTTCCGGCTCGCGACCGAAAAGGGCTATGATTATGCCATCACCATTGATTCTGACGGACAGCACCTCGTCAGGAATTTACCGGTTTTTCTTGAGAAGTCGATACAGCACCCCGATGCGCTGATCATCGGATCGCGCAATATGAATGTTGATAATGTGCCTTTAAAGAGTTCTGTTGGCAAGCGATTCTCCAATTTCTGGATCACAGTCATGACTGGTTTGAAACTGTCCGACACCCAGTCTGGTTTCCGGCTGTATCCTGTCAGGAAACTTAAGGGAACCAGGTTTATTTCAAGCCGGTTCGAATTTGAAGTGGAGGTTATCGTAAAATCGGTTTGGAAAGGCCTGGAGGTTGAAACTGTTCCTGTTGAGGTCTATTATGCCCCGGAAGGGGAAAGAATCTCACATTATCGTCCTTTTGTCGATTTTATAAGGATATCCCTGCTGAATGTATTGCTGGTTACCCTGTCATTGTTTGTTTTCTGGCCAAAAAAAGCATTGAGTCCATACAGAAAAAAGAGCATACGTCAGCTCATCCACGATGAAATATACCTGGCCACCGGTACAAATCTGAAAATAGCGCTGGCCATAGGATTCGGAGTGTTTATGGGCATTGTCCCCATATGGGGATACCAGCTTCTGGTTGGATTTACGCTGGCACATCTGTTCAGGCTTAACAAGGCAATCTTTTTTGTCGCTGCCAACATCAGCATCCCGCCCATGATACCCCTGATACTTTTTGCGAGTTTCTATACGGGTGGATTGTTGCTTGGCAAAAGCGGACTGCATTCTTTTTCGATGATGGATGTTACCTTTGATGTGGCATTTACCTACCTGAAACAATATGTGCTGGGTGCAATATTGCTTGCTTTAATTACCGGCAGCGGAGCCTTTGTCATCAGCTATTCAGCCCTGTCGTTCTGGCGGAAAGAAAAGTAAACAAATCGGCAAAGATGAGCAAACCTATCGGATACCACCCTTTCAGAACAGCCGCATTTTTTGCGGCGCTTGGGTTCATCATAGCATTTGGGTTGTTGTTCATTGCAGATTATATTACATCTGATGCAGGCATTCCCGGAGAGGGCAACGGACTGCTGCAGAAGGTTATCCATACGGATTCAGGGATGAATCCCCTTATTTCAGCCGGTATTGCATTTATTATACTGCTGATGGTGTTCGGGCGGATAGAACTGGCGCTGATTAGCATGATTCCTTTATTTGCAGGTTGGTTGGGCCTGAACGGACTCATCCGGAATCAGGGCAATGCCGACAGTTATTTCCTCTTGCTTGAAACACCGCTGCTTTTTGGCCTGGGTACCGGTTACAGTATTTACCTGGAACGCGGACTTGTCAACAGATATAAATCCGGCAAGAATGTTCCACCGTCCTTACTTTCCGGACTATTTTATATACTGTTTTCATTGCTGGTTTTGCTTTTACTGTTATGGGTGGCAGGGCATCCGGTGTTCAGCCCGGGTACCCTGGTTACAGTATCGGCAATCACTTTTACCCTGGCGCTATCAGGGTTGCTGGTTCCTGTCGTGTTTAAGTCACTGGTTTATCACAAGCACACCAGGAGGGTTGAGCCAGTGACATTAACCAGCTTTCTGGTTTCCATCATTGCATTTTTAATGTTTCTGACCGGTTCGCTGCTTCTTACCCTGATCATCCCGGTTCTGAGGATTGTTCCTATCGGTCGCGACAGGACCAGATACATTTTCCACTGGCTTGTTTCAGCTACACTGCGTATCGTGGTCTATTCCATCTTCCCAATAAGGAAAGTCATTGAGATCCGTAATAAAGTTGATTTCAGCAAGCCTTCGGTCATCGTGTGCAACCACCAGTCGCATCTCGATCTGTCCATTATCCTGATGCTTCACCCCAAAATCATCGTACTGACCAACAAATGGGTCTGGAACAACCCTTTCTATGGCTTTGTCGTAAGGTTTGCCGAGTTCTATCCCATATTCAAAGGTTTGGATCAACAGTTGGCCGAAAGGTTAGGCAAGAAAGTGGAGAAGGGCTATTCCATCCTGGTTTTTCCCGAAGGCACGCGCACGAACGACGGGCGGATCAACAGGTTTCACCAGGGAGCTTTCTGGCTGGCCGACAAGCTGAAGATCGATATTCAACCATTGCTGCTTCACGGGGCAAATCACTGCATGATTAAAAGGGAGTTCTTTCTCCGTCCGGGCAGTATCACCCTGAGGGCGCTCGGGAAAATCAAAGTGACCAGTGTCGGTGATGATGAATCATACAGGATTCAGGCTCAGTCTCTCCGCAAAATATACCGCAATGAGTTTGAAAAAATGAGTGAAGAGCTTGAAACGCCGGGTTATTTCCGCAACCGGCTGCTCAGTCAGTTTTTATATAAGGGACCATTCATTGAATGGTATGCCAGGATAAAAGTCAGCCTGGAGAAGAATTATAGCCGGTTAAACAGCATCATACCCCGTGAAGCCATGATTGTTGACATCGGTTGCGGTTATGGCTTTCTTTGCCATATGCTGTGCATGGTCTCAGATAAGCGCAGGATACTGGGACTTGACTACGATAGTAATAAAATTGCCATTACAGGCCAGATTGACACCTCGCTGAAGAATGTCCGCTTCGAAGTGGCGGATATCCTTAACTATGAACTACCAAAGGCGGATGTTTTTCTGCTGCTGGATGTTTTACACTACCTGCCTTCCGGATTTCATCAAACGGTGATTGAAAAATGCATCAATAACCTGAATACCGGGGGAATGATTATCATCAGGGATGCGGATACCGACCTGAAGAAAAGAATGTGGAGAACCCGGTTGAACGAGTTTTATTCAACCCGCTTTTTCAGGTTTAACAAAACCAGTGCCGATGCTTTATACTTTACGTCAGGTACCATTATTGCAGATATCGCAGCGAAGCATAATTTTGTCGTTGAACGGGATGACAAATCCACGAAAAAGGCTGATATTACATTTGTTTTGAAACGGGCAGAAAAATGAAAAACGGTCCTTCGGAGAACTATGATGTTGTGGTGGTCGGGGCCGGCCTGGGCGGATTGCTCTGTGCCAATATTCTCAGCCATGAGGGTTTCAGTGTTTGTGTACTTGAAAAAAACAACAGGATCGGAGGAAGCATTCAGTCATTTGCCCGGAACGGGGTTATTTTCAATACAGGCCTTAATTTCACCGAAAGCCTTGGCGAAGGTGAAACGCTTAACCGGTATTTCAAATACTTCGGTGTTTTTGATAAGCTTAAAATCCGGAGGATGGATATGGATGCCTTTGAAAAGATATCCTTTAACGGTGATCCTGTTGAATATCCATTTGCCCAGGGGAAGCATAACTTTATCGAACATTTGTCTTCCTGTTTCCCCGGTGAACGTCGGAACCTGACCGCTTATGTTGAGCTGATGGAGAAAGCCTGCAACTCTTTCCCTTTATTTTCATTAAGTGAATCACCAAACGATTCAGGCAAACATAAGTATCTTACTTCAAGCGCATTTGATACGCTGAAGGGAGTAACTGCCGATTATAAGCTTCAGCAGGTGCTTGCCGGAACCAACTCCCTTTATGCAGGTGTTGAGGACAGCACGCCGTTCTATGTGCATGCCCTGATTTGTTATTCTTTTATGACCAGTGCCTGGCGACTGGTGGATGGCAGTTCGCAGCTTGCCGTGCAACTTGCCAGGAAAATTGAGGATTTTGGCGGTCACATTTTTAAAAATGCTGAAGTTGATTGCCTTGGCGGCGCAAACAGAACCATCGGATTTGCCCGGCTGAAAGACGGAACACGCATCAACGGGAAACACTTTATTTCCAATCTTCACCCATCCCTGACGGTTAACCTGATTGAAGATTCACTGTCGAAAAGAGGTCACAGGCAGCGGATCAACAGCATGAAAAATACCATAGGAATGTTTACCCTTTATGTGACTTTTAAGGAAGAATCATTCCCTTACCTGAATTTCAACCATCACCATTTCGCAGAGGTCAATACCTGGACCACGGGTTACCGGATCAGCGACTGGCCTACCCACTTTATGATGTATACCCCGGCTGTTTCCAGGTCTGAAGAATGGGCCGACAGCGCCATTGTGATTACCTATATGCGTTATGAGGAAGTGGAGCAGTGGGCTCATACAGCAGTGGGACGCAGGGGCGAATCTTATCTGGAATTTAAAAATCAAAAGGCCGGAAAGCTGATTGATTTTGTTGAAAGGAAACTGCCCGGATTCAAAGGATCAATCAAGACATTTCATACGTCCACACCGCTGACTTACCGCGATTACACGGGTACGCCTGAAGGATCCGCATACGGGATACTGAAAAACTGGAAGGACCCATATGCAGGCCTTGTTTCACCGCGATCAAGGATATCGAACCTGCTTTATACCGGTCAGAACCTGAACATGCATGGAATACTTGGTGTTTCCATCGGTTCGGTGCTTACCTGTTCCGAACTGCTGGGGTATGATTATCTGATCAATAAACTAAAATCATTTTAACTTGCACACTGATCAACGATACGATTTCGTAATTATCGGCGGTGGCCTGGGAGGTCTGATGTGCGCCGGCATCCTTTCTCAGAACAATTACAGAGTCTGTGTTCTTGAAAGGGACAAAAAAGCCGGGGGCAACCTTCAGACATTCAGCCGCAATGGCTGCCTGTTCGACACCGGCATGCACTATATTGGCTCGTATGATAAAGGTCAGCCACTATACCAGATTTTCAGATACCTCGGTCTGGTTGATAAATTTAAAGTACAACGGCTCGATGATGAAGGTTATGATGTGATTTCAATCGGTGACCGGGAATTCAGGTTCTCCACCGGATATGATAATTTTTCTAAAAACCTGAAGCAATATTTTCCCGGTGAAGAATCAGCGATTGATGCCTATATTGATACCATCAAAAGGGTCAGCAACCAGGTAAATACCCTCGGGATCTTCGACGATGAAACAGATAAGGCAGCCTACTTTTTCAGCTACAATGAAAGCGCTTTTGATTTCATCAATAACCTGACACAGAACAAGCTTCTTCGTGCCGTGCTGGCGGGCAACAACGGTCTTTACTGCGGAAATTCAAAGAAGACCCCGGTCAATCTGCTTGCCAATACCAACAACTTTTACCTGGGGAGTGCTTACAGGATGTCAGGAGGCGGGCACCAACTGGCCAATGCCCTTGTTTCAAAGATTGAGCAACAAGGCGGTTTGGTGCTGACCGGCAAAAAGGTAACAAGGTTATCCTTCGAAGGTAAGAGAGTTGCATCAGCAGAAACATCCGCGGGTGAAGCTTATTTTGCAGACAATTTTATCTCGGCCGTGCATCCGGCGGTAAGCCTCGACTGGATCGAACCCGGGAAACTTCCAAAAGTTTACACCGACAGAATCCGGAATATTGAGAACACCATCGGCGCTTTTGTGCTTTACCTGGTTGTTGGGAAGGGGAAAATCCGACACCGGAACGGGAACCTCTATTACTCGGTGGATGAGGATGTATGGGACATCAACAGGACCCCGGGCAAACCATGGCCGCATGGATATATGCTTTACACAACCAAAGACGGCGATACAGGTTACGCTGAAAGCATTACAGTTGTTACGATGCTGGAATACAACGAAGTCAGACAATGGGAAAATACGGTTACCGGCAGGCGGGGTGAGGATTACAGGAGGTTTAAACAGGAAAAGATGGAAGCGCTAACCACCCTGATTCTGAAAAAGCTTCCTGAAATTAAGGGTAATGTGTTGCATTCCTACGCCGCCACACCATTGACCTTCCGCGATTATACCGGATCCGTGAACGGATCGATGTACGGCATTGAAAAGGACTGTAACAATGCGCTGAAAACCTTTATTTCCGTCAGGACTAAAATTCCGAATTTCTATTTTACCGGGCAGAACATCAACAATCACGGTATGCTGGGTGTTACCATCGGAGCACTGATCACAGCCGGAAATTTTATCGATATTCAATCTGTTGTACAGAAAATAAGGAACGCCTGATCATGAAGAAATTTTTCAGATACCGGCTTGTCCGTATCCTGTTGCTGCTGCTGTTGCTGCTGGCTGCCTTCATCATCTATTATTTTCAGGCGGTGAGTTTTAATCCACCCGATGTCGGAAATAAAATCCCGACCGGCCTCGGGCGTGATACGGTGGCTCCCGGAATACTCACCTGTAAAAACAGCTGGATACGGAAAAACAGGCTGGGAATTTATGAAATGTACCTTGAAGGCAGCCCCTTTGAGATGGGATTGATCAACGGGATACTTACCAGGGAGCTGATCGGTTACCAGGAAGAGGTGTTCGTGGCACGGTTGCGCGAAATGGTTCCGTCACCCTGGTATATCAATACCCTGAAGTACTTTGTGGCCTGGTTTAACCGCGATATGGATGTTTATGTCCCGGAGGAAAATCAGCAGGAAATCTATGGGGTTTCCATGGCTGCATCTTCTGAGTATGATTTCATAGCCCCGAACTACCAGCGTATCCTGAATTATCATGCTGCGCACGATATCGGCCATGCCATGCAGAACCTGAACCTGGTGGGATGCACGGCTTTTGCAGCCTGGAATGGCGATTCGGAAGACAGTACACTCATCATCGGCCGGAATTTCGACTTTTATATGGGCGAGGATTTTGCGCGTAACAAAATCGTGGTTTTTCTCAACCCCGACAAGGGCTACCGCCTGATGATGCTGACCTGGGGCGGCATGACCGGGGTGGTATCCGGGATGAATGAAAAAGGGCTCACCATCACGCTGAATTCAGCAAAATCATCGATCCCGTGGAAGGCAAAAACACCGGTTTCTATCCTTGCCAGAACCATTCTGCAATATGCGGCCACCACCGATGAAGCCATTCAAATTGCCCGCGAAAACCAGACTTTTGTTTCCGAATCTTTCCTGATTGGGTCTGCAAAGGAAAACAGGGCTGTCCTGATTGAAAAATCGCCGGAGAAAACGGGCGTATTTTCACCGGCCCGATCAAGGCTGATAGTCACCAACCATTTCCAGGGCGATACCTTCAGCAGGGATAAACTCACCACTGAAAGTATGGCTGAAAGCGCCTCGCCCTATCGTTATCAGCGGGTTGAAGAACTGCTTAACCAAACACCTGAGCTAAATCCTGTAAGTGCTGCCGGCATATTGCGCGACAGAAAGGGCCTGAAGAATGCTGACATCGGGCTCGGAAACGAAAAGGCCATCAACCAGCTGATCGCCCATCATTCGGTGATCTTTAAGCCCGCCGAACTGAAAGTGTGGGTTTCAACAGACCCTTACCAGGAGGGCGCTTATCTCTGTTATGATTTAAATGCCGTATTTAATGGAAAACCTGATTTTCGGAACGAAATCGACATCCGGGAACTCACCATCCCGGCAGATACTTTTTTACTATCCGGCGAATGGACCCGTTACAGGGAATACATGAAAACAACCGCCTGGTTGAAAAACAGGTTGGACAAGAGACATTCAGGATTCCTCACAGAAGCCTTTATCAATCATTACCTTGACCTGAACCCGGGCTATTATTACCCCTATTTTCTGGCTGGCAGGTATTACAACTTAAGCGGACTTCCGGCAAAGGCTGCGGAGAAGTTCAAATTATCCCTTGAAAAGGAAATTCCCCGGAAGGTTGACCGGGAGGAAGTGGAGGCGATGCTGATGGAGGTTATTGAGAAATAGCTTGATCCGGTTATCGATACCCTTAAGCCCCCCTTTATGATTTCTTCCTTAGGATTTATATAAAAGCCGTACGGCTTTTATATAAATCCTAAGCTCCTTTTCCTGAAAAGATGAGCATCTTTTTTCTGAAAGCCGTACGGCTTTTCCGGGAAAGATAAGCAGCAGTAACCGAAAACAATCGGACGGAAGCCTTTAAAAGGAGCCACCTCCGGCGCCTGGCTGCTTTCTGTCCTGATTGCCTTTACCAATGCCCGCTTCATCAATTCATTATTAATTGTATTTTTGCGCCTTTACCGCAAATGGGTTTATGTCAATATCGGTTATTCCTAAAATAGAAACGCTCGGACCTGGTGAGATTACCAGCTATCAGGAATCGCGCCTTCAGGAACTGCTTCAGTACCTGCAGCACCATTCTCCCTATTATTCCAGGCTTTTCAGGGAGAACAACACGGATATTTCCAAAATCAGAAAGCTTACCGATCTGAAGCATATTCCTACGACCGGCAAGGAAAACCTGCAGGCAAGCAATATGGATTTCCTTTGTGTGGAACCCGGGCAAATCATCGATTACATCACTACCTCGGGAACCCTGGGTACACCGATTACCTTTGCTGTTACCGATAAGGATCTCGACCGCCTGGCATACAATGAATATCTTTCTTTCACCACCGCCAACGGCTCTCCTTCGGATATCTACCAATTGATGGTAACCATGGACCGGCGCTTTATGGCCGGACTGGCTTATTTCCTTGGAATCCGTAAGCTGGGGGCTGCTGCGGTCAGGGTTGGCCCCGGAAATCCGGAATTGCAGATCGATTCATTCAACCGGTTCAGGCCAACATCACTGGTGACCGTCCCTTCTTTCCTGTTGAAATTGATTGAATATGCCGCCGCAAATGGAATCCGGCTCAACGACACGTCTGTAAAATCTGCCTTTTGCATCGGGGAACCGATCCGCAACGGCAATTTTGAACTGAATACGCTGGGTAAGCAAATCGTTGAAAACTGGGATATTCAGCTTTTCTCCACCTATGCATCGACCGAAATGGGTGCGGCATTTACCGAATGTGTTCATGGCTGCGGTGGTCACCATCATCCTGAACTGCTCATCGTTGAATTTCTCGATGAAAATGAGAACCCTGTGAAACCCGGCGAACCGGGCGAATTAACCTTCACCACCCTCGGCATTGAAGGGATGCCCCTGCTGCGCTTTAAAAGTGGCGATATCTGCTGCCATTACACCGAACCGTGTCGGTGTGGAAGAACCACCCTTCGCATCGGAAGCCTGATCGGACGGAAAAAGCAGATGATCAAATACAAGGGAACAACCATATATCCACCGGCACTTTACGATATCCTCAACGATATCAGGGGAATTGACAATTATATTGTGGAAGTGTTTTCGAATGAAATCGATACCGATGAGATTCTGATCAGGGTCGGAACCAACCTGAAGGGACCTGAGTTTGAAAAAACCATCAAAGACCATTTCAGGGCGAAATTGAGGGTGGCTCCGCGAATTGAATTTTCTGATCCTTTCCTGCTCGAACAGCTGCAGTATTCAGACGGATCACGCAAGCCCAGAATATTTTTTGACAGGAGAAAAGACCAGGTATGACCAAAATAAATTATTCAGCAGAATTTGAGTTGATGCGGCCTTACCGGGATGAGGAAGTTCAGCCTGCCCTTCGCAGGCTTACCGGTTATCCTGCTTTTGATATTGTTTTGGCCTATCTTTTCCCCGACCGGCCTCTTGCCGGAGTTAAAGAGATGTTGCTGAAGCTTGACTCTGTTGATTCCTTTCAGGCTGAATTCATGTATCATGCCGTTAACGCCATTGTTAAAAAAACCAGCGACGGCTTGTCGGTGAGCGGCCAGGAGAACCTGAAGACAGGGGAACCTTACCTTTTTATATCCAATCACAGGGATATTGTGCTTGATGCAGCTATTCTTCAGGTGCTGTTGCTGGATAACGGCCATAAAACATCACAGATCACCTTTGGCAGCAACCTGATGACTTCACCTTTGGTGGTTGATTTCGGTAAGCTGAACCGAATGTTTACCTTTTACCGTGATGGTTCAAGAATACAGATGTACAGGAATGCACTCCTGCACTCGGCCTATATCTCTGATGCCATTCTCCGCAAGCGTGAATCTGTATGGATTGCGCAACGGAATGGACGGACCAAGGATGGAAACGACCTGACCCAGTCGGCCCTGTTGAAAATGCTGGGTGGTTACCAGGCCGATTCCCTGCAGGCCCTGATAGATCTGAACATTGTTCCAATGGCCGTTTCTTATGAATACGAGCCGTGTGATATCGAAAAAACACGTGAGATCTACCTTTCGGGCCGGCAGGAATACATAAAGGACAAAGATGAAGATTTTAAAAGTGTCCTTTCAGGAATTACATCCCCAAAAGGGAGAATACACTTTTCCTTCGGCACTCCCCTGAACAGCTTCCTTGAAGACCTGAGAGGGAAATCACTGAATCAGAACGGGCTGTCTGAAGCTGCTGCTGCAGAGATGGACCGGCAGATTCACAGTATGTTCAGATTGTTTCCAAACAATTATATTGCCTTCGACATGTTGTCCGGAAAGCATGATTATGCGGCCAACTATAGCAGTGGGGAATTTACCCGTTTCGGTGAGTATGTTTCACAGAAAACAGGGCCAATCGAAGGCGACCAGAATGAACTCAGAAAGCTGCTCCTGAATTTATACGCCAGACCTGTTTTAAACCGGATCCAGGTTTAATTATTTAACCTGCGAATGGCTCATGGTAACGAGGTACTTAAGCAGGATTTCCTGTTTCTCGTTGTTTATAGTTCCTTCTCCTTTTTTTCTGTTTACCTTTTCAGCCATATTCGGAACAATCTTATTCCACTGATCTTCATTTCTGGATTCAGGTTTCTTTATACCATGGCATATCGAACAATTCTGTTCATAAAGTTCTTTACCCTGATTCAGCTGGGCAAGGGTAAGATTGGTAAATTTCTGAGAACCGCGCTCAGCATCAGCCTGTGTAGGTTGGATGAGTTTTGTTGTTCCGCAGGCCGCCAGCAGAATGGTGCCGATAATGACTAAATAACCTTTTTTCATAACTCAGTTTTTAAAAAACAAATATAGTCACAATTCAGAGTATTGTCCGGCATGTGAGCGGAATTAATCAGGTTAGCGGTTCATTTTTTATTCCGGGTTCTTATCTCTGCCCCCATGCATTGTCAATCAGGGCGGTTCTCTTTAGCAATATCTGTTAAAGCGAAACATATGGCTGAATTATACTTTCAGGACTGTCAGATCACTCCTGTAATTATTTACTTTTGCCTGAAACAACAGCATCCCTCATGAGATTTTACATGGTTCTTTTCATTATGGTTTTGGGTTTCAGTGCTGAGGCCCAGTTTGAAAAGTATTTCCTGAATAAGACCCTCCGCCTCGATTACATGCATTCCGGCAACAGCACTACGGATGCTTACGCACTTGATGAGCTGATAGAGGAACCGCACTGGGGCGGCTCCAGGGTTAACCTGGTCAGTGCCGTGGATTATGGCAATTACAGGTTTACTGTTACAGATATCGAATCCGGTGCAGTGATATATACCCATGGTTATTCCAGTCTTTTCTCCGAATGGCAGACAACGGCAGAAGCCAGGGAGACCTCCAGGTCGTATCCTGAGAACGTGATTTTTCCTTTTCCCAGGAAGCCTGTCATGGTTGATTTTTACAATCACATGAAGGACAACTCGTGGGTGAAGAAATTCAGCTACAGGGTTGATCCGGCCAGCTATTTTATCAAAAAGGAACGCCGGCACGAATATCCGTCATTTGTATTGAAAAAATCAGGAGATCCGGCGGTGAATCTTGATATCGTTTTTATTCCGGAAGGATATACGGCTAATGAAATGGATAAATTCAGGGCCGATTGTGCCCGGCTTGGGGATTTTCTTCTGCAATGCATACCATTTGATGAGTACCGGGATAAAATAAATATTTCCGGTGTACTTGCTCCTTCACAGGAATCTGGAGCTGACAGCCCCGGGAAAGATATCTGGAAAAAGACCATCCTCAACAGTTCTTTCTATACATTCGACATCGACCGTTATCTGACTACAATCGATATGAAAAGCGTGAGGGATGTGGCTGCCAATGTACCCTATGACCAGATTTGTATTGTTGCCAACTCTCAGGTTTACGGTGGTGGCGGAATATATAACCACTATGCCCTGTTTACCAGTGACAATGCATTTGCCAATTATGTATTTGTGCATGAATTTGGTCATGCTTTTGCCGGATTGGGTGATGAATACTATAATTCTGAAGTCGCCTATGAGGACATCTATAACCTTAAGGTTGAACCCTGGGAACCCAACCTCACTACCCTGACCGATTTTGATTCAAAATGGAAGAACCTGGTTACACCGGGAGCACCCATTCCTACACCGGAAGCCGATAAGGAGGCATATCCTGTGGGGGCATATGAAGGAGGAGGCTACCTGAGTAAGGGTATCTACCGGCCTTCTTTCGATTGTACCATGAAATCGTTGAAATACAATAACTTTTGTCCGGTTTGCAGGAAAGCCATCCGGGATATGCTCGAATATTACACGAAATAGCTCTTTACTTCCTGAGTTGCATTGAATTAATTTGATGCATATTCCAGTAAGAATTTAACTTATAAGCCCAACATACTTCCGCCATCTATTTGGAGAAGAGGGTTGGCTGGTGTGGTTTAACCCCGTAACTTTTTAAATTGAAAACCTTATTTACCGATCTTGGTCTGATTGAATACAGAACTGCGTGGGATCTGCAGGAGCGGTTGTTTAACCATATCATTTCCCTTAAGAAATCCGGAGCTTCTGCGACTGATAATTATCTGTTGTTCTGCGAACATCCGCATGTCTATACCCTGGGGAAGAGCGGATCCGACAATAATCTGCTGCTCGACATGATCCAGCTACAGGCAAAGGATGCCACTTTTTACCGCACAAACAGGGGAGGCGATATTACCTACCATGGGCCGGGTCAGATCGTGGGTTACCCTATCCTTAACTTGGAGACAGTTGTTAAAGGCGCCCGGGAATACATCGAAAAGATGGAAGAAGCCATTATCCAGACACTCCGGGTATATGGAATTCATTCCGGAAGACTTACCGGGGCTACCGGTGTTTGGCTCGATACCGATAAACCCGGGAGGACGAGAAAAATCTGTGCCATCGGCGTCAGGACCAGCCACTGGGTCAGCATGCATGGATTTGCCCTGAATGTAAATACCAACCTGCAGTATTTTAATTACATCAATCCCTGCGGGTTTACCGACAAAGCAGTAACTTCCCTGTCGGCCGAACTTGGACGGCAGGTGAATGTTGATGAAGTGAAAACCTTGCTTGCCGCCAGGTTAGCGGCGGTTTATAATCTTGACCTTACGAGGGTTGAGGCATGTGAACTTGAAAAAATCCAATGATGAGAAAAATAAAATCCATTTGTGTTTTCTGTGGCTCCTCACCGGGGTCCGATCCGGAATATACTGCTGCAGCGCGTCAGCTTGGCCGCTTACTGGGCAGGAAGAGAATTACCCTTGTCTATGGAGGAAGCAACATCGGATTGATGCGCGCCATTGCCGATGCTTGCCTGGCCGAAGGTGGGCATGTGGTAGGTGTAATGCCCCAGGGCTTGATTGATCGTGAGGTTGCCTATACCGAACTGAAGGAGTTTCACGTGGTAGAATCCATGAGTATCCGCAAGGAGAAAATGGCGGAATTGTCAGATGCCTTTATTGCTATGCCTGGAGGTATCGGTACACTCGACGAGATTTTCGAAGCCATGTCGTGGAACCAGCTGGAGATCATGGACAAGCCGGTGGCATTGCTGAATACCAAAGGATTTTACAATCAGCTCGTTAGTTTCCTTGAATACACTGTTGAACAACGATTTGTAAGACCTGAGCACCACAAAAACCTGCTCGTGAATGAATATCCCGAACACCTTCTTGAGGCCATCGAAGGTTATGAATCTCTCAAAGTTGATAGCAAATGGATCGATGACCTGAAGGCACAGACAAAGAGCAGAATGTAGGATAAAAGAGTAAAGTGGAGCTGGCAGAATATCATCCTTTTTATTTGAACAGGAATTTATAAAAGCATAGTAGTATAAAGGAAAAACTCTTATTCCCTGAATTTCCCTTTTTTAGCCAGGCTTGAAATTCCTGACCGCAGGGTTTTTTATTGAAACTTGTATTCAGTTCTGAAAGGCAGTCAGTTATTGCTCGTAGGTTCCCTTCTTCAGCAATATTCCATCAGCCAATACCCTGATGCCCATCGCAATAACAGAATGAATCTTAAGATCGGAATCCAGAAGCAACACATCGGCATCCATACCTTTGGCAACGTTGCCTTTTTGTTTAAGTTTCAGTATCCGGGCAGGATTTGAGGTCAGCACTTTCAGGGCGATCTCCAGAGGGATTTTTTCTTCCTGCACGGCATCGCGCAATTCACGAAGGTTGGAGGAGGGTTTGCCGGTTTCCATCTTTACCAGTTCGCCGGTTACAGGATCAAAACCGGGCAGGGAACCGCAGGCGTCGGAAGTGAAGGTAATGTGTTCGGCCGGGACCCCGGCTTCGATCAGCAGCCTGAGCGCAGTGGCCGGTTTTATCTCTTCATCGGGATAATAAGGGTATGAACTGGTGGTAATATCAACATAACCCTGCAAACCGTAAGTCTTGGCATCTTCAAAAATATAATCGTTGCGGTTTATGTGGGTAGGAAGGAACTGCCTGAGGGTAAGTTCACTGGCTTCGACAACTTTATACAACGGCCTGAACGGGTCTCTGGCATCCCCCATATGGATGTTGATGATCCCGGCTTTTCCGCTGAGCATCCCTGCAACACGGGCATGACCTGTTATCCGGGTCAGTTCTTCATTTGTCGGGTTTGAAGAACGGTGATCCGAAACCGCCACTTCACCCACACCGATAATTTCTTCAATCAGGGCAATGTCACGGGCATAATCTCCGGTTACAGTGGGTGTGGGAACCTGGTAAGCACCGGTATACATCCAGGCCGAAACACCTTCGGCCCTGAGCGATTTCACCTTCATCAGGACACTATCCACACTTCGGGTGATACCATCTGTCCCAAGGCAGCCAACTACTGTGGTTACTCCGGCAGAGATCATATCACTGAGCTGCATCTCCGGGGTACGACTTGCAGGACCGCCTTCTCCACCGGCTCCAGCTATATGCACATGAGCATCGATGAAACCTGGAACAAGGCATAACCCTGACGCATCAATGATGCTTACATTCAGTGAAGGGGGAAGATTAATTTCGGGCTCAATGGCCTCAATTCTGGTACCGGCGAGCAATACATCCATGCGCCCCAGTTTTTCAGGAGCGTATATTTCAGCATTCTTGATGAGCGTGAGCATCTGTCTGGTTTTTGGAATCACAAAGTTAGCAAAGTTTGAGCGTCTGTAGAATTCAGTGATATAAGATATGGTGCTGACGTATGGAAATAAACCGGGACACGAATCAGATTCTGGGAAAGGTAAGGATTAATAATGCCAATGCCTTCCTGTTTTTGTCTCCATTACTAATTATACTCTTTTCATTTCATGAAATAATTTTTGTAAGTTTGGAAAAGCTATCGTTAATCCGGATGTTCCTGCATGCCATCACACAACGAAATTCATAAGGGTTTCATACTCATATTTTTATTATTCATTTCCTGTGCCGGATCGTTAGCGCAAGGGCGGTTGCTACTGGTGGGAGGTGGTTCGGAAAAGAATGGAACCAACAGTTGGAGTACTCCACCCTACAGATGGGCCGTGGAAGGGAAACGGGTTGCCATCATTGGAACAGAAACCGGAAGCCTTGCTCCCTATATGGAGAGTCAGTGTGGTGCTGCCCGGGCAAGGGAGTTTGCCATTGCAACGCGCGACAGTGCTGACAGTCAGGCAACCTATGATACCCTCATGACGTATGATGTCATTTTCTTCAGGGGAGGCGACCAATGGGAATATTACAACCTTTACCGCAACACCAGGCTTCTGGATGCGGTGAACGATAAGTATAGCCAGGGTGGGTGTATCGGTGGCACCTCAGCCGGTATGCACATCCTTTCATCCATCGTATTTACAGCTGAAAACGGTACAGTTTATCCATATCAATGCATCGAAAACCCCAACAACAGTTACGTTACACTGGAAGATGATTTCCTTGACCTGAAACCGGGTTTTATTTTTGACACCCATTTTTGTGAAAGGGCACGGTTTGGAAGGCTTGCCGGATTTCTCGCCAATTACAGGTTCAGTGCGAACGAAGATCTTACCGGGCTTGGCATGGACGATATGACCTGCATGACCGTTGATGAGAATGGCCTGGGTACGGTATATGGAACGGGCTGTGCTAATTTTTACCGATCAGCCGGTAGTTTCAGCCAGAACGGCAACAAATTGCTTGCCGATTCCATCATAGTGATACAGTTGATCAAAGGATGTACCTATAACTTTTCAACCGGAGAAACCGGTTACCTGACGCTTGACCGGCAGATCAATACATCAGGTTTGTCGGAATCCGGAAACTATACGGTTTTGGCTTCAGGAAGTAATCTGTTGAACGACAACTCGGCCATGATCACCGATCTGGTAACTTCCTGCGGAGTTCCTGAAGCCGGTGTGATGATCCTTTCAGGCGACAATACCATGGCCGGCAGTTTCAGTGCCGGACTTCTTGAAGCAGGTGCTGCTGAGGTTGCCATCTTTAATCCTGTCGCAGCCAACGGATCAGATGCGGAATTTGCATCAGAAATTACAGGGGCTTCCAAAATCCTGTTTGTAAAGAACAACGAAACCACATTCAGCCAGTTTTTGCTGACGCCGAATGGAAGATTGCTGATTCAAAAACTGAAGGGAGACGGGATGATCAGTGCCTTTGCCGGTCAGGATGCCCGACTGGCGGGCAAAACAATCATAGGAAATTATCTTGAGTACCTGGCATCCTGGTACGGGGAGCTGACATTTACACGCGGTATGGAATTGTTGAAGAATACAGTCATCATGCCCGAAACCTACCTGAACAGCGATATCTATGAAAATACCGCTACTGCTGTCCCCTATGCCATGGCTCTCGATACAGTGAAGTTTGGCATCTGGCTCACCAATCACAATTACATGAAGTATGCTCCGCTTAACGGGAAAACCTGGCTTACCGGTTACGGCACGGCCCCGGTTATGGTAATAGCCAATGAAGGCACAAAAGCCGGATTTTCTCATCAGACCGGCACAGGTGGCCCTGGAACCCCCAGAATGGTGGCAGGATTTGAGAAACTCAGTATGTATTTCATTGATTATACAACGCCTTTCCAGATGGGAGACGTTTCTCCTGAAGGGATTTCCGGTCCGGAATTCTCTTTTCCCATAGCAATTGCACCCAATCCTGCCGGGAGATTGATTAAGTTCAGCACTGTAAAAGGAGCTTCATCATGGAAAATTGTCTCTCTTTCAGGAAGTAATGTCAGAGAAGGAATTATTTCGGAGAACAATGTATCCGCGGATATTTCATTTTTGCCTGGAGGTATTTACATGTTGCTGCTTTCCGATGGTTCTGGAAGGATCGTTGCAGCTTCTAATTTTGTCAAGGAATAATAACCCTTAAATTCAATCTATGAAAAGAGCCGGTATCTCCTTGTTGTTATTGCTGTTATGCACTTCTTTCATTGTTACAGCTCAGGATGGAAAAGGAAGTCTTGTCATCGTAGGTGGTGGTCTGAACCCGGATAATAAAGAGGTTTACAGCAGGATGATAGGACTGGCCGGAGGCCCGGAGAAAGCGGCTTTCGCCGTGATCCCTTCCGCAAGCGGTGTCCCTGTTCAGTCGTGGGTGAGCATCAGTAAAACACTTCAGTCGTATGGGGTTAAAGCCGATAACATACACCTTATAAACATTTCGGTGATGGATGATGACAGCACCATGGATACCGATGAATCGAAATGGGCCGGAAACGGCAACGACAAAAGGCTGGCAAGAACGATCCGGGGATGTACAGGGGTTTGGTTTACCGGTGGTGACCAGATGCGTACCATGATGGCTCTGACTTTGCCGGATGGCGGACGGACACCCGTGCTTGAAGCTGTTTGGGAGGTTTATAACAAGGGAGGTGTAATCGGAGGGAGCAGTGCCGGTGCAGCCATCATGAGTGAAATCATGATCGGTAATGGTACCAGCATGGGAGCCCTGAAACAGGGCATCATCCGTGACAATGGCCCTGAGAATGAAGAAACTGATGCTTTGCTGCTTTCGAGGGGTATTGGATTTTTTCCTGAAGGCATTGTTGATCAGCATTTTAATCAGAGAGCCAGAATAGGCAGGCTGATTGTTGCACTTATGGATTCACGGGAGAAATATCATCTTGCTTTCGGGGTGGATGAAAACACAGCGTTGATCTATTCTGCTTACGACCATAAAATTCAGGTTGCCGGGGCAGCAGGCCTGACCATTATTAATGCTGCTGAAGCCACATATTCACTGGTACAGGGATTGCCTGATATCTCCAACCTTTCTGTCAGCTATCTGGAGAACGGTGATTCTTACCTGGTGAATACCGGCGAACTGATTCCGGCCGCAGGAAAGAAGGCTACCAGGGGGAATGAATACTACAAACGTGAACATCCGGCACAGGCCGGGATTTTATCGGCCAATGGTTCGACCCTCCGCGATGTGATTACCATCAATCTTATGGATAACAAAGGTGCTGAAAGCATCTCAAACCTTAATTTTACCGATTCCGAGAATGCTTTCCTGCTTAACTTTACAAAAAAACCCTCCAGCCAGGGTTTCTATTTTGAGAATGCACGCGAAGAGGATGAGTATTCTGTTGCAGATATACGCCTGGATATCAGCCCTGTAAAAGTATCAGTAACAAAGATTAAATAACAACCAACCAAACCCTTATTGTATGAAGAGACCTTATATTTTATTTTTGGTATTCATGCTGGTCATAGGTTCCCTGAAAGCACAGAACATACCTGTCAGCGGAAAGGTTACCTCGGCAACGGATAAACAGCCGATCCCCGGAGTTACCGTCGTTATCAAAGGCACTTCCAAAGGAACTGTCACAGATGCGAATGGTTCCTTTTCTCTTGACATCCCATCGGACGGGGTGCTTGTATTCTCCTTTGTCGGGATGCAAAAGCAGGAAGTCCCGGTAAAGGGAAAACGACAGATCAGCATTGAAATGTCAGAAGAAAAGATTGACCTGGGTGAAGTGGTAGTAATGGGTTATAATACTTCGAGCAAAAAGTTGATAACAGGCTCTTTTGGACTGGTAGATCAGGAAGAAATCAAGGCCATTCCATTAAGGACCATCGATGGTGTTCTCCAGGGTAAAGCAGCCGGTATGACAATCAACCAGAACTCAGGTACCCCCGGCGGACAGAATTCCATCAAAATCAGGGGAGGAAGTTCAATCAATGCTACCAACCAGCCGCTGATCGTGATTGACGGAGTGCCGGCCCTTTCCGGAAGTTTCGGACAAATTGGCTACAGCGGACAGGAAATTGGTGCACTTTCCGACATCAACCCCAACGATATAGAACAGGTTACCATTCTGAAAGACGCCTCTGCAACTGCTATTTATGGGGCAAGAGCTTCTAACGGGGTTATTCTCATTACCACAAAAAAGGGAAATCTGCAAAAAACCAGCATTAATCTGAATACTTCCTACGGCTGGCAAACCCTGCCAAAGGAACGTTTACCGGAGCTGATGAACGCGCAGCAATGGAATGAATACAAAGGAACCGATGTTCAGGGGATCGATACCGACTGGATGAGTGAAATACTTCAGGTGGCTCCAACATCCAACACAGAACTCTCGGTAAGCAGCGGCAACGACAAAACCAGGCTGTTTGTTTCAGGGAGTTATTATAACCAGGAGGGGACTGTTAAAGGTACCGACTATAACCGGTATTCGGGCAGGTTGAATGTTGATCACCTACTCTATCGGGGCCTGACTATTGGAGGCAGTATTTCAATGACGTATTCGAAAAACGACCGGGTTGAAGGCGACCAGACCCTCTTCGGGCCACTGCCCAATGCCTTGTCGATTCCTGCAATTTATCCGGTGTATAACGAAGATGGTACTTACAACGAACAGGGCCCTTATGCAAATCCGGTTGCCATCTCCAATGAAACGGTAAATATTGCTTACACAAACCGCAACAATGGAAATGTATTCCTGGAATATAAATTCCTTGATGGCTTCACCTTTACAACCAAATGGGGCGCCGATATTTATAATCTTCGCGAACATGAATATGACCCCATTACAACCAGGCAGGGTGCCAAATACAACGGACTGGGAATTGAAGGTACATCATATGTGAGCAATCTGGTTAGCAGCAATGTTCTGCAATACATTATAACCCTCAGCGAAAAGCATAACTTTGAAGTCATGGCAGGCTACAGTTTTGAAAAGTATGCCAGGCGCACTACCTATATCGAAGCCATTGATTTTCCCAACGAGAATTTACAGTATATCACCTCGGCAGGAACCATCAGGGCCGCATCAGCTTCATCGCTCGACCGTGGCCTGAATTCATTTTTCGGGCAGTTTAAGTACAATTATAAGTATAAATATATTGTGACACTCACAGCGCGGGCCGATGGTTCATCAAAATTCGGCGAGAACAATCAGTACGGATATTTCCCTGCTGCTTCATTCGCATGGAGGTTAAATGAAGAGGAATTTATGAAGCAGTTTGCCTGGTTAAGCGAACTTAAAGTCAGAGCAAGCTTCGGATTAACCGGGAATGATGGTATTCCTGATTTTGCTTCTCTTGGTCTTTACGGTGGCGGATTTAATTATGGTGGTAATTCAGGGATTGCACCAACCCAGTTGCCAAATCCGGACCTGAAATGGGAAACCACAGCCCAGACAGGATTTGGTCTTGATATTGCAGTATTCGATAGCCGCATTAGTCTGAATGCTGATGTGTATTTCAACAAAACGAGAGACCTGTTGCTTGAAAGACCTCTGCCTCCCTCAACGGGATACAGCACCATTTTTGCCAATATCGGAAACCTAGAGAACAAAGGATTCGAACTGGTTTTAAACACGGAGAACATCAGGGGTGCATTTACGTGGAATACCTCGTTTAATTTTGCTGCCAACCGGAATAAAATAACCAAACTTTATGATGGACAACCCATAGCAGATCTTGGACGGGGAAGCAACTGGGTTATTGAGGGCGAGCCCATTGGAATTTTCATGGGTTACAATTGCCTGGGCGTAGATCCCACTACCGGCGACCTGGTTTATGAGGATATCAATGACGATGGGACCATTACCGCCGATGACCTTACAAAAACCGGGGACCCGAATCCTGATTTTACCACCGGTATGACCAATACCTTTAGTTTTAAAGGCTTCGACTTGTCCATTTTTCTTCAGGCAGTTTACGGCAATGATGTTTTTAACGGAACCCGGATTTACCTTGAATCAGGAATAGGGGAAGACAACCAGACTACAACCATGCTGCGCAGGTGGATGAAACCCGGAGATATAACCGATGTTCCAAGGGCAGGGGATGGAGCCATCTCATCCAGGTTTATCGAAAACGGATCCTTCTTAAGAATAAAGAACATTTCCATCGGTTACACCCTCCCGAAAACCATGTTGAGAAAAACGGGCATCAAATCGGCCAGACTATTTGTTTCTGGTCAGAACCTGTTCACAAAGACAACCTATTCAGGGATGGACCCGGAGGTAAACTACTATGGGAACGATAACATCATCCTGGGCACAGACTTCTTTACTTACCCGCAATCACGCACCATTATGGCCGGCCTGAACATAGGTTTTTAATCCTTAAGATCCGAAAATCATGAAAAAGATAACATATTTACTGATTTCATCTGCACTAATCCTTGTCTCATGCACAAAGGTGCTGGATGTTGAACCTGCTGCTTCAATTTCATCTGAAACCGCGATCAACGACAAAGTCGGAATTGAACGGGCCACCATCGGTTCATATACTGCTTTGCAGTCAGCAGGATTGTATGGCCGCAACCGGATTATCCTGGGCGACCTTGCCGCCGACAACCTGAAATGGACCGGTACTACCTATGAATACTATCAGATAGAAAACAATGACGTACCTGCCGACAATGCCATCATCGAAGGCACCTGGATAGCTGCATATGATGGACTAAACAGGGTAAACAACGTTCTTTATGCACTCGGAAGAATAGATGACCTTACTGTTGCTGAAAGGGACAAATATGAAGGGGAAGCGCTGTTTATGCGTGCACTTTTCCACTTTAATCTGCTGACCTATTTCGGCGGGGTTCCTATAAAGACCGCACCCACACTCGATATCAGTAATGTAAATCAGGCACGCAATCCTGCCGGGCAGGTTTATGATCAGATCATCGCCGACCTTTTGCTTGCGGAAGCCAAACTTCCGGAAACAATGCCGGCCGGGAGGGCAAACTCATTTGCAGCTTCAGCTTTACTGGCCAGGGTTTACCTGACCCGCTATCATGCAATCGGAGACGCTGCCGATGCCGTTCTGGCAGTGCAGATGGCCGATAAGGTAATAACAGAAGGAAATTTCTCACTGGTTTCCCCTTATGGGGCATTGTTTGAAGGGACCAACAGTGAAGTGATTTTCGAAATAGTTTTTGATGCGCAGAATAAAAACAGGCTTGCCGAATACTTCTTTCCAAAAAGCCTTGCCGGACGTTATGAAATTGCCCCCTCTGATGATTTGGTTCAAAGTTATGAAGCGGGTGATCAGAGACTTGAAGCATCCATAGCCTCCGATGTTGAGAGCAAAGTCTATGGAACCAAATACGAGCAGCTGGCTGCCGGGTCTGATGCGGTGCTGGTACTCAGGCTGGCTGAAATGTATTTGATTAAGGCCGAGGCCCTTGCATATTCAAATGGCAACATACTAACCATCCGGGAAAGCATCGATGCAATCCGCTCCCGGGCAGGTCTTGATGCAACAACGGCTGATACCTACAGTGCCCTGAAACTGGCCATTGAAAATGAATGTCGCCATGAATTTGCCTTTGAAGGTCATCGCTGGTTTGATCTGGTCAGGACAAAACGAGCTACCGGATTGCTTGGAATAGAAGAAGATTATACTTTATTTCCGATACCGCTGAGTGAAATGCAGACCAACAGCCTGATGCAACAAAACCATGGTTATTGATTTTTAACTTAATCAAAAGGAAAACAATGAAAAAGATACTGATATATCTGATACTGCTGCTCCCCGGTTTTATCTTAAGTGGTTGTGAAACCTATGAACTCGGGAATCCTCCGGCCAGTACAGTTGCCGATTTTACATACGAAGTCAGTAACGATGGCTATGCTCCCTGTTCGGTCACGTTTACAAATGCATCGCTCAATGCAGCCGGTTATTTATGGGATTTCGGGAATGGTCAGACCTCAACTGAAGCCAATCCGGTTATTTCATTTGACACGCCGGGATTGTATACAGTCACCCTGACCTGTACACCGGAAAATGATGTACATTACAATAAACTCATCAAAACGCTGGTGGTGAATATAAAAGATCCGATGGCCGGTCTGACACAGGTATTGTATTACACCATGCGCACTCCGGAAGGCGGAAGTGTACACATGGTGATCCTCACTGATGATGCTCCGCTGGTGCAGGATTTCGAACCGGTTGAACTATCCCGGCCTTATGGGATGGCCATCGATACGGCCCACAGCAAAGTGTATGTTTCGGACTATTCACTGGGCATTATCTATCGCTTTGATGCCGATGGGAAAAATCCTGTCAGAATTCTGGACTATGCTGTTCCCGGACAGGAAATCGTTGATTCGCCCGAAGCTCTAATGGTGGTTGGCGATAAACTCTACTGGGGACGACCTGGCGGAATATACCGCTGTAATCTGGATGGAACCAGTCCCGAAGTGTATATCAGCACAGAAGGTACTGTTCCAGAATACCCGATCGACATGCAATACGACAGGGAAACCGGAAAAATTTACCTGGTCAATGACCGGACGGATTATACCGGAGGATACTTCACCTGCGATTTCACCGGAGCCGGTATGACAGAGGTTATTCCGGATATTGATGGAACGGCCATTGAAGTAGATACTGAAACAGATAAAGTATATATGGCCGTATATCCTGTTGATGGAACTGCCGTTACAGAGGGGGGAATTTACATCTGTAATACGGACGGTTCGGGCCTGGCTAAAATTGGTGATTACGGCTCAAAAGCCACCTGGGGAATGACCATAGATCATGAAAGGAATAAACTTTTCTGGGGATATAAAATTTCCAATTCTAATCCCGACGGGAAAATTATCCGTTCCAATCTGGATGGTTCCGGACAGGAAGACTGGTTAACCGGTGTCAGCCCCCATGCCATGCAGGTAACCTGGATCAAGCTCTGATTTTATTAAGATTCCGGAAGAGGCTGTCTTAAAATCAGAAATTGTCTATATTTCGACTACCCCGCCCACTTTGGCGGGGTAGGCTGATCAAGATGACAATAGATTGATTATCAGATGTCAGGCTGAGCCTGCCTGCCATGCATTCAGGCAGGCGGAGTCGAAGCCTTTCTTGATTTATGAGACGGCCTCTTTTTACTTGGTATAAGTGCTGACTGAAAGAAATTCCGGTTGAAGTATATAAAAAAAAGGCTACCGGTTAAAAGGTAGCCTTTTCTGCTTAAAAAATCTAAAATGCTAATGGGTTATTGCCAGTTTTCGGCTGACAATACCTTTGGAAGTTTCCATCTGAAGCAGATACATGCCACGCTCAAATTGTGAAACATTGATGTAGGTCTGCCTGCTTTGTTTATCAGCAACATAAACCTGACGACCATCCGGAGAATACAGTGAAATACGGGCATTGTCAAAATCACCGTTGACATAAACCTTTTCAGTTGCAGGGTTCGGATAAACTGTCAGATTGATGAGATTCAGTTTGCTTACGCCAACATTATCCAGGTTATATACCTGGACACTATCGAGGAGCAGTTTGTACATATCGGTACAGTTGTAATGGCAGAAAGTCAGATAGATGCTTTGTCCGATAAATGGGGTCAGATCAACAATTCTCTCATGCCAGTAGGGCGGAACTTCATAATAATCATTTGCCGTACAGGTTTCTTCAAACACAATGTTGGTGAAATCCTGAACTGCATTGCCGGTGGTTGAAACAGCTACCTTGTAATGCTCGGCAAAATATTCTTCATCGGCAACCTGCATGGTATAGCGGAGTTTAACCGTGCCTACAAGACCGGCCAGGTTAATCTGCGGTGAGGTCAGATAATTCTCAGGGGTCAGCACGATATCGTCAACCCATGACTCTGAAACAACATAGATTTCAGCATCGTAGGTATCGACATACCAGTTGTGGCCATCACCGTCCTGGTCAACAGTTGTCCAGGTTGCAGGGATGTTTACAGGATCGTTGAAGTACTCTTCGAGCAGCATGTTTTGGCTGAAGCCTAACAGGCTTAAGGTAAGTAATGAAATGATGAGTAATGTTTTTTTCATATTTGGTGGGTTTTGGTTTGCATCTATACAAAGTTAACAGAAAAACATGGAAATCTGAAACCGCCATGAAAATTTCCGGCAGGAGATTTTCAGATAAGTATAATCCGAAATACTTCAATGGCTATTGACTTGAATATAAGGCACATGTGATAGTTTTTAATTGAAACAAGAATTCGATGTGCGGATTAATCATTTATGAGTTCAGTTTAAAAGAGCCGGAATGGAAATCAGAATTTTTCAATTTCCCTGATTCCTTCCCGGTTAAGCACAATCCTGTAACGCTTATAATCTGTTTTTCCTTCACTTCTGAACTGAAACAACAGGTTGATATAATACATTTTTTCTCCTGTTACTATCTTAATGCCACTTTCATGATCAGGTATGTAAAGAGGGATCAACGGGTTATCCATTTTCTGAATAAAATGAGAGACATTAAACCGGATTACATCATTGATCCCTCTGACCGGGTATTCACTGCATTCGTCCAGGTCTTTCCGGTTCAGCCTTATCAACCTGCGGTAAAGGATAATTTTTTCCCTGTTGTTCCGGTTTTCGGCTTCAAGGATATCGGACCTGTTGCGTATTCTGATGATTTCGGAGGGAACCCTGCTTTCAGGTATAAAATCCATACTTTCCTTGCTCCAGCCAATTTTGTTACCGCTTAGGCTGACATCGGTCCTGTGATCGAAAAACCTCCGGCTGAGGCGGTGTGCATAATAATATCTTAACAATTCCTTAATCCTGTCTTTCAGCATATAACCGACGATGATCGCTACAAAAAAAGGCATGGTTAAATTGCCGAATTTCTGCTGAAAAGAGAAGGCAATGACGGTTGCAAATATCATTGAGATTCCTGCTGCTATGCTCAGGTAAACCTGTTCAATCAGGATTCCGTCACGACGTTTCCTGGTGTTCAGAAATAGTTCATTTTCAGCATATTTTTTCAGGAGTGTGAGCCTGAAAACCAGGTCCCGGTTGTGATTTGGACTATCCTTTTCAACTACGGGGTGTCCCTTTTTTCGCTTGTATTCTACTTCAGCAGTGATGAGTTTCAGTAGCCTGTCCCTTGTAAGGTTTGACAAGTCCATCGTGTTGCCGATTCCTTCTAGCAGTTTGAACGAGTGCTGTTCAATGAGATTGCTGAGAAACTCATCGCCAAAAAGATAATAGTTGAGGAGGCCTTTGTTGATGGAGGGGACATTGATGATACGACTGAGGCTGCGGTAATTTTCACCAATTCTTCCGATATGCTCAATATATGAATTAACAAGGAATTCAACATCTCCGGCAATGCCGTTGTTCAGAATGTGTTTTATTTCTGCCCGGAGGGCGCTTTTCACAATAGAGACAAACATTCTGATATGGTACTCGTAGGCAGAGATGTATGTTTGTGTTGGCGTGGAGGCAAGTTCGCGAAAAGATCTCTCTATCAGTGAAAACGGGGCATTTTTGCTTTCTGCAATATCACGCAGGAGAAAGGCCGGGGTAATAAGACGGATGTTAGACTTCAGATCACGATAAAAGTCTGATTTATCGTATGTTTCCCTGTTGACATCAAGACTGTCAGGAATAAAAATCCATGTGTTTACAGCAAAGTCGCTGATATCCCGTTTGCCGGGAGCAATGAACCCGAGTTTTATTTCGACCGAGAATTTATCATGGATGCTGACCAGGTCTTCAATCATGAAATCAGTGTTTACCGGTTTGAATGGGGTGAAGTTGACCCGGCATTTTTAACCTGAGAAATCCGGGTCTCACAAAGTTAAGTTATTTCTGTTCCGGATATATACCCCACTGGTACTTTACCGGGTTTCATCAAAATGAAAATGTTCCGGGAATCCATACGCTTAAAACCATGTCCGGAATAGATAGTCGGGTAAATTACTTTCTCATGGCCAGCATGTATTTAAATTCCTTATTCAGTAGCTGGATTAAGGCCGGTGTTTTTTTGACTCCTGACAACGAAAAATTGGCTTACTTTGCATCCCGTTTGAGAAATGATTGTACTTTTATAAGTTCTTTCAATCCCTTTTGTCTGTTGTAACAACCCAACCCAAATTCATAAAAAATCATGATGAAAAATTACTTTAAATCTTTAATTGTCACGGCATTGACTATTTTTGCCATTGCCTTTACATCAAGTGCCCAGGTTACCATCACTCAATGGAACTTCGAAGGAGATGTGATAACTCCAAGCACAGGTTCAGGAACTGCCAGCCTGATCGGAGGAACTGCCGCTACATTTGCAACCGGACTTGAAGGTGGGGTCTCTTCAGGCAGGGCATGGAATACAAACACTTACCCGGAACAGGGAACAGGTTCCGGCACGGCTGGCGTTGAATTCCTTGTATCTACATCAGGCTTCTCTAATATCAGTGTCACCTGGGACCACAGGCATAGCAATACCTCTGCCAACAGGGTACGTTTACAGTACACCCTGAACGGAACCACCTGGGTTAATTTTGATGCCAACGCTTCCAATGCCACCAATACTGCCCTTGGTGTTGATAAAGGGTTCGATAACGGCCGGTATATTACCGATGCAGGAGATACCTGGTATCAGCGTTCAGCAAGTTTTGCTTCCATAAGTGGAGCCAGCGACAATGCAGCCTTCGCCATTCGCGTTGTATCCGAATTTTTCGACGGGGTCGAATATGCAGCTGCCACCATTACAAGTGTCTACAGTGTCAACGGTACTTTCCGTTTCGATAACGTGACCATCATGGGTGGATCAGGATCCGCTCCTCTTCTCACTTCCACTCCCGGCAGCCTCAGCGGCTTTACCTATGTTGAAACTACAGGCCCTTCAGAATCACAAAGCATCCTGCTCAATGGTTTTAACCTGCTCCCTGCAACAGGTACAATTACACTGACCCCGAGTGCAGATTTCGAAATCTCGGTAAATGTTACTGATTATGTTGATTCCTATCAGTTTATTTATGAGAACAGTCAGGTTTCAAATACAACCATATATGTTCGTATGAAAGATGCCCTGGTAACAGGTTCCTACAATGGCACACTTACAATTTCGGGTGGTGGAGCCCCGGATCTGGTTGTCAACCTCTCGGGGAGTGTTACTTCAACAACACCTGCTTCTATTGCCAATATTACACTCCCTATGTATATGCAGGGAGCCGTACCAAATGTAACCCGGGTTCCATATGCCTATTATGCAACACTCAACAACCTGCTGCCCAATGCAACCTACAGGTATTACAATAAGGTAGTCCTGGGTTCTGATGCACCCGACTATAATGGTGCAGGTAACTGTATATTTGTAAATCCGGCAGCCGGTACCTTTACGCGTACATCCAGCACTTCGTTTGGAACCGTCGGAGAATATGGAGAATTTACTACAGGAGAAAGTGGCGTTTACAGCGGATGGTTCATGACCGAACCTACCGGTAATGCCAGCAGGTTTAAACCCGGAACAGAGCTATTTGTCAGGATTATTCTGAATGACGGCGCTGGTGGAACGACAGAGGCAACAAGACTCACCTCCACCGAAAGCATTAAGGTTCTTGGATTCTATAACAATGTTGCTGATTCTTCCGGAACTGCCATTCGTGGAATCAGTTCCTACGCACCAAAGAATTTCATATTTCTCTTCGATAATACCCAGGGATCAGGCCGGCCGCTTTACGGAACACAGGTTGAAGGTACTGCCATCGATTTTGCAGGCTCCAGTTCCTATGCCGCTTTTTATACCGAAAATGTTGCCGGTACCGAAGGCGCCTGGGGCGGGATTGTCCCGAATATCAATGCAAACGGTGTTAAACGCGTCGAAGAACACAGCCTGGTCAATGGCACAGTGGTAAACTCAAAAAATTCCGATAACGGAATATGGGGTACTGTTGATACCAAAAACCCTACCGGAGGAGCCACAACCGTGCTTGTTGTTAATACTACCCTCGGCATTGGCTCTCCTGTTTCTGAAATGGGGAAAATCTATGCTTATGGTAAGGTACTGAAGATTGAACTTGTAAAGGAAGTTAACGGCAGTGTTCAGGTTGTCAACCTGAATGGTCAGTGTGTTGCCGGGTTTAATCTGAATGGCAACAATGCCACTTATACAACCAATCTGGCAGAAGGCATTTACTTTGTACGTATCATAAGCGACCTGGGAACAGCTACCGGTAAAGTATTCATCCGGTAAATATCCACGATGTTTTCATTATCCTGCATTTTAATTACAAGGTGATTAGAATGCAGGATTTTTTTTATTTTTCCTTATGGCTCATTTAGTCTTTACCCAGGTATTTTTCATAGATATGATTCAACTTATCTGATGAAATGGGTTTAGATAAATACTCATCGCAACCGACGGCAAATGCTTCATCTATATCATCCGTGAAGGCATAAGCAGTCTGAATAATGACAGGCAAATCGGGCCAGAGTGATTTTATGATCCGTGTAGCCTCAAGTCCGTTCATCTCCGGCATTTTAACATCCATCAATACAAGGCGAATGTTTTCATGACTCTTTACCAGTTCAATCGCTTCAACACCCGTTTCGGCGCGCATTATACCAACCTTTCTTTTCTTTAGCGTAGTCATCAGCAGCATATAGCTGGTGTCGTCGTCGTCAGCAATAAGAACAATGTCATCAACGAGTTTAATGTGGTCTGCTGCCGGTTTCCTTGCTGACTGTTCAACTGCTTCGGCAACCGGAATGGAAAAACTGAAAGTGGATCCAACGCCTGCTTCCGATTCAAACCATATTTTACCCCCCATTGCCTGCACAAGACCCTGGCTGATCGAAAGCCCGAGCCCGGCCCCTTCGTAGCTTCTTGCGGATGAATGCTCTGCCTGGTAAAACCTGGTGAAAATCCGGTGGTGGTGGGCGTTGTTGATTCCGATGCCGGTGTCTGACACGCTGAAAATGATATCTTCTTTTGTGAATCGGTACCCAAAACTGATTTCACCCCGCTTGGTATACTTTATGGCATTGTTGAGCAGGTTGGTCATGACCTGGTTAATCCTGAAAGGATCCGCGGTAATTTCACAACTCTTGTCTATACAGCCGGGCTTAAAGTTTAACTGAAGTCCTTTCTGGTACGCCTGTGTATGATAGAAATTGTAAAGGTCAATTAAAAAGGTATTGAGGTTGAACCGTTCAGGGTTCAATATTACCTGCCCGGTTTCAATAATGGAAATATCCAGCACATTGCTGACAATCTCTATCAGTCTTTTACCACTGATCTGAATGGCTTCATTGTATTCAATCCGTTCTTCCGGTGTAGTCCACTCCTGGATCAGCAGTTCGGAAAAGCCCAGGATCCCGTTTAGCGGTGTTCTGATTTCATGAGAGATATTCTGCAGGAAAGCCGTTTTAAGCCTGTCGCTCTCCTCCGCTTTTTCTTTTGCTATTTTTAGTTCTTCAATGATGTTTTTCTTTTCTGTAATATCTTCTTTAACAGCTACATAATGGGTAATCTTACCGACATCGTTCAGTATGGGTGATATGATCATATTTTCCCAATAAAAGGATCCGTCTTTCTTCTTGTTCTTCATTTCACCCTGCCAGTCCCTGCCCGATGAAATGGTCTCCCAGAGGTGAAGGTAGAATTCTTCCGAATGTGCCCCCGACTTCAAAATGCTGGGTTTTTTCCCTGTTGACTCTTTTCTGGTGTATCCGGTTATTTCTGAAAATTTCGGATTAACATATTCAATAACACCTTCCTTGTTTGTAATGACAATGCTGATCGGGTTTTGCTCAATGGCCTTCGAAAGCTTCAGTGCATTCTGTTCTGCTTCTTTCCTGGCAATATAAATGCTCAATTCATGAGCCATAAGCTCAAGGATATAAATTGAATCCTTGTTATAGGCATATGGATTGTCATAGCTCTGAACAACCATGGCACCTATGGCTTTTTTTCCGCTGAAAAGCGGAACCCCAAGCCAGATTTCAGAACGGGCGCCAATGATCTCTATCTCACCTGAATTGGCCAGCTCAGTAATCTGATTCCTGCTGAGCAGCAGGGATTTCTGCTGTTTTATCACCATGCCTGTGAGTGATTTTTCGGCAGGCCATTCATTCACAGAATCTTTCTCTTCTTTTTCAAAGGGAGCCGAAAGCATCCCGGTTTCAGGGTTCAGAAAGGCGATAAAGAAATTGCGGGTGTCAAGTAGCACGGATAACTCAATCCTCACAGCCTCATACAGTTCATGAAGAGTATCGGCATTGATCATTGCATTGACGATGTTGTACTGTATCTTTTGCAGGTTCTCTCTGAATCTTCTCTCTGAGATATCCTTGGTAATATTCAGCAGAGCCGGTATTCCTTCATAAGTAATGATTGAAACTGACACTTCAACCGGCACCAGATGACCGGATTTGTGGATGAATTCAGTTTCGAAATTGCAGGTTCCTTTCTCCTCAAGTTCCATTCTGCGCTGAATCTGCATTTGTTCAGTATACCCCGATTCAAGTGCCGTTATGGGAATACCCATCATTTCATTCCGGCTGTAACCCAACATAGCTGCCGCTGCATCATTCAACTCCCGGAAGTTTGAAACCGAATCATCCCGGTTGATACTGATCACTGCAATTCCATCTTTATAGGCATCGAACAATTCATGATACCTTTTTTCACTTCTGATGAATTCTTCCTCTGCTTTTTTTCTTCCTGTGATGTCATTGGCAATAGACATTATCCCGATGGAGCCATCGGGCAGGGTGACCCTGGATTCTGTTAGTTCAATTGAAAAGATGGTTCCGTCTTTTCTGTTGCATTCTGTCTCATGAAGGAGCTGCTCCCCCGCAAGAATCCTTGGCGTATTGATATCTATTGAATAGAGAAACTTTTGGGGAACGATAACACTGATGTGTTTCCCAATAAGGTCCTTTTTTTGATATCCTGTTATCCCGCAGTAGATTTTATTCGCATCAATGATGATGTTTTTTGAATCCTGAACAAGAACACCAACCGGAGAAAGATCAAAAAGATTGCGGTACCTTAGTTCGCTGTCTTTCAGCGCTTCCTCTGCTTTCTTATGTTCCAGCCTCCGTTTGTTTTCTGCTAATGCATGAAGAATTGCCGGCCCCAGTCTTTTAATATGTTGTTTAATAACATAGTTTGCTGCACCGGCTTTCATACATTCTACGGCAGTATCTTCGTTTACCGAACCGGTTACTATAATAACGGGGGTTTCAGGGGTGTGCTCTATGGCGAGAGAAAGAGCTGTCAATCCGTCAAATACCGGCATAGTGTAATCTGACAGTATCAGGTGGGGCTTAAAGGAGCTGAGGCTTTTGAGAAAATCAGGTTCCGTTTCCACAATCTCAAAAGCGCATTTCTGCAGTACCTTCATTGCCTCACGCTTATTTAGTTCAGCATCGGGCATGCTGTCCTCAACTATCAGAATCCGGGTTTTTGTATCCATCCTATATTGTTTAAGGATCGTTTGAAAATTAATTTGACCTGTCAGGTAAGGAGAAATAGAACGAAGCTCCTTTGTCAGGCTCAGAATGAGCCCACACTGTGCCGCCATGCCTTCCTATTATTCTCTGAACAATGGCCAATCCTACGCCCGTGCCTTCAAATTCCTTAACACTGTGGAGCCGCTGGAAAACACCAAAAAGCTTGCCCGCATATTTCATATTGAAGCCAACACCATTGTCGGAAATCTTAAAGTGTATTTTATTGTCCGTCTTTTTTGCCGAAATTATGATTTCAGGGCTTTCTTTCCCCGATGAAAACTTCACGGCATTTGAGATGAGATTAATCCAGACCTGCTTAATCAGTGAATTGTCGGCAACAACCGAAGGCAATTTTTTTGAAATAAGCCTGATCTTCTCACGGTGAACGGGATTGGTAACTTCGTTATATACCTGCATTACCAGCTGATTCATGTCAATTACCGAAAGATTCATCTCAGAGCGGCTCAGCCTTGAGAAAGCAAGTAAATCATCGATGAGTGTTCCCATTCGACGTGTATTCTCAATGATGATCCCGATTACCTTTTTTCCATCTGCATCCAGCAGTTTTTCATAATCTTCCCTGAGAATATTGGTAAAACCGTCAATGGCACGCAGGGGAGCCCGAAGGTCATGCGAAACTGTATATGCAAAAGCCTCAAGTTCTTTGTTTGCTACCTTGAGCTCAAAGGTCCGTTCTTCAACCCGGTTCTCCAGCTCTTCGTTCAGTTTGCGGATCTCTTCTTCGGCTTTCCTTCGTTCATTGATATTGATATTGAACCCGACTATACCTTCAATTACTTTCCCTTTTCTCAGTGGGGCAATAATCTGCTGATAGGCAATATTCTCTCCGTCTATTTCGTAGATGCAGTCCTCATTCAGAATTTCGCCATTTAATACCCTTTCATTATTCGATTTCCACATTTCAGCAACTTCATCCGATACCCCGTTATTGTCAGGTTTTCGACCCATTATAGTGCCGATATGATCGATAGAGTGCTGGTTTTCGAGAATTCCTTTCTGTTTGGTATCCCTGGCCCAAATTTCAAAAGGAGCATTCTCAATGATGGTCCTCAGAAGTGCTTCCTTTTCCTGTGCCTTTACCTTTGCTTTGATCAGTTCGTTTTCCGTGATTTTTAATTCAGAAATATCTTCAATTGCAATTCCCAGCGTCTTTTCGTTGATTCTGAATGCTGAAACCCTGTAAATCCCCGAAATTCTTTCATCCTCATACAAAATGTCAGTTCCGAGATAAGGTTTTGATGTTTCCATCACACTGAGGTACTTCTTTTTTAATAAGGCGGCACTCTTACCTGTCCATGTTTCATTAAATTCCTTTCCTATGTTTTTTTCATAATCAATTCTTGTAATTTCCAGTGCAGAAGGGTTACATTCAATAAGATACAACTGCTCCGGGGCTGCAAACCGGTATATGAATAACCCTGATGGAATCGACCTGGCAACTTCTGCCGAAGCAACAAGTGCCTCCTGGGCCAGTTTTAACCGGCTGATATCAGAAAAGGCAACAACGACCATGGCAGGTTTTTCTTTGTCATCTGTAAATACCGGACTGGTATTTACATTGATCCAGGTGATCTCTTCCGCACTTTTACAAACTTTCATCTGGACATTCTTAACAGGCATTCCGGTAGAAAGGGTCACCAAAGAGGGATGCTCATTCGAAGGGAATTCTGTTCCGTCTTCCTTAAAGGTGTTGAATGACCGGCTTAAAGAAGTTTTTCCAATAACCTGATCTGCCGGAATACCAAAAATCCTTTCTGCTGTCTTATTCCAGGTCAGTATGATTCCATCCTTATCCTGAAGAATAATACCATCGCTGGAAGCTGAGACAACCGTCCTGTATAATTCTTCACTGTTCCGAAGCGATGTTTCAATCTTTTTCCGTTCAGTGATATCCCTTGTAAAAGCCAGCAAATGCTTTTCTCCGCTTATTTCAAGCAAACCTGCCGACATGAGGCCGGTAATTGTACTTCCGTCTTTCAGCCTGAAAGTTGCCTCAATGTTTTCGGCAAACCCTTGTTTCTTTAGCGATGAAGCAAGGGCTTGTCTGTCTTCCGGATAGGCCCAGATGTTTAATTCCAGGGCCGTATGGCCGATTAGTTCATCCCTGGTATACCCTGATTTTGATATAAAAGCATGATTCACATCAACATATAGTCCGTCAGATAGTCTTGTGATACTGATCAGATCGGGGCTGAGATAAAAAGCTGTTCTGAATTTTTCCTCACTTTCAGTGAGCCGTTTTTCTGTTAATTTCCTTTCGGTAACGTCCTGGTAAGTGCCGAACATAATTGCCGGCAGGCCCTCTGAGTCAAACTTAAGATTGCCGATACTATGCACATACCTCAGCACATTGTCCTTTGCACAAAGCCGGTAAACCAGGTCAAACACACGCTTCTCCCTGAAGCATCTTTCATAGGTTTCCTGCAGCATGCCAAGATCATCCGGGAAGACCATGCCAAGAATTGTATCCAGATCCGGCTCTTTTTCTTTTTCAGGATTCATCCCGAAAATTCTGAATGTTTCGTCAGACCAGTTTGATCGGTTTGTCTTCAGATCAATTTCATAATATCCTACATGAGATATTTTTTCTGCCTCCCTGAATCTGAACTCACTTTCATACAAGGCATCCTGAGCTTTTTTACGTTCAGTAATGTCTGAAAAAGTTGAAAAGACCCGGCTGGGACTGTTACTTCCCGGTAAGAACTCGGGATATGAGCTGACTAGAATCCAGCGGGTATTGTCCGTAACAGGATTGTATATACCCATCAGTTGATTCTCAATGACATTTCCTGTCTTTAGAGCAATCATTGATGGATGCACTTCTCCGGGGTAATGACTTCCATCCTCATAAATTGATTGCCATCTAGGATCAATGGATGAGCGGCCCTGCAACTGATCGAGGGTGAGTCCGAGTATCTTTTCCGCAGCCGGATTGGCTGCACTAATTAACCCTTCAGCGTTCTGATATATAACACCCAATTCCATAGTGTCAAAAAGAGACTGGTACAGGTATTCCTTATCAGGTGTTTCCCTGTTTTGACTATGAGGCTTTTTTATTGGGTTTATCAGGGTGATACAATGTTCTTTATCCGGAGAAAAGAGTTGTACGTTATACCAGACATCCTTGGTTTTTAATTGAATGACGATCTCTTTTTTCGTACCCTTCAGAATGGTTTCCCCCATAATGGCCGGCCAGTCTTTTTCCTGTCCGCCCAGATCAGGCAATACATCCGTAATTCGCTTATTCTCGATAAGCGCAGGCTCCAGATTGCATATTGCGGCAAAAGCACCATTGGCTTCTGCGATCATTGAATCAATACCCGTTCTGTCCGGACCGAATATAATTTTATGACAGGCATAAGCCAGTGGACCATTAAATAAAATATTCCTGTAAAAATCCTGATCCATTCACATCCCCCTTTTTTTTGAAAACGTCTCTTTAAAAACAATAATCCGGACAAAGGTCCTTTTTAATATTTTCAGTAGGAAGCGGTACTCTGTTAATGGCAGATTGATGAGTGATGTAACCCGGGACTTTAAGTATTTGGTGCATACTTCAGTTAAAAAGTGCAAGGAAGTGTAAAACCTGCCTTGCTTCTTTTTAAAGTGAGCAGTTAAACAGATAAAATTCTTCTATAAAATCTGATTTTCATTGAATTCTTCCTAAAACTACTCATAATTTCATTACAAAACTTAATCGTTTCTATTCCGGAATCAATATGAAAACAAACTATTGATATATTTTTATGATTTACAATACGTTAACTATTATGGAGATTGAAGTGAACCGGGATGGCCAAATGAACATCCCCGACCATGATACTATAAAACTGGTTAACTGAAAAAATGGCCTCCCGGCTGGGTTTTCAATTTGTTTCCTGTGAAATGCCTGTTCCGGCGGAGAAGGCTTGAAGTGGAGATAAAAAAGGACGGGAATAAACCACTTGATTAACCTCATATTTACATTACTGAGCCCCTGACCGTTAGAAGATTTATTAAGTCCCCATCATGGGGTTCTCTGATGATCTTACCGGTTAGCAAACTGCCTTCTTATTTCCCTGAAAGGCAGATGAGCCAGGTTTTTTCTGAGGGTTTGAGAAAATTGAACCTGATATCTGTAAACGAAGCAGGCTGTCAGAAAATATACACCCGTCTGAATCCACAATGACATGATCTCTTTCCTGGTTTCGAAAATGGAAGCTCCCAATGAGTTCATTTTTATATAACCAAACATAGCATTGGATGAAGGAAATACTTCACGTACCAATAACCATAAAGGGCTGAAATTCGACAAGGGCCATATTATTCCTGACAGGAACAGCAGCGGTATAGAAGAGAACAGATACAACATCATGGAACTTTCACGGTTTTTAAATAATACCGAAAGCGTTAGTCCGAAAAATATGCTGGATAAAAGGAAGGGAGTAATCAGGGCCAACAGTTCAATGAAATCTGCCGAACGGGAATAGCCAAACCATTTGGGAATTAATCCGAGCATATAAACACAAAGCAGGGCATAGATGGTAAAATATGCAGCTGACTTACCGGATACCAGCCTGAGTGTTCCCATGCGCCTGCGGTCGAGGGGCACAAGAGTGCCGAATGTATGGCGCTCCCGCGCAGTCCCAGCCATAATCCCAATGGCTATAATCAGGGTTTGCTGGATAATCAGGATAAGGGCGGCCGGAATTCCATAACTCGCAAAACCGCCCGAAGGATTGGCCATAGGATTGTCGACCAATTTCAAGGGTTCAGCAATAATTTCGGCCTGGTGCATGGAGATTCCCTCCTGCATCAGATTACTTACCTGGATCTGATGACCGGTTTCAAGGGTCACAAAACTTACACCCGTCACCAGAGCTTTATAATACAAAAAGAACTCCATGTCGGCATAGGCTGATATGGTGGTCTGCCTTTTCAGGGCAATATCATTACTGAAGGTTTCAGGAATCTGGACTATTCCGCGTATATCACGTTTTTTAAAGAGTCTTATGGCTTCCTCCATCGAACAGGGCTGGCTCTGAATATACAGGTCAGGAGTTGCATTGAGGCCTCTGATAAACTTCCGGCTTTCGGATGATTTTGACAGATCAACCACAGCTACCGGCAGGTCACGGACCACTTCGGGGTAATAGATAAATGAGTACAGAACCGGGTAAACCAGTGGTACTGCAAATATGAGTATCATCACACCGACATCGGAAAAAATCAGCTGGAACTCGCGTAGCCAGATTTGAAACATATGGCCGAATCCTTCCCTGATTTGTGCGGATAGGTTCGGATTTGCATTTTTCATATTATAATGTTTAATGTCTGGATTTAATCCGTGAATAATAAATCAGAAACAATCTGTTTATCCCCTTAGGTTTTATGCATATTTTCAATAAAATTCTGATAAATAAGGGCCGATTTCAGCCTTCTGATGATCGTAAACGGTAATAAAAGAAACAGCAAAAGACTGAGGTAAGAAAAAAGTGCATAGCTGAGACCGAAATCTGCCAGAATCTGACTCTGGAAAATGTGCATATAATGCCTTACCGGGAATCCGTCAGCCCAGTACTGGAATACCGCAGGCATTGACTCAACAGGAAATGAAAATCCACATAGGGTCAGGGCAAGTATACCATAAAAAGCAGACAAATTCAACGAATGTCGCATCATTGGCAATAGTCCGATACAGAAAACACCAATGGCCTGGTAGGCTAAAACGAAGATGAATGAGATGAACATGAGCCAGCCTATGCTTGTATGCACGGGTATCTGCATCACCTTGTACAGCATGAAATTCTGAAACATCATTACAGTAAAAAACAGGATGGTGTATGGCAATAATTTTCCTGTCAGGGCAATAAATATTGATTTGTCAGCTGTGTGAAGCCATTCGTGTGAAGTTCTTTCCCTGATTTCGATCCCAATGCTGTAAACCGTCATCAGCAGGATAAAAATCTGAAGCATGATAGGCAGAATTATAGAGGTTATGTAGATTGAGTAATTTGAAACCGGGTTAAACAACAAATGTGTGTTCAACTGCATCGGTTGCACCTGCGAAAGAATAAAATCCTTTGACTGACCCATGGCTTCACGTTTCTGTATATTGATCCCGCCCGAAAGAGTATGTAGAATCAGTGTCAGGTCATTTTGCATCAATCCACCGGCAATCAGAAATCCATTCTGATAATAGTAGCTGATAACCGGTTGCCGGGATGCCATTAGATCAGCCTGAAGGTTTTCAGGCAAAATGACAAAGCCGTATATGTTTCCGGTCCGCAGTTGTGACATGGCTTCATTTTCTGATTGCAGGCTCATTGTTACCTTGCTTAGAGGGGTTACGTCGATGTTACGTGCTATTTTCCGGGAAGTGGCAGTTTGATCCAGATCCACAATGCCAATCGGCATCCGGGTGGGAACTCCCTGCTTCATAAGTGACGAAAAAAACAGGATGCCGAGCAGCGGAAATACCAGCACTACGAGGAAATACAGACTCCGTGAAGTCATTCGGTTTATTTCCCTGGCTGCCACTCTCCGGATTAAAATAATTCGCTGTATCATGGTTTTGGTTTCAGAGTATTTGGCCGGAAGATGCATTATTAATCAGACATTATCACCGGGATATCATTCGTTAATTCAACTTGTCATAATCGACCATCAGGCTCATTCCGGGACGGAGCCCTTCGGGTTGTGTTAGTGGTTTGGCGCGTACTTCGAAGGTTTTTACATCAAAACCACCATTGGTTTTCGTCGCTTTAAAAGTGGCATAGCTGGCCATGGCTTTAATGTAACTTACTTTCAGCCTTATCGTTTGGTTACCGAGGGCCGGTACGGTTGCGTCAAATTCTTTTCCTATCCTGATGTTGGTCAGCATGTCTTCCCTGATGTTGAAAACCACCCAAATATCTCTCAGGTCGACAATATTCATGATGGGGGCTCCTGAACCAACCAATTCGCCCTGTTTCGGAAAGACATCAGACACTTCGCCACTGATCGGAGAAATCAGTGTGGTTTCCGACAGGTATGATTCAACTTCCGAAACGGCTCCCCTGGCTCTGTTTACCATGGCAGCCGCTGCCATCTTATCCTCTTTCTCAGCTCCATTGAGTGCCATATCATATTGCGATCTGGCCGCTTTTGCAGTAGCAAACGAGGCCTGGTATCCGGCTTCTGCTTCATCGCGTTTCTGAACTGGCACTACGCCATCATTAAACATATTCTGAACACGGTTGAATGTTTTTTCTGCCAGTTGAACCCCGACTTCCGCCTTTTGCCAGAGTTCATATGCTCCGGCAATCTGTTCTGCACGTGCACCTTTGATGGCTTTCTGATTCTGGGCGCTGGCTGCATCTTCAGCTGAGGTTGCCTGCAAAAGCCTTGCATTCAGCTCCGGACTGGCAATTAAAACCAGGGTATCTCCCTTGTTGACTGTCATGCCTTCCGATACAAGGTATTTGTCGATACGACCCGGCACTTTACCTGAAACACGCACTTCGGTTGCTTCTGCCTGCCCCTGTAAACTGATTGGTTCAGGTTTAAGCACCATCCAGCCGATTATACTTACAACTGTAATTACAAAAAGCAGGGATAAAAATGCAATCAGCATTCCTGAATGTCTTTTGTTTATTGTTTTCATTGGTTTTGGGAATTACAAAATGATTACGTTTTTTGTTATTAATTGATTACCGGATGTTTGCGATAACCAGGTCTCCGGTTGCCTTATAGCAATCGAGCGAAGCCTGCCGCTGTGCGAAAACTGCCTGCAGATATTCAAGATCAGTGTTTTGTACTTCTGTTTCGGCAGCTAGTCTTTCAGTGATGCTGATCATCCCTTCATTGTATGATTTTGTAGCCAGTTCCAGTGCACGGCGTGCTGCAATACGCTGTTTTTCTTTAAATGTTACCTGGTTCAGACTCGCTTCATAATTGGTTGAGCTACTGAGCTGATTCAGCTGAAGCAACTCACGCGCTTCTTCTGCAGCATTCACGGCTTTCATCAGCTCAAGCCTTGCCTGACGAACCCTGGCATTACCTCCCGACTGGTCAAACAATTCCCATTTAAAGCCAACTCCGGCCATAAATGTTGGGCCCAGCATGATACGATCAATGTTCATTCCCATTGGCAATGGTGCGTCAAAATTTGCTTCTGCATTAAAAATGTTATCGTACCTGAAAGAAGCCAATGCCTGTACTTTTGGCAGATAATGCGATTTTTCTGATTTTAGCAGATATTTTCTGGCTTCGGTTCCGGCCATCAGCGCACGAAGTTCGGCCCGGTTGCTGACGTCTGTACGTTGAGGGAGGTATAGCATGAGCTGTAATTCAGGATTGAGGTTTTCGAAACTGTCAGCCGGCCTCCCGGTGAGCAATGCCAGCTTCTGGAAGAGCAAGGTTCTTTTGGCTTCATACGCTGAAAGACGGGCCTGTAAACCAGCTTCAGCCACTGCTATCTTAAGTGTGTCAAAATCGGTTGCGAAACCATTTCTCAGTGCGGAAGCGGCATATCTTTTCTCAGCTGAAAGACGGATGGCAGATTCATCAAGCACTTTTTTTGACTGATTGAGCAGGGCAAGCTGATCATAACAGGTGATCACTTCACTGATAACATCCGAAGTGCATTTATCTGTCAGGGCTTCCTGTGCCTTAACCTTTTCTGACAAAGCCTTCGAAACATTGGGAACCTGCCCGCCACTATAAAGGAGCATTTTGGCAGTCGCATCAATCCCATAATAGTTACCATTGAAATCGCCCTGCATTTTTTCCCCTAGAGATGGGAATGCCATTCCCTGCTGGGCCATCATCTGCTGCAATCTTACAATTTCACTGCTTAATCCGGCCAGGTTTGGAAATAGCGTCGGAAATGCCGGATTATTCATGAATTCCTGCAACTTTGAAACGCCTTCAAAACCGGTAACATCACCAATCCGTGAATCCAGGCTGGATTGAGCATAGAGGTATTTACCACCCAACTCAAGCTTTGGAATATATGCTGACCTGACGGCCTTACGCTCTGAAAGCGCAATCTCCCTGTCGATAGTTTTTTCAATCACTTTGCGGTCCTTGTTCACCGAAAGATTGATCAGTTCTTTCAGTTCTGCTGAAACCTGAAGCGATTGTGCGTCGGTTTTTTCTGTAATTAAACCCAGAATCAGGGTCAGTAACAGTAATGGAATCCTGGTTTTCATTTCGATTTTGAAATTTTGTTTTACTTTTTTGAACCAATGCTGGTTTATCTTTCCGTTTATTAAAATTTGTATATTCGACCAATAGAGTAAAATGGACGAAAAATGTGCAAAAAAAATCAGTGTTTGAGTACGCCATGAAAAAGAATATGGATAAGATGATCAAGCCTGCGCTCGACATCTTTTTCTTCAACATCCCAGAAAAGGGGTATCTCCATTCCTTTTAGGGCTGTGACAATTGCAATGGCCGCCAGAGAAGTATCCTCAATCTCAAACATGCCATTTTCAACGCCTTCGGTCAGGATACTTTCCATCATCTGTATCTCTTCCTGGTCGTATTTTTTCCTTATGTTATCAATGAAGTCAAGGTGACTAAGATAGTCGTCCTTGATGGCACTGTAAAAATTGGCCAGTTTTTCCATTGATCGCATCCTCACAAGTACATGAATCTTCAGTTTCTGTGATGGACTTCCCGCATCTTTTGTAGCTTTGACAAGTTCCTGCTTCAGAATGGATGCCTCTTTTTCAACGACCGCCCTGAAAATATCTTCTTTACTGGAAAAATAATAGTAGATCGAACTTTTCCCTTTGCGGCTGGCAACGGCAATTTCATCCATGGTGGTTTTTTTAAAACCAAACCTGGAGAATATGTGGCGGGCCACATTTACAATCGCTTCTTTTACTTCGTCTTTATCAAGCATTTTTGATTTGCTCAGATGGTTTTCAACTTTTGGGACTGCAAATTTACTGTTGTTTTCTTAAATAAGTCAATAAAATTCGACTAAAAGTGTCGAATATTCGAAAAATATTTTTAAAGATCATTAAAACAGCGATATACGAATCAGGCTAACGTGGTTTAATCTTGTCAGACTATGAACTTTTAGTGAACTTCCGGGTAAAAATTAACCGGGAGGAGATTGTTATCCTGAATCTTGCTTCTTTTCCAACGCTGCCGGTCAGCATCTTCTTAAAAAAATCGTATATTGTAGAAAAAAATGAATTTCATTTTATACCTTTGTGTCCAAAGTACACTTAGCACTATTTTTTCCTTGTCGCACTTATTGGCAGACAGGAAATCAGACCATAGTGTATTATGATCACCAACACTTTTCTGTTTTCCCTGTCCACATTTCCTGCAGATTCCGAATAAATCAACCAACCATAATCATTAACACAAAAACCAACCAAAAATGAAACCAACCTTTTCATTCAGCAGACTCTTAATGCTGTTGCTGCTGGCAACGCAACTGGTCTCCTGCAAAAAAGAAGATCAGGGTGACGATGTCATTGCCAGCTTCGCCTATCAAGTTGATCAGGATGATTTTAAGAAAGTTACTTTCATCAGCTACTCAACGGGGTTAAAGGGCATGCCTTCCGTTTCCTGGGATTTCGGTGACGGCACGCTGGTGTCTGACTCATTGCGTCATGTACATTATTATGCTGCCGAAGGTGAGTACACTGTAACAATCACAGCAAAGTCATCCGGCGGAACAACTGAAACCTATACAGTGACCATTCCCATTATTGACCCAAATGCCGAACTTGCCAAACTGGTCGGGGATGATTCCAAAACATGGAAACTGATCCGTGATGTCAGCACCGGAAGATATCCGCTTGAAGTCGGTCCTGAATCACATGCCACTATATGGTGGGCAATGGGTCGCGATAACGACGAACTGGCCAACAGGCCCTGTGTCTTAAACGATGAGTGGACTTTCAGGCGCGGCGGAGTCATGTCGTATGATGCCAAGGGTGACTACTGGGCTGAGGGTGGCGTTTTTTTCCCGGCCAATACCTGTACATCAACTGACCATATGACAAACCTTTATGGTGATGATCTTACACCATGGAGCAATGGAGAACATCAATTCGAGATGACAGCTGGTGCAGCACCTACGCTGAAAGTGATCGGGCTGGGTGCCTTCATCGGATTATGTAAGGTAGCCACCGATGCCGAAGTAACATTGCCTCAGCCATCCGTTACTTACAACGTGCTGAAACTCTCCGACGGAGCCGTTGATACCCTGGTTCTGCAAACATCCTATATGACGGGAGGAACCTCTCCCCAGCCTGCTTACTGGCGTTTTGTGCTTGTTCACTATGATAATCCGGCAGATGAACCCCCCATTCCGGGTCCGGCCCCGTCACTTGATTTTTCAATCGAACTGAACGGTCTGAATCTGACCTGCACCAACAATACAACCAATGCAACCTCCTATGAATGGGATTTCGGCGACGGACAGACCTCAACCGAGCAATCACCGGTGCACACCTATCTTACAGAAGGAGCTTACAATGTGACCCTGAAGGCAACCAATGCCAATGGTTTTGTTACCGGAACCAAACCTGCTTTCGCAACCAATTCGGTTGTCACCGAAGCAATATTGCAGGGTGGAGCATGGAAAGTCAGGGCCGATAGTTATTCCATTTTCTGTGGTCAGACCATGGGAGGTTATAACTGGTGGAGTGTTCCCAAAAGCTCGCTTGATGGTTCAACATCAGGAGCCGACGACTGGTCGTGCATTACCGATGATGAATTTACCTTTACGGCAGGTGGAATCTATACATACAGTACAAATGGCAGTGCCCGGAATGATGGTTATTTTGGCACACCAAACGGATGCATCACCGATGAGGAAATTGCAAACAGTGGAAATGGAGCTGCATTTGGTTCGGGTACCCACAGTTATACCTATCAGCCAGCAAAAAGTTTCCTGGCCCGTCCGGTTATTGTTTTAACCAACGGTGCAAACAGGGCCGCTTTCATTGGATTTTACAAAGGCTATTACGGAGGTGAAAATGGCGATGGAACAGTGGCTCCAAACGGAGGCAACACGACCAACCGTTATGAAGTGATGGGATACGCCAACAGCGGAACAAAAGAGTACCTGTTCCTTTCAGTTGACTATTCGGTTGCTCACGATGCTTCCCAATCCTGGTCGGTAATACTCGAACGTTAATCCGGCGACGGAGAGATTAAGAAACGCATAGGTTGAACCTTTAATCAAAAAAACTAACCATGAATAAACTATTATCAATAATATTTTTAACCGTAATCTCGCTGTCGGTTTTTGCGCAGGGGAAACAGATTACGGGAAAAGTGACGGATGCCGGTGGCTCAGGGCTACCGGGAGTGACCGTTCTGGTCAAAGGAACCTCCACGGGCACAGTAACCGATTTAGACGGGAAATACCGTCTGAATGCCACTGGCGATGTGCTTGTCTTCAGTTTTGTAGGCTTTTCAAAACAGGAAGTAACCATAGGAAACCAATCAACCATCAATGTGGTGTTACTCGAAGATGCTAAAATGCTGGATGAACTGGTGGTGATCGGATACGGCGCTGTGAAAAAGAAAGACCTTTCCACAGCAGTTTCAGTGGTCGGATCAGCAGAAATAAAAGACAGGCCGGTTACTTCAGCGGCTCTTGCTCTTCAGGGTAAGGCTGCAGGAGTTCAGGTAATTTCGAGTTCAGGGAAACCTGGCTCTGGTCCCTCAGTCAGGATTCGTGGTGCAACATCTGTTATTTCAGGTAATGAGCCGCTATATGTTGTTGATGGTGTACCTACTACCGATATATCCGGAATTAACCCCAACGATATTGAAAGCATGTCGGTATTGAAAGATGCCTCTTCAGCTGCTATTTATGGGGCACAGGGTGCCAATGGTGTCGTGATTATCACAACCAGACGCGGAAAGGAGAACAAACCTTCAATTAATTTCAATGCTTATTATGGGGTCAGCACACTCCGTAAAACGATTGATGTGCTGAATACAAAACAATACCGTGACCTGATGCAGGAAATCGGTGTTCCACTGGACCCGACCTGGACACAGTTTAACAATTGGAGTGATCTTACCTTCGATACCGGAACCCAGCAATCCTATCAGCTTTCTGCGACAGGAGGTGATGAAAAAACCCAGTATTTTGTGTCAGGAGGATATTTGCGGGAAGACGGCGTAGTTGCTCCTGCAAGGTTCGATCGCTATACCTTCAGGGTAAACCTTGATACCTATGTTCGTCCATGGTTTAAATTGGGTACAAGCATCAATGCCTGGAGCATCAACTCAAAAGACACGCCCGATAATGCAAGTTCAGGAAGGGGTGGGGTTATCATGAGCGCCCTGAATACACCTCCGTTCCTAAGTATATATAAAAACGATGGAAGTGGTCAGTTCGATCCGAATCCCTTCCAGCCATCATGGGAGAACCCGGTAGCATACATGGATGGCCCCGATCAACGTTCACGCGACAATAAGTTGTTTGGAAATGTTTATAGTGAAATATCTTTCCTTAAAGATATTAAGCTAAAATCCAGACTTGGCGTTGATGTTACCGGTCATCAATATGATTATTACCTGGATCCGTTCAGGACCAATTACGGAAGGCAGAATCACGGTATCGGCCGGTCTGACAAAGCCAACCATAACATCTGGATTGCAGAAAACACCCTTGACTATGCAGCAAAGCTAAATGATCATAGTTTTACTGCCATGGTAGGTAACAGTGTTCAGAAGTATGATGGGAATGGTACTTATATTGAAGGAACCGACTTTCCCGATAATACTGACATCAGAACCATCTGGGCTGCCAATCAGCTGAATACCGGAGGAACCTGGCGCAGTGAATGGGCTTCTGTTTCTTTTTTCGGTCGCGCCACCTATGACTTCAAAGGAAAGTATTATCTCACCGCATCTGTCCGCCGCGATGGCTCTTCCAAACTGGCTGACCACTGGGGGACCATGCCTTCATTATCTGCCGCCTGGCGAATCTCGGGAGAGAAATTTATGGAAGGGGTGACATTCATCAATGACCTGAAACTCCGCGGAGGATGGGGAAAGACAGGAAATATCAACGGGCTCTCTGATTACGCCAGTATGGCTCTGACAGGTTATTACCGCAGAACCCCCGGAGATACCCTGAATGGACCGGGAACATATGCTACTTCATTGGGCAATCCCGATCTGCGGTGGGAAACCACAAATCAGGCCAATCTTGGGATCGACCTGAGTATGTTCAATGCCAGGGTTGTGTTTGCATTCGATGCTTATTACAAGAAAACGCCTGATGTGTTACTCAACGTTCAGTTAACAAGTTCTTTGCCGGTCAGTACCATTCAAACCAATGCCGGAGAAATTGTGAATAAGGGTATTGAATTCAGCATCAGTACGGTTAACATCAGCAAAAAGCAAGTCAAATGGAATAGTGACCTGAATATGTCGTTCAATCGTAACGAGGTTACCAGTCTCAAATATACACCTGTTTATTATTTTGGACGTATTTACAGTAACAACCAGGATGTTAATATTTTCAAAACAGGGTTACCGATGGGCGCTTTCTATGGATACGTTTCGGAAGGAGTGGATCCTGAGACAGGCGATATCATTTATAAGGATGTTAACGGGAACGGGATCTTTGATCCGGGTGACCGTAAGGTTATCGGTTATGGTATGCCTGACTTTACATTTGGGTTTACCAATAACGTCAGCTACAAAAGGTTTAATCTCAATGTTTTCTTTCAGGGAAGCTATGGCAACGACATATTCAATGCAACCCGTGTTGATCTGGAAGGAATGTTTGACAGTAAGAACCAATCGGTCGATGTTCTTGACCGGTGGAAAAATCCCGGGGACATTACAGATATGCCAAGGGCTGTTGGCAATGGAAATGTTGACAATGTGCGGAACTCAACCCGATTTATTGAGGATGGCTCTTACCTCAGGCTGAAATCACTTACTTTGTCATATCAGGTAATCGACAACAATCCAAAAGTTAAGGCATTGAAACGTGTTTCGGTATATGTTACCGGTCAAAACCTGATTACACTCACCAATTATTCTGGTTTTGATCCGGAAGTGAATGCATTCGGATCAAGCGCTGTTTCGATGGGCGTTGATTATGGTACATACCCGCAGTCAAGAACCATTGTATTTGGTGTAAATGTTGAACTCTAAAAAAAGCTGAATCCATGAAAAAAATATATAAAATAGTGTTTGCATTATTGCTTGCACTGCCGTTTTATGCCTGTGAGAAGTTTCTGGACCTGAAGCCTGTCGGTAATGGCATCTATATTCAGAATTCATCTGACACTGTCTATAAGACAGCCAATGAAGTTGAAGCGGCTTTGGCCGGTGTTTACAGTGATTACAAGAACGAATATTGGGAACTTGACTATTTTGTCAATGGTGATGCACAGTCTGATGATGCCTATGCCGGTGCCGATAATCCTGCCAATTTCCAGATCGACGATTACCGTCTGGATGCGACCAACAGCAATGTAAGCCGTGACTGGGCCTATCTTTACGGTACCATCGGACGCGCCAATGTGGTCATTAATAACGTAGAAATCGTTCCTGACCCCTCACTGAGTGAACAACGAAAAAGGGAAATCAAGGGTGAGGCTTCTTTCATCAGGGCAATGATGTACTTTCAGGCAGTCCAGCTATGGGGTGATACACCCCTTCAGTTGAAAGAGGTTACCGTCGTAAGTGCAGAACTGCTGCCCGAGATTTATCCGCAGTTGTTCCCTGCAAGGGCACCTAAAGAAGAGGTGTATGCTCAGATTATTGCAGACCTTGAATATGCCATAGCCAATGTTAAAGCTACCCAGCCCCACAAGGGCTATGCCACCAAAGGCGCTGCCAATGCCCTGCTTGCCAAGGTTTATGCTGCTGCAGAACCCAGGGACTGGAGCAAAGTTGTTCAGTATTGTGATGCCGTCATCAATGGGGGCTATAGTCTGTTGCCCGAATACGATATGTTGTGGGACAACCAGAATGAAAACTCATCCGAAGCCATTTTCGAAATCAACTATGAAGGCACCAATACTGATGCCAACTGGGGTGCCAGTATGTTCCGTGGTCTCGACTGGAAAAAATTCAATATACCGAGCAACGATCTCATCAAGGCATTTGATGATGAAAACGATGTTATCCGCAAAAATGCTTCAGTGGTTTTTCTGGACGTCACCGGTAAATGGTCCGATGCCAACTGGCCTCAGACCAACTACCCATTTATGAATAAATACAGGATATTTACATCACCCAGCCCACAGAACTATATTCTCCTGCGTCTTGCTGACATCCTGTTGCTGAAGGCTGAAGCATTAAATGAGCAGGGAGATGTTACTGGTGCCGCTGAGCTGGTAAATCAGATTCGTTCAAGGGTTGATCTGCCCAATACTACGGCTTCAAGCCAGGATGCTATGCGTCTGGCCATTGAGAAAGAGCGCAGACTTGAACTTGCTTTTGAAGGCCACCGCTGGTATGATCTGAAACGCACAGGCCGTGCAATAGATGTGATTAACAGCGCAATAGGCCCTGAAGGCTCTCCATATGGCTATAATCTTGCTGAAACCGGACTCGTCTGGCCAATTCCTCAGTCTGAACTGGATAAAAACGAACTCCTGGTGCAAAACCCGAATTATTAATTCAGGTACTGAATCTGTATATTAAAAATACCGCAGAGACGCGATACAACGCGTCTCTGCTATTTATTCATCAAAGGCTCACAAAAATGAACTAAAATGGCAACTAAAACCGAATCATTTACTGATACCCTGCTACCCCTCTCACTCATGCTGGCCTTTGTGATGGTTGTTTCCCTATCGGGATGTAATGGGAAAGACAACCCCGATCCTCAGGTTCAACCCGAACCCGGTAAAGCTCAGGTTTATCTGACCAAAGGGGATAAAAGCCAGCTATTTTCCAAACAGGAGTCTCTGGTAATTGAATCAAATGTAAACAATTCAAACCCGGTAATCACCCTTGATACAACCTTTCGTTTTCAGGAGATTGAAGGTTATGGTGCAGCCCTTACCGGATCTTCTGCATACCTGTTGAATAATAAACTCAGCCCGTCTGTCAGGCAGGAAGTTTTGAAAGAACTCTTCGACCCCGGAACCGGTATCGGGGTTTCCTACCTCCGGCTTACCATAGGGGCCTCCGACTTTTCGGTCTCCGATTTTACCTATAACGATCTGCCTGCTGGTCAGACAGACTATGATCTTCAACAGTTTTCACTTGCGCAGGATATGGAGGATGTTATTCCTGTAATGAGGGAGATAATTCAGATTTCTCCGGGAATCAGATTGATGGGAACACCCTGGAGTCCACCGGCCTGGATGAAAACCAACGGAAACCTCAAAGGCGGGAAGCTCAGACTCGACTGTTATGGTGTGTATGCTGATTATTTTGTGAAATACATTCAGGCGATGAAAGACGAGGGAATAACCATCGATGCCATTACCCCCCAGAATGAACCACTTTACTTTACGGCCGGTTATCCTTGTATGGAAATGCAGCCATCAGAACAACTTGCCTTCATAAAGAACGCATTGGGTCCCCGGTTTGAAGCTGCCGGAATATCATCAAAAATCATTCTGTATGATCATAACTGGGACAATCCGCAGTATCCGATAACCATATTGAACGATGCAGAGGCTGCAAAATATGTGGCAGGTTCGGCATTTCATGCCTATGCCGGAAATGTGGGAGCCATGAGTACTGTGCACAATGCCCATCCTGATAAAGGCCTTTACTTCACCGAAATTTCAGGAGGTGCCTGGGCTACTGACTTTTCAGGAAACCTTATGTGGAATATGGAGAACATTTTTATCGGGACTGCCCGGAACTGGTCAAAAAATGCCTTGCTCTGGAATCTGGCGCTGGACCAGAATTATGGACCACAGAACAACGGATGCAGTAACTGTCGCGGTGTAATTACCATCAATTCAATTACAGGGTTGATTACCAGGAATGAAGAATATTATTCCATTGCCCATTTTTCAAAATTTGTCAGACCGGGTGCTGTTCGCATTGCCACAACAATTCCGCAGTCGCTTCAGAATACCGGGGCTGTAGGTTTTCAAAACACCGACGGAAGCAAGGTGCTGGTTCTCTGCAATTACAACGATACCGAAAAATCACTGAACGTGCGGCAGGATAAGAACAATATCAGTTACACGATACCGGCTAAATCGGTGGCGACTATTGTGTGGTAGTATAGCCTTATCTCTAAAATCCAGAGATCCCCACACCAGGGAATTTCCGGGTTTTTAATACCGGTAAATGGAATTTCTATTTTTCAATGTGCTTTTCAGCATGATACGATGACCTGACCAGTGGTTTGCTTTCGATATGTCTGAATCCTTTTGAAAGGCCTGCCTGACGGTATTTTTCGAATTGATCGGGATGAATGTATTCTAATACAGGAAGGTGATTCAGCGTGGGTCTGAGGTATTGACCGATGGTCATGATTTTTGCACCAGCCTTCAGGAGATCGTCCATGGTTTCCAGGACTTCTGCTTCTGTTTCGCCCAAACCTACCATGATACCTGATTTGGCTATTGATCCTGATGAGGCTGTGTGACGGAGTACCCTAAGGCTCCTGTCGTACTTCGCTGCACTGCGCACACGGGGGGTCAGCCTTCTGACAGTTTCCAGGTTATGGGAGACAATATCCGGCTTTTCAGCAATAATTAGATCAAGATCAGTCAGAGAGCCTTCGAAATCCGGGACAAGCACTTCTATGGTAATGCCCGGATTGATGCGTTTGACCTCCCTGATGGTTTTTGCCCAGTGCGTGGCTCCGGCATCGCTCAGGTCATCCCTGTCAACAGAAGTAATTACACAATGCCTGAGCTTCATGAGTTTTATGGATTCAGCCACCCGGGCTGGTTCTTCCGGGTCGGGCGGCGATGGGCGTCCGGTTTGGGTAGCACAAAAACCACAGGATCGGGTACAAATATCGCCAAGGATTAAAAAGGTAGCGGTTCCGGCATTCCAGCACTCCCCCAGATTTGGGCAGTTTCCACTGCTGCAAATGGTATGCAAACCCCTGCTTTCAATGATTTCCCTGATCCCCGAGAAATTTTCTCCACCCGGAAGTCTTATTTTCAGCCAATCAGGCTTTTTAAGGTGTTTCGTTTGCTCTTCTGACATCTTATGAAAATCGGGCGACGTGAAGAAAATACTTATTAAAAATATTTAATAATCATTCAGGTCATTCCCATTGCAAAAATACCAATAAGTGAATGTCTATTTGTATGAATGAATTTAATTGTAATTTTACCCCGTATTGAAGAAAAACACAATCTAATAAGTAGGGCTAAATAATGGAGAATCAGCTTTATCCGCTCAAATTTCAACCGGTTCTTAAAGACAAGATATGGGGGGGGAGTAAAATCAGGACGGTGTTGGGTATTGATTTTGCGCCCCTGCCGAATTGTGGGGAAGCATGGGTTATGTCAGGGGTGGAGGGAAACCAGACCGGTATTGTCAATGGTTTTCTGGCTGGTAACGACCTGAACGAACTGGTTGAAATCTATATGGGAGACCTGGTAGGCGATGCTGTTTATGAACGCTTTGGCAATGAATTTCCGATTCTGGTTAAATTTATCGATGCTGCTGAGTATTTGTCAATTCAGGTTCACCCCGATGATGCACTTGCCGCAAAGAGAAACATAGGGTACGGCAAATCTGAGATGTGGTATATCATTGATGCCGATCCCGGTTCGGAACTTATCAGCGGCTTCAACCGGAAGGTTGATAAGGATGTTTACCTGAAAAAACTGGAAGATAAATCACTCCGCGAAATTCTGAATTTTGAGAAAGTCAAAAAAGGGGATGTTTTTTATATGCCGGCAGGAAGGGTTCATGCCCTGGGACCGGGCATCTTCCTGGCAGAAATCCAGCAGACTTCAGATACCACCTACCGTATCTATGACTGGGACCGGGTTGACAGTGAAGGGAAGTCGCGCGAGCTTCATGTGGAAGAAGCCCTGGATGCCATCGATTTCAATGTTTATGATGATTATAAGTCTGCTTATGAACCAAAAAAGAACGGAACAGCCAATCTGGTTACCAGTCCTTTCTTTACGACCAACCTGATTGAGCTTGATAAAGCCCTGGCCAAGGATTACAGTGAACTTGACTCATTCGTTATTTATGTCTGTGTAGAAGGATCCGTTACGATCGTTCACAATGGAATGACAGAAGCTCAGGTAAAGATTTCACAGGGAGAAGCCTTATTGTTGCCGGCTGCCATCGATCGGGCCGATATTATTCCATCACTGCCATCAAAAATTATTGAAGTCTATATTGCCTGAATAGGCACGATAATTGAATAATTCCCTGACGTTTAAAACTATTTCAACACACTAACCATGAAAAAAACCGTTCTTCTGCTCTTTATCGCATTTCTTTTTACGACAGCGTTTGCCCAGGAATCTGCAGCAACCGGTAAAAAACTTCCTTCGGTCTCCGTCAGGACCCTTGATGGTAAGACCATCAATACTGCCGATTTAAACAATGACGGCAAGCCTATGATTATCAGTTTCTGGGCATTGTGGTGCAAGCCCTGCATCAATGAGCTTACCACCATTGCTGATGTATACGACGACTGGGTCAAGGAAACAGGTGTTAAACTGATCGCAGTGTCCATCGACGATTCACGTTCATCGCCCAAGGTAGGCCCAACCGTCAATGGAAAAGGCTGGGAATATGAAGTATTGCTTGATGTTAACGGGGATCTGAAACGAGCCATGAATGTGAATATGATTCCTCATACCTTTCTGATCAATGGTCAGGGTGATATCGTATGGCAGCATACCTCATTCAGTGAAGGAAGTGAATTACAGCTTATCGATATGGTCAGAAAACTGAATGCCGGCGAAGCCATTGAATCTCATTGATGTTTTCTGCTATGATTTTTTCGGATTTGAAGAAATATTTCAGGATTTGGTAATTCAGATATAAACATCTAAAAATCAACGAATTGAACTTAAAAGTATTACTTCCAGGATTCGTTACCGTGCTTTTATTGTGCGGTGCAAGTGTAAAAGCTCAGGGTTTTCTTGAAGGAGGCCGGGTTACCGGGAACTTTCAGCTTGATGCCCAGGTTTATAAGGCAGATTCGGCCATTGGCGCTTATGAAGTTGAAGAGAAAATGCGCATGAATGCTTTTGCGAATCTCCTTTATTCTAATGGAAATTTCAATGCGGGTCTTCGTTTTGAAACCTACCTGAATCCGATCCTGGGATATGACCCGCGCTATAAGGGCAGCGGGGTGCCTTACTGGTTCGGTTCATGGAAAAATGAGCAGTTCGAAATAACCGTGGGCAATTTCTACGAACAGTTTGGCAGCGGGATGGTTCTGCGAAGCTATGAAGAACGGAACCTGGGTTACGATAATGCCTTTAAAGGGGCCCGGGTAAGATTTTCACCCTACAGCGGAGTTACCTTGAAAGGTCTGATTGGCACACAGCGGTTTTTCTGGGAACAGGGTCCGGGCATCGTCCGCGGGCTTGACGGAGAATTTGCACTGAACGATATGTTTGATAAAAAGGGAAAATGCAAAACCAGGGTTACACTGGGTGGAAGTTTCGTCAGTAAATACCAGCCGCTGGAGGAAATTGTAGTAAATGATACCAGCCAGTTGATTCTTCCGGCCAACGTCGCTTCATGGGCCGCAAGGTTCAATATCAACCGCGGAGGTTTCAACCTGGATGGCGAATATGCCAATAAACTGAACGACCCGTCCTCTGTCAATAATCTTATATATAAAAACGGGCAGTCGATGCTTGTTCAGGCATCCTATTCGGTGAAACGTTTTGGCGTGATTGTATCAGGGAAACGTACCGACAATATGAGTTTTAAATCAAAACGTACTGAAACGGGGAATTCACTCGATATCAACTATCTGCCTGCCCTTACAAGGCAGCATGCCTACAGCCTCTCGGCCATGTATCCCTATGCCACCCAACCCAATGGCGAAATGGCCTTACAGGGTCAGATCAATTATAAAATAAAAAAGGAAAGCCTGATCGGCGGCAAATACGGAACCGATATTGCCCTCAACTATTCAAGGATTACTTCTATAAAAAGGGAGGCGGCCGATGGTGAATCCACGTTTTTACAATCCGGAACCCTTGGTTACAAATCTCCTTTCCTTGCCTTTGGTGATGATCTGTATTTTCAGGATCTCAATATTGAAATCCAGCGGAAATTCAGCAGCAGCTACAAGTTATTGATTTCCTATATGTATCTCAATTATAACATTGATGTGATTGAAGGGCACCCCGGAGAACCTATGGTCAAAGCGCATATCCTGATTGCTGACATGACCTTCAAATTTAATCAGACAAATGCATTGAAGATTGAACTCCAGCAATTATACACAAAAGAGGATGAGGGAGACTGGCTGCAGTTTATGGCAGAGTACACTATAGCGCCCAAATGGTTCTTTACGGTATCCGATCAGTATAATTATGGTAACCCTGATCAGGACCGCAGGTTTCATTATCCGACCCTCGCAATGGGTTACACCCAGGGGTCCAACAGGTTGTCGTTAACCTATGGTAAACAGCGCGAAGGAATAGTTTGTGTTGGTGGTGTATGCCGCAATGTTCCCGCCTCCAACGGTTTAACCATTACCCTGACAAGTTCCTTTTAACCCGACAATCTAAAACATAAAATGATGAATGCGATAAAATACAGACTCATATATTCGCTGCTGGCGATGACAGCAGGCCTGTTTTGCCTGGTTTCCTGCGACAAAATTGAGGAACCGTATTCAAAAACAATCGTAGCTCCTGATACGGCTGCCTGCCCGGTACCTGAATTTCCTGCCGTTACTGTGCTGCAAAAGCGGGTATTGTTGGAGGATTACACGGGCCATACCTGTGTAAACTGCCCGAAAGCTGCGCTTACTGCTCATGGCCTGAAGGAAACCTATGGCGAACAACTGGTTTTGCTCGCCATTCATGCCGGCTTTTTTGCCAATCCAACAGTATCAGGTGATTTTACCTATGATTTCCGTTCTGAAGCCGGTACGGCCTGGGATGTTTTTTTTGGGGTAGGTCAGGTGGGGAATCCGAATGGTCTGATCAACAGAATTGGTTATCCAAACAACCATATTACAGCACCTGCAGGCTGGGGTGCCGCAGTTTCCAGTGCGCTTGCGACCCAGCCGCTGGTCGATCTTCAGATGATTAATGAATTTGATGCTGTGGAGCGCAAGTTATGCACCCATGTAAATACCCGTTTTGTATCAACGGTTAACCGAAACCTGAAACTGATTGTTGTGTTGACTGAAAGCGGTATAATTCAGCCACAGAAAAACAACGATGCGGAAGCCGGCGAAGTGCCGATTATCATGGACTACGAACATAACCACGTACTCAGGGCTGCCATTACCAGCACCTGGGGCAACAGTGTGGCAACAGCCGGAACCCCCAACGGTGAATCGCTGGTTAAAAGCTTCAAGTATATCATTCCCGCTGAATATGTGGCTGAAAACTGCTCCGTTGTGGCTTTCGTCTATGACGATGATACCAAAGAAGTGCTTCAGGCTATTGAATCAGCAGTGATTGAATAAGTTAAAAGATATTTTAACCGGGCCGGACATTGATTGTTCCGGCCTTTTTTTTGGACTTCACCCTGTTGTAGATTTACCGTAAAAATAGGTTACCTTGTTTTCATTGTCATCCCAGGTTACCACTTCCTTATCCTTATGGAGATCCAGATATGACAGCATGGCAAAATCACCCCCGCAGAATGCGGCATGCATGAAAATCAGGCCCATTGCCGTAAAGATATAATGACCACCCAAAAAGGGAGTAACTGCAAAGGCAAGTATAGAGATAGCCGCAAAAGGTGCGATGGCCACGACCCGGAACTCCTTTGCACCGGCGACAAACCGGTGCGCTATGGCCATAAATACCATTTTCTTCAGGTCGGCATCGTACGATACTTCCCTCGCACCGCATACCCTGTATGCAATGGCATGTATATACTCATGCAGAGGTATTAAAAGAAAAGAAAGGGCAAATCCAATGAAGGTTTTTCCCAGAATATCCTGAAAATGGATACTCTGCTTCATTGCAATCATATAACCGGCCAGGGCTCCGATAGTCAGCAACATCAACAGGAGAAACGCCAGATAACCCAATGGCCAGAATCCATAGCGGTAAAGATACCTTTTAACAAAGGGAACCAGTTCTTTATGCTCCAGGGTTTCAATAAGCTTATAACCATTGGATTCAAGTTCTTCGGGCGATAGATTCATGATTTCAGCTTTTATAAATTTCAGTAGGTGTGTTTGGGTGAAAATGCAAAACTATAACAAATGGATTGGTTATAGTTTCCGTTTTCTGGCCCGGACCAAATCAAAAAAATCGCAAAAATAAATTTTCAATACTGTATTATCCTGAATTTTAAACTCTTTACTTTTGCCTGAACAGTTGTGTTGGTTTTGTAAGCATATCTTAATCAGATAATTACATACTAATATTTATTACATATATTTAAAATTGTATGAGTAAGAAAGTATTAATCAGAGACTTGACCCTCCGCGATGGACAACAGTCGTTGTTCGCGACCCGTATGACTCAGAAGCAGGTTGACCGTGTACTGCCTCTTTACAGGGAAGCAAATTTCTATGCCATGGAAGTATGGGGAGGTGCGGTTCCTGATTCAATCATGCGTTATCTGAATGAGAATCCCTGGAACCGGCTGGAAAAAATCAAGGAAGTAATCGGTGATGTTTCAAAACTGACTGCTCTTTCCCGTGGCCGGAACCTTTTTGGCTATAATCCTTATCCTGATGATGTTATTGATGGGTTTAACAGGAATGCCATAAAATCCGGTATAGATATAATGCGCATTTTTGATGCGTTGAACGACACCGACAACATTGGCTCCACCATCAAATCGGTTAAAGAGAATGGTGGAATCGCTGATTGCGCTGTTTGCTATACCGTAGATCCCTATTTTTCCAGATTTAAAAAACTGAAGGCACTGCTGCATGCAAAGCCGCTGAATACCCGGATATTTACGGATGAGTACTATCTCAATATTGCGCTCAGGCTTGAAGAGATGGGCGCCGATATGGTTTCCATCAAGGATATGGCCGGACTGATTCCCCCGATCAGGGCAGGAAGGCTGATTAGGTTGTTAAAGAAAAACCTGAAAGTCCCTATTGATTTCCATACCCATTGCACGCCCGGCTATGGTTTGGCCTCAACGCTGATGGCAATTGTAAACGGCGCTGACATTGTTGATACCAACATCATGTCATTTGCCGGCGGACCTGCCGCTACATCTTATGAAATTATCCAGTTGTTCTGTGATAAAATGGGAATCGATACCGGGGTAAACCGTGAAGCAGTTGTGAAGATTGATATGGTTTTACGTGATATCAGGCGTGAACTGGCTGATTTCGATACCTGTAAAAAGATTCCGAAGGAATTTGACATCTCGAAGGACCGTCTGCCAAAGGATATAGATGAATTATTTGAGCTGGCCATAGCTTACGCCAAATCTGATAAGGAAGAAGATCTGCTGAATACATGTTCTGCCATTGAACGATACTTTAATTTCCCTGAACCTGACGAAAAAGTGAAGGAAGCTGAAGTTCCCGGGGGGATGTATACCAATATGCTGGCTCAGCTGAAACAATTGAAGCTGGAGAAACTGCTGCCCCGTACCCTCGAAATTATCCCTTCAGTCAGAATGGATGCCGGTTGTCCGCCTCTTGTCACACCTACCAGCCAGATTGTTGGTGCTCAGGCCGTCAATTGTGCCATTGATGAGGCCAAAGGCAATGCGCCTTATACTACGAAATCAATTCAGTTTGTTAATCTTGTCAAGGGTATTTACGGAAAAACACCCATGGCTGTGGATCCTGAATTCAGATATAAGATTGCCGGCGTCAGGGAGGAAACACCATATGATACCCGTTTCTACAAGAAGCAGGAAAACACCGTTTTTCATGAATACGGAGAGGTAAAACTCGCAGCTGACGAAAAGGAAGAGTTATTGCTTGAATTGTTTCCTTCTGTTGCCGCCGATTTCCTGAAGCGAAAAGTTGAACAAACCTATATGGACGAGATACACCGCGTAGAAGAAATAAAGAGGGCAAAATTTGAAGCGGAAAAACTCGAATATGAGAAGTTAACACCCGAAGAAAAACAGAAACGCCTGTTGGATGGTCTCTATCACTATAATGTTTCAGGTGATGAGGACAATGACCTGGGGCATTCCTGACAGAGGGATCTTGAACTGACAACTAAAGGTAATCCTCCTTACAGGATGAGATTATGTCTTTCTTGGAATGTTTGACAAGCAAGGATAATTGTGTCAAAGGGAAGACAGAATTTATTTTATTCCTCTGTTTTCCTTTCTGAAGGCATTCTGAATCCAATCATCAGACCCTGTAGGTTTACCTGTATCTGCTCCTTGTGACAATACTTGCCCTGAGTTCATGCAACAGCATATACAGTCCAAAATATGTCCGGTTGATATACAGCGCATGCTTTGAACCCCTGGCTGTTCTGGAATTGCGCAGATCCTTGTTATTGTATAGCGATTCGCTTAAAGTATAGATACTTTGAAAGAATTCATCATCACCGAAATCAAATTCACCGGCAAAAAAGGGCTTACCCATAAGTCCTATGATCTGCCTGAAAAGCGGGATAAACAATCTTTTATCCGCTTCACTGTCTTTTTCACTGATAAACTCGTTCAGGTAAAAAAGTTCAGTCATTAATGCCTGATTTTCCAGTACACCGGGTGTGTGGAGCCTGAAATAATTTTCATAAAAGTCATCAGGAACCACCTTGACACATCCAAAGTCGATGATTCCAAGGTTTCCATCATTTCTGAAGAGAAAATTGCCGGGATGCGGGTCGGCATGTACCATCCGGAGCTTATGCATCTGAAAATCATAGAAGTCCCAAAGGGCCTGGCCAATGCGGTTGCGCACCTGCTGGTCCGGATTGGTTTCAAGAAATTCCCTGAGATGCATTCCTTCCACCCAGTCCATGGTTATAATGCGGTTTCCTGAAAGTTCAGGGTAGTAGACCGGGAAGGAAATTCCCTTTATACCTTCCTTTAAAACAGCTTCTGAAATGCTCACCGACCGCTGCAATTCGAGCCTGTAGTCTGTTTCTTCGAGCAGTCGTTCCTCAACTTCTGTCATATAAAGTTTAAAATCGCTTTCAGTGATATTCATTAACCTGAGTGCAAAAGGTTTGACCAGTTTAAGGTCAGATGACACACTGTCGGCTACACCAGGGTATTGAACTTTTACTGCAAGCTGTTTTCCCTTCAGTGCAGCTTTGTGTACCTGACCAATAGAGGCTGCATTCGCAGCGTTGTGGCTGAAACTGTCGAATACTTCAGATGGCGCCTTCCCGAAAGCACTCCTGAACGTCTTAACCACCAGTGGATAAGAAAGGGGTGGGGCACTGTATTGTGCCATGGCGAATTTGTCAGAATAGGCCCTCGGCAGCATGTTGCGGTCCATGCTCATCATTTGGGCAGCCTTCAGGGCACTGCCTTTGAGTTCGCTGAGGGTTTCATAAATGTCGCGGGCATTGTCGGTGTGCAACTGGTCTTTACCGGTGTCACCATTCATCGATTTGCGGGCATAATGCTTCAGGTAGTTGCCTCCAACCTTAACACCGGTGGTTAAAAATCTGGATGCACGCTGTACTTTCCCTGTTGGGATGCTGAATTGTTCCTTCATCGGTTAGAGAGCTGAATTAGTTAAAGAGTGATGGAATTATTTGTTTTGATAAAGGAATTTTGCCATATCTATCAGTGAGTCCACCGTTCCGGGGCCCATCAGATCGAACGATAATTTAACCGCTTTTTCGATGGCTGCATCGGTTTTACCGAAATCGGGACTATCGTCTTTTAACCAGAATCGGAGTACAAACAGCAACTGAAGCCATAATCCTTCAGGATACTTCTCAGTAATGTAAGGACGTTTGACAATTTCTCCCGATTCAGTGCCCTCTGCCATCAGTTGGGTAACATACTCTTTAAAAACATTCCGTGCTTTTGAAAGCGTATGGTTTTTAAGGAGTTCGGTTTCCTTTGCTGTGCTGACCAGAATGAAACTGCGGTTATTCTTCAGTACCTCGGCAAAGGTGTAGTAGAACGACAACAGTTTTTCCATTACAGGATATGATTTGTATTCTTCTGAGGCGTCAAGTGTTTCCAGTGTGGTTTTTATAAATCCCGACCAGATGTTCTTTTCAAGTCCTTCGAATGAACCGAAATACTTATAAAATTCCTTTTCTTCAATCCTGAGTTTTTTTACAAACGCATGCACTGAAGCTGGCTTTTTACCCTGGTTCAGATAAAAGTCAATGTAGGCATCTGTTATTCTGTCCTGAAGGTCCTGTTCCATATCCTCAGGTTTTATTTTGTTCGATTTTGCTGCCATTATTGTTGAAAGAATGAGTGTAAAAACTAAACAAAAAATCCGGTGGATGGTTTACCGGATTATTTTTAATTTCAAAAAGGGGTAACGGTTCAGTCTGGCTGAACCAATCTCAAGCGGAAGCAGGTTAACTAAAAGTCAAAAATATCCTCAAGAAAATTTTTCTTCTTTTTGTGTGGATAACCATACCCCTGAGGATGACGTTTGTAGTGGTCATCCTCGTATTTCACCTGTGGACCGGGAGCCGGCCGTACTTCAGCCTGAACCGATCGTTCAAGAATTTTGTCAAGTTCACCGCGGTCGAGCCAGATACCACGGCATTTTGGGCAATAATCGATTTCTACGCCGGAGCGGTCGGTGATATTCAGGGATACGTTGCAGACAGGACAGTTCATGATTGTGGATTTTTAATTAAATTATAAACAATACAGCAATGGATCTGGTTTAATTTTACTGACCGATTTAACAAAAATTAATAAGCGGCCTGCCATCCGGTAAGCCGCCTGTTAAAAAGTCCTTTCAGAATCACCGTCAAGGCTTCCCGGGGTTATTCTTCAACTTCTTCCCCCATTTTATAGACTGACTTTTTAGCCAGTTTACCATCCTCATAGAATTTCCAGGGTCCGTTCCAACTGTACCTGATTTCTTCAGGGTCGTAGATCATTACAGCCCATCCTTTTTTCTCCAGCTTGCCTGATTCAAGGTAATATTTCACCTTCATGCGACCGTCTTTCCTGGCATTGAACTGCAAGCGTTTGGTGCCATCCAAATAATAGTACCGGCATCTTCCCCTTTCACGACCGTCTTTGTAGCGCTCAATGTTCATAGGGATTTTCAGTTCTTTATCCCACCAGGAGACCCATTTGCCCTGGCGGCGACCCTGAGAATCGTAACGGTTCACTTCACGCTTTAATGGCCAGGAAGCAACGCAGAATGAGGGCAGGAAAAAGCAGGATATCAGAACAAGGATGCCAAACCTATTTCTTCTTGTTTTTTTCACTTAGGTTGAATTTTATAGGGATATTGAAACTGACCCTTACAGGCTCTCCGCGCTGTTTTCCGGGAACCCATCGGGGCATACTGCTGATTACCCTTAAGGCTTCCTTGTCGAGCGAAGTGGCTACGCCCCTTAAAACCTTTGCATTGGTAATACTCCCGTCTTTTTCCACAACAAAGGTGACGAACACTGTGCCCTGGATTCCTTTGGTCCTGGCATCTTCAGGATAAGCAATGTTTTTTAACAAATAATCCATCTGGGCATCGGACCCTCCGGGGAATGAAGGTGGGTCCTCCACAACAGTAAAAACCTCCTGGTTTTTGTCGGTAACAGGTTCTTTGTAGGCCATTGCCTGTTCCTTTTCACCAAATTTGAAACTGACCGGCAGGTTGAACTGGACCCTTACCGGTTCACCCTTTTGCGTGCCTGGAATCCATGCTGGCATATTCTGGACAGCTTTCAGGGCAACCTCATCACACCCGCCTCCAATCCCCCTGAGAATTTTTACATTGCTGACCCTGCCGTCTTTCTCCACAACAAAAGTGACATAAACGGTTCCCTCAATCTTATTTTTTCTGGCTTGCTCAGGGTATGATATGGCTTTCAGCATATAAGCGATCCTTGCTTCTTCTCCACCGGGAAATTTTGGTGGATTTTCAACAACGGTAAAAACATCATTTTTGCTATTTCCATTTTTCTTTGCAGGATCATTCTGAACATCAGGCTGACCCTTTGATTCAGAATCAGTAACCGGTTGATAAACATATTTTTGATCTTTTTGCAGATTTCCCTTGTCTTCATTCAATCTGAAAGCCACCGGTATAATCATGGCTACTTTTGCAGATTCTCCGTTAACCATACCCGGCTTCCAGTCGGGCATCATCTTTACCACCCTTAATACTTCCTCATCACAGCCTCCTCCGATTCCCTTTTCGATTGACGGCTCTGTTACCTTGCCGTATTTGTCGATAATTACCTTGTAGAAAACTGTTCCCTGGATATTTTTTTCACGGGCAGTCGGAGGGTAGTGGATGTTTTTCTGAAAGAATGCCAGCCTGGCTTCATCGCCACCCGGGAAGGCAGGCGGCGTCATTGGTAATGATCCAAAAGCTCCGGGATCCAGTTTTTCATCCGGACTGTCATAAACAATCTCCATTTTGACCTGTGAGGTATCTGTTCCGGCAAGACTCTCCTTCTGGGTTAATCTTATGTTTTCCGGGTTGATTGCAGGCCTTATCATTGATGAGAATAATGCCACAGTAAGAATTACAGCTATTCCTGAAAGCAAGCGGACAATGCTTAATTTCCCTGGTTTAAAGTTGTTTAACATGATCATTCTTTTTTTAAGGTGGGCGCTGAATGGATTGGAAATCTGATGCCGGCCGTGCAGACCTGCAAAGTCGAAAATCAGGTTACTATAAATGGTTTTATCTTCAATGGCTCCAATGGCATCGGCATCAGCCTGAAACTCATGCACTTCGGCCAGTAACCGGTTATTGAAGTGAGCAAAAGGGCTGAACCAGAAGAATGCCCTGAACATGGCAGAAAGCAGCCTGTCGAAACTGTGTCCGTGTTTTACATGGCTGAATTCATGTTTCAGTAACCAGTTAGCGGCCGGATGAAGCAATCCCTTCTCAGAGAAAAAAACCCATCGGAAGAATGAATAGGGGCTCCCGGCAGTATTGTCGATCAGCACTTTTCCATAGGGTGTTGGTTTTTCTGTGGTTTTCAGGTACTTTCTTATTACGGAAAAAACAGATAGCAGGGTGCCGAGCAGAAGGACAATGGTTACAGAGAGATAAAGAGAGTTTTGTAACAACGGCATCAGGCTTGTGTTTTCTTCCGGGGTTATTACAACGGCATCTGATACCACAGGAAGGGAAAATACATAGATGGGAACCACCGCGTTTCCCCGCTCAATTTTTGGCTGAGGAACAAGCGGCAACAACAGGGGCAGTATAATGGCCAGCAGGAGGACCATCCGCATCAACCTGAAATTTCTGCCCGGCCGGATTGCAAAATGATAAAAGCCCAGCATCAGGGCATTGATCACGGCTGCTTTTAAGAGGAAGAGAAATAATGCGTTCATGGCTTCTTTGTTTTTTCGATGATCTGCTTGTCAAGCATTTGTCTGATTTCTTCCATTTCCTTTACCGACAGGTCATTTTCACGGGTGAAAAAGGAGACCATCTGTTTGTGTGAATTGCTGAAGTAGCCGTTGAGCATCTGTTTCATAGTAAATCGGGTGTAGTCGCGTTTGCTGACTTTCGGGAAATACCGGTGCGATTTTCCTATGGCCTCATGATCCACAAATTCCTTTTTCTCCAGGATGCGGATAATGGTTGAAACAGTATTGTATGCCGGTTTAGGTTCAGGGAAATACTCAAGCAAATCGTTTACATGACCTTTGCCGATGCGCCAGAGTATCTGCATTACCTGCTCTTCCGCCCGTGTTAGTTCTTTCATCCTTCAGACTTTATATAATAACTAATTATTTAGTTTAAAATTGTGTCAAAGTTACAACTAAAAACTTAGTTAGTCAAGTATTTTTTAAAATATTTTAGAATTTTCGTGTCTACCGGTTAAGAATTAAGATGCTATCTTTGTGAAGAGAGGGCGAGGGACGAAAGGAGGGACGAGGGACGCAGATGATGCTTCAATTGACAAGGAGACCCGGAGACATGGGGATAACAGGAGAATTTCTAATTTCTAATTTTGATGGGTTGTCTGATGTGGCTGAGAGTTTTACTTTTATCATATTACTTTTATTTTAAAGACATACTTCAATTCGTATCGAAGTCAACTTAACCCTTTGCATGTGTAAGAATGAAATACTGGACACTAATCATCAATTCGCCAATCAACTCATCAGCAAATTTGCTAATTAACGAATCGGCAAACCAGAAACAGAACTATGGAAGAAAGTAAATACATCCGCCCTACCTGGGATGAATATTTTATGGAAGTGGCCAACACCATTGCCAAACGTGCCACCTGTGACCGGGGCCGCAGCGGGTGTGTGATTGCAAGGAACAAACAGATACTGGTAACCGGTTATGTGGGTTCGCCCATCGGATTGCCTCATTGCGATGAAGTAGGGCACCTGTTCAAGCAGATGACCCACGAAGACGGAAAGGTGACCAATCATTGCGTCCGTACCGTTCATGCGGAGCAGAATGCCATTTGCCAGGCAGCCCGTTTGGGTATAGCCCTTGAAGGTGCTACCCTTTATTGCCGTATGACCCCCTGTCGCACCTGTGCCATGCTCATCATCAATTGCGGTATCGACAGGGTAGTCTGTGAAATGAAATATCATGCCGGGAGCGAGTCGGAAGAGATGTTCAGGGAAGCCGGGATAAAGCTGGATTATGTGAGCGAGGATGTGATGAAGTATGAGAAACAATGATGATCTTCAGGTTTTTCTGTCTGAAACCAGGAAAGAATATCCTTCTCTTTTGATTCCGGATTTCATCCTCTTTTATTGAATAGTAACAGAAAGTTAACTTCAGGTAAAAATTGTTTCTTCCTGAAACATCGCCGTTCTATCCTTGTTAATACTATCACGATTTCTGATTGAAGAATCGTTCAGTTATTAACAATATAAATTTTTAAGACGAATGTCATTAGTAGGAAAAAAAGCGCCTTCATTCAAGGCCAGTGCCGTTGTTAACGGCGGAGAGATTGTTGAGAATTTTTCACTTGACCAGTTCCTGGGTAAGAAGCATGTAGTATTCTTCTTTTATCCCAAGGATTTTACATTTGTTTGCCCAACCGAATTGCATGCCTATCAGTCGAAAATGGCTGAATTTGAAAAGCGAAACTGCGCAGTGGTTGCCTGTTCTACCGATACCGAAGAGTCACACTGGGGATGGCTGCAGATGTCGAAGAACCAGGGCGGTATAAAAGGAATAACCTACCCAGTAGTTGCCGACACCTCCAAAACCATCAGTGCAAATTTTGGTGTACTGGCCGGTGATTATGACTGGAACGACAATGGTGAAATGATCTCAACCGGACCTATGATCGCATACCGCGGCTTGTTCCTGATCGATAAAACCGGTCTGGTTCATCACGAAACCGTAAATAATTTCCCCCTTGGCCGTAATGTTGATGAAACACTCCGTATGCTGGATGCCTTGCAGTTTTTCGAAGAAAACGGTGAAGTTTGTCCGGCCAACTGGGAACCTGGTAAAGACGGGCTGAAAGATACCCATGCCGGTGTTGCAGATTACCTGACGAAACATTAAAACAACAAACCGGGATTCATTCCCGGGAAAAGCAGAAGGGCATATCCTGGTTCACAGGATCATGCCCTTTTTTATTGGGTTCTGGTCTGGATTCTTTTGTTATTTAGATAGTAACTTTTCATGGGTAGAGGTTCGTTCAGTATTCCCGGCAATTTTGTGGAATCAGGACAAAGCCTGTTCTGACTGACCTCTTTGTATTGTTGTTATTCAGAATCAATATAAATTATATCAATTCTTTTTGAAAAAATTAAAAAACTAAATTTCGTGTTTACTTTTACCTAGTCTGATTCATTGACCGACCTTAATCTTAAACCATCAAACAAATACAAATCATGAGAAAAGTCTGCTTTCTTATCATGGCAATGCTTTTTACGACATTGTCATACAGTCAGGTGTACCTCTATGAAGACTTCAGTGCCGGAACAATGCCACCGGCAGGATGGAGTTTCGAGGGCCTGCCCAATCAATGGTCGAACAGCCCGAGCAACAATGCAGGAGGGGTCGCTCCGGAGGCGAAGTTTAGTTATATCAACCAGAACACAACATCGCGATTTGTATCACCGGTAGTGGATATGACCGGTGTGCCAAATGCAACCCTGTCGTTCAAGTATTTCTATGACTGGTATGCCAATGGCCCAACGATTGGGGTTGCAACCCGTTTTGGCACAGGAGCCTGGACAGTTGCCTGGCAGGTATCCCCCACGGGGAACCAGGGTCCTAAAACACAGATTGTTTCATTAAATAACATTGGTCAGAATGATTTTCAGTTCTGCATTTTTATTACTGGAAACCTTTATAATGTAGACTACTGGTTTATCGATAATATCAAATTGTTTACCCCGCTTAATCTGGATGCATCTCTTGCATCGGTTAATATTCCAAGGTATGTTGAAGCCGGTGACCAGTTTGATCTGAAAGGTGTAGTTTCCAATGAAGGTGCAACAGCGATCAGCTCTTTTACAGCGACCTATACCGTTGACGGAGGTGTTCCGCAGGTTCAGTCTTTTGTAGGTTTGAACATTACACTTGGAAACAGTTACTCTTTTACTCACAATACCCCGATTACCCTCTCGGATATCGGCAGCCATGAGATTGTTACAACCATCACCAACGTAAATGGCGGTGATGACCTTGATCCGTCAAATAACACTGTGACAAAGATCGTTGGTGCGGTATCTTTTGTTCCTGTTAAGAAGGTGCTGGCAGAAGAAGCTACCGGAACCTGGTGCGGATGGTGTGTACGCGGGATCTGTTTTATGGATTACATGGCCGAAACCTATCCGGAGACCTGGATTGGTGTTGCTGTTCATAATGCAGATCCAATGGTGAATGATGCCTATGATAACGCAATACCGGGTATTATTCCAGGATTTGCCGGTTATCCAAGTGTTACCTCTGACCGTACAGCCGGCGATTCTGATCCTTCAGACCTGGAAACCGGTTATCAGCGCAGATTGACGGCCATCAGTCCGGCAACGCTGGAGATTGTTAATTATGGCTGGAATCCTGAAACCAGAGAGGTGACTTTTGACCTGCAGTCAGAATTCGTAGCCGATATTAATTCAGAACTCAGATTCGGTGTAATATTCGTTGAAGACAGCCTTTGGGGAACAACTTCACAATGGAATCAAGCAAACTATTACGCCGGTGGTGGAAATGGAGCTATGTGCGGATTCGAAAACATGGCCGGAACCATTCCTGCTGCCCAGATGCACTATGACCATGTCGCAAGGGAAATCCTCGACAGCCCCTTTGGCACAGAAGGAAGTCTGCCGCTCAACATAGCAACAGGTTCAGTTATAACTTACAATTACACCTATACCTTACCTGATAACTGGAAGTACGATAAACTTCACATCGTTGGATTCCTGCTGGATGTAACAACAGGAGAGATCATCAATGCAAATAATGTTATAAGCACTTATGTTGGTGTTAACAATCCGGCTTTTGACAAAGGTGTTGCGGTATACCCCAATCCTTTGGGAGATTACACCAATGTTTCCTTCAACATCGACTCACCATGCAACGCAGGGGTTGAGGTTTATGACCTCTTCGGTAAAAAGGTCTTAACGGTAAAAGCCCATGAATATACTTCGGGTCAGAACATGATTCGGGTCAGCAGTAATGATCTGGCAAACGGAATGTATGTTTTAAGACTTAAAATCGGAAATCAGGTCATTTCGAGAAAAATTTCTGTTATCCGGTAATCCGCTAAAATTATTAAAGGCCGGTTTCAATTCTGGAACCGGCCTTTTTTTCATTCAATCAGGATTATAGGGCAATCGGATCCGGTCCCTTTTATAAAGGTTATGAAGTGCTGTGTATGTTCAGAATGATCCTGTTATCGGGCAATGCAATAGTTTATTAAATGGCATATTGTCTGACCACTGCATATTACTCAGCCGCAACAGATTACTGCTTGTTTCGCCACTACGATGCCGGGTAGCTAAAGATTATGAATGCATTTCGCTCAAATTATGAAGCAAGTGGGTAAAATAATCAGGACAGGTGTTTACACACAATTTCAATCAGGTCTCTCCGCTGAAATGGTTTGATGAGGAAATCGCTTACCCCGGCTGTTCCCATCTGTTCACCGGCTTCGGGTGAAATATTGCCGGTAAGCATGATTACCGGTAAATTTTTCAATTCCTCCGAAGCATTTTTTCTGATTTGCCGGGTCAGTTCCAGTCCATCCATTTCAGGCATGTACATGTCGCTCAGAAGGATGTTATACCTGCCGGAGTTGAGTTTTTCAAGAGCGTCAACTCCGTTTTCAGCTACGTCAATGATAACATTGTCGCGTTTGAAGATGGATTGAAGCAACACAACATTGAAATAATTATCATCGGCTACCAGTATCCTGATGTTGCAGTCAGGCAATGAAATTTCCTTTTCACGGGGGGTGAGCTTGATCTGCTGAATTTTGCTTACCGGATATGGTATAATGATTGAAAACACGGATCCTTTTCCTTTCCTGCTGGCTACAGTGACCTGACCACCCATCTGGTCAACCAGTTTCTTTGTAACGGCAAGACCGAGGCCGGTTCCGATGATCCATTTTTCCGGGTTTTCCGGGTGGACACGGCTGTATTCGTCAAAAATCTTCCCGATTTTTTCCGGATCGATCCCGATCCCGGTATCGGTTACTTCAACCCTGAGCTCGGCATTATCACGGTTTTCGATGATTCGTGATACAATGTCGACATTTCCTTTGGTTGTGTATTTGATGGCGTTGCTAACCAGGTTATTGAGAACCTGTTTCAGACGTATCTCATCACCAAGCAGGGTCAGCACTTTGCCTTCATGTTTGTAGGTTAGTCCGATGGATTTATCACTTGCCATCTTTTTAAATGATTTCATCACCTGTTGAATGGCCTCTTCCGGTCTGAACGGATTGGTCAGGAATGACATTTTGCCGGCATCGAGTTTCGACAGGTCAAGTATATCATTTACCGTTGCCAGCAGCATTTCAGAAGAAGACATCAAACCGGAAAGATAGTTTTTCTGATCATGATTTAACGGGGTTTGCTCTATCTGCTCAGCAAAGCCGATAACAGAAGCGAGCGGAGTCCGGAATTCATGACTCATATAGGAAAGGAAACGGCTCTTTTCTTCAGCCTGATACAATGCCTGCTGTTTTGATTCGAGAATCCTTTGCTGATAAATCTGATTTCTTCGCAGCATAATAATGGTAAATACAGCCAGCGGGAATGAAATGAGGATAATCATCAGCAGGGTACGTTGCAGGATGGTTGATGACCGGGCTATTGTCCTGGATGATCGTATCTGATACTGAGCCTGCGTTTCCTGCGATAACTGTTTGAAAGTGTTCAGAATTGCTTTTATTTCGTTGATAAGATTGTTGTTCAGTTTTACCAGTTTCAGCTCCTGGTTTCTCAATTCATTGCGTTTTTCAAGCTGTTTTTTTAACTGGATCTGATAGTGCCTGTTGGTTTTTTCTATGATATTGGTGGCGAACCATTTAAGACTGAAGGCAGAGTCACTTTCTTCTGACTGCGGCTCTTCTTCCGGTGTACCACTCTTAACCACAACCTTGGTGTTACTGGTTGTCTTCTCTTCCTCACCTACAAGAAATGTTTTGATTTTTCCAAGAAGACCTTTTTTTCTTTTCCCGGATATCATGGAGTAATCCAGGGTATCAATGCTCAGACTTCCGGGTGAGGGTTTAAACTTCCTGAGATAAAAATTATCACCCATATGTGTATAGGATACTGAATCGAATGAGAGTGCTACCACCATCAGGGAATCGGTGAGCCTCTTCAACCTGAGATAGTTTACAGCCTGCTTTTCACGCTCCCTCAGCGTTTCAATGGCTTTCCCGGATCCATCGCCGTTGAACGTGATGGCAATTTGTTGAAGCGTGTCTATGTTGGTTACCAAATGGTTGATATGCTCATGATATTTTTTCAGATGGATTTTATCATAACTGATCGTGTATTCACGGAATTCAATTTCTGCATTGAAAAGTGTACCCAGGGTTTGCTCAACTTTCATCAGGGGGAGGTTATTCCTCTCCAGAATAGCCAGTGCTCCATTGATTTCATTTTTTTGTCGGTGCCTGATAACCAGTGATAGGATTGTGGCTGCAGCCATCAGTATAAGTAAGGCAATAGCCATGGTTGCCAGAACGTTGGGGCGGGTAGAAATTTTCATAGGAATTGATTGAAAAATCAAAAATAATCATCAACAAATAATGTTGCAAAAATAGCTCCATAACATCATGTAATGTACCGAAACGGCCAAAACCATTGGTTATGGCAGAATAAATGATCAATGAAACAGATCAGTCATCGGCAAATCGTCCCTGGTTGGCGAGTGGCGGTCTCATGGGGTGAAAGGGAGAAGATCCAGAGTACTTGATATTATTCGGTATTTGCCTGGTTTTCAAATTCCTGATTGATTTTTTCAAGCTGACTTTTCAGGAATGGCAGCGATGAGGGTAGTACATATTCAAGTTGCCTGTAGAGGAAGGATTTCTGACTGGTTTCCTTTTTAATCAGGTGATTTCCGGGATCGGCAATCTTCAACAGGTAAATAATTGCGGAAAAGACAAAAAGCGCTTTCAGAATCCCAAATGCAGCGCCGGCCATTCGGTTTACAATGCCCAAAGCGGCAATTTCCACCACTTTCTCAATGGATTTGCCTATCAGGTTGACAAAAAGCACAACCAAAGCAAAGCAAATGATGTAAGCGGCAACAAGGAGAAATTCAGAATGACTCCCGGATATCTGTTCAAGGATGATTTCCAGGCGGCCGGCATACCGGAGTGAGAAAAGGATGCCCAATACCAGACCGGCCAGGGATGCCAATCCAATCACCAACCCCTTTGAAAATCCCTTTATGGCTGATAGAATGCAAAAAATCAGAATGATAAGGTCAATATAATTCATGTAATTTCGATTATTTCTGCTTCAACTTCCGGGTGAGTTCAGTGGCAAAAACGAATTCATTCAAAACCTCATTATCGCTTTTCAGAATAGTATCCTTATCTCCCTCCCACCAGAGTTTCCCTTTATGAATGAAGGCGATTTTATCACCGATCTCAATCACTGAATTCATATCATGTGTATTGATCACGGTGGTCATGTTGTATTCCTGTGTCAGTTCACTGATCAGGTTATCAATTACATTGGCCGTATGGGGGTCAAGGCCTGAATTGGGCTCGTCACAGAACAAGTACTTTGGGTTCATCCCTATAGCCCTGGCAATGGCGACCCTTTTTTTCATTCCTCCACTGAGTTCGGAGGGATAGAGTTTGTTTACATTTTCAAGTTTAACCCTCGAAAGGCAAAAATTGGCCCTGTCCCGTTTTTGTTCCGGGGACTGGTTGGTAAACATAGAAAGCGGGAAAATAATATTCTCTTCTACAGTCATGGAATCGAACAATGCACCTCCCTGGAAGAGCATCCCCAATTCCTGCCTGATTAGCTTCATTTCGTCGAACGACATGCGCGAAAATACCCGATCATCGTACATCACCTTTCCGCTGTCGATCTCATAAAGGCCAACCATACATTTCATGAGTACTGTTTTCCCGGATCCGCTTTGTCCGATGATCAGATTGCATTTACCGGTTTCGAATTTCACCGATATCCCATCCAGTACAAGATGGTCGCCAAATGATTTGGAAACATTACTGGCTTCGATCATGCAAGCAGTATTTTGGTGAGAATCAGGTTGAACACGATGATGGCCATACTGCTGTGCACTACGCCTTTGGTACTGGCTGCACCGACTTCCAGCGCACCACCCTTGGTATAGAACCCATGATAACCGGATATGGAAACGATCAGGAAGGCAAATACCACTGCTTTTATGAGCGCATAATAGATGTCGTATACTTCAAAGAAGGCTTTAATACCGTATATGTATTCACTACTGGGTACCAGTCCGGTAAGCGAACCGGCTAGCCAGCCACCGAATACAGCGAGTATCATACTCATCATGATCAGGATCGGATTAATGAACATGCTGGCCACAATTTTAGGAAAAATCAGATATGTAGCCGGGTTTATTCCGATGATTTCAAGGGCATCAATCTGTTCGGTAACACGCATGGTCCCTATTTCAGATGAAATTCGTGAACCAACTTTTCCTGCAAGGATCAGGCTGATGATGGTAGGTGAAAATTCCAGAACCACACTTTGCCGGGTAGCAAAACCTATGGTATAAAGCGGGATTAGCGGGGTGTCAACATTGAAAGCCATCTGGATGCACAGGACAGCACCCATGAAAACAGAAATAAAGGCAACGATTCCAAGTGAGTCGAGGCCGAGGTTCTCCATCTCAATCATTATCTGCCTGAAGTAAATAGACTGTTTTTCAGGCCTTTTGAAAACCTGCCGGATGAGCAGAATATAGCGTCCAAGCTGAAAAAGAAATCCTCTGATCACGGTCGAAACATTTCTGCTAATTTATGCAATATTTTGGTTGCATAATCTGCTGGTGCCAAAACCGGATTTTCTTATAACTTTTGCCATGAGATCCCCTGCCGGATAAAAATCTTTCTGAACCAACCTAAGTTATTTTGTTTTTAAATCAGATCCGGTCAATACAAATGAATCAGCGAATTAGCGATTCATGATGATGTGGAAATTCAAAAAAAAAGAGGCAGGCTCTAGTGAACCTGCCTCTATGGTGATCAGTTAATCTGATCAGATATCATCACATACTTCCGAATGGGCAGCAACATAAATACTTCCGGAGAGGCCGGTGATTGTATATGTGTCGGTGGATACTCCATTCAGGTTTTCATGTTTATACGGGAACTGCCCCGGAGCGGTAGTATACCTTCCGTTTTTCATTGGCAATATCCGGTTGCCCACATACAAATGGGTAGCATTCAGAACATAACCGTCAAGCACAGTATAGGTTACCGTGGCTGTAGGTGGTGTATAATTCACGGTTAGTGTTCCGACATTTATTCCGTTTCCTATGTTGCACTGCCCTGCGCCTGCATACATTGGCCAGGTATAATTTCCGGGTCCCAGCAATCCGTTTGACCAGCCCCAGTTGTTTGAATTTACCCCGGGAATAGTCAGGAAGCAGTTGGCGTATGACAAGCCATAAGCATAGCCGGTTTCACAGCCGCCCAAAGGAGGAGGTGGTGGTGGAGGAGGACATTCCTGCACGCAGTAATTGATATAGAAGCCCGGTGTTTTCAGGGCGCTCTTGCCCCACAGATAAGCCCTTTCGCCTGCTGCATTGCGGATCTGAATCTGTGCAACAACGATAAAGCACTCAGGCAAAGTCGTCAGGTCAAACAGATATTCTTTGTAGTTAACATTTGCGGTTGCTGAATGATATGACTGTAAGGGGAACCGCCAGGGGAAGAAATGGCCTGTGCCATCAGGGTTAATTGATTCAGCATAAGGTCCGCTTGTCCCACCGGTCAGCAATTGTTCTTCAGTCCCTACAAACAAGGCTGCATGATAAATGTACCATTCCGGGTTGTCGAGCTGGTATTTTATCAGAAGGCTGGTCTGATCGTTACCGATGGAAATGGTAGCCGGAGACATTGTTTGCTCAAAATCAATCATTGGTGCAACAACCGGGCTTCCACAGTAGATGATGTCTGTTTTAAACTGACTATCTTCCGCTCCATTGGGAACTACCGGCTTGTCGCCTGTTTCGTTTTTTGCACAACTGATCAGCAGTAGGGGAACTGCCATCAGAAGTAAAATTAGATTGCTGAATTGTTTTCTCATGTCGTCTGATTTTGGGTTACTGTTAAATGATTGAATCTTTCTTTTTGTTAAAAAATCTATAGTTTTGGGGAAACCGGAGATTACGTAAACAACTTGTAAATATACTTTACAGATTTGCGAATATCAATGGGTATTTATACTAATTTATGTACCCGATAGCTGGAAAATTTGCTGTGTAATTATACTTTAAAGCAGGTTTTTCAGCAAATACCTGCAACCGCCGGAATGAAACCTCTTTTAATTTCATATTATTGAAACTATACCTGTCATTTTTACTATTTTTGGAGTTCTAAAAACCTAAAAATCAACCTCAGAATGAAAGCGATGATATCATTGAGGCTAACACTGATTGCCTTCACATTAATATTCATTTCAGCATCCTGCTCCACACCCCCCTACAAGCAGAATAAATATAAATCTGCGAAACGATCCCGCGATTGCGGTTGTTACAATAAGGTAAGGGACAATAAGTCAATGCTAAGCCTGAATGATCCGCGGTAAAACACTGAATGATATACTTACTGAATATCTGCCTGTAGGGTGCGCAGAGCCGGTAGCTGAGTGGTTTGGAAACCACCGGGTTATTCTGCGTATTACCCGTAACAGGCGTTCGAAGCTGGGTGATTTCCGGGGAGGAAGTCAGGTGGCTTATCCCCGCATTTCGGTGAACCATGATCTGAATCCATACAGTTTTCTGATTACACTTATTCATGAAATGGCCCATGCTGAGTTGTTTTTGTCGAAAGCGGGAAGAATAAAACCTCATGGGGAGCAATGGAAGCAAACATACCGCCTGCTGGCTGCTCCGTTTCTTAAACCGGGACTTTTACCCGACGATATCAGGCAACCGTTTGCGGCTTATCTTAAAAACCCGGCAGCTTCCAGTACTTCGGATATTCATCTGGCCGGTGCACTTCGTCAATATGATGTTGCTACCGGTAAAACACTGATCAGCGACCTGCCTGAAGAAGCCCTCTTCGCCCTTCCTGATGGTCGTGTATTCAGACGGGGTATTAAGCTCAGAAAGCGTTTCCGTTGTGTTTGCCTGAATAATAAGCGGATCTACCTTTTCAGTCCTCTGGCTGAAATTCTTCAGGTTGACAGTAGTGTTACATAACCATATAGGGTTTAGTACATTAACATCCGAACATACACATGATAACTGAAACCAATATAGCATCCAATGAATAAAAACAACTATTGTATAATCATGGCCGGTGGCATTGGTGCCCGATTCTGGCCCATGAGCCGTCAGAACCATCCGAAACAGTTCATCGATATTCTTGGTACCGGTGAAACCCTTATTCAGTCTACGTTTAACAGGTTCCGCAAGGTGTGCCCGGCAGAGAATATATATATTGTTACGAACGAAATATATAAGAAACAGGTACTTGAGCAGTTACCAGCCATCAGAGAATCGCAGGTGCTATGTGAACCGTCACGCCGGAATACCGCTCCTTGCATAGCTTATGCCAATTACCGTATTCTGCGCGAAAATCCGGAAGCAAATGTGGTGGTGGCCCCCTCAGATCACATCATCCTGAAAGAAGACATTTTTACCGAGGTTATTACTGCTGCGCTGGATGCTTCAGAGAAGAACAACTGGCTGCTTACCCTTGGTATTCAGCCCAGCAGGCCCGATACCGGATACGGATACATCCAGTTTGACGAAGGCATAACCTGCAAATCAGATTCCAGAATAAAGAAAGTAAAAACCTTTACTGAAAAGCCCCAGCTTGAAATGGCCAGAGAATTTCTGGCCAGCGGAGATTTTCTGTGGAATTCCGGCATATTTATCTGGAAGCTTAAAACCATCATGGCTGCATTCGAGAAGTATCTTCCCGAGATTGATCAGTTGTTCAGGGAAGGCACCGGGAAATACGGGACTGCATCGGAGGACGCTTTTATCAGGCAAACCTATTCGGTATGCAAAAGTATATCCATCGACTACGGCATAATGGAGAAAGCAGAAGATGTATATGTACTGTCTTCTGATTTTGGATGGAGTGATCTTGGCACCTGGGGTTCGCTTTACGATACAAGGATTAAGGATGAAAATGCCAATGCTATAGTTGGTCAGAATGTTTTGATGTATGACAGCAGGAACTGCATAGTGAATATGCCGAAAGAGAAACTTGTTGTGCTTCAGGGACTTGACGATTACATCGTGGTGGAAGATGAAGGAATACTCCTGGTTTGCCGCAAGGGAGATGAACAGCAGATTCGCCAGTTTGTGAATGATGTGATGATTGAAAAAGGAGAAAAATACGTGTAAATAAGAACCAATACCAATTGTAAAATGAAAAAAATACTGATTTTGTTTTTTGTTCTGGCTGCCGGCTTTTCAAAGGCCGATGAAGGTATGTGGCTGCCTCTGTTTATTGAGCGGCTCAATTATGTTGATATGCAGAAAGAAGGGCTGAAACTTACACCGGAAGAAATCTACAGTGTAAATCATTCAAGCCTTAAAGATGCCATCATTCAGTTTGGCAATGGTTGTACCGGTGAACTGATCAGCAACCAGGGACTTGTATTGACCAATCATCATTGTGGCTATGGCTCGATTCAATCACACAGTACCATCGATCATGACTACCTGGCCGATGGATTCTGGGCAATGAATATGAATGAGGAGTTACCCAATGAAGGTCTTACAGCCCGTTTTCTTGTCAGGATTGAGGATGTATCCCAGACGATTCTGGCCCAGCTTACCGATAAGATGACCGAAGTTGACCGCAATGCTAAAATTGCCGAATTATCGAAGACCATTCAGAATGATGCTACGAAGGGGACCGGTTATGAAGCCAGGGTTGCCAGTTTCTATAACGGTAATGAATTCTACCTGTTTGTTTACGAGGTTTTTCGCGATGTCAGGCTTGTTGGAGCGCCCCCTTCATCTATAGGTAAATTCGGAGCCGATACCGATAACTGGATGTGGCCCCGACATACCGGTGATTTTTCTCTGTTCAGGGTTTATGCTGATGCCGATGGCAAACCGGCAGATATTTCAAAAAGTAATGTTCCTTTAAAACCCAAACACCACCTCCCGGTTTCAATCAGCGGGTATGAAAAAGGAGATTTTGCCATGATTATGGGTTATCCCGGCAGTACCGACCGTTACCTGACCTCATGGGGTGTAAAACTGGCCATTGAAACCAGCAATCCTGCCATTGTTAAGATTCGTGAGAAAAAACTGGGCATTATGCGTCAGGATATGGATGCTGACCGTGAAGTGAGTATCAAATATGCTTCGAAATATGCTCAGATTTCGAATTACTGGAAGTATTTCATTGGTCAGACACGGGGTTTGAAAAAATTGAAAGTTCTTGATGATAAACAGAAAATCGAAACTGATTTTACAAACTGGATGAATGGCGATGCTTCCCGCAAGGAAAAATACGGGTCTGCACTCAGTGATATCGAATCGGCCTACAGGACAATCGGGGAATATACACTCCAGCGCTGGTATTTTGTTGAGTCGATTGTCAGGGGAGCAGAGATTATGACACTTGCCCAGTCTTTTTCATCACTGGCCACTGAGCTGAAAGCGGAGCAACCCTCAGCTGAAAAAATGACCCGTCTTCAGGAGAACCTCAGAAAAAGTGTGGATAAACACTTTAAGAATTACAATACACCTACCGACCTGAAGCTTTTAATTGCAATGCTGGAAATGTATTATGAAAATGTTCCGGCAGATCAGCAACCGGCCGCTTTCAGAGAGATGGTTGCGAAAAACAAAAACGACTTTGGTAAGATCGGCGCCAACATCTTTAAAAAGTCAATTTTTGCGGATAAAGCAAAAGTTGATGCTTTCATCAACAAGCCGTCGCTGAAAGTGCTTGAAAAAGACCCTGCTTACAACCTCATGAAGATGATGATTGAAAAATACAGGGAAAACCAGAAAATGATGGATGTTCCGAATGAAATGGTTGACAGGGGAAACAGGCTCTTTGTAGCCGGTTTGCGCGAAATGCAACCCGACCGGAAGTTTTATCCCAATGCCAATTCAACCATGCGTCTGACTTATGGTAAGATTCTGGATTATTACCCGGCCGATGCCGTCCATTACAGATATTACACAACTATGAAAGGCATCATGGAAAAAGAAGATCCCGATAACTGGGAGTTTGTTGTTCCTGCAAGGCTGAAAGAACTTTACGAAAAGAAGGATTTCGGTGATTATGGGGTGAATGGTGAAATGCCTGTTGCTTTTCTTTCTACCACCGATATTACCGGCGGCAACTCCGGGAGCCCGGTATTGAATGGCAATGGTGAGCTGATTGGACTTGCTTTTGACGGAAACTGGGAAGCCATGAGTGGTGATATCGCATTTGAACCGGAATTACAGCGCACCATCAGTGTCGATATCAGGTATGTGCTCTTTATCATAGATAAATTTGCAGGGGCCGGAAATATTATCAAAGAACTGACAATTGCCCCTAAAGAAAGGGTTAAGCCTGCCACTGAAACGGTGAAGGCACCATCGGAAACAGAAACTGTGAATTAAATCTTAATTTTAACAGGGCCTGGTTTTCCAGGCCCTGTTTTTATATTTCAATATACCGGCAACCATTTTTCTGACCAGTCTGCCTGCGAATTGGAAGCAGGGTTATTTATTCAAAAATTAATTTCTCATAAAAACTTCTTATCATTTATTTTCCTATGGCACTGGAAATTGAGCATAAATTCCTTGTAAATTCAACCTTATTCAGAAGCCTTGCTGAACCTGTCCGGTACAGGCAGGGATATCTTTCCATTCTTCCGGGCAAAACAATCCGGATCAGGATAGCCGGAGACAAGGGATTTATTACAGTGAAAGCAAGTGTCTCCAACCTTATCCGCAAAGAGTATGAATATGAAATTCCACTGAACGATGCGGAAGAGATGTTAAGCGAATTATGCAACGGAAGAATTATTGAAAAACTCCGGTACAGAATACCTTATCAGGGTTTTGACTGGGAAGTGGATGAGTTTTTAGGTGAAAATGCAGGACTGATTATTGCTGAGATTGAAGTGAGGGAGGAACATCAAACGTTTATGAAGCCTGAATGGGTGGGTGCTGAAGTGACCCATCAGCCGGAATACCTTAACTCCAGCCTTTCGAGAAACCCATTTAATAGCTGGAATAAATGAATGAGGTTGATCCCGGTGGTGTATATGCAGCAATGCTGTCAGACAAGCTTAAGCTCAAACTCAGATTACTGAGAGATGCGCGTTATTTCTCAATGACCCGCTTTTTTTCTTTTTTGCTCTTCCTCCCGGCCGTTGCATTGGCCATTGTTTATAACCCCTTCTGGTGGATTCCGGCTATCCTGTCTCTTGCCATTTTTATTATACTCGTGATACTTCATGAAAAATCAGTCAACAGGCAGAAATTCAATGAAAGCTGTATTGCAGCGCTTACTCATGAAACAGAAGCATTAAACGGACAATACAGTTCATTTGACGGGGGAGGGGAATTCATTGATCCCGAACATATTTACACTACCGATCTTGATTTTTTCGGCAGCGGTTCGCTATTCCAGGCTTTAAACCGGACTGCGACTCATTCTGGTAAGAACAGGTTGGCTTCATGGCTTAAAACACCCTTGCATAACAGGCAGGAGATTATCAGCAGGCAGGAAGCGGTTGCTGAACTGGCTAAAATGCCTGAATGGCGTATATATTTGAGATCCCATGGAATGGCTGCCGGGGAAGAAAAGAAAGATCTGGAGCTTCTTTATAGCTGGCTTGCAAGTGAACCCCTCTTCAGACCGGCCCTTTTCAGGGTAGCTCAAATCTTCATCCCTTTGGCATCTTTTACCGCCACCACTTTTTTTATTCTGGGAATGATATCCGCCCAGTTATTTTTACTTTACCTTGTTATCCCGTTGACCATCACAGGGTTTCACACCAAGGCAATTAGCCGGCGGCATGCCATGTTGTCGAAGAAAGTTGACCTGCTTCAAAAGTATTCAATCCGGTTCAGGATGATTGAAGATGCGGGATTTGCTTCGGAGTTTATGACGGGGCTCGTAAAGAAGCTTAAATCAGGCACTTTGCCGGCCAGCTTTGGAATACGGAAACTTGGAAAGATCACCGCATCACTGGATACACGGCTGAACATCCTGGCGGGATTTGTTCTTAATGTTTACCTGCTTTGGGATATCAGACAAATGAGACGATTGGAGCAGTGGCAGGAAGAACACAGAGAAAGTCTCCCCCTATGGTTTGGTGTATTGGCTGATACAGAATCCATAGCCTCACTTGGAGCGCTTGCTTATGCAAATCCTGGTTTTGTTTTTCCGGAAATTGTTACCGACCGGTTTGTTATCCACGCTGAAAATGCCGGGCATCCGCTGATTGCGGCCAGGCAAAGGGTAAATAATCCCATTTCGGTTACTCACCACGGACACTTCAATATTGTTACCGGAGCCAATATGGCTGGTAAAAGCACATATCTCAGGACAATCGGGGTGAATATGATACTGGCTTTGACCGGTGCCCCTGTCTGTGCCACCAGTTTTTATTGTTATCCGGCACCTGTTTATACCAGCCTCCGGACCACGGACTCGCTGAGCTCGAACCAATCCTATTTTTATGCTGAATTGCTGCGTCTCAAAGACCTGATCGACAGGCTTAACAGGGGAGAAGAATTGTTTGTATTGCTGGATGAGATTCTTAAAGGAACCAATTCGGCCGACAAACAGGCCGGATCCAGGGCATTGCTCTCCCAACTGATCGGACTTGGTGCCGCCGGTTTTATTGCCACCCATGACCTTGAACTTGGCAACCTGGAAAAATCATTCCCCGGGGATATCGGGAATTATAGTTTTGAAGCTGAGATCAACGGGGATGAACTTCATTTCGATTATAAGCTCAAGCATGGTGTAGCCCGCAATATGAATGCAACTTTCCTGATGAAGAAAATGGGGATTACTTTATGATCCCGGGTTATGAAAAAAGATAAGGTGAAGCAGGAATTTCCTGATTCACCTTATCTTTTTCCGGCTTGGTATAATTATATCTGATTGTTATTAAGGACTTTGGATCTGATTGATATTTTATGCTTGAACGACAATTTTAAACTCTATCCTTCCGAAACTTTCAATAAGTAAAGGAATTAGTTTCGGTAGAACTATTCTCAAGAACTTATGGGTAGACTGTAGATCAGACTTTTGTTTGGTTTATTCCGGCGAAATGCAGAAGAACGTGCTAAGTATAATACAAGAGTGAGTATTTATTGCTTAACGAGCATGCTGCTCAATATTTCCTCTTTTACATAGACCCTGAGTAAATACAAGCCTGGCGTAAGAGAAGAAATATCAACGGTCGTTGCCGGCCCTGAAATTTGTTTTACCCTTCCCGTTATATCCAGGATTTCAACCCGGTCCGGAATTGTTTCAATGTCAATGTAAACCAGGTTATGAGCAGGATTCGGGTAGATTTTTGTCTGTTTGCCTATTGTATTGTTCTGAACACCTACAACGGTTTCCGATTTGAAAAAAGTCATGCTATTTCCTTTGCCTTCTTCAAACTGGTATAATCCAACTTCGTAAAAATCGTTGGTATACCACCTGTAATTTGAATAGTTATTGATGTCAAAGCTGTTAAAAACCCATCCATCCGACGACCAGTTATACACCGAATCCTCCGATATAATATCGTTTCTCACCCTGAGTACCTGAAAAGAGCCATAGGGTGTTGACATTATTCCGCTTGCATCTCCGGTTGTGGTGATGTTCATACGACTGATCTGTTTTACTGAGTCCATCAGCACTCCTTCATTACGGGTTGCCATGTGCCATTCATAGGTCGATACCTGAGTGAAGTTGTCGCCATAGGTAAAGGGAAGCTGAAGGCTAAGCGGGTTTGGATTGCAGGTAATGTGAACCGACATTGTATAAGCGCCAAAAATGGTTAACATATCCTCGTCGCCTACATACCGCATACCCTGATTGTCATATCTGGCATATTCATAATCCCAGTAGGGTTGAAGATTCCCATTCTTATGACGTATGGCTACCTCCGCTTCCGGATAGTTCTGGTGATTGGGTTGCCCTTGCGGAGGGAGATAGAGCGTGGTATCATAAGAAGATGGAACCAGATTGGTAAAGTCCCAGACCTGGTTTAAACCAGGATCCCCCGGAATTATCTGGGTGGTATTGTCAACGGCCCTGATAACCTGCAATCCTATGGTGGGCAAGTCGTCTGTGGTGATCGTTATCTGTGCGGAGGTCTGATTGATAAGCATCACAGAAACGGCGAAAACAATGAGTAAAATTCTTTTCATATGGATCGGTTTAAAGGTTAGTTCTCCTCCTGCAAAGGTCGCTTTGAGAGATAACCCTGTCAATCACCCTTTCATGTGATATTTGATCACCCTTATACTTAAGAAGCCGGGAATTCAGTAGATTCGTTTCGGATGAGTGGCCGATGACCTGCCGGAAGAGCAATGCCATTGTAAGATAAGTGGAAACCCTGATCAGAAATCCTGCCTCGCCGGCTGGCCGGCTTCTTCCACACCGGAAGGCACAAGGGATAAAAATCGGGCATTTCTGTTCAATGTTAACCTGCTTTTTGTTTACAGGTAATAAACTCTGAACTCAGTGCTTCATGCACATAAGAAGGGCTTCGGTGCGGGTGCGGACCTGAAGTTTCTGGTATATTTTACGGATGTGTGTTCTCACAGTTTCAATACTAATAAACAGTTCCGCTGCGATTTCCTTATAAAGAAATCCTTTTGAAAGATAGGATAGTATCTCTTCCTCCCTGGCAGTGAGATTTGACTCCGGGATCCTGTGAATGGCAGGGTTTGAAAACGTCTGTACCACTTTTCTGGCGATTTCACCACTCATGGGGGAGCCACCATTCACCAGTTCGCTGATGGCATCCAGCAGTTTTGCCGGAGGTGTCTTTTTTAGCAGATATCCTGTTGCCCCGGCGGTCAGCGACTTGAAAATATCATCGGTATTGTCGAAAACCGTCAGCATCATCACCTGAATTTCAGGCCAGGTGTTTTTGATGCAAACAACGCATTCAATACCGTTCATTCCGGGCAGGTTTATATCCATCAGCACCACCTGTGGCTGGTGAACCGGAATCACCTTAAGGGCTTCTTCTCCGGTGCTGCAGGCCATTGGGCAGGAATAGCCTTCTGATCCGTTGATGAGTATGCGAAGCCCTTCACGCACGTCATCGTCGTCCTCTACAATAATTATCCTGATCAGTTCTGACATTATTCCTATTATTTAATGACAGACAAAGTTAATGCGAAATACCAGCTGATGCCATCACCCTTATATGGTATATTTAAGATAAAGTTAGGGTCAGTTCTATCAATGTTCCCATTCCCGGTTCTGAATTCAGCCTGTACTTACCTCCGCAGTCTTCAACCCTGCGCCTCATATTGTGGAGACCATTTCCGCTTGTTTTCAGGCTGCCTGTATCGAATCCGGCTCCCGTATCCTTTATGGAAATGAACACACTATTCTTATCAGTCCTGAGTTTCAGTCTGACTGAATCTGCCCCTGAATGTTTAACCACATTGTGAAGAGCTTCTTTAATGGTAAGAAACAGGTTTCGACGCATTTCCGAACTCATCGGTAATGCAGGCACATCATCAGGAAAATCAAATGCCACTTGTATCTCAGCCGTTTCAAGGTAAGTAGAAGCATACTGACGAATGTAGGCTGCAAAACTGTCGAGCCGGTCGTTCCTGGGATTCATGGCCCAGATGATTTCACTCATTTCGTCAACAACATTACCTGCGATTTCTGAAATCTGCGCAATAACCTTCAGCGATTGTCCGGGTTCAATGTTTCTTCTTCTGGCCAACTCGCTGAGAATTGAAATTCTTGTCAGACTTGCCCCGACTTCATCGTGCATGTCCTTTGAGATCCGCAGGCGCTCTTTTTCAATGGCATGTTGCTGCTCAAGTTCTTTGATTTTCCGGCGGAAGCGTAAAGAATTGATTCTTTTAACAATAAGTGCAGTGGAAGTTATAATTACAGCCACTAGTATTACAAGAAACCATCTTGTTTTCCAGTACGGGGGTTTAAGTGAAACGGAAAGTAACAGAACCGGTTCACTCCAGTTATGCCAGGCATCGGCACATTTCGCCATCAGCCGGTATTCTCCGGGAGGAAGATCCCGGTAGCTGAACTCTGAAAATACTGATGGTTTACTCCATGTCTGCTGGTAGCCTTCAAGAAAAAAAGAGTAAAGTCCGTCACCGGCATTGATAACATCCGTAGAATAAACTTTGCCACTAAGATGCGGTGCTTTGCGGTTCAGATTGATTTTGGTATATCGGGGTGGAATCCCCCTGGTAATAGAAGAATCCCCTGCAAAAAGTTCAAGCATCCTGACTTCGGGACTTTCTTTTTTCTGGTGAAAACGGGATGGTTCAAAACCATTCACACCCTTTATTCCTCCGAAGAATATTTTACCATCTGGTGACTGACAGGCAGCGTTGTAATTAAATTCGAGCGATTGAAGATTATTCCTGACAGTGAAGAAAACAACTTCATCATCCCGTGATGAGATGCATCCGATACCCTGGTTACATGTAAACCAGACCCTTCCCTGATGGTCAGCAAACATCGCATAGATTACTTCATCGCGAAGTTCCCTGATACCTGCCTTCTTTGGCAGGGGTTCCCCTGACTGACTGAACAACTCAATCCCATTCCCTGTTCCGGCCCAGATATTTCCATCGTGTAACAGGAGACAATATACCTGACTGTATAGCAAGCGATTGCTGGATAAAACCGGTACAATTTTATCAACTCCCGGTTCTTTCGGTGCCTTGTATAATCCGAAGGGGTTCCCGACCCAATAGGAATCTCCTGCAATCAGAAAGGACGAAACCTGAACAAAGGCAGTGGAATTAATAAATGATATCTCTTTCCCGGAGTTGAACCTGAGGAGCCTATTGTCACACACGATTGATATGGTGTCCCGGTTTATTTTGAGGAATCCGGCACTGCTGCATTTATATTTGTAACTGAAAATAATGTCTCCGTAAGGACTCAGCACTACAATCCCGCTACGCGCAGCTATCCAGAGCCTGCCGGCTTTGTCGGTACCGAAGTCCAGAAAATAAATGTTGTCGAGGAGGCGGTCAGGCAGGATTCTTTCATAGCGGGACAAATCAGACGAGAGTTTCCAGAGGCCATTGTTATAGGTTCCGGCCCATACAGAATTGTTGTACCATGTCAGACAACGGGTAAATCCGATGGAAGCCCGGTCAAAATATATTTGGTCAGGAGAATACACCATTACACCATCTCCGTCAGTGCCAAACCAGAGGTTTCCATGATTGTCTTCGTATATACATTTTATATTTGGAGAAATTGAGTCAATATGCTTACCGGAAATCATCTGAAATTTTATCTCACTCAGCACTCCTCCGGTTAATCTGAAAAGCCTGTGGTTATTTTTGCCTGACAACCAGATGTTGTCCCTGCTGTCGATGAACATATGCATACTTTCCGCAATCCGGGTATCATGGAAATCGGCCGTCTTCCCGTTTCCAAGGTATTGTTTTATTCTACCACTGGTCAGAATAAAAGTCCTTCCCATTCTGTCTTTCGCAAGGTCCTGACAATCTTTCAGCGGTATCCATTGTGCCCTGAGTGTGTTGTTTTTATTTTTATCATCCTGCCTGATTGATATGATGCCCTGTTCCCCTGAAATCAGCAGTTCAGCCTGGTTGTGCCTGACAGAAGAGATGGGTGAAAAGCCTGACGGAGGTTCATTGTTATTTGAAAAAGCCAGATTCAGGGGAATCACGGATCCTTTTTCAACCCGGAAAAGTTTCTGTCCGGGTAGCCAGGCAAGTGGTTTATTATTATCACGCGTCTTCAGAAGTTCCGGAAAACTTCCGTCTTTGCGGTAAATTATATTAAATTCACCTTTGTTGACATTGAAATTCAGAATGGATGAACTGGAGGAAATGGTCAGGGTGCTGGTGTCATAATATGCGATTTCGCGCATGAGGTTGTCAGCGTGAGTATTAATATGATTTGAAGGCATCCTGTATAACCTGAACTTACTTCCGTCAAAACAATGCAGACCATCTCCTGTCGTCATCCAGATCAAGCCATTGTGATCCTGAAAAACCTGACTGACCATACTTTGACGAAGACCGTCCTCAGGACCATAAACGGTGATAAACAGGTTCTCCTTACGGGTGGAAGGCTGGCCATAACCTTCGCAAAGCAACAGAGTCGAAAGAAAAAGCACAAGAAGAACAAAACTCTTCCGGAAACAGAAGTAAGGATATGCCGGTGGCCTGTTTGTGTTCAATTTATAAATACATTGTGAACCGGTAAATTTAATAAATCAGGGATGAATGCAAAACAGGAAGATTATCGGTCATTCACTTCCGGGTTTTCGCTTGTAATATCGGATCCAGTCGATTTCCATTTGGCCGGGGAAAACTGTTTCTGCATCCGGAGAGCCTGTAAAAGGTGTATGGTCATTTCCAACGGCAAGGTTAAGGATCAGGTGTAATGTTTCGTCCGAAGGCGGAAAAACAGGCTCTGTCAGGTATCTGCCTGGTCTTAGGGAGCATTTCTTTATTCTGCAACCTAAAACCGAGCGATATGGGGTGATTCGCCATACGACATGACTATCGATATAGAAACGGATGAAATTTGTATCCCATTCCATCGAATAGGTGTGGAATCCTGAAGAAAGGTTTTTAAATCCGCAATGGCGGCGATGCAGCATCTTTTTAATTTTACGGTTATGGATGCTCATATGAAAACGGTATGGACGTTGCATCCCGGCTTCCATTATATCTAGTTCTGAGGTGGTACGGCCATAGGCCCAGATGGCTGGCCAGAAGCCGCGACCAACAGGCAGGCGGCACCGGACTTCATACTTTCCGATTCCGAATGATTGCCGTGAATGAATCATTCCCGATGAATAATCCCTCTGTTCACCAAGCCAGTTGCCTTGTTCACGTCTTGCTATCAATCGAAGGATGCCGTTATCCGGCAATACATTCGCATCCCTGTATATCTGTCCTTCTTTCCCGTGGGTACGGCAGAATGCGCACTGGTCGCTGCCGTCATCTGAATAGGGAAACCAGGTGAGCCACCTGTCATGATTCAATGTCGTATCATTGAATTCTTCCGAAAAAACAAGCTCCCAATCCCCGTCTGGGCAATTTATCTGATGGTTGATGGTAGTATCATTCTGGGCAATTGGTTGAAATTGAAATATGAACAATAATTTAATCAATATAACAGCCTGCCTCATGGGACGATTTTAAGTCAACGGTCAAATATACGGAACCAAAGCATTCGGTAATATCAAAAAAAAAGTGCCCTGAGAACGGGCACCTTTTGAGGGAGAAAAACACACGAAAGATCTTTATTCGGTTATATTGATGAACATCTTCACGTAGCTGGATTCGTTCACGAAATAGTATTTCTTTCCGCCGATGGTTTCATCTGAAAGGTTGTAAGGACTGATAGAGATTGAACCAACATTGCTGGCTGCCAGTTTGGAAAGATCAGACGAGGAGAATGTTACACTGCCTGTTCCCCCGGCAACTGATTTCAAAACCGCTTCATTTGAGCTGGTTATCATCACAATTACGGAATCTGCGGCATAAACGGAAGACCCCAGTGAAATGCTGACTCCCGTGGCTTTGCTGATGGAGACCGGAAGTGAACTGTAACCGCTGAATGTAGGCAATGGACGGCTGACAGTTTTAGAGAACGCCGGAATGCTCCCATTCCCGGATACATTCCATGTTATGTTTGAAAGAGTGAGCGGATTCAGATAATCATCATACATATAGATGTTGTTCGACTGCCTTTTCAGGTTTTTCCCTTCAAGTGAAACTGTTCCGGCATCTGAAAAAGTCTGGGCTCCGGCATCTGTCGGGAAAAAAGCAGAGCCAGAATTTACTTCAACCGGAACTTCAAATCCGCCCACTGAAGTATAAGAAACGCTTTTTACAGCGACAAGTACCCCAAAGGCATCATCATATGAAAAAGTGTTGACGGCATTATTGTTATTGGTGTTTTCAGGTGTTTCATCTTCTTTATCGCACCCTGCAAACAGGAATGAAGCCAAAGAAATTGTCAGGATAGCAGGAATAAATTTTGATTTCATAAAAATTGATGTGTTGGTTAGTGTTTGACTGTTTCAGATCTTGCGAAAGCAATTACAAAAGTATGCTCTGGTTTCCGTAGCTGCAATCCCGAGTTCTCGGTAATCTGACTACGCATTGTTAGGTATGGATAATGCGGGAAACGTTAACACCAGGAGTGTATATTTACTTCCAGCAAGCCAGTCTAGTCCGGGTTTAATTTGTTCGGTTTTCTGAGAACTTTAGTATCAATGACAGGTCTGTAGATATAATCTTCAAGCAGGCCAAGTTTAATGGCATGTTTGGTGAGACCGGCAAGTGATCTGGAATTTATTTTCCTGAGAATATTTTTGCGGTGGGTTTCTACTGTTCTTACACTGATGCGCAGGATGGAAGAAATTTCAATGGTACTGTATTCCCTGGCTACCAGTTTCAGTATCTGCTTCTCACGTGTGGTAATATTGCTGATTGTGGTGATATGATCCATTGGTAGTCCTGTTTTTTACAAAACTACCATCATCCCGGGTTGGCTGAAATACGGATTTTTCGGTATTTTTTCTACGCAATGCTACGGATTAAACTCAACCAGGTTGTTTTCGATGGCAAACTTGATCAAACCTACCAGGGTGCGTGCATTTGTTTTCTGAATGATGTTTTTCCGGTGGGTATCCACTGTGCGTTTGCTGATAAAGAGTTTGTCGGCAATCTCCTCACTCGAAAACTCTTCCATGATCAGTTTCACAATTTCAATCTCTCGTGCTGTAAGCTGGGCGGTATTTTTTTCAATGATCTTTTGTTTCTTCAGCCGGGTCATCATGATGTTCAGGACCTCATTGCTATAATATGTGCTGTTGTCCGCTATACGGTGAATGGCATTCATGAGTTCCTGCCTTCCCGTATTTTTAAGGATATATCCTTCAGCTTCCGACATGAGAATTTCACTTACAATCTCCCGGTCGTTATACATAGAGAGTACAAGTACCTTAATTTCAGGGTAATGCAGCTTTACCTGGCGGGTGAGTTCCACCCCGGACATACCCGGCATGCTGATGTCGGTAATCAGCAAATCCGGTTGCTGTTTTTTTATAAATTCCAATGCATCAAGACCATTACTGACTTCGCCTGCAATTACAATGTTTTTTTCTCTTCTGAGCAAAACTTTCAGGCCATCAATGAACATCTGGTGGTCATCGGCAATCAGTATGCTGACAGGTTTGTTTTCGGACTCACTCATAAACTAAGTTTACTGAAATTAATATTGATATGCGTTCCGGTACCGGGATCGGAATATAGAATCATATTTCCGTTAAACAATGAAACCCGGCTTCGTATGTCGTTCCAGCCGATGCCTTTGCTGTTTTTCTCGGCATTTTCAGGCATTCCCTTTCCATTATCCGATATTTCAAGATTGAGAGTTTCCTTAACCTTGCTTAGTCGGATGCTAATAAGTGAGGCGTTCGCATGCCGGAGTATGTTATTGACAGCTTCCTGTACAACGCGGTAAAGGGCAATTTCAAAATCTTCGGGCAATCGATGATCAATGCCGGAAGTCTTTACTTCCACGATGACCTGACGGCCCGAGTTTATTTTAGACGCCATGTCGTTAAGCGCTGGAACAAGTCCAAGTCTTATAAGGGCAGAAGGCATCAGGTTGTGTGAGATGTTTCGCAGGTCTGCGATGGCCTGATCTATCAGTGATTCGGCATTCTCAACAGCTTCCCTGTCGGGTTCCTGAGCGATATCCTCCAGCACCGAGACATTCAGCCTGGCTGCAGAAAGCAATTGGCCAAGCCCATCATGCAATTCCATGGCTATGCGCTTTCGTTCTCCTTCTTCGGCATTGACCACAGCGGCATAACCCTCTTTTTGTATCCTAATCTTGTCCTTTTCAGCCTGAACTTTCAGCCGGTATCTTGATCTGATATACCAGAGGGTGATTCCTGAAAGAATGAGCATCAACAGAATGGCTACCAGCATCAACTGGTTCCGGAAACGGTTTTTTTGCTGTGCGATTTCCAGATTTTTGATCCGGTTTTCTTTCTGCAACAGTTTGATTTCACCTTCTTTTTTCTCGGTTTCATACAACTCACGCATCTCTGCAGTGTTACGGCTCATGTTTTCCGAATAGATTGAATCCTTTAGTGAATCCAAAACCCGGTATGCCTGGGTTGCTTTGTAATAATTGCCTGAACTATTGTAGAGTGTGGCATAGGCAGAGTAAACCTTGGCCAGTCTGAGCACCGATTTGATTTCAATCGCAATCTGTTTTGCCGAATCAATTTCCATCTCGGCCATCCTGTAGTTGCCTGTTCTGGTATAGGCGGCCCCCGTATTGATATAGGTAAAGATCAAACCGTTATGGTCTTCAACTTCATGATGATAAATTGCCGAACGCCGGTACATATCAATGGCTTTGCGGTATTCTTTTTTATCCATATAAATCAGGGCCAGGTTATTCAGGAGAATGCCCAGCCCATATTTGTCACCCAGTTCTTCCTTGATTCTGAGTGATTTCAGATAACAGTCCATGGCCTTTTCCTGATCATTCAGCTGAGAATATACAAGTCCAAGGTTGGTGAGGGATGCCCCGATTCCGTATTTATCACTTATCTTTTCTCTGATCTTCAGCGATTTCATATGTAGATCAAGTGCCAGCTGGTATTGCTTCATGTCGGAATATACCAGACCCAGGTTATTGTAGGCATTCCCGATTCCCTTCTGATCTTTCAGTTTTTCAAAAATGCGTAGTGCGTCGTAATACGCTTTGATGGCCGGACTGAAATTGCCGCGGTTCTTATGCACCATCCCGATATTGTTGTAGGCACTTGCAAGGATTTTCAGGTATCCGGTTTCCTTGCTGAATTTTACAGATTGCTGATAATAATACAGGGCACTGTCGAATTCTGATTTGATGTCGAAAACCACACCCAGCAAGTTGTTTGAGACTGCCCGGCCCCGCCTGAAATCAATTCGTTCGGCCTCCTTTAATGCCCTTCGGGTTAGCGTATAGGCTTTTTCGGTGTCGTTATACCAATAATTGATTGAAAGGCGGTTCAGGGCATTGACGAGGTTGGTGTCTTTAGCCGCTCCCGATCTGATGGCTTTTTCAAGGCTGTCAGCAACAGGATTCTGTGAGCAGGAATACTTATGGATAAAAATGGCAAGAATCAGGGCTGGGACGATTTTTATCATATTCCTGTGATGGGTTCCGGTTAAAAGGATTAATCGCAATAGATAACATACGTAACCCCGCTTTGTTCGTAGAATTACATAAGTATTGGCAGGCATCTGCCCGCCTGAACCGCTGAGATGAAACACCGTTGCATAAAAAACCCGGCTTAGTTTTCCTGAGCCGGGTTTTTTACAACAGGGATACAAATAAAAGATTACCTGGTCTTTTGTGCGATTTTTATTTCATCAATCAGGTTCTGCGCGTTGGCGAACTTGTCTATGATGAACATCACATAACGGATATCAACATTTATAGTGCGCTGAAGTTCAGGTTCAAAGGCGATATCGCCACTCATGGCTTCCCAGTTCCCGTCAAAAGCGAGGCCGATGAGATCACCGTTACCATTGAGAATGGGGCTGCCTGAATTCCCTCCTGTAATATCATTGTTGCTGAGGAAACAAACAACAAGCCGTCCGTCTTTATCTGCCCATCTGCCGTAATCTTTTTTCGCATACAGTTCCTTTAGTTTAGCCGGAACAATAAACTCATCGTTGGTCGGGTCTTCCTTCTCGATAATACCTTCCATATAGGTTCTGAAATCATAATGGATGGCATCGGCCGGGAAATAGTCAAGTACCTGACCGAAAGTAACGCGCATAGTTGAGTTGGCATCGGGGTAATATACCTTATCCGGATTTGACTTTCTCAGCCCGTCGACAAATAAACGCTGTGCTTTCTTCAGCTTTTCGCCGAGCGGTGCAACAGCCATATTCTGGGTCATAAATGAGTTATAGAAGGAGTTGGTCATTTTATAACCAAGGTCGTTTTCAAATGCCTTGATGGATGGCTTGGCCAGGAATGCTTTATAATTTTCTTCAGTTGCGAGTACGGAGGTTTCAAATAATTTCTTTGCAAAAAGATGGACATCCCCCTTGAATTTTTTATCAATCAGGTTAAAAATATCAGGCAGTGCATCCTTTGGAACGTCTTGACGGTACAACTCAAGTATGGCAGCAACGATCTTCTCTTCGGTGGCCGGATTGTAATTCTTGAACTGTCCATCCCCCATTTCATAGAAAGGGGCCAGTGATGCCTGCAGTTCATCACCCTTTTGTCCGCTTTTCAGAATGTTGATAATTCCCTGTGTCTGCATCGGGAACTGCATCATCTGGGAACCGAAAAAAGAGATCTGGAGATACCAGAGTTTCGTGTTGTATTTAACATCAGCATAAGCTGCATAAACATCCGAAATGTCCTGAAGGGCTGTACCATAAGTGGCTTTCCGGCTTTCTTCGGCATTTACCCATGCACTGAATTTGTCTTCGATGGCTTTTTTCTTGTCATAAACATCGAGGCGCTTCAATCCGCGGCTTTCACCGATTTTGTTTTTCCAGAAGTTGGCAAGACCTGCGTAGTTTGATGCATATTTGATGCGGACTTCATCACTTTTGTCCATATCTGATTTCATAATTTCCAGAATCTTACCACCTACTTTCACAATGGCCGGGTCAATTTCACTCAGGGTGGCCTGAATGCCATGTGAAGTGCGGTAACGGTCTGTACTTCCGGGGTAACCCCAGATCATGGCATAGTCACCCCGCTCAACGCCGTCAACTGAAATCTTCAGATAATGTTTCGGTCTGAGTGGAATGTTTTCCTTTGAATAAGGAGCAGGTTTTCCATCAGGACCTGAATAAACCCTCATAACACAGAAGTCACCGGTATGACGAGGCCACATCCAGTTGTCGGTATCACCACCGAATTTACCGATGGCTGAAGGCGGTGCACCTACCAGACGAACATCTTCATAAACTTCATAAACAAAGCGATAATACTCATTACCATTGTAGAATCCTTTCACCGAGACTTCATATTTGCCTTCAGCGGATTCTTCTTCCTTAAGTGTTTCAATAGCTTTACCTACGGCAGCCGACCGTTCGCTTTCACTCATTTCAGGTTTTACTTTCTCAAGAACACGGCCGGTAACATCATCCATTTTCACAAGAAAGGAAACAGTAAGGCCTTCATTCGGAAGTTCCTCTTCAAGGCTTCTTGCCCAGAAACCGTCGGTCAGGTAATCGTGATCGATGGAACTGTGCTTCTGAATGGCATCATAACCGCAATGATGGTTGGTAAAAAGCAATCCCTGGTTTGAAACAACCTCTGCTGTACAAAATCCGCCAAGATTTACAATGGCATCTTTCAGACTAGAATGATTGATGTCGTAAATCTCCTGAGGGGTTAATTTCAGTCCCATTTTTTGCATGTCAACGTAGTTGAGTCTCTCAACAAACATTGGGAGCCACATGCCCTCGTCGGGCGGGTTTTCTGCTTTGAGGCCGGTGACGAAGCCAGCCATTAAAATCAATGTAAAGAGGATTTTCTTCATTTTGGTTTTGATGTTTAATTTGTTTAAAGTTGTTACTGCCTTTCACAATGCTCATTTACCCGGGATGCCGGGTTGAGGAATCCGGTATGCCCAAAACCGTGCCATTAATACAAGGCTCACAAAATCAAGTAAATAGTAAGTTGAATGGGTGACCTTATCCATTGTCTTGTACGGTTTTGCTGCGGCAGTGTTCGTTTTCGAACATAGGTATTGTCAGTAATGAATGATTGAGTTAAATGGTCCCTGGGTTGAAGGATTAACCTTACGAAAGTGGACTGGTGCAAATGGCCGGGCCTGATTTAGGCGTATTCCTGTCCATAGAACCGGAAGTCAGGAGGAAAAAGAAGCAAAAAGCATCTGATTCTCAGCACATTTTCCTTATCTGCTTATTACAGGGACTTTCATCCAGGGCTCCTTTGCACAATGCTTTATAGTCCAAGTTCGCTTTTCCCCTGCTCAAAAACAATGTCAACAGGTATGCTGGCTCCTTTCAGTTTGTCGAGATCAGTCTGCAACTGGGTAGGAATAACAGATTTGGTAAGTATCAATTCCTTGACTCTGTTATAGTCTCCTTCACCCTGAAGTGCGAGAATCATTCCTCCAAGGCTTTCGACGGCCAGTTTCATTTTATCGAAATTAACGAGGTAAGTGCCGTTCTCCTGCTTTGTGAATGCACCATTTTCAGCAAAATGAGCGAATGTAAGCATGTTGGCTTTACCATGGGCACTGGCTGCGCCAAATCGCACTGAGCGGAATATACCGGCCATGAAGGTCACATAGTTGTCCATCACAACGCCATCTTTTAATTCTCCCATTTCATAAAGTTTTGTCACCATATAGAGTCCAAGGATATCTGCCTTGGCTTCTTCCAGCGCTGAATACTGTTCTTTCAGTGCTTCGCGCACGGTTCCTTTTCCATCGAGGGTGTTCTTGATACCAAGGCCGTGAGCTACTTCATGGAACATTGTATTTCCGAAGAAAGCATCGAATTTGATGAAACCCCGCTGCGACTCATCGATCAGAATGCCGGAGATGGGTAACAGAATTTTTTCAAACTTTGCCTTCATGGCATTCTTAAGCTGAAGTTTGCGGGATCCTTTTTTCAGCTGAACCTCTTCGTCGTTTGGCAGGTTGATGGCAATGGTCTTGCTGCCTGAATTGCAGTCGCCGGCATAATAAACAACATCATAGGCGTTCAGATCGGCATCAGAGCCAGGCACTTCGTTTTTGTATTTCTGGTCAACCGGCAGGCCTTTCTGCAGCTCCGGCAGCAGGGTGGCAAAATGGGCCAGTCGATTGCTCCATTCAACGTCCTTGATAAGAATGAAAGCCTCCTGAGCAGCTTTCGTGCCATAGAGGGCATCTTCATAGTTTTCAATCGGGCCAACAACAAAATCTATATTGGAGGTCTTCATTTCCATCCATGCAAAGTCACTCTCCTGGTATTTGTCGGTAAGTAATGCTTCAGCACGGAGTTCAAGGTATTTTTTAAGCCCTGCGTTCTCGGCAAGGGTGGCTGCCTGTTTCAGAAGGTCTGCAGCCTTTTTGATTTTCGAAGCATACGCTTCATGATACCATACAACACGCAGTGAACTGTCTTCATTGCGGCGAATAAGGGTGTACAGGCTTGTTTTATCAGGATTCTTCAGTGAATCGAATTCCTCTTTGGTCATATCGACCGGGTAGAAATTAGCACCAAGCGGTTTTTCGCCAATGCCTTCTATAAACGACTCATTGCCGTTCAACCTGTCCCACGGGCCGTAATTGATTTCTGCAAATTTTCGGGTAGCTTCATCTCCGATTCCCGAAAGGAACGCTTCTTTATTGCCGATGGCTTGTTGCCAGTAGATATCATCCATCAGCTGAGCCGCTTCAAATAAAAGAGGAAGAAGCTGTTTTTCCTTGTCGGACAAATGGCTGATGTCGGCGGTTAGCCTCACGGTAGCATAAGTTGCCAGCCGTTTGGCAACCTCAGCGGCAGGGGCCGGCTGAAGTGCTTTGCCCGGTGCAATTACACCCTGGTATTTGTTTTCCATTTCTTCCTCGCTTTTATTGCTTTTACAGCATCCGGCTACCAAAGCCAGCATGCTTATAACTGCTGCTACAGTCATTGCTTTTCGCAACATAATGATTATGTATTAAGTGGTTTATATTGAAAACAGCTGCTAAAATATGGATTTTAATAGAATGCAGCTAAAATCTTTCACCAGGGAAAGCACCGGATGAGCGACCGAAACTTCATATCCGGAAAAACAAGGATCAATGTACCGGTTTGGTCCTGACAGGCAGGGTAAAACTGAAGGTACTGCCTTTACCAACCTTGCTTTTCACATTGATGGTGCCACCATTCCTTTCAACAAACTCTTTGCAGAGGATGAGACCGAGGCCGGTACCCTTCTCATTGGCAGTGCCTTTGGTGGTGGTGGCCTGTTCGGTAAGACTGAAAAGCTTATTCAGAACATCAGGGTTTATACCGGTTCCATGATCGGTAACAGAAATTGTAAGCTGGTGGTTTCGCAGATTGGTTTCAAGTTCAATATTCCCTTTCGGAAATGAAAATTTTACAGCATTCGAAAGCAGATTGCGCAAGACAGTGCGGATCATATTCTGATCAGCATACAGCGTCACATCTTCAATTTTTTCGCTCGAAATGGTTATATTCTTTATCTGCGCCTGAGGCGTGGTTTGTTTCACCGATTCAGTTACCAGGCTTTCCAGAGTAAAGGTTTCCGGGTTATAGATTGTCCGCCCGAGTTGGGTTTTGGCCCATGCAAGCAGGTTATCAAGAAGTTGAAAAGTTGATTCTGTTGAGTTCTGAATCTGCTTAACCATCGATTTACGTTCCTCATCTGAGAAATCGTCGTATTCATCGTTGAGCAAACGTGTAAACCCGAGGATTGAAGTAAAGGGACTTCTTAAATCGTGGGCTATGATTGAAAAGAATTTATCCTTGGTAATGTTGGCCTCTTTCAACTGTTGCTCGGTAAGCTTCTGCTGTTCTTCGACGAGTTTCCGCTGCTGGATATTTCTTGAAACAGCGATCACTTTACCGGTTGCTTCGCCATCGTTGTTATACTGGCGTTGGACCATACTTTCGAACCAGATCAGATTGCCATGATAATCCTTCAGCCTGAAAGTCAGCAAAACCGGATCGATACTCTGAATCATATTTTTGCTGCTGATAAAAATCTGATTCAGATCTTTTTCATAAACCAGATTTAATCCCAGGCTTCCGGTCAGGTCTTCAGGGTTATAACCAAGAATGTGTTTCACGCTCGGAGAAACATATTCAACTATGCCGTCTTCGTGGTGGATGGAGATGATGTCGTTCGAATTCTCGGCAATCAGCCTGAACATCTCCTCACTCCTTTTCAAGGCTTCGCGCGATGCCTCTATTTCTGTAACGTCCCGGCCTACAAGCTGATATTCTTCGGGTAAATCATCCTTTCCGTAAATAGCCCTGATAGTCCATTGTACTACCGCATCCTTCCCTTCTTCTGTAGAGATTCTCTGCTCATGATTTACAAACTGCTTCGGAGGTCTGATGCATTTCAGTGATTTCCTGATTTTCTGAAATTCCTTTTCCGAAAAAACTTCAGTAAGCAAATGGTTAATAAATCCATCGGCTGAAACAGCGAAAAATTTTGCAAATGCCCGGTTGATAAATGTAACGGTACCGTCAGGTCTGAAGCGGCAGATCAATTCTGACTGATCCTCGATGATGGTCTTGAAAAACCGCTGGCTATTGAAAAGGCGCTCACTGAAATCCTTTTCATCTGTTATATCGGCCATAACTCCGGTAACCTTATCAGATCCGGCATCCTTACCTTTTATGTAATAGCCCGATTTCTTTATCCACCGCACACGGCCATCAACAAGAATTCTGAATTCTAGCTCAAACCAGCCTGTCTTTAAAGTAATCCTTGACCACATCTCCTTCACCCTTGAAACATCATCCGGAAAAACAACCGATATCCATTGTTCCGGCTCAACGGGACCTTCTTCGATCCCGAATATTTCAAAGCATTTATCACTCCAGTGCAGAATTTCTGGTTGGGGATGCCATTCCCAAAGCCCTGCATTCAGTGTTTTAAGAAGAATATCAAAGCGGTTCTCGAAATTGAGCTTTCCGGATTCGTGTTTACCTGAAATCTTAATCGTTGATGCAACTGTTAATTCCTCATCAGCGATTTCGGTGGAGGTTAGTTTTAGAAATGCCTCAATGTCAGAATGCTGGCTGTCGAATAATTCAGCTTTGTCATCGTTGGAATTTATCTCACTGATCAGGCCAATGATGCCATGAAGGTTTCCTTTTTTGTCGCTCAAAGGCGATTTGATAACCCGGATCAGGCCATACCTGATTTCCGGGCCAGAAATCCTGGTTTCATATACAACCCTGATTCCGTATTTAATAAGCTGCTGATCGGCAGAGATATGAACCTCAGCTGATTCCTGATCGAAAAGGCAGCTGATGTTTTTGCCAATGATCTGATCGGAGGTATGTCCGAACATATCGCAGAAATGTTTATTGCAGGCGATGTAGTTGCCCTTCAGGTCTTTGATAAATAGTGGAAAAGGAAGCGATTCGAGAAACTGATCAGAGATGCAAAGTTCGCTGTGTAATATCGGGTTAAAATGGGGAATCTCAGAATTGCTGTAAACAAATCCACCGGCAGAATCCTGTCCGGATGTGTTCCCGGAAGGCATGTCAGCAGTATTATTCTCAAGAGTGATGTCCATGTCTGATTTAGAATCGCAATTATTGAATCCGGATAGAAGTAATTTTAAAAATGTATAACTTCAGACGGCCTGATTATATTTTAGGATGTTATATTTAGTTATCAACCTTCAATTATTCCTGTTCAACTGAGCAAAAAGAAACAAACCCGGAAATCAGCAAAAGCTTTCCTCCTTCGAAAGAAAAGTGTCCATTTGAAAGGCAAACGAACAATTAGGGATAATTTTCCGGTGAAATAAAAATCCTGTTGTTTCCTGCAAGGAGAATGCGGATTTTATTAATCATCCGATGCGGATCGTGACAATTCCGGGGCATATATACCAAAAAAAATCAACAACAGAGATTCCTGTTTTCCAGCCAAAATCACATCTGCTTTCGTGACCTAAAGATAATACTATTCTGTGCAAATCAAGCCCGGCAATTGTGAATTTAATATTTTTTATGAATTTTGACAAAAGGCGCTGCTTTATATCCTGCTTTTGGAGTATTCCTACTCTTTTCTGACAAGCATTTTATCTACCCTGCTGTTATCCATATCTACCACTTCAAAAATGTACTCCCTGAAGTTGAAGATGTCCCCTTCAGTCGGAACCTTATCAAGAAAGTACATGGCCATTCCTCCCAGTGTCGTGAAGCCTTCGTTTTCAATTTCTGCATAAGACAGAATCCCCATTTTATCCATAAAATCATCGATGTTCATTGATCCGTCAACAAGAATGGAGCCGTCTTTCCTGACAATCAAATCATAAGCGATTGTCTCATTTTCTTCAGGTAATTCACCCAGAATGGCCTCAGTAAGGTCGTGTAGGGTGATTATACCTTCCACCACGCCATATTCACTTACCACAATACCAAAATTGGTTTTCTGGTCCCTGAATATTTCCAATACCCGGTTTGCCGACATATTTTCAGGAATGTACAGTGGTGATGTTGAAACTTTTTTCAGATTGAATGCCTGTTCGCCATTCATCAGGGTGATAATATCTTTAACTGCAACAACACCTGTTACATTTTCAATACTTCCGTCACAGAGCAGGTACCTGCTGAATTGCTTGCTGCTGATCAGATTGATGGTTTCTTCTTTTGTCCCGTCTGTAAGCATATAGGCCACATCTTTACGGTGTGTCATCAGCTCAATGGCTTTTTTGTCCGTGAAACGAAATACATCTTTTATCATCCGGGTTTCCTGTTCATCAATAATGCCCTGGTCAGCACCCTGTTTCAACAGGAATTTCAATTCTTCTTCAGTGATGGTTCTTTCATTTGCCCTGTTCATTCCGATCAGTTTTTTAACCAGAATTGTTGAAATACTCAGGAGCCAGACAAAAGGGAAAGCTGCTTTCGTAATGATAACAATAAAAGGAGTAAGAAATAGTGCTATTTTTTCAGGATTGGCAAGTGCCAGCGATTTAGGGACCAATTCTCCGATCACAAGGGAAAAATAGGTTATCAGGCCGATTACGATTACAATCGAGATTGTTCCTGCATAAGTTTCCGTGACAGGATAATTCAACAGAATATTTTTAAGGTCATCGCTCAGTGCTATGCCACCGAATGCTCCTGAAATAATACCGATAAGTGTGATTCCAACCTGAATGGTTGACAGTATTTTCTCCGGTTCGAGCAACATCCGGAGAATGACTTTTGCCCTCTTGTCACCTTTTTGCGATAATGTTTCCAGTCTTGCTTTACTGGAAGAAACCAGGGCAATTTCGTACATAGCGAAAATGCCGTTAAGGATCAGAAGAAGTGTAATGATCAGGATTTCCATAGGCTGCTTATGAAACACAAAATTAATGACTTCAATCCAGTAAACAATATATTCATCCTTACCGGGACATCATTATGCCGGTATGCCCGATTATTATTGATATGAGCGGAGCATAAACAGAAAAGCCGGGTATTCAGATTCCGTTTTTGAATTTTAAAAATATCCATCTAAACGGAGGTGGCGTCATGGCCTGACGTTCTTATTTATAGCCCTGGTTGTGCACGTTTTTAACTGCCCTGCCTGAAGGATCGTTAAGGTTCTGAAAAGAAGCATCCCAGGCAAGGGCTTCCGGTGTGCTGCAGGCGACTGAAGGAACCGAGGGAACACACCTTGCTGCCGCATCCGAAGGGAAATGAGCCGTGAAAATTGAACGGTAGAAATATTCCTCCTTCGACATGGGTGGATTAACAATGAATCGGTGCCCGGCATTGGCAAGCTGGTCGTCGGTCACCTGAGAAGCAGCCATCTCTTTCAGTGTGTCGATCCAGCTATACCCGACTCCATCTGAAAACTGCTCTTTCTGTCTCCATGCAACACTTTCGGGAAGATAATCCTCGAATGCTTTCCGGAGTATCCATTTCTCCATCTTGCCGTCTTTTGCCATTTTATCCTCCGGATTCAGGCGCATGGCAACATCCAGGAATTCCTTGTCCAGGAAGGGCACTCTGCCCTCGACACCCCAGGCTGCCAGCGATTTGTTTGCCCTGAGGCAATCGTATAAATGAAGTTTTGATAGTTTCCTGACAGTTTCCTCGTGAAAGGCTTGTGCATCCGGCGCTTTATGGAAATAAAGGTACCCCCCGAATACCTCATCGGCGCCTTCACCGGAAAGAACCATCTTGATCCCCATGGATTTAATTACTCTAGCCATCAGGTACATGGGTGTTGAAGCCCTGACCGTCGTCACATCATAGGTTTCGAGATGGTAAATGACATCACGTAACGCATCCAATGCCTCCTGGATGGTAAACTCAATCTCATGATGGATTGACCCGATATGTTGTGCTACGATACTTGCTGCTGCAAGGTCAGGTGACCCCTTTAATCCTATGGCGAATGAATGGAGCTGTGGCCACCAGGCTTCCTGAAGATCGTGCGATTCAATGCGGCGTGCGGCATATTTCTTGGCGATGGCTGAGATTACCGATGAATCGAGCCCTCCGGATAACAAAACACCATAGGGCACATCCGACATCAGCTGCCGGTGAACCGATTCTTCGAGCGCATTTCTCAGATCATGAAGGTTTGTCCTGTTCCCTATGACATTTGCATAATCGGTCCAGTCTCGACTATACCAGCGTCGTATTTCTCGTCTTTGCTGTAAAGATAATGTCCGGGCAAAAATTCCTGAATCCGGTTACAATAGCCTTCGAGGGCCTTGAGTTCAGATGCCACATAAAAATTACCCGATTGATCCCAGCCCATATACAGGGGAATTATGCCCATGTGATCTCTCGCAATCAGGTAGCAATCGTTTTCTGCATCATAAAGTGCAAAGGCAAAGATACCATTCAGATCTTCGAGAAACCCGATGCCTTTTTGCCGGTATAGAGCCAGAATTACCTCGCAGTCAGAATGGGTAAGGAATTGATAATCCTGAACCAGATCTTTCCGGAGTTCCATATGGTTGTATATTTCCCCGTTAACCGATAGTATAAGATTTCCGTCGCTGCTTTTCAGGGGTTGTCCACCCGACTGCGGGTCGACGATTGAGAGTCGTTCATGGGCCAGGATGGCTTTTTCGCCGCAATAAATTCCGGACCAGTCCGGTCCGCGATGCCGGAGTTTTTTTGACATCTCCAATATCTGTACCCTTAAATCCCCGGATCCTGCTTTCAGATCAAATACACCTACGATTCCGCACATAGTAACATTGTTTTAATTAGACTCCTGGCCCCAATCATTAAAGGAAAACAAAAAAGGCTTCCCGATCATGAAAGCCTTTTTTTATGGTCAACAAAACAGCTTTCCTAATCCGCGACAGGATTATTGTTTAAAACCGAATTGCTGTAATTTGTCATAAAATTCTCTAACCTATTAACGCAAAGGTAACGAAAATGATTGTTCATCGGGTATTTCGGAAAGAATTTTCCAAAGCAGCTGTATCAATTAACCCAAATCTTTTTTAATTTCGGCAGAAGTTAAAAATTTTAAAAAATGAAATATTCTATCCTGGTCATTTTCGTTTCGTTGGGTTTTTTAATGTCCTGTAAGATATCAGATAATAAGCATCTCATTGTTGATAAAGATTTCAGAAAACAGGTGCATAGTCAATTCCTGATTCAAAAGGAACTGGCCAAAGGCCGGGATTCAGTGCTTTTTTCCGTTTTTAATCAGCAACTCACGATAGCTGAGACAGAAGGACTTGAATTCCTCTATGCCTTTATGCCACTGAGCGATCTGGCCATGAATGACGGGGAATACAATCTTAAACAGGTAAGAAGTGCACTGGAAGCAAGAGCGTTTTTTAAGTGGGGAAAGCAGATCCCTGAGGAGGTGTTTCTTCACTTTGTCCTTCCATACCGTGTCAACAATGAATATACCGATACGGCCCGGCAGGTTTTCCTCAGAGAGCTGAAGGACCGCCTAAAGGGAATGGACATGGCTGAAGCAGCCCTTGAAGTCAATCACTGGTGTCACGAAAAAGTGAATTACAAATCGACCGATGAGCGGACATCCGGTCCGTTAACTTCAGTGAGAACTGCTTTTGGCCGATGCGGAGAGGAGTCCACTTTCACCGTTTCCGCCTTGCGGGCTGTCGGCATTCCGGCCAGACAGGTATATACCCCCCGATGGGCTCATACCGATGACAACCATGCCTGGGTAGAAATCTGGATTGACGGTAAATGGCATTTTATGGGAGCCTGTGAGCCGGAACCGGCCCTTGATATGGCCTGGTTTGCAGAACCTGTGAAACGGGCTATGATGACTCATACGTTCGTTTATGGTCAGTATAGGGGTGATGAGGAAGTGTTAGAAAGAAATGACAGATTTACCAGACTGAACCTGCTCAGGAATTATACAGATACCAGAAAAGTCCCGGTGAAGATCAATGACAGAAAAGGTAAACCGGTTGAGAATGTGAGGGTTGAATATTCGCTTTACAATTATGCCGAATTCTACCCGATAGCAACCAAATTCACAGATAAACAAGGATTTTGTGATGTAACCACAGGTTTTGGTGATCTGGTGGTGTGGGCATCAAAGGATGGCTTTTTTGGACATCAGGTTGTTAAGACAAAGGACACTGATACCATCGTAATTCAATTGAATTCAGCTGATTACAACCTTCCGGATAAAATATTCACCCTGATTCCACCGGCCAGAAAGCAGTTGCCGCCAGCCGATCAGTCGAAAGCTGAAATCAACAACCACAGGCTAAAGCAGGAAGATTCAATACGGAATGCCTATATCGCAACATTTATTGATTCGGTTTCTGCAGTTAAAATTGCAACCGGAAAGGGCCTGGATGGCCGCGAATTATGGGGTTACCTCATGAACAGCCGTGGCAACTGGAAGGAGATCGCGGCATTTGTAAACGGATTTACAGATGAAAATTCAGGTACAGGAATGGCTCTCCTGGCCAACATTTCAGAAAAGGATCTGCATGACATTCAGGCTTCTGTTATGAATGATCATTTGAATGCATTTGGAAAGTATCCTTCTATGGTGGAAAATTCAGGAAAGGAGTATATTGACCGGTATGTGCTTTCACCCAGGATTGGCAGGGAATTCGTAACAAAATGGCGGAGCCGGACACAACAATTGTTTGCTCCTGAAATGGCTGAATTGTTCAGGAAAAATCCCGTTGAAATCGTAAACTGGATCACTGATCACATCGTGCTTGATACAGTTTCAAATTATTACAATGTGCCTTTAAGTCCGGAAGGAGTGCTCCAGTTGAAGCGGTCCGACAGATACTCACGTGATGTTTTATTTGTGGCCATATGCAGGAGTTTCGGCATTCCATCCCGACTTGAACCGGCAACCCGTGTACCCCAGTTTTTCCGAAACGGGTTGTGGAATGAAGTTTATTTTTCAGGAAGGATTGTCTCTCCCGGTGCTAAGGGAAATATTTTACTAGAGAACAAATCGGATGATAAATCTTTTATTCCACAGTATTATATTCATTATACCCTGGCCCGGCTTGATAAAGGCCGGTTTATCACCCTTGACTATGAGTCAGACGAGTCTCTCAGGACATTCCCGTGCAATCTGACGGTTGATACCGGACTTTACCGGTTGATGACCGGAAACAGGCAGGCTGACGGGTCGGTTGTTTGCAGCATAAACTACTTTCGTATCAGATTGAATGAGACAACCAGGGTAACAGTCAGTCTGGCCTCTGAAAAACAACAATCGGGTATTCTGGGCAAGGCAGACATGCAAGCAGGTTTCCGGAAACTTCAGGCGGGAGGATCTGTAAAACTTGCTGATTTCACTTCGGAAAAAGGGATGGTCATTGCCATTATTGACCCCGGGAAGGAACCAACCCGACACCTGATGGAAGACATCAGGACCGTGAAGAGCGGGCTGGACATCTGGGGTGGTCAGTTGCTCTTCCTGGTTGCAAAAGATAAGCTCACTCCGGGTTTTAACCATACCATCTATAAGGGTATTCCGGTGAAATCTGCATTTGGCTCGGATGAAAAAGCCGAAGTTTCTGCTTCTGTAAGCGTAGCATGCAGCATAGAGGGTATTCCACAGTACCCGGTTGTTGTACTGATCAACGGAAAAGGGGAGATTGTCTGGCATTCGGAGGGGTACAGCATCGGGCTGGGCGATCAGTTAATGAAGCAGATCAGGCAATCAACAAAGTGATGGATAGCGGCTTCAGTTCGGTATGCTATTTACCGGATTAGTGGTCTTCATTAACAATTTCATCCCCAATATGTCATAGTTATTTTTTCGTTTCATGATTTATCAGTGCATGATCTGAATAGAGAAATGCATATTAATATGATGTCCGGGATTCCGATAAATCCGGATACCGGTCAACTGATAAAACAGCAAACCCGGGCTTTTAATGCTCCGGGTTTGCTATATACTGAGTATTGATTAACAGTTATTTTTTCTCTTCAGGACCAGCTTCCGGCGCGTTCTGTATCTTCAGTTTATCTTTTTTAGTAATTCCTGATAGTACTTCCACATTCACCCCATCGCTGAGGCCGGTTTTGATTATTTTCTTCTTAAAGGTTTGTGGGGCGGTTTCTACCTCAACCGATGCCGTGTCGCCTTCATATTTGATCAGGCTTTCCTGGACAGCCAACACACTGTCGCGGTGCTCGAGAACAATATCAGCATTTGCGCTGTACCCGGCACGGATAAACATATTTTCCTTCAGTTCGACAGCGGCCCTTATTTCAAACTGAATGGCGCCGTTTTCTTCCACACCTTTAGGGGAAATATGCTCGAGTTTTGCTGTGAATTTCTCTGTATCAATAGCACCCACTGTCATAATCAGTTCCATGCCTTCGTGCAGTTTACCCACCTCTGACTCATCAACTTTTCCCTTGAAAATCATTTCTCCCATATCGGCGATGGTGGCAATGGTGGTACCATCGTTGAACGTGTTGCTTTCGATCACAGAGTTGCCGACTTCAACCGGCACCGTCAGCACCATACCTTCGATCGTTGATCTGATGATGGTATTGCTTGCTGCCCCGGCGGTTTTGGTGATGCCTTCGCGGATCAGCTGCAGGTTGTTTTCGGCAGCATCCAGATCTTCACGGGCAGTTTTCAGGGCCACTTCATAGTTCTGAAGCTCAGCAATGGCTATGACCCGACTGTCGTACAGCGTTTTCTGACGGTCATAATTCTGCCGGGCATTGTCGAGGTTGATCTTTGCCCTGTTTACCCTGGATTCTGCTTCGTTCAGATTAATCATATTGGGGATGATGCGCACTTTGGCGATCATATCTCCCTTTTTAACCTTCTGGCCTGCTTCAACATACAGTTCTGAAATGATACCTGAAACCTGGGGTTTGATTTCGATCTCTTTACGGGGAACGACTTTACCGGTTGCTACCGTTTTCTTCACAATATTGGTGACCTGTGCTGTGGTTGTTTCATAAACTACAGGTTTTGCCTGTGATTTCCGGTACAGGTAAACGATGGTACCTGCAAATACCACAAGGATAATGACGCCAATAACTATTTTCAAAGCCTTTTTCATTGTATGCTCTTCTTTTTGGGTTAACAAAACTGCTTATTCGTATCTGAGTGCATCAATGGGTTTGATGCTGACCGCCTTGCGTGCCGGAATCAGGCCCGCAACCGCACCTGAGATCACGAGGATTACCAGGGCAGTCATGGCCATATTGAAATCTATGTTTGGATTCTTGAACATATTTGATTCAGCCCCGCTTGAAACCAGGGCATAGTTTACGCCTTCAAGAATGGCAACCCCGATAACCAGGCCGAAGTATCCGGCAAAGGTGGTCAGGAATACCGATTCGGTGATGATCTGCGAGATGATGTTCCAGGGCTTTGCCCCGATGGCGCGTTGAATGCCAATTTCTTTGGTCCTCTCCTTCACAATCACCAGCATAATGTTGCTGATACCGATTACACCTGCCAGCAGCGTGCCGATTCCGACAATCCAGATCAGTCCGTTGATTCCGGCAAAGAGACCTGTCATTTGTTTGTATTGTTTTTCCATATTGAAAGACCCTATCCCCTGGGTATCTTCCGGGGCAACGGTATGTCTGCGTTTTAGCAGGGCAGCCGCTTTTTCTTCCACTTCGGAGGCAGCAATTCCCGGTTTGGAAGTGAATGCAAACCAGCCAATGATATCACCCCAGTTGTATACCCGCTGAAAAGTGGTAAGGGGGATAAAAATGCTCTGTGCCTTTTCCCCACCGAAGTTTACGCCATTATTTCTGGGCTTAAACACTCCGACCACCTGAAAATAGACACCCTGAATCTGAATATACTGGCCAATGGCTTTTTCGCCCGGATTAAAAAGTACTTCATAAACCTTGTTGCCGATAACGGCGACCTTACGTTTTTCCTTCAGGTCGGCATGATTCAGAAAACGACCGTGGTCAATGATTACCGGATCAATCAGGTTCCATTCGGGGTAATCACCCATAACCGAGAAAGCACCAGATTTTATACCTCTGATCACATTGTTTGCACCCTCAAAATCGCCTCCCTGGGTACGCGGAGCCAGGATATCTATTTCAGGGACCTCGCGCCGGAGCGCCTCAATGTCATCATTCCTGAAATTGAAATTTCTTGCCCGGGGTAATCCTTTGTACGGCACACTTGTCGGCCGGGTCCACATAAATACGCTGTTGGTGGCAAAGTCACCGAAATCGCTGGTTACGCCGTTGCGCAAACCTGTGCCGGAACCAAGCATGATCACCAGCATAAAAATGCCCCAGAACACACCAAATGCCGTGAAGAACGTACGAAGCTTGTTCTTCTTCAGTGCGCTCATAATTTCGTGCCAACGGTCAAGATCGAACATAGTTCAAGTAAAAAGTAAAAAGTCTAAAGTAAAGTTCAAAGTTTACCCGCCTTTGGCGGGCTCCAAGTGCAATCCCGACAGTTTTCGGGATCAGACCTCAAAGGTTCAATAATTCAATGTTGTCCGTTCAATGATTCAAATATTAAAAAGCTAACAATTGTAAAAGAAAGTAAAAAGAAAGCTGCTATTGGTGTCTTTCTTTAGAAATTAGAAATTCCTGTTTCCCCTTGTCTCCTTTTCTCTTTGTCTCCTTGTCATATTTTCATTCGTCCCTCAGCGCTTCTATCGGCTTGATGGCTGCTGCTCTCCGGGCAGGAATAAACCCGGCCATGGCCCCGCTGAATACAAGCAATAGCAGTGCATAGAGAGCTATATTCAAATCAACCGAAGGCTGTGAAAAAAATTGTGATTCTATTTTGCTTCCGATGGTTTCAAGAACAACAACCCCGAGAACTAGTCCGAGGTAACCGGCAAAGGAAGTTATCAGTACCGCTTCCTGCAGGATAAGGCTTACAATGCTCCATGGCGTTGCCCCCATGGCTTTCCGGATGCCAATCTCTTTGGTCCTGTCTTTAACAACAATCATCATGATGTTGCTCACACCTACAATGCCGGCAATGATCGTCCCGAACCCTATGATCCATATAAACAACTTGATACTGGCGAACAGCCTCAGGAACTTCTGCAACTCTTCAAGGCTGTTCCACGTAAAAATTGCCCTTGGGTCGTTCGGATCGAATTTATGCAGGGAAGCAAGTTTCGTACGCACCTCTTGCTCAATCTGTTTACTTTCCTCAACCGAAGCTTTTCCAACGGTAAGTGCAATTGTATTGATGCGGTTATCGCCTGAGAAAACACGCTGGGCTGTGCTTATGGGAAGATAGATGATCCTGTTATTGTCGTCATTATTGTTATCATCCGTAAAAACACCAACCACTTTGAAGGGAACTCCGTTCACATTAATATATTTCCCCATCGGGTCCTCGCCTTTAAACAGGGCTTCTTCAACCAGTTTACTGATGGCTGTAACCTTCCTGAACTGATCAATATCCGGCTGGTTTATATACCGCCCCCTGATCATTTTCACTTTTTCAATCTCACCATAATCCGGATAGACATTGCTTACATTGAAACTCCCCGATTCCTTCTTGTAACTAAGTGTATTTGTTCCCCAGATATTGTAACGGGATGAACTCAGATCAATGCCCTTAACCCTTGTTTTAACTGCATCATAATCCTCATTCACCAACTGAACATTTCGGCCGGGCTTCATGCCTTTATAGGGCAGGCTGGTTTGTCCGCTCCATACCCAGATGGTATTTGTAGCCGATGACTCGAATTCTTTCTTAACCCCGTTCTGCAGGCCATTGCCTGATCCGAGAAGAATCATCAGCATAAAGATGCCCCAGGCTACACTGAACCCGGTCAGAAAAGTTCTGAGCTTGTTCTTTTTGATGGTACTGAAGATTTCCTGCCATTTATCCGTGTCAAACATCGTTCAAGTCTAAAGTTTAAAGTTCCAAGCTCAAAGTTTAAATGAAAAATGGTGTCCGATGAATTCTGATAATTTAAAAGTGTTTTATGAAAGCACCGGTGCTTTCCCATTCAGTACCTCACTTTCTATCAGCCCGTCTTTCAGCCTTATGATGCGGTTGGTCATATGGGCGATGTCGTTTTCATGGGTTACAATGATGATGGTGATGCCTTCCTGGTTGATCTCTTTGAGTAGTTGCATCACCTCATAACTGGTGGTTGTATCGAGGGCGCCGGTAGGTTCGTCGGCCAGGATCACTTTTGGTTTTGAAATCAGTGCCCTGGCGATGGCGATGCGCTGTTTCTGACCTCCCGATAGTTCATTGGGCATATGTTCGGCCCACTCGGCCAGCCCCATACGTTCAAGGTATTCCATGGCAATGCGGTTGCGCTTCTTTCGGCTTACATTCTGGTAGTATAGCGGAAGGGCAACATTCTCCATAGCATTCTTAAAGGAAATAAGATTGAATGACTGGAATACAAATCCAATGTATTGGTTTCGCAGGCCTGCCGCTTTGGTTTCACTCTGATTCCGGATCAGTGTATTGTCGAGGTAATAGTCCCCGTTGTCGTATTCATCAAGAATCCCGATGATATTAAGCAGCGTAGACTTCCCCGAACCGGAAGAGCCCATGATGGAGACAAATTCGCCGGCTCCGATGTTCAGGTCGATGCCCTTTAACACATGCAATGTGTTGTTGCCGGTGATGTATGATTTATGAATGCCGTTAAGCCGGATCATGCCGTTGTGGTTTTTGGTGAACCTGAGAAATGAAGCCAGAGCATATCGCTGGTTGTCAAATCACTTGTTTCCTGCGTTTACATTTATTGTGCCAAACAGATAAACACCTAATATACAGTAGAATAAAACTAAATAACGTTCAAGCAGGAAATTATAGTGTCCAGTTCTGTAAATTAAAGTGTGCGTATCCGATCAGACGTAAAATGTCCGTTGGAGTTACAAAACTCAGTTTAATTTTAAGCAATTGGAAACCAAATAAGGTGAAAAGCCGGATCAGAATGGTGAAATGTTGAAACAGGGTGATGAACGGTTTTTACGTTGCTCCTGCCTGATTCGGGTTGCTTTCCGGAGAGGACATTGACAAAAGCATGCGTAAAGGTTATCAGATAATGTTATTTACTATCCGGTCTTGTTAATCAGAATCTGCTGAAGCCAGACCATTCCTGGCTCTCCACAGGTGAGATGGTTACCTTGAATACAATTCAATCACCTGAGATATCGCCCTGCTGCAGGCAGGGCAGAAGGCCTGCTTATTGCGGGTAAACATAATGCAGTCAAGAGCTGAACGGTAAATGCCGAATTGCATATAGTTGCCGCCTTCAAATGCTCCGGTGGCATCCCTGTATTTGTTTTTATCAAACATCTCCTGAGAGGTTTTCTTTTCCCTTTCAAACAGGTTCTCCATTTCCGTTTCCGCAACATTGGCGGCACGCAGGGCACGGCGTTCCTTCTGTATTCCGAAACTGTATGTATCGAATTCTTCTTTTCCCCAGGGGGTGGGGATGGGGGTTCCCGGTTTTACCAGTTCTTTCCATTTCAGGTTTGCCGGGTCGAACAATGCTGTTACATTGGGTTCCCAAGGCTCCACCGTGATTTCCGGTGCCTGGTAGGAGACATCCGAAGTGTAATACTCATCGGCCAGGGCAGCAAAAGAGTGACCGAATTCATGGACAAAAATGTATCGTGAAAACTTATTATCGGCTGCAACCGTGGAGTACAGATTGAATATACCACCTCCGCCATAGGTTCTTTCGTTGATAAGGATAAACATATAATCGTAGGGAACGGTGGCGGCTACATCCCGGATGGTGCGGTTGTCGTAAGTCAAAGCATACCTTTCTGAATCGAATGCCCCGTAAGACATTGAAAGCGGGGTGCGGTTAAATACGCCCGGATGAGGCTTGTTCACACCACTGGTGACCGAAGGAGTTTCAACAGCCCTGACATTAAAATCGGACTTTCTTGACCTAAAGGGTTCAACAGTGAACAATTCATCAGTGAGCATGGCCACATCCTTGTGAAATTTGGGCATTTCAGCTTCCGTATAGCCATCACCAAGGATTACTATATCAACGTGATTGTTGGGCGACCCGTTTTCAAAATATGAAAAAGATGTATACGGGCTCTTCAGCAGGGAAGGGTTCACTATTCTTGATTCCGGATCAATCACGGTTGACCATATCGCAACAAAGTTATTTTTCGCATCCCTTTTTTCAATAACGAGTTTAACCGGTAGTTTTGGCCAGGGAAAACGGAGGGATTCATGGAAAGTGCCCCAGTTTTCAGCAGCTTCGGGAATGGTCTGCCATTCGCCGAATACACTGGCGAAGCCACGGCTGTAAAGCAATGTACCGCTTATGGTATCCGTGATGCTGAAAAAATACAATCCCCGGTTCAGCTCATCTTTAAGCATTGTTTTGCTTCCTGCCCATGATCCGTCGTTCAGGATCCGGTCGATGGAAAAATGTTCTTCGGTGGCTGTGCCGGTATGGAAATAATCCACACGCATGGTTTCACCAGTGAAGTAACGGTCATAACTTATACCGTCATTTTTTTGTGCAGCAGATGACCAGCCCAGACCAAGCAACAGGAACAACAGGAAGAGATTTTTCATGACAAGCGGTTTTATACTATGTAAAATTACCAATTTTTTATTCTGAGGGAGGATAAACCTGAATAATAGTGCTGTCTGAGAAAAGCTCTATATTTGGCTTTGTAATCAAAGTCCGGTCCAGTGCAGTTCAAACAGTTGTTCCGCCGTAAGTCTGTCGAGATGATTCTGGCGCATTCCCGGCGGGAGCTGGATGCCGGTCACTCTATGCGTAAGGACCTTGGCGTCCGGGATCTGACCTCTTTCGGCATCGCGGCCATCATCGGCGCCGGCATTTTCAGTACCATCGGCAATGCCTCAGCTTCAGGCGGTCCGGCAGTGTCCCTGTTGTTTGTATTTTCAGCCATCGCCTGTGGCTTTTCAGCGCTCTGTTATGCGCAGTTCGCCTCTTCCATCCCGCTGAGCGGAAGCGCCTACACATACGCCTATGCCAGTTTTGGAGAACTGGTTGCCTGGATCATCGGCTGGGATCTGATCATGGAATATGCGGTAGGCAACGTTGCAGTCGCCATTTCATGGTCGGGATACTTCTGTGGTTTACTTTCAGGCATTGGTGTCAATATTCCTGATTTTCTTGCCATTGACTACCTTAGTGCATCCCGTGGTTTCAGGGAAGCAACTGAACTCATGGCCGGCGGACTTCCGCTGAGTGAATTGCCCGGTGAACTGGGCGAAGCCTACAGAGCATGGACCCATGCGCCAGCCATCGGAGGTTTGCGAATGATAGCCGATCTCCCTGCTTTTACTATTGTAATTCTTATTACCTGGTTGGTATACAGGGGTATAAGAGAATCAAAGCGTGCGGGCAACATTATGGTGCTGCTGAAAGTGGCCATTTTGCTGATGGTCATAGCTGTCGGGGCGTTTTATGTTGATCCCGGCAACTGGAGCCCTTTTGCACCCAATGGCATTGGCGGTGTGCTGAAAGGGGTGTCGGGTGTATTCTTCGCCTACATAGGCTTCGATGCCATTTCAACCACTGCCGAGGAGTGTAAGAATCCGCAGCGCGATTTGCCCCGGTCAATGATTTATTCGCTCATTATAACAACAGTTTTGTATGTGGCCATCAGCCTGGTGCTGACCGGAATGGTCAGTTACCACCTGCTGGGAGTGAGCGATCCCCTTGCTTTTGTATTCGACAAGCTGCACCTGACCAAACTCTCCGGAATCATCGCCCTGAGTGCTGTCATCGCCATGGCCAGTGTTCTGCTCGTTTTCCAGATGGGACAACCCCGCATCTGGATGAGTATGAGCCGCGACGGTCTGTTGCCCCCTGTCTTCTCGAGACTGCATCCCAGGTATCATACACCGGGTTTTGCCACCATAGTAACCGGAATACTGGTAGCCGTTCCTACCCTGTTTATGAACCTTACCGAAGTCACCGACCTGACCAGTATAGGAACCCTGTTTGCCTTTGTCCTGGTTTCGGGGGGAATCCTTATCCTTGACGGAAAGAAAACACCTGTTGGCAACCTGGGCAGGCGCGGCAGCGGTAAATTCAGAGTCCCTTATGTGAACAGCCGTTACTGGTTGCCGCTGATCTGGCTTGGGGTTTTCGTTTTGCTGAGAAATCTTGATCCGGAAGATCTCAGGTCGTTAATTGACTTCAGCCGTTTACCCGGAGAATCCTTCTGGGATGTATTTCAACACAAAATTCCTCACTATTCTTTCCTGGTTGTTGCCGTAATTGTCACTTTCCTGGCCATTAAGAATCAATTGTCACTGATCCCGGCGCTGGGACTCATAACGAACTTTTACCTGATGTCACAGCTGGGTATTACCAACTGGCTCAGGTTCCTCATATGGCTGGTAATCGGGCTGGTGCTGTATTTTGTTTACGGAGCGAAGCACAGCCGGCTCAGGGATCGGGCCATTGGTTCCTGAATAGAGTCAAAGTGAGCATATGAGTAAGGAGTAAGGAGTAAGGAGTAAGGAGTATGGAGTAAGGAGAAGAGTAAGTATATAAACCAGAAAGGAAGGCTGAGGTGGCTGAGTGATTTGCTTTTTTTTTGGGAGTTTTAAACAGCTGAATGCAAATCGTATCGAAGCCACCGGTGGTTGTGGGGGATTGCTCTTCTTATGCGCGCATCAGAAGATAAGATGCGCTCGAACCGGGGGATCGGCAAATGGTTCCATGAAAGATATAGGGTGACCAGAGGATATGTGACATTGAGCGGGTTTTGTCAGACTGGACATTTTTCTTGATCAAAAAATGTATGAAAATACTATTCAAAATTTCGGTTTCCATAGTATTTCTGAGTCTGATGACTGCATGTCAGGTTCAAAACCCTGTGTTGACCGTCAGGCCGGAATTATGGGCTAAAAAGGTTGAATTGAATGGTTTTGAAAATCTGTATAAAGTCGACAATGATATTTACAGATCGGAGCAGCCCGGCAGTCCTGAAATGAAGATACTTGACAGCCTTGGAATCAGGACTGTAGTTAACCTCCGGCAATTCAGAAATGACGACCATGAAGCTAAAAATACCGGTTTGCTTCTAAAGCATTTTAAAATGAATGCCGCTGATATTTCCTATGATGATATCGTTTCAGGAATGGACCTTTTGCTGAAATCAGAAAAGCCGGTTCTTGTGCATTGCCTGCACGGTTCAGACAGGACAGGATGTCTGGTTGCCGTTTACAGGATGGTCAAATGCGGCTGGACCAGGGAGGAGGCCATTGAGGAATTTCTGAACGGAGGTTTCGGCTATCATAAAAGTTTGTTCCCGGGGATCCTGAATCAGTTAAAAATCATAGATATAGAAGCGCTGAAGAAAGATATTGGAATGTTGGAATGATGCTATATTGACCGTAGGACTCCATTCGCGGGGACTCGCAGCACATCCACTTATTTTATCCCGATTAAGCGATGCAACAAAGTTTGATCCTACAATCAGCGCAGGCAGCAGAACTTCAGGCGAAACTATCTTTAGTTTTTTTACCTGTCTGCCGACAGGCAGGCTTTAGACTTTTTACTTTCAGCTCCCCTTTTCTCAGCCATACCGCCAGCATCCCCACAAGAATTCTGGGCCAGATCAGCCAGTGCAGGGTATAACCCAGGGTAACGAACAACAGCGGATCTTCCAGTTGTGAATGCGAAACAGCCACATGATGGTTCAGCAGGTCTGCATCTTCGCGGCTCATTCTGCCTTTTTCGCTCTGGTCGATCATGATTGCCGAGCCGTACGCCAGGCCGATCAGGTTGGCAACAACCCATGAAAGGGTGGTGCTGCCGGGCAACCCAAACACTTTCATCAAAGGAGAAAGAGGCTTGTTGATGGCACCAATCATTCCGAATTCCTCCAGGATCTGTTGAAATATCAATAGTAAATTCACCAGAATGAGGATCTTGATTACGGTTGATGTAATCGAGGTAAACCAATGAAGCAGTGCTGAAATAAAATCAGGTTGTGTTGCCGCGATGGTAATGGTTTCGGTTGACATTGTTCCTGGCATCAGAAGATTCAGCAACCACGCAACAATAAAACTGCCGGTAAGTCGCAGGATCACCATCCTTACAACAGACGACCCGGTTCTTTTCATAACAGCTGATTCGATGAGAAATCCATGCGAAACCAGGCACATGGCAGCCAGGATGGTTCCTTCCCGCACCGGAAGGTCAAGCATGGCCAGGATGGCCACTACAGAGTAGACATTGGTAAAAATACTGGTGATAAACACAACGGCTGATACTCCGGGTAATCCGAGATGGTTAAATACCGGACTTGTATATCCTGCAATCAGGTATAACAATCCGAAATAATCAAGCAGCATAACCCCGAATGAAACCGGAACAGTTATCTTTATCAGCCACCAGGCGGTTTTCAGGCCTTTGGGCAGTGCCGTTTTTATGCAGCGGTTAAGTCTTCGGGTGATGTTTGAAATTTTCAAACGGGGTGTTTTTAGTTGTGCAAAGATAGAAATCCTCAATGTGGTGGGATATTTTAGAATTACGAATTACGATGAAAGAATAATGAATAAAGAATCTGGAATCCAGGGGAGCATGGCTTTTTTCATACAGCAGTTTTTGAACCTTTAAACAGCCGAAGGCTACAGAACTTTGCAGCCATTGAACCCATAAACAGAGAGGAGTTTGAACTTTTTACTTTTTACTTTTAACTTTTTACTTCAGGCTTACCTACCTTTGCTCCACCAACCGCCCTCTATGTCCAGCCTCGAAGTCATCGCCCTGATCGTTTCCGGTGTTTTTGTCGGGTTTATCAATACCCTGGCGGGTGGTGGTACCATCATTTCACTTTCGTTGTTCATGTTTATGGGTCTGCCTGCCGACATTGCCAACGGAACCAACCGTATCGCGGTGATTCTTCAGAACCTCACTTCGGTAACAACTTTCAGGCAGAAGAAATTACTGGATACAAGAAAAGCATTGTGGCTTTCCATTCCCACTGTGATTGGTTCCATCATCGGAGCCCAGTTATCGGTACAGATTGATGAAGCCACCTTCCGCAAGGCCATAGCTGTGGTTATGCTGATGATGATTGTTTTCATCATCACTGATCCCGATAAATGGCTGAAAGGTCAAAAAGCACTGCAATTGAAAAAAGTCAGTCCGCTGCAGATGCTGATCTTCTTTGTCATAGGCATTTATGGAGGCTTTGTACAGGTTGGGGTGGGCTATTTTCTGCTTGCCGGAATTGTGCTGGGTGCCGGATACGATCTGGTAAGGGCCAATGCCATTAAGGTCTTTGTGGTATTGCTTTATACCATTTTTGCTCTTGCTGTATTTATTTACAATGACAAAGTCAACTGGCAATTCGGGCTTATCCATTCCATAGGAAATATCATCGGTGCATTTGTAGCTTCGCGCTATGCCGTTACCTGGGGAGCCAACTTTATCCGCTGGTTTATCATCGTAATCATCCTGGTTACTTCGGCCGATTTGTTCGGGATTATCGACATCCGGGGGATGTTTGAATGACGCCCTTCGACAAGCTCAGGGTAAAAATGACGAATGACGAATGACGAATTTACAGCCTGCCCGCCCACCTTTGGCGGGTAAAACGGCAGTCAGGGTTTACGTTTTAATGTCGTTATGTTAAGGGCGTATGTCTTCGACTTCGTTCGGACTGGCAGTCATCCTGAGCGGATCCGACAGCTATCGGAATCGCTCAATATAACTCATAGTCAGTAGTATAACAACTCAATCACACAACAGATTAAATATAATTCATGCATAATCATTCTAATTCCGTTCATTATGAAGAAGCTTTTTTACTTTTTTGCAATAGCAATCACACTCCTGGCAAACACCACCCATGCCCAAAGGCCCGGATATGTGCTGGTGATCCATGGCGGTGCCGGAAACATTACACCCGAAAGAATCACCCCTGAAAAACAGGGTCTTTATGAGCAGAAGCTTACAGAAGCGTTGACGGAAGGTGAAAAAATCCTGGCATCCGGTGGCAATGCCCTCGATGCTGTTGTTGCTGCTGTGCAGTTGATGGAAGAATGTCCCCTGTTTAATGCAGGCAAAGGCGCTGTGTTCAATGCAGAAGGTAAAAATGAACTGGATGCATCCATCATGGATGGGAAAACCCTGAAAGCCGGTGCCGTGGCTGGGGTGATGACCATTAAAAGTCCGGTTGAAGCCGCCCGGAGGGTGATGGATTCTTCCGTCCACGTAATGATGGCCGGCCGGGGAGCGGAGGAGTTTGCCCGCATTCAGGGACTGGAAATGGTCGATCCGTCATATTTTTACACCGATGAGAGCTGGCAGGAGTACCTGAGGGTGAAGGCAAAGATTGAGAAGGATGGCCGGAAAGGTACCGTTGGTGCAGTTGCCCTTGATCAGAACGGTAATCTTGCAGCAGCAACATCAACCGGTGGCATGGTTTATAAGAAATACGGCCGCATCGGTGATTCCCCCATCATCGGTGCAGGTACTTACGCAAACAACGAAAGTTGTGCTGTTTCATGTACCGGGCACGGAGAGTATTTTATCCGTAATTCTGTGGCTTTTGATGTATCTGCCAGGATGCTTTACCTGGGTGAGACCCTTGAAAAGACTGCCGGGTATATCATCAATGAGAAACTTAAATCCATGGGAGCAAACGGCGGACTGATCGCATTGGATAAGGAGGGTAATCTGTCAATGCCTTTCAATACTTCCGGAATGTTCAGGGGATATGTGAAAAAGGGAGAGATGCCCCGGGTGTTCATTTTCCGTTGATGGCATTGTGAATCTTTAATACAACAGGCAGCACAGGTTTTTGTCAGACCGTAGAGGGATCGAAAACATTAATGATCTCCGGATTGGGTGTGAAGGATACCTTTGCTTCGCTTTTTTCGGGATAGTCAATTTTAGCAAGCAAATACCGCATGGCTTCGATGCGGGCGGTGGGCTTGTGGTTGCCCTTGACTATCACCCAGGGGTTTTCGGCACTGTGTGTGTGCTGGAACATTTCATTCTTGAAATTGGTGAATTCGTCCCACATCTGCTGGGCTTTCAGATCCACCGTGCTGAGTTTCCACATTTTCAGCGGATTCTGAATACGGTCCTCAATCCGGACCTTCTGCTCTTTTATATCGATGGAGAACCAGAATTTGATCAGCATGATGCCGTCGTCGAGGAGCATCTGTTCGAAAACCGGGGCCTGTTTCAGGAAAAGCTCATATTGCTCCCTGGTACAGAAGCCCATCACCGGTTCAACCACCGCCCGGTTATACCAGCTGCGATCAAAAAATACGATTTCTCCCGGGTTGGGAAGCTCTTTGATGTAGCGCTGGAAGTACCACTGACCTTTCTCTACCTCATTGGGTTTGGGAAGCGCTACTACCCGCATGGCCCTTGGATTCAGGTATCGGGTAAACCGGTAAATCGCTCCACCTTTACCTGCAGTATCGCGCCCCTCAAAGATGATGGCCAGCCGGAGTTGCTGATCCTGGATCCATTTCTGCAACTTGATCAGCTCTATCTGCAGATCCCTCATCTCTGCCTTGTAGCGGTCTTCGTGCCTGCTGAGGTTCTTCATCCGGTAAAGGGTTGTTAATTGGGTACCGCAAAAACGTGTAATCAGGGGTTTTGTTATATGATCCGCTTCCCTGACTTGTCGAAATTCACCTCCATTTCATTCCAGTCCTTGCTGTAAACGTAAATCCGGTAATTCTCAGCAGCGCCGGGTAATTCAACCTTAAGAACACTTCCTTTCTGCCAGGAGCTGAATTCTCCTGTTTTCAGGCTATCCTGTACATTTTTGGGCAGTTGTTCAAACCTGATGGCTGTTTCTGTTCTCAGCCATTTGCCTTTCTCATCAAAGAAAGCATCATAGTATTCATCTCCCGATCTGAAGGAGATTAGAATGGAATTGTCAACCCTGACCCAGTTTTCTTCACTTGTTGAAGCATACTTTTTTTCAAAGGCAGTTCTTATTTCAGATGAAAGCCTGTCAAGCCCCTTATTGTAAACCTGACCCTTTGCAGTAATGGCAATAGAAACCATTAGCATCAACACCCATATAGGTAAGTACTTTTTCATAACAAATATGATTGCAGACAGAATAATTCACAAAATCCATGTACTGTTCCTGAACAGACCGGATTTCTTTCATTTATTGCGAATGTAACTCATTTTCAGGGCGGCAGGGTATGCGTGTAAAATATTTTATCAACACGCAATTAACATCAAATATTCTGATAACCAGAGATATATACTTTGTCGGATCCGGTGTGGGAAAAACAGATGATCAGGCAGTTAAACAATGGGAACTGTTGCTGAACTTTAATAAACCGGCAGGACGATTTTATTGTTCAGGATGGAAATGGCCAAACACAATGGCAGCTTTCGATTTCCCAATGGCCGATTCAAGTTCCTCAAAGGACGCCTGCCTGATGTTTTTAACGGATTTGAATTTCCTCAGCAGAGCCTGGGAATTGGCTGGTCCGATGCCCTCAATGTCGGAAAGACTGGTTTTGATGGTTCCTTTTTCCCTGCGTTTTCGGTGGTGGGTTATCCCAAAACGATGGGCTTCATCGCGCATCTGCTGGATAACCTTCAGGGTCTCTGACTTTTTGTCAAGATGCAGGGGCAGTGAATCGCCGGGGAAATACAGTTCTTCGAGCCGTTTGGCAATCCCGATCAGCTGGATCCTGTCCTTAAGGCCTAGTTTTTCGATGCTATTCATTGCGGAACTGAGCTGACCTTTCCCACCGTCAATAATCACCAGTTGCGGAAGTTCCTGTCCTTCTTCGAGCAGCCGGCTGTAACGGCGGTACACAACTTCTTCCATGGAAGCAAAATCATCGGGTCCTTCCACGGTTTTAATATTAAAGTGCCTGTAATCTTTCTTCTCCGGCCTTGCATTCCGGAATACCACCATGGCAGCCACCGGATAGGTGCCCTGAATATTTGAATTATCAAAACACTCCATATGGGCCGGCAGTTCTTTCAGGCCAAGGTCCTTTCTGATGGTGTCAAGGATACGTTTGGTACGTCGTTCAGGGTCTACAAGTTCTTTCTGGCGTTGCTTGTCCAGCTGGTAATATTTTGCATTGCGTTCCGACAATTCAAGCAGTTGCTTTTTATCCCCCCTTTGCGGGACGGTGTATGTGAGATCGGGCAACCTGAATTCCGGCATTATGGGGACGATGATCTCTGCAGCTCCGCTGCTGAAACGGGGATGCAGATCGGCAATGGCCATCGAAAGCAGTTCCTCTGTGGTTTCATCAAGTTTCTTTTTCAGTTCAACGGTATGCGACTGTATGATGGCACCTGAGGCTACCTTTACGAAATTGACATAGGCAGAGTGTTCATCTTCAATGATGGAAAAAACATCCACATTGTTGATGGAAGGGTTGACCACCAGCGACTTGCTCTGGTATCGGTCAAGCAGTTCAATCTTCTCTTTTACTACCTGTGCTTTTTCATAGGCAAAAGTTTCGGCATAATGTTTCATCAGACCGGCAAGCTGGTTCTTAACCATACTGATGTTACCTTTGATGATCCCACGGATACCCCTGATGGTTTCAAGATAATCCTCTTCATTCTGCAATCCCTCGCAGGGGCCGAGACAGTTGCCGATGTGGTACTCAAGGCAGACTTTGAACTTCCCTGCGCTGATGTTCTGCCTTGTAAGACTCAGACCGCAATTGCGCAAGGGGTAAAGCTGCCTGATCAGGTCGAGCAGCGTATTCATCATTTTTACGGAAGCATAGGGTCCGAAATACTCACTACCGTCTTTGATCAGGTTTCGGGTAGGGAAAACGCGGGGGAAGGGTTCACTTTTTATGCAAATCCAGGGATAGGTCTTGTCATCTTTCAGCATGATGTTATACCTGGGCTGGTACTCCTTGATCATGTTGTTTTCGAGCAGCAATGCATCCGATTCACTTTCTACAGCGATCCAGCGGATATCGGCAATCCGGGCCACCAGCACCCTCACTTTACCGGGAAGTGAACTGTCCTTGTTGAAGTAGGACATAACCCTCTTCTTCAGATTTTTTGCCTTCCCCACATAAATGATGGTTCCATCCTTATCGTAATACTGATACACCCCGGGGTCGTTCGGGAGGGTTTTCAGGATCGTAAGTATGTTTTGAGAAGTCATCATGAAGCTCAAAGCTCAAAGTTCAAAGCCCAAAGTAAAGAGATTTCCTTTTATCCGATATAGATATCTATTGAATTTTAGCACTTTTCTTTTGAATTATTGCACCCAGAATTTTTCTGAGTTGATCTGATTCATCCGTTAATCTCTCTAATTCTTCATTTTTATTTCCTGATATATTGGTCTTTTTAATCACTTTAAGCCAATAGTTTGCTTCCCGCATTTCTTTAAGCGAGATTTTTACTTTATTAATAAAATCCGCGTTGGAAGCTGCTCCCTGGCTTTCTTCATAATTAGCGCCCGCGGAAGTGGATGCTTTGATCAGCTGGTGTTTAATTATTCTGTTTTCTATTGAGTTTTCAAGCGTCCTGCTGTAATATATTACATCTACTGCAAAATTGAGCAGCCTTTCTGATAAATCATATTTTCCCATAAATAATAGAATTTTATTGTTTTTAAAATCGGAATTTTTTCGAATTATGGTTATTTCGAAAATACTTATGGTCCTGATAGTCAGGAATTATAATCAACACTATAAAGAATGATAACTTCGCCTGATGAAAATGCTGCTATGAAATACGAACAGATTATTAAATTTCTAACTTCCTCTCAGATTTAATTTTATCTTAAAAACGGGAAAAAGCTCCTAAATTTAATTAAACTGTTGGGATTTTGAGCCCGCCTGGCGCGGATAAACTTTAAACTTTGAGTTTTGATCCCGCCAAAGGCGGGTAAACTTTGGGCTTTGTGCTTTGTGCTTTGAACTTTGAGCTTAATCTTAATCTACCTTCATATGATCAAACCCTTGTGCTTCAATCGGATATAAACTTCCGCCATTACTGATCAGGTATTCTCCTTCCGCTTTCTCCAGCATATGACCGATGATGTGAATGCCTTTGAGGTCCTTTACCTTTTCGAAATCGTTCACATCAACCGTGAAAAGAAGTTCATAATCCTCACCTCCGTTCATTGCTGCAGTGGTCGGGTCGAGTTTGAATTCGGCGGCTATATCGGCAGTGACGACATCGATCGGAATTTTGTTTTCATAAATGCGGCAGCCCAGACCCGAATCTTTGGCAATGTGAAGCACTTCACTGGCCAGGCCATCCGATATATCAATCATGGCGGTTGGCTTAATACCGGCCAGGCGGAGTTTTTCAAGCACATCAACCCTGGCTTCCGGTTTCAGCTGGCGTTCAAGTACATAGTCGTTTCCTTCCAGTTCGGGTTGCATTTGCGGGTTGGCTTTGTAAACCTGTTTTTCCCTCTCCAGCAGCAGCAGGCCGATGTAGGCACCTCCCAGGTCGCCGCTTACGCAGATCAGATCGTGTTCACGGGCAGTATTCCGGTATACGACCTCCTCCTTTTTTGCCCGGCCGATAACAGTTATGGAAAGGAACAATCCTGAAACCGAGGAAGTGGTATCACCCCCTACAAGGTCAACTTTATACCGTTCACAGGCCAGCCTGATACCGGCATATAATTCATCGAGGGCTTCAACCGAGAAGCGGTTTGAAACGGAAATTCCCACCAGCATCTGGGTGGGTGTGCCGTTCATGGCAACAATGTCTGAAATATTTACGACAGCTGCCTTATAGCCGAGGTGCCTGAGCGGAGTGTAGGTAAGATCGAAATGAACCCCTTCAACCAGCAGATCCTTTGAGACCAGGGTTACCTCATCACCATTGTCAATAACCGCAGCATCGTCACCGACACCTTTCAGGGTGCTCTTATGGAAGGTTTTCAGGCCGGTGGTAAGGTGGCTGATCAGGCCGAATTCGCCGAGGGCCGACAGTTCGGTACGCTGTGGGTTAGTGTTGTCTGTCATGGTTTCATGGTTTGATTTTCAGAATGCAAAAGTAGCGATAATAAGATTTACACTTTGGCTGAGCAATGAATGCGCTCAATCATCCGGGGCTGATGCAACATATCCACTGTCCATTTGTTATATTTCAGGTAATTATAGGGTGTTCCGGGCTATTCACAGGTAGCCGGTGAACTGCATTTTTACAGGCAGACAGGAACATTCCCGACAGCAAAATTTCGTATATTTGCCGGCTGTCTTAATTTAATCTAATTAAGTACTCAAATAACCCTAAGGGAAATGGAAAAAGACCCTAACAACATACTCGAAGAGGTAACGCAGGGCGACTATAAGTACGGTTTTTATACTGATATTGAAATGGATACAGCCCCTGTCGGGCTGACAGAAGATACGGTCAGGTTTATTTCTGCAAAAAAAAATGAACCCGAATGGCTGCTTCAATACAGGTTGGATGCCTACCATAAATGGCTGGAAATGACCGAGCCCACATGGGCGCATCTGCTCCATCCGCCCATCAGTTATCAGGATATCATCTTTTACGCTGCGCCGAAAAAGAAAAAAGAACTTTCAAGTCTGGATGAAGTAGATCCTGAACTGATCGCGACATTCAACAAGCTTGGAATTTCACTCGAAGAGCAAAAGAAACTCAGCGGCGTAGCCGTGGATGCCGTTATCGACTCGGTTTCGGTGAAAACCACATTTTCTGAAACCCTGGAAAAGCAGGGAATTATCTTCTGCTCCTTCAGCGAAGCGGTGCAGAAAGTTCCTGATCTTGTGAAACAGTATCTGGGAACCGTAGTTCCATCGGACGATAATTACTTTGCTGCGCTGAATTCAGCAGTTTTCAGCGATGGTTCTTTCTGCTACATACCCAAAGGGGTTCGTTGCCCGATAGAGCTATCTACCTATTTCCGCATTAATGCTGCCAATACCGGACAGTTTGAGCGCACCCTGATCATCGGTGACGAAAACAGCTATGTCAGTTATATGGAAGGCTGTACAGCCCCGATGAGGGACGAGAATCAGCTCCACGCGGCCATAGTTGAAATAGTGGCACTCAAGGAAGCGGAAGTCAAGTATTCTACCGTTCAGAACTGGTATCCCGGTAACAAAAAGGGCGAAGGCGGTATTTATAATTTTGTGACTAAACGCGGGATCTGCAAAGGGAATAATTCAAAAATATCCTGGACCCAGGTTGAAACCGGTTCGGCCATCACCTGGAAATATCCTAGTGTGGTGCTCATGGGCGACAATTCGGTCGGTGAATTCTATTCGGTAGCTGTTACCAACAACTACCAGCAGGCCGATACTGGAAGCAAAATGATCCATCTTGGAAGGAATACCAAAAGCACCATCATATCCAAGGGAATTTCGGCTGGTTTCAGTAACAACAGTTACCGCGGACTGGTTAAAATGACCAAGCGTGCTGAGAACTCACGCAACTTTTCGCAATGCGACTCTCTGTTATTGGGGGACAAATGCGGTGCCCACACTTTTCCTTACATCAAGACTGAAAATAAAACCTCGATTGTAGAGCATGAAGCGACAACCTCGAAAATTTCTGACGATCAGCTTTTTTATTGCAACCAGCGCGGCATCAGCACCGAAAGTGCGATCGGTCTGATTGTAAACGGGTATGCCCGCGAAGTGCTGAAACAATTGCCCATGGAATTTGCCGTTGAAGCACAGAAACTGCTATCAATCAGCCTGGAAGGAAGTGTTGGTTAATAATCTCCAAGTCTAAAGTTCCGGGTAAAAAGTCTAAAGTCTAAAGTCTAAAGTTGAAGCGGGAAGGATTAGATATCAGATATTAGAAATTAGAAATTTCTCATTTCACCAAGGGCTTCTAAATAAGCTCAAATCAACCAAACACACTATGCTCAGCATTAAAAATTTACATGTTTCAATCAATGGCAAGGAAATTCTCAGGGGGATCAATCTGGAAGTTAAACCCGGAGAAGTCCATGCGATTATGGGACCCAACGGCACCGGCAAAAGCACCCTTGCTTCGGTGATTGCCGGCCGTGACATTTATACCATCGATGAAGGAGATGTCCTGTTTAAAGGAAAAAACCTGCTTGAGATGCCCATTGAAGACCGTGCCAGTGAGGGAATCTTCCTCGGATTCCAGTATCCTGTCGAGATTCCCGGCGTAAGCATTACCAATTTCATGCGTACCGCAGTCAATGAGCAACGAAAATATCATGGTCTCGATCCTATCCCTGCAAATGAATTCCTGGCAAAGATGGAGGAGAAAAAGCAGATGCTTGAAATCACAGCTAAACTTGCCAACCGTTCGGTAAACGAAGGGTTCTCGGGGGGTGAAAAGAAGAAAAATGAAATATTCCAGATGGCCATGCTGGAGCCCAGCCTGGCTATTCTTGATGAAACTGATTCAGGGCTCGACATCGATGCCCTGAAAATTGTGGCCAATGGGGTGAATAAACTGCGCAGGCCCGATAATGCTTTCGTGGTAATAACCCATTATCAACGTCTGCTCGATTACATAGTTCCGGATATCGTCCATGTACTCTTCGATGGAAGGATCGTTCGTTCAGGTGGTAAGGAACTTGCCTTTGAACTCGAAGAAAAAGGCTATGAATGGATTAAGGCATCACTGGTTTAAAAAGACCGGATGAAATGAAGATTATGGACGGAACAATCGTAACATCTTATAACACCAGGGATGCACTCCTGAAACTCTATGAAGAGAACAGCGAACGCATCGGAAAGAACGACAGTGCCCGGATTTCCGCATTGAGGAAAGAGGGAATCAGTCTGTTCAAGCAGAAGGGGTTTCCACATACGAAGCTGGAAAAATGGCGTAATACTGATCTGAGCAAGGTGCTGAATCACAACTTTTCTTTCCCGCTGGAAGCCGATTCAGGTGAAGTTGATTTTGAAGAGGTTTTTAAATGCGATGTGCCCGGTTTTGATACTTTCATGGTTGCACAACTGAACGGTAAGTTCATTGACCGTGGAAAGATTATATCTCAGTCAGTTCAGGGCGTTGTGGTCTGTAGTCTTGCCGAAGCCTTCATTAAACACCCCGGGCTGATTGAAAAACATTTCGGGCAATATGCGCCTGCTTCGGATAGCAGCCTGACAGCTCTGAATACAGCCTTTGCCCGCGACGGGGTTTTTATCTATGTTCCTGACAACATCAGCGTAACCGAAACCGTGCAAATGGTTAACCTGATCCATTCAGGGAATGAGGTGTTTCTGCAAACCAGGAACCTTGTGATCCTTGGCAGGAACAGCAGTCTCAGACTCGTGCAGTGTGACGATTCGGTCGATGATCAGATCGGCTTTATCAATTCGGTAACTGAGGCAGTAATCGGCGAAAATTCATCACTGGATCATTACAAGCTACAGAATAAGAATGACCGGTCGGCGCTGATCAATAACATCTATTTTCAGCTTGAAGCCAACGCTGTCCTTTCAACCAATGCCATCAGCCTGAACGGCGGCCTGATCCGGAATGAAGCCAATGTGAAGCTCAACGGGCGGGGTGCCCATGCCGATATTCTCGGGGTTTACCTGATGGACCGCAACCAGCACATCGATAACCAGGTATTTGTTGACCATTCACAACCCGATTGCACGAGCAATGAAATGTTCAAGGGCATTCTCGATGATCACGCAAGTGGTGTTTTTAATGGTCATATTCTTGTCAGACGCGATGCCCAGCGCACCAATGCCTATCAGAACAACAAGAACATACTGATTTCCGATAAGGCAGTGATTGACACCAAACCATTTCTGGAGATTTATGCCGACGATGTAAAATGCAGCCATGGCGCAACCGTCGGTCAGCTAGATAGTGAAGCTATGTTCTACCTCCGTTCGAGGGGCATTGGTATGGAAAATGCACGGATGTTGCTGATGTATGCCTTTGCCGCTGAAATTGTTAACAGAATTTCCATTCCACAACTACGCCTGAGGATAGATGATCTCGTTAAGAAAAGATTGAGGGGAGAACTATCTGTTTGCGACCAGTGTGTACTTCATTGCAATGCCAAAGAACAGAAAGTTGCTTTTGAGATTGATATGAGCAGGATTTAATTTCGGATTACAGATTTCGGATTTCGGGAATTCTATTTTTATAAATGATGTAACTTCAAATATATGAAAAGGGCCTCGTCGCCTGTCCCTGTTCAACGCTACTCATTCCTGAAAGAAAATGAACACATATCATGATATTGAATCAATTACAATGAAAATAGAAGAAATCAGGGCCGATTTTCCTATACTGGGCCGGTTGGTTCATAACAAACCTCTGGTCTATTTTGACAATGCCGCTACCACGCAGAAACCACAGGTAGTGATTGACGCACTGGTAGCATATTATTCCAATCTGAATTCAAATGTCCACCGGGGTGTACATTACCTGAGCCAGCAGGCAACGGAAGCATTCGAGGCTGTCAGGGAAAAAGTAAAGGTGTTCGTGAATGCCAGATATAGTCACGAGATTATCTATACCCGTGGTTGTACCGAATCCATCAATCTGGTGGCTGCTGCCTGGGGTCGGGCTAACATCTTAAGCGGGGACGAAATCCTCATTTCTGCAATGGAGCATCATTCCAACATCGTTCCCTGGCAGATGCTCTGTGAGGAAAAAGGAGCGAAACTGACCGTCTGCCCTATTATTGAAGACGGTTCACTCGACATGAAGGCACTGGCAGAGCTGATGAACAGCCGCACAAGGTTACTTGCCGTAACCCACATCTCCAATGCACTCGGAACCATAAATCCTGTGAGGGAAATAACCAGGATGGCCCATGAAAAGGGCATTGTTGTGCTTATCGATGGTGCCCAGGCTCTTTCGCATATGAAAGTGGATGTTCAGGACATCGGATGCGATTTCTATGCATTTTCTGCGCATAAAGTCTATGGTCCAATGGGAATTGGCGGGCTATACGGAAGGGAGGAACTGCTCAACTCAATGCCACCCTACCAGGGAGGTGGTGAAATGATTAAAAGTGTGACTTTTGAAAAGACTGCTTACAACGAACTCCCGTTTAAATTTGAAGCCGGGACTCCCAATGTTGCCGATGTACTTGGGTTCGGAGCAGCCATCGATTATATTAACGGAATTGGAATTGAAAATATAGCAGCCATCGAACATGAATTGCTGTTGTATGCCAATGAAAAGTTCAGCCGTGATCCTCTGATCAGGATCATAGGCAATGCACCTGAAAAAGCCAGCCTGATCTCTTTCATGATTGATAAAATTCACCCGTATGATGCAGGGACCATTATCGATAGGTTTGGCGTCGCTGTAAGGACTGGCACTCATTGTGCACAGCCTTTGATGGACAGCCTCGGCATTCCCGGAACCATCAGGGCCTCCTTTGCATTTTACAATACAAAGGAGGAAATTGACAAATTGATGGAAGCCATTCTGAAAGTGGAAGCACTTTTTCTTTAAATTCGTGTCTGAAAAACGGAGTCAATGATGAAGATTGAGGAAAGCAGCAGTACGATCGTAAGCGAATTTGATAATTTCGATGACTGGATGGATAAATACAACTACCTGATCGAGTTGGGTAAATCCCTTCCATTGATTGAAGATAAGTTCAAAGTGGAAAGCAACCTGATCGAAGGCTGCCAGTCGAGGGTATGGCTACATGCGGAATTTGACGGAAATTGCATTCATTTTACAGCCGATAGTGATGCGGTGATTACCAAGGGCATTGCCAACCTTCTGATCAGGGTTTTTACCGGTCACACGCCCCAGGAAATCCTTGATTCATCGACCGACTTCCTGAATGATATTGGACTTACCCAGCATTTATCTCCCTCGCGCTCAAACGGATTGCTGTCAATGATCAAACAGATTAAGATGTACGCACTAGCTTTCAAGACAAAGCAGGCGATGGGGTGACCGGGTGATGGTTGATTAGATTACGGATTGTGATTTCGGAGTGAATGCCCTTCGACTACGCTCAGGGTGACCAAAGGAATGGAGGAATTTTGGAACAATGGTCATGATAGTTGCCGGATAAACCCTGTAACTCTGCAACCCTGTAACTCTGCAACCCTGTAACCCTGATTTCATTGAGCCCGCTCGTGCGGGTGAACTTTAAACTTTGAGCTTTAAACTTTGAACTTTTTACTTGTACCCCATGATGGATCACGAAAAAACCCTCCGCCTGGGAGACCAGATCATAGAACGACTTAAAAGGGTGTTTGACCCTGAGATTCCCGTGAATATCTATGACCTCGGACTGATTTACAACATCAGCATTGACAGCGATTCCGTTGCCCACATCACCATGACCCTCACCGCCCCCAATTGTCCGGTGGCAGAATCGTTACCTGTTGAGGTAAAAGATTCGGTGAAAGAAATTCAGGGGATCAGTGATTGCATTGTTGAATTAACCTTTGATCCGCCCTGGAGCAAGGATATGATGTCGGAAGAAGCGATGCTGGATCTTGGTTTCCTTTAGTTTCAGGGATTGATTCGCTGATTATTATCCGGAGACATAACATTTCGGGTCACCATAGCTGCCATATTCTGTATATAGTCCCTATTTTTTCTTCACCTCGATTGCGGGATTGATCGCCAGCAGCGCTTCGATAAACTGATCCGGTTTTACCGGTGAAATCAGTAAAAATTCCTTGTTTTGAAACCTCAGTTCCAGCCGGTTCATCGAAAGTGCCGGGGCAGACATGACATTGCTGCTTGGTTTCACACCCTTGATATCATTGATGTTGAAAGTCTTTTTATACATCAACCCGCAGACTACGGTGAGCTGATCAATGTCATGAATGGTATAGGATGTTCTGAAATATATCGGGATGGTCATGATCATTACAGGCAGAAATAGTAAGCCCAGAAACCAGGGGCCGGTAAAAAAGAGGGCAATGCCAATGGCAGTTGGCAGAAAGGTTGCAATGATGATCCAGGCTGCCCGTCCCGACCTGAAAACGATGCTTTTCGACATATGTTACTTCTTGTAAAAAGCCCGGATCATCGTGGTCACGTAATCAATTTCATCGGATTGTAATCCGGAATAGAAAGGAAGCCTTAACAGGGTCGCCCCATACCGGTCAGCTTGAGGCAATTTCCGGCCATCATGCAGAGTGCTGAAATAGGGTGAATTGTGCAAGGTAAGATAATGAAACACGGCATGGATTCCATTTGAGAGAAGATGTGCCAGCAACCGGTCGCGTTCTCCTGAATTCCGGGTCGTGATGTAAAACAGGTGACCATTGTGTCTGGCATATTCAGGTACGTATGGGAGTGAAAAATAGCCTTCTGTTGCTGGAGTTGAAAGACGGCTATGGTATTCCTGCCATATCTGTAATCTTTTCTCCTGGATGATCTTCAGGTGCTCAAGCTGACTGTACAAAAAGGCAGCGGTCAGTTCATTGGGGAGAAATGAACTTCCGAGTCCGACCCACTCATATTTTTCAACCTCACCCCGGGCAAAGGCAGCACGGTTGGTCCCTTTTTCCCAGATAATCTCAGCCTTGCCAATCATTGCCGGGTCGTTAACGATCAGCATACCACCTTCGCCGGAGGTAATGTTCTTGGTTTCGTGAAACGAAAAAGTACCCAGTTTGCCAATGCTGCCAAGCGGCTGGTCACGGTAAAAGGCATCAACCCCCTGGGCAGCATCCTCTACAATGGCAATGTTATACCGGCCGGCTATTTCAGAGATGGTATCCATCTCGCAGGCGATACCGCCGTAATGGACAACCACAATGGCACGGGTTTTCGGGGTAATCAGCGCTTCAATCAGCGAAGGATCAATGTTTGGATTCAGGGTGCCGGAATCCGCAAAAACGATGGTTGCCCCCCTGAGGGCAAAAGCATTGGCCGTAGATACAAAGGTGTACGAAGGAATAATGACTTCATCCCCTGGTTTGATTTCAAGCAGCAGCGCCGCCATTTCAAGGGCATCAGAGCAACTGGTGGTGAGCAGGGTTTTATTAAAACCATACTTTTTCTCAAAAAACAGCTGACAATCGCGGGTGTAATTGCCATTGCCGGAAAGCTTGCCGGTAATGGCAGCCTGTGAAAGGTGAAAGGCTTCACGCCCGGTAAAATATGGCTTATTGAAGGGAATTTTCATGCCGGATGCTTTCAGCCTGCTAAAATAACCAATTCCTGCAATTATTGATTTTTTGATGGACTCTTGATTGTATAAGAAAATTAACCAGACATAAATTCATGGTCCATCAGATGAAAAAAGGCTCCCGGTATTTCTTTGACAAATTTAACTCATCCTGATTCAGGGGGTTTTTTCTTTTCAATCAGAATTATGGCGTTATATTTGCATGATCGATTCAAAATCCGGCATTCCGGGATTATCCATTCATCTTAAAACCTTTTTTCAGTATGAAATACAGTGTTCTATTCGTGACTTTTCTGTTTTCTTTTTCTCTCACTTTTGCGCAGGTCAGTGCTCAGACGACCCAGGAAAAAGCACCTGCAAAATCCGCTGTGGTTGTTAAAAAAGTAGCCCCACCGGCTTCGGCAGATAAGGCACCCAACAAACAGGTGGCACCCTCAAACCAGAAAAAACCGGTTAACCCGGTTAAACCTTCGGTAGTTCCACCTAAGAATAACCCAACCACTACCGTTAAAGACATTTCTGGATACTGGCTTACGGCGGTTTATCATGGCAAGATCGTATGGGTAAGACAAAATAAGGATAAAAACGGCAAGCCATTGACTGACGTGAATAATCCGGACAAATCAAAAAGGAAAAACCCGATCGTCGGAACACGCATGGTTTCCAACCTCAGGTATAATACCAAAACAAAGACCTACGAAGGTGGGAAAGCATATCTGCCGCAAATGGGAAAAACCTTCGATTGTAAGGCAAAGCTGATTAAGAACAACGATGCCATGGAAGTCACAGCCATGGCCGGCTTATCGCTGATGAGCAAGACCCTGACCTGGACAAGAACCACCGGGGTTCCTTCAAAATAGGATTGATGATCCGGCATTACCGGAATGAAAGGCCATGGGTTGACTGCCTGTGGCCTTTTTTATATCCCGGATCTTTCACCATTTAAAGGGAGGAATCGTTATCAAAGTTTTATATTTGCCATTCGTTAATGGATAAGATGGAGCAACCTCAGCAGATTCCGTTATTCTTTATCATCGGCAGGCCACGCACCGGTACTACCCTGCTCCAGTCACTGTTTGATGCCCATCCGAACATTATGATCCCGTGGGAATGCCAGTTTGTACTGAACTTATTTCCGGCATACGGACAAATCACCCGTTGGACAGAAAAGGATCTTGAACGGTTTTATTCAGATCTGCTGAAACAGTGGCAGTTCAGTTCCTGGAACATTGATCACAGCCGTCTGAAAACAGACCTTTTGAAATGTCAGGGATCCCGTACATACAGGGATATCTGCCAGGTGGTTTACCTCAGCTATATTTCCCTGTTTCCGAAAGAGCGCATCAGCATGATCGGCGACAAGAATCATGGCTATACGATTTACACCGAAAGATTGCTCAGGATATACCCTGAAGCAAAATTCATCTATATTCTGCGCGACTACCGTGATAATTTCCACTCAGTTAACCGGGTCGATTTTGAAGTCCCGGTGGTATCGCTGGTGATTTATAAATGGAAGTATTTTTATCAGAAGGCACTTAAAGCGGCCCAAAAGCACCCCGACTCCTTCTATTTCCTCCGGTATGAAGATCTGGTGTCGGAGCCCGAAAACTACTTCCGTAAGATTGCTGATTTTCTTGATATTCCCTATTTGCCTGAAGTATTCAACTTCTATAAAGTAAAAAGCAGGGCAGAGGAAACTTATCCTGCGGAAGTGCTTGAAAAGCATCATAAAAGCCTTTTTAATCCCATCAATACCAGCCGGCTTGGACTGTGGAAAAAGTCGATGAGCGAAACCCAGGTCCGGATAGCCGATCAGGTGGCCGGCAGGTATGCCGGATTGGCCGGGTATGAGCGGAAATATCTGGAATTCAGCCTTTGGATCGCCATACTGGCGATTCCCGGCGTGTTCTATGCAAAGAGCATATATCTGCTGACCAGCCTCTTCGACCGGTTTCCCTACCGCATGAGGGAGAAAATACTGAGCAAGGGGCCTCTGCTGTTGGCAAGGCTGTTTTCAGGATTATTCCGCAGAAAGTCCTGATTCAAGATTCTCCATATCCCGGGCAAACTGCCTGGTAAAAAGATCCGACCCTTTGATGTTCAGGTGATCAGGATCGAAGAAATATTCGGGATGACTGAAAAAGATACTGTGGTAGTCGAACAGACCCTTGTAAACCGGATATCGGGAAGCAATGGATTCTATTTCCGAAAACAGTTTGTCAGCAGGAACGATCTTCATTTCTTCGTCGTTGAATTCCTTCGTCATCGGGTAACGGACAAGGATCACACTGACCTTGTTTGCCTGACATAGTTGCAGGATTTTTTCAAAGTAGATCTTAATGGAGTTGTCGAGATAAACCCCCTTTGTAAGGAAAAGATTGGCCTTGTCCCAGGCCAGTTTTCGTTTGTTGGTTTCATCGGCGAAGTTCTTATAGTCTCTGTGAGGGCGGTAGCCGTTGTGCATCTCCAGTGTTTTGATTTTAATCCTGTAAAGGATAGAAAGCTGAACATCCTTGTAGTTGCCGGCATAGGAGAAGAATCTACCTTCGAGCCATTTGGTGAGGATGGTTCTGTCGCCCTTGATCCTGGCTAATTCCGGGTAATCTATGTAATCGATCCAGTAGGAATTGTACTCGTAGCGATCGGCGATTTTAGGCCCGTAAGTTGAGATATCGGCCTGAAGAATGACATATTCCGGTTTCTTTCCGGTCTTTTCCAGGATGTGTTTCAATTTGTAATACGACTGGATGTAGTTTTCGCTGGGCGAACCATAATTGAAACTGTTCTCCAGGATGAGGGTATTGATGCAGTTGTGCGAATTGCCGAGGGCAAGGTATTTCAATGTGTCATTGTAAGCTGCAAACTGTTCGTCCATCCTCCGGTTCAGGATGTTGTGCACCGAAAAAGCCTTGAATGACAGATCCAGGGCTATGTTGACCAGCACGATAAGTGCGGCGAACAGGAGGATACGTTTTATTGATTTGCCTTTCATAAATCAGTTTATGCCGTCAGTTCGTGTCTCAACAAAAAAGCGAACCAGCCTGCCCTCCTTCGGCGGGTAGACCGGCTGGCAGGGTCGTAAAGTTTTTTTTGATTCAATAATCAGGAGTTAGATTCTGTCAATGGATTGTAAAACAATCGACTAAACATAACCACTGAGTTTGAATCCAATAATTCATTAATAATTTTGATTCCATTTTGATTACAGTATTGTCTTTGCGTCTTTGCGTGAGACCAAATATTAATGGACTATTGTGAAATCAGAACTGAAAATAAATAAATTTCTGCTGATGCAGTACGCCAAACAGCAGTACAAAAAAGATAAAGCCGATGTATACAGTCCATCTGACAAAAACCGGCCTGGCTGCAATGACTTTAACCAGGTTGTATTTCGCATGGAAATGCTCCGCTACAAGCAGCAGAATCACCATCAGGATGCCGAAAACAAACTCCAGGTTCCTGAGCATGGCTTTCAAAGATTCAGCTGTGTTGCTGAAATCGAATGCTTCTTTTAACAAAATCAGGCTGTTTTCCAGGCTGTTTGCCCTGAAAAAAAACAGGGAGAATACCACCATGATAAACATGTATGCAATGCCAAGCGCCTTTATAATGCCCGGATGATGATTGATCCCGGTTAATTCATGAAACCGGCCAACCGGCTTTTCGGCCAGGCTTTCCACCACCAGCATCAATCCGTGAAAAAGGCCAAAGATGATAAAAGTCCAGGCGGCACCATGCCAGAGTCCCATTAAAAGAAACGTGATGACAAGGTTGCGGTAGATCTTTGACTGTATGATCTTTTTGTCGCGGATATATGGAAGCGAATAAAGCAGGTAGTCGCGGAACCATGTGGTGAGCGAGATGTGCCAGCGGTTCCAGAAATCGCGGAGTGAAGTGGCAATCAGTGGCCGGTTGAAGTTTATCATAAGTTCATAACCCATGATCCGGGCTGAGCCCCGGGCAATATCGGTGTATCCCGAGAAATCGCAGTAAAGCTGGAACGCAAACAGCATGGTGGCAAGGATTACCGGCAGACCGTTAAACTCCCCCGGGTTTTCATACACCAGGCCGACAAACATACCTAGCCGGTCGGCAATCACAAGTTTTTTAAAAAATCCCCACAGAATAAGCTTCAGACCGCTGATCAGGTTTTGCTGATTAAAAGGACGTGGTGCATTGATTTGCGGCAGCAGACTGGTCGACCGCTCAATGGGTCCCGCAACCAGTTGCGGGAAAAAGGAAACATACAGCGCGAATTTCCCGAAGTGTTTTTCAGGCGGCTGAATGCCCCGGTAAACATCGATGGTATAGCTGAGCGACTGGAATATATAAAACGAAATACCAACCGGCAGCAGGATATGATACAAGGGAAATGAATAACCGCTGTTGGTGATCTGCATCAGGGCATTCACACTTTCGGAGAAAAAATTCAAATATTTAAACCCGGCCAGCATCCCCAGATTAACAAGGATACTCATTACCAGCCAGCGTTTCTTCTTTTTGCGGGAAGGCTCCCTGCCCATTTTTAATGCCACAAAATAATCAACCAGCGTGGTAAAAAGAATCAGAATGGCATATTCTGCTTTCCAGCACATATAGAAAAAGTAGCTGGCAAAAAGGAGCAACAACCATCTCCACTTTACCGGAAGGGTAAAATAAAGGACAACTACCGACGGAAGGAAAATAAGGTATTCAAAGGAATTGAAGAGCATGGGTAAACGGGAATCAAAGGTGCAAAATAAAGCAATTTCGGTGAGATAAACCCTCAGGGGCATTTCCCTGACAGATATTCCCTAAATTTGCCAACTTCACGTTTCTTTTGTTGTTCAATGAATAATCCCGCTTCAGGCCAGCCATTGTCAGATGTTCCAATGTTCTTTATCATCGGCCGTCCACGCTCAGGTACCACCATGCTGAGGATGCTGTTTGAAGCACACCCGCATGTAATCATACCCCCTGAAAGTCCCTTTATTATCAGCCTTTACAAGAACTACGGGAAAATTATATTTTGGGATGATGTTGTTATTCAATCGTTTACGAACGATCTGATGAAACAGCGTTATTTTGATAAGTGGCTGATTTCTGCAGAAGACCTCAAGGCGCATCTGTTGAAAATTAAGGGAGAATGTACCTTTCAAGCCATGGTAAAGCAGGTTTGCCTGGCCTATAAATCGGTATATGATAAACAACAGATACACCTGATCGGAGATAAAAACCCTTATTATTCGCTTTACATCCGCCGTATCCACAGGCTTTTCCCGGAAGCGAAAATCATCCATCTGACACGCGACTACCGTGACAATTACCTCTCGCTCACCAATGTGAATTTTGAAGTACCCATTGTGCCGCTGGTGGTTTATCGATGGAAGTTTGCCTGGCGCCTGGCTTCTACACTCAGGAAGCAGCATCCCGGACTGGTTTATGCGCTCAGATACGAAGACCTGGCTGCCAATCCCGAACCGGAATTCGGCAAACTCTGCGATTTTCTTGGGATTGATTTTGACCCCTCTGTGATGAATTTTTACGAGAAGAAATCAGAAGTTGAAAAGGCTTATGCCGGTTCCGGCGAGATCGGGGTTATACATAAAAGCCTGCTCAATCCGATCTCAACCTCACGGATGAACCTGTGGAAAACAGAGATGAGCCCGAAGCAAATCCGCACAGCTGATATGGTTGCAGGAAAGACCGGAAGGCTGGCAGGCTATGAACCTGAATTTCCGGGGTTCAGTTTCGGAGTCTGGGTTAAGACGCTCCCCATGCAGGTTTACGGCTGGCTGATGTACAGGCTGTTGTTGCTTGGCGATTATTTGCCATACCAGATGCGTAATACACTGGGGAGGTTTCTGGGTATTTTTCTTAAGGTTTACTGGAAATTCAACCAAAGAAAGGTGAAACCTCTGAAGTGAAATTTCGGATCGCTGCTTGCCGATGCCGGATTCGATGATTTAAAGTTTGAAAATTGAGTAATACCTTCGTAACTCTTACTTTTTTCTTCTTACCTCAATTTCTTTCTGACCTCTGACTTCCGGCCTCCGAACTCTGGATCTTTGAATATTTCGTGCCTCTTACCTCCTACCTCTTACCTCATTATCTTTCTGACCTCCGACTACCAATCTCTGACCACTGACCTTGTAATTGTTAATTGTTCGTTGTTAACTGTTAACTGTTCATTGATTCCAACGGGAGTTTTCTATTTTTGCACAGCACAAACCATCCCCGTTTCTATGGCACCGGATAACTTCATTAAAGATACAATAACTGAACAGGATACTTTCACTTTTACCCTTCCTGAAATCATTCAAGCCAGGGCAATCCATACCCCTGATGAAACTGCCTATGTTTTCCTGAGAGACGGCGATGATGATGAGGAAAGGATCACCTATGTCGAATTATATCAGGCTGCTACTGGTATAGCGGGTAAGTTGGCCGGAATCGGTGAAAAAGGGGAACGGGCACTGATGTTGTTTCCTCCGGGACTGGAGTTTGTAAAAGCGCTTTACGGATGTTTTTTTGCCGGTATCATTGCTGTTCCCGCTTATACACCCCGAAAGAACCGTTCCCTTGAAAGGATTAAAACGCTGGTTGTTGACTCAGGAGCAACGATAGTTTTATGTATAGCCGATATTTTTCAGTCTTTCGAACGTTCATTTTCCGATCTGGAAGAGTTGAAAGGACTAAAATGGCTGCAGGTTGAGGATTGTTTACAGGGCGATACCAGCAATTGGATAAATACTGCGCCCTCTCAACCTGCTGATGTAGCATTGTTACAATATACTTCCGGTTCCACGGGGAAGCCCAAAGGCGTTATGGTTACGCACAGGAACATCCTGCGCAATGCCATGTTTATCAGGAACAGCTTCAGCCTTTCGCGCAAAAGTGTCTCGGTAACCTGGCTGCCCAGTTTTCACGATATGGGATTGATCGACGGAGTGATTGATCCCGTTTTTAACGGATATCCGGGTGTTATAATACCACCGGTGGCATTTATTCAGAAGCCATTGAGATGGCTGAAAGCCATTTCGAAATACAAAGGTACCCATGGCGGTGCCCCCAATTTTGCCTTCGACCATTGTGTGGAGGGCATACCCGTTGAGGAAAGGGCAGGGCTTGATTTATCATCCCTCAGTACACTGTATTGTGGTGCCGAGCCCATCCGTAAATCAACTTTCGCTAGATTTATTGAAACATACAGGGATTTCGGATTCGGAACCCCGATGTTATATCCATGCTATGGCATGGCTGAAACAACATTGATTATTTCGGGACCACCTGCTGGTAGAGGCCCGGTTTACTTATGCGTTTCAGCAGATGCACTGGCGATGAACAGAATAAAAAAAGCCGCTGAAACGGATCACGATGCCAGATTTCTGGTGGGTGTGGGTCATCCCTGGCTGGATACAGAAGTTAAAATCGTGAATCCGGAAACGCTTGACCTGTGCAATGATGATGAAGTCGGGGAGATCTGGGTTTCGGGTTCCATAGTTACTGCAGGTTACTGGAATAAGGAAGCTGAAACAAGGGAATCATTTGCAGCCACAATAGGAGGGGATTTATCTGTGAAATACCTGCGCACCGGAGATCTTGGCTTCTTCGATCAGGGGGAATTGTATATTACCGGGCGGCTGAAGGATATGATTATCCTCCAGGGCAGAAATTACTATCCACAGGACATAGAATTTGTCGCAGAAGCCAGCCATCCGGCTCTGCGTCCGAATGCCAGTGCTGCTTTTTCAATAGATACTGATGACGATGAAAAACTGGTGATTGTGGCTGAAGTGGAGCGTTCTGCCATCAGAAACCTGGATGTAGAGGCTGTCTGCGATGCCATCCGGCAGCAGGTTGCTGAAGATTTCGAACAGGATGTTTATGCCATTCAATTGCTGAGGACCGCCAGTATTCTGAAGACCTCCAGCGGTAAAATCCAACGGAAGGCATGCAGGGAGGGCTTTCTTCAGAAATCACTCGAAGTGGTGGGAGAATCTGTCTGGGCATCAAAAGAATCACCTACCGGGAGTGTAGTGGCAGATTTAACATCTCTGCAGGCCTGGCTGATTGCCTGGATCCATATTCATCTCAAAATTCCCTTCGACCAGATTGATCAGGCAAAAGCGATTTCAGTTTATGGACTCAACTCTATGAAGGCCGTTCAGCTGCAACAGGATGTACTTACTAAATTCGGAGTCAACATTCCACCTTATATCTTCTTCGAGAAAATCACTGTTAAGGCGCTTTGTGAAAAGGCCCTGGAGAAGATAAAAGAGGTTCAATAACTTCGCCGTTCAAGGGGTTCAATAGCCTTCAGCTGTTCAAAGGCGATGGAGCGATGGTTCGACAGGCTCACCACAAGTGGAGCGACTGAAGCGAAACAGGCGACTAAGCGAAAGAAAGCGACTCAGGTGACTCAGCGAAAGGAAATTGTATCCGTCCTCTGACATCAAATTTAAAAAGTAAAAATTGGCAAAAAGAAGTTATTTTCAGGATATTGCCAGTGTATTCGGCACCAATGTTTTTACCCTGGTTTCGAACCTGCTGCTGGTCATATTGCTGGTAAGGGTATTGGGCCCGGCCAATTATGGTCTTTACACTTCTGTTCTTGTCGTTCCAATGCTCGTGGTCAGTTTTTTCCAGATGGGTATACGTGCCACCACAGTCCATGTGATCGGATCGGGAAAACACAGCGACAATGAGATCGTCTCGGCTGTTATGACCATCCTGATGCTGACTTCATTAGCCGGCATTCTTTTCAGCGGAATCGCTTACTTTTTCGTCAATACCGCCGGGTATTCAATGTTACTGATGGGTATGGCGCTGGTTATTATACCGTTGCGGCTTACAGCTGTTTATACCGGTGGTATTTTTCTGGGAAAGGAAGAGATCCCTTCGGCCAACCTGATGAACTGGCTGGCAGGAGCACTGATGCTGTTTTTTGCCCTGCTGTTTGTCCTGATATTCCGGTGGGGCCTCAACGGAGCGATGCTATCGATGGTTCTTTCAAACGGGGTGGTTGCCCTGGTGGCATTGGTCAAACTGATCGCCCGGTTTAAAATCAGGATTTCCTTCTCAAATCACCTTATCGGGAAGCTACTGCAGACCGGTGTTGTTTATGCCTTGTCATTTCTTGTCATTCAACTGAATTACAGACTGGATGTCTTACTCCTTAAGGCTCTGTCAACCCCCGTGGAGGTAGGTATTTACTCATTGGGGGTCTCGGTAGCCGAATTGCTATGGCAGGTTCCACTGGCAATCAGTATTGTGATCATGAGCCGCTCTGCCAATGCTGATGACAAGACAACTATGAACCAGAGTACGGCAAAATTGTTGAGGGTATCACTGGTTTTCGGAATGGTAATCTCAGCATTTATTGTAGTGCTGGCGCCCTGGGTGGTTCCCCTGGTTTTCGGTGAAAAATTCCGCGACAGTATCCTGATTATGCAAACCATCCTTCCCGGGATTCTGATGGTGATCTTTTTCAGGATCCTCAGCGGGCAGTTGTCGGGAATGGGCAGACCCGATGCATCATTGAAGGCTTTTCTTCCAGCACTGGTGTTGAATGTAGTACTGAATTATCTGTGGATTCCCTCCTATGGTGCCAGTGGAGCGGTAATGGCGACCAACATCAGTTATACCCTGGGTTCGGTATTATACCTGTTTGCCTATTCCCGGATAACCGGAATGAAGGTGATTGAAATACTGAAATTCAGTCGTGATGATTGGGGATTTCTCGCCCGGATCAGGCAACGGCTCAACGCAGTCATCTTCCGGGGAAAGTAACCAGGGAAATTACATTCGTTAAAAGTTATGGTTTTAAAGTCGGATGATTGCCTGTGAAGACAATCAGTCTGGTTTGTTTTAGTAACTCAAGTGGATTTCACCAGAAATAAATACCCTTTTCCTTTCAGGGTCACCAGTTCAATATTCGGATCTTCCGCGAAAAGTGACCTCAGTTTCCTCACATATACATCAAGGGTGCGGGAGTTAAAAAAAGAATCATCGCCCCACACCTGCAACAGGAGGTCGCGGCGTTCAACCACTCGGTTGCTGCCGGAAGTAAGTAAAAGAAGGATCTCCATCTCCCTGGCCGAAAGCTTGTGGGTGGTCGTTGGAGAGATCAGTTCGTATCGGCTGACCGAAAGCCGGTACCTGCCAAGCAACAGGTCTTTGTCAGGAAGGGTTTTCTTTAAAGATGACAAAAGCTGCAACTGGTTGTTGATGCGTACAATCAGCTCCTCCATGCTGAAGGGCTTTTTGATATAATCGGTACCTCCGGCTTCAAAACCTTTGACAAGATCGCTGGTTTCGCTTCGGGCCGTGAGGAAAATCACCGGGAGACCGGGATTCTGTGCCCTGATTTCCCGGCAAAGGGTGTATCCATCCACATTGGGTAGCATGATGTCGAGCACACAGATGTCAGGATGGAACGATCGCAAAGTTTTCATCACAAGAGCACCATCGGCCACCAGGCGCAAATCAAATCCCTGTTGCTGCAGGGTCTCGCTGACGATCCTTCCAAGGAACGGCTCATCTTCGATGTAGAGTACCCGTGTCTTCATGAGGTGGTGATGGGTAGCGTGAGAATGAAGATGCTTCCACCTCCCTGACGTTCATAAAATCCGATGCTTCCCCCATGTTGTTTCATGACCATTTCAGCATAGCTAAGCCCGAGTCCGTAACCTTTTACATTGTGCAGATCGCCGGTGGGAACCCTGAAGAATTTTTCAAAAATCCGGGTACGGTATTCTGCCGGTATACCTATACCCCTGTCGGCAACCGATATGTTGATCTCATTCTTACCTGAAGCCAGGGTGATTTCGACTTCAGCCGGAGGGGTACTGTATTTCAGACTGTTATCGATCAGGTTTAGAATGGCACCCTGCATATGCAGCCGGTCAAGGTAGGCTGAAATACTCTGTTCCGGCAGGTTGAGTGTTATGATTGCTTTTTCAGCTTCGATCCTGGGCCTGAAAGCCTGCAAAACATCCAATATCAATTCATTGATAATCACTGGTTCAAGATTGGGCTTAATCACCCCGCCATTACTTGCCGAAATATTCATAACACGACTGATCAGCATTTCGAGGCGGTTGGTTTCGGCTGTGGCCATATCAAGGTATTCGTCCATGACTACCGGATCATTGCGGCGGTTAAAGTTTTTCAGGGCCTCAAGCGCAACTTTTACTGTTGCTACAGGTGTTTTCAGCTCGTGCGACATGTTCCGGATAAAATCATTCCGCTGATTGTTCAGGGTGATCTGTGCTTTAAGGCTTTTTAAACTGGCGTAGAATACAGCTGCTGTGAGAAATATGAGCAACAGTGCGAAGGTGATCTGCGGCCAGATTCCCCGGATGATGATCAGACGGTAACCGTCAATTCCGGCTTCCAGGTTCTTGTCACCTGTAACCATCTGATAGACAAATGTCCGCTTCATGCCGTTGCTGTCAACGATACTGTCGGCGCTCCAGCGGATCCGGATCCTTGGATCAATGGACCTGATGCGGTCGAAAAATACGGTTTTCATCAACGAAGTATCCGGATTCATCATCAAGGTTGATGACAGATCGGGCTTATTTCCTGAAACATCCGAGTGTGTATTGACGAAAAGTTTCACGCCCTGTAATACCAGATCTCTGGTCATAACGGTCTGATCGCCTTTTCCGTTGATGGTTCGGGTACCGGATGAATCTGAAATATTTACGATTATCCGGCTTCCTGAGGCAGGCATGGCAAGTACAGGCATGCAAACTGCAGAAGTTTGGGTATGACCGCTTCCTGTAACAGTTTTGATGGAATCGGTGTTGAACTCAAACCGGAAGTCAATTCTGGAAGAGGTATCGAGCGCCGGTGCGATGTATTGATGCATCAGCATAGAGTCAATCATCTGTTTTTGTGAATCGGACCAGGCTTCGTTGATCTCCTTTGCCAGCAATTGCTGCCGTTCCTTATACTGCATATTCAGCCAGTGAAGGGCAAAGCCCGTCAGGAGCAACTGTGCTGCAATCATCATGATCCTTATCCGGGCTATGTTGGAGAGGGTTTTCAAATCAGTGCGCTGATCAGGGTAAAGTTATCAATCAAATGACTTATTCTGAGCACAAAAATAGCTGATTCTCAGGTGAACCGGTTCTGCATTAACCTTAATTAACCTTAATTGGCCGCGGGTTAACCATTCCCTTTAACTGACCGCCCTAAATTTGCTCCATAAAACATGAAAATATGAAAAAGACATTGATTTTTATTGGTGCAATTGCATTGGCAACGGCCGCTTCAGCCCAGTCGGGTACAGTGGTTTACAATGAAACCATGAAACTTGAAATCCACCTTGACGGGATGGATGCCGCTATATCTGAAATGCTTCCAAAGGAACGCAAATCTGTCAAACTGCTGCACTATACACCGGATGCTTCGATTTATGTTAACGGAAAGAAAAACGAAGATCAGGAAGTTACCGAAGAAATGGCAGGAGGTGGAACCATGGTTATCAAAATGGATGAACCCGATGAACAGCTGTATTTTGATATTAAGAATCAGAAAGTAACCGAGCAACGCGATTTCATGTCGAGGCTGTTTCTGATTGAATCAGCGGTTGATTCACTTTCGTGGAAACTGACAGGAAACCGCCGCGATATCCTGGGGTATCCGTGTATGGAGGCTTTTTACCAGAAAGATACCGTCAGAACTGTGGCCTGGTTTACACCTTCGATTCCGGTTTCAACCGGTCCGGGGAAGTATCATGGATTGCCCGGCATGATCCTGGAAGTGAATGTGGATGGAGGCAAAAGGATCTTTTCCGCAACCTCGTTAACCGATGGTGATGTAGCCGCTTTACTGGTCAGGCCCAGACAAGGGAAGAAAGTCACCCGGGACGAGTTTAATAAAATTGTGGAAGAGAAGACCGGTGAAATGCAGGGGGAAGGAGGAACTGCGATTATGATTAAGATCGGGCAGTAACCGGTGTTGAGTAGGGAGTAGGGAGTAGGGAGTAGGGAGTAAGGAGTAAGGAGTAGTGAGTTATGAGTTATGAGTAGTGAGTTATGAGTTATGAGTTGCGAGTAGTGAGTAAAGTAAATTTCAATAGGGGCACCCGGTATTCACTAATTTGAAAGCAGGACCCGGTTCGCATAAAACAACCAGACCATGATTAAATTCTATTCAGTATTGTTATTGCTGTTGCCAATGACCCTGTTTTCCCAGTCAGGTTTGTCAGGAATGGTAATGGATGAGGCTGGTAAGCCGCTGCCCTATGCAACGGTTGCCCTTATGAAACCGTCCGATTCAGCCCTTGCTTTTTTTGGGATTACCAACGATAAAGGGACTTTTGAAATAAAAAAGATAAACCGCGGCACTTACCTTATGCAGGTGGCTTTTATTGGCTACCAGACATTCTATAAGTTACTGAAAATGCCTGAACAGGCCGGCGATTTCGGTATTGTAGTCCTGAGAATAAAGCCACTTAATCTTCCTTCGGCTGAAGTGGTGGCCGAACACATTCCCATTGTTGTCAAAATGGACACCATTGAATATAATGCAGGGGCCTTTAAAACCAGGCCCGATGCCGTGGCTGAGGACCTCCTCCGTAAACTTCCCGGAGTGGAAGTCGACAGGGCGGGCAACATCAAGGCCATGGGCGAGGATGTGCAGAACGTTATGGTGGATGGAAAGGAATTTTTCAGTTCTGATCCGAAAGTCGCTACCAAAAACCTTCCTGCAGATGCCATCAATAAAGTGCAGGTGTATGATAAGAAATCAGAAGCTTCTGAACTTGCCGGAATTGAGGATAATTCAAGGGAGAAAACCATCAATTTTTTGCTCAAGGATGGCAGGAAACAGGCCTGGCTGGGTGATATCAGGGCCGGGGCAGGAAGCGACTCGCACTACTCGGCTTCAGCAAAGGTTTACCGCTTCACGGCAAAAAACCAGTTTGCCATGCTTGGCATGCTGAACAACATCAATCAGTTTGGATTCAGTTTTCAGGACTATATCGACTTCAATGGCGGATTTCCGGCTATGATGGGCAGTGGCTCGATGAAGCTGTCGATAACCAGCGACACCGATCTGCCGGTCAACTTCGGACAGAGCATCAACGGGCTCGTTACCTCCGGTGCCGGAGGTTTAAATTACTCTTTTGAGCCGGAGAAAAACAACAGGATGTATGTCAGTTACCTGGGAAACGGAAGTAGCAGAAGTTTGAAACAGTCGATTTCAACCCGGAATTATACCTACGGGAACGAATATAACACGCTGGAAGACAATCACGAAGACAGCCGAAATTTTTCGCACAGGGTTAATCTTGGCTGGAAAGATAAATCGGACAGTACAAGAACACTTATCTTTAACGGAAGCATCGGGTTAACAGATGCAACAGAAGATGCTGTTTCACTGGCCAGGGCGTACACTGGCGGAGATCTGATCAACAACCTGGAAGCTCATGCAAACCTAAAAAGAAACAACCTTACAGGAAATGGATCTTTTTCCTTCATGAAGAGGGGGAAAGGAGCATTCAGATTATTTACCGCCGGGGCCAATGCCGGATTTGCAGCCGGAATGAGCAATAATGACCGCCGGAACATCTCCCGGTATCTTGGTTCAGTGGATCCGGTCACCGATTTTCAATTCCGCGATAACAGGAGTGGGAATCATAGTTATGGTCTATCGGGCAGTTCACTGATCAGAATAGCAAATGGTTTGTATCTGGAACCGGAAGTCCGGGCCAATGTTGACTTCGATTATCTCAACCGGGAACAAGGCGTTCCGGGTGATGGTAATGCAGCCATCGACAGTCTCAGCCCCCATTTTGGCAGGACTTCCTTCCAGCTGACCCCCGGCGTGAATCTGAGGCGTAATTTTAAAAAATCAAAGATCGTAATCGGTATTTCAACTGCTATGGCAGAAACCCGTAATGTCCTCAATGGCAGTTCATTCTTTGCGCAAAGATACACCAGATTACTGCCGTCTTTCAGCTGGGAATCAGACTATAAGACAGGTCACAGGATCAGTCTTGACTACAATACAACCGTGAATGCTCCACAGATTTCAATGCTGGTGCCGGTGGTTGAAAACGCCAACCCACTGTCACTTTTTTACGGCAACCGCCGGCTGAAACCTGAAACGGGTCATGATCTGTACGCCAACTGGCTGTTGTTTGACCAGTTTTCGCAAACATCCGTGTTTGCACGTTTGGGTGGAACCTATTCCAACGACAGGGTTGGTTACAATATGACCGTGACGGATAGCCTGGTTCAAACCATCCATTTGATGAATGTAAAGGACAATTATCTTTTGAATGCCAATGTTGAGTTCAGCACTCCGCTCAGATTTGCGGGATTAAATGTTCACCTTTCGCTTGATGGCCGCTGGAACAAAGGGCAGACATTTGTTAACGATAAAGTGAACATCAATACCAACCTGTCAAGAAGTGTTGAGTTGAGCTTTGACAACCGGAAGAGTGAAAAATGGGCATTGTCGTTTGGTGGTGAAGTTACCAAAACCAATGCAAAATACTCAATCCGGGAGTCGCTCAACAACCGTTTTGTAAACATCAGTTATTTTGCCGACCTCGCCTTTACTCCAAATGAATCGTGGCATTTCGCGTCAACGGCCGATGTTGTGAATTACAGTTCGGAAAGCTTTACCGGTGCGGTAAACATCCCATTGATCGGAGCGGAAATCAGCTTTAATTTCCTGGCAAACAAACGCGGTATGCTGACCTTCGAGGTTTATGATCTTCTTGATAAAAATACCGGTATTGAACGAATCAGCGAAATGAATTACCTGCGCGAAACCCGGTCGGATATCATTGGCAGATATGTAATGCTGGCATTTAAATACAGGATTAATAAAGCCGCGAAATCAAACGGCGGTCTTGAGATTGATGTGAAAAGATGGTAACTCCCTGAAGTATTTTGGTTGTGGCCCTTAAACCTCGTTATGAATCAAATCATCGGGTATCCAGTTGGTAAAAATCACTGAATCATGGACGGTGTTTACCGCTTGAGTGTTATGTGATCAGAAGAAAAAATATTCCCGGGTTGGTCAGGAAAGAATATTAAGTTCTATTTTTATTCATTCTCTATCCGTATCCCCGGTTTATGAAGAAGGTGATTATTTCTGTGCTGATGATTATTTCTGCAGGCCTTTCTGCGCAGTCGCAAGGAAATCAGCTCAGATATGTTCTGTTTCTTGGCAACAGTTACACTGCTGCAAATAACCTTCCTCAGATGCTTTCGGATATTGCTTTATCGACTGGTAATACAGTAGTTTTTAACAGCAATACACCGGGTGGATACACTTTACAGGCACATTCAACCAATCAGGAGACGCTGTCCCTTATAGAGTCCGGGGGATGGGATTTAGTAGTGCTGCAGGAACAAAGCCAGCTTCCCGCACTTCCCATTGAACAGGTTGAACACATGGTCTTTCCTTTTGCCAGGAAACTCGATAGCCTGATTAACATTTCAGATCCATGTGTGGAAACGTTGTTTTACATGACATGGGGAAGGAAAAACGGCGATTCGGAAAACTGTCCGCAATGGCCACCCGTATGCACCTACGAAGGGATGGACAGTTTACTGGCACTCCGGTACAAGATGATGGCCGATAGCAATATGGCCATCCTCGCTCCGGTGGGCAGGGTCTGGCACTACCTCAGGACATTTTACCCCGGAATAGAGTTATACGCATCTGATGGCAGTCACCCTTCGTTGGCTGGTACCTATGCCGCAGCATTGTCATTCTATACCGCAATATTCAGACAGGACCCTATACTGGTTACATACAATGCCTCACTTGATCCGGAAACAGCCGGTTATATCAGGAATGCAGTCAGGTTGGTGGTGTATGACAGCCTGGCATCCTGGAATATCGGGTTGTACGATCCTGCTGCAGGTTTTAATGCTGAGGTAAATGGTTTTGAAGTTAGTTTTGCCAATTCATCCCTGTTTGCTGATCAGTACGAATGGGATTTCGGTGATGGTTCTGCTTCTGCTCTGCCAAACCCCGTTCATATATACAATGCTTCCGGGGACTATGAGGTAAGGCTTGTAGCCGGCCATTGCAACATGTCTGACATTGAAACCCAGGTTATTCATGTTCTTCCTACCGGAATCGAAATGGTTTCTTCATCATTGACAAGGATTTTTCCTAATCCCGGTAAGGGAATCATAACGGTCTCGGGCAGGAATGGATTCTTAAAAGGGTATTCATCTGAATTGATGGCAATAGACGGACGAATGATTATTATAAGGGAGACCGGAACCATGACCGACTCCATGACCATGGATATAACCGGTGTTCAACCCGGAATTTACCTCCTGAAGGTGAAAGATCTGGCTGACAATACTGTCTTGATTCAGAAAGTAATTATTTCAGCACCCTGACTCCGGTGGATTGTATTTAAGGATATCCGGTCATACTCAGATTGTCGGAAGCAGAAGAATGGACAGGATATCATTTCCGGCGTTAGTGTTCAATATACCACGATCCTTCGCTTGTTGATCTTAGTTCCAATCCGTCCAGATGAGTGCTGAACAATCCCTCAAACTTCTGCGCCAGACCTGATTCGTAATCTGCGGGCTCCAGCAATAATTTCATTTTCAGATCCGGATCGGCCAATAGCCGGACAGCTTTCCGGATTTTTCCGGCTGATCGCTCAAAACTTTCACGGGTCATTTCATATTGCTGATTTTCAAATGCATCCTGACCCTCGCTCAAATGGTAACCCAACTGCAGATTGTATTTTATGGCATTCTGATTGGACTTGAGGATATGGGCAAACTGCCTGGTCCAGTTGAGGTAATAAAACGTAGTTTCAATGCCGGCTACAGAAACAAGGTAAGGGATAAAGGAGGCATAGTATTCTGGTTTGCCAAGAAACAGGCCCGATTCTGATGTCCGGGCGTTCCAGTCTATGTTTTTATCGTTCAGCAGTCCGATTTTTTCACCCTTGTAATGAATCATCAGATAGTTGTTCTGCAGATTGTCGATGGATCTGAACCACCCGAGCTGCTGTTCAGGACTGATAATATCCCGGTACTCCATATTCAGCCTTACCGGGTCGGAATTCCGCCATTGCCTGACCAGTTCGATATCTTCCTCTTTCAGGCGTTCGAGTATGATACCGTATTTAAAAAGCTTCATCTGACATGGATTGTGAATATAATATCTCACGCAAGGACGCGGTGACGCGGTGTCTATTTTTAATTCCCGAGTATAATCGTATAAATTTTTTGGTATTTAAACACATTTTCTGCTCAAATCAGATTTAAACATTCTTTGCGTCTCCGCGCCATTGCGTGATTCTTTTCAACTGCTTATTTCAATATTTCCTTAATGGCGAAGGGCGGTTTCCGGTTCTGCACCATATAGATCCGGCTCAGGTATTCACCAATAACACCCAGCGAAAGAAGGATAACACTGGTGGAGAAGAGTATGGCAACTATCAGGGCTGTAAATCCCAGTGGCACATCCATCACTATTTTCCTGTAAATAAAAAACATACCGATCGCAAAACTGAGGATGGCTGATACAAAACCACCATAAACCATCAGCTTCAAAGGAATGGCCGTATAATAAATAACAAGGTTTGTAAGCAATGAAAAGAGTGAACGTGGCGTGTAGGTTGATTTCTGAAAGGGTCGTTTTTTATGCTCAACTTCCGCGAATCCGATATGGCTGGTATACCAGTTAAAGATTTCGTCGAGGTAGACAAAATTGATCTGGTGGTTCATGAGGTTCTTCCCCAGTGCCGATTTCATCAACCTGAATGATGAACCATTCCCTTTGGTCCTGAATATATGCTTTGAACTTCTTTTTATAACTGTACTTCCCATATTCCGCGCGGCCGAATGTTTCTTTTCGCCTGAAATACCGTAAACCAGGTCGGCATCGGTCTCTTTCATGGTTGCAGTCAGTTTTACAATTTCTTCGGGTGGATGCTGGAGGTCATCATCAATGGTAATGATAAATTCACCATCGGCCTGGGCGATTCCGCATAGGGTGGCATTGTGCTGTCCGAAATTGCGGGCAAGCCTGATGACTGTTACCCTGTCTGAATTCTCCTTTTGTAGCTTAAGCAGCTTTTCCCAGCTGCTGTCGTGGCTGGAATCATCCACAAAAACCACCCGGAAGGTTTTCCGTATACCCGACATGGTCAGGTCAATACGACGAAAAAGTTCTTCCAGCGACTCGCTGCTGTTGAAGACCGGTACTATGATGGAATAATCGGGCATAGATGAAATTTCTAATTTCTAATTTCTAATTTCTAAAGCCAATGTATGGAACAGACTCAACACATTTTTTATTTTAAAAATTAGTCATTAGATATTTGACATTAACTTATTCTTCTCAATAAAACTAAAAAGCTACTGCGACGATCAACCACCCCCCAGCACCAGGCTCGTCGCGCTGACCCATTTTGAAGCATCCGAAAGGTAATAAACGATTGAGTTTGCGACATCTTCCGGATCACCGAGTCCGAGAATCTGTCTGGCTTCGATCATATTCACCGCTTCCTGCGAATAATTGGCGGCAGTTTCATCCAGCATGGGTGTTCTCACAAATGCTGGTGCCACACAATTTACCCGGATACCCTTGGGCGCCAGTTCAAGCGCCAGCACCCGGGCATAGGCTTCAAGGGCTGCTTTGGCACTGATGTACATGGCTCCACCCACAAAGGGGTATCGTGTTGAAATGGATGAAATAAATACTATCGAGCTATGGCCTTTTGCCAGTTTTTTCTTTCCCAGCAATCCGGCAGAAAGTAATACCGAAGCATCGAAGCTGATCCTGAATGTTTTGGTAATGGTTTCAGAGGTGATAAACCGGGCCGGCGACAGATCAGAAATTCCCGTGCTGTGGACAACACCATTGAGAACGGGCAAAGAAGCAACCAGTTGATCGATATCGGACTGGACAGTCAGATCAGCAGGGACCTGCTGGTGGCCTTCCCCTTTCAGTAAATGGAAAGTTTCACCAAGCCTTTCCGGGTTTCGCCCGGTGATTACCAGTTTTGCGCCATATTCACTGGCGGTAATGGCGGTTTGCCGGCCCAGGCCCGATGAGGCTCCGGTAACCAGTATTGTTTTTCCGGTCAGGTCAAATGCGTTCATGGAAGTAAGCTCAAAGTAAAAAGTCTAAAGTTCAAAGTAAAAAGTAATTGTCATATTATGTGACGGATATTATTTGAATCCGTAATTAAAAAAAAGTCGGATGTACCTCTCAATTAATTATGATGGTGTTCCGTTGAAGATAAACGCTGAACCATCCCGGATTATTCATTTAGTGGATTATTTGGTCCGGAGGTTATGATCTCTTCATTTTTGAGTTCGGTCAAAGGCGGAACTACAATGCCATCGGTTTCAATCAGTACTGTTCCCCATGAAAGGCCTATACCAAAAGCAGACAGCAACAATTTGTTTGGTTTTTCCTTAAGTGATTCCCCGATCTGGCTGACCATCGTCAGCGGGATAGAGGCACAGCTGGTATTTCCGAATTCGCGCAGGGAATAGGGCACTTTAACGGGATCAGCTTTCAGCATCTTACGGATAGTTTCATTAATCAGACGGTTGGCCTGGTGAAACAGCAGAAAGTCGAATTCAACCAGTTCCCGGTTGAAATGTTTCAGGGTTGTTTTAATATTGGGAACTACTTCGCGAAGGGAGAAGTTGAAAACTTCGATACCATTCAGCGCGATTTGCAGCCGGTTACGGTAAATCCCATCCCCGTATTTTTTTGTAACAAATGATTGTTTACCTGCCAGATTCCTCACACCGCCATCGTAGATAATGATGGCCTCATAGCCACTGCCATCCGTCTGCAGGTTGAACTGCATGGGGGCATGACCAGGCTTCAGTTCAATTGCCGTGGCAGTACCTGCATCGCCAAAGAGCGGATAAGTGCTTTTGTCGCGGTAAGCTGATGTTACATTCGACAGGTCACCTACCAGTAAAAGGCCTTTCTGAATGCCTGTTGATTTCATCATGCTGCTGATGACCGACAGCCCGTAAACATAACCTGAGCACCCCAGGTTGATATCAATGGCCATACAGCTTTGGGGAAGATTAAGCCGGTCCTGCAAAATGGTTGAGGTAGAAGGGATGATGTAATCGCGGCTCTGTGAAACAAAGATAAGCAGGTTGATTTCTTTACGATCCCAGTTAAGTTCACCTAGCAGTTGCTCAGCAGCCTGAAAACACAGGTCGGAAGTGGTTTGTCCCGGCTCCGCAACATGCCGTGTCTCTACCCCGATTGTCTTGATGACCTGATCGCGTTCTTTCTGTTTGATCCATGTATAGTCATGGTTCGACAGAATTTTTTCGGGGACGCAGGCTGAGAGGCCGGCAATGCGAATGTCAGGTATTTCGAAAATGGCCATGATGAACTTAAAAGGGTGAAATACACCGGCTGAAAATGCAAAAAGCCTCTTTCGGTTTCTGATCTATACAGAAATCGGGATAGGACGCAACAACTTCACATCAGAAGTCAGCGGGGTATCACACAAAAATAATTTATTTTTAATTCAGGAAGGGGATTTTATACAAATGAGATGTTGTACGCTCGTGAATCTTTGCCATTCAAAGTTCGATGACTAATGAAATCCTCCGGTTTGTCAGTAAGGGTTAATAACTCACTGGAATCAGTTTCCGGAATCCGGAATTCGCTTCAGTCTGACAGGCCAGGGTTTTATACCCGAACCCGGATTCTTTATCCGGATTAAAAATTCAGGCTACCCGTGCCTCAATAATGCTGTATATATCCTGAACGGTTTTTGATTTTGCAATATCTTCAGCATTGATCGCAACATCGTATTCTGTTTTAACCATCGCTATTAAAATCAGTGCATTGATTGAATTCCATTCAAAAACTTCCCTGAAAATGCTTTCGGGTTTCAATGTGCCGGGCTCTATATCATCAAATTCCTCTTCGATGTGGGTGATAAAATCTTCGATTTTCATTATCTCTGGTTTAGTCATGCAAAGGTATAAAGATTCGCATTTGTCAAGAATTCATTTTAAGCAAACTTTAATTGATACTAAGCCCTGTGCATCATGAATAGTTCTATCTTTCAGCACTTAAAATAGCTCATAATCAGTCACATTCATAAATATAGATGTCTTCAGGCAAGAAAAGGCTGTTGCTTATTAATCCGGTTAACAGGACAAGGCGGGGATTCTCGAATGATGATTCCACCAGTTTTATGCCGATTGGGTTAGGAATTGTTGCTGCACTAACACCCAATGACTGGGAGATTGAACTTATTGATGAGAGTTTTGAAGACTTTTCATACCGGCCTGCCGATCTGGTCGGACTGACTTCTTTCACAGCAAATGCACCCAGAGCATACGAGATTGCAGGTGTATACCGGACAAAGGGAATCCCGACAGTCATTGGCGGAATCCATGCAAGCATGATTCCGGAAGAAGCTGTTAAATATGTGGACGCAGTTGTTGTTGGTGAGGCTGAAACTTCATGGCCGCAGTTGCTGAAAGACTTTGGGGATGGGAAACTGAAATCCGTTTACAATGGTGGCATAGCGGATATCCGGACGATTCCTCACGTCAGGCGTGATATTTTCAAGTACCCATATGTGTATGACCTCATTCAGACATCACGGGGATGCCCGATGGGTTGCGATTTCTGCTCGGTTACCCAGATGTGCGGAAAAAGTTATCGTGAAAGGGAAGTTGATGAAATCCTTGATGAGCTTGAAAAGACCACCCGCCCCCTTATTTTCTTTGTAGATGATCACCTGGTCAACAATACCAAAGGGGCTCAGAAGAGGGCCATTCAGTTGTTTAGAGGCATGGTGGAGCGGGGCATAAAACGCATGTGGTTTTCACAGGCTTCCATCAACTTTGCTGACAACGAAGAGGTGCTTTACTGGGCCGGCAAAAGCGGTTGTAAACTAATACTGATGGGCATCGAAGCAGATACTCAGGAGGCACTGGCCGATGCAAAGAAGAGACTGAACCTGAAACGCGGGGTAGATTCATTCGCACTTGTTTTCAGAAAAATGAACAAATATGGTATAGGGGTGCTGGGTACCCTGATCTTCGGATTTGAGAGCGATACCCGCGAAGCACTTTACAAACGCCGCGATTATATCCTGCGTAGCGGTATCGATGCGGTACAGTCATCTTTACTTACACCACTACCCGGGACTACCCTGTTTGCAAGAATGAAGGAACAGGGCAGGATAGGATATGATAATTTCCCGGATGACTGGAAACACTTTCATTTCATGCACCCTACCCTGGGCACTGCCCACATGGATACAGCAGAAATAGAAGCAGTGATGAAGGAAATCTGGCTGAGCCTCTACAATAAAGAAAATATCAGGAGGATGATGTTCAGGACACTGTGGCGGACCAAAAGCCTTAAAGCTGCTTATTGGGCGTATGCCTCCAATCACAATTACGGACGCATTGCCCTGGAGGAGGTTATCCGCACCCATCCCGACGGTGTGGATGCCAACATGGAATGGAAAAATAAACCCCGAAGTCTTTACCTCCGGTTTACCGATTATGTGATTATGCTAATTTATACTGTTTCGTGGGGTAAAATGCTTAGAAAAATTGCCCGTGAAGTCAATAAACATGTCACAGAATAAACCATTTCTGTTTATTTCTCCGGAACAGATGTAATGTTATCTCCCTTGTATGTCCGTGTTATCAACGTATGAGTGGGGATAAACGGAAATACAGATTGTTGCACACTGTTAAAAAAGAGATGCAATATTCAAATCATACACCAATATCTTCATTCCATAACCCGGGGTTACCCTGAATAAAAGAGGCCATCAGCTCTTTACATTCAGTGTCGTCCAATACAAGAACTTCGACTCCGTTTTCATGCAGGAGTTCTTCTGATCCATGAAAAGTTTTATTCTCACCTATAATGACCCTAGGAATACCGTATAGCAATGTAGTCCCGGAACACATCGGACAAGGCGACAGGGTCGTATATAGAGTACACTCCCTGTATACTGAGGCAGGTTGTCTTCCTGCGTTTTCGAAGGCATCCATTTCGGCATGGAGAATCACACTGTCTTTCTGAACTCTTCTGTTGTGGCCCCGTCCGATAATGGAGCCTTTATATTCGATCACAGAACCTATCGGAATTCCGCCTTCGGCTAGCCCCTGTCTCGCTTCTTCAATGGCTGCTTTCATAAATTCGTTCATGTCTGAATCTTTTATAGATGTAATCCAATGTTCTTTCGGATGCAGTGAGACTGAAAACCGGCAATGAAAATACCCATCTACTTTATACGGTAATCTATTCCTGTATAATCCTAAGCCTGGATATTCTCTGCAATTATGGACGTATCGTCAAAATCGCCGGCAACATAGCGCTGCATCAGCTTATAACGTTGCAATTTTCCGCTCGAGGTTTTGGGAATTTCATTCGATTTTACCATCACCAGTTCATCCACAGTAATGCCAAGGTTGGCGCGCAGAAGATTCCTCAGTTGCCTGAAGGTTTCCATTGCTTTCTCTCCCGGTGAACCTGCCAGAAAAGCGATGACTTTATCGTGGCCGGTTTCCCTGCTGGTTGTGCCGCCAAAACAGACTTTTCCATAACTGATATCTTCAAGGGTACAGGCCATTACCTCCAGATCGTTGGCGAAATAATTCCGGCCGTTTTTAAAAATAATGTCCTTGTGACGGCCACTCACATAAAGGTTGCCTTCAAAGAAGAAGCCGATATCCCCGGTTCTCAGCCAATCATCAACGAAAGCTGAAGCGGTCTCTTCCGGTTTGTTATAATATCCTGAGGTGATGCCTTTCCCTCTTAATTGAATATGTCCTGCATATCCTTCACAAAGGGGTTGGTCATTATTGTCGGTAACCCTGATTTCTGTGTCGTTCAGTGCCAGCCCTACGCCAGAGAGCAGCCGGGCTGAAGGATGCGAAGGACCCACCTTCATGGCCCTGTTTTCAATATCCAGGGCGGTGGCATCAAACGCGGTAACTACCGAAGGCTGCATCAGTGGAGTGAAGGAGATGGCCAGGGTAGCCTCAGCCATACCGTAGACCGGCATCATGGCTTCGGGACTGAACCCAAATGGTTTCAGTGTTTCAACAAAATCATTCATAATCTGTACTGAAATGGGTTCTGCTCCGTTCAGCATGGCTTTCATGGAGGAGAAATTCCATTCAGGTAATATTTTTCTACGGTTCAGATGCCTTAAAACCAGGGCCAGCCCGAAATTCGGGCAACCAGTCACACCAATTCCCTGTTCGCTCATCAGATCAAGCCACAGGCCGGGATTTTTGATAAAGTCGATGGTCTCGATGTGAAACTGATTGTGAGCACAATAAATCGGCGTTAAATGATATCCAATCAGTCCCATATCGTGGAAAAGAGGCATCCAGTTCCCGGTATTATCGCTGTGTTGGAGATCAAGTCCGATGCGGATGGCATCCATATTTACCATCAGGTTGTGATGTGTCAGCAGGATGCCTTTCGGATCGCCGGTACTTCCTGAAGAAAACTGGATGAAAGCTGTATCGTCCGGATCAATCAAAGGTTCCGTATAAGTGCCTGAGCAATCCAGATCTCCGGTGTGCCTGACTTTTTCCTGCGGTAAACCACCGGTTTCCTTCATTTCCTCACTCATAAAAATGAAGGGTTCGCCCATTTGCCCGAAGACATTCATCAGTTTGACAACCGCAGGATTGTATCCCGAAAAGGTCATCGGGGGCTGAAGCACGGTTGGTACCACTCCAAGCAGAAAACATCCCCAGAGCAGGGTAATGGTTTCGCGGTTATGCAATGTCGCAATGATTGCCTTGTCGCCCTGCTTCAAACCCAGGTGATGAAGTCCGGCTGCAACTTTTCCTGCTTCCTGGTAAAGCGAATGATAGGTTTGCTTATCAGTTTCACCTTTATCATTCATGTACCCGATAAAAAGATCAGCATATGCCATAGCTGATCTTTTAAGCAGGTCGGGCAGGGTGAGTCCGGGTTGGTAATATCGTGAGATTTCAGGCATCGGTTCAGTATCACTGTTGTGGTTTACCCGACCTGCGGGCAAGGTCAAGATAATAGTCTGCCCTGGCCGAATCACCTACCTTCTGGAAATAGCTTCTGAGTTTCATGTTGAGATCAAAATTATTCGGATTGATCTCAATGGCCTTTTCGAAATACTCCAGTGCTTTGGCTGCATCACCATTCCGCATGGCATAGGTACCCAGGTTGATGTAAGGTATATCCAGATCCGGTTCAATCACAATAATGTCCTGATTAAGCTGGATGGCTTTATCATCCTGGCCGGTCTTGTGATACAACTGTGCCAGGTTCGACATCGCCCTGATCTCGTAGGGTTCCAGTTCGAGGGCCTTTTCATATTCCGGAATGGCTTTTTCCGGCTGATCGGTTACCTGGTAGGTATATCCCAGATTATAAAAGGCAGCGGTAAATTCAGGATTGGCGGCAACTGCTTTCTCGAAATACTGGATGGCTGAATCGGGCTCATTAAGCACCAGCAGATAGACTTCACCCAGATTGTTCCAGGCATCGGCATATACCGGATAAACCTTTGTTGCCCTTTTAAAATGGGTAATACATATGTTTGCATCTTCTTTAACCTGTTCACGGGGGACGCCGGCCTTCAGTCGATCAACAACAGTACTCCTGAGATTGGTGGCATAAATGAAATTGGCTTTCGCAGAATTTTCCTGGTGGGGTGCATCGGCTGCATAAAGCGTGAGTTCATCTTTCCAGTCATTGTTGCGGTCAATGGTTTTTGCAGCTGCCGGAATGGACAGGATCACCGAAGCAAGAACAACATAGTTCAGGGTTTTCCTGGTAATCTTTGGGTTGGCAGGTTCACTTCCCGAAAGGCGGAATAAACTATACACCAGGGCAAGACAAAATCCAAGGAGGGCAATGTAAAGCGACCGCTCGGCAACCATCCCTGTAAGAGGTGCCACCAGGTTCGAATAAAGTGAAATATTAACGAGATAAAAGAGGATGGCGAAGGAAAGCAGGTGTTTTTCCCTGATTTTCCAGACAGCATATCCAAGCAATGCCAGGTGCATGACCAGTGAAAGCCAGACCAGCGGGTTTCCTAATCCGGTAACGGGTATCATGTTGAACCCGTAATAATAAATCAGCGGATGCGGAAAAACCATCATCTTCAGGTAAAACAGCAGGCTTAGCATGGAGGTGCCAATCCGCTCAGCGAACGGAACATCGAAAAGCAGGGGATTTTCAATGAATTGCATCGGACGGCTTGAAGTTCCAAGGAAAAGCCTCGGTATCAGCAGGGCGGCTGCCAGCATAAGGACCATTGAAACGGCCAGCAGAATATTTTTCTTTGGTGTTATATCCGTGAAAAAATACATCACGAGCGGAATTACAGCCAGAAAGGTCATGATGTTGGCCTTCGACAGAAAACCCAGGCCAAAAGCAATGGAACCCCAGAGAATGTTGAGCTTTTTACCGGAGTCCTGAAATTTCAGAAAATAATGGAGTGCAAACAAAGCACCAAGAAAACTCAGGATTTCCTCCCGGTTTTTAAGACTGGCCACCACTTCGGTATGCAAGGGATGCACCATGAACAAAATAACAGTCAGGAATGGCAGCAGCAAATGGTAGTTCTTCAACAGCCGGCGCAGTATCCTGAAGAGCAGAATGCCGGTCAGGGCATAAAGCAGGATATTGATAAAATGACTGATGTGCGGGTTTTCGCCAAAGAGTTGCCTTTCAATCGCAAAAGTTGTTTTTGCAATGGGACGGTAACCAAAGTTATGCTGCCCGCCCTCCTCTGCATTGATTGATATATAATAAGAGGAAAAGATGGCCGGTATGGCTTTGATTCCCTGCTGAACCAGCGGGTTGCTGCCGGTAACATAGAAGTCATCGATGGAGTATCGGTTGTTAATGGTATTCCCGTAAAGAATAACTGAAAAAACCAGGATCAGCAGGTAATAGCGGCGGTCTGAAGGTGCTTTGTGCAACTCAGGTTTAACCGGCCTGGGGGTTGCCGGAACAGGCTTGTTGTTTTTAAGGTTCATGGTACCTGATGTTTCCGGGCACAGGCAGATTGATGGGATGTTTACATCCCGTCAGGCAAGGTCCCGGTTCAGGGCGCAAAGTAACATAAAAAAAGGATTGAAGTGCTACCTGAGGATGTGCCTTATGATTTGATTTTACAAAGATAGTTTTCATGCAGAAAAGTTTTATCCTGCTTTATTTCGTTTTGACATATCAAAAAATAACCGGCAGCAGGAGTTATTTCAAAATACAGGAGAACTGCAATAACAGCATCATCTGGCTTGAATTCCAAGGGAGCACCAACGGTGCGATTTTATGGTAGAAAGAAATCAGATTTTTCACATTGTGAGCCTCGTAGGAGGCAAAATTCAATGTCTGGCTATCTAAGTCGTAGAATTCGAAAATGTAAGCTTCATGGTACTTTATGTGAAATGATTCAGGCAATTCAAGCTGTTTTGCTGAACCGCTGCTTCGACAATTCCGGGTATGATCTTGTCAAAGGAATGGATTAATCAATCTGTTTTTACCATCAGCGTTAAATAAACGAATTCCTCAACGCCCAGTTGTTCAGCCCTTTTCGTGAACAAATCAGCAAGCCTTTCGTCCTCTCTGAACTGAAACGATTTCAGCCCGTTTCTCAACGTTTTTCTCCGCTGGTTAAACGCCGTCTTTACAATGGTCATAAAAAGTTTCTCATCGCAGCCCAACGATTGAACCTGGTTGCGTTTTATTCTGATCACACCCGATTTTACTTTAGGAGGTGGAACGAAAACATGGGGTTCGACGGTAAACAGATATTCAATATCATACCATGCCTGCAGAAGCACGCTCATGATGCCGTATGTTTTGCTGCCCGGTGGCGCTGCAATCCGTTCGGCCACTTCCTTCTGAAGCATGCCTACCACTTCCGGAACCCGGTTGCGGTTTTCAAGTACCTTGAAAAATATCTGGGTCGAAATGTTGTAGGGAAAGTTCCCGATGATGGAGAAATTTCCGGCCATCATCTCATCCACCGGAAGACGCAGAAAATCTCCTTCCACAAAGCTACCTGCAGCTTCGGGAAAAGTATTTTTAAGAAAAGGGATGGAGTCACGGTCAACATCCAGGGCGATGAATTTTCTGATTGGAAGCCTGATCAGATATTTAGTCAGAACACCGGTTCCGGGTCCGATTTCAAGCAGGGCATCGCAGGGCAGGGAGAGGCTGTCGACTATTTTCCGGGCAATGTTCTCATCTTTCAGAAAATGCTGTCCAAGGTGTTTCTTTGCGCGGATGGGTTCCTTCATAATTTCGGATTTCGGATTTTTGATTTCGGATTTTTGACCTGAGTGTACCCAGGTGGTGGGTTTTGGATTTTGTTTTATAACCTTAAATACCGAATCTGTATGCAAAAGTTGTGTTTATTCCCATTTACAAGCTTCTCCTTGTCTTCTGGTCTTTTTTTCAATCCGAACCCCGCAATCTAAAATCCGAAATCAATTAACCTGATCACCCCTCAGTACCCTGAAACGCTTCCTCGAATCCACGGTAAACAGACTTCCGGGGTATTTTACCAGCAACTCCTGGTAGGCAGCCATGGCTTTCACCGGGTCGTTCAGTTGCCTGTCATACATCTGGGCCAGGTTGAACAGGGCATCATCACCAAGGATACCGTCCCCGAAATCGCTGATGACTTTCTGATAAAGAGTTTCGGCCCCGGAAAAATTTCCCTGCTTCATTAATATCTCTGCTTTTTTCATCAGGGCATCGTCGATGATACTGTGTAATGGATAAGCGGTCATGAGCGAATCAAGCACATCCAGGGCAGCATCGGGATTATTCCGGTAAAGAAGCAGGTCGGCCCTGGTATAGGTGCCCAGTTCAACCGTAGAGCTGTCTTCTTCAATGTTATCGGTGATCAGGAGCGACAGTGACATGGCATCGTTCGCAATCAGCTTTGAAGTAGCGGCCTTCAGAACATCAAGCTGTGCGCGTGCCCAGTCAAATTCCCCGATATAGAAAGATAACCGGGCATTTCTGAAACGGGCTTCGTGACCAATGGGCTCATTTTTAAAAGCTTTGTCAACCTGTGAATAGAGTAGCGTCGCTTCCCACGGATCGCCGGTAAAAAGGTAAATATCAGCCAGTTCAAGTTTGCACTCTGCCCGTATTACCGGTTCATTGGCCGTGAGACCAATCAGTTCCTCAAGCAGTTCGATGGCCGAAGCAGTGTTGTCAAGATAGAATGCCCGCAGATGGGCCAGATTGCGTATCAAGGGGTAAATCAGGGGATTGCGCCCGGCTTCATCAAGTGTTTTAACGTATTTGCCTTCCAGCTGAACAAGATCGGTAAGAATTACAGGGTATTTCCTTGTTACAATTTCATACTCGGACTTCAACAGTTCCACCCTTGACTGCAGAACCAGCGGCACATCCTTTGATTTTTCAATGACATAGGTAAAAGCCGCTGCCGCAGTACTGTAGTTGCCGTTACTTACACACAACAAGCCAAGGGCAAAAACCCGTGATCCGTTTTCGTTCAGGCGGCGGTCAAGGGCCCTGGCCTGGATCAGTGCCGCATCAAAATCCTTCAGCTGAACAGAAAGCCACAACATCATCTCCGACAAGGGAACATCATCCGGAGATTTTTGTACTTTTTTAAGTAAAGCAGTTCTCAGGGCTTCACTTTTCAGCCCTTCGGGGTCATTGTTGAGGGAGTTCTGCAACCTGTCCTGAACCTGCATCTGCATATCCGGCCGGGTTTCGAGCAACTCAATGTATTCGCCGGTCATTTTATCAAAACTGCCCTGAACTTCATACAGATTGGCAAGTTCAAATCCGAAGGTATAGGTTGGTGAAAGCAGCTGCCGGCCTCTCATGTAGGTCCGGATTGCGTAGTCATTTTCACGCCTGACCTGAAATGCATTGGCCAGTTCCGCTATCCTCCGCTGATCGGCCGGAAGATCTTTGATGGCCTCATCGAAAAGTTTCGATGCCTTGCTACTTTGATTCGACCTGATCAGTACATATCCCTGATCTACTATATAACGTGAATCGTCCGGGTTCTTTTTTGCCTGACGCTTGACAATTTTTTCTGCCTTTTCCAGATCGTTGATTTCCAGCAGACTCTGAAGTAGGTAGGTGTAATTGTAGATCGTTGGCTTTTCTTCAAACAACCGCTCAAACAGGGCCGCCGACTTTTCAAATTCACGGGCATTGAAATACTGAAGCCCCAGCTGTTCGTCGGTTACCGCCTGTGCGAATGCAGAACCTGCCGGAACTGTCAGGGCCGGAAGCAATAATAACAGGTACAGGAGTTTCTTCATTGGTGATTTCTAATGTCAGGTTTCCAATATCTAAACAGACGACATCAGAATTAAGTATTCGCATCAGGAAAAATAATCTGCCGGAATCGCTTCCGGGATCAGTTATATCCTGTTCTTCTGATGAATCTTATTTGATCATTTCAAAGCCGGTATAATTCACGAGTGCAGTTGGCATAAGTATACCATCGGCGGTCTGGTTATTCTCGAGCAGTGAAGCCACGATCCGGGGTAATGCCAGGGCACTGCCGTTGAGCGTATGGCAAAGGCGGGTTTTCCCGTTCTCGTCTTTAAACCTCAGTTTCATACGGTTGGCCTGGAAGGATTCAAAATTCGAAACCGAACTTACTTCAAGCCAGCGCTGCTGGGCAGCTGAATACACTTCAAAGTCGTAGGTGAGCGATGAGGTAAAACTCATATCCCCGCCACAGAGTTTCAGGATACGAAAGGGCAGTTCAAGTTTGCGCAGCAGACCAGCCACATAGTCGCGCATCTCCTCCAGTGTCTGGTAGGAATTGTCGGGATGCTGAATCTGAACGATTTCTACTTTGTCAAACTGGTGGAGCCTGTTGAGCCCGCGTACATCCTTTCCGTATGAACCGGCTTCACGGCGGAAGCAATTTGAATAGGCCACATTCTTGATGGGGAAATCGGCTGCTTTAACAATGACATCGCGGTAGATATTGGTTACAGGAACTTCGGCTGTCGGGATCAGGTAAAGTTTGTCCACATCGCAGAAGTACATCTGACCGTCTTTGTCGGGCAACTGGCCGGTGCCGTAACCCGATGCTTCGTTCACCACGAGCGGTGGTTGTATTTCATAATAACCGGCTGCAATGGCATTGTCGAGGAAGAAATTGATGAGGGCACGCTGCAGCCTGGCTCCCTGTCCTTTGTAAAAGGGGAAACCGGCCCCGGTGACTTTGTTGCCGAGTTCGAAATCAATGATGTCGTATTTAGATGCCAGATCCCAGTGCGGTACTGCCCCCTCATAGAGTTTTGGCATTTCACCTTCACTGTGGACGATTTCGTTGTCTTCAGGAGTTTTGCCTCTCGGCACTGAAGGGTGGGGGACATTGGGCAACAGCACCAAAAGGCTGTTTTGTTCGATGGTGAGGTTATCCAACTTCTCCGAAATGTCTTTTGCCAGGATTTTCAATTCTGCTGTACAGGCTTTCAGTTCGCCTGCTTCAGCAGCTTTTCCTGATTTAAAGAGATCGCCTACCTGGCGGGCAATGGCATTTGATTCAGCCAGGTTGTCGTCCAGTTGTTTCTGGGCTTCACGCCTGCGGGCATCAATATCAATAATCTTTTGAAGTGTACCGGCGGCATCAATGTTTTTAATGGCCAGCCTTGAGGCAACTTCTGCTGTGTTTTCGCGGATATAATTCAGTTCAAGCATTGAATTCGTTTTTGAGGTGCAAAGGTAAGAAACAGTTTGTTTTTATCGGTGATTTGTGCTGATCCAAAGTCACGTGAATTTTAAATCAAACAAAAACTCCCGGCCAATGACCGGGAGTTGTATACTTTTGCCAGTATTATCTGCTATACAGATTATTCGGCGTCCTTGATCGGGAGTATCGAAACGTATGATTTGTCGTTTTTCCTGCGGCGGAATTCAACAACACCATCAATAAGGGCAAACAGGGTGTGGTCTTTTCCCATACCTACATTGAGGCCTGGATTGTGAACCGTGCCACGCTGGCGGATAATGATGTTACCGGCCTGTGCAGCCTGTCCGCCATATATCTTCACGCCAAGACGTTTGCTGTGTGATTCCCTACCGTTACTTGAACTACCGGCACCTTTTTTATGAGCCATATCTTTTTGTTTTTAGCTGTTAAACATTGATTTGGATTCAGCCTTTTCAGGCGGTGATGGCATCAATTTGCAGCCTGGTAAGGTATTGCCTGTGGCCGTTTGATTTCTGATAACCTTTTCTCCTCTTCTTTTTGAAGACGATCACCTTATCGCCACGTAAATGCGACAGGATTTTAGCCGACACGACAGCGCCGGTAACCTTTGGCTGTCCGATGGTAACAGCGCCGTCATTGTCGATCAACATTACATTGTCGAAACTAACAGTTGCGCCTTCTTCACCTTCAAGACGATGCACGAAGATCACCTGGTCTTTCACAACTTTATGTTGCTGTCCGGCGATTTCTACGATTGCGTACATGCTTTATGATTTATTTGGTTTGTTTTCCCTTTTATTGGGGGTGCAAAAATAATAAATATTCTGAAACACCAAACTATTTATTTGAAAAATATTGCATTAGGGATGAAGGTGAACGAAAGATAAAATTTACGATTTACGATTTAAGGTTTACGGTCTGCCCCATATCGCGGGTTTACAGTTTACAATTTAAAACTCAGGGCCAAAAACAAATTCCAGGTCAGCAATCTGCAATCCGGACCTCAGCAAAGTGGATTTCTCCGAAAGTAAATCCGCATTCCCACCGCCTTTGGCGGGGCAAACGAAATCCGAAATCGAAAATCCTGTAAATCCTGTAAATCCTGTCAGAAAATCCAAGGCCTGTAACCCAGAAAACTATCGGGGAGGCTTGTTCGAAACTATCTTTCCCTTAAATTCTCTGCGAAATTGCAGATGATTTTTAGCCAATTACTTTTTAAAATTCCCGGAAAGCAACCTGTACACTTTGTTGTCTGTCAGGCTTTTTGTATTCACCAGCAGCACCCCGGCAATCACCAGTAAAATCCACAGCAGAAACCCTGCCCTGAAGTGTTCGCCATCGGCAATGCCCCATAAAACAGCAACTACTGGTATAAAGTAAGTCACCGAGGAAGAAAAAACCGCGCTGGTCATCTGAATTAACCTGTTAAAAAGCATCAAGGCCAACCCGGTACCGGCTATGGCCAGGATGGCTACATAAACCAACCCCGGGAGCGCTCCCGGATTGCTGCTGATGGTCGGGGCGAAATCGGTGAAAACAAGCAGATAGGATGCCGCGATCGGACCAACGGTAAAGAAAGCCATGGCTGTAATGGTAACCGGATCAACACCCTGAAGAAATGTCTTGACTACATTCACATTCACGGCATAGCAGATGGCAGCTATGATTATAAGGATGGCATAACCCATATTGAATGAAAAGTTTCCTGTCCCGCTTACGCTGACAAGCCCCATAGCACCCAGCAAGCCTATGATAACCCCGGCAATGTTGAACCATCGGGGTTTTGACCTGAAGAAACTCATGCCCACCAGCATGGTAAATAATGGGGTGAGTGAATTGAGTATCCCTGCAAGGGAACTGTCGATGCCCTTCTGGGCTGCGGCAAACAAAAATGCGGGGATCAGGCTGCCGACCAACCCTACTGAGAGGAATAGCAACCACTGACGGCGGGTCAGGCCACGCATACGTTTCAGCGCAAACGGCAGCAGGAACAACCAGGTAATTACCACACGCAACGACCCGACTTCTCCGGGAGAAAAAACTTCGAGGCCCCGTTTTATGAGTATGAAGGAACTTCCCCAGGTTATTGCAAGTACGATCAGTATCAGCCAGGGTAACCAGGGTTTCGTTCGGGTCATAGGAAGTAATTGTAAGAATGCTGACTAAACAAAATTTGAGTCATTTCGTTTACATGGAAACATATAAATATGAACCTATATTGATAATATGAACTTTTTTAGCTGGGAATTCTCTTTTTGAATGAAGATTCAGCACAACGGCAAAGTTGGTATTATGATGGTTATCTGTTTCAATCATCAGGTTTTATTCAACCGGAGATTGATTCAGAGAGGTTTTGAATGAGCATATTGATTTTACGGAGAGGCCTGAAAATCCGTCATACAAGAGTAGGGAGCCCATTCCGAAAAGCTGATGAGTAGGAAAACAACAAATCTGCAGTTATGAAAAGAATTACAATTCAGTTTTTAACCCTGGTCCTTGTTCTGGGAATTTTTTCCGTTGGTTGCAAGAAAGACAAAAAGGACGACAGCAAAGTAGAAGATAATGGTTTGACCCAGGAAATCAACAACCTGATTCCCGACAGCATCATTACAAAGATGGTTGACCTGGGAATGATCATCAACCGGGGAGAAACACCCCCGGTGCTCAACGGCACCTATTTCGCCTCCCCATTTGTGCTCAAGGCAAGCAATGTTCCCAATGATACCCCCGGATATACTTTTTCTGACTACTCATTGACTTTGTTTGAACAAAACAACGACAATCTGTCTGTGAAGATGGACTATTATAATGGTGGTGAGAGCGGAACCGGAATCGGAGGCTTCGTGGTTGGAACCAACAATAAATTTACGGTTTTTGCTGAGGTCAATTCAACTTATATCGGCTACACAGCTAAAATGGTGCATGTGGTTTCAGGCACACTAACAGCTACGGGTATCGAGGACCTTTATTTCGCCAACTTTATGCTCGATAACTTTGATAACCTGGGTGGAATCTGGATTGCTGAAGGTGAAGGAAGGATTATTTATGACTCGGATGGTTTCTCGGAAAAAGAGACGGGAAAGAAATCAAACGCATCCAATCTTTCAGTATTACCAGGCAGCTCAGGTACTAAACTCAGGTAAGGCCTCAGAATCGCTGATGACATAAAAAGACTGCCTGAAAGCGTTCCCGGATTTGAAAGATGATGTTTCATTTCAGGAAATTTTTCAGGCAGTCTCTTTTACCGGACAATATCACTTAGAAACCGTAATCGGGTTTCGTTTAATCCACTGATTCAATTCACGAATTTGCATAAGCAACAGCAAATTCCCGGGCAAAATCTGCAAGTTTTACCGGTTGCAACGACAGCGGTTTCTGTGCATAGTATTCTCTTGCCATTTCACCGCTGCGCAGGGCAGATCCCATTTCTGCATAGTTCCTGGCAATTTCTTCCGGGAGTCCTGCCTGAACCAGGGCAGCTTTGGTGTCCTGATCTGTAAAATCAACCCATTTCAGGTCGGGTTTGCCGATGGCACTACCCAAAGCTCCTGCGATTTCATCTGTCGTTCTTTCATCACCGACAATATACCTGATGCTTTTACCTTTGAACGAAAGCGCCGATAATTCTTCTGCTGCTACGGATGCAATGTCATTCGGATGAACCAGAGCCATGTTGGCTCCGGATCCGTAATTGCTTCCGATGATGCCCATGTGCCTGATCATGCCGATATTGCCGAAGAAGTTATAAAAGAAAAAGCCGGGTCTGAGATGCCTCACATGAACATTCTCAAGCTGGTTAAAAGCCTTCTCAACAAAATACAATCCGCTAACCGGCCCGCATCCGTCGGGCATGTGGGCCCCGATGCTGCTCAGATTAACTACATTCTTAACGCCGGATGCCCTTACGGCAGCTGCCAGGTTTTCACCAATTCCGGCAATGTGTTTTTTCCAGTCGGGAGCTCCGAAAAATGGCGGAACCATTGTGTAAACAGCATCCGCTCCCCTGAAGGTGTCAGTCAGAAATGCAATATCTTCAACGGAGCCAACGGCTGCTCTCGCGCCCAAAGCTTCTATTTCAGCAACCTTGGCGGTTTTGCTTGTGATAACGGTAACCTCATGTTTTTCAGCGATTAATTTTTCCGCCAGTGGCCTGCTGATGTGCCCCAGCGATCCTGTTACAATATATTTCATGTTTTTTGTTTTTATTTGGTGCAACAAAAGTATATTTGTACTTACTTTTATACAAGTACTTACCCGAAAGTGTGTGAAAAATGACAGACATTAAAGCATCATCCACCAACCAGTTAAACAAGAGCAGGGCACTGAATGTTTGCCCGGTAACCTATACCCTTGGTAAAATCGGTGGACGGTGGAAGCCGATTATTATCTACAACCTGTTGGGTGGTACACGCCGATACAGTGAGTTGAGGAAGCTGATTCCTGCCATTACAGAGAAGATGCTGATTCAGCAGCTCAAGCAGCTGGAAGCCGACAAACTCATCGTAAGGAATTCCCTTCCCCGGGTACCACCCTATGTTGAATATAGTCTCACGGATGCCGGAACCGGACTCAGGGATGTACTCGATGCCATGGTTAAATGGGCCGGCAAAAACCGTGATTGATTTACGGTTCTTAGGGTATTTTATTACAAAACAGGCATTCCTCCCAACATTTTCATACCTGCGTTGTTATTATACGATTATTTTACTATAAAGTATATGTAAATTTGTTCATAACAAAAAGCGGCCATGAAAAAAGGACTGATCTTAATTTTACTTGCAGCAGTAGCTGTAACTTTTAACGGACAGGCTCAATGTGTCAACGGGACCAAGAGTTATCCGATTTATAAAACCGGTGCAGCCCTCGTCGATCAGATGGACAGCGATGGACGCGAGATCGTGAGAATTGAATATGACCTGGTTTTTGATTCAAAGGAATCATTCCGTAACCTTTCATCCGACTGGGAGTATACCATTGTGGCCTTTGCCGATGACGGAGTGGAAGACCTGGATGTCAAAGCTTATTCCTATGATGAATTACTTGACAAATGGACGCTTGTTGCTGAGGATAAATCTACGGAGTCGTACGCGATTGTCACAGTTAAACCGACTGAATCCGTTTTGTATAAAATTGAAGTTATCGTTTATAAATTCAAGGAAGGTTATACAGCCGCGCGCTATGGCCTTATGTATGTACACGACTAGTTCCGGCTACCACATAGAAAGTTCGTATTGATTGCTTTTCAGGTATGTTTCTGACGAGGGTTTCATGGACGATGGTTTTATTCCATGCATGATTCCGTAAGTATGACTGATATTCGAAAGAACTGAATTCTTAAATTCCGGGTGATGAATAAAACAAGAGGAATCAGACCTGATGAACTAACCCTTGTTACTTTTCTGCTGGCGCAATGCGGATACACCCCTGAGGACTTTCCGGTTGCGTCAATAGTATCGGAATACGAGGGTGGTATTATGGGCAGCATCAATATGGAAGGCAGCGACCCGGACCTTTACGCCGGGGATCTGATCCAGGCAGAGTATACCGATACTGATGGGATTGAAGTCATCATTACCCTGACAAAGGATATGAATAACCGACTCCTTGACCTGGATTTCTGGAAAATGAATTTTTCTAAACTTATCCGTTACCCAACGCCCGATAAACTGACAATCATCCGGAAATAAATGTGCATTGTTACCGTTTTTATGCTGAGTAACCTAACTTTGTAAGGTTAAACAGCTGATTATGGAAATATTTTTGGCCGGAAGATTCATCAGAACATCCCGGGAACTTGAAGTCAGGAACCCTTACGACGGCAGCCTTGTCGCAAAGACCTTCCTCGCCGGGGAATCTGAACTTGAAACAGCGATCACCGCCGCTGAAAAGGCAAAACCAATTCTTCAATCACTTCCCTCTTTCAAACGTTACGAAGCCCTCATGTACATCAGCAACAGGCTTGCTGAGCGCCGTGATGAGTTTGTCCAAACACTGATGCTTGAATCAGGTAAGCCGGTCCGGTATGCCCTGGGTGAAATTGACCGGTCTGTGCAGACCATTACCGTGGCAGCCGAAGAATCGAAACGTCTGCCCCGCGAATACATCAGCCTTGACTGGACTCCGGCCGGCGAAATGAAAGAAGGGCTTGTGAAGTATTTCCCGGCAGGGATCGTGGCCGGAATAGCACCGTTTAACTTTCCGCTCAATCTTGCTGTCCATAAAATTGCTCCGGCTATTGCAGCAGGCTGCCCTGTAATCATCAAACCATCGTCATCAACACCTTTGTCGACCCTTCTGCTTGCACAGATAATTGCTGAAACTGACCTGCCGCACGGTTCCGTTTCGGTCCTGCCGATGGACAGGGCGACCGGTAACAGGCTGGTTACAGACTCCAGGATAGCGGTTTTGTCTTTTACAGGATCTCCGGATGTTGGCTGGCGGATGAAAGCCGATGCAGGAAAGAAGAAGGTCGTACTTGAACTGGGCGGAAACGCCGGGGTCATTGTAACCCAGAGTGCCCCGGTTGAACTGGCATTGAAAAAATGCCTGGTGGGTGCCTTTTCCTATTCCGGCCAGGTTTGTATTCATACACAGCGCATATATGTACACCGTGACTTATATACTGAATTCAGCAGCCGGTTTTCAGCAATGGCCAGTCAATTGATCATGGGCGATCCTTCACTTCCGGAAACGGAATTCAGTGCTATGATTGACGAATCAAATGCCTTCAGGGTGGAAAGCTGGGTACAGCAAGCCTTGAAGGATGGAGCCCGTTTACTGTGCGGAGGTAGCAGGGCAGGAACATTGGTCGCACCGACGGTTCTGACCAATACCAATGCATCGATGCTGGTATGCAGTGAAGAAGTCTTCGGGCCTGTGGTTACTCTGGAACCCTATGAAAATTTTGAAGATGCGATCAGGATGATGAATGATACCCGTTTCGGGCTTCAGGCCGGGGTTTTTACAAATAACCTTGCCGAAATGGATAAGGCATTTACGAATCTTGAAGTCGGTGGCGTCATCATCAATGATGTTCCTACATTCAGGGTCGATCATATGCCTTATGGAGGAATCAAAGATTCGGGCCTTGGCCGGGAAGGGGTGAAATATGCCATCATGGATATGATGGAACCGCGGATACTAGTGAAGGGATGGTGAGATTTATGATTAAGGAATTACGAATTACGAATAAAGAATAGTATGTTAATACTACCAGCTACCAACCGACCTGCCAATGACTGCCTGTGACCTGTTTAAATTCTGGCTGCACCGGTTACTTTTCCGGTTTTTTGCCATTCAAACCTGAACGAATTCAGGCTGATATGGATATACGGAACGAAATTCCGGGTTGATTCCTTCTGACTGATTTCAATTCCATTACGGCAGAAATTTCGTACATTTGTTATCTGAACCGAAATCAAGAATAATGAACACCGAATCGGACAAAGTCAAATTACTGGCACTGAAGCAGGGCGATGTGAAGGTATTTGAATCTGTCTTCCGGGAATTCTATGCCCCGTTGTGTGTTCATGCCCGCAGGTATCTGATTGATCCTGATGTGGCAGAAGAGGTGGTTCAGGATATGTTTTTCAAGATGTGGGAACGCCGCGATGCCCTGATCATTACCAGCTCTCTGGCGGCATACCTCTATAAGTCGGTAACAAATCACTCACTGAACCATATTAAATATCAGAGTCACCTCAGGAAATACCAGGAATATGTGGGATTCCGCACAGAGGACCATCAATCGGTTTCTGTTCATGATGCCCTGGTCCACAGTGATCTGGAAAAGCAGCTGATCAGCCTGGTAAAATCCATGCCCGAGCGCCGAAGGATGATTTTTGAAATGAGCCGGCTGGAAGGATTGCGCTATCATGACATTGCAGAGAAACTTGGAATCAGCCTGAAAACAGTTGAAATTCAGATGTCGAAGGCGCTGGAATTCATGAGAGAACGGCTTCGCGATTATTTACCTACTCTTTGGCTGATTTTCAGCATGCTGAATATGCTTTGTTGATAAGTTTAAAAATATTTTTACAAACCAGATAGGGGTAAAAGCCATTTTGATTGTCCTTATGTTAAGGAAAATATCCGGAAATTAAATGTTCAATTCTACCAATAAATATAAGCGACTGATTATTAAGCACATTCAGGGGGAGACAACCTCTGAAGAGCAAAAATTGGCTGAAGCCTGGATTGCAAAAAATGCAACCAACCGTCGTTTGTATGAGAATTATAAGGGCCTTTTATTACTTACAGACAGGAAAAAAGTCTCTTTTGATGCAGATAAGGCCTGGAATAAGCTACATGAAAGAATTGAATCAGGTCAGGGTTTGAAACCTGTCAGCGGTGCCGGAAAGATACTCTTTCCCCGCTATTCTGTGGCTGTTGGTATTGCCGCAGTTCTGCTGATTGCTTTCGGTATTTTTTCTGTTTTTCAGAAAGAACCCGTGCTGAAACAGTTTACTTCAGTTGAAAAAATATCTGCTCCCTTTTACCTCCCCGATGGTTCTTCAGTTGTTCTGAATAAAAACTCCACTGTTAAATATCCTGATCATTTTTCAGGTAATTCCAGGGAAATATCTATTTTTGGTGAAGCGTTTTTTGAAATCAGCCCTGATCGCGAAATGCCGTTCCTGATTCACGCATCAGGACTCGATGTCAGGGTTGTTGGTACTTCTTTTAATGTAGAAGCAAAGAAAGGTTCCGGGTTTGTGAGGGTTACAGTCAATACCGGACAGGTATTGGTTTATCCTACCGGAACCAGTGAACTGAACATTGAAAGTTCAGGTCTTTTGCTTTCAGCTGGTGAAATGGCTACTTTCAGCCCTGAATCCGGGCGTATTGTCAGAGGTGTCAATGATGATCTGAATGTACTCAGCTGGAAAACAGGTATCCTTACTTTCAGGGAATCCAGATTGGCCGATGTTCTCAAAGCGCTTGAAAACAAGTATCAAACCAGGTTTATCGTTGATAACCGGGAAGTGTTGAACCAAAGATTGACTGCCCGCTTTGAGAAAGAATCCCTGGATGAAGTACTGGAGACCATTTCCCTGATTTTCAGCATTAAAGCTGAAAAGAATGGCCAATTGATCATCCTGCACTAGCCCATCCGTATTTTTTCCCCGAGTCAGACCGGTGGTTTTTCCCAGATGAAGTCATCATTGAAGAACCAGAAGTTGTTCATTTTGTTTTTGTGGCTTTGCTGCCATCTGCCACTGCTTTCTGCAGCGCAGCAAAAGAATCCGGACCATAATATTTCCATTTCAGCGGTGAATGAACCGATTTCCCTGGTACTCGACAAATTATCGAGAATTACCGGAATCACTTTCTCCTATAACCCCGATCACATTGAAGCATCAAAGCCCATATCCCTCAATATGAAGGATAAAACCCTTGCAGAGGCACTCAATGTAATCCTTCCACCCGATAATTTTGGTTTCAGGTTTTCAGGAAAGCAGGTGGTCATTTTCCGCAAATCAATCCCGTCAACACTTCCATTGCCACAATCTGCTCAAAAGGAGACATCCGGCAGCGAAGATGCCGGGCAGCCGGCCCCTGATACAGTCTTCATTACAAAAACCAGCATCCGGCACGATACCATTGCCCTGAGAGATACCATCACGAAATTCGATACGGTTTATATGATGCGTACAATTCTCCGTGATAACCCGATAACAGGAAAGGATATTTTTTCAAACCAGACAAACCTGTCAAAGGAACAGACAAAGACACTGAAGTTTGAACCCGGATTTTCCCTTTCCTGGCTTATGGTCGATCCCATTTACGATGGCCCGGAAAAGTATCAGCAGAAGCTGGAAAAATACAGGAACTCCAACTCGGGAAGTCAGATTTCCGGTTCGATTGGCGTCGATCTGAAGTTACATTACGCCCGGTTTTCATTAGGCACAGGCTTAACCTTTACTGCCTTCAAGGGTAAATTTGATTACAGCTACGAAACTTCAACGGGGGGCTTCTTCCGGAAGGATACCCTGGATGCTTACTATACACTGATTGAAGCCGATACTGCCTGGTATTATGTTATTGACTCTTCCTATATTCCTGAAGATATCCAGGCAAACAGATATAAAACTTCTGTAAAACACCGGTTTTTTGAAATTCCGGTATATCTGCAATACAGCCATCCTGCCGGCAGAAGCCTGGTTTATGTCAAGGCCGGTATAATTGCCGGCTTTCATGCAGGAAGTGAAGGGTTGATGATTTTACCTGAAGGGGATGGTGTCACGGAAATGAGTGAAGTCAATTTCAGGCCCGTTGTATTTTCATACCTGTTCGGAGCCGGAATCCTGGTCCCGGTAAACGGAAGGCTTACTTTCGACGCGGGATTGACTTACAGACAGCACTTTAGTTCGGTGCTTTCCGACTTTCCGGTTGATGTTCGTAACCGCTCTTTCGGCATCAGAGCCGGTTTGGTCTATAAATTTTAGTAACTTTGCACTTGTCCGGCCAATGTGTTTTTCTTTCAGAAGACCAGATGCCGTTATAGCAGATTGTGTCCTGATCCGGGATCAGGCAAAGTTTTAAAACCCGTGTTTCCGGGCCACTTAGTTAACCAACGGATGGTAAAATCGGTAAGAAAGCTTATTGCGATCGTTGCTGTTGCGGTAGTTTGCCTGGTTCCCCGGTTGTCTGCCCAGGAATATGTGGGTGGTCTGCTTACGGAAAATACCGTTTTTTCCCCTTCGCTTAATCCTTATATCGTTATCGAGCCTCTGATTGTTCCGGAAGGTATCACCCTTACGATTGAACCGGGTACCCACGTTTTTTTCATGATCCGGACATCCCTTAAAGCAGAAGGTGGAACCATCATCGCCCGTGGGCAGGCTGCTCTACCGGTGTTGTTTGATGCCCAGACAGATAAAAAATGGGACGGAATCAATTTCACATTTTCCAAAACAGTGATTGATAATAACGGGAACTACGTAAGTGGCAGCATTCTTGAATATGCCTCTGTAAACCAGACTACAACCGCACTTGTTCTTGGTGATTCAGCAAAATTGTATACTGAGTATCTCAGCATCACCAACGGTGATTACGGGGTATACCTGCAGACGGGAGCCGAACTCCACCTTCTCAATTCGACCATTGACCAGTGCAGTTACGGGATGTATGTTAAGAATTCCGGATACAATGTGGTTGACAACTGTATGGTGAGCAACTGTGATATCGGAATTTTCTTTCCTTCCAACAATATCAGCCGGCATAACAGGATTACCAACAATAATCTGAGTTATAACACCAACATTGCCCTTTTTATGAGTATGGGGCAAAGTAGCCTTCAATACAACATCATACGCGGTAATACCGTATCCTATAACAACATTGGCCTTCACATAGGAAATGGCGGAACATCTGATATCGGTTTTAACCTGATAGAATCCAATGTTGTTCAAAACAATGATATTGGCATTAAACTTTCCCAGGATGCCGATACCCTGAGAGCAAACCTGATTGAAATGAATGTAACAGGATTACTATTGACAAAAGCAAGTAGTAATCATGTGATAAACAATCTTATACAGAACAATACAGCCTGGGGGCTCACCCTTACCGATGGTTCGGATGGCAACCTCATTTCAACCAACGGGCTTTATAATAATACAAGCGGGATCAGGGTAACTCATAAGGATTTCAAGTATTCTATTGACAATACTTTTTCTTATAATTCCCTGTATGGTAATCAGAATGAAGCCTTTTTGTTTGAGGCTGGTCCTCAGCAACCGCTGGTTTCCAATTCAATCACAGGTAGCCGGGATACCAACGTCTTTGTCAACCATTTTGACGATGATATTCTGGCCACAGGCAACTGGTGGGGCACAAATGACACTACTGCGATTGACAGCCTGATCTTTGATTCACACGACAATGACTTTTATGGAGAGGTCATTTATAAACCGATGCTTGATGATCCTGATCCTGAATCTCCGATCAGCAAACCGCGGAATGTGGTAAAGAGACTTATCGGAACTAAGGTTAAAGTTGATTGGATTAACAATACTGAAGCTGATCTTGCAGGCTACAGGGTGTATTTTGGTAACCAGGCAGGGAACGGATTCAGCGGATTTGTTGATGCAGGGGCAGACACTTCTTATGTCTTTGAGAACTTGTCGTTGTTCGACCCGATAGCGGTAACTGCCTATGATGATGATGCAGATGGGTATACCGATCAGCCTGAAGGTCATGAAAGTGCATACAGCCCTGCACTAGCCGGACCTTATGCAGGAGCCGACACTTCTGTATGTCAGGGAGTTGCTTATACGGCGGTATATGCGACCTCACTGGGTGATCAGACGCTGATCTGGACCACATCGGGCGATGGGATATTCGACAACCCTGAAATGTTAAACACAACCTATACCCCCGGTGAGGTTGATAATGCTACCGGTTCAGTGGTGCTGAATATTAGCCTTTTTACTTCCGGTCTGGTAATTTCAGATGAAATTGAATTAGACATAAATGGTGAACCCTATGCATTCGCTGGAAATGATACCACGGTAAATCAACATGACGCATACTCAACTGATTCTGCCATTGCCGGCAATTTTAATTTGGTAAACTGGATATCGCAGGGTGACGGGGTTTTTACAACGCCCGATGCCGTGCATACCCTGTATCAGCCTGGCATAGAAGATATTGCTGCCGGTGCTGTTCAGCTGATTTTATCCCTTCAGTCGGATTGCGGCAACCTGAATGATACCATGTTGCTGGTTATCATCCCCAGTTACAGCATCAACGGCAGAATTCACCGCGATGGGAATCCGGTTTCCGATGGTGTAATTGTAGCAATTAAAGCAGGTGCTGCAGGTGCGAAAGCTGTATCAACGGTTACCACGATGCCTGATGGCTCATTCAGATTTATAAATCTGGCAACCGGCCATTATTACCTTTTTGCCCTGAACGAACCTTCCTCCTATCCGGATTATCTGCCAACCTATTATGCCGGGAGTTATTCCTGGCAGAATGCATATCTGTTACCGCTTGAAACGGATGTATTTGATGTGGATATTGACCTTTTAAAAACGGGGGATCAGCTGCCTCCGGGAGTAGGGTCTATCAGTGGATTTTTCAGTTATCTTGGAAAAGCCGGAGATGATGACAGTATATACAGTAAACCATGGTTTACAGGTGGTTTTTTCGAAGGTGACGGTATAAACGGACTTCCGGCCGCCAATCATGTTGTTCTGCTTATGAATCCGGACTTTAGCAGGATTTTTGGATGGACACTCACTGCTTCGGACGGATCTTTCCATTTTAATCAGTTACCTTTCGGAAATTACAGGTTATGGGGGGAAAAGGCCGGATATACAAACAGTCTGTCGCCGCTGATCACCCTATCACCCGCCAACAGCGGGATAGAAGGAATTCAGCTGACAGTGAATCAGAAAGCCATCGAAATCACACTTCAGGAGACCGGGGCCGCTTTGGAAAATGTGGTATTGTTTCCCAATCCGGCAAGAGATAAAGTATGGCTTAATCCTCTGATAACTGATCCACTTGAGCAGTTTGAAATAAAATTCTTTACAACAGATGGCAGGCTAGTTAAGGTAAGTACAATGCAATCGAGTATAACCGGCGGATGTTGTGAATCGGATATTTCCGGTCTGAAGGCCGGATTTTATATGGTTGTGATCTCGACCGCTAGTGGCAGGAAATTAACCGCAAGACTTACCGTAGTTAGGTAACTTCTGCAATCCTCTTTGTTGCTTTTTTCAGCTCTGCTGCATCCAATTTCATTTCCACCGGTCATTTTTCAGGATTCGGGCATTCAGTATTTATAAAAGTTGTTAAATTTTACTTACCCTGCCTGAGATATCAGTAAATTATTATATTTGCGCCTGAAATCCGGACTTTTCATACGGAAATAGTGCTGTTTGTGCTGATTTTTCAGGGGGTTCATGTATATTACAGCGATTTTTGCGTAATAACGTTGTGAGAACCTCGCAGATTCTGCGATTTCTGAATGACTTTTTGTGATTTTTGTCATTAATCCTGAACGGAATCAAGTAACCAGACAGGCCGATGTAAAAAAATGATTTTTTTTCGGTTTGGGATAGGGGTAAATCCACTTTCGATTGTCTATAGATACAGAAGGTTAGTTTACCAGTTGTAAAGAATGCCTGGATTCAAGATTAATTCAAGCCCGGGGAAGTATCTCCGGGTATTATTAACATAATTGCCGATTGATGATAAAGGGGCCTGTCGTTGAGGTAAAGAAACAACACCTGAGTGTTGATCCGTTATCTGACCATTGCGCCAATACCAGTAAAACTTGTTTAACTTGGCAAACATTTTTACCATCATTGCAGAATAAGACATTAACCAGTAAGCCTGAATCAAGCAGGGTTACCGGTTATTTTTTTTATGGTATTTGAAATTGCCGACCACTGAAAACATTAATTTTTCCATAGCAGATTGGTTAATGGGGTGGTCAAAAGGATAGAAACAACTCAGATAGAAATACAAACAATTAATTGTCGTTCTGACAGAAAGGAGGAAAAGCTTACAAGACGAACGAATCAAAGCATTTCATAGTGCCGTTTCGGCGGTAATGGAATAGATTAACTTTAAATTTAATGTTTAATTAAATCAAGTAAAACAACAAAAATGAGAAAACTACTTACGCTTATGCTTCTGGCTCTATTATTTGCCGGAAACTCGTATGCTCAGTTTGTTTCTTATGGGTTCATGCCTTCAAACGGAACCTATACTGAAATTTCCGGAGGTACGTCGCTTGGGTCAGAGACTTCCGACGATCAGCGTTATGTTGACCCCGCCGTTCCGGCTGGAGGTACAACATTAACCGGTGTCGGTTTTCCTATCGGATTTAGCTTCGTTTTCAACGGAGTTACATTTGACCGTATCGGTATCAACAACAACGGTTGGATCACCTTTGGTCAGAGTGCGTTGACACCTGCAGTGGATATGGCTACTTCAAGCTCATATACCCCGCTGAGTTCAACAACCATTCCTACCAATCCGATTCACCGTAACAGGGCTGCCGGATTTGGACGTGACCTCGCTGGTCAGACAGGCTCTACTTTGCGCATCGAAACCATTGGCAGCGCTCCCAACAGGGTTTGCGTTATCCAGTGGAAAAACTTCCGCAAATATGCCGCCACCGGTGATGCTTTCAACTTCCAGATCAGGCTGAACGAAACCACCAATATGGTTCAGTTCGTTTATGGTCCTGCAACTTTCAACACAACCTCTTCAACCTGTCAGGTTGGCTTAGGTGGTGCTGCTGCTACTGAATTCATCAACAGGTCATCAACCACAAGCTGGGCAGCCTCAACCCCAGGTACTGTCAATACAGCTACGATGACTTTCCTGAATACCATTTATCCTGCTGATGGTCTTACCTATACCTTTGGCCCAATGGCGCCGCTGGCAGCTGTTTACAGCTCACCAACCAATGGTGCTTCTGGTATGCCAACAACAGTAAGCCTTAACTGGGCTCCCAATACCGGCGACGGTGGTGGTGCTCCCCAGGGTTACAGGGTTTATATGGGAACTGATTTACCCCCGACCAATATCGCTAATGGAACCGATTTAGGAAATGTACTTTCCTATACTCCGGCTGCTCCGCTGAATACAGCCACACTGTATAACTGGCAGATTGTTCCTTACAACACAGTGGGTAATGCTACTGGAAATGCAACATACAATTTTACCACTACCCTTGGTATTGGTTCACTTGAAGGTTACACAACCAATGGTTTTGGTATTCCTTTGGGAGGTGTTAATGTTTCTCTCTATAACGGACTTACCACCCTTTCAACTACCTCAGCTGCCAATGGTTTCTATCAGTTCTCACTGATTTCAGCCGGTAATTATCAGTTGACCGCTTCTCTGGCAACTTATAACAATACCGTTATGAATGTAACTGTTGCTCCGAGTGTAACAACTTACCAGAATATTCTGATGCTTCGTCCTTCTATGGCTGTTACACCGAATCCATACAGTGTAGCCGCTAACCCGAATGAACTTGTTGATGGCGCCCTCAATATCGCCAACAACGGTGACGGTGTTCTTGGATGGACTGCTTCTGTAAACTATACCTCACCAGGTCCTAACTCATGGTTAACCCTCGGTCAGGCTACAGGAAGCGTTGCTGCATATACCAACTTCAATGTTCCTTTGGCATTCAATGCTACCGGACTTACTACCGGTACTGTAAAAACTGCCGAAATTACTTTCACATCTACTCCTAACGTAGGTACAGTTGTTGTTCCGGTTTCGATGACCGTAAGCGGCGTAGCCCTTGCAGTTCCTTTCGAACTTGAAGCCAACATTACCAACCCTATTTCAGGTGATGTAAGTCTTGCATGGTCATTTAATGCTAACCGTGCTTTCCAGTTCTTCATCGTAAAACGTAACGGTGTTCAGGTTGGTACAACTGCCAATACTGTTTTCACTGAAACACTTCCTGCTTATGGTGTTTATTCATACACCGTTCAGGCTGTTTATGATGAAGGAAACTCTGCACCTGCAGGACCTGTTATCATAGAATGGGCTAACCCGACCCTCGTGTTGAACCCAACTTCTCTCTACAACGAACAATATCCCAATACAAGTGAAGCTGTTACTTTCCGCGTTTCAAACACCGGTGAAGGAACACTGGCTTATACATTCCCTGAATATGCTGCACGTCAGCTTGTAAGTTCACCTGGTTTCACACCGAACGTACGTTCAACTGTTAAAGAAGTTGAAGTAGGTAAGGGCGAAGTTGATCCTACCGATAACATGGGTAACCGTAACCTTCGTGGTGCCGGCGGACCTGACGGATTCGGCTACATGTGGATCGACAGTGACGAAGATGGCGGACCAGCTTACGTATGGAATGACATCAGCGCAACAGGAACCCTGCTCACCGGTTTAACCGACGACAGTTATGTTGGCCCGATCAGCCTCGGTATCAACTTCCCGTTCTATGCTAACACTTACAGCCAGGTATATGTTGGTTCCAATGGATTCCTTTCATTCGGAAGCGGCAGTACATCACTGAGCAACCAGAACATCCCGAGTTCATCAACTCCGAATGATGTGATCGCATGGTTCTGGGATGACCTTAACCCCGGAGTTTCCGGTACCGTTCGTTATCAGACCATTGGTAATGAGTTTGTCATCCAGTTCAACAATTACAATGAATATGGCGGAACAGGCCAGATTACCGCTCAGGTTCGTCTGAACCAGAATGGTGATGTTTCTATCTATTACAACTCAATCACCGGTGGTCTGGATATCCTCAGCGCAACCGTTGGAATTGAGAACGCTGATGGAACCATCGCAACCAACATCAATTACAACAGTGCTTATGTAGCAAACAATAAAGCTGTTTGGATTGGACTTCCCACTCCTAGCTTTATCTCTTCAGTAGTTCCTGCTCAGGGCCAGGTTGCCCCGGGCGAATTTGTTGACGTTGTTGCTACTTTCACTTCTGATGACGAAGATTTCCCTGTTGGAACATACACCAATGAGCTCGAACTCTCAACCAACGACCTCGCCAATGAGACCGTTATGATTCCTGCTACCATGGTGGTTTACAACCCGGGTATGATTTCAGGTAATGTAACTGCTGCTGATGACAATGCTCCTATCCATGGCGCTATTGTAACTGCCGGTCCTTACACTGCCAGTACAGATGAAGAAGGTAACTATTCAATCATCGTTGATGCCGGTACCTATAGCATGTCTTTCTCTAAGACTGGTTATACTTCAGTATATGAGTCTGAAGTTGAGGTTACCGAAACCAACACCACAGTCGTTAACGCTGAGCTTGAGGAAATCTTCTATGCTCCGACCCTTGTAAATGCAGTTGTAAATGCTGACGATACACAGACCGACGTTACCTGGGGTGTTCCCGAACCTTCTTATGAAGCTCTCTATGATGACGGAACAGCTGAAAACTATGCTGCATGGGCACTCCCCGGCAACGTAAATGCAGTGAAATTTACCCCTGCCGGTTATCCCGCCCACGTTTACGGTGGCAGGATTTTCGTAGGCGACGGTACTTTCCCGAACAACAATACCGGCTTCCTCGGAACCACTTTTGGTGCAGTTGTTTATGCAGCTGATGGCGCCAATGGTTTACCAGGTACTACACTTGATTCAATTTCAGTTACTGTAAACAACCTCGGTTGGGTTGATTTCACCGGACTGGATGCAGTTGTTGCAAGTGGTAGTTTCTATCTTGGAATGGTTCAGGGTGCTGTTTCACCAAACTGCGCTCCTGTAGGTATCGACCAGACTCTCCCGACTGTTTACCGCAGCTATTCACGCAACGTGGGTACCGGTGGCAACTGGGGTCTCTCTCCATACCAGGATATGATGATCCGCGCCTTTATGAGCGGACCGGTTGACAGTGACGATGCAACTCTTGCAGCTAACGTTAGCAGGTCTCCGCTGAAACAGCGTGGTCTCATTTCTCAGACTCCCGCCCTGGCTCAGTCAGGTGTTGAAGGACAAGGCCGTTTCCTGGCAATTCAGGATGGCGCTTCAACCCGCGACCTTACCAGTTATAAAGTATGGCGTGTTTCCGGTTTCGATCCTAATGATGGTCCCGAACTCGGCACACTTACCCTGCTCAGCGGAACTGTTGCCAATACCAACTACACCGATGCAGCTTATGGCCCATTGGCCCAGGGCTGGTATGCTTATGCAGTTGCAGCCAACTATACCAATGGCGGTGAGTCTGTAAAAGTATTCTCAAACATCGTTGGTCATAAACTTCTTGTTGATGTAACATGTAATGTAAGCCTCACTACCGGTGGCAGCCCTGCAGGTGCTGTAGTAAGCCTCGCTGGTCAGGATTATCCTTATGCTGTTTACACACAGACTGTTCCTGAATCAGGTACCGTTGTATTTGAAGACGTATGGAAAGGTAACTATATCCTTGAAGCCAGCAAAGTTGGATTCGATGATTACGTACTTACCCCGAACATCACTTCAAACCGTACTTTCGACATTCTGCTTCTCGAGCGTAAATACATGCCTCGCAACCTTTATGTTGATGGTCTTACCCTTGTAGCTACATGGGACGAGCCTCTTGCAATTGCAGTTGCCGAAGATTTCGAAGGTGCTGTATTCCCACCGGCCGGATGGCAGGCACTTACCCAGAACACTACCGGATGGTATGCAACTACCAACGGAAGCAGCTCTGCATTTGCTATTCCTGCTCATACCAAGTATGCTGTAACCAACGACGACGCCGATAATGGTGACGGTTGCTGCGATTACCTCATTACTCCGGAAATGGATTGGACAAACCTTCCTTCATACAGACTGAATTTTGCCAGTTACTATGATGGTTCATACAGCCAGAGTGCTTATGTTGAAATCAGTACAGATGCTGGTGCTACATGGACAGTTATCAACTCTCTGACCCCTGCACCTGGTGCATGGCAGAATCTTGAAATTGACCTCGCACAGTTCTCGGGTGCTGCCGGTTTAGGCAGTGTCTGGTTGGCATTCCACGCTGATGACAATGGTGAATGGGCTTCAGGTTGGGCAGTTGACGATGTTCAGATCGCATCAGGCGGCGTTCCTTTACAGGGTTACGGCGTATTCCTTGATGGTACCCTCGTTGACAATACTCCTGAAAGAACTTATACCTATTCAGGTTTGAACTACGGTCAGGAATACCTCGCCGGTGTTGCCGCTCTGTTCAGCTCAGGCTACTCAGAACTTGACACATACAGGTTTACCTGCACTTACCTCATTCCTCCGACCAACCTCGCAGGTGAAAGCCCGGCTCAGACCGACTATGCTCACCTTACCTGGGTTGCTCCTGTAACTCCTGCTGACTACACAGCTTCTACTCCTGTTGCACGTACAGAAATGCCTTTGAGCTCAGTTGAATACAGCCCGATGGTTACCAATGTAACTTATGCCAACAACAGTGGTTCACGCGAATTGTGGGATGTTCTCTTCTCATTCAACGCACAGGCTGCCAGCTTACCAGGTATCGAAACTGACGGTGAATTCATCTATATTTCAAACTGGCAGGGTACCAATTTCGGTAAATACCAGATTGATGGTACATGGGTTGAAGACTTCACCGTTTCAGGTGCAGCCAACGTCCGTGATATGGCTTATGATGGTGAATTCTTCTATGGTGGTGCCGCCGGTACAACCATTTACAAAATGGACTTCAACACTCAGACACTTGCCGGTACAATTACTACCTCAGGCGTTAGTGTACGTCACATTGCATTCGATCCTACCGCCGACGGTGGTAACGGAGGTTTCTGGGCAGGTAACTGGTCAGACCTTGCACAGATCAGCATGACAGGTGCTACCCTGCAGACAGTAAGCGGTCTTCCGTTTACCGGAATGTACGGTTCAGCATGGGACGGCAATACTGAAGGTGGTCCTTTCCTCTGGATCTTTGATCAGGGTGGAAACGGTGCCGACATTCATCAGTTCAGCACTGAGACACTTGCTCTTACCGGTGTTATGCATGATGCTTCTACAGTTCCTGGTTTCAACGCAGGTCTTGCCGGTGGTCTTGCCACTTTCAACAACCTTGTACCGGGCAAATTCGTACTTCTTGCAAACATTCAGCAGGATCCTAACTTCATCGTAGCTTTCGAACTCGGCGATGCCGGTTCAGGTGGTGGACTTACCCCTGCTAACCTCCTTGGTTACAATATCTATCGCGACAATGCTCTTACCGCTTATGTTGAAAAACCAGCGCTTGAGTATTTCGATCTTAACCTGATGCCAGGTACCTACAGCTATCATATTACTGCTGTTTATGACCTGACTCCTTACGGATTTGCTGGTCAGACCGGTGAATCAATGATCGAAGGTCCGGTTGATGTTACCATTTCCTATGGTTATGAACTGCCTTTCACCGAAAACTTCAACACCGGATTGTTCGAAACAAACCAGTGGACTGTTGACGGTGGTAACTGGAGAATCGCCGGCCAGGTTGGCAACGATGCTCCTTCAGTTGAATTCTACTACAATCCTGCTGTAACCGATTATACACAGTCGCTCACCAGCTTCTATATGATTGGTAGTGGTATTATTGATGGTAAGATTATGATGGACTTCGATCTCAAACACACTCTTGTAAATGCAACCGAAGAGGAATTCCTCGCAGTTGAAATTTCCAATGGTGGTGCCTGGGTTAAAGTTGGCGAATTCAAGAATACAGCCACTTTCGACTGGACAACCGAGACTGTAGACCTGACCAGCTTAGCCAAGGGTAATGTATTCCGCGTACGTTTCACCGCCAACGGTGCAAACACACTCGACATTTTCAACTGGCTCGTTGACAATATCAGCATCTATCGCGTATGTGCTCCTCCGGTTGATCTCGTAGCTGCCATTAATTTCCCGGCAGTTGATGAGGTTCTCCTTACATGGGAAGCTCCTACCGGTGGTGGTGGTGGTGTTTCAGCATGGCTTGGATGGGATAACGGAACCAACAACGATGCTATCGGTCTCACCAATGGTGGTACCTTCAGTGTTGCTGTAAGGTTTACTCCTGCCCAGTTAGCTCAGTATGCCGGAACAAGTCTTACCAAGATCCGCATGTTCCCATATGCTGCAGGTGGAACCATCGCACTGAAAGTATGGACTGGTGCCAATGCAAGCACCCTCGTTCTTACCCAGCCGGTTGCTTCCTATACCGAAGGTGTATGGAATGAATTCGCCCTTACTTCTCCTGTTGCTGTAACCGGTGCTACCGAACTGTGGTTTGGTTATACCGTTACTCACGCTGCAGGTTCATACGTAGCAGGTTGTGATGCTGGTCCTGCAGTAGCCGGATTTGGTGATATGATTTCACTCGACGGTTCTGTTTGGGAATCAATGTCAACCGCTTACGGTCTTGACTATAACTGGAACCTCAATGGTTATGTAGAAAGTGTTGATGGTGTAACTGCTCTGCAGCCAATTACTGACAACACCGTATACGGACCTGCTTCACAGCTTGTCCGCGGTAACCTCCCGATGCTTCCGGGCGCAACTGTAACCAACAACACTACCGTTGCCGGTCGTGAACTCGTTGGATACAATGTATGGCGTGACGGTGCCCTCATCGGCAACACTGCTGAAACTGAATACGTTGATGCAACCGTTGAAATCGGAAACGAATATTGCTACGTTGTAACTGCTGTTTATGAAGATTGCGAATCACTTCCTTCAAATGAAGAATGTATTTTCGTAAGCAACGTAAACAACCTTGACAAAGATGCCGTTTCAGTTTATCCGAACCCGTCTAACAGCGTTGTAAACATTGCCCTCACCAACGACATCAGCCAGGTAGTTGTTTACAACTATGTTGGTCAGGTTGTTTATGAGCAGAATGTTACCAAAGCTCAGACCATTCAGCTGAATGTACGCAACTACGAATCTGGTGCTTACCTGGTGAAATTCATCACCAGCGCCGGCGAAAGCTTCACCAAGAAAGTTGTTGTGACCAAATAATCGTTCAATCGGTTTTTCTCAAAAGGGGCTCCGGAAGGGGCCCCTTTTATTTTTGCTTATATTTTAGTACTGCGGGTAACTGATAACTCAATTTATGCTCTAATAAATACGTAATGCACAGATCTTCAATACATGGCTGTAGTATTTCAATGAATTAACATGGTATGAGCCTGCGGGTTTATTAACAATGACGGGTTAATATCCGGCGCATTTTCATCAATGCGCCTTTTTTCAGGCAAATCCTTACATTTACTGATCGGGCTCTATGATATGAAATATATTGAAAACAATTTTGTAATGAATTAATAATCAATGATATGATATTGGCATTGTAAATTTTATCAAATTTCCGGTAAAACGTTAGATTTTATAATCCTGACAAAAGAAGCGTCTGCAAACAATCTTGTGTTGATTTTTTTTTGAAATTGAATAGGGGTAAACTGGTTTTTAATTGTCTATTATTATATCTTCGCATTACACTGCTATGCTAAAATCCTGAGAAGTTAAAAAGAATCAGGGAGAATTGAGGTTTTAGATTAGCGTAATTATAAGGTAATCAGGGTGCGTTATTTTCTGCTATCCGATCCACGCCCATAAATTGCCGGTATTACTCGAGTACGGATTTCTTTGGATTGACCATTTATTTTGCTTGACCAATACATTCTGAACCCTTTCCCCAGGCAATTCAGAATGGTAAAATGGAAGTTACATGAGTAAAGTGAATGCCGGATCAATTCTTTCCGTGGCAAAAACACGGGTATGTATAGCAGACAGACTCCTCTACTGTCTGCCTTTTCTGTTTGTAATTGCTTCTCTTCCTTTTTTTTTAATTCGGTTCCTCAATATTATTTCCAGCTCTGGCTTTTTTTCTTTTTCCAATGACCCGTTTTTGCACAAAGCTGCTTTACCCGGCATCCGGTCATTGGGTTCCTGCATTTTTGATATGAAATTAAACACAACAATCAATATATCGCCTTATTGTATAATATTCAATTCTGAAGAAAGGAGGTGTTGCAGGGGAGAGATAGCGTAAATAACCATAGAATTATAGTCCTGGTTTTAACCGGGATCAGAATATGACCCCCACACAGCTTACGAAGTGTGATAACGATTAAAAATCAGAATACAATTATTTAATGCTTTAGTATTCATTTAAAACCCTACACTATGCAAAACATTACAAAGAGAAAAAGTTGGCGTGCCTGGCTTGTTGCTATGACAGCCCTGCTTTTTGCTTTCAGTGTATCGGCACAGGATGTGCTGGTTACCGAAAGTTTTGAAAATGGTGGAAGCTGGCCGACAGGTTGGGCTGAGGAAGTTGTTTCCGGCTCAGATTATCTGTAATCCTATAATGCATCTACAGGAACTTCCAACAGACTTAAACAAACTGCTTCATTTTCCACCGTGGGATATGAGGGTATTTCAGTTGAGTTTGCGTGGCTGGAGAGTACCTCATACGCCACATCGTATGACAATGTTGTTGTACAATGGTCAACCGATGGTGCTACCTGGAACAATGGCGGAACCTACAACAGACCCGGCGCTGCCAATGCCTGGACTGTAAAGACCGACGTACTTCCTGCCGGTGCTGAAAATCAGCCTACCCTCTATGTGGCATTCCTGTTTACCTCGGCTTATGGTAACGATTGCTATATGGATGATGTAACCATCAGTGGAACTTCTACCGGACCAGCACCTATTACGTGCCAGGTTGGAGCAGGCACAGCCACTGCGGGCTATCCTTTCTACACCTATTACATGGACAGCCGCACCCAGATGCTCTATCCTGCAAGCGAGATTCTTGCTTCAGGCGGACTTCCCGGTGATATTACCTCCATCGGATTTAATGTTTCATCATTTGATCCCTATGTAATGAATGGTTTTACCATCTCAATGATGAACTACGCAGGTACAACCATTTCAGCATTTGAAAATTCAGGATGGACCACAGTATATAGTGGAACATATTCTGTAACAGCAACCGGAGTTCAAACCATCAACCTGACGACTCCGTTCGCTTGGGATGGTACTTCAAGCCTGCTGGTCAGCATTTGTTTCAATAATGCTAATTATGCTGATTATAATTCTAATGTTTATGGCGGAATTCTTCCAGGCCTCGTGGTACATCAGCATACCGATCTCCCGACAGGCGATGGATGTGTTGATATCACAGCCCCCGGAGCTTCCTACACAACACGGGCCAACCTGTATCTGACCATCCAGCCTTCCGGCGTTCTACCCACCGGAACGATTCAGGGTTATGTAACCAATGGCTTTGGTGTTCCGCTGGGAGATGCTACTGTTGCTGCCCAGGGTGACAATGGTACTTATTACACCACCTCTGCTGCCAATGGTTCCTATACACTGGCCGATGTCAATATAGGTACCTATGATATGGCTGCTGCCAAAGACGGATACAACACAACCACAATTGAGAATGTGTTGGTTACCGACGGTGGCACAACCTATCGGAACTTCGAACTGCCCCGTCCGTCGATGGCGGTTACACCGAATCCTTACAGTGTAACAGTTAACCCGAACGAGCAGTACGAAGGAGCCCTCAACATTAACAATAACGGCGACGGTACGCTTACCTGGACTGCCGAGGTTGTATATCCGGAGACTTCTGTAGCTCCTGGCATCGACCCGACCATTCCACAGGTTGACTTCAGTACACTGCCTGCCGGACCGGTTTCAGTAATCGGACCAGGTAACGGCCAGGCACTGAGTTCGCGTGAAGGAATGTTCTGCCCCGACGGCAGTTTGTTCAGTAACGCACCGGTTGGTTCAAACAATGGTTATACCAGTACAATATCAGCAGGTTATAAATGCTACCAGGAATTCGTAGGTGTGAGCGATAACTTCAACACATTGACTTTCTGGGCCATTTTTACAGCTGCACCGCCTGCTACCATGAACTTCAACATTGAAATCCTGAATCCAGGAGCAACTCCCGGAACAGTGGTTTCATCGCTGAACGTTGATGCTGCTCCGGTTAATACCGGCACCCAGGTAATAGGTTACAATACCTACTACTTCACGGTAGAGCTGCCTTCAACATCCATGGCTTCGGGCTGGATCTCGGTTCAGGCTACAACCGCCTCACCGACTTTCTACTGGCTGAATACATTTACCGGAACAGGCAATGCCTATCAGAATGCAACCGCACTGCCGGAAAAACTGGCTATGTGTTTGTCAGGTTCTGGTGCAGCTTCCGGCGGATGGCTGACCCTGGCTCAGTATGAAGGAATAGTAAATCCATACACCAACTTCGATAACCCTGCATTCTTCAATGCATCAGGTACCGAAGCAGGCGAAGTTTATACAGCTGATGTTGTGTTTACTTCTGATCCTGACGTTGGAACTGTTACTGTTCCTGTTACTATGGTTGTTGCTGGCCCTGCATTGTCAGTTCCTGAAGACCTGACAGCTGTGCTGACTAACCCCATCACAGGACAGGTTGCCGTGAGCTGGACATTTGCCCCTGCCGACAACTTCATCAATTTCATCGTAAAACGTGACGGTGTTTCCATTGGAACAACCACCGGTTACACGATGACAGATATTCTGCCTACCTATGGTGTATATGAATATACCGTTCAGGCAGTTTATGACGAAGGTCAGTCTGCTCCTGCCGGACCAGTTGAACTTGAATGGCCCAATCCGACCATTATGGTTGATCCTACTTACATCTATGATGAAGTATGGGTAAACAACCAGGCCGTACAGACCGTTACCATCAACAATACCGGTGAAGGCACCCTTGCATTCAGCTTCCCCGAATGGGTAGAAGAAGACGGTAACCGTGCTCCTCTGGCTTATTGTGCAGCCAGTGGCGGATGCGATGAGTATATCTCGCGCATTCAGTTTGCCGATATCGATAACACCTCCAATTGCGGTGGTTATGCTGATTTCACATCCATTTCAACTTCAGTGGATCCGGAAGAAGCTTATGTAATTACCATTACCAACCCGGTTCCTTATTCAAGCGACATCGCTGGTGTATGGTGCGACTGGAACCAGAACGAAAGCTTTGATGATCCGGGCGAATATTATACAACCACACAATCAGGTGGCGGTGCTTCCTTCACAGGAACCATCCTTGTTCCGGACGATGCAGTTGCCGGAGAAACACGTATGAGGGTCAGGCTGCAGTGGGGTGGTACCCTTGCCTCCTGTGGAACTACTTCATATGGAGATGTTGAGGATTATACCCTTGAAGTAGGTGGCGGCGGATTTATTGTTTCTGTCGTTCCTGCCGAAGGCCAGGTACCTCAGGGCGGAAGCCAGACAGTTACCATTACCTGGGATGCAACAGATTTCGCTCCTGGTTTCTCATATCTTCAGGACCTTGTAGTTGAGTCAAATGACCTTGCAAACCCGAGTGTAACCATCACCAACGAAATGTATGTTTACGTTCCTGCACAGTTTGCCGGAACTGTAACCAACGGTAACACCGGTGAACCACTCAATGGTGTGCTTGTTACAGCAAATCCGACAGGTTACTTTACAGATTATGTTCTTGATGACGGATCTTACGAAGACGGTATTGCTTTAACAAGCGGTATTGGATGGTTAGGTAACAAGTTCATCACTTCAGATTTTGGTACATTGAATTCTGTCAGCGCATATTTTGACTTTGGTGCTGCAATGACTGTGCCTTTAACCATGGAAATATTTGACAATGCAGGTGTTTCTCTGGGTTCTTCTGATCCGGTTCTTGTAACAAGTGTTGGATGGTACACATTCACCCTTCCTTCAATTCCATTCAACGGCACTTTCTATGCAATGTGTAAATGGAATAATGCAGGAACTACCCGTTATCAGGGCTTCGATCAGAATGGTCCAAATTCCGGTGCCGGATTATCATTCTATTATGATGGTGCCGTATGGTCAAATCTGACTGGCTTTGGGTTTATTGGTGTATTCGGACAGCATGTTTCTGCTTTCGTAGAAGGAACAACCGTTATGATGGCCCCAGGTCAGAATACTACCCCTTCGAAATCATTTGCACCAGCTAACCTCGTTGCCTGTAACCACGCATTTAACACTCCGAGAATGGGTGTAAGGCACAGTGGTGAACGCGATATGAGTTTCCAGGCTATGACCAACGAAGAAGGTGAATATACCCTCTATGTTGATCCGGGTGTTTACAATGTCAGTTTTGAGAAAACCGGTTTCCAGACTTATGTTGAGATGGATACCACTGCTCTGGCAGGTATTGTTACTCCGCTTGATGCAGAACTTTGGGAAGAAGCATATCCTCCTTCATTCGTTTATGCCGAAGTTAATGCAACAGACACTGAATGCGTTGTTACATGGGGCGACGGAAGTGGTCCTTATGAAGTTGTTTACGACGACGGTTCAGCTGAAAACTATGCTGCATGGGCATTACCAGGCAACATGAATGCTGTAAAATTTGTTCCTGCCGAATATCCTGCCACTGTTATCGGTGGTAAATTCTATGTAGGCGATGGTACTTTCCCGAACAACAACACCGGATTCCTTGGTACATCATTTGGTGCCATGGTGAAGGATGATGACGGTGCAAACGGCCTTCCTGGTACAACTTTAGATTCTATCTCAGTTACCGTTACCAATTATGGTTGGGTAACATTCCAGGGTCTGAATGCCGAGATCACCGATGGTAGTTTCTACCTCGTTATGGTTCAGGGCAGCCTGTCACCCAACTGTGCTCCGATCGGTATTGACGAAACCCTGCCGACCCTGTATCGCAGTTACTCACGTAATGTAGGTACCGGTGGAAACTGGGGATTGTCTCCTTACCAGGATATGATGATGCGTGCTATTTTGTTTGGTTCACCAAGCGCAACCGGCACAACTACTGACAATGCTCAGGCTCATCTCGTACTGAAACAGAGGGGAATGATCTCTGCCAATTCACCGCTTGCATTAGGTGGCATTGAAGGCAAGGCTACTTACAAAGCAGCTGTTGATTTTGAAGATGGTTCAAGAGCAGTTTCAAGTTACAGGGTAGTTCGCTACAGTAACTTTGACCCGAACGGCGATCCTACTTCAGGTACAGCTACCGGTCTGGCCAATGCCGTTGATGCCAATACCTATACCGATGGTGGCGCCACATGGGCAGGCCTCCCCGGCGGATGGTATGCTTACGGAGTAGCAGCCAATTATCCGGGCAACTTTATTTCTGACACCATTGTTTCAAATATTGTTGGTCATGGAATTCTTGCTGAAATTACCGTTAATGTAAGCCTCACAACCGGCGGCAGTCCTGCTGGTGCTGTTGTTATGCTTACCGGTCAGGATTATCCTTACGAGCACTATATGGCCACTGTTCCTGAAAGCGGACAGGTCATATTCCCGGAAGTATGGTTCGGACATTATGTATTAGACGCTATGAAAGTTGGTTTCGATGATTACACCATTAATGTAAACATCACCGGCGATCGTACCATCGATATTATCCTTCTTGAGAAAAAATACAAACCACGTAATCTGTATGTTGATGCCCTTACCCTTGTAGCTACATGGGATGAGCCTCTTGCTATCGCAGTGATAGAAGATTTCGAAGGTTCTGTATTCCCGCCGGCCGGATGGCAGGCACTCACCCAGAACACTACCGGATGGTATGCAACTACCAACGGAAGCAGTGGCAGCTGGACCATTCCTCCGCATTCAAAATATGCTGTTACCAACGACGACGCTGATAATGGTGATGGATGCTGCGATTATCTGATCACTCCTGAAATGGATTGGACCGATCTTCCATCTTACAGACTGAATTTTGCAAGCTTCTACGATGGCGCATTCAGCCAGAGTGCTTATGTAGAAATCAGTACAGATGCCGGTGCAACCTGGACAGTTATTAACTCACTGTCACCATCTTCATCATGGGTTGATCTTGAAATCGACCTTGCACAGTTCTCAGGCGCCAATGGTTTAGGCAGCGTATGGCTTGCCTTCCATGCCGACGACAATGGTGCATGGGCCTCAGGTTGGGCTGTTGACGATGTACAGATTTCATCGGGTGGCGTTCCCCTCCAGGGTTACGGCGTATTCCTCGATGGTACATTGGTTGACAATACACCTGAAAGGACTTATACCTATCAGGATCTGAACTACGGTCAGGAATATCTGGCAGGTGTTGCAGCGCTCTATAGCTCAGGCTATTCAGAACTTGATACCTATCTCTTCCGTTCACTGTTCCTCTTCCCTCCGTTAAACTTACAGGGTGAAAGCCCGGCCAATACCGACTACGCTCACCTGTGGTGGGAGCAGCCAGGTGGAGGCGGCGGAGCCGGTGGTAGTTTAACCGAAGACTTCGAAGCTGGCGTTCTCAGCGAAGGTTGGGAAATTATTCAGACCAATACATCTGCCGGTGGTGGAACTCCTTCTCACTGGACTGTTAATGACTACTCATCTGCTGATTTTGCACCGTTTGGTGTGTATCATGCAGGTCTGTGGTGGGATTATGATCACCAGGACGAATGGTTAATTACACCTGAAGTCGCCTGCGGTGCTGCATCAACCCTGTCATTTGAATCAACAGTATATGAAGGTTCAACTTACCTTGACCATTATTATGTAAAAGTTTCCACCGATGGTGGAACCAACTGGGATGTTGTATGGGATGCTTCAACCTTAACAGGTGCCGGCTGGAACTATTACGACTATCCTTATTCGATCGACCTCAGCGCTTACGCTGGTGAAGACATCAAGATTGCCTTCCAGGCAATTGACGGTGACGGAGCCGGTCTGTGGTACATCTGGTTTGTTGACAATATCGCCTTTGGCAGCACTGACGGAGTAACTATGTTCCCGGCCAGCTCGCTTACCAAGATCAGCAACAGCACCAACCGTACTTCAGGTGACCGTATAGCCCGTGACGGCAATACCGCACGTGTATCCGGTGAAACCATGCGCGCCAACAGGACCGCAATGGGCCTGATCGGTTACAACCTCTACAGGGACAATGCACTTACCGCCTATGTAGAACATCCGACAACCGAATACTTCGACCTTAACCTCGATCCAGGTACCTACAGTTATCATGTTACCGCTGTTTATGACCTCACTCCTTACGGATTTGCAGGTCAGACCGGTGAATCAATGATTGAAGGTCCGGTTGAAGTTACCGTTACCTACGGTTATGATCTTCCGTTTACCGAAAACTGGAATACAGGTTTATTTGAAACCAACCAGTGGACAGTTGAAGGAACCAACTGGAGAATCGCCGGCCAGGCAGGAAATCCTGCTCCTTCGGTTGAATTCACCTACAGTCCGATTCAGACCGACTATGCCCTCTCACTCACCAGTTCATGGATCAATGGTACAGGTTACATCGATGGTAAATTCTTCCTCGATTTCGACCTGAAACTTGACGACGTGAATGCTACCGGTGAAGAGACCCTTCTGGTTGAAGTATACAACGGAGCCGCATGGGTTAACGTTGCTACCTACACCGCTGAAGGTGACATGGCATGGGAAATGAAACATGTTGATATTACAAATCAGGCCAAGAACAAGGTATTCCGCATTCGTTTCAATGCCAAGGGTGCCAATACCCTTGATATCTTCAACTGGCAGATTGACAACATCAATATCTACCGTGTATGTGCTCCTCCGACAAACCTCGTTGCTGATGTAAACTTCCCGAATCTTGATCAGGTTATCCTGAACTGGGAAGCTCCTGAAGGCGGCGGCGGCGGTGGCGTTTCTGCATGGCTTGGTTGGGACAACGGAACCAACAACGATGCTATCGGTCTCACCAATGGTGGTACCTTCAGTGTTGCTGTAAGGTTTACTCCTGCCCAGCTGGCTGAATATGCCGGAACCAGTCTTACCAAAATCCGTATGTTCCCATACGCTGACGGCGGAACCATCGTTCTTAAGGTTTGGACAGGTGCCAACGCAAGTACACTTGTGCTGACCCAGCCTGTTGCATCCTACACCTCCGGTGAATGGAATGAATTCGCCCTTACTTCTCCTGTTGCTGTAACCGGTGCTACCGAACTTTGGTTTGGTTATACCGTTACACATGCCGCTGGTTCTTACATCGCAGGTTGCGATGCTGGTCCGGCTGTAGCAGGATTTGGCGATATGATTTCACTCGACGGTTCTGTTTGGGAATCAATGTCAACTGCTTATGGTCTCGACTATAACTGGAACCTCAATGGTTATGTAGAAAGTGTTGATGGTGTAACTGCTCTGCAGCCAATTGCCGACAATACCGTTTACGGACCTGTTTCCAAGCTGGTACGTGGTAACCTTCCGATGCTTCCGGGCGCAACTGTAACCAACACCACTGCCGATGCCGGCCGTGAACTCGTTGGATACAATGTATGGCGCGATGGAGCTCTCATCGGAAACACCGCTGAGACTACCTATGTTGACGCTGATGAAACACTTGCCATCGGAAGCACCTATTGCTATGTGGTAACTGCTGTTTATGAGGATTGCGAATCACTTCCTTCGAACGAAGATTGTGAAACCCTCACCTCTACTCCGGTTATCGATGCTTCTGCAGTAAGCGTTTATCCGAATCCTTCGAACAGTGTGGTTAATATCTCACTCACCAACGACATCAGCCAGATTGTTGTTTACAACTATGTTGGCCAGGTTGTTTATGAGCAGATCATAACCAAGGACAAGAACATTCAGCTGAATGTACGCAACTACGAATCCGGTGCTTACCTGGTTAAATTCATTACCAACTCAGGCGAGAGCTTCACCAAAAAAGTTGCTGTTGCACACTAATCGTTAAATCGATATACATGAAAAGGGGCTCCGAAGGGGGCCCCTTTTTTTGACTATGAACCCTTCTGGAATAAATGGCCGGAAAATGATACCTTTGCACACCCGAATAAACAGCCCGGGAACCTATGCTTTCAATCAACAACCTCTCAGTCTATTTCACCGGGAAATACCTTTTCGACGACATCAATTTCCTGATCACCGAAAGGGACAGGGTAGGACTGGTCGGGAAAAACGGGGCAGGCAAGACGACTCTTCTCAGGATCATCAACGGTGAACAGTTGCCCGAAAATGGTACCATAGCCAAACCCTCGGACCTGCTGATCGGATATCTGCCACAGGAAGTGGTGACCACCGGCAGGGATACGGTTTTCGTTGAAACCATGCGTGCCTTTGACCGGGTTCTGGCCCTGAAAAGCGAAGGGGAACGGCTGAGCCATGAATTGACCGAACGCGACGACTTTCACAGCAAGGAATACCTGAAGCTGATTGAGCGACTGAATGAATGCAACGAACAGTTCAGGTTGTCGGGTGGTCATGAGATGGAAGGCGAAACCGAAAAAGTGCTGATCGGGCTGGGATTTTCTGCTTCAGACTTTAACCGTAAGCTCAGTGAATTCAGTGGCGGGTGGCGCATGCGTGTTGAGCTTGCCAAACTGTTGCTTCAGAAACCCGGACTCCTGCTGCTTGATGAGCCGACCAACCACCTTGACATCGAATCCATTCAATGGCTTGAAGAATACCTTGAATCGTTCAGGGGGGCGGTTGTGATTGTATCACACGACCGGGCTTTTCTTGACAATGTGACCAACCGCACCATTGAAATTTCTCTGGGAAGGATCTTTGACTTTAAAACTTCCTATTCGGGTTATGTTGAACAGCGGAGTGAGCTGCAGGAGCAACAGCTGGCCGCCTTTAACAACCAGCAGCGGCAACTGGCCGATATCGAAAGGTTTATCGAAAGGTTCCGTTATAAAGCCACCAAAGCGCGTCAGGTACAGTCAAAGCAGAAGCTGCTTGAGAAAATCGAAAGGGTTGAAGTGGATGATGTGGATAAATCCTCCATTCACTTTAGGTTTCCACCGGCACCACCTTCAGGGAAACTGGTTATTGAAGCCAACGGACTTGGAAAAGTCTATGGCGCGCACCGTGTTTTCAGCGATGTGGATTTTGCCATTGAACGCAACGATTTTGTTGCTTTTGTAGGTAAAAACGGGGAAGGAAAAACAACCCTGGCAAAGATAATTACCGAGGGGCTTGATCATACCGGTGAATGTAAAATCGGCTATAATGTAAAACTGGGTTATTACGCCCAGAATCAGGCCGACCTGCTTGATCCTGAAAGAACGGTGTTTCAGACCATCGATGATGTGGCTGTAGGAGACATCAGGCCTAAAGTTCGCGGTATCCTGGGTAGTTTTCTGTTTGCAGGTGAGGATATTGAAAAGAAGGTAAAAGTGCTTTCAGGTGGTGAAAAATCGAGGCTGGCCCTGGCCAAACTGCTTCTTTCGCCGGTTAACCTCCTGGTACTGGATGAACCGACCAATCACCTGGATATGATGTCGAAGGATATACTTAAGAATGCTCTGCTGATGTATGACGGCACCCTGATCGTGGTTTCGCATGACCGCGATTTCTTGCAGGGGCTGACCAACAAGGTGTTTGAGTTCAGGGGAGGGAAGGTAAAACAACATCTGGGCGATATCTACGATTTTCTTGATAAAAGAAGGCTGGCCACACTCGATCAGCTGAACCTCCAGCGTGCCAATGCGAAAAATGAGCCGGCTGAGCCAGTATCGCAGCAGAAGGTCAACTACGAGAAAAAGAAGCTGCTTGATAAAGAACTCAGGAAAATAGCAGGCCGTATTGAGAAATCAGAAACCGAAATCCATCGCATTGAATCAGAAATAGCCGGCATCGACCGCATACTGGCCTCGCCTGAAAACCACCTGAAGGAATTGTCTGATGGTTCAATCTATCAGAAATATGAAGAATTGAAAAAGTGTCTGAAATCCGAGATGGACAACTGGGAAATGCTTCATCTTGAATATGAAGAGATGAAAGGAAATCAGGGTTCCGAATCCTGATCAGTAATTTCTGTTCAGCATCCCGTTTGACAGTTTCAGCAGGGGGGCAAGGGCGTTTTCATCGAGCTTCAGTTGCCTCAGAAATCCCATGGATTTATTGTAGTACTCCAGGATTGCTTTACCGGTATAGTCCTCAATGCCGGTCCGCCTGAAAATATCAAGCACTTCCTTTATTTTCTGATCTTCATCCTGACTTTTATTGCTGTACAGCGATTTCAGTTTCTCAGCATCATCCTTGTCTGCACATTCCAGGGCTTTCAGATAGAGGAATGTTTTTTTGTTGCTTACGATATCCCCACCGGTTTTTTTACCGAAAAGTGCTTCATTCCCGAATGCATCAAGCAGGTCATCCTGCAGTTGAAAAGCGATACCCAGATTCTCGCCGAAATTGTATATTTTCTCTGCATCCTCATCGGGAACACCGGCTATGATGGCACCGATTTTCAGGCTGGCTGCCAGAAGAACGGCGGTTTTCAAACGGATCATATTGATGTACCCGTTGATGTCGACATCATCCGATTCTTCAAAATCAATGTCATATTGCTGACCTTCACAAACCTCGATTGCTGTTTTGGTGAAAACCTTCATCAGGGCAGAGAGTTTATCCGGGTCAGATTTTGCCAGCTCACCGTAAGCGATGGCAAACATGGTATCGCCCGAAAGAATGGCTGTATTGATGTTCCACTTTTTATAGACCGTCTCACGCCCACGGCGGATTGGCGCCTGGTCGATGATGTCGTCATGCAGCAGGGTGAAATTGTGGAAGATCTCAATGGCAATGGCAGCGGGGAGGGCTTTGTCAGGATCTCCGCCAAACATCTGGGTCGAAATCAGGGCCAGCAAAGGGCGAAGGCGTTTGCCTCCCAACCCCAGGGTATAGCTTATTGGCTCATACAATCCTGCCGGTTCATCATAAACCCGCAATTGACTGATCGAGTGTGTAATTTTTTCCTGTAAATCTTCAATTGGGAACATCCGCAATTAACTATGATAAATGCATAAGGTATTCGCCGTATCCACTTTTCAGCAGCGGTGCGGCTAGTTCATGTAACCGGGCTTTGCTGATATAGCCCATGCGGTAAGCCACTTCTTCAATACAGCCGATTTTAAGCCCCTGGCGCGTCTCAATCACTTCAACGAACTGAGATGCCTGGGTGAGCGATGAAAACGTCCCTGTGTCAAGCCAGGCGGTCCCCCGGCTCATGACTTTCACCTTCAGTTTACCCTGCTCAAGGTAGTAACGGTTAACATCAGTGATTTCGTACTCACCCCTTGCGCTTGGTTTAATATTGGCTGCCACTTTCACCACGCTGTTATCATAGAAATATAAGCCAGGAACAGCATAGTTTGATTTGGGCGCTTTGGGTTTTTCCTCAATGGAGATGGCAGTGCCGGAATGATCGAACTCAACTACCCCATATCTCTCAGGATCGGCCACATGATAGGCAAAAACTATACCTCCTTCTGGTTTTCTACATTCGTTAAGCAGATGCTGAAGTCCGGAACTATAGAAGATATTATCACCCAGAATGAGGGCGGCGTCATCGCTGCCGATGAAGGGTGCACCGATTACAAATGCCTGTGCCAGGCCATTGGGCACATGCTGAACTGCATAACTGAACTTGCAGCCAAGTGTTGTTCCGTCGCCAAGTAGCTTTTCGAAATTCGGGAGGTCGTGTGGAGTGGATATAATCAGTATTTCGTTGATCCCGGCCATCATCAGAACCGATAATGGATAGTAGATCATCGGCTTGTCGTAAACAGGCATTAGCTGTTTGCTGACAGCAAGGGTTAAAGGGTGTAACCGGGTTCCGGATCCTCCGGCAAGAATGATTCCTTTCATATGGTATCGTTTTAGCAATTCAATACTTAGTCCGCAATTCCTGTTGCATATTGATATATTGATTGAACTGTCAAATTGTAACCCCTTTATTGCTTACCATCCTCCTTATCATCTTCCTGATCATCTTCCTGGTCATGGGCAGCATCATCTCCATCATAAATTTCAATCAATGGTTCTGAAGCAAAAGCTTTGGTTACCAGATATTTATCAAGGACCAACAGAAGTGATGGCAGAACCATGATATTGAAAAACATGGCAATAAAGAGGGTGGTCGAAACCAGCATCCCCAAAGCTTTGGTACCACCGAAACTTGAAACCATAAAAACACTGAACCCCAGCACAAGCACGATTGACGTATAAATCATACTAAAACCAGCTTCACGTAATGCATTGATGGTTGATAGTTTTATATCGTTACCGGTTATCTTTAACTCATGCCGGTATCTCGACAGGTACTGAATGGCATTATCCACCGAAATTCCCAGGGCGATACTGAAAACAATGATGGTTGAAGGCTTAACCGGTACTCCGACGAAACCCATAATGGCAGCGGTAATGATGAGTGGTATAATGTTAGGCAGCATAGAGACTGCAATCATCCTGACACTCGAAAACATCAGGGCCATCAACAATGAAATAAAGCCAATGGCAATCAGAACGCTTTCGAAAAGATGTTTGATCAGGAATTCAGTCCCCCTGGTATAAACCACACTGTTTCCGGTGATATTCACATCGTACTTATCAGCAGGGAATATTTCGGCCACTTTCGGCCTGATACTGTCGAGCAGGCGGTTCATCTCTTTGGTTCCTATATCTGCCATCTGAAAACTGACCCGGGTGAACTGCTGTGTACTGTCGATAAAAGAATTAAGCAATCCTTTCTGGTTTGCAGCTTTCCTGGGAAAGTATGAAAAGACAAAGTTGCGTTCCTGTGAATTCGGCAACTCATACATATCAGGATTTCCGTTAAAATAGGCCTGTTTCGCGAATTTGGCCAGTTCGGCGACCGAAAGGGGTTTTGAGAATTCCTTGTTTTTCAGGATTTCGGTCTGAAGCTCATCAATCTTCTCAATGGTAGATAGCTTCATCACACCTTTCTTCTTCTTTGTATCTATGGAGATCTCAAACGGCATCACACCGCCAAACTCTTTTTCAAAGAATTTCAGATCTTTATATAAAACATTGGATTCACTGATGTCGTCGACAACTTTTCCTGAAGTCTTCATCATCAGCATGCCTATGATACCTGCGATAAGCGACAAGCCTGCAATTGAGAAGATGACCTTTCTTTTGAACTGTATAAAGTAAATGATTTTATCAAGCACTGTTCCGAATATCCTGTTGTCTAAATGTGCCAGGTGTTTTTCGGTTGGTGGCTTCATATAACTGAAGATGATCGGAAGTAGCAATATACAAAGAAGGTATTCGAGCATGATACTGATGGAGGCAATGATTCCAAACTCACGAAGCAGTTGGTTCGAAACCAGGATAAAGGCAGCGAAACCTGCAGCGGTGGCAGTGTTTACCATTAGCGAAGCAAAACCGATGCGTTGTACAACTCTTGACAACGCCTTGATCTTGTTGCCGTGCTGACGGTATTCCCAGTGGTATTTGTTCAGGATATAGATACAGTTTTCGATAGCGATCACAACAATAAGCGAAGGAATAACCCCGGTAAGGATGCTGATTTTATAACCGAATAATCCGATTAAACCAAGGGTAAATACAATGCTGATCGCAACAACAACAAGTGAACTCAGTACAACTTTATACGAACGGAAGAACAGAAACAAAATAATGGCAGCAATACCGATGGAAAGGAAGATAAACAGGAACAATTCGCTTTTTATCTTGCGGGTCATTACCGATCTGATGTAGGGTAGGCCGGAATAGTGCAGCTCATGGCCGGTTTTTTCAGAATAAGCTTGTGCACGTTTAACAATATTATCAGTTACGGTTAGACGGCTTTTGTCGTTTAGTTTGGATTTATCAAGAGTAACAGCCAGCAGGTACGCATCAGTCTTTGAATTATATAGCAGACCTTCATAGAATTTAAGCGAATGTATCTTGTTTTTCAGTGAATCAGCCTGGGCCTGGGTGGTGGGTTTCTCCTGAATTACAGGCAGGAATTCAAACTTCCGTAAACTGTCGTTTTTTACAATATTCGCTGCTTTGGTGATAGAAGTGACACCGGCAACACCTTCAATACTACCCATATCGGAAGTCAGATCAAACCAATCGTTCAGTTCTCCCAGTCTGAACATATCGGGGTTTTTCACACCGATAACCAGTACACTGCCGTCTTCCCCAAACCGTTTTTTGAAAGCATCATAATCAATGACCGCTGAATCGGTGGAAGGCAGCATCCTGACCATGTCGTACGAAAGTTTTACCCCAAACCCCTGCCAGGCCATCGCAACCGTAATTAATCCGATCACGACCAGAATACCGGGTCTGTTCCTGAGAATCAGCCGTACCAGTATATTCCACATATCAATTGTTTTCTTTTACTTCTTTGAATTGACCGGCGAAGTTACGACAATTCAGGCTAAAGCAGTGAAAACCTTCGATAAATCTTACGTATTATCGGGTGTGGCTGATTACCTTTGCAGGATAATTTAAGCAATATGGGCGCATCGGTTCTGTTTATTGACACTGCTCATCCTTTTCTTGAAGAAGAACTCACCGGGAAGGGATTCGTCTGCCATCAGGCTCCGGGAACAGACCGAGAAGAGATTCTGTTGCAAATGGAAACTGTGGAGGGCATCATCATAAGGAGTAAAATAAAGATTGACCGGGACGCCATTGACCGGGCTTCAAAACTGAGGTTCATTGCCCGCGTCGGAGCCGGAATGGAGAACATTGATCAGGCCTATGCCGAATCAAAAGGCATTGTTTGCCTGAATGCTCCGGAAGGCAACCGGGATGCTGTAGGGGAACATGCCATTGGGATGCTGCTTTCGTTGTTTAATCACCTTTGCAGAGTTAATGCTGAAGTACGCAAAGGAATCTGGATCAGGGAAGGAAACCGGGGAACAGAGATTCAGGGAAAAACCATTGCCATCATTGGTTATGGAAACATGGGAAGTGCCTTCGCTGAGAAACTGAGTGGCTTCGGGGCCAATGTGATTGCCTATGACAAATACAAAACAGGGTTCAGCGAATTGTATGTGAAAGAGGTACAGATGGAAGAGGTATACAGTGATGCTGATGTTGTGAGCCTGCATGTACCCCTGACCGATGAGACCCGTCAGATGGTAAATCAATCCTATCTTGAAAAATTCAGTAAGCCGGTTTATCTGTTGAATACTGCACGCGGCCAGTGTGTTGATACTGCTGCCCTGATGGATGCTATTGATACTGGAAAAGTCACAGGGGCTGCACTGGACGTAATTGAATATGAAAAATTCTCATTCGAAAACCTGGATGCTGACAAACTCCCGGATTCATTCAAGCGTCTGATTGGCAGCGATAAAATAATTTTATCACCCCATATCGCAGGGTGGACACATGAATCCCATATTAAAATGGCCAGGAAACTCGCAGAAAAAATAATAAAATTACTCTTAGCATAAGCCTGTATACCAGCCCTTAATTAAAAAGGGACATTTAATATACGTCCCTTTTTGATTACGCTGTTACCAGTTAAGGATTTTCCTGAAATCATAATTCTCCGGATCGGGTACATACTTCCGTGCGGCTTCATAATCGGCCGGCTCAATGTATTGCAGGCTGTCTTCAAATACCATCTTTGATTTCTGGCCTTCCATATTCACCAATCGTGGTTTCACTTTTCCGTTCTCATCTTCCACATCCTTCAGGTAGAGCGGGCTGATGTCGCCGTTTGGGCCACTTACAACCATGCAGCTTGTCAGGCCCTGGTCGAAGAGATGTTTGACTCCTATCCCCATCAGCGCACAGTAAAGCATATCGAAAGCGATGGGTTGAACACAACGCAGCTCGTAACCAAGTTCAACGGGACGGCTTTTTACACCCAGACCGATAGCTTTGTTTTTATTCTGAAGTAAAGTGTTGAAAATATGAGCTTTGCTAACATTTCCAAGTTCGGGGTGGCCATGATCGTCAAATGAGAACTGAATACCTGAAGAGGTGATCTCCTGGTCGGTCATGAAGTGGAAAACTCCTTCACTGATGATGGCAACACCATAGCTGATGCCGAGGATCCTGCGCTTGATCATCGAAGAGATCACCAGCCTCAGGATGCGGTCGAAAGTAACTTCGGTTTTGTTGAACATCTCTGGGATGATGATCATCGGGTAATGGCAGGCAGCACCTATACCGAAAGCCAGGTGACCGGCTTCACGGCCCATGGCCGAGACCACAAACCAGTTTCCGCTGGTGCGGGCATCCTCATATACCGTGGTAGCCAGGCGGACACCTTCCTGTTTGGCGCTCTGGTAACCAAACGTAGGGATGCCGTCGGGAAGTGGCAGGTCGTTGTCGATGGTTTTAGGAACGTGAATGTTCTGGATCTTTACATTGTTGGCAGCCAAAAACTTGGATATACGGTTGGCGGTAGAGGCAGTATCGTCACCACCGATGGTTACCAGCAGTTTTACATTGTTATTTACAAAAAATCCCGTGTTGAAGTCTGCATCTTTAGGTTTGTGACGGCTCATGATGAGGAAGGAACCACCCTGGTTGTGGATGCGATCGGCCATGGCAAAATCAATCTCCATCATGTTGGGCTTATCGGTAAACAGGGTTTTGTACCCTTCATGCAATCCGATGATTCTGTAACCATCTTTAATAAAAACCTTGGCAACCGAAGCAATCACTGAATTGATGCCGGGAGCAGGACCGCCGCCTGCCAGAATCGCAATAGAACCTTTCATTGTATTAAGGGATTTAATGTTGACTTAAGGATGAGGTCCGGTTTTCGGACGAAGCGCAAATTTAACAAGATTTCCTGTTTTTTATACAGAATTCGTAGCCTGTTGTCACACTGCCTTAGGTTTCAGGTAACGGTTAAAAAGCAGCAGTCCGATGATGGTTGCCACCCCGATCATACTGAAGATAAACCAAAGCAGACCCGGCCGCCCCATTTCATCAACAAACTTTACATATAGGGTTGCACCCAGTATGCCGCCGATACCAGAGCCGATCACACCGTAAAGGAATGAGTAACCAAGGTAAAGCGCCTTTTTATCGGGAGGGGCAATCAATCCGATGTAAGAGATAAACTTGGGATGTGCTGTCATTTCACCGATAGAGAAAACAATCAACCCGGCGATGAAAACCCAGGCATAGGTGGAGATGGCAAGAATGCCCATTCCCAGGGTTCCCATGGCAATGCCCGCGATCATGGTAGGCAGGGCCGGGGTTTTCTTCACAATGGATGAAACAACCAATTGCAGGGCAATGATGGCTCCGGCGTTGATGACGGTTACATGTTCGGTATCGAATTTCCATGATGGGTTCTCCACAAAAAGGCTGAGGAAGCGGTTGACAAAGTTGTTGACCGGGGTCATGTCCATATATTCCTTCAGATACCAGAGTACCGTATCGAACATCTGGAAATACAATATCCAGAATCCACTGTAAATCACAATCATCAGTACAAAGCGGTAGTCCTTAAGTACCATCAGGATGCCTTTCAATACTTCAGAAAGTGGCTTTGTGCTGGCCGGGCGGGGTGGTTCCTCGTATACAAAAAGGTTGAGCAGCAACATGGAGCCGGTTCCCACAGCGGCCATAATGAAAATATAATTCCATCCGATGCCTTTCAGGTATGGTACCAGGATCAGGGGGAAGATGAAAGCGCCAAGGTTGATCGACCAGTAAAAAATGCCGAAACCAAGGGTGGAATTACTCTCATCGGTTACCCGGGCAATGGTTCCCGAAATCACCGGTTTGAAAAATCCTGCACCAACAGCCATCAGGACCAGACTGAGAAATACCAGGCTGTAGGACGACGACAAGCTGGTGAGGAAGTAGCCGGTGCTCATTACCGTAAATGCCATCATAAGCGTTCGCCGGTAGCCGAAACGGTCAGCCAGTGCACCTGCAAGAATGGGAAGCAGATAAAGCAGGGGCGTGATGGTGCTCTTGATAGCTCCGACACCCTCTTTTGAGAAGCCGAGTCCACCCTCGCCCGGCGACGTGATCAGGTAGATGGAAAGAACCGACATCACCCCATAGTAAGAGCCCCGTTCAAAAAATTCCATAACAATAACCGTCCAGAAATTGCGCGGAAAAGACTTGTAACCTGATTTTGTTTCAGCGGCTTTGCTCATGGGTTTCGGATGTAGTTTTGGGCAAAAATAGGTAATTCAGTCACATAAAGTGCTCAACTGTTTTAAGAGAAGCAAATGCTGATTCATCAGGCTAACCTGTGGGACTTTATTGATTCTCTTCGTCCCGGGGAATACTTACCGGCCAGCGTAAGATTAATCAAGCTGCCGACAGGTTATAATTTGTTGTTTCAGGACCCTTCAACCACCAGTTGAACAGTGAGCCTGCTCTTCTGTTCCAGCAGGATTTTCCGTTTGTTCACCACTTTATCAATGGTTTTCTGGTTGTAGTGACGAATGGTAATCAATTCGAGTCCCTGATTGTATTTAACCCTGAATTCTCCGCTGAGCGCGGTAATGAGGCGGTGAAGTTTTTCGGGATTTTCATCAATACATATGGAAAAACTGATGGCAGAATTCTGCATCAGGTTAGTGCGGATACCCATATGCGATAACAGCCCGAAAATGTTGTGCAATCCGTCTTCTGCAATAAATGAGAAATCTTTGGGGGAGATACTCATCAGAACCTGACCGGGTTTAAAGATATAACAGGGTATCTGTTTGTGTTCATCGGTGAAGTTACTGATCAGTGTGCCGGGTTCTTCCGGTTGAGCAAACGATTTCACATACAGGGGAATGTTTTTGTTCTGAAGCGGCTGAATGGTCTTGGGGTGGATCACCGAAGCGCCGAAATAGGCCAGTTCGATGGCATCACGGTAGCTGATGCGGTCAAGTTTCACTGTGTCCTTAAAATACCGGGGGTCTGCATTCAGTACACCCGGAACATCTTTCCAGATAACCATTTCACTGGCATCGAGCGCCCAGGCAAAAATGGCAGCACTGAAATCCGACCCTTCGCGACCCAGGGTGACTGGGTAGCCTGAAGTTGTACTTCCGATAAAGCCTTGTGTGATGGTGATTTCAGGTATCTCAGCGTTTGCTTCATCACTAAAGGCCAGTTGAATCCGGTTTCCGGTTTCATTCCATGATACCCGTCCGTTCCTGAAGCATTCGTTGGTTATTACACAAAGTCTGGCATCAAGCAGCCTGTTGTGAATTTCTTCCTGGTTGAGGTAAGCGCTGACAATCGCGGTAGATAGGAGTTCGCCCTGTGACACGATCCGGTCGTAAGCGGCATCGGGAAGCTCAGGTGGTGCGGATTGAAGCATCAGGCGGATGTCGTCGATAATCATCTTCACCGGGCTCAGTCTACTTTTCATCAGTTCGTTTGCAATCTCCTGATGATAGTTCTCAACATCAGTAAGCAGACTAAAAGCCCCGACATCCTGCTTTATCCAGGCTTCGGCTACCTTCTCGAGCGCATTGGTGGTCTTACCCATGGCCGAAATAATGATACAGAGAGATTCCCCGGAGTAACGAAGCAAAATGTCCCTGACATTCCTGACAGCTGCTGCATCTTTAACTGATGCCCCGCCAAACTTGAAAACTTTCATGAACCGATATTTAGCAATACAAAATTAATATATTTGTTATTGTTATTGGGTTTCCCGGATACAAGGTTCTGAATTTCCGGGGTTACAGGGTTTCAAAGTTTCTGGTGACTGGTTGTATTGCGAATTAACCGGGTTTAAGATTGAAATTCTGATTCACAAATGTACTGACAACACCAGCCTGTGTGAGTTCTTTACCGAAAGGTTTCAAGGTTACAAAATTACGAAGTTTCAGAGATACTTGAATATTTATCTGTATGATCGCTGATCAGATCACCCTGACTTACCGGGTTTTTCAATGGAAGTTTTATATTCACATTGTTTAAAGAAATATTTTCAAATATGACGATCAGACATTTTGAAGAACTTGAAATCTGGCAGAAAGCCAGGGAATTATGCAGGAAGGTCAGGTTGATTGCCGATACCACTTTACTTTCTAAAGATTTTGGTTTAAAGAATCAGATCCTTGATTCGAGTGGTTCGGTGATGGACAATATTGTTGAAGGGTTTGAAAGGGATGGCAAGAAAGAATTCCTTAATTTTCTCTATTATTCCAAAGGATCATTGGGTGAAACAAGATCTCAGATTCACAGAACATACGATGCTCAATTCATTGATGAAGCAAAATATAAAGAATTACCTGAAGATTGTTTTAATCTTTCAGGTCAGATAAAAGGATTTATCAATTATTTAAACAGATCTGATTATCCCGGCCATAAGAAGAAACAGATTTGAGATCTTCCTTAATAAAAACTGAAATCCTGAAATCCTGAAATTCTGTAACTCTACAATTCTGTAACTCTGCAATTCTGTAATTCTGTAACCCTGTAACCCTGTAACCCTGTAACTCTGTAACTCTGTAACCCTGTAACCCTTTTATTTATGATGAAAACCCTGGTTGAATTTATTAGCGAAAAACAGGCAGATTTTCCGTATGCTTCCGGTGAGTTTACCCGATTGCTCAACGATATCGGCATTGCTGCCAAGATTGTCAACCGCGAGATCAACAAGGCCGGCCTCGCCGATATCAACGGTTATTTTGGCCAGCAGAACATTCAGGGAGAGGATCAGAAAAAGCTGGATGTGTTTGCCAACGATCATTTTATAGCGGCAATGCGCCATGGTGGAATGGTTTGTGCCATTGCTTCAGAAGAAAATGAAGGGATTTTCGTTTATGAGAATGCCTTTTCGCAGAAAGGAAAATATGTGGTGGCTATGGATCCGCTCGATGGTTCTTCCAACATAGAGGTGAATGTCCCGATAGGTACCATTTTCTCAATCTACCGCCGGATTAGCGATTCAGGACCGGGTACCATCGGTGATCTGCTTCAGCCGGGAAACAGACAGGTTGCTGCAGGGTACATCATCTATGGGACCTCAACCATGATGGTATATACCACAGGGAATGGAGTCAATGGTTTTACACTTGACCCGTCAGTAGGCCTATTTATCCTGTCACATCCCGAAATGAAAATTCCGGATGGAGGCAAAATCTACTCGATCAACGAGGCGAATTACATCTACTTTCATGAGGGAGTCAAACAGTATATCAAATATTGCCAGCAGGACGATCCGTCCACACTCAGGCCATATACAACCCGTTACATCGGTTCGCTGGTAGCTGATTTCCACCGCAATCTGATTCTCGGTGGCATCTATATTTATCCGGGAACACAGAAAAACCCGAACGGAAAACTGAGACTTCTTTATGAGTGTAATCCGATTGCTTTCCTGGCCGAACAGGCCGGAGGAAAGGCATCTACCGGGTTTGAACGGATACTTGATATCATGCCATCTGAGTTGCACCAGCGGGCGCCTTTCTTTGTCGGCTCAAAATCAATGGTTGAAAAGGCCGAAGAGCTTATGCGGGTATATTCGGAATAGGATTTGAACATCTTTAATGTAGAGGCTGTCTCATAAGCCAGGAATTGTCTAATTTTCGATCCCGATAACTATCGGGACTCAATATGACAATATATTGATTATCAGATGTCAGGCTGAGTAGCTTGTCCCGCCCTTAAGGCGGGAAAGTCGAAGCCTTTTCTAACTTATGAGACAGCCTCTATTGTCATTATTCATGTCCCTTTAGCCATGAAATCCGGTGTAGGCTGATATCTACATTACACTTACCTTTGCAATCTCTTACTAAAAAGGCAAGCCGTGAAAGCTTCGCAACTGATTGAACGCTACCGCAACAATGAGACTGTTGCGGCTATCGCTGCTTTGTGCAATTCAAAGGAACCATTCAGAATTCACCTGAAAGGACTAACCGGTTCCGCAACATCAGTGGTTGCAGCGTCGGTTTTCGCGAATGCAGGCCCTTTGCATCTGCTCGTACTTCCCGAAAAAGAAGAAGCTGCCTATTTCTTTAACGATCTGGAGAATCTTTTGGGCGAGCAGGAAACGCCGTTTCATAAAAAGAGGGTCCTGTTCTTTCCAACCACCTATCGGCGGCCCTATGAAATAGAAAAGACCGATAATACCAATGTGCTTTCGCGTACCGAAGTCATGAAAAGGATTGGTACCCGTGAAGGCGGGACCCTGGTGGTTACCTATCCCGAAGCCCTGGCCGAGAAGGTGGTCAGCAAAGCCTACCTGAAAAAGAATACACTTCGCCTTGGTCTGGGCGAGAGCCTTTCGGTAGACTTCGTGATTGACCTGCTGATGGAATACAATTTCGAGCGGGTTGATTTTGTGGTGGAGCCCGGGCAATTTTCCATTCGGGGAGGTATCGTGGATGTATTTTCCTTTACCAACGACAGGCCTTACCGAATCGAGTTTTTTGGCGATGATGTTGAATCCATACGCACCTTCAACCCTTCGGATCAGCTCTCCATCGACAGACTCGACCATGTTACAATTACGCCTAACATCCAGGACCGCTCGTTGCTGGAGAAGCGTGAATCATTCCTCTCATACATCAACCGTAATTCTGTTGTCTGGATCAGGGATTTCTCCCTCGCAACCGATATCATAGCCAAAGAGTATGATAAAGCTGAAAAGGCTTTTTCAACCCTGTCACCCGACATCAGGCACCTTGAGCCATCCGCTTTATTCAGCACGTCCGATCAGTTCCGGTCCGACCTGCTGAATCACAGCCTGATAGAATTCGGCAGCCATTTCCTGATGAAGGAGGGCAAGCTGTTTGATTTCAGCATGGCACCACAGCCTTCGTTCAACAAGAATTTTGACCTGCTGCTGAAAGATCTGGATGATAACACAAAGTCCGGCATCAGCAACCTGATTCTTTCCGATAACCCAAAACAGACTGAGCGCATTCAGGGTATTCTGAACGATCTGAAGGAGAATCGAGGATTGACTGATAAAGATTTGGAATATAGTGTTATAAACCTGTCACTGCACGAAGGCTTTATCGATCGTGAGGGGAAGCTGGCCTGTTATACCGATCATCAGATTTTTGAGCGTTACCACAAATACAGGATCAGGGATGGGTTTGCCGGTAAGCAGGCCATTACCATGAAGGAGATATATGACCTGCAGCCGGGCGATTATGTAACCCACATCGACCATGGGGTTGGCAGGTTCGACGGGTTAGAGAAAATAGAGAACAACGGACGTCAGCAGGAAGCCATCCGGCTGATTTATCAGAATCAGGATATTCTGTATGTCAGTATCCATTCCCTGCACCGGATCTCCAAATATGTTGGCAAGGAAGGTACCATTCCCGGACTGAACAGGCTTGGATCCAACGCATGGAATAAACTCAAGAGCAAGACCAAGCAGAGGGTAAAAGACATAGCCCGCGACCTGATAAAGCTATATGCAGAGCGTAAAGCAGCCGATGGTTTTGCTTTTTCACCGGATACCTATATGCAGCATGAACTGGAGGCCTCATTTATCTATGAAGATACCCCGGATCAGGTAAAATCAACCGCCGATGTCAAGCGTGACCTTGAAAAATCTTATCCGATGGACCGGCTGGTTTGCGGGGATGTCGGATTCGGAAAGACCGAAATAGCCATACGCGCCGCCTTTAAGGCCGTTGCCGACAGCAAACAGGTGGCGGTGCTGGTGCCTACAACCATTCTTGCCCTTCAGCATTATCATACCTTCAGCGACCGTCTGAAGGAGTTTCCCTGCAGGGTTGATTATATTAACCGGTTCAAAAGTGCTAAAGAGCAGAATAAAACCCTGAAGGATCTTGCCGATGGAAAGATCGACATCCTGATCGGGACCCACCGTCTGGTGAGCCAGGATGTGAAATTCAGGGATCTTGGACTGATGATCATAGATGAAGAGCAGAAATTCGGGGTATCAACCAAGGAAAAGTTAAGAAAGCTCAAAGTTAACGTGGATACGCTGACTCTAACTGCCACACCCATTCCCCGCACCCTTCAGTTTTCGCTGATGGGCGCCCGCGACCTGAGTGTGATCAATACCCCGCCACCCAACCGGTATCCGGTCCAGACAGAACTGCATGCTTTTGATGAGGAGGTGATAAGGGATGCCATTCACTTTGAATTATCGCGGGGTGGACAGGTCTTTATGGTGCATAACCGGATTAACAACATCATGGAAGTCGCCGGAATGATTCAGCGGCTGGTGCCGGATGCACGGGTAGCCATCGGTCACGGACAGATGGATGGGCATAAACTCGAGAAAGTGATGGTCGAGTTCATCGATGGTCATTTCGATGTACTGGTTGCTACGACCATCATTGAATCGGGGCTGGATATTTCAAATGTCAACACAATCCTGATCAACGAAGCCCAGAACTATGGTCTAAGCGACCTGCATCAATTGAGGGGCAGGGTAGGACGTACGAACAAAAAGGCATTTTGTTACCTGCTTGCACCGCCACTCTCGGTGCTGACCGATGAGGCACGGAAACGCCTGAAGGCCATTGAGGAGTTTTCAGAACTGGGCAGTGGATTCAACATAGCCATGCGCGACCTTGATATCCGGGGAGCTGGAAATATCCTCGGGGCAGAACAGAGTGGTTTTATCTCTGAAATAGGATTTGAAATGTATCAGCGTATCCTTGATGAAGCCATCATGGAACTGAAGGAATCGGACTTTAAAGGATTATACGATGAAAAAATTCCTGTTCACCAGGAATTTGTAAGGGAATGCCTGATTGAAACGGATCTTGAGATCATGCTCCCTGACCAATATGTGACCAACATCACCGAAAGGCTTAGCCTGTATAAAGAACTCGACAGCATCAATGCAGAAGAAGACCTGCTGAAATTTCAGGAGAAGCTGATCGACCGTTTTGGGCCGGTTCCCCAGCAAACCCAGGAACTGTTAAATACGATCCGGCTCCGTCGTTTGGCCCGCAGTCTGGGTTTTGAAAAGATCAGCCTGCGCAACGGCCTGCTCACAGCCACATTTATTACCAATAAAGAATCGCCGTTCTATCAGAGCAATATCTTTTCGGTGGTGCTGCAGTTTATTCAGCTATACCATAAAAGCTGCCGTATGAAAGAAGTGAACGACAAGTTGAGTCTTACCTTCCGTGAAATTGATTCCGTTTCGAAAGCCATTATGGCAATGGTTCCACTGGAAGAGATGGTTTTGTCCGATGATATAACCGCCTGATTCGAAGTTATTCTGCCCTCATAACAAAGAAAGGCTGCCCATCGGGCAGCCTTTCTTTGTTATAGAAAACCTGAGTTTATTATTTTGCAGAGGTCAGAACAACACGGCCTACCTCCCAGGTAGCACCGGCGGTAGCTGAACTGACATATTTGAATGCAACACGGATATTCTGACCCTCAAAAGCAGAAAGACTTACTTCACCGCTTTCAACAAATGTCCAGTTGTTTCCTGCAGCACGGGTGAATCCCGTAAGCTCGGTCCAGGTTGCCGTATTCGGGTTGCTGGTTCCATCGTAGTTTGAAGAAACAAGAACCTTGCAATCATCAATGGTAGTAATATAGTTGATGGCTTCCTTGAAACTGATTTTAACCCCGGTAAGGCCGGTGAGAGAAATCTGTGAAGAAATCAGCCAGTCCTCATTGGCATTGTTTACAGTATTGGCATAGCCCGACATTTTTGCACACCCGCCGTCAAAACTGGCCCATTCCCATACCTGATCACCGGTAACGCTGGTTCCGGTGAACTGGCCCAGGGTGGTAGCAAATTCTTCAGTAAAGAATCCGGTAACCGGGATAATACCAGAGCCATCCAACCAATAACCCGTCAGGCCTTTTACACCTGCCTGGCTGAAATAGGGTTCTAGATTTCCAAGCACTTTCACCAGTTTACCTTTGTTTCCTGCAACTGTGACCAGATTCAATGCATCGCGGATGGCTCCGGCGGGTAGCTGAACAGGTACACAATTCAATACATTGGTTTCATCCGGAGAAGCAGCAATCAGCATATTTGAATTGGTTCTGAACGGTGCTGTAAAACTGGCAACAAATGGATCAACATCGGTTTCCATTACACCAACGATGTAACCTTCAACCCATACTGCAGTTTCGCCGGTATTACCCATGGCATAGGCAATGTCATAAGGCTCTTCGAAGGTGCCTTCACCACCTCCGGGAGGAGGAGGAACATCACCACCGAAATCCTTCAGATCAGCGGTGTCGCGGACTGTCAACTGCCAGGTAGTTCCGAAAACGGAAAGAATTCCTGTTACTTTCCCATAACCTCCGGGAATGGTATCACTGGCAAAATTGGCATAGCTGCTTGTTCTGACAACCATTGTTTTTCCGGCCTGATCCATCAGGGTGCGGTCGGTTGCAGAAACGCCTTGAGGAGCAAATAATTCACCGACTTCGGCAAAGCGAACATTTTCAAAAGTGACGAGTGTGCTTACCCGATCCATGCTGAGATCATTCAGGGTAATCAGTTCAGGTTGTACTTTTTCGCCCGGAAGGCTGTCGCGGAAAATATGCTCTGCAATGTAGATTTCCGGCAAACGGCCGATATCCCCATTGTAAAGGTAACCCAACTGGATCAGGTTGTTATAATCGCCGATGTACATTCCTTTACACTTGATGAAAATACGCTGTCCCAGCTTATATTCATTATAAAGGGAAGTTTTGTCAATTGAAAGCTCGATACCTCCGGTTTCATCCTGGATTTCCATCTTTTTGTAAAGATTGCCGCTTTCATCATTGGCAGTTACAATCCCGCTGATGATGATATCATCTTCAATGATGGTAAATGCAGTATAAGATGCTTTCAGCTCAGCGATGGTGGTGTTTCTGTCGAAATCAACGGTAGGGATGTTGATGGGGGGTTCGTCAAATTCACCGTCAACACAGGCGGTAAATGTGGTTGATGCAAGAATAAGGAAAAGTCCTGCGAAAAGTTGCCAGATTTTTTTCATATGATTTGATTGTTTTTTCTTGGTGGTTGGTTATTAGAAACGGAATCCGATGTTCAGGAAGAAAGTCCTTCCGTTCATGTAAAAGTATTTTGGTGGAAATTTATTCAGGTCTTTGTTTACGAAATCAAAACGCATTTGCTCGTAACCCCCTGTGATGATTTCCATATTATTGAGAATGTTGGAGACACTGAAATTAAGGTTCAGATAGTATTTACCCTGTAAACGGAATGACTTTCCGACAGAGGCATCCAGGCTCAATCCACCCGGCAGTTTCTCCTGTTTGGTTATCTCGCTGATCATCGGATCACCATCACCAAGATTTGAAATGGCCATCGAAGTACGTCTCTCAGGATTAAAATCAAGGTAAATATTGTCATAGTAATTTACATTGACATCGATAAACAGGTAATCCGGTCCTGCGTACTTAAGACCAAGAGAAGTTGCCGTTTGGGGTGTTCCTGAAACATAGAAATTCTTACAGTAAATGGTGCCGTATTTATCGGGCGTTGAACCGTTTTCAACGGTAGTTACTGAAGCGGGCCTGTTGGTATAACGGTAATTGCCAATGTTGGCAGCAGCCACAACGGCGAAGGCAGGGCTCAGTTTAACTTCTGCACCGGCTTCAATGCCCTGGTGAACCTTGCTGATGTTATACATAGCCTGATTGACAAAGGTGCGGAGGGAATCGTGGTAGAAGCTGTTGATTTCGCTCTGGTTATTGAAAATGGTGTGATAAACCGTGATACGGGCTTTCACCATAGGTGCGCGCAGGTGATAACTCAACTCACCACTGACGATATCTTCACTCTTCAGATCAGGAACAACCCCGTCGCGAACCCTGGAAGACAGATAGGAATTCCTGATATAAGGTGCACGGGTCATATAGGTGGCATTGCCTTCAACAAAATGACGTCCTGTAATTTTGTAGGTTGCACCTGCTTTAAGCGCATAATCGAAGAAGTTGTGTTTTTCACCAATGCCGTCGGATGCATCCGGATAACGGCCATTGCGCATAAAACCTTCACGCCAGAAAGATGTATAGGACAACTGGAGTCCGGCATAATAATCAACTTTCTGTGATGAAAAATTGGCAACACCCCAAAGGTTTCCGTTGGTCTGGTGAAGTTTGTAATCATAGCCGAATTTATCGTCAACTTTGATTACTTTATTGGGGTTGTTCAGGTCGTTCTGTGCGGTGGCATCGTTTCCGGGGAAATCACGCTCTGCAAACTGATCAATATCGACCCAGTAATTTCCACCAAGCAGGTCATCCATGGTCTTGTAATAGATACCGGTATTTTTAGTCAGGTCAATTCCCCCGTCAATTTTAATCTTATCACTCAGCTCGTGGTTCAGCACAGAGGTAAGATTGATCTGTTGCTGGTCGGTATGGCGGTTTTCAATGATATAGCGTGCCTGCTTGCCTTCGAGATTGGCAAGGTAATTCGTTTGATAAAGTTTGTCCCAGTTAATCTGGCTGACCGACTGATCATTTTTCCATCCATTTGTAATGGCCTCAGCAATGGCAGGGTCATAAACGGCACTGTTTGGATAAGTACTCACCGAAGGATAATAACTTGGCAGATACCGGTAATAATCGGGTCTTGGGTCAGATGAGTTATACCAGTTGAGTGCAGTGGTTCCTGTTTTTCCGAAAAGGAAGGAAGCAGCGCTGGTTAACATGGTCTTCTCACTGATTTTCCAGTAATGGTTTAACATTACCACCGGCTGATTCATGATACGCATCTTGGCATTTCGTTTTTCACCGTTCTGGTAACCCCAGTTAGGATTGTAGAAATTGCTTCCGGTAAGGTCATAGGTTTCCTGAACCGATCCTCCCTGCATGCCACGGCGTACAGGAGCTGCAAATGCGGTAAATGATAAGCTGTGTTTATCGTTTAATTTCTTTTCGATACCGACAAACCAGGACCAGGCATCATAGGAGGTACCCTCTATGTATCCTTCCTGTCCCCACCTTCTCGATCCAGTGAAAGTGAATGCCCATCCGTTTTCCATCATTCCGGTTGAATGGGTGAGCATCAGGCGGTTGGTGTTGGTGCGGTTGGTCAGGCTATAGGTAAGCTTTGTCTGGGCCCGCTGTTGTGAGGCCCTGATGATAATATTGGTAACTCCCCCCAGGTTACCGAAAGAGAATGAAGAGGGAGCAAGGCCGTTTTCTGATACCTTGTTGCGGGTTGCGTCGTTCAGACCGCCCCACAAAGCCCAGGTGGTACGTCCGGTTTCAACATCACTGATGGGGGTATTCCCGATATAGGTGCCGCTCAGGTCGTTATCATAACCGCGCATTCTGAAATATGCAGCTCCGAAGGTGTATGATGCAACAGATTCAAACACATCGTTGCCCGAACTTAACAGGCCCGAAATGTTCTGACCATTGGAATCATCATCTGTGTCCAGCGATGTAACACTTACTTCTGACAAGCCGCCGCTGATGGCATCATCCGTCCCTTCAGGCAGCAGTTTCAGGGTGCCAAGATTTGTTGTTTCTGAAATGGAGATCTGCCGGACAACGTTCTGGTAGCCGGATGCTGAAAATTCAACCATGGCTTCGCCAAGGGCAACGCCGGTAAGGCTGAACATCCCGTCAACATCGGTTACTGTCTGAAGGGTTGCTACTTTAACAGTTACAGAAGGCAGGTTCTTCCCGCTTTCCGAATCGGTTACACGGCCAGTGATACTGCCGGTCTGAGCATACAACCCCAGCAGCGGGCTAAGGGCCAGCAGCAGGATTAAAAGCTTTTGTTTCATGTGGGTTATTTTAGAAAAAGTAATATTGTATTTTGATGTCATTTCATTATGGGGTAGAAACCGGCATTTTAACAAATTTTTGCAAATGAACGAAAAAATGTGGCTGCTCAAAAAAAAATTAACATATTAATAAAATAAAAGAATTATGCGCTTGTTCTACAGATTAATGTAAGATTATAAATATATTTGCTGCCCCTTCTTTTTAGGGATATCCGGTATAAAAATTTTCACGAAATGAAATCTGCCTCTCCGAATTCCGGCCATGTTAAGATAATTCTGGCTTTTGCCCTGTTTTTTGCCGCTTTCATTGTCAATGCACAGGAAAAAACCTATAAAGCCTCCTGCATTGCATTTTATAATCTTGAAAATCTTTTCGACACCATCGATGATCCCAATACCGACGATGCGGAATTTTTGCCCGGAGGCGGCAATCGCTGGTCACGCCAGCGCTATGAAGCCAAACTTGCCAACATGTCGAAAGTAATTGCCGGAATAGGTTCGGATATGGTTAAGGGTGGTCCGTCAATCATCGGCGTTTCGGAAATTGAGAACCGTGGCGTACTTGAAGACCTGGTGAAAACACCGGCTTTAAAAAATACCGGTTATCAGATTGTACATTTCGATTCACCCGACAAACGTGGCGTTGATGTCGGGCTTCTCTATAATCCTGCAGTTTTCAAAGTTGTGAATGCCACTTCAAACCGTGTCAGAATTGAAGGTCAGCCCGACTGGTTTACAAGGGATCAGCTTGTTGTCAGCGGTGAACTCGACGGTGAATTGATCAGTGTTATTGTCAATCACTGGCCATCCAGGGGTAATGGTCCCGAATATCGCGAAGCTGCGGCCCTGATGAGCCGTCATCTGAGTGATTCGGTCTCGCGTGTGAATAAAAATGCCAAAATTTTAATCATGGGTGACCTGAACGATGACCCTACCGATAAAAGCGTTGCAAAGTTCCTCGGAGCCAAAGGGAAAAAGGAAGATGTGGGTAAAGGTGAATTGTTTAACCCGATGTGGCAGCTGCATCGCGATGGCATTGGCTCCCTGGCTTACCGGGATTCCTGGAATCTTTTCGATCAGATTATTATTTCAGAACCCTTGTTGTCTGAATCAGGAAAAGGATGGAAGTTTTACAAAGCCCGGGTTTATAATGAGAAATTCCTGTTACAGAAGGATGGGCCGTATGCCGGATATCCATTCAGGACCTTTGCAGGAGGGGCCTATGCCGGAGGTTACAGTGACCATTTTCCGACGTATGTTTTTCTGGTTAAAGAGAAGAACTGATGAATCCCGGATTAACATCTTTTGGGTTTTTATTTTAATGAAATAGCTATAATTTCGCATCTAAATCCGATATTTTGTGAAAGACAGTCTGGTAGTAATCCCAACCTTCAACGAGAAAGAGAATATAGAGCGGATCATACGCAAAGTATTCTCGTTAAATAAAGAGTTTGATGTTCTGGTTGTTGAGGACAACTCGCCCGATGGCACTGCTGCCATTGTTCGTTCCCTGATGGCTGAATTCCCCGGTCGTTTGCATATGGAGGAACGTAAAGGAAAACTGGGACTGGGAACTGCTTACATCCATGGATTCAGGTGGGCATTGAACAATGAGTATTCCTTTATTTTTGAAATGGATGCCGATTTCTCCCACAATCCGGAAGATCTGCTGAAACTATATGATGCCTGTGCCAGCCAGGGAGGCGATGTTGCCATTGGATCCCGTTACATCAAAGGCGTTAATGTGGTTAACTGGCCTATGGGCCGGGTACTGATGTCGTACTTTGCCTCTTATTATGTTCGGTTGGTTACCCGGATGAAGATTATGGATACTACGGCCGGGTTTAAATGTTACAGAAGGAAATTACTCGAAACCATTGATTTCGATCGTATCAAATTTACAGGATATGCCTTCCAGATCGAAATGAAGTATACAGCCTGGAAACTTGGTTTTAATATCATTGAAGTTCCGATCATTTTTACCGATCGTACCGAAGGCGAATCAAAAATGAGCAGGGGCATTTTCCGTGAAGCAATACTGGGTGTTATACAGCTACGGTTCAAGCGGATCAGGCCCAGAAAGGCTGCCTGACCCGGAATACTTTTCCTACATTTATTCTTACCTTTGCATTATATACCCGATGGTTGTCGGGTGGTTGATTGTTTCCCATGAAAAAAAAATTTCTGATTTCCGGAGCTACCATTGTAAATGAAGGCCGTGCTTTCATCGGCAGTGTACTGATCAATAAAGGTCTTATCAGCCTGGTTGCAGAGGGCATACATCACCCCGATAGTATTGAAGGGGTTGAAGGTGCCGAAATTATTGATGCTGACGGCAAATGGCTGATACCCGGAGTAATTGATGACCAGGTACATTTCCGTGATCCGGGACTTACCCATAAGGGAGACCTTTATACCGAAAGCAGGGCAGCAGTGGCAGGTGGTGTGACCTCCTATATGGAAATGCCCAATACTGTTCCGAATACCCTGACACAGGAACTGCTTGAGCAGAAATACAGGATGGCCGCTGAAAAATCACTGGCGAATTATTCCTTTTATATGGGTGCCTCTAACGGGAACCTTGCTGAGATAGTGAAGACCGATCCAAGGACAGTATGCGGTGTCAAGGTATTCATGGGCGCTTCAACGGGTGATATGCTGGTAGATAACCCTGCTACACTCGAAGGGATTTTTAAGCATTCACCAACGCTGGTGGCTGTGCATTGCGAAGATGAGGAAACCATTCGTTCAAACACTTCGCAGTTCAGGGAACGTTTTGGTGAGATGGTTCCTGTAAGTGCCCATCCCCTGATCCGCAGTCGTGAGGCCTGCCTGAAATCGAGTACCCTGGCAGTACAACTTGCCACAAAATACAACACAAGGCTTCACATTCTGCATTTGTCCACGGCCGATGAACTGGTTCTGCTCTCCAATAAGCCATCGAACGGGAGCAAACGGATTACTGCGGAAGTATGTGTTCATCACCTGTGGTTTTCCGATGAGGATTATGCCCGGCTGGGATCGGCCATCAAATGGAACCCGTCGATAAAATCATTAGCAGACCGTGACGCATTGCTCAAAGCCTTACTCGACGGACGCATAGATGTAGTGGCAACCGATCACGCACCGCATACCTCCGAGGAAAAACGCAGATCTTACTTTGCCTGCCCTTCCGGGGGGCCACTGGTGCAGCATTCATTGGTTGCAATGCTTGAGATGAGCCGCGATGAGAAACTTTCTCCGGCAAAAGTCATTGAAAAAATGTGCCATGCCCCGGCACGCATTTTCGGGATCGACCGCAGGGGGTTTATTCGTCAGGGTTATCATGCCGATCTGGTATTGATTGACCCCAATGCTGCCTGGACAGTCAGGCCTGACAATATCCTTTATAAATGTGGATGGTCACCGTTCGAAGGGCAGACCTTCCATTCCAGGATAACCCATACCTTCATCGGTGGTCATCTGGCCTGGCAAAACGATCGGTTCGACGAATCTCATATGGGTGAGCGCCTTTTATTTAACCGTTAACTAACCTGATTTTATCTGACTACCATGCAAAAACTGTGTTTCTTTCTGCTTGCCTCAATCTTATTGGCTTCCTGTTCAAATACGACCGTAAAAAAAGAGAAATATGATGACGGCAAAATAAAGTCAGAAAAGACCTATCAGAAAATCAACGGCAGGGAACAACTGGTAAAAGAAGTTAAATTTCACCACAATGGCCAGAAATACGTTGAGGGTGGTTATAAGAATGAACTCCGTAATGGCCATTGGGCTTCCTGGTATGAAGATGGTAAAATATGGAGTGAAGGCGAATTCAGGGATGGAAAAAGTCATGGGAAACGAACGGTTTACCACCCGAATGGGAAAAAATACTATGAAGGCAGCTTCGATATGGGTAAACGCATTGGTGTCTGGTTGTTTTATGATGAAGCCGGGATGAAGGTTAAAGAAATCAATTACAGTACCGGGTCAGCACAACCCTGATATACTGTGAATTTTAATTCAAATGCAGATTATTGAAGAAAAGCCGGAGGTTTTCCTCCGGCTTTTATCTTATACTTCGCTGAATCAGCGGTTTAATGTCATTTAATCAACAATAATTACCAGATACTTGGATGCTGACCAGAACTCTTTACCGTTTTTAATCACTATACTGTCAACAGTTTTTTCACCGTAAATTTTGTACGATTGTGAAGGATGGGTGGTAATGATACTGGCTTTTTTCTTCAGCACAGGAATCGACCTTAGTTTTGTTATATCGATACGCGTAAAATAGTCGCGGTTAAAGTCTTCTTTAAGTTTCTTGTTTCTTCCTATTCCGGCAAAACCACCTTCCATGGTTATAATCTTCTGATCGCGCAGTTCTTTTTTTGTACCGATGACATAATAGGCTGTGTTCAGTTCTTCGGTTTTTTCACTGATGGTCTGCGATTTAGCCTTTCCTTCTGAAGCAAGGTTCTCAACATTGGTGTTCAGGATTTCAATCTGAATATTCATCTTCTCCAGTTGCTCACGCAATTGGGCGATTTGTCCGTCTTTTTCTTCAATCTGACGGGTCATGCGCTCAACCATCTGCTCAAGCGCGGCTACCTTGCCGTTCGATTTTCTGAGCTTCGACTTCAGTTCAGCAATGGTCTGCTTGTTTTTCTGAAGCATCTCGTAAATCATGTTGATATCACGATTGATCTGTTCTTTCTGGTCCGGTTGTAATTCCCCATCTGCTGAAGTACTCTGGGTAATGATCATCTCGGCCTGTTTGATAGAGTCGAGGTTTGCCTGAATGGCATTGAACGATGTCAGATAATCGAGAATCGTGGTGTCCTTGGTAAATCCAATGGTCAGTAAACTGTCGTAACGTGCCTGAAGGGCCTCATATTCCTTCTTCTTGCCATTGCAGGAAAGTAGAAAAGGGATCATTAAAGCAATGAAAATCAGTTTTTTCATATTGCAGGTTTTTTTGAAATGAAAGTGCAAAGTTACAATAAATTGTGATTTGAGGTTTTTATCAATTCAACGTACTCTTCACCGGTAGTAGCAGGGATCAGTAAAGTTCCCTGAGAATTCCGATCCTTTCACCAGTTCCGTTGCATTTGACAGTGATTGAAAGCAACTTATTCTGCTCATCCCATGTCCATTCTCCAGGACCGGCATATGAACTGCCCACCCTTATGCCGGCAGGTTTCGATAAAAGATTATGAACCTTCACGGTTATGTGGTTTATCGGATAGCCGAAAAATCTATTGTTCTTTATCTTCCTTACATTCAGGTTGAGCGATTTTCCTTCTTCACCGGCAGTGAATTCAAAAAGCTCATAATCTCCCTTTTCAAAGGCAAACGGACTTTCGCCGTCATCGTTAAAAAGTTTGTAATGGCTTTCTTTTACAGTAGTGTCAGAATAGTAATGCAGGTCAAATGTTTCGAGTGAATAATCGACTGAACTTACAGCCTTTTGTGACATTGGGATGAAAGAACCTCCTTTGACAAATACAGGGATATAATCAATTGATAACGGAATGGTGATTTCAGACCCGCCTTCAAATATTTTTCCGGTATTGAAATCGGTCCAGTTTGAGCCACTGGGAAGATAGACTGTCTGCTCTGTAAGACCCGGTGCTTTTACGGGTGAGACCAGGAACGCGTCTCCCCACATATAGGCTTTATCATAAGTGAGCAGGTCCCTGTTATTGCTTTCATTGAAAAAAAGAGGAATCATCAAAGGTTTACCAGTCTGGTTATTTTCAAATGCCATATTGTAGATATAAGGCATCAGCCTATACCTTAAATCTATTGCTTTTTTTGCCCTCTCACGGGTTGTTTCGTTCTGGAAAACCGGCTCCGCAGGAATGTGTTCCTGTGCATGAGGCCTGTAAACAGGCTGAAAAACACCATACTGCAACCAACGGGTATAAAGCTCGTTGTTGATCGTATCGCCTCCTGCGAACCCCCCCAGGTCGGAATGCATATAGGCAAGTCCCTGCATACCCATCTGCAGTGAAATTTCAGGTTGCGGAACCAACCCACCCCAGCTCCGGCTTACATCCCCGGTCCACGGAATGATACCATAACGCTGTGAACCTGCATAACCTGCCCGCATTAAAATAAATGGCCTTATATCAGGGAAGTCCTTGCGGTACCCTTCATAAATCAGCCGGCACCATTCGTGCCCGTATGAATTGTGTAATTCGTCAGCAGAGCCATTGACATGCCTGAGGCCGGAAGGATGAACCTCTGGTTCTCCCAGGTCACCCCACCATCCGCCGATGCCCTGATCTGTAAATTTTTTATAGATATCCCAGAACCAGGCCCTTGCTTTCGGGTCATAAATGTCAATCAGTCCGGTGTTCCCGAAGTAAAAGTCATAGGTGAAAGGATTTCCCTTGCCGTCAGTAGCCAGAATATTATTTTCGACTGATTCCTGCCAACGATCGGAAGTTGTCAGAATAAAAGGCTCAGTTACAAGAATGGTTTTTACCCCTTTTTTGTTAAATTTTTTAATCATCCGGTCCGGTTTAGGGAAACTGTCGGTAAACCAATTCAGATTGCCCATGGTCCCTTTTATATCTTTGCCAAACCAGTAAATATCAATGATGACGGCATCCAGCGGAATTTTATAATCAAAGAACCGATCAACAGTCGCTTCGGTTTCTGCCTGGGAATGATAACCAAACCTGCTGCTGAAATTGCCGAAGGCCCATCGTGGGGGCAGCGGCTGACGGCCGGTGAGGTGTGTATAGTGCTGAACAAGGTCATACCAGTTATCACCTGCAATCACATGGTAATTCGGTGAACCGCTCCCGGTTTCATAAGTGATTTCATTGTTTTTCTGACTGTCGAGGTCAAGGTAGCCATCGCTGGCATTGTCAAAAAGTACAGCATATTGCTTCGAGGAAAGGAACAGCGGAAGGGTATAATTCATCAGTTCTGACCTTGTTTCATATCCATAATGCGCCCTGTTGTATAAACGGAGCCTGTTTCCCCGACGGTTCATACCCAATACCCTGGCACCACCACCATAAAGTACTTCCTCCTTTTCAATTGAAAAATTGAGAGATTGCAATGAATCTGAACCAGTGTATCCCCTGTTTTCACTGATCAACAGTTTATCGTTATAATAATAGGCAATTCTGAAGGGTACTTTGGTGATTTTCAAACTGATGCCCTTTGACTTGACAGAGATATTGTTCCCTTCCTCAACTAAGGTAAAATCAACCTTTTCAGTCTTCATACCGGCGGCAAAGGAGAAATTTTTCAGGGCTTTCCCAGTGGGATAAAAAATGGTGTGGATGGTAAAATCATTCAGCGGCGAAATCAGGTATTTGCCGTCACTGACCTGAATTTCGATATTCTCACCAAGAACTTTTATACTGTTGAACTGACGGTTTAATTGCTGTCCTGAAGCGGTGAAAGAAAATATAATCAATGAAAGAATAGCCGGAAAATGTAACAGGCGGTGGGATTTCATAATATAACATCTATGGGTTTATATTCATTCGGTATAAAAATAGTAAAAAATGCTGTTCACCATGACCATATGTTTCAGGGTGAATGATGAATGCCTTTATACCTACATTTGCCAAAAATATATCAGATGAACATTTCCGCCACTATTTTCCTCAGCAAAGGCCGTGATGAGGCTGTCAGACGTTTTCATCCCTGGGTTTTTTCAGGTGCCATAAACAGAATTGTGGGGAAACCTGAAGATGGCGATATTGTTGAAGTTTTTGATGATTCCGGCAATTATCTTGCAACCGGTCATGCCTGCGCTGGTTCCATTGCCGTGAAAATATTCCATTTTGGTCCGGACAAACCAGGGATTGATTTCTGGGAAAGGAAACTGTCAGATGCTTATAAGTTGCGTAAGGCCCTTGGTTTTACAAGCAATCGAAGAAGCAACGCCTACCGGTTGATTTTCAGCGAAGGTGACGGACTGCCGGGATTGGTTACAGATATTTATAACGATGTTGCTGTAATTCAGGCACATTCTACCGGTATGTACCTTTTAAGGACAGATCTGGCTGAAGCCCTGAAAAAGGTTTATGGTAAAGGCCTGACAGCCATTTATGACAAAAGCTCAGAGGCATTGAGCAAATCGGGCGGAAAATCTGGTGGGGATGGCTTTCTGTTCGGAACCGCTGTCAATACAGAAATTATTGAGAACGGCCGACGTTTTATCATTGATTTCATTCAGGGGCAGAAAACCGGTTTCTTTCTCGACCAGCGTGATAACCGCGCTTTATTGGCAAAGTATGCAAAAGGCCGCAAAGTGCTGAACGCTTTCTGCTATACTGGCGGCTTTTCGGTATATGCACTTGCAGAAGGCGCCACCCATGTTACCTCACTTGATAGTTCGGCGAAAGCCATGGAAGCTCTTGGACGAAACCTTACGCTCAATAATATTTCAATGGCAAACCACGAAAGCATTGTTGCTGACGCCAAGGTTTACCTTTCGACCCTTTCAGATGATTTTGACCTGATCGTGCTTGATCCGCCTGCTTTTGCCAAACGTCATTCTGACAGGCACAAAGGACTGCAGGGGTATAAATTCATAAATACGGCAGCCATAAGAAATATCCGGTCCGGGGGGCTACTTTTCACCTTTTCCTGTTCACAGGCTATCGACAATGATATGTTTGTGTCCATGATCATGTCATCGGCCATTGAAGCCCGGCGGAATGTACGCATACTGCATCATATGGGCCATTCGGCCGACCATCCTGTCAGCATTTTTCATCCTGAAGGAGCTTACCTTAAAGGATTGGTACTGATGGTGGATTAGCCGGAGAGTGGTTCGCTGTTTACAATAAAACGTATGCTTCCCGGTGGATAGTACACGGGAATTGACGCAATAAGATCAGAAATGGTAATTGTTGAGACAAATTTTCAGCCGCCCCGCATTGGTGCGGATTTCTATTTTTTTACAACCTTCATCACCTGTACATCTTCATTACAGACCAGCTTTATCAGGTAAATGCCTGGTTTAATCATGGAATTCCACTTTACTTCATGGGCTCCGGCAGACAAAAAACCATCAAAGATGCCCGAGACCTGCCTGCCGTTCATGTCGTATGCGGTAAGCGAGATATCTGAAGCCTGTTTAAGAATTACACTTATTGATGTTCCTGTAATGAAAGGATTGGGCCTGGCTGTTAGCGTTGCTTTGGAAGAGGTGATCAGGCGTGTGTGGACATCCTCTTCAACCTTAACTTCAAGATTGACCACAAGATCGTTCAGGAAGTAGTCTTTGATGGTCATGGTTGTTCTGTATATGCCCAGATTCAATCCTGTGGTGTTGAAGATGATTTTCAATGTACCGGGGTTCGATCCGACAAGCAATCCTCCCGGAACTTCTGCAAAAACCCAGTGGATGGTATCCGCGATTTCCACGGTGTAAGGATTGATTTCTGAATTATGTGAAGTAAGCAGGACAGTCACGGTATCGGCTGTATTCTGTTCCATTACCACTGTTACTTCGGGAGGGTCGGAAGTGATGAATGGCGGATTCTGGACCATCTGAAGGGCATTGAACAGATTTAATCTGCCCCCGCTTACTGATTTCCCCTCGAGTGCATCCAGTGAATCAACGGAGGCAATCAGGTAACGTTTGAATCTTGATGCGACAAGCGGGGGATTTTCATCATACAACTGTAATGTGGCCTGGTTGGCAGCGGCATACATCAGGGCTATGGATCCTGAAACAAAGGGGGATGACATGGAAGTGCCGCTTTTGTAACCATAAGTATCACCCTGCCGGGTTGAATAGATACTTGTACCCGGCGCTCCCAGGTCGATGCTGTTCAGACCCCAGCCTGCCTGTGTATTCAGGATATCCGTATTGGTCGTATTGGTCACTGCAACAATCGATTCATTAGTCATCGCTGTGGGAATGTCTCCGTTGACATCTACATCCCAGCCACGGTTGGCTGTTGAGGCAACATTCAGAATCCCTGCAGACCCGAGTGAATCATACATAGCCCCCCAGAGTGGGTAATTGGCCGGGTTTCCGGCATCAACCCCAAAGGAAGAATTGGATACAACGATAAAAGCCCCGGCTGCGCCATTGGTTTCGTTATACCTTTTGCGCATCTCAAAAACATAGTCATAAGCGATTACAACCACTGCTTCATCTGTACTTGATCCGGCAACTGGCATCAGGTAGGTGTTGTAAGCTACTCCTGCAACACCGGTATTGTTGTTGCCCTTTGCTGTTGCGATCCCTGCAACATGGGTGCCGTGATCACTCTGCTGCATGTTGCCACTGTTCATATAGGCATTCCAGCCGTTGTAGTCATCAATATAGCCGTTTTCATCATCGTCAACACCATTGAATGGAGTTTCAAGCCTGTTTTTCCAGAGCTTCAGGTCGGAGTGTCCAAGATCAACACCTCCATCAACCATGGCCACCACAATGGTATCTCCATTGGCTGTAATTCCGCTGGTTGTAATATCCCAGGCATAGGTTGCCCTGATATCGGCACCGGGCGTGCCATTCATCTGTCCGGTGTTTTTAAGTGCCCACTCATTCACAAACGATGGGTCATCGGGAATAATTTCCCGCTCCTGAACTTTGTGGTTGAATTGTGCCAGACTCACGGATGGATGAAGTCTGATTTTTGCCAGTAATGCTTCCTGTTCCGGGAATGATGGGTCAAATGTAAACAACCAGATATTCATCCGTTTCGACAATTGCTTTACGGCTTTCAACCCGGCGTTCGAAAAACCGGCTGTTAATCCGGGTATCTGATGATCGCTACCGGAAGACTTCAATTGTATGAGTAGCTGACCGGGTTCCCTGTCGGGAACTGAAGACTGGCAAACTACGGTAATTGTAGAAACCAGCAGTAAAACAAGTACAGTAAAACCCTTCATCTGATTCGGATTTCTTGGTTATATATGATGTAGGTAAGTTTAAATGAACCCTGTTCTCTATAACCAGATTATTACCTGATCACCAACCGGGCTGAAACAGATCCTGAATCGGTCCGGAGGTTAACCACATAAAGGCCTTGGCTGAGATTATGGATGTCGATCGAACGGACATTTTCTCCCCGGTTAATGCCTGTGAAAGTTTCACGGCGAATAAGCCGGCCTGAACTGTTGTAAAGAAACAACCCTGCAGTACCCGCTTCTTCAGCAATAAATCTGAGTGTCGTGGATGTGGATGCCGGATTCGGAGAAATTGAAAGTGAATTCCCGGTGCCGGAAATCAGACCGGTATTGCTGTATATATTGATGGTATCATTGAACATAAGCAGCACCTCATAATTTTCAGTGGTTGTTGTAAAGTGCAGGGTGTCAATGGCGAAACCTGCCATTGGCTGCATCATGACCGGAAAGACAAGAGCAACAACTACCTGTATCTCCTCACCCGGGGCAACGGTTCTTGGCAAAGGATCCCAGAACCAGGCTTCCCATGGCCAGTCACCATCCTGAAGATGAAGCATTCCGCCGGTTTCGAAAGCAGTAATTATAACATCAGTGTCTGTGGTATTTCTGATCATAAAAAACTTACCTTCATAAGCCTGAGCATCGTCTTCAAAAATCAGGGTATCCGGAGCAACCTGTAATTGCGATTCTGTAATTATAAATGGAAGTGTAACGGTGGCAAAAATATAATTGGAAGCAGTTGCCTTGAAGGTGACGTTCCAGGTTCCGCCATCCTGTCCCGGTGTGCCGCTGTATATTCCGTCGCTGCTGAGACTTAATCCTGCAGGCAGGGGAGGGCATTCGAAACGGAACGATGAGCCGGGGATGATAACGGATGATCCGGAAATACCTGCAACAAGATAGTTGCTGCCGTCGCCGGCTGAAATACCGGCAGCCCAGTCAGTAGACGAGGTAATGCCATTTCCGTAATAGAAAATGATGGAACCGTCAGGATAAAGGGTTACTGCAAAATCATTGTCAAAAGAGGGATCTTCGAATTTTGAAATTTTCCAGCGGAACGTGGCATGGGTAGCATCACCCTGGTAATAAATACCATCGTTGTATTCAGGATATATCATAAGGTCAGCACCATATGGCGTAATAGCCCTGGCTGATCTCAAATCGGATTCACTCCGGATATACTCAAACTGACCACCAAAAGCAATGGATCCATCGGTTGTTATTGCCAGATTATCATAGTATTCACCAAAAAACGGGAAAGAAAAATCGATGGCCTGGGTGGCAAACCCGTCATCATTGTTGTTTGGAATCAATGGATTTGAAGTTATGGTAGGGAATGCAGCCTGGTTATCACTTTCGTTATACTCCTGAAGTATAGACCAGGTATACGGTGCCGGAGCACCGGAAGCTTCAAGCTGGAAACTGTAAGGAGTTCCTATATGCGCTGCAGGCAATTCTTCGGTGACTATCTGGGCCGGTACAAAGTCGACCGGGGCATCTGCCCATACCCAGGTAGTATCGTTGTTTTCGAGCTGAACATTCGACATTACACTCTGGAATTCAAGTGACTGGTTGATCACATTCAGCGAAAGGTTTGTAACCTGTCCGATGGCATAATTGTCAGGATCCTGTTCAACAACCTGCAGAAAGAACCTTGAGGTCTGCCCTGGTGTAACATAGCTTAGAAGCGGGGTTATGTCCAGACCCATTTCGAGCGATTTGTCTGTTTCAGAATACCCTCCCTGCATATAATAATCACCTCCCTGATTGCTGAACATGGGGAATTCAAGAATATGTGCGGGCCCGGTGTCGGTCGTATTGGTTGATACTCCGGCGGCAATTTTTATTTTGTTTCTCGAAGTATGTTTAATCACAGTTTTCAAGGTCAATTGCGGTTCATAATCGGAGCGGGTGCGGATTACATGCAGCAGATTATTCCAGATACCACCTTCCGATACGCCAAGGGCCAGGGTGCGGTACATAACATATACCTTGCCGCCGTTGCCGAAGGTCTCACCCCAGCTGTTTACCATCAGCAGACCACCGATTTCCCAGTCACGGAGATCTACCTGTCCATCACCAGTTATATCGAGGTTATTCGTATACTGTCCGTCATTGTTGAAATCATATCGGATATTATCGTCATAACCTACAAAGGTCATGGCATGGTTCACCACTTCGCCCCATCCGGTGATGACCAGTTTTCCGGCATTGGGGGTTCCGGCAGGGAGGTAATTCATACTGAAAACATCTGAAACTCCGGCCGAAAAGTTGGCAAGACCTCCTGTAGCGGATCCGTCAAGCCGGTCGTACAACCATTGCTTGAGGGTAAGCAGTCCTTCTTCATTGGAAACATCAATCGTCATAACCTCAAGCATGCGATTGTTCATTCCGGAAATATAATTGTCGTATCCGCTCATCCAACGACGGTCACCACCAGCCCAGGGTGTGCCACCATATGTTTCAACATTGGGGCAGCCATTGGCAGCAATAATCTGCCATCCGTCGAAATACCATGATCCACCGCCTTCACCTCCATTCAGGAAGTCCCATGTGTAATGGGTTGGATACTGATTTTCGGCAGTATTTGCACTTACCCCGCGAACATAATCCATCTCGTAGGTAAAATTATAGCCGATGCCACTCGCCTGACCGCAACTCCCTCCATCCTGACTGAATACAGGTCTGAACCATGGCAATGTCGAATTGTCGAGCATTGCCGGAAGGCTTCTGCTTCGCTGAGCTTCAGTAAGTGTCAGTGCAGGTGTGGATGCTATCCGGCTGTAGTCATCTGCAGTAAGCTCACGAAGACCGCCAGCCAGCCAGGGTTCACCATTGGGATCGGGGTTAACATTGATAATCCCCTGTGCATTGGCAATCATAGCGAACGCGAATACAGCTAACAGTGTAAAAAGGTTTTTCATGGTGACTTTAGTTATTTTTTTTCGTATTTATCCTTGTAAATCCATTCCGCATCAGTGCGGACCTGTTCATCAACACTTATTTTATTGATTTTTGCTTTGCGTTTTATTTCATCCATCCACTCAGGAGTCCCTCGGATGCCCAGCTCAAAAATCATCACAAGGTCTTTTTTGGTGGTGTATTTCTCCGGATGGTTCTTCGAGTCTTCATAAAACAAAAATTTCGCCTCCTGGTTTATTCGGTTAGGCAAACTAATGTTCATAGCCACCGATTCTTTATACATTCGTTGAAATTCATCACCGTAAACCCTGATTTTGTTCGAGAAATATTCAACAGGGTCGCGGTATCCCGGGAAAAAGAGGTCGTAAAGTTGTTCGTCGAAGCCCCAGGCGAAGGAATGAATAAATCTTCCTGTAATCATTATAAGAATAATATCGCGCTTTAGTATTTCATCGCGGAAATCAAGGCTGGTCGCTTCACCTGGAGTTGAACCATCGCTGCGGGTAATATTCTTGTTGTAATACCAGAAGTCGCAGGTGCTGAAAGCTTCGGCCGGAATGCGGTTGTTCAGCCAGTTGAAGTAGAAACTATCTCCTACAATAAGGACTTTAGGTCTTACTTTATTGTTTCCCTGGGTGAATTGAATCACCGGATTGGCAGTTTTTGGATGCGGTATTTTAAAAATCAGGTTCATGGCCAGGCCAATGTCGTAATCGGGATGTCGGGTAGTATCAAGCACTTCATTCCTGACAATCTTCATGTCCGGAACATCGATTCCTTTCAGCGATTCGAGGTACCTGAGTGTGGTATCAGCTGCCAGAGCTGCTCCGTAATAACTCCAGTGTGTACCACATTGGGGGAACAGTGGATATTCGGTTTTCCCTTTAATGGAAATGAAATACCGGTTCAGGTCAAGTACATTGACACCTGATTTTTTAAGATGATTGCTCAGAGATTCGTAATTCGAAACAGTTTTGACCGAATTGGCATAGGTGGGAGGTAACAGGTCGGCATTAAATTCCCCCTTCCCGGGCTCAAAGATTACCACAAGTGTTTTTCCAAGTCTCGCCAGTGTATCCTGAACTGCTTTTAGTTTCCGGGCTTTGTGCAGCCACACAGTGTCACCAATAAAATACTGACCCAGGTACTCCCTGATGTAGTCTTCCTCGAAAAGCTCATTGTTTTTTCCGATAACTACGCCTTCAGCATTAGCCTGTCTGAAAATACTGTAACCAAGCTGATTGTTGACCCTTACCATTGAGTTTCTGAACCCGATGTGTTGTTCAAGCCGGCTGTTGTAATCCTCCTGAAATGTTCCGTCGAACCATGATTTCCATGTAAATTCGCCAAAATCAGGCTCTTCCGGTGTTTTAAAAGCACCGGTCAACTTTTTCTCATCCACCAGCCCGAACTTACCCTGAAGTGCCGGAAGGATCAGGAACAGCATTATTACTGTAAACAGAAAATACTTTAACCAGCCCTGGTTGTTGCCGGAGGAACGTTTCATTCAGTACTTTTTTGCAAAGTTACAACACCCGGACATGATTGACAGGGCTGCGCATCATTTAGTCAGCAATCCTGACGATTTTTTTAACAAGGATTCCTCTGTTGGTTCTGAGAATTACGTTAAAAACACCAGGTCCTGATTGCGTTAACACAGGTTTAAGTGAGTACTCGCCTTCAGGCAGAATATTATTCTCATCACAAATATACAGCACCCTGCCGTGCATATCGCAAACCGAAATCTGAACAGCCGATGGCTCATCCAGCGAATATACAATCCTCATTTCATCACGGCCGGGATTCGGATATACCGAAAGTTTTGCCTGAATATCGTTTCCGTTTACTGTAGGTGTGGGTACAGCAAAAACAGGAAGCACAATGTAATCGAGGCGTGAACAATCTTCACCGGTTGAAACGCTGTAATCCTTGATATATTTCCAGGCGAAGGGATGTTCTCCTGCTGAAACGGCGAAATTCGCACGGGTCCAGTTCCAGTCACCGGCCCATTTGGCAACCTCACCGTCTTTGGTGAAGAAATGCAGATAATCATACCCTGGTTCAGACGAAACTTTAAACCAGAATGAAACACTGTCGGCAAAAGCTACATTCCAGTTAATGGAAAATGTGGATAACTGGTTGTCGGTAATAATGCCTGAACGCGCACACCAGTTACCTTCCCAGGCAAAACCTTCTTCGGGTGCCCAGGGGGCGTTGCCACCTGTTTCCCAGTCAAACGTGGTGAAGTTTCCGTTTTCAAAATTCTCAACAAGGATTCCGGTAAAGAAAGGGATGGTTTTCAGGTAGCTGAACTGATGATCACCGGTTACCTCCAGATTGATTTCGATAAGATGATATAAAGGAGTTTCCGGTGCAAGGCTTACTTCGAACACCAGAGGCCAGATTTCTTCCGGATTCAGGGTATCTTTAGACCCACTGTTGGTGGTAATGGTCAGATACGGATCCCATGATGAAATTACGGCAGTGGCATTGGTAAGACCGGCACCACCGGTATTCTTCAGTTTGATGGCCAGCTGGGCTGTTTCACCCGGTTCCAGTATGCCATTGTTCCCGTCAATCACCAGGGCTGATGCTATTTCAGTCTCAGCGCGCCATGCTGTAAGCGTCAGTGCCCGGGTCCAGTTGCCTTCAGCAGCTGTGCCATTGAGGATGAATGAAGCCTCATGGGCGTTGGGAACCAATTCATCCGCAACGAACCTGAAAGCGCTGTCAATCGTGATTGTTTCCCCCGGCTGGATTCCTGAAAGTGAAACCTGGCTGTTAATTATTCCGAAATAAGGATCAAAGGAGTTAAGGGTAAAGTTGGTCGCTCCGACAGCAAAACTGTTGAGATTGGTAAGATGTAGCGTCATAAAACACTCTTCACCAAACCCAATGATGTCATCTCCTTCGGCCAGGATTTCATATTCCATCATCAGGCCTTCGGTATTCAGATACAGTGTTTTATAATCCTTCATATTGTTTTTGTCGGTAACACAGGCGGTTACAGGCAGGTTATCGAACAGTTCATTGGTTTGTCCGGAGAGAACTCCTTCTGTCGATAATGTAATTCCCTGGTGATAGGTAGCCGGGGTAAACCTGACCAGTTGATCGGTTGTCGGAGAGAAATCAGGGTCATAGGTCATGATTTCATAGTTTTCTCCATCGCCTGCTGAAATACCGGCATACCTTTCAATGTACGAAGGAACATTGCAGGTGCCGTAATTGATTTCTATTCTTCCATTGTTGTATAGCCTGGCTGTGGCGTTGAAAGTTGACCCGGATGATCCGCTTACGCTTAACTTCCAACGGAATGTAACATAACCGGCACCTTCCTCATACCATACACCATCTCCCTGTCCGGCATCCACCAGAAAAGGATTCGACATAGATGGGGCAATCATCGGGGTCTGAATAAAATAGGTCCGCCCTTCGATATAATATGGCCAGGGGAGCAAAGAATTTTCAAACATCAGGTACCCGTCTGAAGTCGCATATACTTCTGTGAAGTTTTGACCGAAATATGGAAATGAGAACGGGAGTTCAACTTTTGCCTTTCCGTTGCTGTTGGAAGATAGTTGAAGCAGTTGTGCTGTAATCTGTGGCATTACCGAGGTCGAATCGAAACGGGCATAATCCTCCACAAGTGACCAGCGGTAAGGGGCTGTTCCACCCGATGCCTCCAGGGTGCAGGAATAATTGCTGTAAAGCTGCAAAGGAGGAAGGTTCCCGGTAGTAATCAGTACAGGATCGAAATCAATGGTGGCATTCACCCCGATCATGGTGATGTTGTCGTTGACAAGGGGAAGTTCATTCACCTGGCTGTTGATGACCATACCACCACTGGTATAGTCGATCAATGCAAAACTTTCGAGTGTGCCGGTCTGTGATCCAAGGGGGTCGTTCTCCTGAACAAGAATAAAGAACTTTGCTTCTTCGCCCGGATTAATATATTGAAGCAATAAGTTCAGATCGAGTCCGAACTCGATGTCCTGAGGGCCGGATGATCCCTGCATCGGGTTACATCCGCCCTGGAAATCAAAAATCGGATAATGCAGAATATGTTCAGGTTCAGTTGCTTCCGGATCGGATGAAACACCGGCCATCACCCTGAGCAGGTCGCGGCATGGATAGGAAATACTCACCCTGGCTGTAAGCTGGGGTTCATGATTGTCGCGCACATCTGCAACCACAACAGTATTGTTCCAGATACCACCCTGCTGAAACTGATCCGCCACCGATTTGTACATCATGTAAGAAAAACCATTGTCACCCCAGCCACTGATGGAACCATAGGTATTGGCCATCTTGAAACCGCCGATTTCCCAGTCACGCATGTCAACTAGTCCGTCAGAATTGATATCTATATTGTTGGTATATTGTCCGTCGTTGTTGTAATCCCAGCGTATGGAATCGTTATATCCTACGATCGACATAGCATGGTTTGCAGAATTGCCCCAGGCGTAAATCACATGTTTTCCTGCTTCAGGGGTTCCTTCGGGTAAATATGCCGCCGGATGGGTAAATTCAGCATAAAAGCAGCCCAATCCACCGGCAGTCGAACCATTCCCGTGATCATAAATCCAGTTTTTCAGTGTCTGTAATCCTTCTGTGGTGTTTACCCGGATAGAAAGAACCTCGTTGATCCGGTTATGCATGGCGTTATAGTAAAGGTCATATCCGTTCATCCAGTGTGTTGCGCCACCGGTTGCCATGCCGCCATAGTCTGCTACTGTCGGGTTGCCGGCCTGCTTCAGTATTTCGAAAGTCTCAAAGAAGCTCACACCGGCATCACCTCCATTGTTAACAAAGTCATAGGCAAAATGCGTGGCATATTGATTTTCAGGAAGATTGCCCGGTACATTTCTAGCGTAATTCATTTCATAGGTAAAAACAACCCCAATGCTGCTGGCCTGTCCGCACTCAAGTCCGACCTGGGCTATCAGGGGCCTGAACCAGGGTTTCCCGGAATTATCAACAGTGTAGGGTAGCAAACGCCGGGTGGCTTCCTCAGGCAATTTCAACAAAGGAAGCTGCGACAACCTGAGCGAATCATAGCTGCTCATCGGTGTAAGTTCCGGATTACCGGAGTTTGTCAATGGCTTTTGGCCATAACTGTATAAAAACGGATTGAAGGCAATCAGCCCTGAAAAAGCCAGCGTAATGAACAGTTTTTTCATGAATGGGGGAGGTTTATTTATACCGGACCGTGAAAATAATAATTACTTTGATATAGTTTAATAATTCGGGAGTGATTTTGTAATACGGTGTAACTGTAAAAAAAGCCCGCCTGTATTAAGGCGGGCTTTAAGCTGGGTCAGTTAATCCGGTTTACCTGATTACAAGTTTCTGAATGGCGGTGCCATTGAGCGTTTCAACTTTCAGAAGGTAAATTCCGCTTTCAATATTCAGGCTTATTTTTTCTGAATAGGAACCATTGTTCAGCATAATCTTGTCGGTATATATAACCTTGCCGGTTGCATTAGAGATACTGATGGTAGCTTTTCCGTTGTCTGCATTGATAATTTCAAGGGAAAATTCTCCGGTGGTCGGGTTCGGGAACAGGCTAATACTGGTCACTGCTGAATTTTCATTGATTCCGGCACAGGCATCAACTGTGACCTGAATGGTCGAACTTCCTTCACAACCATTTTCATCACTAACAGTCAATGTGTAGTTTGTCGAATTGACTCCCTGCGCCGCTGCGTTGATCATCAGGCTGCTGTTGCTGCTGCCATCCGACCAGTTATAAGAGGCATAAGTGCCGTCAACATTAAGGTTAAGAAGATGGGTGATGCAAATGGTGGTGTCGTTGCCAAGTGAAATCACGGGTGAATTGATGGCTACATTATATCCGGCATTTCCGGTACAGGTCGTTGTGCTGTTAGTCTGAATCAGCGAAAGCTGACCCTGTCCGTTGCCTTCCCAGTTAACAGTTACAGCATTGGTGCCGGCTCCGGCAACCACTTCTCCTCCGGTAACCTCCCATTCATAAACATCTCCTTCAACCTGAGCTGTGGTATAAATTACCTGCTGGCTGTTGGCACAAACGTGGGCTTCTCCCTCTATGGCCGGGATTGGCAGCGGATGAACAGTAACCGGGAACTGGGTGCTCTGTGAACATCCGTACTCATTGGTTTCTGTGAGTACCATGCTGCCTTCACCGGCAACATCCCAGGTTACAGTTGCAGTTGCTGAATTCTGCCCTTCGGTAATGGTGCCGCCGGCAATTTCCCACTGGTAAATATTAACGTTGCCGGCTGCTATATACTGGTTTCCGGACTGGTTCAGACAAACGCTGTTTAGTCCTGAAATTGCTGGCTCAGGTAAGGGTCTGATCGAAATGTTTACTGTAGATTCAACCGGTTCGCAGATGTCGTTCCAGGCGCGCAGAGTCAGGCTTACACTACCTGCAGTAATATCCTCCGGGCCTGGTGTGTATCTGGGGGTAAGTGATGCCGGATCATCAAATGTTCCGGTTCCTGAAGAAACCCATTCCATTACAGTATAATTGGAGGCTGTGGCCGCACTTGCTGAAAAACTTCCTCCGGCACAGATGTCTGTAGCATCTCCTGCATAAACAACCGGTGCAGCCCTGAGCGAAAGGGTCAGGTAATCGGTTGAATCATTGGCAGCAGGATTTGAAGCTGTCAGGGATAAAACAACAGCGCCCTGCATAACATCCTGGGTACTGGGAGTGTAAACCGGATTAAGGATGGTGGCATCGTTGAACGATCCTGTTCCACTGCTTGCCCATAAGAGGCTGGTAAAATTGTTGGCCTGGCCGGCAAGCTGATGTACTGAGCCTTCGCAGATGGTTGCATCTTCACCGGCTGCAGCGGCAGTAACCATAGGAATTACATCAACCCAACCCTCATAACGGTTGCAGTTCGGACGGGTTATGGTAACCTTGATACGGGATCCGGCCATCATTGGCGGAATGGTTATGTCAATGGTATTCTCAAACCCGGTAACGCCGGTTCCAAGAATAGCGCCGTTTGAACTAAGGCAAATCAATGAGTTGGGAGAAGCTGTGATTGTAAAACTGGTCTCATTCTCATAGATATAATTATTATAGGTAGCGGCAATATTCTGCGGAACTTCTGTGCAGACCTTCAGGAAAGCATCACCATGCATATGGAAGAGGTGGTAGGTGACTTCCTTGTTGCCTGTATTATAAGGCCAGCTCGACTGCTGCAGGAAATATTTGCCGGCGGCGTTGCCGAAAGCCGGGAGTATCCCCCTTGATTCCGGAGTTGATCCGTATTGAGGCATAAAATTAGGCCACATATTGTCCATCATACCCCATACATAGGTATCGTTAACAAATGAGTAAGATGTCTCTGAAGCAGCAATAAGTCCCAGGGCACCTGCTGGTTGGTTGTTAAAGGTATAACGGTGGAACTTCTCAGTGAAACATTCACTTCCGTGATTGTACTTACCGGTAAGGCAGTTTATCGAGAGAATGAATGAAAGATCAGTATTGGTAAGTCCGTTGATGCTGCTGTTGGTATATGAAGGTTCCCCCCATCCGGTTTCCATGCCATGGTCGCGGTGCATCAGCATAAACGAACCTGAATTTAAGGCATTGTTAATCATAGTGGCATTTCCTCCGCTCCAGCCACCAAGGGTGCTGGGTTGTGCAGGAATATAGCCAAGCCCGCTGGGGCCGAACACTCCGACTACGGTGCTGGTGTTCTGGGCAGTAGACCAGGTGCTGCCTGGAGTGCCATCATATATTTCATTGATCCGGACAGGAGTTTTACCGAGTACGTTTTTCCAGAAACCACCAACCGTCTCTGAGCAAATCTGGAACCAGCGTTCGGTTTGCCAGCCAAGAGCCGTTATCGGGTTGGCATAAAAGCCCGGACTTGTTGGCGGACGCCTTTCATATTTCAGGAAACGGCCAACCATGGATTCAAGCTGTGCGGCATTCTGTGCAGTAATGCGTGCGAAAATAATCTCAGGCATATCGTCGTTGTCGGTATCGGCATATATATTGTCAGAAACGCAATAGCTGTCCCAGATGGGTGATGTGATAGAGTTGCTGTTGGCACTGGCCTGGCCAAAATCGCCGAGCAGAAGAACGGCAACCGGTGGAATATCCCAGGTAGTGTAGGCATTGTTGATGTAGGTTTCGAGCATGGTTGCTGAAACACTGGTGCCGATATCCGAGAGTTTTACCACACCGGTATAAATTCCTTCCTCATTGCGGAATTTCTTGATGGAATCTCCCCATTGAGAGAAAATAGGGTCGTTCGGTACAATGATCAGATATTCATAGCCTGTTGATCGTGTATTGTTGGCAGCTTTTTGCTCATAGTCTATTTTTGGAAGTGAACCGAAATTGAAAATAGCGTCTTCCATAATAGGATCCCACCAACGGTTGCGGTAACGATCTTCACCAAATGTACCATTTCCACCTTCAAAACGGATGTTGATTTCAATATCACGGTAAACAATCAATTCCTTTGTAACCGGATTATACTGGTATGGCTGGATGTTGAGCATGCAAACATCAACTCCGCGCATTTTTCTCATCTCACCCAGCATTACAGGCTGTGCAGGATAAAATGCGTTTCTTGAATAGATTTCAGGATTCTTGCTATAAGAGAGCGGACCCCTTTCCGTATCAAGGGGAATGCGGGGAGAAGGAGCGATCTCCATATTGCTGAAGTGCTCAGTCCTCATGTTTACAATCTCCACTACCGGCGTTGCTCCGTTGGGAACTGCAATGTTGCGGCTTAAACCAGGAAGGTTAGGCGCACCGGTTTCATTCGGAAGAAACGATTCGGAAAATTCAACCGTAGTCATTATTTCCCCATTGATGTCAACATCTGAAAAGTTGAAATGCTGAATGGAGAAATTTAGATTTAATCCTTCAGTTCCCTGTCGGTTGAGGCTTAATCCCTGTTTGCCCCAGCTGTCGGTGTAGTTTTGCTCAGCAGCATAAGAAGCACCGATCGTAAGGGTCAGCACAATAGCCAGTAACATTTTGCCAATGCCGCTGCAGGTCTTCGAGAAACCTGGTAAAGTTGTTTTCATGTTGTTGTTTGTTGGTGAAGAAATGACATTAAGATCAGGCGTACAATACGTTGATTGTGAATTGACTTATAGACTCAGCAAAAGTAAATAAAATTGAATACGTCTGACAGATTGATCACTTTTTCTTCAATTTGTAAGCAGTATAAATAAAAAAGAGAGACAATTTTTTGTCTCTCTTTTTTATACCGGTTTAAACTCGGTATTATTTCCTGATGATCAGTTTGGTAGAATAGGTTGCTGAAGTGCCGGTGAGCTGAATCAGATAAATACCCTCAGTCAGATGGCTGGCATTGATGTTCACTTTCTTGCCCTGTCCCAATTCAACGCTGCTTTGTGAGTAAGCAGTTTTATTTGTTGCATCCAGAATTTCGAGCCTGTATGTTCCGGTGATCTCTTTTGAGGTAATCAGGCTGAACTGTCCGGCTGAAGGATTCGGATAAATACTGACCATTGAGTTGCCGGCTTCATTGATGCCGGTACAATCGACAAAAGTCAGATTGGTAGAAGCTACAGTTGAACAACCATTGGTTCCGGTAGCTGTAACTGTCCAGGTATGAACACCAAGTCCGAAATGAAGAGAGTCAATAGATATGCTCTGATTGACCGATCCACCGGGCATCCAGAGGAAATCAACATCCCCGGTAGTATTGGCCGTCAACACAACAGTATGGTTCGCACAGGCTGAAGTATCAGACACCAGACTGATTTGCGGTGCTGGTAAAGTAGTAACAGGATATTCCCCCTGTCCGGCCGATTGGCAATTTGAAGCATCACTTACAGTAAGGATCTGATATACTGAATTGGATGTCGGGGAAACCTGGAAACTGAAAGGGGTTTCTGTTGCTGTAAGTAAGCCTACGCCATTGTTAATTTCAAGATTCCATGGTGCAGTACCTGTCAGTTCAACACTGATGGTTAATTCAGTTCCGCTGCAGATTTCAGCATTGCCGCTCAGGCTGGCTGAAGGTGCCTGGGTGAACTGAACCAGGATGGCATCGGTGGCATCAAAACATGGAGCCGGTGATATTCCGGTAAGGGTAAGTGTTACCGTCCCACCGGTAATATCTTCCGCAGATGGCAAATAAACAGCTGTCAGCGAACCGGGATTGTCAAATGTTCCTGTTCCTGATGTTATCCATTCCACAGAAGAATACCCTGTTCCGGTACCCGTCAGTTCAATTCCTTCTGTATTACTGCAGGCAACCACATCGGCACCGGCCGAAACGGTAGCTGGAGCAACAATACTGAGGATCATGTTATCCGCCAGGATCTGGCCGTCAAGTCCATTTACAGTTAATGTGAGCACAACATTTCCGTTGGTGAGGTCATTAGCACCCGGTGTGTAGAAAGTGGAAAGTGCTCCGGTGTTTTCAAAACTTCCGTCACCTGAGGTAGTCCAGGCCACTGAACCATAATTGGTCGCATTTCCGCTGATCAGGACTGAAGTGCCTTCGCAGGAACCTGCATCGGGGCCTGCATAAGCAGTCGTCTGCAAAGGAGCAGGGAATACAATAAAATCAACCCATCCGGCATCATCTCCAACGCTGAGTGAAACATCCTTGCTGTAGTTCCACCTCAGGCTGTGTTCACCTGGTGTTACAGCGAATACGACCCTGGTCCAGTCTACTTCTCCTGAAATCTGATCAAGCATCTGGTTATCAATGTAAAACCTCAGATAATCATAGGTGCTTTCCGATGAAACCTTCCAGTAGAAAGAAATGGAATCCTCGTTCATTACATTGTAAGTAACAAACATTTCACTGGTTTCATAATCACTGATAACGCCTGATTTAGAACTGTTTACGCCTTCATATACCTGGTCGGTCGCAATGTTCCATGGAGAGGTTCCTGTAAACTCCCATTCAAAGTTGGTGTATCCGCCACTTTCCCAGTCTTCAAGGATAAGTCCGACAGGAATTCCGAATGTTTTTGATGCGGTAAGCGATTGTGAAACAGCTGTATAGTTGAAAGTCGCAGAGTGACCAACCGGTGTTTCAGGGGCAACCTGAATGTCAAACTGGGCACTGACAGCATTGGCCTGTCCCGGAAGTATGTTACCAAGCGTTACATTCGGATTGGTAATGGTAATAAACTGGCTGGGCGAATTCAATTGTGCGGTGGTATTATCTGCATTATAATCGCCGGGATTGAAAGTTGAAATGCTCAGAATGGCACTTTCACCCGGATCAAGGCGCCCATTACCGTTACCGGTGGCATCATTGATACTGACGCTTCCTGCCTGCAGGGCCGGAGCATGTGCTTCCACCATAAAGTTGCTTACAAAGGTGCTGTCATCAGCATCAGTGGCAGTCAGGGTGAAGACAAGTGCCTCTCCGTCGGGGATCTCAGAACTTATCTGTATTGCAAATGCAGAAGGGATGGTTTTAATCTCACCAACAGTGAAATCACCGAAAGGCTCAGTATTGTCAGTAATGGTTACAAACGATGATTCAGTGGAAAGCACCACATCAACAGCTGAAGCAGGCTGATCACCTATATTTTCCATGGTAACATTGAACTGAAGGCTTTCTCCGAAATCGACCAGCCCGTTATTGTTACCGGTGGCATCATTGATTACATGTGCATTGTGAATAATCCATGGCTGATCGGGTGGAGGTCCGGCCTGAAATGGTGATACGTATGTCATCGCATAACCATTTCTGTTATCGGTCCAGGCAGGATACACCCAGCGGTTATTGGCCGAAATTGCCAGATAATCACCGAAGTAACTGTCAGCAAGTCCGGGAATGGATGTTGGTGTGAAAGATACATCGCTCACTTTCATATCTTCCCAGGTAAAGCCTCCATCAGTAGAAGTGGATACATAGACTTCACACTCACTGGATGAAACATTGCGGTCGTCGTAATAAATGATGCTCAGATTACCATTGGCAGGATCACAGGTGATCCATGGGAAATAATGCTGTTTGCCCAGTCCGGCAGCATCCTGATTCACCTTCACCGGTGTTGACCATGTAGCTCCCTGATCGGCTGATTTGATCATATAAACATCAATATCACTACCTGTATTAATGCCGGGAGTACCGATGTTGGCCCAGGTAATGTAAATGGTTCCACGGTTGGCCCCATTACTGATATCAACGGTCATCGAAGGGAATGAATTTACACGCATGGATTTTCCTGTGCCACTCGTGCGGATTCCCCTGGTGTCACTGATAATCCTGGTTGAAGGTTGCCATGTAGCACCTCCGTCAAGCGATTTTGCCATGCCAATGGCTGTTTCATCGGTTGGCCAGCCATCGTAAATAGCCCAGGCAACATAAACTTCTCCGTTGGGGCCTGTACTGATGTTTACACCCTGGTTATGACTTCCTGCATTTACTTCGCTGCTGATGTTAACAGCTGAAGACCAGCTTAAACCCTCATCGGAAGAACTGCTGATTTCAATCTGCGCATCATTGCTTCCGCCGAAATTTGTCCAGGCATCATAAAGATTACCTGAATAAGCGCTGCTTGGACTGTTGTCAATCCACATATGGTTTTTGTCGAGAAGAGTCCCCCAACCCCCTGGTGATGGCGCTACCAGAACGGGTGTCCATGTCTGACCCATATCTGTTGAGTAAGATACTCCCTGGCCGCCACTGCTGTGAATATACCCTACATAGTACCATCCATTCAGGCCAATGGCTGTAGCCGGGTCACCGCTGTTTTCTCCGCCGGCACCCTGCACGCTTCCTCCCCAGGTGCTTCCGGCATCGGTTGAAAGGAAATCATTGGCACCATAAATTCCTGAAACAGGCCATGGTGTTGAATTGTTTGATTGCAGCAATGCCTCATTGTTATTGGGATTGACGAAAATTGAGTTTTCGCTTTGTGTCGAAGTTTCTGTGGTTACAGGTACATCCGGTGAATCTTCGGTAGCAACACTGCGTCCACTTAACTTGCTTCCGGTGTATTTCCCCGGCTTGGCTTTATAATCAGGAGCAACTGGAACGAGTCCGAGTGATGCCATCCTTCTCCAATACGACATATTGTCAATGCGCGTATCAACTTTGTATTTTTCCTGGACAGGAGATGCAGGTGTATACATCTGCTTTTTGGGCTTTTGTCCAAACGTTAAGGGGATGGCAATCAGCAGCCCGATTGCAATAATGAACAGGCGTTTTGTCACGGTGTGTGTGTTAAGGTTAATATTAAGAATTGGCTTTCGTATTTTTATTTTAAAATCAGTTTAAGGGTCTTCATACATTCGTTACCATTCAAAATGATGAAATAGAGTCCCGGTTCAATCATTGAAACATCGACTTCAATACTTCCTGAGGATGAAATATTATTTCTGCTATAAACAATCTTACCAGTCAGATCTATAATTGAAAGTTCATGTTGTCTACTGCTTGAAAAACGGGTTAAGATATTGATTTTTTCTGAAGCAGGATTAGGATAAACAACCATATCAGGCATAAAGTTCTCAGGTTGATAGATTCCTGTATTCAGATCAACAGGAGGGAAGATGATATCATCTATCCATGCTGCATCTTCACCCACCGATAAGGTAATATCTTTCTCATACGACCATCTGAATGTATGCATTCCGGCACTGACAGGGAAAGCCGCATGTGTCCAATCCATTTCACCCGACCATTCTGCTTTTTTTACATTATCAATATAAAATCTCAGGAAATCATAGTCCGGTTCCGAAGATACCCTGGTACAGAAACGGATACTGTCATCTGAGACCACTTCATAGGTAACCTGAAGATTTGAGAACTCCAGATCTGATATATCACCCGATCTGGCACTGAATAACCCCTCATAGGGAGTAGTCTGGGTAATCGTCCAGTTTGCGGTGCCGGAGTGGGCCCATGGATGCTGGCTGAAATCGCCGGTTTCAAAGTCTTCCGAAACCTGACCTATAACAAAAACGTATTCCTGTTCAAGAACCTCCGTTGCAGGATTTCCCTGAAAAAGTGAAAGAGTAAAGGAAACCGGAGTGCCGATAGGTGTTTGTCCATCAGCAGTAATATCAGCGAAATTTACGGTTTCCTGCGAAAGTGCTTCCAGCGTCAATGGCCCGGAAGTCCATTCAGTTCCGTTAATCCATTCACTTGAACAATTCAGGACTGCTGTAACCGGCAGACTTGCGCTGTGACCGCTGTTGATTAAACCAACATTGATGTCAAAGGTTTCACCCGGATCCGGAATTCCATTGCCGGTACCATCATCAATTAATGCATCTCCGGCAACGAGTTCCGGGGCATAGGCAATGACCTGGAATTCGGAAAGCCATGTTTCATCAGCTACAGCCGATAAAGTAAAGGCAATAATATGATTGTCAGGAACATCGTTGCTGATCTGAATGGTATAGCCGTTCTCTACGGTTGACTGACCCCCTGCCGCAATATTCCCGTACGATTCCACAGCATCAGTGATGGTAACATATGGATCATTGCTATTGATTGTTGCTGTGACATTCTGAGCCTGGGCAAGACCGATATTCTGAAGGGTAATGCTCAGTGAAACGGTTTCCCCGAAATCTGCCATCCCGTTGTTGTTTCCCTGGCTGTCGTTTAATACACTGGATTCAAAGACTACATATGGTGTTTCTCCTGCTACGAACATGACAGGGTAATAGGTTGGCAGGCAGTTATAGCCTGAAATCACAAGTTGAGCATCTCCGGGCTCAATCACAAGAGGGTCAATGATTACAGTAGCTGCACCATCGCTGCCGGTAGTTCCGGTTCCGTAAAGAATTCCGTTCATAAGCAGGGCAGCAGTAAGCCCGTTAACCGGATTACCAATGCTGGTCACGGTAACATCAAACTGACCGGTACCTGTAGTAAGGGTTGCCGGATAAGTGGTTGAAATGTTGATGGGTTCATCCGTCCAGATGGCCAAAGCAGGATCACCCAGAACGTTACAATCGTAAAAGCACCAACGCAGGGCGCCTTCTTCCCACTGTCCGGGAGCATTTACCCATGGAGAAGTGGCGGCTTTCGATTCAACCTGTGCCCGGCCGGCCCTGTTCAGGCTGTCGGTAAACATGGCATCCACGTATTCCCGGTGCAGGTGGGCGGAGGGACCTTCCGTCTGACCTTCATTGAACCATCCGTAACGCGAATTGCCAATAAACACAGCAGCAAAATTTTCAATACTGACCATTTTTTCAGCTATGCAATCGTCTGTATCAAAGGCCCCACAGATACAACCATGGGTTGAAACCACCGGGAAGTTATGAGTGATACCGTTTACTCCGGCAAAATTCTCGTTGGTGATATCCCACATGTAAAACTTCATCACATAGGTATCGTTGGCATGACCTACGTGGTGGATGAAATTTCTGCCTGCATTAATTGAATTCATGAGATCGGTGGCATCCCAGTTGGAAACCTCATCATACATGGTTTCGATGTTGTGATCTTCAGGGATACCGGTTGTGGTATAACCATTGTCGTCATGTGTCCCGATCAGCAGGTCGAGATAATCTGACCCCCAGGTATCGGGATTCGAATAAAGATTTTCACCGGCCAGTAAAGGATTGCGCAATTCACCCAAAACAGGTTCATTCTGGTATTTGATGGTCTTGTTCAGCATGGCTGCCAGTTCAGACGTGTTGCTGAACGACAAACGTCCGACCGATACTTCGGGAAGAAGGTCATCTTCACCGATCTCGCCCCAGAGATTGTTACCATTGGTATTCCAATTGCCGTCCAGAGAGGAATAATAGATATCCGAAGGGATATTGCTGTCTTCATAAACGCTCGAAGATTGTACATGACAATAAAAGCCGCGGTAGGCAACGTGTTCAACATCACCTCCAAGTACCACATGCTCAATACTGTGTTGTTGATACTCCTGGATAATGAAATTCCTGATTTTCTCAGGCATATCAGCACCGCTGATATTGGTTTCAATAAACTGGGTAGTTGTGATCTGGGATTTCATTCCCCTTGGCAGATACAATTGGGCCAGGGCATCCAGCTGACCGGCAAATGCCTGAGGGGTAATGATCAGAATCTGGTAGTCGGTCCCTGTTGCACGCCTGGTGGGATAATGATCAATTGCTTCAGGGTTCTGGGCTGCTTTCAGGCAGTTTGTCCTGATGTTATCATTGGATGTGATATTTTTTAATGCTTCATGGCCTTTCTGGGTTTCCCTTGTCTCGATTCGGATAATCATTTTCTGATAATAGGTGATTTCACCTTTCCCGGGAATATACCTTACGGGTGTAAATACCGATTGCGCATAACCGAAACCGTTCCTGAACTGAGTGCTTAGGTTTCCGGTTGCTGTTGTGGGATAAACCGTCAATGACCGGTAAACCTCTTCATTTTCAGTTATAACCGGAAAACCAGGATCAGAAAGTGGACGGGAATATTGTCCCGGCATTAACCTGAAGTAGCCGGGAAGACTTGTTTCATCCACACCTTCGCAGGTGATACGAATTGCTTCATGACCCGGAGGGAGCATAAGGTTGACTGCAAAATAGGGAAGCATGGGCTCGCCGGGCTTGCCCGATAAAACAGCCTGATCGAACCGGACAGACTGCTGCAGTCCTTTCTGATCAATGACCGGTTTACCAATGTAATATGTTTTTACTATTTCGCCAGCCGTGACAGAAAGAAGAGCCAGGCTGAACAGGCAGAGGGTAAGGATTCGTTTCATCGTAAAATGATTTTCAGAATAGCACAGAAAGAGGCGTAAAAACGAGCCTGAAACAAAATTAATTCAAATAATGGCCGAATTTACAATTTTATCGGTATTACAACAGGTTTTCAGGTAATTGAATCACTTTTTTTTCAGAAAACAATTGACAGGATATGGTTTTACGCTCCTTTGAGTCAAATAAAATACCGGTGAATATAATCTCTTTTAATTGTGGTTTTCATAATTATACATTATTGCAGAACAAATAAGCATGCCTGTAACGGCTTATTTCAATAGAATTTACTTTTATAATGGTCAGGTTTTCAGGTGATAAAAAGTAATTGCTGATATTCTGCAGTAAAACTTGGAATTTACGGCATTAAGTTGTCCTCAGACAGTTTTTTACCAGAACTAAGGTCAATTGCTCTCAAAACTTTTGTCGGTCAGGAACTCGGGTAAAAGTGTACAACTGCCAGTGTTTGTTTATCCGGCGTAGCTGTTTGATGAACAAGTGCTGAATTTAACAGTAATTTCTTTAGATAATCCGGGCAGCGATATTGCTTTTTGTACAGGAATAAAACGGTGTTTTCAACTGGTGAATTCTGGATATTTACCTTTGAATCAGAAGTTTAAGTGTAGAAGCCTCTCTGTTGGTCAGTATCCTGATAAAATAAATACCCGGAGTAAGTTCTGATGTGTTGATGGTTAATATACTGCTTCCGTGATAGGATACATGGCATTGTTGTATCTGTCCGCCCAGGGTGTATACTTCACAATCAAGTATTCCGGTTAAACCGTTGGCAGTAATGCTGGCGAAATCATTTGCCGGATTGGGAGAAACAACAAGGTTTCCAAAATCTGAAGTCGTTTCACTGATTCCTTCCTGAACCGGCAGATACAAATCATGGAGTAGGGTATCACCCGGTGCAACGACCACAGGATCACAGTCATACATAAACATTTGTGGAAATTCGCCGCAGATTTCAACATTTCCGGTATCGGCTTCAATAATAAAATAGCCGTTTTCATCCGAAACAGTGAATCTGGTTCCGCATGTTATAGCCGCACCTGCTACCGGAGTCTGGAACTCGGCAGAATATACAGTTCCGGCGATGAATCCTGTTGAATCGACGGGTGGTAAGTATATGATACCTTCAATGGCATCCAGGTCAAACCCGGCATCAGCTACCTGTGACTGACCGTCGCCATCGTCTTTTATTTTCAAATACCGGGCCGAAGGCAATGAAGCTGCCGACAGGTCAAATTCTGCATTCCCTGTTCCTGTTCCCATCATAACCCAGGGACCGTCCATGGTTTGTCCGGCAAACAACTGGTAACCTTCAGGGGTAACATCATTTTCATAAACAATCACTTCGGGGCCCGTTCCATCGGTAAGTGTATCGCCCAGATCAATGATCGCATAACCATTCCTTCCGAGAGAATATCTGATATCATCAGGAGGCCCTATAGCTGCCGGAGTATTGCCTTCATCGTTGAAATTATTGTTCGGAATCTGACAGGAAATGATTCTTCTTGCAAAGCGGTTGTTTTCGATGGGTTGAAGGGCAATATTTACTTCGGTAGACGACATGGCCGTGATGGAAATCCCTGTGATCGTGCGGGTTTCATATCCATTGGAAATAACTTTCACAGTGTAATTACCCGGAAGAAGAAATTTATGGTAATCACCGTTAACCGGATCGTTAGCCAAAGGGAATAAGTCATCGATTATTATATTTGCCGGCAATGGCAACCCGGTGATGGAATCGGTAATGGTTCCGTTGATTCCATAACCGGAGTATTCAACCATCTTTAACATCGATGGTCTGTTTTTAAGGTAATAGGCACCGATCTGTGAAGCCGGGGGTTGTTTGTCAGCTGAGATTTCCACTGACCAGCTGATACTCCCGAGAGCCCCGTAACCAAAGTCTTTTGTGCTTCCGTTGATGGCATACATACCTGTGTATCCCTGTCCGTAAGGTATTCCACTGTAACCGGAGTTTACTGCATAAACAGATGCCAGATAATTATGGATGGCATGATCCGGAGAGTTGTCGGCCCGGTAACTCCAGGGGTAGCTTATGTATTCGGTGCCGCTGTGATAACTGCAGTGAATGGCAAACTGGTTTTCAGTCAGTAGTTTTCTGTATGCTTTGGTTTCGGATTGAGAAAATGCAGAGGGGCTGTTGCCTTCGTTGTTCCACATGTACCCGCAGTCGCGGTTGACATCGACACCATTTCCGTTATACCGGGTCATGTTGCTACGGCCGTAGGGGTTTACACAATAGTAAATCCATATTTCCCGGGTGTCAACCAAGTCAGTGATTTCCGGATCAGAACCATACTGAAGACAGAGATCCCGGGCGAGCCGGATCATATTCTCAGGTCCACCTACTTCGTCTCCATGGATGCCTCCATCAAACAGCACTTCAGCTTCATTTTCATCAATGGCCGAATTGTCGCTGATCTTTATTGCTTTCAGCTGGTAAAATCCTGTTGCAGTTCCCAGTGAATGTAAAGTGCAGATATCGGGAAAATTAAACGCCAGACTATCGGCAATCCCATTCAACTGTTCAACTGTATAATATCCTGAAGGAACGCCGCGCCCCCCAAATGAGGCTGACCAGGCATTCAGATCATCAATTTCTGTATGAAAATCAATTCCGGCATCTGAAAACAATTTCGCTTCATCCCGGGTAAGATAGCATCGTATGAAATCCCCGGCAGGCTCCGTATTAATCCCAAGGCCAGGAACCAGATAGGCAAAGGCATTAATTGCCGGCTGTCCGATAGGGACAAGTACCTGCATTTCACCCTTTCTCCATGGAGTCTGTGCTTCAATGGAACTGCAGACCAAAAGGGAAGCCAATGCCAGTAATAGGAATCTCTTTAACATAAACTGTTGCGTTTTTTATCAGCTAGCTCAATCAGGCTGTAAACGTATAAAATTTTCAGGTAAACTGGTAAAACAGGACCATTAAACTGCTGACAATCTTCTTCGGCTGAAAGAATTCAATGTGTGCTGAAGATTTTCGCTAGTTAATAGAAACAAAGCCACTGATCCGAAGAGGAAGGACGAAATTATCAGGTAAAATAACAGAACTTTCCCGGTAAAATAAAAACAGGATGACTGCTGCCATCCTGTTACCTGTTGTTGCTGAATATTGTTATCTGGTGTCCAGTTTGTTCAAAGCATAGGCATAAGCACCGATTGAAACGGCTTTGGATGTGCCGAGCCTGCTGATACCGACACCGATTCTTTTCATCGGATCGTATTTGATGCGGGTGCTGCTGAAGGGCACTTTAATTTCCCTCGTATCACCTTCATAAAAGCGTGCAAATTCGTTTTCATCTTCCAGGTTGAATGCTTTGATCTCCATACGGTCTACTGCTGTTCCAACCATCGTTGTGAAATTGGAGTTCATTTCGTCGACCAGGCGCTGCAGGAAGAGTGGATATGCTCCCGAAAGTCCGCCTCCGATAACGACCAGCCCATCTATCATGGTAATGGCGTTGGCGATAGAATCTCCGGCGACTTCAGCCATCCTGTTGAATGCAAGGATCGCGGCATCTTTGTTGCCTTCACGGGTTCCCATGCCTATTTCAAAAATTTCACGTGGGTTGGGGCAGGTTTCTGCCGTCAGACCTGTTTCGCGACAATAGGTACGCCTGATGCCTCTGATGCTGACATTCTCTTCAACAGTTGCATTTGTGTGCAGCTTATTACGCATGCGGTTAATCTCTCCCTGGGCTGAATTGTCACCAAGGAAAAGTTGTCCACGGCTTACAATGCCTCCGCCGTATCCGGTGCCAAAGGTAACCCCCAGCAGATTCTGATAGGTTTTCGGACTGTTGCTGCTGCTGATGCGTTTGTTGATGTCGGGCAACAGGCCGGCAATGGCCTCGCCATAGGCAAACAGGTCGCCATCATTGTTGATAAACACGGGAATGCCGAACTTTTCTTCCAGCATGGGGCCCAGTGCCACACCTCCCCTGAAGGTTGGAAGGTTTTCCAGATCACCGATAATGCCCAGTTCATACTCGGCCGGACCAGGAAAACAAAAACTGATTGCCACGGGGGCAGCTTTTAATTTCGCCTTGACTTCATTAAAACCAAGTATGATTTTATTAAGTACTATTTCCAGCTTGTCTCCATCGGCTGGAATTATTATAGGGTCAATAATTTCCTGTTCGGCCTGGACGGCTGAAAAAACAAAATTTGTACCTCCCGCATCCAGGGTCATTACAATCCGGTTGTCAGTGTTGAAACGCATCGGCTAGGTTTTAATATTAAAGAAACAACAGTGAATAAGTCATTACTAAGTGTAATAAATACACATAGCTTAGCATTATGCGAATGTACAACAAGCCTTATAATTTTCAAAATATTGTTCAGAAATTAAATTGGCAAATTCCCGGAAAGGGATTCCCCAAGATAAGGTTCATTTCATATGGGGAGTTGTTCACCCAGGGCAACAGACAATCAGGGGATTATCAGGAATCATTTCAGCAGGCCGATTTCCCTGCAAAGAAAATAAATCTGCAATGAAGTACCTGATAATTCCGGATTTTTATTGATAAAACTCATTTACGCCTCGTTCAATCGAAATAATAGGGAAACAATCAATAAAAAACAGCTTGTCCCTGTCTTATTCGGTAATGGCAGGGATTCAGGCCTGGATAGTCTTATAGAATAATCTCACTGCAAAAATGATAATTAGTATGACTTTATAGTGTTTAATTTATCCGTGTATTTTTTTACTTCAGCTTCCTGCAGATTTGTTTTGATTACCAGATCTTCCTGATCTTTCAGATTTTGAGTTATTTTAGTATCGTTGTCCTGAATAAGTGTCTTGGATCTGCTGATTTTGATTTCCGAGTTGCTGATTGATTTCAGCTGTTCTTTCTTTTGTTTCTGCAGGTCCCTGACTTCAGACTGAACCGCTTTTTTTGCTTCTCCTTCCGGCATAGTACTCAACTCTGAGCTTTTATCATCAAGGGATGCCTCTGTTTCAGCCAGTTCTTTCTTTGTTGACGACACCTTATAATTTTCTTCGGATATGGTCGTATTGGCGCTTTGGATCTCTTTCTCAAGTTTCTCTTTCACTTTACGCATCGAAGAGAGTTCCTTCGTAAGATTTTTCAGTTTAGACTCCTCCGCCGATAGCTGATCCTCCGCAACTTTAATGTACCTGTCCTTCGCAAATTGTTTGACATAGATCTTAAGTTGTTCGTGCTCACTGCTGTTGATAAGGGTAAATTCATCCCTCTTTAGCTCGAGTGCAGTAAAAAGTCTTACAACCGAATCCCGCCCTTCAATGGAACTGAAAATATTGACGGGAGCTTCGGTTATATCCTTCAGCAAAGCGCCAAATAGGGTGATTTCTTGTCCGGTTACTATTGCTTTTGATTTGGTTCCCTTCTCAATGGTTTTGATCCAGGCGGCCCTGATGATTTCAATATTTACTTCAGGAATGTCTATCCATATGCCAGGACAAAGGGTGTTACCGAATTTAACTGAATCATCGGTGATTTTCAGTGGTTTCTGGGCTTGTGCCGTAACCATACTAAGGATTATTATCAAGGAAAGGAAAACACGGGTTCTCATCTTATTGTATTTATGTTTATATGTTTGATTAACAGTTATTTAATAAATTTGTTCATGATTTAAGGCACTGATTTTAGTTACCTATGAAACTATCATCATTCAGATTTTAGACTGAAACCCTCATGTTGTGGTATTTTAAGAATCCAAAATTATGCCCTTTCAACACAGAAAGCCTGAAATAATCCTGTTAAATGATTAATGAAAATCATCATGGCATAATGAGTTGGTTGTTAATCGTTTTCCTGCAAAACGGAATCCCGGATTCAAAGCTTTTTTTCTTTACCATCGTATCATTCAATTGGAAACACTTATATTTACAATTGATTTCTGCAACGCTGTTCCCCGATTTCTCCAGTGGAAAATTATGTGTGGATGATTGTTCTTCCCTGCTTATAAAGTGGTTAATAGAATCATTTTTATTTAATGGCCAATGTTGTCTTATGAGAAAACTGTTATTTCTTTTCCTGATTCCGCTCCTAAGTGCTGGAGGTAATAATCCGGCAATTGATAAAAAGGGTGAAAACAACACACCCGATACGGTTCTGGTTTATTACCTGGGTGGTCAGTCAAATATGGAAGGGTTCGGATACAACAAAGACCTGCCCGCTGAACTGAAAGAAGGAAGCGGAAATGTTTGGATATTTAACGGGAACCATGTTCCGGATAATGGTTCAGGAGGTGGATCGGGACTGTGGACTGAATTGAAACCAGGGAACGGAATGGGTTTCTCATCAGACGGAATAACCAACATTTACAGTGACCGGTTCGGACCGGAACTCTCATTCGGATCTGCAATTTCAAAACTTAATCCCGGTAGGAAAATTGCATTGATAAAATATGCCCGGGGGGGCACATCCCTTCAGTATAAAACATCTGCCTTTGGTACCTGGAATCCGGATTTTTCAATTGGGAGAGGTCAGAATCAATATGATTTCTTCTTAAAAACTGTCCATAGTGCTTTATCGGTATCAGATATTGACAGCGATGGACGTCCTGATGTCCTGGTGCCTGCCGGAATCATTTGGATGCAGGGTGAATCCGATGCCGATCATACCATGGAAACAGCAGGATTATATAAAGCCAACCTGAAACAAATGATGCAACTTTTCAGGGCTGCACTTCACAACAAGAACCTGCCTGTGGTCATCGGCCTGATTGCCGATTCAAAGATGGACGAAGACGGGAAAATGATGGATTACCTTGAGGTTGTTCAGCAGGCCCAAAGGGAATTCGTCCTGGAAGACAAAAATGCCGCCATAGTTGAATCAACACTGGGGTACAGTTTTCTCACTGATAAATGGCATTATACCAGTGCAGATTACATTGATCTGGGTGAAAAGTTTGCAGAAAGCCTGATTCTGTTGACCCGGAAATGAAATGAACCTTCGGATTTTTTAAGAAGACAAAGCAACCTTAGTTTCAGGTTAGTGACCAATTTCAATAAACAGGCTGCCTGGTTGAGGCAGCCTGTTTGATTATTTCAGGAGCATTCAGAAGTCACCGAAATGGAACTTTGCTGCTTGCTTTTTGCTGCCGGGCTGATGTTTTTCCATGTAATCATCTTCGGCAAAAAGGTAATAATTAATATCGTTGATGGTGTAATTACCACCAGTAACATTAAGCTCAAATACCCGCCAGGTATTCCCTGAACCTGCAGTAAAAGCAGGGGCGGTATAAGAACGTACAAGACCTTCGGAATTATAGACCTCAACTATTGCCGGGGAGGTATAAATTCCCGAACCACCTTCAATGGACTGTTCAGAATAATTGAAGATTGAAAAACGATAAATACCGTCGCGAAGGGTCAGCAATGTGGTTGTTTCCGGGCCATAACTGTCTGTATCGTCAACATCAAGATTAACCAGGCTTCCTACTGGTTCCTGATTCATATAGTACATATGGAAACGGGTTCCGTCTTCCATGGGTCCTGTCAGATGTGAATCGAGATCCCATGGATTTTCGCCCCAGTTCAGAACAATCCTTACACTACCTTCAAGTACTTGCTGAACCAGCGTTATCTGCGGAAGTTCAAAATAACCGGGTGTAACATTAACATTATAAAGCAGACGGGTTGTAAATCCATTCGCCCGAACGACTACATCAAATATTCCATAGGGCATTCCAACCATTTCGATAATGCCTGATTCATCCGTGGTGAAAACGAAGTCCGCATTGGCTAAGGTCGTGTCAGATGCAACACCGTTTCCTGATTTTGTCACTGCCCAAGTAAAGGCCACCACAGCGCCGGCAAGACCATAACCTGTCTGGCTGTCAATGATTAACCCGGTCATCGTCGTCTCCCCGGTTAGGATTGCCTCCAAAGAAGCATCCCCGGAAATGGTGACAGTTTCAGTATAGGTGATGTACCCTTCCGCTTCGATCATAAGCGTATATGAGCCCTCCTTAACATCAGAAACCGAGTATTTTCCTTCGCTGTTGATGGCGGCGGTATAAGAAATTGTATTGCCTGTCATAAGGTTAACAGTGCCTTGCCTGACAGCACGGTCTGCCAGATTCTTTACTTCACCATTTACAGAGTATTGTTTTGATTCTTCATCCTTTTTGCAGGAAGCAAAAAGCATAGAAATGAAAACCAGAAAATAGAGTGTTTTTTTCATAATAGGAATAATTGGTTAGAAATGAAATATGAATTACAGGTATATTTATATCCTATTCTGGAAATTGTAATACGATATTTTTGATTGAGGATAGTTATAATGTACTAGTCATAGTATAATTTATTCGATAAGAGAGTACTGACTCAGGTGGAAGTATATATCCTATAAAAATTGGTTGTTGGTCAGCGTCAAATTTGGAATTATACCGATAAAGATCTGCAGCATCTGGTCTGGAATGGGTAGAATCCTTGAAGGCCCGCAAGGGGAAAATACTCAGGTTTAAGCAGGATTTACAATTTAGCTATTGGGGCTGATTTGCATTCCTTATTCCATGCTCCGGACTCGGAGATTACCTATATTTGCTTCAAATCTTTTCAATGGACATTTGGGTAAAAATCGGAATCCTGCTCATTGCAGTGCATCTCGTCGCCGGCTTTGGCTGGCTGATTTACAAACTTTCTCCCCGAAGAAAACCCACCGGTAAAAAGGAATAATACGTTTGTGATCATTTAGTTGCTTCCTGGCAGGTTTTCTGTTTCCGCTTGTTTCTTTGATGGATGATCGCTCATTTCAAATACTATTTCACCGCCATTCATTATGTCCTCATGCCTGATATATAGTTTTTTATGGGGTTTTCCATTGAGCGTGATTCGGTTAACATAGATGTTCTTACTGCTTAAACCCTGAGCTTTGATGGTGAAAGTTTTTCCGTTTTCAAGATTCAATATGGCTTCGGTAACCGACGGGCTTCCCAACACATATTCGTTGCTGCCGGGACAAACAGGATAAAATCCCAGGGCGCTGAAAAGATACCATGCCGACATTTGACCGCAGTCATCATTGCCAGGCAAACCTCCGGGCGTGGCATCATAAAGGTTGTCCATAATCTGATGTACACGTTGCTGTGTTTTCCATGATGCACCGGCATAGGCATACAGATACGGTACATGATGGCTGGGTTCGTTCCCATGGACATAGTTGCCAATGATACCCCGTTTGTCAATATCCTCTGATTCAGCTATATGTTTTTCATCCAGCGTCATGGTAAAGAGAGTATCCAGATGTGCAATGAAATTTGCATTCCCTCCGGCCCATTCGATTATTCTGGCCGGATCGTGGGGAACATACAGTGAATAATTCCAGGCGTTACCTTCAATAAACCCCTGACCTTCAGTTTTCAACGGATCAAATTCCTTTTGCCAGGAGCCATCCGACAATCTTGGCCGCATAAATCCCGTGGATTTGTCATAGATGTTCTCAAATGATCGGGCACGCCGGTCATATATGCCGGCCAGTCCCCTTTGCCCTGCCTTCTCGGCCATCCGGGCTATACACCAGTCATCATAAGCATACTCCAGGGTCTTGGATGCTGAATTGGTGGTTAAATCAGCCGGTACATAGCCGTATTTGATATAATCCCCGATGCCATCATAAAGTGCATAGGTAGCACTGGCATCCATTGCTTCAAGCGCTTCACCGGGATCAAACCCTCCGATTCCCTTCAGAAAAGCATCGGCAATCACAGGTATGGCATGGTAGCCGATCATGCACCAGTTTTCGTTGGCCTGGTGCGACCATATGGGAAGAATACCATGAACACTCTGTTTCCGGTGCGAAAGCATCGAATTGATCATATCCGAAGTGCGCTTTTGCTGGATAATGGTCAATAAAGGATGAAGCGCCCTGTAAGTATCCCAAAGAGAGAAGGTTGAATAATTGGAAAACCCTTCTGCCCGGTGGATGTTCCGGTCTACACCCAGGTATTGTCCGTCAACATCCATATACAGGGTAGGAGACAGGAAGGCATGATACATACTTGTATAAAAGTTCTTTTTAACCTCCCCGGTTGCGTTGATCTTAATCCGGCTTAGTTCCTGGTTCCATTGATCGTTTGCCCTCACTTTTACCCGGTCAAAATCAAAATGCGGCACTTCCGTCCTTAGATTCAAAAGTGCACCTTCACTACTGACCGACGATAAAGCAAATTTTACCTTCAATTGTTCCCCGGTCTGTACATTGAAACGGAACCAGGCTTTTACATTTTTACCGGCCATTTCAGGGAAATTCTCTTTCTCATTGAATTTCCGGTAAAAACCCCGGTAAATAATCTCTTCTGCGTTTTCAAAGCCGTAGCTCACAATTGGTTTTGAAAGTACCATGGCGAAATAAATGGTGCGTGTACGTGCCCAACCCCTTGTCTGGCGGTAACCGGTTATCAGGGTGTCGTTTTCCACCCGGACGAATTGCCAGATATTCTTTCCCGGATAGTTATAAATGCCGGCTGTCATATCCATGATCAGATTGGTTTCTCCGCTTTTCTGATAGGTGTATCTGTGAAATCCTACCCTTTCAGTAGCCGTAAGTTCTGCCAGAATTTTTGGATCATCGAGCAGTACAGAATAATACCCTGGGGATGCAGTTTCATTTTCATGCGAAAATCTGCTTCTGTATCCTGATTCCGGATTGTCACGTGTGCCCGGATTTAACTGGAGCGACCCCATGGTCGGCATCAGCAGAAAATCACCCAGATCGCTGTGTCCGGTTCCCGAAAAGTGGGTATGGCTGAAACCACAGATGGTTTTATCATTATACTGGTACCCTCCGCAATAAGCATAAACATCCTTATTATAACCTTTCCCTGTTGAATAGGGCACCGTATCTGTATCCGGACTCAGCTGAACCATGCCAAAAGGGACACTCACTCCAGGATAGGTGTGGCCCATATGGTCGGTACCGGTAAAAGGATTAACATATTCAACAGGTTGTTGGGCGGCAAGCTGCTGAATGATGAAAAAGGCAAAAATATTCAGGATAAATTTCATACTGTTGTTTATAATATTCAGAAGCAAACATACGCAAAAGGCCGGTTCAAAAGGCGATTGCCAGGCAGGCTTCAGCTTGTTGGTCTCGTGAGCCCGACGATAAATCTAATGATGAACGGATGAACATCAACTTTTTTCCTGTGCAGGTTCAATCTGTTGGCAAAAAGCCGTATATTTAATACACTTATATTTGTATTTCAACGGACTCACTGTTTTTCAATAATTTCCATTTATAAAACGATATATGGCTAAAGTAGTTGTATTGGGTGCAGGCATAGCAGGACATACTGCTGCAGCATTTCTGCGTAAGAAACTCAGTAAACGGCACGAAGTGGTTGTGGTTACCCCGAATTCCTATTATCAATGGATCCCATCAAATATCTGGGTTGGAGTCGGCAGGATGACCATCGATCAGGTAAGATTCAAACTGGCGCCGCTTTATAAGAGATGGGGCATTGATTTTCGTCAGGCCAGAGCAGTCAGTATACACCCTGAAGGGAATGAAAACTCAAATGCGCCTTACGTTAGCATCGAATACACAACGGAAGATAAAAAAGGAATAACAGATCAGCTGGAATATGATTTTCTTGTAAATGCCACCGGCCCGAAGCTGAACTTTGAGGCAACCGAAGGTCTGGGCCCTGGTAAAAACACGGTCTCGGTATGTTCATACGACCATGCGTCTCATGCCTGGGAAAAACTGCAGGAAGCTTTCGGGAAAATGGAGAAAGGAGAGAAGCAGCGGTTTGTGATTGGTACCGGTCACCCTACAGCTACCTGCCAGGGTGCCGCTTTCGAATATATCCTGAACGTAGCTTTTGAAATAAGGAAAAGAAAGCTGGACCATCTTGCCGATATTACCTGGCTTACCAATGAATTTGAACTGGGTGACTTTGGCATGGGTGGTGCCTACATCAAGCGTGGAGGTTACATCACCTCAACCCGTGTTTTTGCAGAATCATTCCTGGGAGAGAACAACATTAAGTGGATAAAGCGCGCAGGTGTGAAGAAAGTCGAACCCGGAATTATCCATTATGAAACCCTTGATGGGGAAATGAAGCAGATAGAATTTGATTTCTCGATGCTGATTCCCGGATTCGCTGGCGTAGGACTAAAAGCTTATGGTAAAACCGGCGAAGACATCTCATCCCTTCTTTTCGCTCCTAACGGACTGATGAAGGTAGATGCTGATTATACCTCCAGACCTTTTGACGAATGGAGTGCAGGTGATTGGCCCGAGACCTATCAGAGTCCGGCATTCGGTAATATTTATGCACCGGGAATTGCTTTCGCCCCCCCACACCCCATTTCAAAACCTATGACCAGCAAGAATGGAACGGCCATTTTCCCTTCACCACCGCGGACAGGTATGCCTTCTGGTGTTATGGGTAAAATCGTTGCTGAAAACATCATCAACGAAATAAAAACCGGTAAGCAGGAATTTAAGCATACAGCGAGTATGGGTCGCATGGGCGCTGCCTGCATTGTTTCAGCAGGCTATGGTATGCGAAGCGGTGCAGCTGCTACAATGACAGTTCATCCGATAGTTCCCGACTGGGAAAAGTATCCTGAATATGGCAGGAACCTTAAATATACCATGGGAGAGGCAGGGCTGGCAGGCCATTGGATGAAATGGTTTATGCACTATATGTTCCTGCATAAAGCAAAAGGTTATCCTTTCTGGTGGCTCTTACCAGAGTAATTTAACCAGGTACAATAAAGAAAACAAAACATCATGAAAAATAAAACCATCCAATCCTATTCAGACGAATCCTATCCGCCATTTCCAACGAAGGGCACATTATTCTGGCGTCGTTTTATGCCCTGGCAGGCAATCCGGTTTATGGTGCTGAATTTCAGAATTATAAAGATCGTTGTAGGCGGGCACTCCTGATTACGGTGTGGAAAATACATGGAGTAATAATAAGATGGAATATCGGACCATCCTGATACTAAATAATGCTGTGGTGTCAGGTTAAAAGTTCAGAATATCCCAGCTTCCCATTCCATTTTTTAAATCCGCAATCTAGAATCCGAATTCGGAAATCAATGAGCTGCCAGCCAGTTATTGCCTGTGCTGATTTCAACCTCAACCGGCACATCCAGTGTCATTGCTGTTTTCATTAACCGCTCAATCACGGGTTTAACCAGTTCAACTTCGGGCTTGTATACATCGAATACCAATTCATCATGTACCTGAAGAATCATTTTTGATTTTAGGTTCATCCTGATAAATTCATTGTGGATATTGATCATGGCAATCTTGATCATATCGGCCGATGAGCCCTGTATGGGTGCGTTGATGGCATTTCGTTCGGCAAAGCCGCGCACTACAGCATTTCCTGAGTTTATATCCCGCAGGTAACGCCGGCGTTTTTTCAATGTTTGAACATACCCATGAGCTTTTGCAAAAATGATGGTGTTGGCCATATATTCCTTGATTCCGGAGAATCGTTCAAAATACTGGCTGATGATTTCAGCTGCTTCACGACGGGGGATCGAAAGTTGTTCAGATAAACCGAATGCTGAGATTCCGTATATTATCCCGAAATTCACCGTTTTGGCATTGCGGCGCATATCTTTTGTTACCTGATCAGGTTCCACATTGTATATCCTGGCAGCTGTGGCAGTATGGATATCGAGTCCCATTCTGAAGGCTTCCTGCATGGCAGTATCACCACTCATATGAGCAATCAGCCTTAATTCGATCTGCGAGTAATCCGCGGAAAGCAGGGTATATTCTTCGTTCCTGGGTACAAATGCTTTCCGGATCTCCCGGCCCCGCTCGGTTCGTATCGGAATGTTCTGCAGGTTGGGATTGTTTGAGCTCAGCCTGCCTGTTGAGGCTACTGCCTGGTTGAACGACGAATGTACCCTGCCGGTCTTTTTATTCACCAATAAGGGTAGTGTGTCAACGTAAGTTGATTTAAGTTTGGTCAACGACCTGTAATCCAGAATCAATTGAATAATCGGGTGTTTGTTGACCAGTTTCTGGAGTATTTCCTCTCCGGTGGAATGCTGCTTTGTTTTGGTTTGTTTTGGATTATCAACCAGTTTCATCCGGTCAAACAAAATTTCTCCCAGCTGTTTAGGTGACCCTATGTTGAAACGGGTTCCGGCCAGTTGATAAATTTCTGCTTCAACCTGTCTGATTTCGGTTTCAAGTTCAGCAGAATAAGCATTCAGGTTTTTTGTATCGATTTTAATCCCTTCAGCTTCAATGGCAGCCAGAACTTTCACCAGTGGAATCTCAACGGTATCAAAAAGTTCCCTGGTATCGGTTTGTTCCAGGAGTGGCTCGAGTTTATTTCTCAGCTGCAGGGTGATATCGGCATCTTCGGCTGCATATTCCTTAATGGTTTCAAGGTCAACCATACGCATATTCAACTGATTTTTTCCTTTTTTTCCTATCAGGGCTTCAATCGAAACCGGTTGATAGTTCAGGTAGGTAAGCGCCATATAATCCATGTTGTGTCGCAGATCAGGCTCCACCAGGTAATGGGCAAGCATGGTGTCGAACATCGGACCGTTCACTATAACATTGTAATTGGCAAGGACAGACAGATCATATTTTATATTCTGACCGGTTTTCCCGATACTTTCATCGGCGAAAAGACCGGCAAATTCAGCGGCAACTTCCTTAGCCTTTTTCTGATCGGATGGTATCGGAACATACCACGCTTCGCCTGGCTTCACTGCAAAAGACATCCCCACTAGTTCGGCATCTGTTGTATCGAGTCCAGTAGTTTCGGTGTCAAAACAGAATGAACCGGATTTTTTTAAAAGCCTGATAAGTTCTGTCCGTTTCTCATAGGTGTCAGCCAGATGGTAGGAATGAGGGGTGTTTTCAATGGTGTTCAGGTTCGATTGAACCGGCAATACTTCATTCATGCTGCTGAAAAGATCCGGCGCAGTGGAGGGGGATTTCATGGCAGAAATATTCGGACTGCCTTCTTTTAATGAGATATCCGTAAATACCCTTTTTGCAAAAGTCCGGAATTCGAGTTCTTCAAGCAATTCTTTAAGAACAGGGACATTGGGTTCGGTCAGTTTCAGGGCCTCTTCATCGAAAGCAATGGGAACATCGAGGATGATGGTTGCAAGTTCTTTTGACATCAGGGCCTGTTGTCCGAATTCTTTCACCTTTTCGCGCATCGGCGCTTTCTCCAGCTTTTCGGCATTGGCAATCAGATTTTCTACGGTGTCAAATTCTTCCAGTAGCTTTCGGGCAGTGACTTCCCCGATTCCCGGCATTCCCGGAATATTATCAGAAGCATCACCCCAAAGTCCAAGCATATCTTTTACCTGTTCCGGTCTTTTAATCCCGAATTTTGCGCACACTTCTGCCGGGCCCATAATCACAGGCTGCTCACCCGGCTTTCCCGGTTTGAATATCCGGATGTTTTCTGTGACCAGCTGTCCGAAGTCTTTGTCCGGGGTCATCATAAAAACCTGATAACCTTTGCCTCCTGCCTGTGTGGCCAATGTTCCGATGACATCATCAGCTTCGAATCCGTCCACAGCAAGAATAGGAACATTAAAGGCTTCAATCAGTCGCATGATATAGGGAATCGCTGTTGCAATATCCTCGGGCATGCTCTCCCGCTGAGCTTTGTAGGCGGCAAAATTCTCATGCCTGACGGTGGGAGCCTGTGTGTCGAATGCTACACCGATGTGGGTGGGTTTTTCATTCTTAATCACATCATACAGTGAATTTGCAAATCCCAGAACAGCCGAAGTGTTCAGCCCCTTCGAACTGATTCGCGGATTTCTGTTCAGTGCATAGTACGCCCTGTAAATTAGGGCCATGGCATCAAGCAGGAATATTTTCTTTTCAGGTTGTGACATCGGAAAAACCTTTCTGTGTGAAATTCAGGAATAAGAATGGATGAAGGCTTCAGCGCATTTCACCCGAAGACAAAGGTAATAAACTAGTGAATCGGAAACGGAAAGCTGAGCTATTGCTCAGGCCGGTTTCGGTGAAGTGTATACTGTCAGGCTAAAAAAATCTTATAAAAATTCCCCTGTCACAGAGGATCAAATCTTGTGTAACATTAAATGCGCAGGATACCTTTAATTATATCTGTTTCTCTCTTTAAATTTGTTAAAGAGCTGATAAGCATAACAATATACCTCTAACTAGCATAAATTTGATTAGGTCTACTGTTTCTTGTCCCTGACAACAAGCATATAGAAATCATTTTCAAGAGGAAGATATCCGTATTCATAAACAAACCGGTAGGTATTTCCTTTCTGCGTGGTATAAATATGTGTAAAGTAGTTGAAATTGAAGCCCAGGCTTGATAGTTTTTCCTTATGGACGGTCGACTTCTCTGTAGGTACTAAGTTGTTGAGAATCCGCCTGTTCCTGCGTAAAACACTGTTTATCTGTCTGACCATCAAAGTACTCTCACTGTTGAGATGGTTGTTGTAGTTATTCCTGCACTGATCGCTGCAGAATTTTTTATCGGCTCTTCCCACAAGGGGTTCACCGCAATCGAGACATGTCTTTCCCATAGGACGGTGTTTTAAATGATTGATTCAATAATAAATCTGATAAATTATATGGTGTTATATATTAATATGGTTATTTATCCCTGGATTTTCTATCTATTCCTATCTGCATAGTCAAGTGATTATTTAAGATAATTTATATTTCTTTCTGTTATTGAATTAGGTTTATCATTGGTAAAAGATGTTTTTTTATTCCAATTGCCCATGGAATCGAATTCATAGGTAAATGATACTGCGGAGGTCATACTCCCGTCAGATGAAAATGTCTTTTCTTCAATATCATTGCCTCTTTCATCCTGTTTAAAAGTTGTCCTGCGTTCAAGTTCGCCATTTCCTTTATACAGGTTGGCCTCAATTTTGTAATTTTCGGTGTTATAAGAATATCTGTATTTCTTGCGTAGTTCGCCTTCGGCATTAAAAACATTTTCTTCAGTTATGTTATCATCTTTCCCGTAAATGTAAATGATCTTTTTGTCGATCTTTCCTGCTTCAGAATAACTGATATCTTCTGCGAGCCTTCCCTGATCATCATATTTGTACACAATCTTTAAAGTAAGAAGGTTGTCACCTGAAAATATGGAAAGGTCCTGCCTGTTGCCCTCTTTGGTGTATGTATAGATGTATTTTTTATCAATCGAACTGTCGGCTTTGAATTTGATGTCTTCTACCTTATTCCCCAGTTTGTTGAACACATTATTATACCATTGAACCATTCTTCCTTTTCCGACAATGTTTCCATCACTAACTGCCTGATATGTTTTTTCTGTAACAGAACTTATTCTTCCTTTCAGATTCATTCTGGTCAGGTCATTTTTCTGTCCAAAACAATTAAAACCAGTCAGAATCAGCAGACAGAAAAGAGAGATCAGATTTTTCTTCATAGGTATTCTTTTTGTAAAGATAATAAAAATCTTTGCTTTAAGAAACAGCTGCTGCAAAAATCTGCAACAGCTGTTTTATCCCTGATCGTACATCGAAGCCGGAATTCAACAATCAACCTTTTGCTTTCTTTTCCTTTTTCTCAAGCCGTTTTTCTTTCAATGTCTTTGTAGGGGCCTTTTTGGTCTCCTTTTTTGTATCTAATGATTTTGCCATGGCTAAAAACTTAAGGGTTAATAATTAATCAGGCATATAGCCTTGTTTCTTCGTAGAATTATTACAAAGATAATAAGCTATTTCCGTTAAGTGAAAAAAATATATTTCATTTTCGAAAATTCAATTTCAGATTGAAATTTGGACTGTGATGATAAGTTCCACATAAACAATTTGATAATTTTCATTCTGGTTAATTAACTGATTATAATCGTTTATAAACGACTACATCCGTAAGTAAATGACTATTAACCGACTCAGGTTCGACAGCCATTTTACTTTTGCCTCATTGTTCAATCATCGTATCGTAAGGATTGGCAAAGACAAGTAAAGTTAACGTTGAACAAGCTCCTTAGTGGGCACAAAACAAAAACAATGAAAGCATTAAACAACCGCGTACAGTTGATCGGTCATCTTGGAGCTGATCCTGAAGTAAAAACTTTTGAAAATGGCAGCGTAATGGCTCGTCTGTCGCTTGCTACAAGTGAACGGGCCACGGGGAAAAAGGGAGAGAAAGCTATCCGCACACAATGGCACCAACTCATTGTCTGGGGTAAACTTGCCGAAATATGTGGAAGGTATCTGCAGAAAGGCAGGGAGGTGGCTGTTGAAGGGCGTATTGCCTACAGAACTTTTACTGATGTTGAGGGCAATAGTCGTCTCATCACGGAAATCACAGTGAACGACCTTTTAATGATCAGCGGTCGCCAGGCTGGTTAAGCATCATTATCTTATAAAACCGGAATTGATTCAATTACATTTAAAAAAGTGAAAATCATGAACAACCTGAATAATACTGTACAATTGATCGGCCGTTTGGGAAATGATCCCGAAATCAGATCTTTTGAACCGAACCGCAAATTTGCAAGGCTCCGAATTGCCACGAGCGATGAATATACCAATAAAGGCGGTGAAAAGGTGAAACAAACCCAATGGCATAACCTGGTGGTGTGGGGCGGTCTTGCCGATGTTTGCGAAAATCACCTTTCAAAAGGCCAGGAAATAGCCATTGAAGGCAAACTTGGTTACAGGGTTTACACAGACAAGGAAGGCAACAAACACTTCATTACAGAAATCACCGTCAATGAGTTGCTGATGGTTGGCGGTCCCCGAGTCAGCAGAAAAGAGTAAGTATATCAGATGCTACACAGGCCATATCCTGGTAGTATAAACCAAATCATCATTAATCATCAAAAACCAAACATCATGAATTCATTAAGAAATCGTGTACAACTGATCGGCCATTTAGGCGGCGATCCGGAAATTAAAACCCTTGAAGGGAGTAAAAAAGTTGCCCGCTTTTCGTTGGCTACAAACGACGAATACACCGATAAAAGCGGTCAGAAAGTGAAACAAACCCAATGGCACCAATTAGTCGTTTGGGGAAGACTGGCCGATACCTGTGAAAGATTTCTTTTTAAAGGCAAAGAAATTGCCATTGAAGGGAAGCTTACTTACCGCACCTGGAATGATAAAGATGGTAAAACCCACAATATTACCGAAGTTGTTGTAAATGAACTTATGTTCATGGGCAGTAAGGATAAGGGAAAATGAAACATACCTGTTTTTCTGAACTCTGAGGGGCTGTAAGCCCCTTTTTTTTATTAATATCTGGGAAGTTTCTACTATTTAATTACTATATCTTATGAAGGAAGGATTTTTCAGGTTACATTTCATATTTGCCGGTAATGTGCAGGTGAACCGGAAAGTAACCGTGTAACGATGATGCTTTTTGTTGATAAAATGTTTTAAATAGCAGATATACAGCTGAATATCGCAGAATTATTTTGTTATTTAATTGTCGGTGACCCCTTCTGAAACCGGGTTGTTTTTGATTAAATTTACAAAATAGTTGAATTTATGAGGGTAAAGATGTTGATTATAATGACCGGGAGCTTTTTATTCGGATGCAAAGCCCAGAACAACGCACCCACCGGAGTTGGCAGTGTTGACCTGCTCAGGTATCAGGGACTGTGGTATGATATTGCTTCCTACCCGGCCCGTTTTCAAAAGGATTGCCATTGTACCACTGCGGAGTACATTACAACCTCCCGTGACTATATAAAGGTGGTGAATAGATGCCGGAAAGGTGGTTTCAGCGAGCGGGAAAGCAGTGTAACCGGGAAAGCATTTATTGTTAAGGGAAGTAACAATACAAAACTCAAAGTTCAGTTTTTCTGGCCTTTTAAAGCAGATTACTGGATTGTTAAACTTGATCCCGATTATAAGTGGGCTGTTGTTTCTTCAGGAAAAGATTATTTATGGCTGCTAAGCAGGACGCCGGAAATTCCTGAAACATTATATGATTCTGTTGTCAGTTCATTGAAAAAGGAAGGTTATGAAACCGGCAGGCTCAGGCGAACGCCTCAGCCCTGCAAATGATTGATTTTTAATGAAAACTTCGTACTATGGCTAAGACAAAACTGAAAGATGAAGAAGCCGTAAAAGTAAAAACTACAAAAAGGGCATCTTTTAAAAAAAATAAACCCATAAAAACCGATGTTGAGATCAGGGTTGGGAAAAATAAGGGGATAGCTAAGTCACTGGTGATCAACACACCTGAAATGCCGGACTTCGGCAACCGTAAGGCTGGTCCGAAATCTTTAAAAACCCGGCCAGAGGTCGATAAATCATATAAAGACAATAAAATACATGGTGCCCCGGATTATACAAAATCTGATGCGAGAGCATCAAAGCCACCCATCAGAAAATCCAAAAAGGAATTGCATCCCCACCGGGAATCACTGATCAGTGAGTTGCCGGCTGAAACCCCAAAGATTCAGAAAGTCAGGGTTGTCAAAACATCGGGGCAAAAGAAGATATTTGTGCTGGATACTTCTGTAATCCTGTATAACCATGATTCCATTAATAACTTTGAGGATAATGATGTGGCAATTCCCATCACTGTGCTCGAAGAACTTGACAATTTCAAGAAAGGAAACGATACCAAGAACTTTGAGGCCAGAGAGTTTATCAGAATTATTGATGCACTTTCAGACAAAGGAACACTTACAAACTGGATTCCACTGGTTAAATCGAAGGGTGGTAAGTTCAAAGTTGTAATGAATGAAAGGAGTACACTGGATGCACGTGAAATTTTTGACGATAACAAACCTGACCACCGCATTCTTAATGCAGCGCTTACATTGACACAGGAATATCCGGACCGAAAAGTTATTCTTGTAAGTAAGGACATCAATCTTCGCCTGAAAGCCAAATCACTTAATCTTACTGCAGAGGATTTTCTTACAGGAAAGATCAAAGATGTGGAAGGACTTTATACCGGTATCTCAACCATCAACAGCCTTAGCAGCAGGGTTATAGATAAGTTATATCAGACCGGTTGTTGTCTTCCAAAAGATATCGGGGTAAAGAATCCGGTCCCCAATCACTATTTCATTCTTCGTAATACCAATACTTCCGCCCTCGCTTTCTACAATTCACTGACCAAGAGAGTGGAAAGAATCGAAAAGAGATCCGCTTTCAGGATAACGCCGCGAAATGCAGAACAGGTATTCGCGCTCCATGCTATCTTGAATCCCGATGTTAAACTGGTTACCCTTCAGGGTGTTGCAGGCACAGGTAAAACCTTACTTGCCCTGGCTGCTGCACTGGATCAGAAACGCAATTTCAAACAGGTCTTTCTTGCCCGCCCCATTGTACCTCTAAGTAATAAAGACATAGGTTTTCTGCCCGGAGATATAAAATCAAAGATCAATCCCTACATGGAGCCTTTGTATGATAACCTGAAATTTATACAGAGCCAGTATAATGAAAAGGATAAGGAATACAAAAATATCACAGACTCCCTGGAAAATGAAAAACTGGTAATTCAACCTCTTGCATACATAAGAGGCAGAAGTATTTCAAATGTCTGTTTTATTGTGGATGAAGCCCAGAACCTGACACCACATGAAGTTAAAACAATCATCACCAGAGCAGGACAAGGGACCAAGATAATCTTTACCGGTGATATCTATCAGATTGATACACCATATCTTGATGCTCAGAGTAATGGATTGTCTTACCTTATAGATAAAGTGAAACACCATTCTATATACGCACATGTAAGACTTGAAAAAGGAGAGCGGTCAGAACTGGCCAATCTCGCCAATGACTTGCTGTAATCAGGTTATTTGATTAATTCATAATGTAGCTGAACCAGGCCGGTTGAGAATGTAAGACAATTGGTAAGTTTTATGCTCTGCAAAGGGAATGATGGTCTGAAAAGTCTTGTTCCACCTCCAAGTAACACAGGAATAACCGAAATTATCATCCTGTCGATAAGTTTGACGCTCAGTAATGAAAAAACCAGTTCTCCTCCACCATCAATATAGATGTCGAGTCCTGTTTCCGATTTCAACTTACTGATCAGAGCACTCAAATCTCCATTGTAATAATAAGCATTGCCATCCTGGCCTTTTCTGCTTGATGAAATTACATAAACCTTTTTTCCGGAATAAAGGTCAGGTATATTAAACGAAAGCACCGTATCCCAGGTTTTTCTTCCAAGAATGACAACATCGGTTGAGGAGGAAAAAGTGTTATATCCATAGTCTTCACCCTCTTTTTCAACAAGCCTTAGAAAATCGATATCACCTGCTGTATCTGCAATAAATCCATCAAGACTCATGGCAATATAAAGAATGACATTGCGGGTACTCATGTATGTTATTTTGACTCATAAACAACCGTCATGACTGTATGTCCAACAGCCCGGAGTGTTTCTTTGCTTATGTTTTTCATGTCATCATCTACGGTGTGCCAGTATTTGAAAAATCCCTTCTCCCTGTCCTGATCGTAATCAATGATATCAATGGTGGGAATGCCAAGAATCTGATTGACATAAAGATGATCATCGGTTATTCCACCGGTTTTCTTTGTTGAGAAATAACTGCCATGTCCGAGCCGGTCGGCGACATCCCATACCCTGCGCATTATATCCGGAGCATAATACATAGAAGTTCCTTCCATTGTAAAAGTTGCACCCTCCGCTCCGACCATATCCAGTAAAATCCCAAACCGGGCCATATATCCAGGTATATGTGGATTTTTAGACCAGTATTGGGACCCAAGCGCCCATGAATCTTCATTGGTGCCTTGTAATTCCTGTGGTTCGCCATAGTCTTCTGCATCAAACAGGACAATGTCGACTCCAAGCCCCGGGTCGTGAAGGCTCAGTTGCCTTGCGATTTCAAGCAGGACTCCGACACCGCTGGCTCCATCGTTGGCAGCAGGAACCGGTTTCTTTCGGTTGGCCGGATCAGGATCATGGTCAGCCCATGGCCTTGAGTCCCAATGTGAACACAACAATACCCTGGAAGTGTTATCCGGATTGAAACTGGCAATGATGTTTTTCGAATCGAGCATTGTGCCGTCAAATGCGCGCAGTTTTGCCTGTTGAACAATTACATTGGGCGTAAAACGCCTGAAAGATGCTTCAAGCCATAAAGCACAAGCTTTATGAGCAGTTGTGTTGGGCACTCTTGGTCCAAATGCAAGTTGTCTTTCTATGTTTTTGTAAGCAGAATCGGCATTAAATTCAGGGACAAATACATTTTTAGCTTCAACGGCTTTGTTTTCATCCGTTACTGTGGTATTGGTATTGTTCTGACATCCAGACAGTGTTATGACAAAGAGGACAATTGTCAGTTTCGCGATCAGTTTATTTTTTTTCATGGAGATTTACTACAGGTTGAATAGTTCTGTGTTTTGTCCGAAAGTTCCACAAAAAACAAAATCATTTGCTTTTATTCGCTCCCTTTTTGAGATTTCCATCTTTTTTAGATTTTCATGAAGAACTTCCGGATTGCCCAGGTAGCCAACGGCAATTGCCGTTGCAACACTAAAATGCTCAGGTATATTGAAAAGTTTCACGGCTTCTGCGACATTAAACCCTCCCATCTGGTGAACAAAGAGACCCTCAGCAGTTGCCTGAAAAGTCAGATTGGCAACCGCCTGACCCAGATCATAATCTGCTGAATTGTTGTGTTCTTCTTTGTTGTTTGTCTTTTTTGTCATTGACAGCATCAGTATTGGAGCTGTAACTGCCCAGAGTTTGTTGAATTCAACCAGGGTACTGAATATTTTATCATAGGTGACAGAACCTTTTTCTCCGATGATGAATCTCCAGGGTTGTAGGTTTGAAGCCGAAGGGGACCAACGTGCTGCTTCGAAAATTCGCCTGAGCTTTTCGTTTTCGACCGGGAGTCCATTAAAAGCCCGGGGTGACCATCGGTCACGAAGCAAATCCGATATCGGAAAATCGTTTGATGCTGTTTTGATATTCATTTTTTCTGATCTTTTAACAAAAAAAGTGCCCTATAGGTTTAATGGAACCTGAAATCAGAAAACGAGCGTAAAAACAGCCCCTTCTCCAGGTTTTGATTTTACAGTGATGGTTCCTTTGTGCAGGTGCATGATCTGCCTCGATAAACTTAACCCGATCCCCGATCCTTCTTTTTTGGAGGTGAAAAATGGCATAAAAACCTTATCAAGTATATCCGGTTTAATTCCGGTGCCATTATCAGCAAAGTCGATGCATGGTCTGCCATTGGCATTAAAGGATGCTGTAACTGAAATCTGAGGCATTCTCTCGTCTTTCACAGCATCAATAGCATTAAGCAGCAGGTTAATTACCACCTGATCTATCAGATCAGGATCCGCTGTAAGCATAAGTTCTTCGGGAAAAACCCTGACATTGCATGTGATGCTGTATTTATCCATCTTGGGTTTCAGTAAAACATGCGCCCTGTCGAATAGTTCTCTTACGGGGAAATATCTGAAATTCGGCCTGGGAATCCGGGTCAGGTTTCGGTATGTTTCGACAAAGGTGAGCAATCCCTGGCTCCGGTTTTGAATTGTGGAAAGTGCCTGTTGAATGCTCTCTATATCATCCTCATCAAGTTCACGTAATTGAAAGTTTACTTCAGCATCTTCAAGCAACAGATCCTGTACCGTTGAAGCAAGTGATGAAATCGGAGTGATTGAGTTCATGATCTCATGGGTTAGCACCCTGATCAGTTTCTGCCATGACTCGATTTCTTTTTCTTCCAGTTCGGAACTTATATTCTGAATGGAGACAAGCAGGAATTCTTCACCCCTCATCCGGAACTCGGTTGCATAAACTGAAAGTTGCTGAAGCTCATCTTCAACTACAAGTTTGATTAACTGTCGGTCTCCGGCACTCATCCCCAGCAGAAGTCCGGGAAGCTCCTGTTTTACAGATGATAAATCCTGAATCTGCATCAGGTTGTTGATTTTCAGCAACCGTTTTACAGCATTGTTGATAATGTCAACTTTGCCATCTTTCCTGAATGCAATGATACCAATGCTGACATGCTGCACTACCGTTAAAAGGTAATTGTAGTGTTCTTCTTTTTCTGCCCTGTTCTTTCTGAATTCACGGATGACTTCATTAAAAGCCCTGTTCAGGCCTTCAAAACTATGCCCCAGCCCTTTATCACTGAATGAAGTACTGAAATCTGAATGTCGTATACTCTCCAGAAACTGGGTAAGTTTTCTGTTTGTTCGTTCAACATAGTGAATAAGTCCACCAATCTGGACAATTGCAAATATTCCTGTTAACAGCGAAGTAATCTCATGTTGTTGCCTGTTTACCAATATGATGAGTAAAAACAGGTTGGCTGTAATCAGCAGGATCCTGACGAAGACCCATAGCCGGAATTTTCTAAAGCCCATGTTTTTCGATTCTTCTGTAGAGTGATGCCCTGGTGAGTCCCAACTCTTTTGCAGCTTTGCTGATGTTTCCACCGTGTTTGTCAATTACCTTCCTGATCAGCAACTTCTCCCTTTCTTCAAGGTTGGTGATATCATCGATGGTATCCGACTGGTCGTTGTCATCAATTTGTGAGAGGAAAAAGTCCTGTGGCATAAGTATATTGCTCTCACTGAGGATTACAGCTCTCTCAACTGCATGCTGAAGTTCTCTGATATTGCCGGGCCAGGTGTGTTTCTCCAGTCTTCGGAAAGTTGCCGGGTTTATCCGCTTCAGTGGCATTTTATATTTTTTGCAGTAAATGGTCAGAAAATGCTCTGCCAAAAGCGGAATATCTTCAAATCTTTCACGCAAAGGCGGGAGATGAATTTCTACAGTATTGATTCTGTAGAGTAGATCCTGCCGGAATTTACTCTCGTTAACCATTTGATAGAGAGGCATATTGGTGGCACAGATAAGCCTGACATCAATCGGGATTTCACGGTTGGTTCCAAGCCTGACTACTTTCCGGTTCTGAACTACACTGAGCAATTTCGATTGAAGGTTAAACGAAAGATTTCCTATTTCATCCAGGAATATAGTGCCCTTATTGGCTGCTTCAAATCTGCCGGCCCGGTCTTCCTTGGCATCGGTAAAGGCTCCTTTCTTAAAACCAAACAGTTCGCTTTCAAACAAGGTTTCACTGATGGCACCCAGATCGACACTGATAAATACTTCATCCTTTCGTGCTGATGCCCTGTGTATAGCCCTGGCAATCAATTCTTTTCCTGTACCATTCTCACCCAGGATCAGGACATTTGCTTCAGTTTTTGCTACTTTTTCGACGGTTGCCATTACCTTCTGCATCGGAACAGATTGTCCGATCAGACTTCCATAAGCCTGGTCCTGATTGGCTATCAGGACCTTCTGCTTGCTGCGCAGGTCTTCTATTTCTTCCTTTGAATGACGCACTTTCAGGTTCGCGGTAATGGTTCCCAACAATTTCTTATTGTCCCATGGTTTGAGTATGAAGTTGGTTGCTCCTTCCTTGATACCCTGCACGGCAAGTTCTATATCTCCGTAACCTGTGATGAAAATAACCACAGCAAGGGGATCGATTTCTATTATCTTATTCAACCAGTGGAACCCTTCCTTGCCGCTGGTAGCGTCACGTGAAAAATTCATATCTAGAAGAATCAGATCATAGCTGTCGTTCTTTAACAATGCCGGCAGATTCTCAGGGTTTTTTTCAGTATGGACAACTGTAAAATGCTGCTTGAGGAATAATTTTGCTGCAAGTAGAACATCCTGATCATCATCGACAATCAGAATCCTGGCTTCTATTTTATTCATGGTAATGTTGTTTATTTTACCTAAGCGTGTTCTTTTTCTGCATTTCCTCAAAAATTATAATGAACTGATCAGCCAGAGGAAAGCCAATGAAATGTTTAGCCGTTATTTGTGAATTAGCATAAATTCATGTAGGTTTGATCAGCTAATATACTAACAATGTTCGGAAATGGACAAGTATAAGAACGGCTTTGAACATGATCTAATTGTTAATAATTTGTAAAATATTCTAAGTAATTGTCAAACAGGCCTGTACCTATCGTGGCACAATATTGGCTAGGTTGGATCAGGTAATAATATCGTTACATGGACAGGATAATTGAAAAGAAAAAATGGACTCCCGGGAAATTGCTGGCAATTGGTGGAATTACCTTATTTCTGGTTTTACTTGCCTGGATGTTGTTTTTCAGGGACAACCGGAGCAGCCTGTATGTCGATAAAGATCAGCTAACAATCGCAGTGGTGGAAAAAGGCAAGTTTCAGGAATTCATTCCTGTTGATGGTGTTGTTTTTCCCCGTAACACAATTTTTATTGATGCAGTTCAGGGTGGTATTGTTGAAGAAGTTTTTGTTGAGGACGGAGCCATTCTCAGGAAGGGCGATCCGATTCTAAAGCTGGCCAATGCCAATATGGAACTTAGTTATATGGATCAGGAAACCCGGATGTATGATGCAATCAATAATCTGTCAAATACCCGCATAAGTCTTGAGCAGTTGCGGTATACCAGGCAAAAGGAAATAATTCAGCTTCAGTATGAAATCGACAGAATTAAAACCGATTTTCATCGGAAGGAGCAGTTTTTTAGTGACAAGCTGATTTCGCTGAAGGAATTTGAGGATGCCAAACGCGACTTTGATTATTCACTAAAGCAACTGGAGATTACACTCAGGCTAAGAAAGCTTGATTCAATATCAGGTGTGGCACAAGGTAATCAGATAAGCTCGTCCATGGATCGAATGAACAACAATCTATCCCTGCTGAGGCGGAATATGGACAATATGACCATTAAATCTCCTGCCGATGGGAAATTATCTTCATTCATTGTTGAAATTGGTGAAACGAAGTCATCGGGCGAACACCTCGGACAGATCGATCTGATGGATGGATTCAAACTACGGGCCGGAATTGATGAAAGATATATTTCAAGGGTTTTTATTGGCCAGTCTGCTGAATTCGATCTGGGTGGTAAAGTATACAGTCTGCGGATAAGCAAAATATATACCGATGTTACCAACGGGTCATTTCAGGTAGATCTTTTATTCAACGGACCTGAGCCCAAAGATATCAAGCGTGGTCAGACTGTCCAGCTCCGGATTCAGTTCTCAGGAGCCAATGATGCACTGATTATCCGAAGGGGCGGTTTTTTTCAGGAAACCGGTGGTAACTGGATTTATGTTGTCGATCCTTCCGGCTCCTTTGCGATCAAACGGAGTATAAAAATAGGCCGGCAAAACACAAGCCATTATGAATTACTGGAAGGGTTGCAACCAGGGGAACAGGTGATTATATCTTCATACGATTCTTTCGGGGGAAAGGAAAAATTAATCTTCAGAAACTAACAATGACTTCAAACGCTTAATATTAACAACGATGATCAGAACAGTCAACCTAACTAAAATTTTCAGGACAGATGAAGTTGAAACCACTGCCCTGAATAAGGTTTCATTTGAAATAAAGAAAGGCGAATTTGTTGCCATCATGGGGCCCTCGGGCTGTGGGAAATCTACCCTGCTGAACATTCTCGGATTACTTGATAATCCATCAGAAGGAGAATATTTTTTCCTGGGCAGTGAAGTTTCAAGATTTTCTGAAAAACAGCGGGCCAATTCAAGGAAACAGAACATCGGTTTTGTATTCCAGAACTTCAATCTGATCGATGAATTAAATGTTTATGAAAATGTGGAATTGCCATTGATATACCTTGGTATGAGTTCATCTGAAAGGAAGAAAAGAGTGGAATCGGCGCTTGAACAGATGCAGATAACCCACAGACGGAAGCATTTTCCTTTGCAGTTATCAGGTGGTCAGCAGCAAAGGGTAGCTGTGGCCAGGGCTGTGGTTGCAAACCCTCACCTGATTCTGGCCGATGAGCCAACCGGGAACCTGGACTCTGCTCACGGAGAAGAAGTTATGAACCTGCTGGCCTCACTAAACCAGGGAGGTACCACGATCATCATGGTAACACATTCACAGCGTGATGCTGAATACGCTCAGCGCATCATCCGCCTCTTTGATGGACAGATCATCAATGAAAATATAAAATCCGGTCGGTCCGAAATGCCGGTGATCTGATAGATTTTCCGTTTCCTTTTTAGATCAAATCAATCACAAATTTTTTGAATGATCTCAAACTTCCTGACTACCGCGGTGCGTAGCCTTCTGCGACAGAAGTATTACGCCCTGATCAACCTCATTGGTCTCTCTGTTGGAATCGCTGCATTTCTCTTAATAGCGCTTTATGTTCAGTATGAAACCGGTTTTGATAAACACCTTAGTAAACGGGATAACCTTTTCAGGGTTGTAGAAATTCAGAATGAACCCGGTGTGGGTGAGCAACATGTCGCCATTACAATGGGACCGTTGGCGGAAGCATTAAAAACCGATTTTCCGCAGGTAGTTGATGCTGTCAGATTTATGCCCGGATTTGATATCCAGGTTGTAAGCTTTGGTAACAAGAATTTCAGGGAACGTGGCCTATACTATACCGATCCATCGGTGATCAGTATGTTCAATATCGGATTTTTGCAGGGAGATCCTTCAACGGCTCTCTCAAGACCGATGTCAGTGGTTCTTTCAGAAAAATCAGTCAAAAAGTATTTCGGGAGTTCCGTATCTGTGATTGGCCGATCAATGATGCTCGGCAAAAGGAGTTTTGTGATTACAGGTATCATGAAGGATCAGCCGGAGCAAACACACCTGTTTTTTGATATTCTGGTCTCAATCTCCTCTGTAGAGAATCTGGCTGATTTTGAATGGATGAAAGGATGGGGTTCAAACTCTTTGATAACCTACATTGAACTGGATAAGCCGGAATCCAGGCAAACAATAGAGGAGAAATTTCCGGAGTTTCTTAAAAAGAATGTCTTCAGTAAAGAAGAAGGGTGGGAGTTCCTCGAAATGTATCTTCAACCTCTGAATGAGGTCTATCTTGATTCGCAACACATTAAATTTCAGAATGTTTCTGCTGCCGGAGATATTAACCTTGTGATTGTATTCATTGTCATAGCAGTGTTGATTCTGCTGGTTGCTTGTGTCAACTTTATAAATATTTCCATTGCCAGGTCAGTCAAAAGAGCCAGGGAAGTGGGAATAAGAAAAGTACTGGGTGCCGATCGTCTGAGTCTGGTCTATCAGTTCATCAGTGAGTCTTTGTTGCTGACACTGCTGGCAATTTTTATTGCGGTCGGATTTGTCGAACTTGCACTTCCTGAAATGAACAAGCTGCTGGCCACGGATTTTCATATTGATTTCAGGGGCAATTGGATATTCAATGCCGGACTTTTTTTAATATTAATCATTATCAGCCTTGCGGCTGGGTCTTATCCTGCTTTCTACCTTTCGAGATTCCAGCCTGTAAAAGTCCTCAAAGGAGGAGGAAGCATCAAAGGCAGTTCAGCAGGTTACCTGAGCAAAGGTCTTGTTGTCTTTCAGTTTATAATTTCGGTTGGGCTGATGTTTTCTGTGATGGTAATCAATGATCAGGTCGGGTATATGAAAAACAAGGATCTGGGGATCAGTTACCGGGATGCAATATTTGTCTTTTTCGGAGACGATGATGGCGCAGGTAAATCAGAGCCGCTTCGCAACGAGTTGTTAAAGGATCCGCGAATAAGAACAGTGTCAGGTTGTTCCTTTATGAATGGAGTCAGCGGTAGCCAGGGCCCGGTTTTCGTGGATGATTCTGCCAGGACAAAACTTACTATGAGGTTTGGATATGTTGATTATGATTTTTTCGAAGCCATGGGTGTTAAATTTGTGGCTGGCCGTAATTTTGACAGGAGAATAGCTTCAGATAAAGGGGGGGCGGTAATCATCAATCAGGCTGCAGCACGTAAGCTGGGCTGGGAAAATCCTTTGGGTATGAAATTCAAGACCGTGATGGGTGCTGATACCACGCTTAAACCTGTGGTTATAGGAGTAATCAATGATTATCATTACTTCTCTATGCGAAGTTTGATTGAACCCGCTATCTATGTGCTGAATCCGGAGATGTTCCGCGGGCTCCTGATTGGCTATTGTGCTGAAAGCGATAAACAAGCAGTCAGGAAATTCATTGAGAATAAGTGGCACGATCACTTTCCGGATACGCCTTTCCAGCCGGTTGTAGCAGATGAATTTGCTGCTGATAGTTACAAAAATGACCAGAAACTGTTCTCCTTATTTGTTTATTTTACAACCATCTCAGTGTTGTTGTCCGTTCTGGGACTTTTTGGATTAACCTCCCTTCTGATAGAGCAAAAAACCAGGATCATTGGCATCAGAAGGGTACTGGGAGGCTCCGTCTGGAAAATCACTACGCAACTTATTCGCGATTACATGCTGCTCGTAGTGATTGCCGGTGCAATCGCATTGCCGGTAACAAATTATCTTCTTGAACAGCAGCTAAGTCAGTTTGCTTACCGGATTGAAATCAGTGCAATTCATATGGTTTCAGCCGTTTTAATACTGACATCAATAGCTTTTATCACAATTGTCTTCAAAGCCTACCGTGCAGCAGGTGCAAATCCGGTGAAATCGCTTAAATATGAATAGGGGCGCCGGATTTGCAAGATGAACGCTCATGATATGTAAAGGATCTGTTTCGGTGTAATTATACATTTGTGCAAACGGCTCCACCATTTTAGCCTCCAGCTGGTGCTTTGCCAGGTTATTGCTTTTTTACTCTCGTTTCATGTTAAAGGGATGCAGTTGGATATATTGTTAATCCGGATTGAATTCAGGTCAATTGAATTAATCAATCTGCAATATACGGATGTAATTGATTTATTGATTTACATTCCTGATTCCCGGAATTATTTCCCAATTTTTTGACCCTTCATCGGAATTTTATCATTCTCTAAAAGCATATGGTTTTCGAATGTTTTTGAAAACCAAGTATTTGTATAGGATGAAAAATTTGATCTCAGTATCTGGTTAAATGAATGAGCGTCAAAGAAACAGGATGATTGGATTCAAAAGTATTTTGTATTTCAAATCAACCGGATTATTTATTATTTCATTATTATTGGACCCAATATTATACAATAATTAGTTAAAACACAATAAATCAGATTATTATAAACTGTTGCTAAAATTTATTTGGAATCATTCGGGCATCCCGGATATGATAAATTTTTCAAATCCGGATCATCCGGAAAAATTTCAAAGTTTTAATCCGGCAGCACCGGAATAGATGTTATATTTGCATTCCCGAATCAATTTGTATTTTATACGAGCGATGAAAAACAAATATATTGACCTTATTGAACAAACGTTCGATTTTCCTCAGGATGAATTTAAGGTTGAGGATAATGAGCTTTATTTTCATAATATCCCTTTAATGGATATTATCAAGCAGTATGGAACACCGCTGAAAATTACCTATCTGCCAAAGATCAGCCACCAGATTCAGAAGGCCAAAAAGATGTTTAATGTAGCAATCGCCCGTGCCGACTATCAGGGAGAGTATCATTATGCGTATTGCACAAAGAGTTCACATTTTTCATTTGTGCTTGAGGAAGTATTGAAAAACGATGTGAACCTTGAAACATCTTCGGCATTCGATATCTTTCTTCTCGAGACTCTCCGCGAGCAGGGGTTGATTAATCAGGACAACTACATAATCTGTAACGGGTTCAAACGGCCTCAGTATATTGAAAATATAAGTAACCTGATTAATGAGGGTTTCGAAAATACCATTCCGATCCTTGACAATAAATTTGAACTGGATCAGCTGGATAAGAACATCACACGAAAATGTAAGATCGGAATTCGGATAGCTGCTGAGGAAGAACCCAAATTTGAGTTTTATACCTCCCGGCTTGGAATTCGCTATAACGATATTATACCTTATTATGAAGAAAAGATAAAGAACAATCCAAAGTTTCAGCTTAAGATGCTTCACTTCTTTATCAATACAGGTATAAAAGACTCGGCATATTACTGGAATGAACTTTCTAAATGTGTCAACCTATATTGCCAACTGAAGCAACTCTGCCCGGAACTGGATTCACTCAACATCGGTGGGGGATTTCCAATTAAAAATTCCTTATCGTTTGATTATGATTATGAATACATGGCGGAAGAAATTATCGCTCAGATTAAAATGATCTGTGACAGGAACAATACCCAGGAACCGGATATTTTTACTGAATTCGGGTCCTATACTGTTGGCGAAAGCGGTGCTACGCTTTATTCAATCATCGATCAGAAACAACAGAATGACCGTGAGTTGTGGGATATGATCGATTCTTCATTTATGACAACACTTCCCGATACCTGGGCACTGAACCAGCGGTTTATTTTATTGGGAATCAATAAGTGGGACTCGGAGTACGAACGTGTTTTTCTCGGAGGACTTACCTGCGACAGTGAAGATTATTACAACGCTGAGGCCCACTCAAATGCCATTTTTCTTCCGAAAATGGACAACGATGAACCGCTTTATATCGGGCTCTTCCATACCGGCGCTTACCAGGAATCTATCGGTGGTTATGGGGGTATCCAGCACTGTCTGATACCTGCCCCGAAGCACATTATTATTGATGTGGATGAGGAAGGAGAATATACAACCAAACTTTTCGCCAAGGAGCAATCGCATAAGTCAATGCTGAGGATATTGGGCTATTGATTTCTGCCTGGGATTTCAGTAATTTTAGCTTTCATTTTTTATCCGGAAATCAAGGAGGAGGGGTTCTCATTTCTTCCGGAATTATCAACTGTATTAATTTCTGACATATGAGAGTCAAACAATTCGGAGGCATAGCCGAGCAATATTCTGCTTATGAAAGTGCCAAAGTTGTTATCCTTCCGGTACCTTTTGAGGCCGGAACAAACTGGATAAAGGGAACAGATAAAGGACCTGAAGCTCTGATAGAGGCTTCAGCTTCGATGCATCTTTACGATATTCAATCCGATTTTGAGGTTTTCAGGATTGGAATTCATACCGGAGAAGCAATTAAGGAGGGAAAATCTCATGAGAAGATGGTTAAGGAGGTGGAAACCAGAACCATGCAATTGCTTAAGAAGAGGAAGTTTCCTGTGATTATCGGAGGAGAGCATTCTACCGGCATCGGCTCAATGAAAGCCTGTGCCGATTTTTACAGGGAAAAGGATTTTTGTATTTTACAATTGGGTGCCCACGCTAATCAGCGGCAAACCTTCAACGGCTCGGCTTATCATCACAGTTGTGTCATGGCAAGAGCCTCAGAACTGGCGCCGGTTTTACAGGTCGGTATCCGGAGCATGAGTTCGGAAGAAAGAGACAGTATCAAGCCTGAACGTGTATTCTATGCCCATAGTATCCTTGATGGTGCCAACAAAACATGGATGTATGATTTTCTGAATAAGCTTGAAAAACATGTGTACATTTCCATAGATCTGGATGTACTGGACCCCTCTGTAATGGCTGCAGCCGCTAACCCTGAGCCCGGCGGACTCGGATGGTACCAGGTGCTTGAAATACTACAGGCTGTTAACGATAAATCAACAGTGGTTGGTTTTGATGTAACCGGTCTATGTCCGATCAAATACAATAAGGCACCTAATCTGCTGGCTGCCAGACTGCTATACCAAATGCTAAGCTTTAAGTTTGCAGGTTCTGTTAAATAGATATTGATGAATCCTGGGTTAGGTGTCTTGTTATTCTACCAACCCAGAAGCCAGGCAAAAATCAGTGGAGCAACAATGGTCGCATCACTTTCAACAATAAACTTGGGTGTGTCAATATCAAGTTTTCCCCAGGTGATTTTTTCATTGGGAACAGCACCTGAATAAGAACCATAAGAAGTGGTTGAATCGCTGATCTGGCAGAAGTATGACCAGAAAGGCACATCATGCCATTCAAGATCCTGATACATCATCGGTACTACACAAATCGGGAAATCACCGGCGATACCCCCGCCGATCTGGAAGAATCCCACTCCCTTGCCCTGGGAATTATTGCGATACCACTCCGAAAGCCATACCATATATTCGATGCCTGTTTTCATGGTGGAAGGGTTAAGCTCACCCTTAATGCAATATGAAGCAAAGATATTGCCCATGGTACTGTCTTCCCATCCGGGCACAATTATCGGCAGGTTTTTTTCAGCAGCAGCCAGCATCCAGGAATATTTGGGATCAATCTCATAATCCTTTTCCATTACCCTGCTGAGTAGTAGCTGGTACATGAATTCATGGGGGAAAAATCGTTTACCGGCAGCCTGGGCATCCTTCCATATTTTTTCAATATGATGTTGAATCCTGCGGAAAGCTTCTTCTTCCGGTATGCAGGTGTCAGTAACGCGGTTAAGGCCCTTTTCCAGCAACTCGTATTCCTGTTGGGGGGTAAGGTCGCGGTAATGCGGAACCCTCTTATAATGGCTGTGGGCTACCAGGTTCATAATGTCTTCTTCGAGGTTTGCCCCTGTGCAACTAATGATCTGGACTTTATCCTGCCTGATCATTTCGGCCAGTGAAATCCCAAGTTCAGCCGTGCTCATGGCACCAGCCAGGGTAATCATCATTTTACCGCCTTCAGCCAGATGGGTTTCATATCCTTTGGCTGCATCGATCAGGGTAGCAGCATTAAAATGCCTGTAATGATGTTGAATAAATTGTGAAACAGGACCTCTGTTCATGGTTGATTTTTTTTGCAAAGATAAATAAATTTGGAGAGGGTGAAGTGCACTGAAGATAAGCCGGAATCCGGTAAATCCATTGGGAATATCAATAAAAAAGCCCCCTGAAAGGAGGCTTTTTTATTACTCAGAAGAGGTTAATTAGTTCTTCATCAGTTTCTGTGTCAGCTTGCTGCCGTCTTTACCAGTGAAGGTAACGAAGTACATGCCGCTGTTGAAAGAAGAAGTGTTTATAGTCTGGTTGCCGGTGCTGTTGAATTCATAGCTGCCAACAACCTGGCCCAGCATTGAAGTGATGGTAACCCTGCTGACATCAGCGGTGGTTTTGATCACCAGTTCATTGCTAACCGGGTTCGGGAACATTTGAACCTTATCGGCAAGCGGGTTGGTCGGAACGGAGAGTACACCGTCAACGCCCCATTTGTAGGTAAGATTGCAACTTCCGTTTACGATCAGGTTTCTGTCTCCGCCAGGAGCAGGGTCACCAGTACCCCAGCCAGCGCCAAGGAAGAATTTGAAAGCGATCAGCCCATCAGCTAAATGCATGGTAATGGTGTAGATTTTATCACCATCGGTATCAAACATTTCGTTGTTTGCATTTTCACCCGGTTGAATCCAGGTTCCGTGGATGCCACCCATTGTTCCTGCGATGTATACCTGCTGACCAGCGGGGAGCTCAAGAGCACTCAGGTCAACATTGATTACCTGTTCAGGAGGAGTCATTGGGTTAGGATCGTTGTTCAGGATGATATCATCAAGATAAATGATAATATCTTCTGTCAGGTTAACGGGATCGCTGAAATCAGGAAGGAATGCAATGGTTGGATAAGTACCTGTTTTTTCAGTGAAATCGAAAACAATGTCTTCCCATTCGTTGACCTTGGTCTGTGGATATTTGCTTTCAATTTCAAGGGTTCCTGCTGCACCGCCTTCAATTTTGAATTTAATCGGGCTGATCCTGGATTTCCAGACTTTAGCGTGAACAAATTTATTTGTGGTAACATCAATTGTAGTTGGTAAAGCTGACCAGAAACCATCCCATGGAAAACCGTCTTTGTCACGAACAAATTTGGTGACATAGGAACTAAGGTTAACGCCTGAAGGATCAGGATTCGGGAAAATTGAAAAATTACTCTGATCAAGTTCACCGTTAAGCATGAGATTGAGTCCTATGGTCTCATAGTTTTCGATAACCTGAACAGGAGCGCTTCCTACTGCCGGATCGTTGTTGGCATAGATGTCATCAAAATAGAGGGTGATGTCTTCAGTAAGTGTCAATGGTGTTTCAAAGTCAGGGATAAGAACAATTTTAACATATTCTCCACTGACGATGCTCATATCAAAAACCAGTTCTTCCCATTGATTAACAAGTGTCTGATCCTGGATCGGAAAAACATCACCTGAATTCACAGCGCCTTCATATTTAAAAACATCAGGGCTGATACGTGGTTTCCATACTTTTACGTGAACGTATTTGTTTGCGGTTACATCAACCGGGGTTTCCATGGTTGCATACCATCCTGCCCAGGGGTCGCCGTCTTTGCCGCGTACCATTTTAACCACATTTCCGCTGGTATTAATTCCTGTAGGATCAGGATTCGGAACAACAGTCAATGAGCCGTTGGCTCCAGCGGAAAAAATGTTCATTTTCAGGCATTCAAAATCTTCGATAACCTGTGCCATCGATATGCCTGAAAAAGTGAGCATCATAATCAATACAAGGGTAATTTTTCTCATAGTTTAAAGGTTTTGGTTAGTAATAGTTTGCTAAGCACAAATATAGTTTATTTTTTTATGGATGACTAATACACCCCTGCTTTTTCTGTCAAATTGTAACAACATTTAACATTTTTAACAAAAAAAACTTAAATTATTTATAAACCCCCTCAGATTACATTACTCTTCATTAAATTGAAAGACCGGGTGGGTCAATATTTGAGAAAACACTATCTTTCGACCATTAATCAGAACCTCAGGATTTCCTTATGCTGAATAATTTGTAATCATATTCAGACGGGAAGATATTTTTCTGAAGAAGACTCTACGATCTATGTCAAAATCAGGCCGAAAAACATTTAGCATGGAATTTCCGCGGTGCCTGATCATCGTTCTGATTCTTCTTTTTCAGTTTGTTGCAGGAAATTACTTATTGGGTCAAACCATTGCCCCGGGCGCTGATCTTTCTGCAGAATTGGGCAACAGATATTTTGATGCTGTTGACTATTTGCGCAGGAACACCTGGATGTCAGATACCCTGAAGAAGGAAAAAATCCAGCCTGCTTTTGCATACGGCATTGTTTTTCCCGGACTGGTTAAGTATTCTGCTATAAAGGATGTGATGGAAACCGGTGCCACTCGGATGCTATATGTTCAATCGGGCAGGAAGTATTCACACTATGAAGTTGGCAGATTTCAGATGAAACCTTCATTTGCTGAACTGATCGAAAGAAATGTAACAAGGCAAAAGATGACTACCCAGAAATTTGATTTAAAAAATACATCGAAAGCCAGGGGTGAACGGGCCAGAAGACTTGACTCACAGGAATGGCAGCTTCGTTATCTTGTTATGTTTATTCGGCTGATGGATAAAAGGTTTGCACACATCAAATGGAAATCGGAAGATGATAAACTAAGATTTTATGCGACAGCTTTTAGTGTGGGATTCAACCGTGATGAACGGGCCATCCGCAGGATGATGACGACAAGATCTGTTTTGAGACGTACCTCCGATGCCAAATCAAAATATCGCAGCGGAGATGTGGCTCAGTGGTTTTATGTCAACGATGGGTACCGGTTTATGGCAGAATTCTGATATCCGTTTTACCAGAGGCTTTAAAATAAAAAAGAGGGAAGATCATTCCCTCTTTTTTTACATTCCTGAATTGAACTACCTAGCTGTTGCAAATGCCTGAATTTCTTCCAGGGTAATAACCCTTTTGAACATGTGTAATTCGTCGAGGAGGCTCAGATCCGAAAAGTGATTCCACTCTGTGAAACGGGGTGCTCCTGACATGATGGTAAGGATATCGCATCCTGTCCAGTCGATAGGCGCTGTAAGATCTGACTCACGGGCAAGTTCACCATTGATATAAATAGAACTTTTGGTTTCGGAAATTGTGAAAGCAAAGTGGAACCATTCACCTGTTGAAGGATCGACCTGGCCACCATCATTCCAGCATTCACCGGTAGCAAAACCAACATTATCCTTTATGGTTTGTTTTGGTCCTGAGGCTTCACGGAAGAAACGGAATCCGCTTGTACGCAGGTTCTGTACTGTCGGGTAACCAGCGTTTTCCAGGTCTTCGGGTGACATGGTGAGTATACCCGCCCGGTCTGGTGTGGCGTTGATTTTCATCCAGAATGCAGCGCTGAATTCATGGGTTGTGGTCAGGGTAGCTGCCGGGAAGGTAAGGTAGGAATCGGTCGCTCCCTGGTAAGCCTGTCCGAGTTTACCGTCCCCATAAGTTGGATAGCCGGATACAGTCGGTGCAATTCCGGAGATGGCATCAGTGAAAGTGCCTTCGAATGCCATATACAACACCTCTCCTTCCAGCGGAACATAGGTAACGGCTGTATATTTCTTGAAATTCACACTGGTGGTTGCACTCTTGTCAGTCTTATCCGTTACGGATGCAGTTATTGTATGGTCGCCATCTGCAAGACCTTCATAAGTAACATTTAATACAGCCCTTCTGTAATCCTTGAAAGTATTGTAGCTGGCAATCTGAGTTCCATCGAGCTGAACAACAACGCTGGCCAGTTCGATATCATCAATTGCTGTAATGTTAAATGTAACAGTTGTTTGTCCTTCAGGAACGCGCATAATTGAACCTTCTTCCGGGTTGGTGATTGTGATTTCCGGAATTTCAGTATCGGGACCCGGAGTTACCGAATTAATCGGGTCGAGCCCTTTTTCACATGAGATGGTCAGGGCCATCATCAGCGAATAAACGAAAATATATCTGAGTTTTTTCATTTTCTTGTTTTGTTATTGTTTGTTGTAACAGTTATTGTTTGAGAATGGGTAACTGGTCAACCTGATTCTGCGGATAGGGCAGGAAGGTCTTATCAGGGGAGAATGATCTTCCATCATAGCTCAGTTCATTGGTTCTGCCAAGCCTTACCATATCATAAAATCTGGTACCCCATTCCATGCCAAGTTCTGCGAATTTTTCATCCATAACCTGATCGAGGGTAACACCCGACAATGCTGACAAACCAGCTCTTTCCCTTACGAGATTAACGGCACCATCAGCTGAACCGGCTGATCCGGAAGCACCCTGTGTCAGCGCCTCAGCATACATAAGCAGAATCTCGGCATACCTGATGCAGGTGAAATTCTTGTTGGTTCCGTAATCAGTGCGGCCTGTTGTGAGCTGGTTTGAAGGCAGGTAATGCTTTCCACTGGCAAACATAGCTCTCGCGTAATCATTAAACACATCTCCTGAGCGGGTAGTGTTCGAAATCCAGGAAGGCAGGGTAGCATAATTCGGATCTGATTTAAGTGCTGTAATTCCACGGTTTGTAAAAATTACAGTGGTCTCCAGGCGAATCGTTTCATCCCTGTCGAGCATGAATTTGATGTATTTCAGACTGGGTTCATAAAAACCCCAGCCATCTCCTGAGCCGGTTACGGCTGGTGTCCAGCCCTGTGGTCCGAAAAACGCGAAGAGGTATGAAAAGTTGTCGCCTGAACCTTGTCCCAAATCTGAATACTGCATTTCCCAGAGGTTCTCATTGCTAAGTTTGCCCTGAATCTTGAAGAGTTCATAATAATCCGATTCAAGCTGGAATTTGCCGGAACTAATAATTTCACCGGTGGCATCAGCAACTTTCTGGTAATTTTTCAATTCCAGGTTTGCCAGTGCTTTCATGGCCAGCGCAGTATAACGGGTTACACCTCCCGGAATATCGGTACGCTCATTCGGCCTGACGGACACAAGGTGAGGAATGGCTTCATCCATCCTGTCGGATATATACTGCATTACCTCATCCTTGGTTGATAGTGGTGTCACAAAAAGGGTTGTAGGGCTCGAACCTGCCGGAATCAGCAATGATCCCCATACCCGGCTAAGCTGAAACAGCCACCACGACTGCAATACTTTTGCTTCGGCAGTATATTGGTCAGCCAGGTCAGCGTTCGCTCCGTTTTCTTTGTAGAGTGCAATTTGTTCCATCGCAGAATTGGCTGAGAACATATTTGTATAATAATTCTGCCATAGTGAGTTATACATCCAGTAATCCTTATTATAACTGTAATCGTCTGTGGCGGCAAAATCCTGTTGGTCACCAAGCCCACCTGCATTCACATCATCACCACGAACAGAAATTAACGGAAAGTCTTCCCATTCGGTATTATTGAATTCGGAGTAGGTTCCCAGGATCGGCAGTATCATATTACTGCTTTGGGTATAATCGGTTTCTTCTGTGAAACTTTTGTCTTCCGGGCCTTCGTCCAGGTATTTGGAACAACCACTGATACCTAAAAGTCCGACCACCCAGAGGGCTATCAGTATATATTTTGTGTTTCGTTTCATTTTCTTTTGTTTTTTGGGATTAGAACCTGACATTAAGACTTACAGTATATGTTGCAGGAACCGGATATGTTTGAGAATCAATTCCATTGGCAACTTCAGGTGTAAAGCCATTATAGCTGAACAGCGACAACGGACGATCTGCGGTGAATGCAACCCTGGTTACAGGGAATTTTCCACCCAGCCATTTGCTGTTTTTAATGGTATAGCCCAGCTGGATGTTCTGTATCCTGAAGAACGAACCGTCTTCAACAAAATAATCGCTCATTTTCTGATTCCAGCCTTTCCTTAGCCCTGCTGATGAAGGGTAAATGTTGGAAGTTCCTTCACCATGCCAGCGGTTGGTTGCCAGGTCGGCATCCATATTCCCGTCAGCTGTCCAGATGATTTCACCCCTTTTACGGTTCAGGACTTTGTTTCCGGATTGTCCGTAGAAGCTGGCAGAGAAATCGAAATTCCTGTAATTCGCACTTAAGTTAAAGCCATAGATGAAATTTGGGAAATAGGAACCCAGAATAACACGGTCATCATCATTAATCTTGCCATCGCCGTTCTGGTCTTTATACCTGAAATCGCCAGGTACCAGTTTTGTACTTGGATTCTCAAGATTATAAGCAACAGCTGCAGGATCGGCATCAATTTCAGCCTGGTTCTGGTAAACGCCTGCTACTTCACGACCATAGAAAGCCATCATAGGCTCATTCATGTATGTCCGTTGACGGAATTCAGCAGAGCCGCCGTCGATGTATTCCTGTCCGTAGAGGTCTCTGGCTTCATTTTTCAGGGTTGAAATATTACCTCCTATAGCATAACTCAGTTGATCGTTGATTTTATCAGACCAGTTAAGGGCAAATTCAAATCCTGAGTTTCTGATTGTACCAACCGGTCTCCACATGACATCACCTGAACCTGGAATCTTAATCAGAAGTGCTGCATTTTTGGTATCACGGATAAAATAATCGAGATCTGCAGAAAGTCTGTCACTCATAAGACTGGCAGTGATTCCGACATTGGTTTCCTCGGTTAACTCCCATTTAAGAAAATTGAATGTATTATTAACCACCACACCTGAGTATACTGTTCCACCCAGGGTTGTGGTAGCAACTGACGAAGTGATTGCTCCATCACTGGCCGGTACATGGTCATTTCCAAGTTGTCCCCAGCTGGCACGAAGTTTAAGATAAGGCACATTTTTATTGCCTTTGAGGAATGATTCTTCAGAAATAATCCAACCTGCTGCCAATGTTGGGAAGTATCCCCATTTCTCCTGATATTTATTGTTTCCATCAGCACGCATTGTAGCGTAAAACAGATATCTATTATTAAAATTATAAGCCAGCCTGCTGAAGTAAGACATGCCATACTCACGTTTGCCGTCATCACCAACAGATTCAGGAAGTACATTCAGGGCCTGGTTGATATACCATGATTGTTCCTGATCTGTCGGGAAATTCTTTGCTGTAGCTTTTAGAATCTGAGAACCTTCATCCCTAAAGGAGGAACCTGCCATAACTGTCAGATTGTGCTTGTTGAAACTTTTGTTAAAGGTGAGTACATTGTCCCATATCTGGTTGTAATACAGCGAAATAGTACGTGCAATGGTTGGGTCAGGGTTTTGAAAGCTATTACCTATAAAATAAGGTAGATTGATAACCCTTTGATCAATGCCGGAGTAATTATTATAATAGTTGGTTTTAAATGTCAGGGTGCTTGGGATCAGGGTAACATCAAGATAGAAATTGGCTATTATTTTCCTGATTTTCATCCTGTCAATATTATAATCCAGGGTTGGGAAAGGATTCTGACCGCTTCTGTAACCCATGTCCTGCGCATTCGCATAATTGGTAGGGGTGGCAACCGTATTCAGTTCATCATACTTGGGCAGGATCGGTACAGCAAAGTAGGCAAGGTTCCATGCACTGGCCTGTTCGCTGAATTTTAATGCATTGCTGTAAATTAAGTTGGCGCCGATTGTCAGCCACTTGGTTGCTTTTACATCGAGTTTGGAGCGCAGATTCAACCTCTCATAACTGTTATCCATATCCAGGATTCCATCCTGTGAAAAGTAATTTGTTCCGATGGAATACCGGGCTACTTCATTCCCGCCGGAAAAATCGAGGTTGTGATTCTGAATCTGTGAAACCCTAAGAATTTCATTGTACCAGTCGGTATTTACATCGGGAATATTCGGATTTACCCGGCTCCTACCATAGCGTTGCATCGAATTCTCTATATAGGAAATATCCGCGGCTGAACCAGATTCAAGGGCCATGTTGGTGAACTGTTCGGCATTGGCCATCTTCACTATATTTTGTGCCGACTGATAACCCAGATAACCATCATAGGTGATTTCAGTTTTTTGATTGTAAGAGCCTGATTTGGTCTCAATTAAAATAACACCGTTAGCTGCCCGAACGCCATAGATTGCTGCAGCGGATGCATCCTTTAGTACTGAAATGGTTGCAATATCGGAAGGATTCAGGAAATCAATGTTGTCAAAAAACATACCGTCAACAACATACAAAGGGTCTTCACTGCTTCGGCCGGGGAATGAACCGACACCTCGTACCCTTATTGTTGATGAATTACCTGGTCCGCCATTTGCAACTACCTGCATACCTGCCACTTTGCCCTGTAAGGCCTGCATAGGCTGGGAAGATGGGGTTCTCAATATATCTTCCGATTTTACAGTTGTAATCGACGATGTCAGGTCCTTGACTTTACTTGTGCCATAACCCACGACTACGATTTCTTCAAGCATACTTGCAGAAACAGATAGGGCTACGTTAACTACGGTGCGGCCTTCAAGACGTACTTCCTGGGTTTCCATTCCTACGAAACTGAAAACCAATGTTGCAGTTGGAGGAACATTAAGGCTGTACTTACCATCCAGATCGGTTGAAACGCCTGATGTTGTTCCTTTTACAACAACAGTCACTCCCGGAAGGGTTTCGCCGGTCGCTGCGTTGGTAACTTTGCCGGAAACCTTCACCTGTTGGGCCATCGCCAATGGTATAAGGCCTACGGTGAACAGCAGAATGAGTAGATGTTTTACTTTTTTCATTTGGTTGTTGGTTTGGTTGTTGGTTTGTTTACGCTTGGTTTATTGGTTTGGGATTTAATAATGTTTCAAATGCGATCAGAAATGTCAATGCAATTATAATATTGGTTATTTTCCGATAAGCAGCTTTTTTGAACCTGATTCTCTGGCAGGGCCTGTGACCCTTATTGTATATACACCGGCCGCCAGATTTTCCACGTCAACAGGAACTGTATTTATTCCCCTTAACAGGGTTTCGTGATTAAACTCAGAAACTGTTCTTCCGGATAAATCGATGATCCTGATGTTAACCAAACCAGTAGATTTCATCATGAAAGAAAGGTTAACATATACATCAACAGCAGGGTTCGGAAAAATGTCGAAATCAAAACCCGAATCCTTGTTGTCAACGGAACTGGCATCATAGGCAAACCCCATTGCTTCAAGCATAGGGTTGATTTCAGGGTTTGCCATAAATTTATTCCATAATAGTCCTGAACGATGGTTTTCAATCATTCCGATGATTGGTCCCTGATCAATGGCCAGATAGGAAGTAGCCCACCAGTTACGTGATTGATTGAATGCATCATAGAAGCCCATGGGCCCCCAGGTTTTCTGTCCGAGTTCGCGATATAAATACTTCAAAGCCCCCAATGATTCATCAGGTGTATAAGGCATGGAAGAGAGGGCTGCAGTGGGGGATATGGTGCCGTTATCGCGACTGCTGGTAGGTTCGTGGGCCATATATCCATCCGGATCATCACTGGCAGTGAGTCCCCAGCAGTTTTCTCCATAACCGGAATAATTCTTCGGATTGTCGATACAATAAGCCCTGTTGATCAGTGTATGATTCCTGTTCAGGTTAAAATAATTGGTAAACTCATCCTTTTTACTTCGTGGATCAAATCCCAGGAAGGAGTAGTGTGCAAAAAATAGTGGTCCGCCACGGTCCCATCCAACATCTAATTTATAACCATAGAACGATCCGCCGTTAAGGTAATAAGATGCTCCGGCCCAGCCATTCTTCCAGTAACCCGCAGGTATTGAATGGGTAGGTGAGGCTATTGCCAGTATATATATGATGGAGGCTTCGTTCCAGCCACGAATCTGCATATTTATCTGCCACTGGTAGTCGGGTGACCAGTGCCAGTATAATGTGCCGGAATTGTTTTTTGTATACCAGTCCCACTCCACACTTTCCCAGAGTGATGTAATTCTGCTTACAATGTCCAGTTCATCCGGCGTTGAGTAATTGAAATACTGACGTGCAGTCAACAATCCTTCAACCAGGAACCCTGTCTCAACTAGGTCACCACCGTTATCCTTCGTACTAAATGGGATCACTTCACCTGTATTCCCGTTGATCCAATGTGGCCAGACTCCGTGAAACCTGTCGGAGTTTTCCAGGAAAGTCAGCATTTTCTTAATCCGGTCAATGCCTTCCTGCCGGGTAATGAAACCTCTTTCGATTCCAACCAGTAATGCCATGATCCCAAACCCGGATCCGCCAATGGTAACCACATCTCCTGAATTATACCGTTCTCTTATCATTCCTGAAGCCGGATGCGCATAATCATAAAAATACCTGAAGGTATATTTCTGAACCATATCCAGGAATTCTTCATCAGAGAACGGATGGGTTGTTGCTGCAACCGGCTCAGAGGGATCTGAAGGTTCATTTGATGCATTCAGGGCTATTATCCTGTATACTGCGTTTACTTCAGTGCCGAAGGCTTTAACCCAGTCGATATAGCGCAAAGTATTTTTATCAGTAACCGAGATTGTGGTGTAGTTTGCTCCGCCGTCTGTTGAGCGTTGAACCATATAACCATTCAGATAGGTTTCCGGGTTCGCATTCCATGAAACATCAATATGACTGTCATACCCTTCAGCAATCACACCTGAAGGTTGTGATGCGGGCGGTGAAGTGCCATCACCAGCAAAAACCCGCATATCATCGATATACAGGGTATGGGTTAATCCATCGGTAAGATTCTGGGCAAAACCGATGGTTTTGATGCGGGTGAAATCAACCGGATCGCCTGCGCCGAGGAAGACTGACATAGGCATTGTAATTTTCAGCCATACACCAGTAGGTAGCGTTATAGGACTCCAGGCTGAAAAATTATGTTTAGTGGTTTTTACATTGTTGACATCTTCAAGAAATATCAGAGGCAGGTCGGATGAATTTATGCCTTCAACCGACCAAAGCCAGAATAACAAGGTGTCTGTCTGACTAATGTCTTTTGCAGTCCAATCTGTACCTGCAGCAATGGCAACCCAGTCGCCACCACTGAGTGACTTCCATTTTAACCTCAATGAATTTGTACCCTGTACAGGGGATGAGATGCTTTCAACCGGAAACCTCCTGAGATCACTTCCTTTACGTTCAAGTTCGCTTGGCGGAGTCAGTTCCATCCAACTGTAATCATACAGATCCGTGGATGGACTGTCCTGAAAGTAAAGGTAGGTCTGAGCAAGTAAACCACCCTCCCATGCCAGGCCGAGTGACAGGCAAATAATAATTATCAGTTTCCGGTTGAGAAGCATTTTCTTTTTATTACATACTGTAAATCAAGTGTTAATACAACGAAGTACTATCTTCTTATCTGACTACCCTTGACAGCGTAGAAGAAGATATAGAGGTAACATACAGCTGGTACAATGAAGGCCCAGGTATAACCAAAATTATCAGCAACACTTCCCATGATCGGAGGTATGATGGCGCCTCCAAAGATCAGTGTGTTAATGATTCCGGAAGCTGTACTTAACTCACCGGAATCCAGATCTTTTACAGCCAGCGTAAAGATGTTGGGGAACATGATTGAATTAAAGAGACCGATGGAAATAACAGTCCAGAGGGCAACCTGACCTGTGCCGAAACTGGTTACAAGGTCCAGTACTGCTGCTACCAGAGCGAAAACAGCCAGAGTGCGTGCTGCTTTCCCTGTTCCAATCTGCATTATCAGGAAATTAACCACTGCTATACCCAGAAATATTGCACCTATACTCCAGTTCCAGTCAGTAACAAACGAGCCGGAAACAAGGGCAAGCAGAAGAACGGGAAGTGCATAGGTGATTTTTTTTGACATGCTGATACCGGAAAACATAAATGAACCAAAGAACCGGCCAACCATAGCACCACCCCAATAAATGGCAGCATATTTTGATGCAACATTCGGGTCCATCCCGTTTGTTTCCTTCAAATAGTTAATGATTAGACTCCCGTTTCCAACTTCAGCTCCTACGTAAAAAAAGATAGCCAAGGCACCCAATAGCATGTGCGGATATTTCCAGACGCTTTTCTTTTCAGTGGAGGTTTGCGAAATCTCAGGAAGTTTAATGGTCATAATAAGCAAAGCAATTATTACAATGAGCACACTCATTACAATAAATGGCATCTGAACTGTGGCGGCTTTTTCACCGGGGGTAAGCAATTCAGAAGCGCTGGTGAAGATAAATACTGCAATCAGCCATGGTGCTACCATAGTCGCAATCGAATTGAGCGCCTGGGTTAAATTCAGCCGACTGGATGCAGATTCTTCCGGACCTAAGGCAGTAACGTATGGATTGGCAGCGGTTTGAAGAAACACAACACCGGCTGCCAGAATGAAAGTCGAAACAAGGAACAACGGGAATGAAGGAATACTGGATGAAGGAAAGAACAGGAATCCTCCGGCTGCCATCAACAACAATCCGATGACCAAAGCCCTCTTATAACCGATTTTTTTAATGTAGAGACCAATCGGTATAGATATCAATGCATAGGTAATAAAAAATGCAAAGTTTAACATCTGGGCTTCGAATTCAGTGAGTGCAAAAATATCCTTGACTTTTGCACTCAACGTAATGATGAAGGTGGTGGCGAAACCGAAAATAAAGAATATGGAGCCGATTACTGACATCCCGACCTTGAAACTGTTGTCCTGTTTATTCATAGGGTTTTGTTTTTGGTTAATTCCTGATATTTTTCAAATTATTCGTTTAAAATTTTATTGCTTAAATTCTAAAATAGCAGTCAAAGGGGAAGAGCCTGGGATGTTCAAAGAAATGACCATCCAGGTGTTTATTAAATTGACCGTGCAGAAGTAAAATATTAGCCCCATCAATCAGAAAAATGCTTGTGATCTGATTCCTGATAATTGTTCCTTAACTCTTCGTGTACCAATAACACTATGTTTGTGTAAATGCTACACTAAGTGAAGTGTAAAAATAGGTCAAGTTTATATTATATGCAAGACCGAAATGAAAAATATGATATTTTGTTAACTGAATTCACTGGGATGATAAGACCAGACATCATAAACCAGATTCGTAGCTGCTTTTATAAGAATAAAACTTCAACAATTCTTTGCTATTTGATACTATAATTTGAATTGATTCTACAGGTGATAAAGGCTGATGGATTAAAAAGGAAAATGTGAACTGACTGGTCTCCAGCTCATATTTTCTGCGATAAAAAATCGGATGAATCCTGCGAATTTATTCTGAAGGAAGGGAAATTTTCCTGAGATAGGTAATTGTAGTTTTGTCGAAAATCCTGCCAACAGGATAGTTGAGAAATTGTTTGTCCCAGTAAGGAGTTCTGCTGTAGAACCAGTTCAGGATATTCCATTGGTCTTTACTGAATTCAGTATCTTTCGCCATCTTTTCGAGGAACTCCTTTTTGAGCTGAGGATCTTTTTCAAGCATTTCCCGGGCCATTTTTTCCATCACATAAGTTTCACTGTATTCTTTTTGTTCGAAAATCTGATTGAAGAAGCCCCATTCAACAAATGAACCTGAAGCTGCAGGTTCAAGAATTGAAGCAATAACCCTGGCGGTTCTCTGGTTCATAAGCACGACGATTGAGCCTTTTGGGAATTTTCTTAATTCTTCGGTTTCATCATATTGAGTAGTTACCATCTGTCGGCCTTCATTAGGTGTCTTTCGGAACTCATAATCTCGGAATTTATAAGATTTTACCATGATTTCGGTAGGCTCAGTCAAACGATCTGTTACAATTCCGTGTAATTTTAATATATCCGCTACATGGGCATATTCAACAGGAATAATGTATGCTTCAGGGAGGTTAATTTCTTTTTCAGGGTAAGTTTTATTAAAAAAAGGTAGTGTAAGGGTAACGGGCTTTTTATTGTCGTAAACAAACCAATCACCACCGGTAAGGTCACTTTTCTGAATTGTATAATCAAAACCTTCAAACCTGACCATGGTACTGTCTTTTTGGCTGGTTTTAATCAGAATGGGGAATTTCTGTGTTCTGAATCCGGTTGCAGCAGTAGAAAGGTCAGCCATATTTATAAGGGTTTTCAGGGTTCCGGCCTGATGGTTCAGTATTGAAAGCGTATTTTCTATCATACTATAAGTGGCCTCAACCCTCGTTTTATAATCTTTAAGCATATGTGTTTCAATCAATAACCCCGGACGGTTTTGAATAGCGGCATACCCCTGCGAAATCATCGGAGGGGCGACTCCTGTGCGTAAACCACTTCTGGGGTCATGCCACTTGCGGAATTGGACATAGGGGAATATCAGGAATCCGGATGTTTTCATGCTGGCTGTAATCCTCGGTTCATAAATATTATTAAGCCAGCGGGTCAGCCCGGAATCAAGGTTTCCGTATACTTCCAGATCATAGGTTAGTGCATATTGATAATCAGCGCCATCGGTTGTATGAGTGTCAATAAAAAAATCAGGCAGCCATGATGAAAACATTTTCAGCCATTGCTTCATTTCGGGTGAATCCGCTTTCAGGAAGTCGCGGTTAAGATTCAGATTCTGTGCATTGGTTCGCCATCCCATTTCCTCCGGGCCGTTCTGATTGATTCTGTTATATGGCCCGAACCGCTCGTGCCCATCGACATTCAAAATAGGAATAAACAGAATGCTGACATTTTCAAGTATTTCTTTGTGCTTTTTATCAATGAGCAAATCTCTTAAAAATGATAACATAGCATCTTTTCCGTCAGGCTCGCCGGGATGAATACAAGCCTGTATTAATACAATTATTCTTCCTTTAGCTCTGATTTGCTGAGAATCGGTCAGGCCATCCCTGTCAATAATCATCATTGGAATTTCTCTACCCTGGGGGCTGACACCTATGTTCTTCATTGACGCTATGGGAGAGGCTTCGCTTAATCTGAAACAATAGGAAATGGTTTCATCATATGAAGGAGTTTTGAGAAAACCGGAGGATTCACAAAAAGTCTTCCACTCCTGGGAATGCAATAATGTCGAAATCAATAAGAAAAAAGAAATAATGAAGGTTCTCATGATTATTGGGTTGATGGATATAATAAAAAACAAAGTTAGCAGTAAAAGTCTATCACCCTTAAACTGAAAAAAAGTTTGTTCTTTACACAGGAAATATCGGAATCCAGTGTCGAAATTATACAATGCGATTTGCTCTTTGGCCTATCATTGTCAAAACAGAATACCTTTACAGCCTGATACACGATAAACCGGTTATGAAACTAAAATTTGCACTGGGTTTCCTCTTTGGAATACTGTCATTAAACTTAATTCCTGCTTTTTCTTTTGCCCAGCAAGGTCCGGGCAGAGGGAGTGCGTTAAATGAACGTCCGGCGATTGGAATAATAAAAGGAAAACTAATTGATGAAACTACAGGATTGGCTGTTGAATACGGGAGTATTGCCTTAATCAGCCTCAAAGACTCTACCCTTTCGGGCGGGACGATTAGTGATTCCAAGGGTAATTTCAGGATAGAGCAGGTGAGAACAGGCAGATATTTCATCAGAATTCAGTTTATGGGTTATCAAACGAAAATTATCAATGATGTGATGATCAGACCTGATGCCCCTGAAATTTATGTAGGTACAATTAAGCTTCATAATCGCGCTTCAAGTATCGAAGGGGTTGAGATAACAGCAGAAAAGGAAATGCTGGTAAACAATCTTGACAAGAAAATAATTAACGTTGATAAGAGTATATCAGCTGTAGGAGGTACCGCGATAGATGTCATGCAGAATATACCATCCGTGACGGTAGATGTTGAAGGAAACGTCAGCCTGAGAGGGAGCAGCAATGTAACAATACTTATTGACGGAAAGCCTTCTGGTCTTTCAGAAATAAGCAGTGGTGACCTTTTACAGCAGATTCCTGCAAGTTCGATTGAATCGGTTGAAATTATTACAAATCCTTCTGTCAGATACGATCCGGATGGCACTTCAGGAATACTTAACATTGTTTTAAAGAAAAAAAGCCTTCAGGGTTTTAATGGCATGGTTTCCGCAACTGCGGGAACAGGAGACCGATATAATGGATCAGTTAATCTGAATATCAGGCAGAGCAGGATTAACCTTTTTGCTGGTTTTGATACTCGTCTGGGAAAGTTTAAATCAACCGGAGAGACAAACCGGCTGACAACCTATGATAGTATTGATTCTCAGTTGTTACAGAAGCAGAAAATGATGAATGAAAGGAATTCCTACAATTTGAATACCGGGCTTGATTTTATGATGGACAATTTCAATACGCTGACTTTGTCTTTTCAATACAGGAACATGGGTTATGTAAATGAAGGTGATATCAGTTCAGAGACTTTCGACAATAATGATAGCCTGATCCGTTCTTTTAACAGATATAGCAAATCAGCACGCAACATTGAGTCATTAACATATAATGCTTCTTATCGCAGGACTTTTTCAACCAAAGGAAAGGAACTCAGTTTTGATCTGATGATTAACAAAAATTCCATGGATGGAACCCAGGATATTATTCAGACTGAATTACCTTTTATTCCTGAAAACCAGAATCCTGCAAAGCAAAATTCAGGGTCCTCCAATGGGAATCTTATGTTTATGATCCAGGGAAACTACATATCACCTGTTGGCAAGGCCGGTAGGATTGAAACGGGTTTTAAAAGTACTGTTAAGGATCAGGCCATGGAGAATTTTCTTTCAGATTTTAATTATGAAACAGGGGATTATATCAGGAATCCTTTGGCCAATAATTATTTCGATTATGCAGAGCAGATTCATGCAATATATGGTATCTATTCATCAGCATATAAGAAGTTGAAATACCAGGCAGGCCTTCGGTTTGAGCAATTGATTTCGAATTCTGAACTAACACTTACCAGTGAAAAATTTGACAGAACATATCCGAGCTTGTATCCTTCAGTTCACCTTGTGTATGAAATGAATGTCAAGAATCAATTTATATTCAGTTATAGTCGAAGAGTTTCCAGGCCTAATCAACGACAGCTTAATCCATTCATTGATTATTCTGATTCACTGAATATCAGGTCGGGTAATCCGAAATTAGATCCGGAATTTATCAATTCGTGTGAATTGGGCTGGTCAGGATTCTGGGGAAAGAATTCCCTGAATTCAACCTTGTTTTATCGCTATACTACCGGAATTATTGAAAATATTGTAACGTTGCAACAGAACGGAGTTACAGCTACAACTTTTAAGAACCTTACGAGCGGAACAAATTATGGGATTGAATTGATCGGCAACAGGGAGTTTTTACCCTGGTTTAAAGCCAATGCCAATTTCTCATTTTTTAAACAAATAATGAATGGTAGTGAAATCGCTGGGCTTGAAAAGGTTGAAGGCTACATGTGGACGACTAAGGTAAATATGACATTTAATATTTCAAAGAATGCCACTCTGCTGATTGCCGGAAATTATGAATCTCCTGAGATAGAAGCCCAGGACCGAGAAGAGGAGGTTTATTTTGCAGATGTAGCATTTAAATATGATTTTCTGAAAGGAAAGGCAACTCTGAGTATGCGGGTAAGTGACGTATTTGATACCAGAAGGCATAATTCTGAGACCAGAGGAGAGTCATTTTTTATTACCTCAACTCATAAAATGGACAGTAGGATCGGTTTTCTTGGTTTTACTTACAGGATTAATAACTATAACCGCCAGAAGGAGCGTGATCGTAACGGACAGAATGAAATGGATATGGAGGAATTTTAGAATTTTTCAGCTTCAAACAGGGCATAAGGCACTTCCATGCAGATTCCCTGATTGCTGACAGAGAATGAATTCAATTCTTCTTCAACCAGATTCATAATTTGATGCTGGAAATTTTCCGGAATCAAATTCAACCAGGAACTCATAAAGTAGAGCCTTATGAGAAAATGATTAAAGAAAGAAGTGCCGGAAGAAAAATGCATATTATATGACTCTGTTTCCGTTCTGATAACCCTTAACCGTATGTTTTCAAGAGTCTGGCACATTTCTTCTATACTTTTTCTCTTTGATTTAATGTGCTTATAAATTTTGGGAACAATCATGTCTAACCCCTCTTGCAGCATTGCCTTAATCAGAGTTTCATAGAATAGTGAAAAAGTGCCAGGGAGATTCGCTGTAAAAATCAGATTGCCATCTTTTTTTAGCGTTCTGTGGCATTCCTTCAAAGAATCCTCCAGGGATTGAACATTATTCAATCCATTGTTGGAAGTGATTAAATCGAACATTTCATTATCAAACGGAAGCTTTTCAGCAACAGCACACGTAACGGTGACATTGTCAATATCATAGCATTCCATCTTTCTCCGAATAAGATTCAGTCCTTCTGACCATGGATCGATGCCGTAAAAATTGCTTCCTTTTCCAAATCTTTGCGCCAATTCCAGTAATGGGAATCCAGTGCCACAACCAATATCAAGAGCGACCACCGGTGCAGAGTAATTTATTGCATTCAGCAAATTCAACCCAAAAGGCGCTGACCAAAGTGGTAATTCATCGTAGGCAGCTGCCAGAAGTTCATTCCTGAAATCTTCAGGTTGAAATATTCTTTTCATTTATCGCCGAATGAAATTCCCATTTTTCGTGCTTTGTCAATCAGTGGATAATCTGAAGGAACTACTTTAAGTTTGTTTCCAGCCTCACTAAGCGGAATAGAAGTGATTTTCCCGTTTCTGGATGCGACCATAAGGCCAAATTGGTTTGATGCAATAAGCTCAACTGCGTGGGCTCCATATCTTGTTGCGAGGATCCGGTCCATTGGAGAGGGGCTGCCACCTCTTTGAATATATCCAAGAATGGTTTCACGCGTTTCGAGACCAGTATATTTCTGAATCGACTGAGAAATATGGTGTGCTGCCGAAATACCTTTTGGTTTGGATATACCTTCGGCGACAACAACTATGGAATAGGGCTTTTTGTTTTTTGCTCTTTTTAATAAATATTGAGCGACAATTTCTTCTTTATATGGGATTTCAGGGATCAGAATGACATCACCACCACCAGCCAGCCCGGAATACAGCGAAAGCCATCCCGCATGATGCCCCATCAACTCTATTACCATTATTCGTTTGTGAGAGTTGGCCGTTGTATGAAGCCGGTCTATAGCATCGGTTGCAATCCATACTGCTGAATCGAAGCCAAAAGTCACATCTGTTCCCCAAACATCATTATCTATGGTTTTGGGAAGACCTATCACATTCAATCCTTCTTCAGCCAGCAGAGATGCGGTTCTCATTGTTCCGTTGCCTCCAATGCAAACCAATCCATCAAGTTCCATTTCCTGATAATGTTTTTTTATCAGTTTTGGTTTATCTGGTTTTCCTAATCCGGAGTTGTCTTTTTTATAAGGCTTCTCACGAGAAGTTCCAAGTATGGTTCCGCCAAAAGTCAGAATTCCTGAAAGTTGACTTTCATCGAGTTTAGAGTAGTCTTTTTCAATTAATCCAAGGAATCCGGAGGAAATTCCGTAAATCTCCATACCGTATTCCGCAATTGCTGTCTTGCCAACGCCCCGGATAGCTGCATTAATTCCCGGGCAGTCTCCACCGGCAGTGAGAATGCCGATTCTGCGCGGCGTTTTCTTTGATTTTGCCATTCAGATTTGAGAAACTTTTCTAAGTTTAATGAACTTGAAAATTAGTATAGTTTGTTAATAGATATTGGATTGCCAGGCCTGTTTTATAATATTTTATTAACATAGGTTTTTATAATAATTGGGTTCTGAATATAAAAGTAGTTTTTGATGAAAGAAGACTCTACTGTGGTCCTTTTATATTGATTGGAAAGGCATAATGAAAGATGAATGATCGAATAATCAAGCTATGGAATTGTAATTAAATGTTTTATATTTGAAGCGGAACTATACTAAAAAGATGAAATCCTGGTTGGTATTTTTTTTTATTGGTTTCTTAAGTCTTTTTGCTTTTGAAATTCAGGGGCAGCATCCTGTATTCAAGCATTTTACTGTTGATGACGGACTTCCGAGCACTGAAATATATCATGTTATTCAGGACTCCAGGGGTTTCATCTGGATAGCAACGAACATTGGAGTTAGTCGTTATGATGGACAGAAGTTTGTTAACTTCGACAAGCAGGATGGATTACCTGAAAATACTGTTTTTGAAATTTATGAAGATGCTAAGGGGCGGATATGGTTTGTCTCGTTTCCTTGTCAGTTATCTTATTATTATAATGATTCAATATACATATACAAATACAATGATGAACTTAATACATTGGCAGGCGGAGGTTTCATACCAGTGAAAGGCTCCTTTTCGGTAACTAAAGATGAAAGTATATTTATTAGTTTTTTATCTAAAGGTTTGTATAAAATACATCCCAATGGAGAAATTATCCAATATTATAAACATCTCAAAAATTCAGGTCTTGACATAATTGAGAAAGAGGGAAAGATATTATTATCTCAACAGGGAGGGAGTATTTCATCTAAAAACTATGTTAGCATTGAAACCTCAATGATAACAAAGAGATTGCCTTTAAGAAAATCTTCTAACTATTCATATTCAAATATTTATGCATCGAGAGATACCAGTGCTATCTATTTTGCTCAGAATGAGTTTTTGACTAGAATTCAAAAAAATGGTACTGTTTCAGCGAGTAATAATATTAATCGCATTATTTGTATTCAATCAGATTACAAGAATAATCTCTGGGTTGGTACTGACAAATCAGGTGTGGTTTGTTATAGAGATGGAAACATTTATTCGAAACCCATTTTGAACTACTTAAAAGATTATTCTGTATCTTCTATCTGCTTTGATAATGAAGGTGGAAAATGGTTTACAACAATCGAGAATGGGCTTTTTTATTTACCTGCTGAGGAATATTTATCTTATACGACAGCAGATGGTTTAACGAATAATAAAATAAATGATGTAGAAATATATCGTGATCAAATAATTCTAGGGACACATGATCAATTTATAAATATAATTTCAATTGATGGAATAATTTCACGTAAGATATCCGAGAGTATTAACGGAACAATTTTCAAGTTACTAAATGAAAATAATAATGTGTTGTGGATTGGAACAAATGATTACTTATATTCAATTGAAAATGATAAAGTCAAGAAATATGCAAATACTCATAATAAAATGCATCTTTATAAAAACACAAGGAGTGTGTTTTGTATAAAAGATCTTATCGTAGACAGTGAAGGTCGATTAATAATAGGAGAATCTAATGGAATTAGCATATTTCAGAAGGGGAAAGTCTGTTATAATTCTTTCTATGACGATAATATTGCACTTAGAATTGAAAAAGTTAAAGAAATCGATAAAGAAACCTACTTGTTAGGATCGGCAGATGGACTTTGGCGTTATAAAAGGGGTCAAATGGAAAATCTAGGTAATGATAATCCATATTTCAAATTTCGAATTACAGATATTTCATATTCAGAATCGAGAGATATTCTAGCTCTGGGAACTAAAGGGTCGGGTTTGGTTCTACAATTTAATGACACAATTATTAGAATTACCAAGTCCAACGGGCTCTCAAGCAACTCTATTTCTTCTATGATTCTGCTTGATAATCATCTGTGGATTGGAACCAATTATGGTCTGAATGTCCTGGATGTTAATACAGTTAGATCCGGGAAATTAAAAATTACCTCATATTATAAGATAAATGGACTAATTTCAAATGAAATTAATGAAATACAAGGAGATGCAGAGAATATTTATATAGCAACAAATCAAGGTTTAACAATTTTTAATTATAGCAATTATAAACCATTGACCACTCCACCACCAATCTATATCAGTTCTTTCAGAATCATGAAACAAAAAGCTGATATTAAATCCGGATACAGGCTTAAACATGATCAGAATCTGATTTCTATTGATTATATTGGGATTTCATACCGTAACGGTGGAAATTTAAAGTATAAATACCGGTTAAAAGGGCTTGGCGAAAAATGGAACTATACTGATAATACTAATGTTGAGTACGCATATCTTCCTTCTGGTGATTATCTTTTCGAGGTGGTTGCAATAAACTCGGATGGAATTGAAAGTATTGTACCGGCAATAATCAGTTTCACAATCCTGCCTCCATTCTGGAAAACCTGGTGGTTTATGCTCATAATGGTCCTTGTCTTTGCTATTCTCGTATATCTCTATTATATAAACAGGTTAAGACATCTTAAAAGAGAGCATGCATTGCTATCAGATAATAATTGGTATCGACAGCAGGCTCTGGCAAAACAGATGGATCCTCACTTCGTTTTTAATACGCTGAATTCAATACAATCTTTTATAATCAAAAATGACCGGTTGGCTTCAACTCAGTATTTGTCAAAATTTTCAAAACTCATGAGGCTGGTTCTGAACAATTCACAGAAACAGGCAGTTCCGGTTAATGATGAAATTGCTGCACTTACATTATACCTTGAACTTGAGTCATTGCGATTTCAGCAGAAATTTGAATATAACCTGATTATTGACCCTGAAATTGATTCAGAAGTTTGCTTTATTCCTGCTTTTCTCATCCAGCCTTTCCTGGAAAATGCAATCTGGCACGGAATAATGGGAATTAAAGGAATTGGCAGGATTTCTATTGAGATGGTCAGACATAAAAATCAAATTACTTGTATAGTAGAAGATAACGGGATTGGTCGGAATAAATCAGAGGAATTGAAAACTACTGTTCAAAAGGCGAAGCAGTCATATGGAACTTCACTGGTAGAATCAAGGTTAAATTTACTGAACAATCTATATGATATTGATATGAAGGTACAGTTTATTGATTTGTATCAAGATGATGGGAGTCCTGCAGGAACCAGGGTAATTATTAATCTTCCGATAATTTCATAGAAAGCGCCCCTTCTCATATTTGTTGTTCACATAATTTTATATTTTGCAGAACAGAAACAATTCAGAGACTTAACTAATTTGATAGCTGACAATATGAAATGTTTTATTCTGGGCACACTCCTCTTTGCTTATTTTGCCAATAATTTGTTTTCTCAGCATCAAAATATTCTCATAGGTACACTCCGTAATCCGAATGAACCTGCGATAATTATTGATACACGGAATCCTGATTTTATGATGGCCGGCTCAAACCTGGATAATTATTACTTATCGTCTGATGGCGGTTTCTCATGGAGCGAGAACAGGATCTTCTCTTCTACATTGGGAGTATGGGGAGATCCCTGTATAGTAGTTGATACACTTGGTAATTTCTATTTTTTTCATCTTTCAAATCCAATCGGACCAGCCTGGATTGATCAGATTGTATGTCAGAAAAGTTATGATTTTGGAGCTACATGGAACAACGGTACCGGAATCGGTCTGAACGGCAACAAAGCTCAGGATAAAGAATGGGCAATAATCGATTCAAGAACAAATAACATCTATGTTACCTGGACACAATTTGATGAATATGGAAGTTCTGACCCAGCCGATAGCAGCATTATTCTATTTTCCAAATCGTTAAACCAGGGGGCAACCTGGACAGTTCCTGTCAGAATTAATAAAATTGCGGGTGATTGCAAGGATAGTGACGGAACTGTTGAGGGCGCAGTGCCGGCAGTTGGACCCAATGGCGAGATTTATATTGGCTGGGCCGGACCGCAGGGGGTAATGTTTGACAAATCGACTGATAACGGAATTACATGGCTAGAAGAGGACGTTAATGTGTGTGCTATTCCGGGAGGATGGGACTTTAATATACCCGATATTTCAAGGGCAAATGGATTACCCGTAACATGTTGTGATCTGAGTTATGGGCCCAATAGGGGAACAATCTATATAAACTGGTCGGATCAGCGAAATGGATCTGATGATACCGATGTTTGGCTTGTAAAATCTATAGATGGCGGGAATTCATGGACAGAGCCAGTAAGGGTGAATGATGATCAATTCCGGAAGCAACAGTTTTTTTGCTGGATGACAGTTGATCAGGTTACCGGAAAATTGTGGTTTGTTTTCTATGACAGAAGGAATTACAACGATTCAATGACGGATGTATTTATGGCTGTTTCAGATGATGGGGGAGAAACCTTTGCCAATTTTAAAGTCAGTGAAACCCCATTTTATCCTGACAACAGCATCTTTTTCGGTGATTATACAAATATTTCAGCAACAAATGATATCGTAAGACCAATCTGGACCCGGCTGAGCAATTTTGAATTAAGCATCCATACTGCCATTGTTGATCCACAACTAGTTGGGATTTCCACCCCTGAATTACTGACTACTCCAGATACTGAGATATATCCTAATCCTTTTAACAACTCGGTTGCGTTTTCATTTAATTTGGCTTCGGAATCATTGACCAGCCTTTCATTCTACAATTCGATGGGACAACTGATCACAAAAATAATTGACTCAAAAATTCTTCCGGAAGGAAAGTATGTAGAAATTGTCAATGCAAATGCTAATAACCTTAAACCGGGTTTTTATTACTTCAGTTTTACTGCAGGAAATATTCAGCAGAAACATAAGATAGTGTACTCACCATGAACGGAATTCGGAAACAGAAAGTGTTTTTTTGTATTTTCGCAACCTTTCGGATCTTTAAATTGATTGGTTAATGGATGAAAAATTTCGAATGATTCTGACCGGAGTCAGGGAATTGTCCCTGAAGATCGGAATCAGGAATCTAACTTTGGATAGTATCTGTCAGAATCTTGGCATAACCAAGGATGATTTGAAAGAATATGTTTCAAATGAAGCTGAATTGGTCGAAAAGGTGCTTGAATTTGAACGGGAATCTTTTAAGTCAATATTTGATGAGTATAACTTTGAAGATGTTAATGCAATTGATATTCTGCTTATTGTTAGTCAGGAAATGAATAATCGTTTCAGAGATCTTACTCCTTCCATTACTCTTGATCTTAAGACTTTATATCCGGACATCTACCAACACCACTTTGAGCAGCGAATAGAATTTATTTTTGGAAAAATCAAAATAAACATTGAAAAAGGGATCCGACAGGGTATGTACCGACAGGATCTGAGTATTGAACTGCTTGCAAGACTTTATATCAGCAGATTAATAGATCTTCATAATCCTGTTTTCTTCCCCCCTGATAAATTTTCCTTCCCGGTCCTTTTTGAGGTTATGTTTGAGAACTTCATCAGGGGCATCGCCAACGATGAAGGTCTTGAGTATTTTAAGAAACGTAGAAAATCGTTTTGATTCTACCTCTGATTTTTTATGACAGACAACCATAACAGGCCGGATTTGTCAGACGAATTGGGATGTCTAACTTTCTGAAGATTGTCCATGTCTCAAAATAACTTCTGGAAAAATCCCAGCCCTGCTGCATTTGCTTTAGCACCGATGGAGGATGTTACTGACACCGTATTTCGTGAGTTGGTTATGTCAACTGCAGCACCAGGGAAACTCCATTTACTTTTTACAGAATTTACATCAGTAGATGGAATTTGCCATCCTTCGGGACGGAATGCAGTTCTCCACAGATTCCTTGTTAACAGGTCCGAAGCTACTTTGCTGAAGAAAAATAATGTGAAACTGATTGCTCAGATATGGGGAAATGATCCTGAGAAATTTTTCAAAGCCGCCGAATTTATTGCCAGGGAGTTTCTCTTTGATGGCATTGATATCAATATGGGTTGTCCGGTAGGGAAAGTTGTGAAGCAGAACACCTGTTCTGCACTTATCGACCATCCAGAACTGGCTCTTGAAATTATCGAGGCGACAATTAAAGGATCTGGCATGCCGGTAAGTGTCAAAACCAGGACAGGAACTCATTCACACCAGACGGAAAGATGGATAGGCCAGTTATTGGGTTCCGATTTGTCAGCGATTACACTACATGCCCGAACCCAAAAAATGCTATCGATCTATCCTGCTGACTGGGAGCAGGTTTCTCTGGCGGTTAAAGTTATGAAGGGAATGAAGGCTGATGTAAAAATTCTGGGGAACGGTGATGTTAACAGTTATGACGCCGGATTAAAGCTGATTGAAAGTTCAGGAGCTGATGGGGTAATGATTGGCAGAGGTATCTTTGCTAACCCATGGTTCTTTTCGGAAGATGATTCACAGAGAAATGTCAAGGAGAAAGTAGCCCTGCTTGAAAAACATGTCCGGCTTTTTCAGGAAACATGGAATAATTCAAGGAATTTCAGTATTCTAAAGCGCTTTTTCAAGATTTACATTCATGGTTTTGAAGGTGCCGCTAAGCTGAGGGCTTTACTTATGGATACCCGGTTTTCTGAAGAGGCTCTTGATATCATCAACCAGTTCAGAAAAGGAGGATTCGAACATAACATACAGGAAAATGTATCAGAAACGGTTTGATACAATGAGAATTATTCATATTTAATTGCATTTACGGGGTTAGAAGTTGCAGCTCTTATCGCATGAAAGCTGATCGAAACAGTTGCCACGATAAATGAGGCCAGGACTGCCAGAATATAAGTAATCCATGTGATTTCTATATGGTAGGCAAAATTTCCAAGCCAATTGTTTAGAAAATAATGAGATATCGGTATTGCAGTCACACATGCCACAATTACAAGAATCGCAGTTTCCCTATATAGCATTCTGAGAATTCCTCCGACAGACGATCCCAAAACCTTTCGTATGCCAATTTCTTTTGAACGCTGCATTGCAACAAATGATGACAGGCCAAGCAAACCCATGAGGGCAATAAAAATAGACAAGCCTGCGAATGTGGCGAAAACAGTTCCCAGTTTTGCTTCAGCTAAATATTTGCTTTCATAATCCTTGTCAAGAAAATAATAATCGAACGGTCTGTTGGCTCCAAACTGGTTCCATTTGTCACGGATGAAATTAATGGTTGCCGGACTAAAGCCATCTTTTAATCTGACAGACAGTGTGTTGCTTGGAAAATCAGGTATAAAAAGAATCAGGGGCTCCACTTTATTATGAAGCGATGTGAAATTGAAATCTTTAACGACTCCAATTACCTTAAGCATTCTTCCTCCTGTACCATCCAGCTCAAATCCAAAATGAATTTTCTTTCCAATGGCATCCTTTCCCCATCCCATAGCATTTACTGTGGATTCATTGACTATAACTGCTTCAAGTTTATCGGTACCCATATTACGGTTGAAATTTCTTCCTGAAATAAATTTGAGTTTCAATAATTCAGGAAAATCATAATCACAAGGGATCAGATTCAGAGCATATTCCTGCATCTTGTTCTCCTTTTCAACCCTCATCACCTGAATACTGGTTTGACCTCCCGGAATACCCAGTGACATGCTGGAAGCAAGAATGGATGGATTCTGTTTTAGTTCTTCCTTGAATTCAGTCATTTTCTTTCGGAAGGTAGTGTCCTGAATGTCAATAACCATTAAATTATTTTTATTAAATCCAAGGTCGGCATTCCTGAGGAAATTAAGCTGCCCATAGATAACAAGGGTTCCGGTGATCATAATAACCGAGATTATTAGTTGAAAGCTAACCAGAGATTTTCTCATCCAGCTGCCTTTATTACCGCTGTGCAATTTTCCTTTCAGAACCATGGCTGGTTGAAAAGATGATAGGACAAAGGCAGGGTAGAGGCCGGATAAAAATCCGGTAAGTAAGGATGTTCCAATTATTCCGAAAAGAATACCAGGGTCAGTTGAGAAGCCAAAAGTCAGTTTCTTTCCGGAAAGTTCATTAAAAGACGGCAGAAGAACCTGCATCAACCCAAATGATATTAACAAAGCAGCTGCTGAGAATAGTATACTTTCACTAAGAAACTGGCTGGCTAGCTGAAAACGGTTGGCCCCTACAACTTTCCTTAAGCCAACTTCCCTGGCTCTGGCTGATGCCCTGGCTGTAGCCAGATTCATATAATTGATTGATGCAAGCAATAGAATAAATATTGAAACAGCCCCAAAAACATATATATATGCCATGTTTCCAACAGGTTGGTCAGCCGCCAATTTTGAAAAGTGGTGAATTTTATCGAGCCGGGTGGTCTCCAGTTCAAACGATGCATTGATCTGGTCGCCAATCTCTTTCATGTATTTATTGTAAACAGACGGGAATTTTTTTTCAATATTTTCTATTGAACTGTTTGGTTTGAGCAAAATATAACTGTACATGCTGACATTCCAGAAGGCTCCAGGCTCCAGACTGTTAAACCTTTCCCGACCGAACAATTTTGCCAGTGTATTCATCGACATCAGCATGTCAAACTTCAGGTGTGTATTGTCAGGAAGATCTTTAAATACCCCGGTAATTTTAAAAGAGTTGCCATTACCCGTAATCAGGGTTTTACCATAGGCAGGATCAGAACCGAAATATTTTTTTGCTGAGCTTTCGCTAAGAATGATTGTATTTGGCTCATTCAGCGACTTATCTGGTATGCCTTCCGTAAAATTCAGCGTGAAAATATCTGGAGCGGTTGAGTCGGCAAAGTAGATTTGTTTTTCAAAAAATTCTTTTTCCTTATATTTCAGTATAGCGTTGTCATTCGAAGCAAATCTGCAGAATTTTTCAATTTCGGGAAATTCTATTTTCAATGCTGGTGCAATGGCTGAGGAACTGACAGCAAACCTGTCGTGTTTATTATTAATGGTAAAATCCCCTTCAAGGCGGTAGATACGCTCATGTTTACGAAAATGTTTGTCATAGCCTAATTCATCGCTGATGTATAATAAAATGAAGAAAGTTGCAGTGAGCCCAAGTGATAACCCTAGAATGTTCAGGATGGAGTAAAACCTATTCCGGCTGAAATTTCTTGTGGCGCTTCGGATGTAGTTGCTTATCATAAGTTTTTTTTGATTTTAAATTTATTTTCTTCACAAGTGTCAGTTGCCTTTACTGCAAAAATTATTATTCATATTTCAATGTTTTTGCAGGATTCTGACCGCTTGAACGTATTGCCCTCAGTCCGGTTATTATCAATGTCGTTAACAGCGAGACCAAAGCTGAAAACAGGAAATACTTCCATTTTATTTCAGTGCTATAGGCGAAAGAACTAATCCATTGGTTTATTACAAAATATGAAAGTGGCCAGGCGACGAGAATACTTATAAGAACAAGTTTCATGTAACCAGAAGTCAGCAGTCTGATAATCTGAATGGTTTCAGCCCCGAGCACTTTTCTGATTCCGATCTCCCGTGTTCGTTGAGAAGCCATAAAGGAAACAAGTCCGAACAATCCCATTGCAGCAATGAGTATAGTCAATCCTGACAGGATTGCGGAAGCTCTGCCAAGATATTCTTCTTTGCTGTATAATTTATCCAGTTCATTCCTCAGAAGTTTATATTCAAAAGGTCTGCCTTCTGCAAAACCCTCCCAGGTTTCCCTGATATGGTTGATAGCCTCTGCCTGATGCCCTGATACCCATGAAACAGCAATAAAATTAGTAAAAGCATTAACTTCCCGCGGATCTTCCTTTAAATTCAAGACCAATGGACCTGCTTTCGTGTGAAGAGAATTTGCATTGAAATCTTTGAATACTCCCACAATTTTTTCATTGCCGATTCTTGAATTGAATTTTTTCCCTATAGCAGCTTCATTTGACTTCCATCCCAGGTGTTTTACCATTGATTCATTGATCAGGATCGATTCCATTGCCTCAGTTTTACTGTTTTTAAAATAGTCACGACCAGCGATTATCTTAATCCCGAATAAATCTACAAAATCATCTCTGATCACCAGGGCAGGATAGAATTGCCATTTGTCATCCGGATAGTTTTCCGGTCTGAATTCATGATTATTATATTCAGTACCTACTATATAGTCAACAGCTGTTACCCCTGATATGCCTGGTTTTTTGAGTAATTCAGCCTTAAAGGATTCGTATTGTTTTACAATCGGGGATCTTGTTACAGGAATGATCAGGATGTTTTCCTTGTTAAATCCAAGTCTGGTATTTCTTAGAAAATTTAACTGGTCAAATGCCATAAGTGATGCAGTTATGAGCGTGATAGACAAACTGAACTGAAGAACTACCAGTAATTTTCTACCAAGAGAGGTGCCATTTGCGAATTGATTTGATCCTTTCAGGACTTTGACGGCGCTGAACCGTGATTGATAAAATGCAGGATATGTCCCGGAAAAAATGCCGGTACACAACCATAGCAGAATAATTTTAGGAAAAAACAGGCTACTGTAGAGATAGTTTGAATTGATCTCTTTTCCGGAGAAAGAGTTGAATAGTGGCAGAATAATTTCAATCAGAGCGAGTGCAATAATCAACGAAATCATTGAGATTAGCATTGATTCTCCGATATATTGTATAACAAGCTGACCCGTGGTTGCACCAGAAACTTTCCGGATGGCTGTTTCCCGTGACCTGCGTGTTGCAAAAGCAGTTGAAAGATTAATATAGTTTATACAGGCAATTATTAATATAAACAGTGCAACAATTGTCAGTATTCTGACATAGGTAATTCTGCCATTTGGTTCTATTTCATAATCAAGGTTTGACCGGAGATGAATATCGGTCAGTTTTTGTATTCCAAGCGTAATATGATCCTTTTCCGCATCATAGAAGTACTTTTTTGTAAATGCAGGAAGCTGAAGGCAGAGATCGTTAATTTGATGATTCTCCTTTAGCAGGATATATGTCCAATAGGGATTGTATACCCAGGTGGATGGTATTTTCCCTCCCCATAACATCCTGAGTGTTGACATAGAAACAAGAAAGTCATAATCAAAGTGAGACTGGGCAGGAGGGTCTGCAACAAGACCGGTAATTGTTATATTGGTTTTCCCCTCCAGTTTAATGACTTTTCCAATAGGATTATTGTTTCCAAAATACCTTTTTGCTGTTGATAAAGTTATCAATGCGGTAAACGGAGCAGAAAGAGCCTGCGATGAATTTCCTTTAAGGAACCTGACATCGAAGACCCCGGTGAATGTTGAATCAACGAAAAACAGCTTCTTTTCCCTGTAACCATGATTTTCATATTCAATATAGAATTCTGAAGACCAGTCATTGAAGACCCTGGTCATTTTTTCAATGATATCCGGATAATCATTGACGAGTGTTGGGCCCAGGGGAGCCGGACAACTTGATGAACGTTCCGCGACCCCTTCAAAATCCGTTGTACTCGTGATCCTGTATATTCTATCGGCCCTGGAATGATATCTGTCAAAGCTCACCTCATCGGTTACATAAAGCATGATAATGATAAAACATATCAGACCAATCGATAAACCAATAATGTTAATCAGATAATGTAACCTGATCCTGGACAGGTTTCTGAATGCAGACTTAATGTAGCTCAGGTACAGGGACATTTTGGTGACTCTCTTTTTCGGTGCTTTTTAGTTTCATGAATCATGCCAGAAAGTGTAACTTACATAAAATGAAATGAGTATGGGATCAATTCCTTTCTTTTGACTTCATGATGTTCGCATTCGGATGTTAATGTGTACATTACTGAACAGCACTGACTGCAATTGTGTCACATTTTCATGATAAGCACGATTTTTGAGCATTTATTAATTTTCATTTATTTCCATGAACATAAACGAAATCACCGGATGGTATAAAAGGATCAGTTATCTGCTTGATCATGGCCGAATGCTTGATGCATTTGATAAAATAGCCTCAGTATTGGCTAACGGAAGTTTTAGTGCATTTAAGGGTCGTCTGGACGAACTACGCTTTACATATTCGAACATGCTCAATTATACTGTTTTGGGAATTGAAGATCCGCAAAGGACGGAAATCTATAATAGCCTGATTCTGAATTCGTACGAGCTGGCTGACCTGTTAAAGCTTGAACTTTTAAATCAGCCAGATCTCAGATTATCAGCCATTAAGTATGATCTTGAGAAGCAGATGCAGCTAAATAATGAAGACCTTGCAGGTAATCTGCTTGGTTTGTCGTTTGATTATGAGTTGAATGAAATGCTGAGAAATACGGCTTTGTATGAAGATGAATCTGATAGTGAGTCTGCCATTAAACACAGGAAAGCAATTCAGCGGGCATTTAACTTTCTTTGGTTAAGCAACCGTCTGACGGAGGATGATGCAAGGGTTGTTGGTAAAATATTTGAAAGCAATTCTTTTCCATGGTATGAAAAGAGCGTAATCATTAGTGCTATAACACTTGGATTGATCAGGACGTTTGACTACCGGAGAATGGAACTTCTGGTTCAGCTTTATTCTAACAACGATCCGCAGATTTCGGTCAGAGCATTGGTGGGAATACAATTGGGTTTCTTCCTTTATGACAAGCGAATTGCCTTGCTGCCTAAATTATCCGCTGTTCTTCAATTGTTGAAGGATGAGTCTTCTTTTGAACAAGATACACTTTCGATACTGACTCAGTTTATCAGGGCAAAAGATACCGAAAAGATTACACAAAAGTTCAGGGAAGAAATAGTTCCTGAGATACTCAGATTCAATGAAGAACTTAACGAGAGACTCAATCTTGATAAATTGCTTCAGGCAGATGATGAAATAGATAAAAATCCGGACTGGGAAAAATATTTCGACAATCAACCGGAACTGGTAAATAAGCTTGAAGACCTTAGTAATATGCAGATGGAGGGCAATGATGTTTTTCTGAGTGCCTTCTCTCAATTGAAAAAATTTGGATTTTTCAGTGAAGTACATCATTGGTTCATGCCCTTCTATCGTGATCACTATGCCATTGTGTCTGCTTTGCGGAATGAAAATGCACATATACGGGGTGTTTTTCTGAAAGGAGTTGAAAAATCTCCTTATATGTGTAATTCGGATAAATTTTCCTTTGTGCTGAATTTAGGTCTTATGCCAGACGCGCAGAAAGAATTGATGGCTCAGATGTTGTCAGCTGAAGCTGAGCAATTTGAGGATCTGATCAATGAAGAATTGTCGGATCCTGATCTCAGGAAAAGGAGAATTGCAATACAGTACATACAGGATCTTTATCGTTTTTTCAAACTCAGTTCCGTCAGATCTGAAACAGGAGATGTTTTCAGCCTTCCTCTAGATGTTTATAATACCGAAGTTCTTTCTGGTCTTATCTCTTCCACCGGATTCTATAAAAGTATAGCCGGATTCTGTTTCGAAAATGATCATTTTTCTGAAGCAGGCATAGTTTACCGTAAACTGATAGATTTGGGAGAGAACTATGCAGAACTTTACGAAAAGGCTGGTTATTGTCTTCAAAAGCAGGCGGATTACAAAGGTGCACTGGCCATGTACAGGAAAGCAGACCTTTTTGATACCAACCGGAAATGGCTATTAGGGAAAATAGCACAGTGTCACCTTAATTCTTCCATGCCGAAAGAAGCACTTGAAGTGTATCTGGAGTTATCCGGTCTGGAACCATCAAATTTAAAATATCTTGCTGCAGTAGGTACCTGTTATCTGAACATGGGCAATTCTGCAGATGCGCTGGAATACTTTTACAGAATTGCTTTCAAAGATCCCGGAACAGCCAATTCAATGAGACCGGTAGCCTGGTGCCTGTTTACTCTGGGCAGGCTTGAAGAAGCTGAAGGCTATTATAAACAGCTGCTTGAAATGGAGCCCAATGCCTTTGATTGCATGAATGCAGGACATGTTGCTTTTTGCCGTGGGGATAAGAAAAAAGCAACTGCATACTATGTTGAGAGTATTAGAAAAAGAAATGGTGACCAGAAATCATTTCTCAGGGCCTTTATTGAAGACAGGAAATTCCTGATCATGAACAAAGTGAATGAGGATGATATTCCTTTGTTATTGGACTATATCAGAATTATCTACATGAAAGATGCTGATTAATCCTGATTTCCATTTGATGCTCTTTTTCTGAAAACAAGTGGAATTTTTTCAGGTTCCGGAATGCCGATTTCTACCAGCTCCCAATCTTTGTCGTAAGCATCAATCCTGTGCTTCAAAACAGTAAAGCGATCTTCGGGTGAGGGTTCTGAACCTTCCCATGTTACAAGCTCAACGCGATACTGAATGGTGTGGGAACGACCATTAATTCTTACCTCAATTTCAACATTCTGTTCGGGTTCAGTTTCCGGAATAAGTATTACAACTTCTCGCATAGCAGCATTCTTTTGGTACAGAATCTTAGTAACCAAATTTATGCCATTTATAATAAAATGCTGTTTATGAGAGACTAATGACTGAGAATGGATCAGTGCCGGTGTAGAACACCCGTCGGTTCAAAAGAGAATGTCCGATGTTGAACAGTAATTATTTTTCGAAAAGCCCTCTATTCATTTCCGGCTGTTCCAGCTTTAAAAGCCATTGCTTACGCCACAATCCTCCACTGTAACCGGTAAGTTTTCCGGAATGACCGATAACACGATGGCATGGTATAATGATGGAAACAGGATTTGAGCCATTTGCAAGACCTACTGCCCGGGCCCCGTTTTTTAATCCAAGTTTGGCTGCAATTTCTCCGTAAGAGGTGGTTGAACCATATGGAATCTCCATCAACTTGCCCCAGACAGATTTCTGAAAATCTGTTCCTTTAAGGTAAACAGGAAGATCGAAGATAGTTAGAACGCCTAGGAAGTATAGTTTCAATTGTCTGACGGCTTCCCTTAGCATTTCAGGAACTATTTCTTCTTTCTTTTCGTCAAGAAAGTAAAGTCCTGTTATCATTCCTCTTTCTGATCTGATTTCAATACTCCCCAGGGGAGAAGAGAAATAGGCAATTTCCAGGGAAAATTCTTCGTTGTTCATGCTGAAACACAGGTTGACAATGGGAAAAAAAATTATTTCAGCTCAGTCCAATGATATTTCCAGTTTGCCGGATTACAGGGCTTGCCTATCAGCTAAAATTAACCAACCAGGATCATGAATCGGTGACTATTGCTGAAAGAGCAAGTTTATGTGATACTGCTTAACTGATTTACATTGCTTAATTACCGAAATTTAACGGTCATCCTGATTAGTTTTTCCTGCTTTCAGAAATAGGCGCCACGATCGGTCTGAATTTCACTTTTATATTCACAATTTCAGGCCTGTTTCCTATCCTGACAGGAGGACCCCAACCTCCATATCCGGGCGAAATATAAAAATGCGAATTCCCTTTCTTTTTGTATCCCATGCTGACTTCATAAATTGCCTGTGTGATGTAATTAAGCGGCCATATCTGCCCATCGTGGGTATGCCCTGACAACTGAAGATCTACTCCAGCAGCTTCGGCTTTCTGAAGATCAAAGGGCTGATGGTCCATTAGTATTACTGGAAGTGATTTATCGATATTCTCAAGTAATTGATCAACCTGCATCCTAGCTTTACCGCTGAAACGTGGTTTATCACGGTCTTCTCGTCCGGCGATATAAAATGCATCTGCAACTTTAATAACACTGTCGCGCAGCATAGTGATTCCATGATCCTGCAGATAATTGACAGCTGCGTCCGCTCCACCTATGTATTCATGGTTTCCAGTTATTCCATAGACACCCATCGGTGCTTTGAGTTTTCGCAGCGATTCACCCAGATTTTGTCTGATAACAGGTCCGAGATCTTCGTCTACAATGTCTCCCGCCAGTAAAATCAAATCCGGTTTTAACAGATTAATGGAGTCGACAAGTTTTGCCATTCGCCTCGGGCCAATAATCGTGCCCATATGTATATCGGAGGCCATGGCAATTTTTAATTCCTTAATTCCGTTGGCAGGCTTGTTAATGACAATTTCAAGATTTCTGAACCTGGGATTGATGGCATTTATGTATCCCGCCAGAACAGTTGATAGAATAAGGAACAAGCTGATTCCCATGGTATTGAGGGCAGCTTTTTGTGAAACCCACGATTGAGGTAAAAATCCAATGAAATGATTGGAAACCCTTATCAGGTCAATCATAACAACAGCCAGCAAGCTAAAAAACATCACTGCCAGCCAAAATGATCCTGTCCAGACAAAGAAGCTGCTCAGGGCAGAAATCTGAATACGTTCAAGTACACGCCCAACTATATAAGATCCTGCGACAAATAAAAACACCCACTTAAACCATATCCTAATACCTGACTCAAGCGGCAATGTCTGAATGGCACGATGGTAGATGTAATAGTTGATTGCTGAATATAATAGCAATACAATTGAAAAAAAAACAAGAAACTGGTAATTCTTCATAATTTTAATTAGCGTCAGGAATAAACAGACATGTATCTGTTTTGTTCCGGGAATTCCAAAAGCAATAAGCAGATTATTAGAATCATGCGGATTGCCGGAAAAGTCTAGAGCCAAAAGGATAATTTCCCAATCAGGAATATGATCATTTACTTTCCTTTCCCATCAATAAACCGCATGAGGTCTTCTTTACTGCTGCTAAACGTGAACGCTTCTGAAACCTGGTAAAAGTTCTCCTTATCTATAGTATACTCCCAGGCAAATTTTGCCAGTTCAACCCGTGTGTCGTCAAAGCTAAAGAGTTTTACAAGTTCAGTTACCTGATTTACTGTGAAGCATTGTTTTGCACGGATGATTTGTTTGGCAATGGTTAGCCTTGTGCTGTTGAAACTTTCTTTCTGAACCGATTCTTTTATGAGTATAAAGTCTTCATTGGAAATATTGCAGGGCGGAAGTGTTACAGGCACAACAACAGGTCTGCTGATAAATTCATTGTAAGCGGCTTTATTTGGGATGTGAGCGAATAGCTGGACTCCAAATGGAAGATTAGTAAGGTCGTAAACAGAAAGGGAGGCTGTTTTCATAAAACCAAGCCGATTCGGTTCAGATTCCAGCAGGGAAGCAAATTTCATAGCCTGCGAAACACTGAGGCAACTATTCCCTGTAATCTGTGTCAAAAGAAGTAATTTGTTGGCTTCTGAATTATTACCGGCAACCTGTACAGCCAGCCTCCTGAATTCTTCTTCTGATAACGGAGCATTACAATTGGATGGGCCATTATAATTTATATATGAAGGATATTCGAAGGGCGGAAAGCTGAGATTCACCTGCGGTTCTGTAGGGGGCAAATAATCCATTGGGTGTGCTTCCATGGTTTTTATGTAATCATGCAACATAAATACCGTTGAGAAGTAAGCGAAGTCATCATAGACAAAGTAAAAGTTCTCTTTGTCCACAGTATTATGCCATGCTGTTTTAGCAAAATCAAGGCGATTAAAATCATCAATAAACAACACAGCGATACTTTTCACCTGATCAACCAAAAGGCAATTATTGACAGCGATAGCCATAGCAACCTGAAGTTTAAGGTCTTCAGTGGGCTGTATGGCCACAGATTTTTGTTTTTGTCTGAAGACATAATCAGGAACCGGATTATCACAGCGTTGTGGACGCTGGGCACAGATCTGTAAAGAAAATAAAAGAAAAACTATGTTAATTACTGCAGTTCTCATTTTTCTCAGGTTAAAGTTTTTTTATTTCATCCATTCAAAAGTCCGGTAATGCTCTCCATTCATACCCGATTTGTAATACACTTCCTGAGCGGCAATATTAGAAATGTCGACATACAGTCTTATTCCGGAAACATCATTTCTGTGAGAAACAAGAAGTTTGATGTATGAATACATAGTGCTGAAGATTCCATTTTTCCGGAACTCAGGAAGAACATATACCGATTGTATCCACCAGACCCAGGCATTGCGCCAATCGCTCCATTCCGGAGTAATCATAAGGCAACCACATCTGATTTCGCCATAAAACGCAACCACATAAAAACCTTTTCCCGGATCATCAAATACAGATTTAACTCCGGTTGAAACAGTTTTCATGTCCAGGCTAAGGTTTTCGGTTTCCAAGGCCATACTTAGCTGACCAGAAACAATGAAAGCAACATCATCGACTGATGCCGACCTTACCTCGATCTTTGGGTGGATCTTCATAAAAGACAATGGATAAATGTTGTGGACACGATCATAACAGGATGCCTTGCTCAGATGATATTGCATTTATTCATATAATCAGAAATGGCTGATTAAATGCTTATTTTTGCACTGCAAATGGTAAAGTCCGGTTGTTTTTTTGGCAAATATAAAGGAATAACCACAATAAACACAGCATGAGCGAGAAGATCAAACACGAGTGCGGGATAGCGATGGTGAGGTTACTTCAACCACTGGAATACTACCTGAATAAGTATGGTACCTCAACCTGGGCATTGAATAAGCTTCATCTGCTCATGGAAAAACAGCATAACCGTGGACAGGATGGTGCTGGGATTGCATGTATTAAGTTTGATCCACATCCAGGAATTAAATACATCAACCGTCATCGCTCAAATTCAAATACCCCTATTGCCGATGTTTTCAGGTCGGCATACGGGGAAATAAACCATTTGGTCTCCGATCATCCTCAGCGACTTAAGGATGTGCAGTATCTGAAGCAAAATGCCGGATTTGCCGGAGAGTTATTTATGGGCCACCTGCGATACGGTACATTCGGAAAGAACAATATTCAGAATCTGCACCCGGTGATCAGGGCAAACAACTGGATGACCCGTAATCTGGTTTTAGCCGGCAATTTCAATATGACAAATGTTGATGAGTTGTTTGAAAAACTGCTGGATCTTGGGCAATACCCTGTTGAAACATCTGATACGATTACCATTCTTGAAAAAATCGGACATTTTCTCGATGAAGACAATGAACGCTTATATGCACGGTTTAAAAATGAGGGATTCAGTAAAAGGGAGATTACAGGAAAAATTGCTTCGTCCCTCGATATTCAGGATATACTACACAAGGCTTCTGTCAATTGGGATGGAGGGTATGCCATTGCCGGAATGTTTGGCCATGGAGATGCTTTTATCCTCAGGGATCCTTCAGGAATAAGACCGGCATTCTATTATCAGGATGATGAAGTTGTCATCGCTGCTTCAGAAAGACCGGTAATCCAGACTGCACTCAATGTGCATGCTGGTCAGGTAAAGGAGATTGAGCCAGGACATGCCCTTATTATCAGAAAGGATGGCAATATCAGCATGACATCCATTTTACAGGCCAAAAAACGACAGGCATGTTCATTTGAGCGGATCTATTTCAGCCGTGGAACTGATGTGGATATCTACCGTGAACGAAAAAAACTTGGGGAGTTGCTGACGCCTTCAGTATTGAGGGCTGTAAACCATGATCTTGAAAATACCGTATTCTCTTATATCCCCAATACGGCAGCCGTTGCATTTTACGGGCTGGTTGAAGAACTGGGCAACTTTTGTGATCATATCAAGAAGGATCTGCTGCTGAAAGATGCGCCGGGATTGACTGCAACCAGGATTGAAGAAATTTTGAAATTTAAACCCAGGGTTGAAAAGGTAGCTGTAAAGGACATCAAGCTCAGGACTTTTATCACACAGGACAATGATCGTGACGATCTGGTGGCTCATGTTTATGACGTTACCTATGGTGTTGTAAAGCCAGGGATTGATAATCTGGTGGTAATTGATGATTCAATCGTCAGGGGAACTACACTTCGCCGAAGCATCATCAGGATACTTGATCGTTTAGGCCCGGTAAAAATTGTGATCGCCTCCTCGGCCCCCCAGATCCGTTACCCTGACTGTTATGGTATCGATATGACAAAACTGGGTGATTTTATTGCCTTTAATGCAGCAATAGAGTTGTTAAAGGAGACGAAACAAGCGCATATCATCAACGAAGTATATCTCAAATGCAAAGCCCAGGAAAATCTTCCCAAAGAAAGTGTGGTGAACTATGTGAAAGAGATATACCGGCCGTTTACTTCGGAACAGATTTCCGGTAAAATATCACGGCTTGTAACGCCACCGGGGTGTAAAGCTATGGTGCAGGTAGTCTTCCAGACCATTGAGGATCTTCATGAAGCCATTCCCAATCATTTGGGAGACTGGTATTTCACCGGAAATTATCCCACCCCTGGCGGCAACAAAGTGGTTAACCGTTCTTTTATCAATTATATCGAGGGCAGGAACGAGCGGGCTTATTGATTGATTGTTACCCTTTTAACCTCTTAAGATTCAGGGTTAATTCATTTTTTCAAAAGATCGGCAGCTAGGCAGGAGTGTACTGGTATAACAGCGACTATATCACCGGTATTCAATGATTTAGACCATTGACTCTCCGTTGTAAAAATGCCATGCTCCTGTGAAAGTGAAACAAGGTAGTCATCTCCTTGGGGATTTTCCCATTTGTCGCTGATAAAGGGAACTACGAGTCCGAAAATTTTGTCTCCATTTTTACTGATTATTGATTCTTTGGAGAGATGTACAGCACCTCCGTAAATCAGGGCCTGGTTTCGCCTGGGATAGACAGAGATTACAGGACAAATCACAGCCGCTGCGATCTCATCGAAACCGCAGGAGCCAAGATGATATTGCATCAGGTCGAAATAGGCAAAATTACCGGGCCTGATTTCATCTATTCCTGTAAAATTTTTGGCAATGCTGCAGGAAGGCGTATCGCCGATTGAAATCAAGATTTCCGGATAAAGACTCTGATATTGCAATTTCAGTTCGTGTAATAACCCTATAGCATCGTTGTGTATACCAAGTATCTCATCCCTGCTATTCGCATGGTAAGTGTTTCCTGAATGGGTAAGGAAGCCTTTGAATGTTAAGGATGTTCCTTGTGTCGCTTTCAGAATTAGCTGGATTGTTTCATGATCGTTTGGTTCAACTCCTGAGCGATGGTAGCCGACATCAGCCTTTATAAAGTATCCAGCAGGATGTGCTATTTTTTTTGATGCTACCAATGCCTGTTGAGGCATATCAAACAGTAAATTCAACCGGATTTTACCGGCCAGATGATTTATTCCATCTGTTTCCCTGATATTCATAGGGAAGGCAATAGTTATATCATTCCACCCGGCATCGGCAAAGATAGCAGCCATTGTTAAAGAAGAGACTGTAATCGCTCTAATACCTTCATCTTTAAACCATTCCCCAACTTCAACAGACTGGTGGGTCTTGAAATGAGGTCTGAATATCAGACCATGGGCAAGTGCCTTTTGTGCCATCCGGTGAATGTTCGACCGGCAGATTATTTCATCTATTAAAAAAGAAGGGATATGAAAGCCGGATTTCATGTGTTTACAGAAGTATTTTAATAATTACTTCAATCATCCGGGAGTTATTAGAATTGTTTCAGTATGTTTATTTCCCGGGTTTCGGATCATAAACCCCAACCTTGAATGTCTGCGGAAACACCTGCAAATCAACCCTTACAAAAGCAGTATCAAGATAACCGAATACATCTTCTCCCTCATTGTAATTTTTCCCATCCTGATAATATATTACCCGGCGTTTGGGATTTGCCCTGATGACGGTCTGCACATTTGAAAGGCCCCAGACACGGTATAAATCGTTTCTAACCATGGTTTCCTGAAAATTCTGATGATCCTGAAATATGCTGCGGTCGTAATAATAGGTGAAGGCAAAATCGGCCCAGACAGGATAAATGAGGACTATACTCTTGTCATTTTCATGGCTTTTTACAAATTCAACCGAATTACGGACTTCGCGATAGGCAAAATAATCGGGTAATATTTTCAGGTGAAGATACATATAGACGACAAGTATGAGGCCGATCAGAGGTTCAATATATTTGTGTTTCTGGAAAAGGAAGTTGATCATAGCACCAATAAAAAGGTACATCCCTATAGTATTGAAAAGTATGTACTTACTATTGAACATAGGGATCTTTGAAGATATAAGAAACATAATACAATAAGGAACGAACCACCATATCAGAAGTACCGGAACACCAATGTTCAAACCTTTCCATTTTTTTAAAGCGACCATGACAAGAGTAAAAACTGCCCCGGTAGAAAAAATATACAACACCAGCCAATACACCTCCTTATGATTCAGAAAGTATTGGATCTGTTCCAAAAAATCGGTGGCGTTGGGGGGATTGAGCCATGTGCCGATTCTGGTCGACTTATTAAATTGCCTGATGATAACCGGAACCATTGGTAAAAATCCGGCAGCTGTTCCCAGAAATGGTATCATCAACCGGAAAAAAGACCTGAAACTTCTGATGTAGAATATGCTGGTCAGGAATTGGGAAAAAATGACGAACCACCCGAAATAATGGGAGTAAACCAGCAATATATTGGAAAGGATGAGTCCGGCCAGAGCTTTATAGTTTTTCGTATTCCCGGCATAAAGAAAATAGAAGTATAAGGAGGCCGCTGTCGCCATGGAAAAGAAAGAATAAGTACGGGCCTCAATCCCATGATAAAAATGGTAGGTCGAAAAAAGGAAGAGGCCAGAAGCTACAAGACCTGTCCACAGGCTGAAAAACCGTTTGCCTGCCAGATAAAGAAAAACGACAGTTACGGCATTAAATATGAGTGGAAGTATTCTGATGGCACCAGCCTCAAGGCCAGTAAGTTTCATCCAGAAATGAAGCAGAATCATGAAAAGAGGCGGATTTGGTTCTCCCTGGGCAGGTATTTTCATGATATCAGCCAAACTTTTCTGAGCATTGAAAACCGAAAAGGGCTCATCCAGGCAAAGATCGCGCTGGTTAATAAAGAACAATTTCCAGCAGAAGGCTATCAGGAAAAGCAGCAATGGGATATACAGGTTGAGTAATTTACTTTCCTTGTCGGTTTTCATCATTAAAATAATTGTTAGTCTTGAATTATATTAGGAATGCATCAATTATGAGATTGATTTAAATTCACGTATTCCTTTTTTTGTTTCATAATTGATAATACTATCCGGTTGTCATTCATATAAAATTGAAATCGGAGATTTCTACCTGTCCTTCGGATAGCAATTTCAGGGTATTTAACAGTTAGTCGGAAACTTTGTTTAACAATTACAATGATGCCTATGCTGGTTATTTCTGATTTTGCTCCCACATCCAGGTAGCATCCAGTTTCAACATCTCCTCGTATGAAATACCCCTCTCCCTGGCTTTTTTACGAACCGATTCGCTCCACTCTTGATTTGTATCAATATTGTTTATGATAATGGCTATTTCAGCATTTCTGACCGAATCATCAACTTCTGCTTTTTCTGATTTGCTTATTGCACCCTGTGATTTCAGGGCTTCGTACAACCTGTCGATAAAGCCATATGGAAAACGATATAGATTGGCTTCAGTTGCCATTATCAAAATCACATCGGTATTACCAACAGCTTCAAGAATATTGATTTCAGCTGTCTTTTTTGAAGCCGGCCATGCCGGATTCTGAGCTTCCACATTATAATACCAGAAGTTGTTGTCTCCAAAAAGTCTGGCCGACAGACCTGAACCGTAAATACTCCAGTAATAACTGTCGCCGATTACAATTATATTTGGTTTGACTTTACCCTGTTCTTTGCCAAACCACATTTTTGGATAAGCCATACGATCATGTTGTATCGGAAACAAAAGGTTCATTCCTTCCGCGATATCATAGTCGGGGCTTCTCAGGGTATCGGGAATCTCAAATCCGTTCCACCCGAAATCCACCATATCAATGTTCCTGTCCTTCTCCAGATATCTGACCAAAGAATCCATTGACAGGGCAACACCATACGAACTCCAGTGTATTCCGCATTTAGGATATAAAGGATAGGAAACAGTATCTTTCATCATGACAAACCAGCTGTTGAAATCAATCAATGGCAGGTTGTTCTTTCTGAAACTTTCACTATAGGCCGTATAATTTGTAGTTTCACCCGATGCCTGTCGGACAAAGCGGTCAGGAATATATTCAGGAAAGAATGATGCTTTCCCGGGAGCAAAAACGAACAACAGCGTTTTGCCGGCCTCCCGAAGCTTATTGTTTACAAAGAGAGCCTTGTTTACCTGATCATCAACAGTTTTCTGTCCGACAAAATCCTTACCCTTCCAGGCTTTAATGTAATTGATTTCGTAGAGATACCTTTTTTTACCGATCACAACACCATTAGCCAGTGCTGTATCGAAAGCTGTAAAGGCTATCTGGTTGTTGATACGCACCATCAGGGGTCGTAAACCGATGCTGTACTCTGCAAATCGGACATATTTTTCCTGGTAGCTGCCATCAAACCAAGATCTGATGGTAGCCTCAGGCTTTAAAGGGACATCAAAGGCACCCTTTAAGCCAGTTTCATTAAACACAGGAACCGTTCTTTGGATCAGCGGCAAACCGGTCATCAGCATCAGGGTGCCAAATAGGATATTTTTAACCAGTTTCATGCTGTTGTCGCGTAAATATTTAAGAGTTGGATCAGGGATCGGGTTAAAACCTGAAATAAATGAATGGATTAAATCCAGACGAACTGATTGATGCTACACTAATTATAAAGAGAATGACGGACGCGGCGGTCATCATTGTCAGGGTTGATAACTTCTGGTTTTTCCCCAACAGTTTCTCCTGCCATTTTTCATTTTTTCCGAAGGCCCCCCAGAAACCAAAGAAGGCACCAATGATCAGGATCACCCACACTTTGCGGCTGATATAAATTGCCGGGCCACCGGAGAAGCTGAACATTCGGGCAATAAAATCTATTGCATAGTCAAGCGATTCGGATCTGAACAATACCCAACCGACAAGGGTAATGACGAAAGTTATGATGATGGAAGGGTATTTTCCGATGAATTTGTAAAATTTCATAAGAAAAAGACGGTCTGCTACCAGGAAGAAACCATGAAAGGCACCCCAGACAACAAAATTCCACGCTGCCCCATGCCAGAGACCTGAAAAAAGAAACACCAACCACAGATTGAAGTATAGCCGTTTTGGAGTAACTCTGTTACCTCCGAGAGGAATGTAGAGGTAGTCGCGCATCCATCGACCCAGTGACATATGCCATCTGCGCCAGAACTCGCTGATATTCTGAGATATGTAAGGATTGTTGAAATTCTCAAGAAAGTCAAAACCAATCATCCGGCCCAGGCCAATGGCCATATCGGAATACCCGGCAAAATCATAAAAAATCTGAAAGGCATAGGCGATAATGCCCATCCAGGCCGTGGCTGTTGTGATGCCTGACGGACTCATGGCAAAAACAGAATCTGCATATTCGCCGAGAACATTGGCGATCAGCACTTTTTTTCCAAGCCCGAGAGCAAACCGGAAGAACCCTGAGATCTTATTATCGATGGTGTCGTTTCGGGACCGGTCGGTGATCTGATCTGCCAGGTCATGATAGCGGATGATAGGTCCGGCAATCAATTTTGGGAAAAGAATGATGTATAGCTGGTAATCCCAGAAATTGGTCAAGGGTTTATGAACGCGTCTGTATACATCAACTACATAGGTAATGGTCTCAAAAGTATAGAATGAAATCCCGATAGGCAGAATCAGTTTTGTCCAATGGATACTGCTGCTGGTGCCGAATACCGACAGAACCGCATTGATATTCTCGACAAAGAAATTTGAATATTTGAAATAGAAAAGAAGACCGAGGTTGACAGAAACAGACAGAGTAAGCATTAACCGTCTGTTCAGCTGGCTTTTTGTCATCGACATCCATTTAACCAGATGGAAATCGATAAAAGTAGTCCCCAGAATTACAAAAATAAATCTTGGTGCTCCCCAGGCATAAAAAAAGATACTGCCGATCAGGGCTACATAGTTTTTGTACTTTACATCGGCAAAGTAATAGAACAATAAAAAAACCGGCAGGAAATATAATAGGAAAAGGCTACTGCTAAATACCATAGGCTTCTATATCCGCTTCATTGAGGAAACAACTGTTCAGCAAATGTACTGAGATTGTTTAAAATGAGGTGTATTCCTGATTGTTTTTCTTTTTCGGAATACTCATGGTCTACGAGTCCTGGTTTATTTCTGATAAGTCATAAATGCAATACTGTGTAAATATGCAGGTGACCATCAAAGATTTCAGGATTAAAACTGACTTTGTTACCATGACTCACCTTCACGGATTGCCTGATAGTTATGCTGATTTATCCTGAAAGCAGTTAATCGTGCTCGTGCATTCCGGAAGGCTGGAAGGGTATCACATTATGTTGATTTACTCAAATAATTTTCAACTGGAGTCCATAGTACATGACGAATTTTGCTTCTTTCAAAAGCAATAATTTTTAATGAAAATCAGTCGGCAATTTTAAGATTTTGCCGGAAATTTTTATTGTTATACCTTTGCGACCTAAACAAAAGTAACATTCTGAATTATGAAAAATCTGCTTATCCTGGTTTTTACCGGTGCTTTGATTTATGGTTGCTCAAACTCCTCAAATCCACCTGCAGCTACTGATGCTCAGAATCAAATAAATGAGAATCAGGTAGTTTTTGAAAATGACATGGAAAGTGCTCTCGCAGGAATCCCTGCCTGGTCGAATGAAAAGACAATCATCAGATTGTCCGAAGGGGTTAAAGCCCATTCAGGTGAATTCGTTACCAAGGTAGATGAGGTGGATCTTTACTCTTATGCATTTAAAGAGACTTTTGAAAATATAAACGAAAAATTACCGAAGAATGTAATTGTAAAAGGATGGTTTTACAGTCCTGTTCAAAATCCTGAGCTTGGATTCGTTATGGATATCAATGAAAACAATTCAACCAAAATATGGCAATCCTATAAGCTTATGGAAGCCTCAACTTCGGTGAATGAGTGGCATGAATTCACTGCAACTTTTGCCATTGACCAGCCAGTTAAACCTTCTTACCAGATTAAGCTTTTTGGTTTTGGTGCAAAAAAGACCGCCTATTTTGATGATCTTAAAGTTACCTTTGAATTCTAGGTTTTATAACATTTAATAATGAGGGGAATGCTTTTTTCAGGCATTCCCCTCATTATTTCTTCACCCAATTAAACTTATAATTATACGCGCTGCGCTGTTTTATCCACCGAAATTTCTCCTCTACCCGGGTCTGATAAACAAATTGTATTCAGAAGTCTTTTTAAATACTTAATCGGTATTCCTAAAAATCATCTGAACTGTATTTCTTATCTTTCTTATTCTGAATCTCTTCATATTTGCCACAATTGATCTCAACCGATAAAGGTTTGGAAGGCATTTCAAAATCACCCTGTGAGATTTTTATTTTTGAATCGGCATAGATTTTCTTCATGTAGAGGGCCCAGATGGGTAGAGCCATATTGGCCCCCTGGCCCAGTGACGTGCTCCGGAAATGTATACTGCGGTCTTCCCCTCCAACCCAGACTCCGGTAACAAGATCAGGAGTTAGCCCCATAAACCAGCCATCTGAGTTGTTCTGGGTTGTTCCGGTTTTTCCTGCAATCGGGTTGTTGAGCCCATATTTATACCGAAGCCTTACGCCGGTGCCACTCTCGACAACCCCTTTCATCAATTCCAACATCAGATAAGCTGTTTCTTCACTCATAGCTTCTTCCTGCTTAGGCATAAAGCGGGCAATCACATTTCCATTTTTATCTTCGATCCGGGTAACAAACAGAGGCTCAATGTAAACTCCTTTCGCCGCAAATGTATTCATCGCTCCGGTCATTTCATAAAGGGTCAGATCAGGTGTTCCCAAAGCTATCGACGGAACGGCGTCAATATGGCTGAGTACACCCATCTTCCGGGCAATTTTAATTACTGCCATTGGAGAATAGCGTTTTATCAGAAACGCTGATATCCAGTTTATTGAATTGGCCAGCGCCTCTTTCAGGGTAACCATTTCTCCTTTCTTAAAGTCGTTTGAGTTGTGAGGCTCCCATTTGCCACCCTCCGGCAGGTCGATACTGTATTGTATGTTGGCAACCTTGGTACAGGGCGAAAAATCACCCTCCTGCATGGCCAATGTATAAACAAAGGGTTTGAAAGTTGACCCAACCTGTCTTTTTGCCATTTTTACATGGTCATACTGGAAATGGCCATAATTGATACCACCGACATATGCCCTCACAAAACCTGTCTGGGGCTCTACCGACATCATTCCGGCCTGGAGGAAAAACTTACAGTAACGAATTGAATCCCATGGGCTCATTATGGTATCTCTGTTGCCATTCCAGGTAAATATTTTCATTGGTACCTTGGTCCTGAACGAGAGTCGGATTGAATCATCTGATACATCAGCAGCTTTCAGTTTCCTGTAGCGCTCCGATCTTTTCATCGAAGCAGTCATCAATTTATATGCTTCAGCCTTAACTTCCGATTTCGGGAAATCGAAAGGTGCTTCCACCCTGTCTTTCCAGTGTTTGAAAAAGGCGGGTTGTAGTTCCTTACCCAGGTGCTCAGCCACTGCTTCCTCAGCATAAAGCTGCATCCTTGAGTTTACTGTTGTATATATTTTAAGACCGTCTTTGTATAAATTGTAGAGTTTGCCATCCGGTTTAGGATTCTTTTCAATCCATCCATAAAGCGGATTATTTACCCACTGAAGTGAGTCCTCTCTGAAAACTGACTTGTCAATGTAATCATCTCTGTCAGGTTCACCTGCCGACATTATCTGACGCAGGTATTCCCTGAAATAGGTTGCAACACCCGAGGTGTGGTCCTGCATGCGATACCTCGACATATCAAGGGGAATTATCCGGAGTGAGTCATATTGTTTCTCCGTAATATAGTCAAGCTTCTGCATCTGATGAAGAACCACTTCACGGCGCTTCAGTGCCCTTTCCGGATTTCTCACCGGACTGAACATCGTTGGTGCTTTAAGCATTCCTACAAGCATTGCCGACTCTTCAATGCTCAGATCCCTGGGTTCTTTGTTAAAAAAAGTCTTTGCCGCTGATTTTATGCCAAATGAATTACTGCCAAAATCAACGGTGTTGAAATACATGGCCAGAATTTCCTCTTTGGTGTAATTTCGTTCGAGTTTGATGGCTGTTACCCACTCCTTAAGCTTGATAAAAATTGTTTCTATAAAATTCCTGTCAGCTTTTCTGGGAAACAGATTTTTTGCCAATTGCTGGGTGAGGGTACTGCCACCTCCTTTGTTTGAAAATGTAACCAATCCATACATTACCCTGAACAGCGCTTTCACATCAATACCGGAATGCTTCTCGAAATTCCAGTCTTCAGTGGCAATAATAGCATTGATGAGATTTGGTGACAAATCAGAATAGTGAATGTTAGACCTGTTTTCGATATAGTATTTGCCAAGAAGTTCCTGATCAGCAGAGATGACTTCTGAAGCCAGGTTGCTTTTTGGGTTTTCCAGTTCTTCAAAAGAAGGCATAAACCCAAGTAACCCAAATGAGATGGCCGTGAATAAAAGCACGATAAATACGAAAACTCCAAGGTAGGTTTTCCAGAAACGTTTTCGCCAAAGGTTGATATCAGCCGGACTTTTTTTTGACTTTTTCGTCATTGGGATGTTGTGAAAATGAAATTTCTTACTTGCAGAATCTGTTTACCAGAAATAATCAGGTATTGCTTCATGAATTTCTGTTCCTGATGGATTTAACATGTAAAAATCGTTTCTGAAGCTGTTTGTTCCTGTTGGTAAGAAAATTAGTTTTATAATACAGTCAATAAATTGATGTTCAAGATATTGGATTCTGATTTCCTCCTGATATGTTTGCCACCCTCCCGTAAATTGAATAATCAATCAGGTCAGGTTCATGGAGATCAGGCAGGTTATTCTATTCGTTTTTTTCTTCCTTTTCAAGCCTGACTCCTGCTTCTGAGATGCCTTTAAGCACATCTTCACGCATAGCCTGATTCAGGCTGAGGGTGTATGTTCCTGAACGTGGGAAACGGATATTGTTTCGGATCGGTATTCTGTTGTCACGGTAACGTCCGCTTCCTTTGCCCAGCCATTCTCCATTTTTCGCTGCGAGCAGGCATTCAATGGTGTCGCGCGACATACCGCCTCCGGGAAATTCTGTAGTCAGAAAAAAACAGATGTTGTTGTAGTGGTATGAAGTATTGTTTCTGACATTAATAAAAAAACTGTAGGTGCCAATGGTATCCTGCACATTGATTTTGAATGCCATGGCTTTATCTTTCGGCCATTCATCGTTCTCCAGACTCATGTTTTCATCATAAAACTTATTCATATCACATGATGAGAAAGTGAGCACCAGTCCTATAAAACCCATGCAGGATATGAGTTGACGAAAATCATTATAAAACCTTAATATCATCCGGTCAACGAGGTTTGAAAATTACAAAATGGTTTGTGATTCCTGGATTGCACTAAAACGTTTTAACTTCCGAATATTGTGAGGACTTGCCAGTAATGCATCATTTATCGAACCGGTTCAGATCGTCCTGACCTACGACATTCTCGAATTCGGTCTTTTTCTCAAGTTTACGGGCGTAATCCTCCAGTTTATCAATCGCTTGTCCCTTTTTGTTCTTTTCGATGATTACCTTAACCTGTTCAACAGGAATCGCCATCAGGTTGTTCGGATCGGATTTATAAGCATACCAGATGATGCCTGCAAAAACATCTGTTTTTTGCGGAAAAGCTTCGCCTTTCCTGGTGTTGATAAGGACATCATCGGGAGGGAATCCCCTCAGAGCTTCTGCATATGCCGCAAATTCGTAGTTCAGGCAGCATTTCAGTTTGCCGCACTGCCCGGCAAGTTTTTGAGGATTCAGAGACAATTGCTGAATTCTTGCTGCGTTGGTGCTTACCGTATTAAAACTGCTTAGCCATGTTGAACAGCAAAGTTCCCTGCCGCAGGTTCCTATACCACCAAGTCTGGAAGCTTCCTGCCTGGCGCCGATCTGACGCATTTCAATCCTGATTTTAAACTCATCGGCAAGCAGTTTAATCAGCTCCCTGAAATCGACTCTCTCATCAGCAGTATAAAAAAAGATAGCCTTAGTGTCATCGCCCTGGTATTCAACATCATTCAATTTCATTTTAAGGCTAAGCCCGGATGCAATTACGCGGGAACGATATAATGCATTGTCTTCCTTTTCAACCGCTGTGATCCATTTTTCAATATCACTCAGACGGGCTTTCCGGTATACTTTTCGGATATCCTCACGATGCGGATCAATATTCTTTTTTTTCATCTGCAGACGCACAATTTCGCCTGTCAGTGAGATAATTCCTATGTCATGTCCGGGGTTTGCTTCCACTGCTACAACATCACCTACATGCAGGTCAAGTTCTGCATTGCTCCTGTAAAAATCTTTCCTGTTGTTTTTAAACCTTACTTCGATGCAGTCGAAAGGGATCTGTCCTTCGGGAAGCGGGATAAAACGCATCCAGTTAAAGGTGTCGAGTTTGCTGCATCCATGTGTGTAAATATCATCGTTCTTATGGATCAGACTGGGTTGATGACAACAGCCCCTTGAAATAAAGTGATTTTTATCGGGTGATATTTTGTCGGCTTCTTCCATTTCAGAATTGTTTTAAGCAGATCCCTTATTACTATGTTTTCAGGGATGTAATATGTTGATTGTGAACGGTCAGTATCGTCACTCACTGTATGGTACAAATTTACACTTTTTTGTGTTACATAATCCAGAATTCCATCAGGGGCATAGCCTGATCAGTGGATTGACTTTACTGATAAATCACCCGATGCAATATTGAAAAAAGCTCCCGGACTTTTCTGGCCTGAAGTGGGTTTCAGGTTGTTTTCGACTTGATTTTCAGCCATTTCATTGACTGTAAAGACAGATCCATGAATATAATTGTTGCATTACCATTCCTTTCAATGTTGTAGTAAGCCTTGTTGAACTCTTCGTTGAGCCGGTTTGCATTCAGGGGATGAATAAATGGCGTGAAATCGCGAATAAATTTAAGTTCGTCACCGTCAGTCCTGATTTGCTGGTGGTTTCCTATCCTGTTGTGAATGCAGAACCTGATGATCTTTAATGCATAGGCCATCAGGCTTTTTTGCTTTTCGCGGCCCAGGGATGTAAAATCTGATGTCATTCTGCTGATTTCCCGGATATCATTTCTAAAACACTGCCTCATCCATAACCTGAAGAATTCAAAATTTGCCTGGTCGGTTTCGCCCGTTTCCAGGATTTTTATAGCAGCATTAAGGTTGCCATCTGCCAGGTACTTAACCTGGTTGGCGTCATTGTCGGTGCAGGAGGTACGGGTCTTCAGTGCTTCAACAAGCTGAGGATCGCTTAACCGGCTGAATTTTACCAGCTGGGTCCTTGAGAGAATGGTAGGCAGCACCATATCGGCCTGTTCTGAGATCAGGATGAAAAGTGTTTTGTCTGGTGGTTCTTCCAGGATTTTCAGGATTTTTGGCGCAGCGGCATGAAATAGTTTTTCTACCATCCATATGATCATTACCTTATACTCTGATTCATAGGATTTGTAACTCAGGGTACGAATGATTTCATTGCAGTCCTCCGCATTGATTATGCCCTGTTTGTTTTCCAGTCCGATCTGCTGGTACCAGTCCTGAAGTCCGAAAACAGCCCTTTTTTCAATAATCATATTTCTCCAGTGGGTGAGAAAAAGTTTACTGAGGGGTTTGTCTTCAACTTCTTTTGTTTTCGCTACCGGGTATATAAAATGAAGGTCAGGATGAATTATCTTTTCATATTTCAGACAGGAACTGCAAATCCCACAGGAATCGTCATCCGTGCGCTGAGTGCAGTTTATATATTGTGCATAGGCAAGTGCAATGGCCAGTTTGCCCGATCCTTCCGGTCCCAGAAACAGCTGGGCATGACTGACCCTGTTATCCCTGACCGAGCGCCTGAGCCTCTCTTTAATTACTTCCTGTCCTGTAATATCTCTGAATTTCATTTGGTAGTCTGCTCAGATTTAGCCGCTAAATTAATGGTTTTGGAGGAATGCCGGCTAGTTTATCAGCAGTTTTGACGAGCCGCACCAGGTTTCTCCGTGAACCAGTACTAAATAAAGACCCGGAGTCAGATTTTCCACAGAAACAATTACAGTTGAATTGCTTTCACCAAAATCTTTTCTTAACAGGATTCTCCCCTGAAGATCAATGAGTAATACTTCTTTTATTCCCCCACGCCTATTTGAGATGTTGATAAATTCCCGGGCAGGATTTGGGAAAATTGCGACTTGCTCAGAATCAATTTCTTCGATGTCAGTACAATGATCAACTATTATCACATTCTCAAGTGTAAAGGTATTATACTCCAATCCATTTGAAACAGTAATACTGGCGGAATAAGTGCCTGGAACATCGTATCTGATATATGGTGCAGGTCCATCCCACGCCGATGGCGTCCCGCCAGGGAAAGACCACTGATAACTGACAGGCAGGCCACTCGAGATGGGCTGAAAATTAATTCCTGAACCTTTGCAGATCTGATTCGCGGATGGCTGAAAAACCACCGATAGCGGGGAAGTCTCGTATCCCAGAAAATCAAGGTATCGTTTCATCAGTTCTTCCCTCCCCGGACTGTTAAACATGGAAATTCCGCCGAACTCGATAGAGGATGCTATGGTCTTGTAATACCCCGAATCGAGACCAACCACGAAATCAAGTCCGGAGTTTTTATCCCTGAACCAGGGCAGGGCAGGTTCAAGTGCCAGCAGGTTTTCTGTCCTGTTCCAGTCACCGGTGTAATCGAATTGAATGCCTTCCGTTGGCATACCCGAGATACCTACAAGGGTGTCTGGACGGTTTAACCAGGCCTGATAAGCACCCTGGGTTCTCATCCGGGTACGAAGCATTGTTGGCAGGTTGAATTTAAAAAACGAACCTCCTTCGAGGTAAAAGCCTTTGCCCTGATCAAGAAACCCGGTGCAAAGGCTATCCTCTCTGGTCGTTAACATATGATTCATTGAGTAATGACCAAGGAACAGAAAGTTGTAGTCATATCCGAAAAGAGAAGAATCGATATTCTGGGTAATATCGTAGCTGATATTCAGCGCTCTTAGAGCAGCAGCCATATGAACTGCAGAGTTGTAATTTTTATCAAGGTCTGTTAACAGGATGGTGGGTTTGCCAAGATTGAGGTAAAAATTTCCTTCAAAAATCACAGATTCAGGATTGCCAAGTGTCAGATGAACGGCTATTAGCCGGCCCGGGGGAGCCGCATCATTTACTTTAAACCTATAGGAAATTGTTTTTTTTGAATAAGCTTTCAGTTCATTTATTTCCCTGACCGGATTTCCATTTATTGCAGCAAAAGCATCGGTTGAGTTCAATGTTGCCCTGATGTTCCCGGCAGATACATTGCCGTAATTGGAAATGGTAAAAACCAGATCCACTTCTTCTCCAGGATCGGCCATGAAATTATCGTCATCGGCAACAACAGGAGGAGACACCTTCACCATCGGGATGCCAATGCTGAATTCCCTGAATCTGCTGATTGTCTGTGTACCTGAAGATAGCGTTGCATGAACTCTGGCCAACTGTACAGAACTTACTGTATCATTCACCGAGATGCTGAAAACATCCCTTATCACGATTGATTGCCCTGGTTGAATCACGATGCCGGAAATCGGTCCGCCGTTTACTGTTGAATTGGCTGAGGCAGCCACCATATTGAGGTTGAGGCTTCCTGAAGGCAGGTTACCGTGGTTAGTTATTTCAACAAGCAATGGCATTGTTACTCCCGGTCCCGGAATCCGGAGTGAATCTGAAGGACGAATATCTATTTCCGGTCCGGTGGTGACCAGGATACGTTTTTCAGTAGTCAGACGCTCAGCGTCAGAAACCTCAATAATTAAGCCGTCGGAAAATAGATTTGTTTCGGGTTCAATGGATAATACTCCGTCTTCACTTAATGAGATGCCCTGTGGCAGACCCGAAGGTATAAAGGCCGTCACCTGCCCATCCGATGTACGCTTCCCACTTTGCTCACTGTAGATTGTTTCACTCCTGGTGCCATTGCCCAATCCGGTAACAGGATAATAACCCCTCTCACAGGTTGCTGGTCCATAGTGGAATTCTATTTTTCCGTCAGGGTAGACAGAGGCGGTAAATGCAGCCTGGTTATGTCCATCCAGACCGGAAATCTTCCAGCTGAAACTGATTTTATCGGGTGATTTGGATACCGTCAGGTAATTGTCTGCTATCTGATGAAGAGCCATGTCTTTGTTCATGTAGCAGGCAATCGCTCTGACCTGTCGGAGGTAAAAATCGTCAAACAGCAGATAATAATAAGGCATATCCTGCTTCTCAAACATCAGATAACCATTGACATGCATATAAAGTGTGTCATAATTCCTGCTGAAAAACGGAAAGCTGAAAGGGAGGGGTATGGTTGCATATCCGTTGGCCGGATCGGTCGGCGTTTGAATTTCTCCGGCCGGGACATTGTAAGTGGTCTGACTTACCGTTTCCGAATACATATGTTTCAGTTTCCATAAGTAGGGCGGATGCCCGCCTGTAGCTGAAAACTGAACATCGGTTCCTGCTCCGGGGTCAATTACAATGGGCGTATCAGGCAAAATGGCAATGGGTTCTGAATTGATATCAACCACAACAGAGGCAAGGGTCCTGTCATTGTTCAGAAGTGATAGCGGGGTGTCGGTACATTCAAATTCTGTAGCCTTCTGATCCGTGTAATTAATTACGGAAAAATTCTCCATCATACCATCCCCTGTACCATCCGGATCATTTTCATCAACAATCAGAAAAATCCTTGAAGGAGATGCGGGTTTGAAAAAGTTCAGCAAAGGGGTAATGTCAAGCCCGAATTCAAGTGATTTGCCATCAGGACCTGTATTCCCTGCCATATAATAATCAAGTCCCTGAAAATTGAAAACTGAAAAGGAGAGTGTTTTTTCGGGATAATAGCACGCTGTATCTGCACTTATCCCCGCAGTGATCCGGATTCTTCCCCTTTTGTTGTGCTTCACCCTTGCTTTGATGGTTAAGAGCGGACGATAGGCAGTGTCGGGCCGGAGGGTATGTACAGAATTGTTCCAGATGCCGCCCTGTCCGTATTTGAGTGCCAGTGTCCGGTAAAGCATATAGCAAAACCCTGAGTCGCCCCAATCGGTACCATATGAATTAACGTATTTGAGTCCGCCGATCTCCCAATCCTGCATATCTACAGTGCCATCGCCGGTTATGTCCAGGTTATTTGTATACAGTCCGTCATTATTCACATCGTAACGGATAGAGTCATTGTATCCGACAATGGTTAATGCATGAGTGGCAAGTTGTTCAAACTCTATCTGAACAAGTTTGCCAGCTTCAGGGGTACCTTCAGGCAGGGCATGGGGTAAATAGGGCATTCCGGCATAATAGTTGGCTACCCCACCAATCATAGACCCGTCAAGATGGTTATGCAGCCAGTGCTTTAGGATGACCAGGCCCTCAGGGGTTCCGGCATGGATGGAATTCATTCCTGAAACCCTGTTGTGCATTGCCTGGTAATACCCTTCATATCCATCCATCCAGTAATACCGGTCATCGAGAAATATCGGGCCGAAATAATCTTCTGTCGGGGTGCCTGCATCATAAAGTACATCGAAAGTGTGAAAATAACTGACCCCTTCACCATAATAGGGAAGTGTTCCATTCATAAAATTCCATACAAAGTGGGAAGGATATTGATTAATTGAAGTATCTGATGGTAATCCGCGCAGACGGTTAATTTCGTAACAAAAATTATAAGCCACAGAGGCAGCTTGTCCGCAACTGGCTCCCTGCTGTCTGAAAACCGGTCTCAGGTAGGGTTGGTTTGAATTATCATGTATAGGTGGGAGCTGAATTTCACGGCTTTTTGCCGAAAGCTGAAGTTGCGGATAATCAGGAAAATCAAGTCCCGGATATTTATATCTCTCCATGACAGCTCTTGACTGATGGTCAATCATTCCGGTAGAAGGAACAGTCTCCTGACAAAAACTGCCCACGGTGTAAAACACGGTGAGCAGCAGTATGATGAGTGTTTTCATCTTCGGACTTCAGTTAAAAGACGAGATAAATGAGTTCTGATCAGGCATTACATCTGTTGTTACAAATATACGATTTTAAAGAATCAGTATGGCAGAAACGTTCAGAGATGGAGAATGCCCGGGAAGCCAGTATCTGTCTCTGCAAGAGAATTTCGGATTGCCGAATAACCCGAAAACTGTTTTTGAAAGTATATTTTTATAGCTGAACCAAGCCAGCGTTCATTATGAACGCTGGCTTGGTTTTACCGGAGTTTTTCTTCAGATTCCTCCGCCTGACTGCTCTTTTACTTTCGGCGCACAGACTTTGGCTGATAGAAATTCGCGGTTCATACGGGCTATGTTGCTGATCGAAATTTCCTTGGGACACTCGGCTTCACAGGCACCCGTATTGGTGCAGTTGCCAAATCCCTGTTTATCCATCTCCGCTACCATGGCCTGTACTCTTTCAGAAGCTTCAATCCGACCCTGTGGTAAGAGTGCAAACTGAGAAACCTTGGCGGAAGCGAAAAGCATGGCCGAGGCATTTTTACATGCTGCAACACAGGCTCCACAACCAATACAGGCCGCTGCATCCATCGAGAGGTCAGCATTCACTTTGGGGATTGGTATGGCATTGGCATCGGGGATACCGCCGGTATTCACAGAAATATATCCGCCAGCCTGAATGATTTTGTCAAATGCAGTACGGTCAACAATCAGGTCTTTCAGCACCGGGAATGGTCTTGCCCGCCAGGGTTCAATTACGATGGTATCGCCATCCTTGAATTTACGCATATGCAACTGGCAGGTAGTTACTGCTTTGTCAGGGCCATGCGGATGGCCGTTGATGTACATGCTGCAGGCTCCACAGATGCCTTCACGGCAATCGTGATCAAACGCGACCGGATCTTCTCCTTTTATGACCAATGATTCATTCAGTACATCCATCATTTCGAGGAAAGAACTGCTTGTCGAAATATCGTTCACCTGATAGGTTACAAATCTGCCTTTGCTGGTGGCGTTTTTCTGACGCCATATTTTGAGTGTCAAATTCATGTTCAGCGGTTTTTACTTGTAATTCCTCTGTTTTACTTCTACAAACTCATAGTCGAGCGCTTCCCTGTTCAACTCAGGCTCACTGTTTTCTCCGGTATATTCCCAGGCTGCTGCATACTTGAACTCTTCGTCGTTTCTGAGGGCTTCACCTTCAGGTGTCTGGTATTCTTCACGGAAATGTCCTCCGCACGATTCATTGCGGTTCAGGGCATCCCTGGCCATCAACTCACCGAGTTCAAGGAAATCGGCAACCCGCCCGGCTTTTTCAAGTTCGGGATTGATTTCATTATTTGTTCCGGGTATTTTTACATCTTTCCAGAATTCCTCACGCAATTTTGCGATTTCAACAATGGCTTTTTTGAGCCCAGCCTCGTTGCGACCCATACCTACATTGTCCCACATGATCAATCCGAGACGTTTGTGGAAGCTGTCGACAGTCTGGTTTCCTTTTATATTTAACAGGCGCTGCAATCTGCCGGTGGCTTCTTTTTCTGTTTGAATGAATTCAGGAAGATCAGGTGAGAATTTCGGTACCCTGATCTGATCAGAGAGATAATTCTGAATAGTATAAGGCAACACGAAATAGCCGTCGGCCAGCCCCTGCATCAGGGCAGAAGCGCCCAGGCGGTTGGCTCCGTGGTCGCTGAAGTTGGCTTCCCCGATGGCAAACAGTCCCGGAACGGTGGTCATCAGTTCATAATCGACCCACAGGCCGCCCATGGTATAATGCACAGCCGGATAGATCATCATGGGTGTTTTATATGGATTTTCGTCAACAATCTTCTCGTACATCTGGAAAAGGTTTCCATAACGGGATTCAATAACCCCTTTCCCAAGTCGGTTGATAGAGTCGCTGAAATCAAGATAAACAGCCAGGCCGGTTTCACCAACACCGAATCCGGCATCGCATCTTTCTTTGGCAGCGCGGGAGGCTACATCACGGGGTACGAGGTTGCCGAATGCCGGGTAGCGGCGTTCAAGATAATAGTCACGGTCTTCTTCAGCTATCTGGGTTGGCAATAGTTTCCCATGCCTGATATTTTCGGCATCTTCTTTCTTTTTCGGCACCCAGATGCGGCCGTCGTTGCGGAGACTTTCGCTCATCAGGGTAAGTTTCGACTGGAAATCGCCGTGAACAGGGATGCAGGTAGGGTGAATCTGCGTGAAGCATGGGTTGCCGAAGTATGCGCCCCTTTTGTGGGCTTTCCATATAGCAGTGGCGTTGGAACCCATGGCATTGGTCGAAAGGAAAAATACATTGCCATAACCACCGGTTGCAAGTACAACAGCATGGGCAGCATGGCGTTCAATGGCTCCGGTAACCAGGTTGCGGACAATAATACCGCGGGCACGTCCCTCTACCACTACCACATCGAGCATTTCATGCCGGGCGAACAATTCAACATTGCCCTTTTTGACCTGACGGCTCAGGGCACTGTATGCTCCTAGCAACAACTGCTGACCGGTCTGTCCTCTTGCATAAAAGGTACGAGAAACCTGGGCTCCGCCAAATGAACGGTTGTCGAGCAACCCGCCGTATTCACGGGCAAATGGAACACCTTGTGCCACGCACTGGTCGATGATGCTGTTGCTGACTTCGGCGAGGCGGTGTACATTGGCCTCACGGGCGCGGTAGTCGCCCCCCTTGATGGTATCATAAAATAACCTGTAAACACTATCACCATCGTTCTGATAATTCTTTGCAGCATTGATTCCGCCCTGGGCTGCAATACTATGGGCGCGGCGCGGACTGTCCTGATAACAATAGTTCTTTACCTTAAAACCGAGTTCGGCCAGACTGGCTGCTGCCGAGGCTCCGGCAAGTCCGGTGCCGACCACAATGATTTCAAGCCGGCGTTTGTTTGCCGGGTTAACCAGGTTGGTGTGGGCTTTATAATCGGTCCATTTTTGTGGCAGTGGGCCTTTGGGTATCTTTGAGTTTAATTCAGCCATTTCGCTTAAACTTTGAATTTCAATGAATTACTGAGTTACATATATCACAACCGGAATCAGGATAAAACCACCGGCAATCAAGATGGCCAAAGCCCTGCTCAGGCCGAATGCCAATGGGGTATATTTGCTGTGGTTTAACCCGAGCGACTGCAGTGCAGAATGGAAGGCATGGTCGAGGTGAAAACCGAGAAAAAGCAGCCAGACCAAATACATCAGCACATACGGGAATTCTTTAAACTTCTCAATCACGAGTAGCCCCATATCTTCCATCAATGTTCCATCAATCATCACTTCAGGCATTTCACCAAATTTTGCTTTAAAAAAGAAATTAAACAGGTGAATTACCAGAAATGCAAGGATCACAGCACCAGTGTGGATCATGAATTTTGAGAAGAATGATGATTGTGAATATCCTTCTATTTTATATCGTGTTGGCCTTGCCATCCAGTTCTGTATCTGAAGGATGATACCCACCAGAATATGAAGGATAAATCCGCCAAACAGCACAATCTGCATGACCTGTATAACAGGGTTGGTTGCCATAAAACGGGCGGCGACGTTGAATGATTCCCTTGAACTGTCGAAAAGGAGTAGAAGGTTAATACTCAGGTGAACAATCAGGAAACTGATCAGGAACAACCCTGCCAGTGCCATGATTATTTTTTTGGTTACTGATGAGTACGTTAAAGCCATAAGAATTGCAGGTTATTGTGAAAAAATACTGTAAATTATCAGGTAAACCCCTTAAAGTGCTAAATTTGCTTTTTGCAGTCGTATTGATGTTTCTCGATGTATCAGCGAAACAAAATTAACCATTAACCTACCAAAAGCAAATCAAAATACTAAATATAATCATTCTAAATTGCAGCTTATGCGTTATCAGCCAATTCCCTCCGATCTCTTTGTCCGAAACCGTCTGAAACTTGAAAAAAAACTGAAGCCGGGTGCACTGGCTGTTATCCTGGCCAATGATGAAATGCCCCGTAATGGCGACCAGTGTTTTCCATACAGGCAGAGCAGCGATCTTTTTTACCTTACGGGTCTCGATCAGGAAAAGTGCGTGCTTACACTGTTTCCCAATCATCCGGTTGAAGCCATGCGTGAAATTATATTTACCGTAAAGACCAGCGACCTGATGGTTACCTGGTATGGTCATAAATATACCCTTGAGGATGCACGTCTTATATCAGGCGTTAAAACCATCAAGTGGCTGGATGATTTTGACAGCGTTTTCAGGGAACTGATGTCGAGGGCAGGTATTGTTTACCTTAACCAGAATGAAAATCCCCGTTTCTCAACCGATGTCCCTTCACGGGACCTGCGTTTTATGCAGCAACTCAGGAACGACTATCCTTTACATAATTTTGAAAGGCTTGCCCCATTGCTCTCTGAACTCAGGATGATCAAAGAAAATGAGGAAATTGAGCAGATGATAAAAGCCTGCGAAATCACCGGAAAGGCATTCAACCGTGTGCTAGATTTCGTGAAACCCGGAGTGATGGAATATGAGGTGGAAGCTGAAATTACCCATGAATTTATCAGAAATGGTGCCGGTGGTCACGCTTATCCACCCATCATCGCTTCAGGAGCCGATACCTGCATACTGCATTATAACAGCAACGATAAGAAATGCCTTGACGGTGACCTGTTGCTGCTTGATTTCGGTGCCGAATATGCCAATTATGCCGGCGACTGTTCACGCACCATCCCGGTGAACGGGAAATTTACGCCACGGCAACGTCAAGTGTATGAGGCAGTGTTAAGGGTGTTACGTAAGGCATCGCGTATGCTGGTTCCCGGAACCACCATTGATAAATACCATGCAGAAGTCTGCAAAATAGTAGAAAAGGAGCTTATCGGACTAGGGCTGTTTACAGAAGAAGATGTCCTTAACCAGGATCCTGCCAGCCCTTTGTTTTTCAAATATTATATGCATGGTACATCCCATTTTATGGGCCTCGATGTGCACGATGTCGGAACCAAACAACAGACCCTGGCGAAAGGTATGGTTCTGAGCTGCGAACCGGCCATCTATATTCCGGAAGAAGGCATCGGCATCCGTCTCGAGAACGACATAGTGGTAGATGATGAGCCTCTCGACCTGATGGTGCATATTCCGATTGAGCCGGACGAGATTGAGGCTCTCATGAGAAAGCAGGCGAGAGATTTGTGAGTAAGGAGTAAGGAGTAGAGGGTGGGGAGTAGGTTCTTTTTCATCCCCAGGTAATTTAGGCGGCTCAGGCCCTTTGCCTGCGACACCTCCTGAAATATGTTGCTCAAACAGACCACTTATTATAAGTTCTGATCAGGACATCACTATACATGTTCTTACGATCGTTGTCAATTACCGGTTTTTGCAGGTCTGATTGTTCCTGAAAGAAACAAAAATGCTATTTTTGTAGGGGCACGATATTTCGTGAAGATTTGCAACCACAACCCAAATTAAAAATACTCCATCATGTTTAAACCCGAAACCTATACCCATCGCCGCAATGCCTTACGCAAAGAAGTAAAAAACGGAATTATCCTGTTTCCCGGCAATACCGAAGCCGCATTCAATTACCCGGCCAATACCTATCATTTCAGGCAGGACAGTTCCTTCAGTTACTTCTTCGGTATCAACCAGCCCGATCTTGCCGGAATTATTGACCTTGATAACGGAAAGGACATTCTGTTCGGCAATGATGTTGATATGGACGACATTATCTGGATGGGGCCGCAGCCTTCAATGGCTGACCGCGGGAAATTGGCCGGGATAGCAAGCACACTGCCACTGGGGGAGTTTGCCGGTTATGTCAGGGAAGGTCTTGCCAAAGGCCGGAAGGTTCATTTTCTGCCTCCCTACCGTGGTGAAACCAAAATATGGCTTTCAGAGATGCTGGGAATCCCGGTTACGGAACTGAAAGCCAGTGCATCCGCTGAACTGATCAAAGGTGTGGTAAAACTTCGTTGCATCAAATCGGAAGAGGAGATCAGGGAAATTGAAAAGATGGTTAATGTGGCTTATAAAATGCATACCACTGCCATGAAAATGGCCCATCCAGGGGTGGTTGAGCAGGAAATTGCCGGAACCATCGAAGGCATTGCCCTTGCCAACGCTGGTCCTGTTTCATTTCCAGTCATACTTAGTATGGATGGCCAGACATTACACAACCACAATCATGGAAATACGCTGGTTGAAGGCAGGATGCTGGTGGTTGACTCCGGCTGCGAATCGGAGGAAACACTTTACGCAAGCGATATCACCCGTACAGTTCCGGTAGGAGGGAAGTTCAGTGCCAGGCAGAAGGAAATATACGAAATCGTCCTGAAGGCAAACATGGAAGCCATCAAAGCGATTAAGCCGGGTATACCTTACCGGGAAATTCACCTGCTTGCAGCTAAGGTAATTGCACAGGGTCTGAAAGATGCCGGACTGATGAAAGGCGATCTGGATGAAGCTGTAAAGCAGGGTGCCCATGCGATGTTCTTTCCCCATGGTCTCGGCCATATGCTGGGTATGGATGTCCACGATCTTGAAAATGTCGGTGAGAATTATGTGGGTTATGACGAGGAAACCAAACGTTCCGATCAGTTCGGAACTGCCTTCCTGCGCCTTGGCCGCCGGTTGCAACCGGGATTCGTGTTAACGGTTGAACCCGGGATCTATTTTATTCCGGCTCTGATTGATCAATGGCAAGCAGAAGGGAAGTTCACGGAATTTATTAATTATGAGAAAGCTGAAACCTACAAGGATTTTGGTGGTATCCGCATCGAAGACGATGTATTGGTTACAGAATCAGGGTATAGGGTATTAGGTAAACCGATTCCAAAAACAGTTGCTGAAGTTGAAGCCATGATGGCGAAGTAAGGGGCTCAGGGCTCAATGCATGGAGCAAAGTATTTAAAAGAGAGGATTCGTCTCTTCAGAGGCAGACAAGTAGAGATAGGGAAATGGAGACAAGGAGAGGCTAACATGATAGATTTCAGAAAGATATCTGGCTTTTAACGTAAGGATTTGTCTTTCGACCCTTTTCGCCTTGTCCGCCACTCCCCGTGTCTCTATCATTGTGGCAGGAATTAACTTCAATTGGTTAAGGGCGCAGTGCAAATTACCCATAGCAAAGAGCATGATATTTTTTTAGATGTAGGAACACGATATGCCGAGTTCCTGCGTTTAAAAAATATAAAGAAAGTTAAAACACTGAAAATCTGAAGTTCTGTAACATTGAACCCTGAATCTTTTTTGCCAACCTGCCTGCCGGTTTACCCGCCGAAGGAGGGCAGGCACGGCTGCCAACTACCAACTCATTACTTGAATTCTGAAACCCTGAAATTCTCAAACCCTGTAACCCCATAACTTTTTCGTTTATGAGCGAATTTATCTCCTTCCGTGAAACCCCGATTCATTACCATGTCACTGGTGCCGGGCCATGGGTAGTTCTGTTGCATGGCTTTCTGGAATCCTTTGATATCTGGGATGATTTTGCGCGTCAGCTGGAGAAGGATTTCAGTGTGCTGATGGTTGATTTACCCGGTCATGGCCGGAGCGGAGTTGCAGATGAAATTCATTCAATGGAACTGTTGGCTGAAAGTGTACTGGCAATCATTGATCATCTGAAGATAGATAAATTTGTCGTCTGCGGTCACAGTATGGGCGGCTATGTAAGTCTGGAAATCGCCTGGAACCGGTCGTCGCAAGTCAGGGGAGTTGTTCTCTTTCATTCGCATGCTGCCCCTGATGATGATGCTGCAAAGGAGAACCGTCGCAGAACAATCAACATTGTTAAACTAAACCGGACCAACTTTATTCACCAGTTTATTCCGGATTTATTTGCTGAAGAAAACCAACTGAGGCTGGACAAGGAAATTGAAGCCCTTAGAAACCGTGCAGCCTCCACATCGGGCAAATCAGTGGTGGCAGCACTGCAGGGGATGATGGACAGGAAAGGATCGCTTGATTTTCTAATGTCCACGGAACTTCCTGTGCTCTTCGTAATAGGTAAAAACGACAGCAGGATGCCCTACAACAAACTGATGGCCCAGGCGATGCTGCCTTCCCATTCCGAAATTCTTTTATTGGATAAAGTGGGACATATGGGTTTTCTCGAGGCGCCGGAAAAAACACTCCCGGTTATTGCTGGTTTTTTCCGACGGTGTCAACCTGAATAACGAATGCCGATTTCTTCTAACTGTCTTTTGTCAAATAATATCCTGAAACAGCGAATGCGACAGAATAAGAAATCAGGAATCAGAAATTCCTACTTCAGATAATACCCGTATTTATCTACAAGCCGGTAAACGCTGTCGGGCATAAAGTAGCGCGCACTTTTGCCGTTAAGAATCGAATTTCTGATAAAGCTCGATGATATTTCTATTTTTGGTGCATCAACCAGTTGAACCGATGGATGCTCAAGTAAAGTATGTTCACGGCCCTCTTCACGGGGATAGATCATAAATCTGTATTGTTCAAGCAGTTGCTGGTAATTCTTCCATTTATGGAAAGTTGGCAGCACATCAGTACCGGCAATCATTACGAATAGCCTGTCAGGATATTTCTCGGATAACCGGGTAAGGGTATCAATTGTGTAGCTGGGTCGGGGCATATGAAATTCAATATCGCTGACTCTGAAGCGGTTATCATCATCAATAGCTGCTTGTACCATTTCTAACCTGGCATAGTCTGAAAGCAGGGTGGTTTTGTCTTTCAGGGGGTTATGGGGGGAAAGTACAAACCAGACTTCTTTAAGACCTCCGTATTCAATCATGTACTCGGCGATACAGAGATGTCCGTTGTGAATCGGGTTGAAAGATCCGAAAAAGAGCCCTGTTTTTTTAGAACTTATCGGTTTTTCCGGTTTGCTCATAGTATTTCAGCATCTTGATCAGCTTCGACATGTAAAGATAAGGCCCTTGCAGTACTATGGTGTTCCCGTCGACCCTGGCCCTGAATTTGCGCATGCCGAGAATAAAAAAATTGGCACCCTGGGGTTTGAAAAGCATGTACCCTTTTGAGTGGACAGGATGCTTATACCCTAGTTGTGACATGATGTATGATAATATCCGGTCAACATCCCTGATATCGTCGAAAACAGCACGCATTTTTCTCCTGGCATACAAGGCTGAAAGAAAAACGGACGCCGGTATAAGAGCTGCATACAAAGCCGGAGAATTAAACCATGATTTTACAAGTCCTGTATACTCAATGCCTGACTGACGGGAATGGAACCAGCCGGCAAGAAGGATAAAAAGAGAAATAATGGCAAAGGAAGAAAACGCGGTAATGAAGAATGAACCTCCATTCCCTCTGATATGTTCTATTTCCCTGATTCTGTAACGGAAATCGGATTTTTCATGTAAAATCGGACGTACAGTTTTAAATTCTTCACGGTAGATTGACAATGTCTTGTAAACATTGTGGCTGCCGGGCAGGTTTTCGAGTTCTACATCCCTGTATTCGATGGCTTTAATATCGATCATCCGGCTTATTGCCCCGTAAATTGTGTCTGACATACAAACACTACCTGGCTCAGCAAGTGCCTGAAGTCTGGCAACAATGTTCACCTGTTCTCCGAAAATAGCATCATTGCGTGTTTCTACAATCCCTTTGTGCAGCCCGATGCTAACAATCAGCCTTCTTGGTTTGTCTTTATTTTCATTGAAGGATTTAAGTCTTTCAAGAAAGTCGAGTGCACATAAATAGGCATCATTTGCCGAAACAAAGGAAGCAAGAACGGAATCATCGTTGCGTTTGACCAAACGACCATTGTATTCGTTGATAACTTCCTGGGAAATTTTGTCATGAAGGGCCAGTAATCCAATGGCATCCTGCTCATCAAGTTCCAGGAGTCTTGAATAGCCCCTGATATCGGAAAACATTAATGCTACTTCAGATTTCTGCATCTCCTGAATATTGCTGTCCTTTTAATTTTTAAGGAATTCTTTAACTTTTGCCAAAACTTCAGCCTTTGCCTTTTCCAGATCATCATTCACCAGAATGAAATCAAATTTGTCAGCGAACTCCATCTCCCACTTTGCTTTTTCCATTCGTTTCCTGATGGTCTCTTCGGAATCCGTATGTCTTTTATTCAGCCTGATTTCAAGATCAGAAACGGAAGGGGGGCTGACAAATACAGAGAAAGCCCTTTCCCCGAATGCATTCTTGATATTTATACCCCCTACTACATCAACGTCAAAGATAACATGAAATCCTTTCTTCATGTTTCTTTCAACTTCCGATCGCAGTGTTCCATAGAAAGTTCCTTTATAAACTTCTTCCCATTCCAGCAGGTCACCCTTTTTGATCCTGCTTTTAAACCCTTCTTCAGAAATGAAAAAATAGTCTTTCCCGTCAACTTCCCCCGGTCTAATTGCCCTGGTAGTTGCAGATACCGAAAAAGCCAATCCAAGATTACAGGATAGAAGGTGCCTGACGATGGTGGTCTTCCCGGCCCCGGAAGGGGCAGATACAATAATAAGCTTTTTTTCCTTACCCGGACCCGTCGGCATATTATAGAATATTGGCCAGTTGTTCCTTTATTTTTTCCAGTTCGTCTTTCATCTGGACAACAAGTTTCTGCATCCCGGCATCATTGGCTTTTGAACCAAGTGTGTTTATTTCCCTTCCGATTTCCTGGGTAATAAAATTCAACTTTCTGCCATTGGCTTCTTTCTCATTCAGTGTATCAAGGAAATAGTCGCAATGTTTCTGAAGCCTGACTTTCTCTTCTGTAATATCCAGTTTTTCGAGATAATAGATAATTTCCTGTTCAAAACGATTGGCATCCAGGGTATTGTTGTCGATGAATTCTGAAATGCTTGCCCTGAGTTTTTCCCTGAGGAGATTGTTGCGTCCGGCTTCAAATGGCTCAACCCGGATCAGCAGATTTTGAATGGTTTTTATTCTTGCAGAAAAATCCTCTTCAAGCAGGGCGCCCTCATGTTTTCTGAATTCTTCGTACTGGTTCAAAGCAATGCTAAATGCTTTATATATTTCATTCCATTCAGTTTCATCTGTTTCTTCCTTCAATTGCCTGGTTACATCTGGCATTTTCATCACAATGGACAGAAGGTCAGCATTGGTCTCGCCTGTTTCCTTTGCAAGGGATTTTAATTCATGGTAATAGGCAAGGGCCAATGGGCGGTTTATGGAGGCTGGCAGGTCAGATCCGGTATAGTCAACGGAGACATTCACATCCACTTTCCCGCGTTCAATAGCTTTTGCAATGATGTTCCTAAGTTCAGGCTCCCGTTCACGCAGAATGGCAGGAAGCCGGAGGTTCATGTCAAACTGTTTGCTGTTCAATGACTTAATTTCTATTATGATTGATTTTCCCGGTAAAACGGCCAATGCTTTACCATATCCTGTCATCGATCTGACCATAATCTGAATTTTGAACAAAAATAGGGATTAACCTTAAACCATCATGATTTTTAAACAGAATGTACGTTAAACGATTTGTAAATCAGCTGACAGGCAAATAATTCGCCTGAAATTACAATTTAAAGGCTCGATCTTTATTTTTGAAATGTACAATTCGTTATGCAGAATATTTTTAATAAATATACATATTGTGTATTTAACTGACAATTCTTATTATTTTTGCAGAATATTGAAAATTAAATAGTATAATCACAATTCAATGATCCGGACAATAATCATCGATGATGAAAGCAGATCGCGCGAAACTCTCCGTGAAATGCTCAGGCTTTATTGCAAGGGGATAGAAGTGGTTGCGGAAGCCGAGAGTATCAAGTCGGGTATCGAAGCTATTTCAAGGCATAATCCGGATTTGTTATTGCTGGATATTAAAATGCCCGATGGAACCGGTTTTGATCTGCTGCGGTCGATTATGCCAATTTCGTTCAGAATTATTTTTGTAACCGCTTATGAGGAGTATGCTATTAAAGCCTTCAGATACAATGCTTTGGATTATCTTACAAAACCAATAGACCCAGCTGAATTACAAAGTGCCATCGATAAAGCTACAGCTACCATTGAGAATGAAAACATTAATGAAAGGCTGAAAAAGCTTCTGCTGGATTATATGAAACCTCAGCCGGCGGAAAACAGGCGTCTGGTTCTCAAGACTTCTGAGACCATTCATATTGTTGATATTGATAAAATAATCCGTTGCGAGTCAGCCAGGAACTACACAGTTTTCTATATGGAAAACAAAGAGAAAATATTAATATCAAAATCGATCAAAGAGTTCTCTGATACGCTTGAATCCCATGATTTCTATCGGGTTCACCATTCCCACCTGATTAATCTGAAGTACCTTGTTAAATTCAAAAGAGACGAGTTGATGTGTGTTCTCAGTGATAACACGGAAATTCCTGTAGCAACAAGAAAGAGGGACGAATTGCTCAAGGCGCTCAGGACACTTTAAGTTTTACCTTTTCTGCAGAAATCAGACGAATTACCTGCGCCGGATAAAAAAACAACTACATCTGATAATCTCCCCGGTTTTTACTTTTTCTATGACGTATTTTTGATAGAGGATAAATTCTTCTGTCAAGGTAAATTCATTTTGAAAAATGAATGAAGAAAGGAGTATAATGGTTGTTAGCGCGCTCGGTCTTGTGAAACAATGTCCATCAGGGAGGCTTCAACCCTCATGTCCTTTCGGCAAAATTTCCGGCAGATTCAGCCTTCGTGAGTCCTACCGTTTTCTGAACTCACTTACCGATGCGGATATTTTCCGGATGATATGCAGACACAACGAGTGTAATTTTTCTGACACTGAAGCATCAATTTTGACAAACAGATATTAATACAATGAAATTCAAGATACCTATATATGCCTCTATGAATTCTATGCACGTATTTAAATTTCAATCAAGAGTAATCAATGGCGGAAGTATCTTTTCGCCTGAAATTATTGAGATTGACGATACCTTTGTAACCATAAAGAAGAAAAGACATCCATTTACGGTATTACATTCTTTTTCCATTCCCCACAGGAACATAGTCAATATTAGAATCATTAAATCGGGGTTTGGGGTAAACATCCTTATTGAATCATTTTCAAAGAGTATCATTTTTGGAAAAGGTTTTTCTGCCAGCAATGCACTTGCAATAAAAAAAATATTGCTGGGTTAAGCCATTCCTGTTGAGCCAAAATCTCTTGCATTTTACAGAAGCCGGAATTCCGGCTTCTGTATTTTTGTTATTGAATGTCCAAAGGTTTTATTATTCCGGGATTTTAATATCACAAAGGCTCAAACGGATTTAATTGATAATTTTGTAAGATCGTGAGGGCTTTTTGAGTATGGAAAATGATGTGTTGGATAATGTTGATCTGTTTGATGATCCGGCTGTTTTTAGTCAGGTAATGCTGGATGATATTGGGTCTGCAAAAAGTTACATTTTTCTGGAAATTTATAAGTTCGGACATGATTCAAACGGTACACGTTTCAGGGACCTTCTTGTCAAAAAATGCAGTGAGGGAGTTCAGGTAAAACTGTTGCTCGATTCATGGGGAACTCCACCCAATCCTTCCTTCTTTGATGAAATTTCCAGACATGGCGGGGAAGTCAGATATTTCAAAAAAATCAGATTTTTTATTGACTTTTTTACAAAGAATCACCGGCGAAACCATCGTAAACTGCTGATCATAGATGATAAAATCACTTATATCGGATCGGCGAATATAACAGCCTATTCGATGAAATGGCGTGAGTTGATGCTCAGGCTGGACGGACCCATTACACCCTTATTCAGGAAATCATTCCTGGATAGTTATAAGCTCTACAGGAAGTACATATTTAATAAGTTTTCCTTTAAGAAGACCATACATTACAAAGGATTTGAGATTATACAGGACCTGCCTTCCATATACAGGCAGCAGGTAAAGAAGCGTTACGAAAAGCTTATTAAAAATGCCCGTCATGAAATAGTAATTGAATCACCTTATTTTATCCCTGGTTATAAAATCAGAAGAAATATGATGCTGGCCGCCAAACGATACATGGGATTCTACTATAACTATAATATTAACATTCATTACTATCAGCCGGCAAACCTCCATGCAAAGTGTTTACTTGTTGATAATGAAATATTTGCAATAGGTTCCGCCAATTTTGATTACAGGAGTTTCAGGTACCTTCACGAAATCGTACTGGTTGGAAATCATAAGAAAACAGTTGAACTTTTGAGGAAACATCTCGATGTAACTCTTGATCACTGTGTTGGTTTCAATTATCAGTCATGGAAACGCAGACCGCTGTTTGAGAAGATTTTCGGATGGTTCCTTATCCCTTTCCGGCACCTTTTCTGATTGCCGGATTCCGGTTAACCAGAAATACCCCTGTAAAAACCAATATCGCCGAAAGAATTTTAGGCAGAGTCAGGCTTTCATTGAACAGTATGATACCAATAGTGGCAGCAATTACCGGCTGCATGTAAATATAGTAACCGGCGATACCAACACTCACGATCTTGAGTGACCAGGTTGTCAATAAGTAAGAAATGAAAGTAGTGCCTATTACAACATAAGAGATGGCAAACCAGGCATAGGGCGTAAATGAAGTAAAACTCATTTCTCTTAAGCCGGTAACGCAAAAGGGCAATGCAAAAACAAACCCATACAGAAATACCCATTTCATAATGGTGAAGGCACTGTATTTTGCCATCAGGGGTTTTACCATTACCAGATATAGGCTGTAAGATACTATATTGAGAAATATCAGTGTGTTTCCCACAAGGTGATTGCTTCCCCCGCCATTGAAATTCCCCTGCAAAACCAGGAGTAGTGCCCCGGAAGCACCTAAAGCAATTCCTGCTATTTTTAACCGGCCGGTTTTTTCTCCGGCAAGTAGTGCCGAGAACAATAGAACAATAACAGGGCTGCCCGAATGAATCAAAGCTGTATCAACCGGGCTGGTAAGGTTGAGCCCGATGAAGAAGAATGCCTGGTTGATGGCTATGCCTGTGAGGCCGCACGCTGCCAATGTACGATGATCACTTTTTTCAACGGAGCGATCTTTGAAAAAGTATGCAACTACCCACATGAGAACAAGAGACACAAGCCCTCTGGTAAATATAATCTGCATGGGCTGCATAAATCCGGGCATCAGGCCTTTGGCAACCCAGTAATTTGCTCCATAAAGCAATCCCGAAACAATGAGTGCCAGATGTGCCCTGCCGGATGCTGTCATTCTAATTATTTTGAACCGCCAAAGGTCACTATTTTAAAGAAGGAAAATAAAAAAGCCGCAGAAATGATATCTGCGGCTTTTTACCTGTTAGATCGATCAGGAAATGCTGATCTCTTTTTTAATTAAATCTTCCTGTTTACGTGGCAGGGTTATTTTGAGTATGCCATCGCGGAAATCGGCGCTGATTTTCTCGGTATCGATGTTTTTGGGCAGGTTAAAACTTCTGCTTAATCCATTCAGTGAAAATTCGCGGCGCAGATATTTATTGTCGTCGGTCTGATTCTCTTTGGCTTCGGCGCTGATCTTTAACAACTGCTGTTCGAGATTGATGCTGATTTCTTCTTTGGAATAGCCGGGAACAGCCATTTCAAGAATGAACGAATTTTCATTGTTAATGATGTTAACCGGGGTTTCGCAATTGCCTGACTGGCGCGAGGCAGTGAAAAACATCTGATCCAGTAAACCTGATAAAGCTGGTTGGTTGTTGAAACGTACTAAAGTCATTTTATGGTCCTCCTTTAAGTTTTTTTTGAATTGATGAATTCAGTTTTTCAATCTTTATGCCAACCATTTCGGGCTTCGTAATATGCAATAATACAAGCCATAATGGCAGTCTGGTATGGATAATTCAGACAAAATGGCGTGCAATTCGGAAAAAGTAGCAGGTCTTTATGGAAATACATGATTAATCCATCGGACCGGAACCGGCTTTTTTATGGCAGGCTGCTTCACAGGGGAAAATCCCTGGAAATCTTAAATTGGAAAGTGAGAAAAAGCTGTGAAAAAAACTTCTGTCCGACTAGCCGCAGTGGAAATATTTTTCGACCAGTCCGATTATCTTTTCTTTTTTGCAATCGATATCATCGCGCAGATGTTCATCGTTGTAACTGCGAAGTTTCCGGGCTACCCCTGAAATCACCCCTTCTGAGAAGACTCCGTATTTGAGGTAAATATCAGACTGTTTCTCCAATAAAGAAGCCGATTCCCAGCAGGAAACCGGAAGTTTGTTCAGTTCTGCCAGCCTTGCTTTGTTCTGTTCATCAAAAATATTGACATCTACGTAAGTCTTTTCGGCTTTTTCGAGTGCATCTTCCATTTCCAGTCCATGTCTGGCGGCAACTGTAAGACCGGCAAGCAGGAGGTAAATGTCGGCGGAGCCATCCGGACACCTGAATTCTACGGTCTGCAATTGTGAAAAATCTTCATTGGCAGGTTGTTCCAGCGGGTTTGCATGATAGATCATTTTATTCTCACCGGTCCATCCGAGGGGTACTCTTACGAGAACACTTCTGTTGCGGTCACCCCAGCAAATGTTGGTTGGGGCTTCCTGGTGCGGTACAAGACGGAAATAGGAAGTAGGATTATTATTCCCAAATGCAGTGAGCGACGGGGCAAGTTCAAGATAACCGGCAATGGCTCTGCGTGCAACATCGCTGAGTTTTCCATTTTCGATCATCTGATTCCTGCCATCCTTTACCAGTTTGGTATGTATATGCAATCCGCTACCTGCTTTACCGACTGTAATTTTTGGTGCAAAGGTCACGGTAACTCCATATTTATAAGCCAGAGACCTGAGAATCCATTTTGCAATTACCAACTGGTCGGCAGCTTCTTCGAGGTTGGTTGGCATGAATTCAATTTCATTCTGCTCATACAATCTTCCGTCCTGGGAAAAATTACCCACTTCGGAATGACCATATTTGATAAGGCATCCGGCTTTCGCCATTGCTGTCATGGCTTCTGTCCGGAGCTGCTCCCATTTCGCAAACGGGAAGGATTCGTGGTAACCTTTCTGATCAACAGCCCTGAAAATGTCTTCTTCTTCGCTGATAACATAATACTCCAGTTCACCCATCACATGAAAACTGTAACCGGTTTTTTCTTTCAAAGCCCTGTGTGCCTTTCGGAGCACATACTCCGGGGAGCTTTCGAGGGGTTCGCCGTCTTTATTATAATACGAACACAGGATATCAAGTGAGGGAACATCGGAAAAAGGGTTGACAAACGCTGTTCTGTAACGTGGTACAACATAAAGGTCGCTTGAACCAGCCTGAATAAACGGAAAAAGGGAAGATCCGTCTACCCGTTCTCCGGTGGTCAGTATACTGTTGAGGTGCTGGCGGGAACTAATCACAAAATTCAATGTTTTCAGTCGGCCATCACCACCGGCATATCTGAAATTAACCATTTCAATGTTATGGTCTTCAATGTATTTGACAAGATCGGTCCTTGTAAATTCTTCAGCTGGCTTATTCAGATACTGAACCAGCGGGTTCGGATTCATTTCAGTAAAGTTCGTCATTGGAGTCTCCTTTTAACCCGGCCACTTCATGCCGGGTTGTTGTAACATTGCCGGAGTGAAATTTTTCCGGAAAAGTGCCCAAAATTAGAAAGATTTTATTGATACTTCATATAACCTGGTCTAATTAATATTTCAATGATTTTTCAAAATATAATAAAGACTGCCTGACCTTACAATGCCTACTTTTGTATTATATAATTCCAAGATTCAATGAATCCGAGCGAACTTGTTTTCTTTTCAGTATTTTTAATAGTAATAGCAGGTTTTCTTGTGCTTGATCTGGGCGTCTTTGACAAACGCAACCACATTGTACCATTCAAGGAAGCACTTGCCAAGACAATCATCTGGATTAGTGTTTCTTTAGGATTTTATGTTTTAATAATTTTCCATGGTGAATGGTTTCACATGGGTGGTGGTGGGAATATTGATGAAATCAGGCTCCTCATTGATAAATACGACCACCCCATCAATATTGATGGTCTCAGTTACAAGGAAGCGCTTCGTGTATACAACAACAATCTTAGCCTTGAATTCCTTACCGGATATCTGATAGAGATATCGTTGTCTGTTGACAACATTTTCGTCATGGTTATGATTTTCTTTGCTTTTGGCGTTGATCCGAAATATTACAGGCGTGTTCTGATATGGGGAATCCTGGCTGCTATCGTACTCAGGTTCCTGTTCATCTTTTCAGCATCCGCTATTATCTTAAAATTTGATTGGGTATTATATCTTTTCGGAGTGTTGCTGATATATACCGGAATAAAGATGTTTGTCACCCGGAACAGGCAGGAAAAAATAGATATTGCCCATCATCCGGTTGTGAAATTTGTTTCGGGTCATTTCCCGGTTTACCCGACTTTCGTGAGACATTATTTTGTCGTTACTAAAAATGGCAGGCATTTTATTACGCCGCTTCTTATTGTTTTGATGGTAATTGAGTTTAGTGATGTGATTTTTGCCGTTGATTCAATACCGGCTATTTTTTCGATAACAAAAGATCCGTATGTGGTTTTTTTCTCGAATGTATTTGCTATCCTTGGACTTAGATCTATGTTTTTTATGGTGATCAATATAATTGAGCTTTTCAGATACCTGAAGACCGGTCTCGCTTTTTTACTGGTATTTATTGGAGTAAAAATGCTGATAAATCATGAATGGCTTATCAGCACCGGTTTTACCACTTTGCATTCGCTTCTTGTGATAATTTCCATTCTCGGGATAAGTATCATTGTTTCATTGTTGTTTCCTGAGAAGAAGTCAACCTGATCAGCTCACAAAGGGTTGGCTCCTATGGTAGATGCTCTGGTAAATAGTGCAACTCATTTGTTTAAACATCATTAAATATTCTGCACAGAATTAATATTGTATAATAGCAAGAAAAAACAAAAGCCCGAAACTTCCGGCATTCAAAACCATAAATAGGATTCCCCGCAGGTCGACAGGCAGGGAACCCCCGACCCGCCCCGCCTCGGCGGGGCTGCTCTACCGTAAACTTCTCGTATCTTAAATGAAAAAGCCGGAAAATCCCGGCTTTGGAGCCACTCAGGGGACTCCCCGCCAGCTCGTCGGGCAGGGAACCCCCGACTCGCCGCCTCGGCGGGGCTGCTCTACTGTAAACCTCTTGTTTCTTAAATAAAAAAGCCGGAAAATCCCGGCTTTGGAGCCACTCAGGGGACTCCCCGCCAGCTCGTCAGGCAGGGAACCCCCGACCCGCCCCGCCCTGGCGGGGCTGCTCTATCGAAAACCTTTGGTATTTAAATGAAAAAGCCGGAAAATCCCGGCTTTGGAGCCACTCAGGGGACTCCCCGCCAGCTCGTCGGGCAGGGAACCCCC
>WSXU01000119.1 GCA_009773455.1 Bacteroidota bacterium | reverse complement strand
AGCTGCGCTGCATCATTAACTTTGAAACTATGCGGGCACTTTTCCAACTCTCGTTGAGCCTTCAATAATTCACCTAATAACCCAGGATTGGATTTCATTGCGTTTTGTAATTCCTGAAAGAATGGATTACTTGCGGATTGAATGTCCCGGATTAATTTTTCTGCACAGGGTACAGACGAAGGTACCACACCTTCCTCTGCGTTATTACAATCCTCAGCAGCAGCTTTTGAGACCTCTACAGCTTTTTTACCCAAATTTTCCAATAGATCCTGACTCCAATTTGCTTTTTGTTGAGACGAAGCCCTATTGTCCCAAGCCTGAAAAGCAGCTGAAGCCTTTTTAAAATCATAACAATCCTTGATTGAAAATATTTGATTGTATATGTTGTAAGGAACTAATGAAGCCAATTCCTCAGGAGATAATAACGGAGCTAACTCATCATCAACCGCACTGGCTGCAGCTGCTTTTTGATCATTGGCGTTGGAAGAATCAGTCGGTGAGTTATTTTTTGCAAGATCCCCGGCATTCTGCGCACTGCTTTCACCCACCCCATTGCCTTTAAGCTCCATGACCGGTAACCGAATCACCCGTACACTTTGCTGATTGGAATTTCTCACAAAGTAGGTAGCGCTATCCAGTTGGGTACTGAGCTGCATTGGTTGCAGGTGAGCTGTGGTCAGATGGAATTCCTCGCCACCCCCATTAAAACCGAAACCCATCTGCGCTAATCCATCATCAGATGTCTCCGGCAAGGTGATGGTCAACATTGCGGGCTCATACATTAACCAGCCATCCGGTTCTAGATGCACTCCTGCCAGTAATTTTCCATCCAGAGGCCAATTCGAGATATCCGACACCGGAGTCATCGACACTTCCATTTCCAGTAGAATGGCATTCGCCGGGATTTCCAACAAATAGTTAATACCTTTTGAATCGGTCAACGATAGAACACCACCTTCCGGACCTATCAGGGCAGTGACAACCAGATCATATTCAAAACTTGCCTGAACAGTCAGGGGGTTAGGATTTCGTGGCTGTGTTTGAATTTGCAGACTACTGGCACCACTTTCTCCTGCAGCCGTTAATGTCACCAGTTGATAAATAAGAGTGGTATTCTCAGGTGCTAAATAATCGATGTACTGGTT
>WSXU01000016.1 GCA_009773455.1 Bacteroidota bacterium | reverse complement strand
CTAAGGAACACTAAGGAAATGTTTTGAGATCTAAGTGAATCTTAGTGTTCTAAGTGTCTTAGTGGTAGCTTTTTTCGCTTCTTTCCCTAAGTTTTACCCGCTATCTCTGTTTGCCATAACAAGTGGTGAGAAGTAATAAGACTGATATCTGTTATTTGTTAGTAGTTTTCCGTTTAAGTTACTCCCTCCCTCAGTCGCTAAGTTCGCTTAATTCGCCTAGTCTCTCTTTCGCCCATTGGAACACTGATGACGCAGATAACACGCTTGCCTGCCGTATGGCAGGGATTTACGCTGATTTTTTTCTTTCGCTTAAGTCGCTCAGTCTCTCCCTCGCTTAAGTCGCCACTTCGCTCTTAAACTCCAAACGACCACCATTATTTAACCGCAGAGATCACAGAGAAATCGCAGAGAACCGCAGAGAAAGAAATATACTTCTGATCATTCATAGCCTAACCCTGGTAGTTTGAAAACCAATCAAATCATTTTCAAGTTTTCAAATTTTCGAATTCCAACGAACGGTCAACGTCATACGCCCAATCCCGAGGGGCACTTTACCACGTAGTGAATGAACCCTTGAACGCCCGAAGGGCATTGAACGCGCGCAGCTCATTGAACTTCAAACGCCGAACGCTCAATCGCTCCCTCGCCCTTTCTCGCTGAAGTCGCTCTCTCGCTGAGTCACCCCCTCGCTGAGTCGCCCCCTCTCCCCATCGCTCTCAACCCCCAACCACTTCCCAAGTTATTAACAATGTAATTCATGTACATATATACAATTGGCTAAAAAACAGCCAAATAGATTTACATCAGGTATTATTTTGATGATTTTTCAGGAATTAACAATAATTTAATACGGCTTTGCTTGATAATTTTAGTAAAATTTCTTTACCTTTGAACCTCATTTTCGGGATTACCTTTTGAGATATTGTTGATATATAACTGGTAAATTGCTGGAATTGGACTTATTAACAATTTTTTAGTTGATAATTCCAACCGGTAATCTTATCGCTTACCTGCCGGAACTCAACCCTACTTAATGAAAAAGTTATGGCCCCTTATCGGGGCAGAATTGTTTTCAGATTGATTGAATAAAACAGTAAAACATTTTTCAAAAAATTAAATAATTGATTGTAAAACAATAAGATACAGATTTTTTCCCCTGAACCCAGTAAACAACAACACTCAGAATATGAAAACAAAATTACGCTCAATCAGAAATTTAAGTGCGCTTTTTGCACTGGTTACCCTGTTGCTTTGCCCGGGTTTGGGATGGGGACAACCCTGGACCTACAATCTCGGTACCGGAACCGGTAGCTTTACCAGCAGTACAGCCTCAACCACTTTCTTGCCAGCGCCTACTTCCGGAATAGCCAGAGTTAGGGTTGGTACAAATCCCGGATCTATTGTTATGGCAAATCCTGGATTGGCTTCATTAGGAACTGATACTGAATTACAAATTACTTCCAATACAGGAAGTGCTTCAACGACAAAATTTTCATTGTATGATTTTACTGCAGGGAAAGTTGGGTATGTAAAGTTTAAAATTGTCATTGCCGGAGGGACGAACGGAGTCTATAATTTCTGGCTCGGAGATGGAGCAACATATAGTGATAACAATGCTGTTAATACTGCACAGTCATTTGTAGGTGTCAGATGGACATTAGGAGCTGCAAATGCGATTACATATAATGTTCTTAATAACGCAACATGGGGTACAACAGGAATTTCAAATCCAACAACTTTATTTGTTCAGAATACATCTAATGTATACCTGGTTGAAGTTTATGCAAATAATACAACTGCCAGTGCAAATTATAGCAGAAGCAGTTCATCTTACTCTTTAGCTGCGGATTCCTGGGATCTGTGGGTTGATGGAACAAGAGTTGGCACTTCACTTGCATCAGGTGCTTTGGCAAATGATGTAAATTTTGATTCATTTGCTTTTAACCATCAGGTCAGTGCTACAGCACCTGGAACAATTTATCTTGATGATATTGAGTATTCTAATTCGCTACCTGCCGGTGCAGCTGCACCGAGTGTAACCACTCAGACTGCTTCTTCTATTGGAACCACCACAGCTACCGGAAACGGTAACATTACTGCCACCGGAGGTGCAGATCCTACTGCCCGTGGTTTTTGCTGGGATCTGGCAACCAATGCCGATCCGGACATCAGTGATTCTAAAGTGGAGGAAACAGGAACTTTTTCAACGGGGGCCTTCACCGGTAGCATTACTGGTTTAACTGCCGGTACACAATACAAAGTCAGGGCTTACGCCACCAACACCACAGGGACCGGATACGGCAGTGTTGTTACATTTTATACACAATCCACCGAGCCTACCGCTCATGCCGCTTCATTTACCGCTGCAGCCGCCTCACAAACCCAGATTGATCTGACTTTCAGTGCTGCTTCTACCATCTCAAACTGTGCCGGTTACCTGATTCTTCAGAGAAGCGGTTCAGCGCCTACCGGTGCTCCTGCCGATGCTGCCGGCTATAGTGCCGGAAACACCATCGGAGATGGCACGGTTGCAGCGATCATTACCAGTACATCAGCTACTTCAGCCAGCATTACAGGGCTTTCAGCCGGAACACAATACTATTTTACCTTGTTCCCATTCAACTGGGATGGTGCCAACGCATCCACCTACAACTATAAAGCCGATGGTTCGGTACCTGGCGCCAATGCAACTACCAACGCAGCACTTGATTTAACTTCAGAGGTGTCGGGCCCTGCACTGGGAACCCAGCCGGATCCTGTTCTTGTATCATCCCTTGCCGATACCGATGGCGAAGCCATCCGGGTTTTTGATATGGATGTTTATGATTATGGCACCGATGGTCAGCCTACTAAAATTACCCAGGTTACCATTAAACCGGGAACCAACAATACAGCCAATTGGGTCAACACCATTCAGGGTGTGAAATTATCCGTCGATGGCGGTACCACATTTGTAACCATTGGCACACCAACCATAACAGCAGGCTCTGTTGTAATTCCTGTTACCTCAGGGAATCTCAACATCGCCGATTCAGATGCTGAAACTGTTTCCCTGTATATCTATCTTAAAACCTCCGGCCTTACCGACAACACGTTGCTGGAATTCAAAGTTGATGGAGCAGCGCATGGATTTACGGCTGATGCCACCGGTTCAACTTTCCTTGCCACATTTGCATCCGCTCCGGTATCGAATGATATGCTTGTTGATGTTGACGCCACTAAACTCACATTTGTTCAGCAACCGACCAGTACTTTGGCAAATTCAACCATGACCCCCGCCGTAACCATTGAAGCTACCGATGCCAACAACAACCGCGACCTTGATGCAAGCGGTTCGGTAAGCCTCAGTTCTTCAGGAACTATGACAGGCCCTGTAACTGCAACATTGGCCAGTGGATTCGGAACATTTGGAAACATAGTTCATACTGTTGCCGGCAATTCCATTACACTTACCGCTTCATTCATCGGTTTGTCGGATGCTGTAAGCAATTCATTCAATGTATTTTCCGCACTGGCTGCAGGTGATATTCTTTTCATTGGATATGGCACCGATGATCCTGACAAATTCGCATTTTTAACTAATGCGGCTATTCCGGAAGGCACGCAAATTACTTTCACCGATAATGCATACACGGGTTCAGCACTTGCTACCAACGAAGGCTCGACAGTATGGACTGCACCTGCTGGTGGTATTGCAAAAGGCAATGTTGTTTCCATTCAGGGAACTACCGTAACCGGTGGTGGCAGTGTGGGAGCAAACACTATGGCATTGTCAGCTAGCGGCGACCAGATACTTGCCTACCAGGGAAGCTCATCTTCTCCATCGTTTGTTGCAGGGGTTTCATCTTTTGGATGGATATCTACCGGTTCTACCACTTCCAATACTTCTTATCTACCTTCCCCACTGGCTGTGTATTCTACAGCGGTCAGTTTTGCAACAGAAGAAGATAACGGTTTCTACACCGGACCTTCAACCCTGGCCAATGGTGCTGCTGCTTCGCTGATCTGTAATTCGGCCAACTGGACAAGGAGTGCAGCTGTACAGACATTTCCTGCTTGGGCGTTTACCCTGGGCAACCATACCGCCATTGATGTAACGGCAACTGCACAGAACCTGACCATCAACACCAATGAGACCCTGACCATCGGGGCTACAAAAGCGCTGACAGTAGCAGGGAATCTGCTCATCAAATCGGATGCAACCGGAACGGGATCTCTGATTGACAACGGAACGCTGACTTCTGCCAACACCACGGTTGAACGTTATGTTGCCGGTGGCTGGAGTACCTGGAATACCGGATGGCACCAGATCAGTTCACCGGTTTCAGGTCAGGCTATAACGGCTTTCGAAACTACCGGAGCAGGTAATGATTATGATTTCTATGGCTGGGATGAATTGACAAATGTCTGGTTCAACTACAAAGACCCGGGATTCAGCACTTGGAATTCAGGGACTAATTTCAACATCGGACAGGGCTACCTGATCTCCTATGAACAGACTCAGACAGGGAAAGCTTTCACCGGCACACTGAATACATCTGATGTCACGAAAACCAATCTCAGTAATACTGGCGGTTTCTATTATACAGGATGGCATCTGCTTGGCAATCCTTTCCCGAGTGCAATCACGTGGAATGATGGAAACTGGTCGTTGAGCAACGTGGCAGGAACAGCCAAAATCTGGCACGAAGCCAATAAGAGTTACAGCGATATTGCAGCCAACGGGATTATTCCAATGGCTCAGGGCTTTATGGTACAGGTGAACAACAACACCAACAGCATAACCATTCCTGCACTTTCGAAAACCCACAATTCTGCTCCCTGGTATAAATCTACCGACGGTGAGCGTATTTTCCTGATAGCATCTGAATCAGAAGGTAATTCAGCTCAGGAAAGTCAGATTCTGGTCAATTTATCAGCAACTGAGGACTTTGATTTTGATTACGATTCGAGGTTCCTTTCCGGATATGCACCTCAGTTCTACTCTGTTGCAGGGACTGAGATGTTATCAACAAATGTTTTACCTTCATTACCTGCCGGTGTTTCAATTCCTTTCGGGTTTGTTAAAAACGCTGCCAGCAGTTTCAAAATCGAGCTTAAGGAGAACATTGAAGGTACCATTGTTTATCTGACCGATAAAAAGACCAATGTTGTAACAAACCTGACTCAATCCCCTGTTTATTTGTTTGATGCCACAGAAGGCGATGACGCCAGCCGCTTTATGCTGAGCTTTGGTTCACTTGGCATTGACGACATCAATTCATCATCCGGTGTCAGGGTTTATACCTCAGGCGGTAATATTAACGTATCTTTGCAACAAAATTCAAATGCCGTTGTTAAGGTTTACAGTTTAACTGGTCAGTTGGTTCTGCAGGGAAACACCGGAGGAAAATCACTTACAACCATCAATGCCGGCGCACTGCCTGATGGAGTTTACATTGTAAGTCTGGTGAATGGCGAGCAGGTAGTCAGCCGCAAAATTGTTTTAAAGAAATAGCATCGGATTTGTATCCGCGCAACAATTTTACCGAAGAATAACAACATTACTATGAAATACATAATTCCATTAACCAGGACAATCCTCATTTGCGGATTATTCCTTGGATTGAATCTTTCAGTCTTTGCGCAGGGTGGTCCACCACCTCCTCCTCCGGGCGGAGGACATGGGCAGGGGACAAATCAACCACCCCAGGGCGGGAATGCACCCGTTGGTGGCGGTTTATTCATGCTCATCGGACTTGGTGTTGCCTGGGGAGCCGGCAAAGTAATCGCTGACAGACGCGAAAAGGAATAGACTGAGATTATTATAAGAAGACCTGACAGGCCGCAGTTGAGCAAACTGCGGCTTGCTTATCATAGAGGAATCATAACTTCAGATGTAAAATTTCTGATTGTGAGGCATCATGTACTGATAATGCATTTTCCGGATTCTTAAGCTATTATTTCCGGGAAACAACTCCGGATTCATCCGGCGAATGGTCTGATATTCAGACTGAAATACAGATATGTGTTTTTTTTGGTATTTTTTAGTGATTTCAAAAAACTTTTTTCTGTTTCAGGGATTAATAGTGTATGCTTATTTAATCAATGCCATCTGAAATACGCTTATTTTACATGAATGGCAATTCAAATTTCATTTTATGTTCAGAACTTTTCAACGAAACATAAGGTTGCTGCTGGCTGGCCTGACCATTGGCCTGGCTTCCGCAGGCAGTGCAAATAACATTTCAGTCACCAATGTCAGCCTCACCGGGCAGAATACGGCCGACAACTACACATTTGTCAGGTTTGATATCACTTGGGAGAATTCATGGCGCACCAGTTCTGCTCCCGCTAACTGGGATGCGGCCTGGATTTTTGTCAAATACCGGGTCGGAAGCGGAAACTGGTCACATGCCACTTTGAGGGCTGCTGATCATATAGCTCCTGATGGCAGTTCAATTTCTGCACCCGGAGATAATACCGGTGTGTTTCTTTACCGGTCAGCAGATGGTTCGGGGACTTTCAGTAAAACAGGTGTGAAACTCCGTTGGGATTATGGACTCGATGGGGTTGTTAATAGCGATATTGTTGATGTTAAAGTATTTGCAATTGAAATGGTATATGTTCCACAAGGGTCTTTTTACCTGGGCAGTGGTGGAAGTGAAACAAGCCACCTTTACACCTATCCTACCTCCACAGCGACCTATCAGGTTAATAATGAAGGAGAAATAGCTGTTGGTACAACTGCAGGGAATCTTTACTATACCACATCTTCTACGGCCGGCGATGGTCTGGGTCCGGTACCGGCCGCTTTTCCGAAGGGCTACAATGCGATGTATGTGATGAAATATGAGATTTCGCAACAGGCCTATGTTGATTTTCTGAACCTGCTGACCAGAACCCAGCAGAACACCCGCACTTCAGCTGCACTTGGTGCAGGGGTAACCAATGTTACAAACCGTTATGTAATGGTTACGCTTGATGCCGGGTCGAACGGGTATACTACACCGGAACGACGCAGTGGAATCCGCTGCGATGCTGTGATTCATGCGACCAATCCCATCACATTTTATTGTGACCTGAATATGAATGACATACCCAATGAAGCCGATGATGGGCAAAACATTGCATGCGTTTATCTCAGCTGGGCCGATGCCATGGCTTACCTCGACTGGGCAGGATTAAGACCGATGTCTGAACTTGAATTTGAAAAGGCCTGCCGCGGACCACAATCCCCGGTTGCGAATGAATATGCCTGGGGTACTGCTTCCATTACGCTGAATTCAGGTTTAACCAATGGTGGTACGGCCAGCGAAATCAGTTCAGTCAGCAACGCCAACTGTACATATGGCAACGGGATACTGGGTCCTTGCCGGGGTGGGATGTTTGCAAAGGCTGCTACCACCAGGGCTCAATCAGGGGCTACTTTCTACGGCATACTTGATATGAGTGGTAACCTCTGGGAGAGGCCAATAACTATAGGGAATCCGCAGGGCAGGGCTTTTGATGGTCAGCATGGTAATGGACTGCTGGATGCCACAGGAAATGCAAATGTTTCAAACTGGCCTGGAACCGACGGACTTGGCTCGGGTTTCAGGGCCGGTTACTGGGCAAGCGCCTCGGTAATTGTCCGCATGAGCGACAGGAGTGATGGAGCACATGGAACCGACCGCCGCCGGGAACGCTTTGGTGGTCGTGGAATCCGTACTGCCCCCTGATCGCATTAATCATCCCTGTTGCAGAATTTAATCTATAAAAACATGAAGAAGATATATATACTTATTGCTCTTATCCTTTTTTCCGGCATCATACTGAAAGCCCAGTATGCCGGAGGCAGTGGATCCGGTATTTTTTCCGGAAGCCTTTCGGGCAGGCATCTGACGAACTGGTTTCAGACAAACGGCAACTGGAGCACTCCCGGCAACTGGATTGACGGAGTAGTTCCGAATGCATCGGAAGAAGCAAATATATCCGCAGAAGCAACCCTTGACGGGGATTATACCTATCCGGTTGTGAATATTGCCTCCGGTGGGATACTCACCATTCCTGAAGGGAATACACTTACCGTTACCGACGACCTTCAGAACGGCAGCGGTAATTCAGGGCTGATGCTTCAGAATGGAAGTTCACTGATTCATCACAATGCGAATGTGCCGGGTACCATGCAAAGACAGGTTTCAAATGCCGACTGGACCAGCGGAATGGATGGCTGGCATCTGCTTTCTTCACCGGTAGAAAATCAACTGCTGGTAAACGGTGGTTTTACTGCAGACCCTTATGACTTCTATGCCTGGGGTGAAAATACCAATGCATGGCTGAACCAGAAGGTCGGCGCCAACAACATTACGGCTTTCGTTCCGGGAACCGGATACCTGGTTTCCTATGATGATGGGGGAACAAAAACATTTGCCGGCGATCTGAATGTAACTGGTATTACCTTTTCAAACCTTAGCAAGACGGGAAGCTCTTACTATATCGGATACCATCTCCTTGGAAATCCCTTTACTTCGGCCCTGAAATGGAACGATGGCAACTGGGCAATGACGAATGTGGGTGGGGTTGCCTCTGTCTGGAATGAAACCGCCCAGAACTATACTTCACTGGCCAATCCCAACGACATTATCCCTGCCAACCAGGGCTTCTTTGTCCAGGTGACCGATGCCATCAACAGCATTACCATTCCTTCTGTAGCCAGAACTCACAGTCTGACAGCATTTTACAAGGAAATTCCAGCCGACTATCTGAAGCTGAAGATCACCAATTCGGTAAATGCGACTTTTGATGAAACCATTGTCCGGCTTAAGAATGATGCGACAGTATCCTACGATCCGGATTATGACGGGCACAAGATAACGGGCAGTGAAACAGCTCCTCATCTCTACACAATCATTCAGGCCGGTGAAAATGCAGCCGTGAATACGTATGGAACAACTGATGTTCCTGCGGGTATCGAAATGGGCTTCAGACCGGGTGCAGATGCGACATATACACTGAAAGCCGAAGAATTTACGTTTGATCGTCAGATCGTGCTGGAAGACAGGGTTACCGGTGCAACAATGATTCTGGAGGCCGGTTCATCCTACGCTTTCAACGGAACGTCAGGCGATGCTGAAAACCGGTTTATGCTGCACTTCAGTCCTTTAGGTGTTCCTGTTCATGAAATGGGAAATGATTTGGTGGCTTATACATCCGGTGATGTAATCTATATCCGATCGTCCGGTGAATCCCCTGCTGAAGTAAAGATCACGACTGTTTCCGGACAGTTGGTTTATCGTGGCATGGTGGCACCTGAGTCACAATTTTCAGTCAATACCGGTTCTTGGACCCCGGGTATTTATCTTGTCGTGTTAACCAGCGGTAACGAATCCTTCCGGCAGAAAGTGGTGATTCGGTAAAAGGCTTTTCCGCTCCTATTTTCAGACTTTCTGCTACTTACAGCCCTTCCGACAAAGAAAATTCATGGCGGTGGTTCATTATTATCCAGATTTTCGTGCGGAAGAATCTCAGTTTTTAGGATTCCTGTTTTGACAGATCTATACATCGTGCTGGAAACCCGAAGTTTCTGAAGTTTTATACTTAGTTTAAGACTCACAAAATCAATACATTGTATTTATATTCCGAAATCTTGAATCAGGATTCTTATTTTTATACCAATATTTTTTTTTAGGGTAATATCACCTTCAGCTTTACCTGACGGCAACTTTATTTACACTGTATTTCCTCTGTTTTCTGAATTTAAATAGTTGTTTAATAAATCATTACGATTAAATATATTGGTATTGTAAAAATATAACGAAACGGAATCTATTTTTTTACAGTCCGGAATTATAAATCGGAAAATTGTCAGAATTTCCGCTGGTCTGATTTAAGAATCCGAACCTATTTGCCTGGGAATATTTATAGTCCCCACCTTATATTTGCTTTACTAAAATACCTGCCAAACTCCTTATTTCTAGCACAATACACTTATTTTCAATCACTTGGCCACTTAACGGCTAAAGCTATTGTTGTTTAATATTCGTAATATATTGTAAAATAAATAGTTAGAGGTTGTAGCCTCGTTTCACTTAAAGTATTAAACCAACCAATTTTTAAATTTTAGTTTATGAAAAAATTATTACTTGCAGTTTTTGCAATGGTTCTATGGGCTGGCAGCTCATGGGGGCAAAGTACAATTTTTACGCAGAATTTTGATGGTGCCTGGACAAATCCGGCATCATTGAGTCCTGCCTGGTCAGGGACATCTACTCCTGCCAACAATGAATGGCACATGAATACCTATACTACGGGATGGTCCGGCACAAGTGGAGCCTATACTCCCACCGGTGCAAGCAGTACCACCCAGTCGGCCCGGTTTCATTCCTACGATGCAACAAGCGGAAGTACCGGGGACTTTATCACTCCTACAATTGATTTTTCCGGTTATACAAATTACAAGCGACTTACGTTTTTCCACATCAACACCAGCGGTACCGATGTAGTGAATGTTTTTCTTTCAACTGACAATGGCACTACTTGGGGTTCCAGTTTGGTATCAATAGGAACATCATCCGTATGGACTCAATTTTTTGTTTCATTAGGAAATACAACATCAAACCAGGTAAAAGTAAGATTTACTGCCACAAGTGATTTTGGAACAACTGATATAGGGATTGACCAGGTTTTAATCCAGGATGATCCTTCTTTTGCACCAATGTCCGGAACATATACCATTGACCCGGCAGGTTCAGGTTCTGAAAATTTCGCCAGTTTTAGCGCTGCGATTAACAGGTTGAATGGCTCTGGTATTTCAGGGGCTGTTACTTTTAATGTGGCTGCCGGCGCTGTTTTTAATGAAAAGCCAGCTGCAATAACTACTACAGGAACAGCTGTCAATACAATAACTTTCCAGAAAAGCGGTTCTGGTGCCAACCCCAAACTAGTTCCAACTGGCACTTTATCTTCAAGTCCCTATGATTTTGGTTTCTGTATCTCCGGCGGTGATTACATTACTTTCGATGGTATTGATGTTGACGCCTCGGGCGCAACTTCGACAACAACAGCTATTGAATATGGCTATCTGATCCGGAATGCTTCTGCTACTAACGGCGCACAGTATAATACTGTGAAGAATTGTTCAGTCACACTGAACAAGAATTATATTGCTACAACCGGTGGTCCCGGGAGTTGCATATTATCAACAGTTAATTCCACTGGTGGAGGTGTTGTGCCCAGCAATGCAACAGGTGCGAATAGTTATAATAAATTTTATAACCTCACCCTCCAGAATGCACAAAACGGGGTCTACCTGATGGGCAATACTTCCTATCCCGATCTGGCTTGTGAAGTAGGTGTTTCGGGTACAGGCTGCCAGACAGCAAGAAACACCATAACCAATATGGGAGGTGTTTATACCTTCAATGCTGCTTATGGAATTTATACCTCAGGGTTAAATGGCGTGAGAATTTTTAACAACGACATTTCCAATATCCGCAGCAACCAGTCAACCACATCCGGTATCCTTTGCATTTCTTATTTAGGAACAAGTGAGATTTACAACAATAAGGTAAGTGATATCTCGAACAGTGGTTCGACCACATCAACCGCCAGAGCCGCTGGTATTGAAGTGCAAAACAGTTCGGGTACACCCACAATCAGGGTTTATAACAATTTTATATCGGATATTAAGTCACCTTTTACCGGTACTGCCACAGCAAATGTATATGCATATGGAATTTATGCCAATAATACCTCGACAGCCACTGTTGCAGAAATCGACAATAATAGTGTCCATCTTTTTACTACAGGCACGCCTACCTATTCGCTCGCCTGTTTTGCAATTTCCAATGCAAGCACAGCAGTACATAAGGTAAGAGGAAATGTTTTCGTGAATGCTGTCGGAGCTCAGGGCGCTACTGCCCGTCATACCTGCTGGTACTCAACAAGTGCAACTGCTATCGGAGGAACAGGTTCTGTTTCCAACTACAATGATATGTTTATTAAGAATGATGCCGGCACCTCAGGATTTGTTGGAAGGGGTAATACAACATATTATAATACAGTTGCCAACTGGACGACTGCAACAACCCAGGATGCCAATTCAATCAGTGTTGATCCTGCCTTTGCAGCAAATAACAATTTACATGCCTCTGCTGCCGGCATCAATGCTGTTTCAGGATTTTCAACCCAGGCTTGGGTGACAACCGACATTGACTGTGACGACAGGAGCCTGACCTCGCCGGCTGATCTTGGCGCCGATGCCTTTAACCTGGCTTCCTGTGCCATGCCCACCGGGCTCACAGCCTCCAATCAAACCTATACCACTGCTGACCTTTCATGGACTGCCCCAGGAACAGGCACACCTGTCGGTTATGAATGGGAAGTACGCACCAGTGGCGCAGGCGGAAGCGGTGCTACAGGCCTGTTTGCCAGCGGCAGCACCACCCATCCGGCTGTAGCTGCATCCGTTACCGGATTATCCGGAGGAACTACCTATACCTTATATGTCAGGACCTTCTGCGGAGGCTCCGATTACAGTGCATGGGCTTCAAATACATTCAGTACATTAAGCTGCAACCTGCCCACAGGAGTGGTTGTTTCTGCTGTTACGGCATCATCAGCTACCCTTACCTGGGTGGCTCCTGTTTCAGGAAGTCCGGCAGGTTATGAATGGGAAGTCCGTTCCAGCGGTGCCGCAGGATCGGGTTCCACCGGACTGGCAGCCAGCGGATCAACCACTTCGCCGATAGTTACTGCAGGCGCTGCAGGACTGACTTCATCCACTGCCTATAGTGTTTATGTGCGGACAATGTGTTATACCGGCTTTTACAGTTCTTGGACCAGCGCTGTTACATTTACCACCCTTTGTGCTCCAATCTCTACTTTGCCGCATACAGAGCTTTTTGCTATTTACCTGCCCAGTACCTGCTGGAATGAAGGTGACCTTGGTGATTTAACTGCCGGTCCCACTACTATTTCAGCCACCGCATCTTCATGGGCAGCAGATGGTTTTCTGAATAGCGGATCAACTGGAGCTGCGAAAATCAATATTGATGCAACCGGTGATAATGATTGGATTATTTCCCCGCAATTTTCTTTACCTGCTTCCCCGAACCAGCGTCTGAAATATAGCGTAGGGGCCACCCAGTGGAATGGGACTGGCGCCCCTACTACAGCATGGGAAACCGACGATTATGTGCAGGTTTTGATTTCAACATCAGGATACACAAACTGGACTGTCCTCAAAACCTTTAATAATACGAATGTACCATCTCATCTCGGACAAATAGAGATTTTGGACTTAACTGCTTATGCAGGTCAGACGATCAGTGTAGCATACAGAGGTGTCGAAGGGACTTCTGATGGAAGCGCTGATATAGATTTCTTTATTGATAACTTCATTATTGAAGCACTACCTTCGTGTGTTGAACCCAGCGCTCTGAATGCCACCAATGTTACTTCAAATTCGGCAACACTTAACTGGACGCCCGCACTGGCTAATCCATCCAGCTTCTTTGATATTTTCCTGAGCACATCGGCTACTCCGCCCACTTCAGGTACCACGCCCACGGCATCTGTTGGTTCAGGCGTAAGCACATATCCCACAGGAAGTGTATTGTCAGCGAATACAACCTATTACTTCTGGGCGCGTTCGGATTGCGGCAGCGGTTTGTACAGTACATGGACCGGCCCGTTAACCTTCTTTACGGGATATTGCATCCCTGCACCTACTTCTGTTGACGGTTCAGGTATCACCAGGGTTGTTTTCAGCACGGTGAATAACCCATCGGGTGATGAAACCGGGCACTACGGCAATTATACTGCTCTTGTCGGAAATGTTGGACAAGGGATGACCATCCCGGTCGATATTACCTTCGCCACAGGTTATACCTACGATACCAAGATATGGATTGACTGGAACGATGACCTTGATTTTACCGATTCAGGCGAGGAAGTTTTCTTTGGGACCTCCCTTTCAACGAATCCAACAACCCTCAATGCAACTTTTGTTGTACCTGTTTCGGCAACACTGGGCAATCACCAGATGAGAATCGGTGGTGTGGATTCAGGCCCTCCAACGCCATGCTATACAGGAGCATTTGGAACTTTTGAGGACTATACAGTAAATGTAATCCTTCCTCCTTCATGTCTCTCGCCAACCGCATTGAGCGCAAGCAACATCGCACCGATCGGTGCCGATCTAAGCTGGTCAAGCCCTGATTCTTTCTTTGACATTTTCATTGAAGTATTCGGTGCTCCTGCTCCGTTACCCGGGACAACGCCAACCATTGATGATAACGAAGGAACCACTTATACCTGGAAAGACGGCTCACCTGCAACAACATATCAATATTACGTTCGTGCTGATTGCAGTCAGGATAATACAGATGTAAGCGATTGGGCTGGTCCGTTTGAATTTACTACACTTTGTGCAGTTGCTTCCACCCCGTTTATTGAAACAACAGAAGGCAGCCTTACCTGCTGGGGAATCAGCGGTGGTACATACAACTGGTTAATATCAAGCAATGCAAGTGGTTACGGATCCGGAACCAAATCATTTATTGCCAATTTCTATGGGATCGACAATCCTACTCCTTTCTACCTGTTCTCTCCGGAGTTTGATGCCGGCTCACTCACCAATCCGGTACTTGAATTTGATTATGCTTATGCCACATACACCGGGGGAGAAGTTGATGAATTGAAAATTTATTATTCAACCGATGCAGGAGCAACATCTACCTTATTGCTGAACATGCCCGGCGGCACAAACGGAGTTCTCAATACGGGTGGCACTTCATCTTCAGGTTTTGTACCGACCGCTTCGCAGTGGGCAACCAGGGTTATTTCGCTTCCCGCTGGAACCAATATGGTCATTTTCGGAGGCATCAGTGATTACGGTAACAACCTTTATATAGATAATATCGAAATCAAGGATGCAACAACCACAGCAACCTGGAGTGGAACCGCCAGCAACAAATGGTACGTTGCCACAAACTGGACTCCTTCAGTTCCTGGTTCTGGAACCAATGTCATCATCCCCGGTGGTCTTACCAATTACCCGACTTTAACGGCAGCTGCATCCTGCAATAACTTCACCATCCAGTCGGGAGGTAGTTTTATCGGAAGTGAATTCCTGACTGTTGGAGGTACAACAACCATCGAAAGAAGCATAGATGCCTATTCAAGCACTACAGCTTCAGACGGGTGGCATCTGGTTTCATCACCTGTTGCCAGTCAGGCAATCTCTGGTGCATGGACCCCGGCTACCGGTTATGACTTCTACGCACTGGATGAAAGTGTAGCAGAATACTGGCTCAACAAGAAGAACCATCCTGAAATGACCAGTTTTATCCCTGGCAAGGGTTATCTTGTGGCCTATGAAGTTGCCGGTGTTAAAACCTTCAGCGGAGTGCTTAATTCGGCTGCAGTAACCATGAGCGGGCTTACCAATACCCCTGGTGACTATGCGGGATCACATCTTGTCGGAAATCCATTTACCAGTGCCATCAACGCAGCCTCCCTTACCGGAACCAATGTGGCTGCCAATGTACAGGTATGGAATTCTGCCAATGCAGCTTACGAAGTTGCCGCCACCATTCCGGCACTCAACGGATTTATGGTTTATACCACCGGAAGCGGTGAGCTTACCATTCCTCTGGCAGCACGTACACATACCGGACCAGCCTGGTTCAAATCAGGCAGCGAAGACATGATCCTCCTTCAGGCCAATGATTTGGAAAGAAATATGGCTCAGAAGAGTATCGTACGTTTCAATACGCAGGCTACCGAAGCATTCGATATGGAATTTGACGCCTACTACCTGGCCGGTTTTGCCCCGATGTTCTATTCAAAATCAGCAGATGAAGGATACGCATTGAATACACTGCCAGTGCTGACCAATGAAACCGTGATTCCGTTCGATTTTATTAAAAACGAATCCTCAGAATTCAAGATTGAACTGGTTCAGGCTGTTCCCGGTGCCATTATCTACCTCACCGACAAAAAAGCCAATAAAGTGGTTAACCTGACTGAAACCCAGCTGTACCAGTTCACTGCTGTTGAAGGTGATGTTGCCGATCGCTTCCTGCTGACCTTCGGAGCGGTAGGCATCGACAATCCGGATGCTTCAAGGATTAGTATATATGGTTACAGGGATTTGGTATACATCAATGGTGCGACTGCTGGTTCAGAAGTAAAGATTACCAACCTGCTTGGTCAGGAGATGATCCGGACTTCGGTCAATGGAAGTGAGTTAAATACCATCAATGCCGGTAATCTTGCCAGCGGAGTTTATGTGGTGAGCATCATCAGCGGAAACAGTTTAGTAAGTAAGAAAGTGGTTCTTGAAAAATAGAGCAGCAACATGTAGTGCCCTGACCTTAAAAGTCAAGGCACTACATGTTTACTTTCATCAAAATGATCTGATAAATAACACGAAAATAATAATCAAGAATATGAAACAGCGAATGAAAATCCTTACCCTGATTATCAGCCTTGGTCTGTTGATCGGTCTGTCTGTATCTGGTTTAGCTCAGAATCCTCCTCCTCCTCCCGGACAGCACAATCTGAACGGTGATCAGCCACCACAAGGTGGGAATGCACCTGTAGGCGGTGGACTTGTTCTTCTGATTGGGATGGGAATAGGTTATGCGGTCAAACGGATATCCGATAACCGGAAATAAATGAATTGATTCAGGAATTCATTTCCTGACTTAGCCGGAAATCAGTTAGAAATTCTCATTGGTGTTATGCCAACGGGATATTTCGGATTGTAATTTTAATTGTTTAATCAACAAAATGAGAACCGAATGAAACGAAAATTACCTATTGCACGGATAAATCAAACGGGCCTGGCCTTATTTCTATTTTTTGTCCTTTTAACAGGCAGCAATATTACCACCATTGCCCAGACGATTTATGAGCCGGAAGGCATTAATATGCCGGGAGACTGGAACGGATGGCAGAATCCTCCCACAGGAAATCTGGCACTTGCCAGTTCTACGCAGGTTTCAGGTGGCCGGGTTATCAAAATCTCAACCGGTATTACGCGTTGGCAGACCAGCTTCAGTGTTGCCGCTACGGGTGGAGACCTTACCGGCGGTAGTTACGGATGGCTTTTTACCAGTGGCGGTGGTAATCCATGGTCAAACAAATGGTCAAATGTTAATGTTACTATGAACACCCTGCAAACTTACACTAAGGAGGGGGGACCCAACAATAGCATCACCATTGTCAATGGCAAATGGTATACCATGAACTGGGAAGACAAGGGTTACCAGAATACCAGGGCCATTTTTATGGAAACCAGCTCACAGCCGGTAAATCTGACATCCCTGTCTGTACCGGTATCGGTTCCGGCCAACTCGGCAGTTGAAATTACGCTGACCACCGGTGCAAGCCCTGCTGCCGAAGAGATCTTCTATCTGCGTTATACCACCAACAACTGGATCAGTTCCGGAATTACGACCTTCGCCATGTCGGGGAGCACAGGAACTGCCACCATTCCTGCTCAGGGACCTGGCGCCACAGTAAACTATTATGCATTCAGTTCTACAGTGGGAAGTGTATCGGCTGATTATGACCTCTACACCATCAAAAGCAGCCCGGCCTATTCATATACAGTAAGTGGTCTCAGCACTCAGGCAGAAATCCTTGGGTTCACCCTGCCGCAGCAGACTGGTTCAGCCGTTATCAATTCGGGCGCAGCAACAGTCAGCATCGAAGTTGCCTATGGCACTGATGTCACAGCATTGGTACCTACCATCAGCGTATCACCTCTGGCAACCATAAATCCTGCCAGTGGTGTTGCCCGTGATTTTACAAATCCTGTAACCTACACTGTTACCAGCGAAAGCACTTCACAGAAAGTATGGACCGTTACAGTAACCTCTGCAGCTCCTCCGTCAATCGGGTGGGCAAACCTGCAATGGCCAGCTAATGGTACCATTGATCCCAACCAGGATTTCTTTGTTTATTCGCAGGTTTATGCTGGCGGTGTAACAGCCGGTGCAGGACAGGGTGCCGGCATGCAGGCATGGATCGGATACAGCACCGATAATACCAACCCTGACACCTGGACAAACTGGATTGTTGCACCTTACTTTGGTGAGGTTGGCAACAATGATGAATATCAGACGAATCTTGGACTGGTAATCAGTGCCGGTGGTACCTATTATTATGCATCACGTTTCAAACTGGGCAGCGGCCCTTACATCTATGGCGGTTTTCAGGGTGGCTACTGGGATGGCATCAACAATGTGAGCGGTGTACTCACCGTTAATTTCCCAGCTACATCCACCTGGACAGGCGCAGCGGATAACAACTGGGCCAATGCCGCCAACTGGAGTAACGGTGTTCCGGGTTCTGTTACCGATGTTACTATCCCAGCCGGTCTGACCAATTACCCTACCCTGTCTGCTGCAGGATGGTGCCGTAATTTTACCGTTCAGTCCAATGCAACCGGAACCGGAAGCATTATGAGGGATGATTTACTGACAATCAGCGGAACAATCACCATTGAACGTTATATTGCCGGCTTCACGAGCGCATCCGATGGCTGGCACCTGATATCCTCACCGGTAGCCAACCAGGCCATTTCAGGCGACTGGACTCCCGGCGCTTCAGCATATGATTTCTATGCACTCGACGAAAGCAGGACATGGGAATACTGGCTGAACCAGAAGGTTGCTGCCAACAACATGACCAATTTTATCCCCGGAAAGGGATACCTGGTGGCTTATGAGAATTCAGGCACCAAAACTTTTACAGGTGCTATGAATGTTGACCTTGATCCCATAACCGGCTTAGCCAATACCCCGACGAGTGCTTATCCTGGATGGCATCTGGTAGGGAATCCGTTTGCCAGTGCAATCAATGCCGGAAGCCTTGTAAGGACAAATATTGATCCGGTGGTACAGGTCTGGAGTTCGGTAGATGCCAGTTATAAAACCTCAACCGAAGTTGGAAATGTCATTCCTTCGATGAATGGATTTATGGTTCACTCTACCGGTAACGGAGAATTAACTATTCCTGTCAGCTCAAGGGTTCACAGCAATGCAAACTGGTATAAATCAGGAGAAGAAATGATTGTGCTGAAAGCCAACGATATTGCAGGTCATACCTCTCAGTCAAGTCTTGTCCGTTTCAATTCACTTGCAACGGAAGCTTTCGATGCCGACTTTGATTCATATTTCCTTGCTGGTTTTGCCCCGATGTTCTACTCAAAATCAGGCAGCGAAAGTTTTGCTCTGAATACATTGCCGGCATTGACCAATGAAACGGTCATTCCTTTTGAATTTATTAAAAACAACGCATCGGATTTCAGCATCGAACTGACGCAGTCGTTACCGGGAAGTATAGTCTTCCTGACCGATAAGCTAACGAATGCAGTTATTAACCTTACCCAGAATCCTGTTTATAACTTTACTGCAGTTGATGGGGATGACGCAGACCGCTTCCTTCTTACCTTTGGTGCAGTGGGTATCGACAATCCTGAATCAGGCAGGGTTAATATATATGGATACCAGAATGTCATATATATCAATGGTGCTGCTTCCGGATCTGAAGTTACAGTTACCAACCTTTTAGGTCAGGTGATGCTGCATGCTTCAGTGAATAGCGGCCTTAATACCATTGACGGAAGTAACCTTAACGAAGGAATTTACCTGGTGAATGTCATCAGTGGAAATAGTGTGGTGAGTAAAAAAGTGGTGCTTAAAAAATAGACCCACAACATGACGTGCCTTAACGGCGAAAATTAAAGGCACGTCATGATTTTTTTTCACCGGGTAAACAGATTCAGAAAACAAGAAAAATGATCAGCATATGAAACAGAGAATTAAAATCCTGACAATGGCTTTGAGCCTGGGACTTCTGATTGGAATGTCAGTTACCGGCCTTGCACAGAATCCGCCACCTCCTCCCGGACAGCACAATTTAAACGGTGATCAGCCTCCACAGGGTGGAAATGCGCCTTTGGGCGGAGGTTTGGTTCTGTTGTTCGGAATGGGAATCGGCTATGGTATCAAGCACCTGGTCGACCGCAGGAAATCAGGCGAATAAACAGGATTTAAAACAGAATATTTACAGCCCTGCTGTTCCGGTTGTCCGGATTAGCAGGGCTTTTGTTGTCTTCTGTTTGCCATTTTTTACCTGTGTAACATTTTCAGAACAAATGATTTATCGTCCTGTCAAAATTCCCGGGTTTGCCGGAAAAATGCCGGAGACTTAAGGTTTACTCAGATTGTTGACAAACACAACATTTGTTCACGTGAATTAAAAAGTGTTATCATTGTAAAGCGAATTCAAATACTGATCGGAATGAGAAATCCACTTATAATTTCAATATTACTTGCCGTAGTCGTTGTTTTTCCTGCAACAGCCCAGGTGACATTCATCATTGACAACCTGCCGGCCGTAACTCCGCCGCAGGACAACCTTTTTATTGCCGGGGATTTTACGGGTTGGGATCCTGGTTCGGCTGCCTATATGATGCATAAGAATGATCAGAATAAGTGGGAAATAACCATTGGTCAGCAGGCAACAGGGACTGTTATACATTTCAAGTTCACCCGGGGATCATGGGAAACCGTTGAAAAAGGAGCTAACGGAGAGGAAATATCAGACAGGTCCTTCACCTTTGGCAATGGTGAAACCATTCATGTTGACATTCTCAACTGGGCTGATAACGGGGGAGGAGCCAATTCAACTGCTGCTGAAAATGTCTCTGTTTTGGAAGAGAATTTCTTTATGCCCCAGCTGAACCGGTCGCGCAGGGTGTGGATTTACCTGCCCCCTGATTATGAGTCCTCCGGGTCAGATTACCCGGTTCTCTATATGCACGATGGCCAGAATCTTTTTGATGCACTGACTTCTTTCGCCGGTGAATGGGAGGTGGATGAAGCACTGAACTTATTGTCACTGCAGGGCTATAAAGTGCCCATTGTGGTTGGTGTCGACAATGGCGGCACTTTCAGGATTGATGAATATACACCGTGGGTTAACCAACAGTATGGGGGAGGTGACGGGGAACTCTATATCAGGTTTATTGTTGAAACTCTAAAGCCTTTTATTGATGAACATTTCCGCACACTAACCGACAGGGACAATACGGCGCTGATGGGGAGTTCATTGGGAGGGCTGATCTCTCATTACGGGGTACTCAGACATCAGGATGTGTTCAGTAAAGCAGGAATTTTCTCACCTTCCTACTGGTTCTCCGACAGTGTTTGGTCATTTACACGGCAAACTGGCAGGCAGCAGGAGATGAGACTTTATCAGTTGTGTGGAACGCTCGAAGGTGGCAATACCGTCAGCGATATGCTCCGCATGAATGATACATTGCTGGCTGCCGGGTTTCAGCAAACGGAAATTCAAAACAAAGTGGTTACCGGAGGTCAGCACAACGAGGCTTTGTGGCGCTCTGAATTTATAGAAGCCTATCTTTGGCTTTTTGGTAATTATGCCGCTGCTGTTCCGGTGATTCCTGATAAAAGCACTGTGCTTTGTTTTCCGAATCCGGTGGAACACGAGTTGTCATTCCAGGGTTTGCCGGTTTCAATGGTTGATTCAATTGATATTTTCGATGTAACCGGCCAAAGGGTAAAAACCATTTATACGCTCACTGACAACAAAGCCGTAGTTAAGGATCTAAAACCCGGGGTTTATATTGTCCGGATTCTGAAAGGCGGACTTTGTCTTGAGGGTAAATTCATCAAAAAATAGTCAAGGAATTTATCTCTCCCGGTCCGGATGCGTTTTTATGATTGCAGATTTTTTCTTTCGCAGCCATTTTGGGCCATCCAAACATTAAATGATGATCGCCGGATCTGCAAACCAGAAATGATCGGAAAACCCGATTTTCTGTCCTGTTTTCCCATATTCAACTTAATCTGATCACAAATATCAGTACCGCAATCGTTTGCAACAAAATATCATTTGTTTTCTTGATTTAATCAGAGTAATTTAGTGTTTTGAAAGCCGGATGCAGATGAAAAAGATTGATTTGCCGGGACAAAATCAGCAAAATTAATATCTGCCTGAACTATTTCTTCATTGATTCTGTACCCGGCATGATGAATTTCGTTATAAAAGCCATAGTAAAAGCAACCATTTCATAAAACCAACCATCATGAAACACCCGTTACATTCAGGATTTAAATTCATTTCATTCTTTTTCCTGTTGATTTCACTACAGGTTTTTTTATCTTCCGGATCAAAGGCGCAGATTTATGAACCGGAAGGATTGAATATGCCTGGTGCATGGAATGCCTGGACAAATCCGCCAACCAATAATCTGGCACTGGCAAATCCTAATCAGGTGCCTGGTGGAAGACTGGTTAAAGTTGTCTGCGATCAGTTGCACTGGCAAACCAGGTTCAGTGTAAATACATCCGGGGCCGACCTGATCGGTGGTACCTATAACTGGTTGTTTACCAGTGGACCGGCTACCAATTATTATCAGAATAAATGGGCCAGTGTCACAGTTGCCATGAACACACTTCAGACGTATACCAAAGAAGGAGGATCGGATAATACAGCAACACTTGTTGACGGTAAGTGGTATACTGTTAACTGGGAAGATCTGGGGTATCAGGATGCAAGGGCTATATTTATGGAGACCAGCGCAGAGCCGGTGGCAATTTCATCTGTTTCTGTACCTTCGAACGTTTTTGAAAATGTTCCGGTTGTTATCAATATAACCACAACTGCTGCCCCTTCTGCTGAAGAGCATTTTTACCTTATTTATACTACCGATAACTGGGTTACATCGCAGGGAGTGCCTGTGACCATGACCGGGACCAGCGGAACCGCCACCATACCTGGACTGCCCACTTCAACCGGCGTTTATTACTATGTCATGAGTTCAGGCCTTACCGGTCTAACCGATGATTATGGTCTTTGTGCTTTACAACTCAACAATAACGCAGGAATTAACTATTACTATGCCATCGGAACACCGCCTCCTCCTACAATCACCTGGGCCAATCTGCAATGGCCGGGCAGCGGCGAGATTGAAACAGGAGGAGCCTATAATGTTTACGGACAGGCTTATATATTGGGTGTCACCGGACAGGCAACCCCGGCCCCGGGATTGCAGGCCTGGGTTGGATATAGCACTGCCGATACTGACCCGGCAACCTGGACCGACTGGGTTGTTGCAACACACAATGGCCCCTCGGGAAGTAACGATGAATTTATGGCCGATATTGGTGTATTATTGACAACTCCCGGAACCTATTATTATGCCACAAGGTTCAAATACAACGATGATCCTTATGTATACGGAGGTTTTAGTGGCGGATTCTGGGATGGTACCACCAACGTTTCAGGGGTCCTGACAGTTTACGACGTATTGCCGGATCCCGACTTTGATTGGATCAACCTGCAGTACCCGGGCAGCGCAACCATTGTTCCCGGGGAGAATCTTGATGTTTACGCCCAGGCATACATCGATGGTGTGACCGGACAACCGGAACCGGCACCCGGCGTAGAGTCATGGATTGGATACAGTACGAGCAATACCGACCCTGCTGCCTGGACAAACTGGTTCCCGGCAACATTTAACGGACCCTCGGGCAACAACGATGAATATGTGGCCAACCTTGGTCAGTATCTGATCGATGAAGGAACCTATTATTATGCCAGCCGGTTCCGTCTCAATACCGGTGAGTTCTTTTACGGCGGCTATTCTGAAACCGGAGGAGGGCCATGGGACGGAACAGCCAATGTGTCGGGGGTACTTACCGTTCAGACCAACATTAACCCTCTGATCGACTGGGCAAACCTTCAATACCCTGATTCCGGAGTCATTGTTGTCGGACAGACTTATGATGTTTATGCCCAGGTCTGGATTGAAGGCGTAACCGGTCAGCCGGAGCCTGCCCCGGGGCTTGAAGCCTGGATAGGATATAGTGACACCGACAGCAATCCCGATACGTGGACTGACTGGGTACCAGCTTCGTTTAATGCCCCGTCAGGAAACAACGATGAATTTTTTGCCAACATAGGCCCGGAATTCACCCAAACAGGGACCTGGTATTATGCCAGCCGTTTCAGGTACAATGACGGTGATTTTGTTTATGGCGGATTTTCTGAAACCGGGGGAGGCTTCTGGAACGGGACAGAGAATGTTTCCGGTGTTCTTGAAATTACTGAACCTCAACCAACTTTCCCGGTGTTGTTTACCATCATCGATGCCACCGAGTTGCATGATGCCATTAAACTGAAAGGGGAGATGACCGCCTGGGATACCATTGCCATGAATCCTGACAATCACACCTGGACACAGACCCTCGATATGGTTCCCGGAACCTATGAATGGGGCGCTATAGAGGATGACGGAACCCCGGACGGCCTTTGGCTGATTGAGGGCAGTAATCTTGTTATGACCCTGGGTGAGGACGGTACCATTTCAGGCATTGTTACTTATACAACGCTGGTGACCAGTTCCAATATCCTGCCGGTCGGTTCAGAAATTTATCCCAATCCTGTAAAGGATGTCCTGAATATTTACGTTCCAGGTCTCACGGGATTCCGGATCATGGACATGAAAGGCCGGGTAATTCGCAGCGAACAGACAACGAACCCCACTCAGCTGATCGATCTGTCTGATTATATGTCCGGATTATATCAACTGGAAATCCGGATGGGTAACCAGACTTGTCATCAGAAAATTGTAAAATACTGATTTACAGGATTTAATGGAACAGATTTGCGAGGCTGCCGGGAATTTTACCGGCAGTTTTGCTTGAATCATCCCGGCTACAGGTTTTCACAAGGAAGGTGGCCGGCCGGTCCTGATAAGACCCGTTTTAGCCATTATTGATCATCATCACATTTTGTTAACCATTATTCCATTGTCCATGAACTCAATCTGTCACCTTTTCACCCGCTCATCCGTATTCATCATCATCTTCCTGATCGGGATAAGCCTGTGCTCATCAGCCCAGATCTACGAACCTGATGGATTGAGAATGCCCGGTACATGGAACAGCTGGCAGAATGACCCCGGGATGGGTGGTAATTTTGATCTGGTGAAACAACATTCAGGAACACCCCGGTGGACAACAACTTTTCAATACACCGGAACAACAGGCAGCAACGCATTTAAATTTGTCAGCACTTCGTTCGGTGACCCCTGGGGCAACCAGTGGGCCGGCAATACAGTAGTTGGGCTGAATACAACTGAAAATTTCATCTTTGGAACGCCATCCGATCCCGACAACAGCATTCAGTTGACGGGCAATAAATGGTATACTGTTGTTTTTGAGGATCTGGGTTATGTGAATTCACGCGCTGTTTTTATGGAAACATCAGCTCAACCGGTAACCATCAGCCAGGTGATTCAGCATCCGGTGGTTGTCGGTAGTGCCGATGTGGTAGAAATCGAAGCATCGCTTTCATCTTCACCTTCACCCGAAGAAAAATTCTACCTGCGCTATACTACCGATGGCTGGGTAACCAATACTGTGACCCCGATGGTTGTGTCGGGCACACTGATTTCAGGAGGTATTCCCGCGCAGAATTCACAGACCAGTGTTTCATATTACCTTTTCAGCAGTGTATTCATGAACCCTCAGTCTGATTATGATCTGTTGACTCTCCGCCTGGACAATAACTTTGGCGCCAATTACAGCTATGTGGTTGATCAGGTGATTGAATGCGGCGGACAGTTAAGCCTGATCACTGCAGATCCGGCTTTTCCCATAGAAAATCAGTCTCTGACGATCTATTTTAATGCAGCTTATGGGAATGGGGGACTTTTCGATTACACCGGAGATGTTTATGCGCATACCGGAGTGATCACCAATCTCAGTGTTAACTCTTCCGACTGGAAATATGTGAAAACTGAGTGGGGTGAGAATACCCCTGAATCCATGCTTACCCGGATCAGTGAGAATCTGTATAGTTTGACCATTAGTAATATACGTGATTTTTACGGTGTTCCTGTTTCGGAACAAATCAGTAAAATGGCCTTTGTATTCCGCAGCGGAGAGGAGCAAACCGGCGGTTATTACCTTGAACACAAGAATGCCGATGGGTCCGATATTTTTCTGGATGTTTATCCCCCGGCACTCAATGTTAAAATTCTGAATCCATCGCGCAGGGAGCCACTGGTCAGTCCCAATTCTCTGATTCCTGTCTGTGTGGAAGCTTTACAAAACAACCAGATCAGCCTTTATCTGGATGGCACCCTGCTCACGCAGGAAACCGGCACTTCCCTTTCTTATCCCTTGCTTCTGCAGGGGATGCAACCCGGTGCCCACTGGATTAAAGCTATAGCCGGCGGCACTTCGGGTCAGGCGAGGGATTCTGTTCAGATTTACCTTCGGGGTCCTGTGGTGGTCGAGGAATTGCCCCAGGGAATGAAAAACGGGATCAATTACATGGATGAAAATACCGTCACCCTGGTACTTCACGATCCTGCAGGAATGAAGAATTTTGCATTCGTCATCGGTGAATTCAGCAACTGGCTGCCTGATGATGCCGGGTTTATGAAAAGGACACCCGACGGCAAACACTATTGGGTTACACTTTCAGGACTTGAAACCGGGAAGGAATATGCCTACCAGTATTTTATTGACGGAAGTATTAAAATTGCGGATGCCTGGTGCGAAAAGATCCTGGATCCATGGAATGACCGATGGATTCCTACGGCTTCTTACCCTGATCTTAAACCATATCCTTTTGATCAGACCCTGGGTGTGGTGAGTGTTTTTCAGACAAATAAGCCTGAATATGACTGGCAGGTGGATGATTTTACGCCTCCCGCCATTCATGGTACACAATCAGACCTTTTTATTTATGAATTGCTGGTCAGGGACTTCACGGATGAACGAAATATGGGTTCGGTTGAAGAAAAACTGGATTACCTTCAGGGTTTGGGAGTTAACGCTGTGGAATTGATGCCTGTAATTGAATTTGATGGGAACGAAAGTTGGGGTTATGCGCCTAATTTCTACTTTGCAACGGATAAATACTATGGAACAGAACAGGCTTATAAGCATTTCATTGATGCCTGTCATCAGCGAAACATAGCCGTGATTTTTGATATTGTACCCAATCACGCCTATGGGCTCAACCCAATGGTGCAGATGTATTTCGACCCCAATGCAGGAACCAGTGGCCAGCCTTCAGCTGTCAATCCGTACAGCATCGGATACGACTTTAACCACGAGAGTCCGTATACAAGGCAATTTTTTAAAGACGTGTTTGAGCATTGGATCACCAACTACAAAGTAGACGGTTTCCGGCTTGATCTTTCAAAGGGACTGACACAGCATTTTACAGGGGAAGATGTGGGCGCCTGGAGCCAGTATGATCAGAGCCGGATTAATATTCTTACAGATTATTACACTCACATCAAATCGGTGAATCCGGATGTTTTTGTCATTCTTGAACATCTTGCCAGCAATGATGAAGAAGTGGTGCTTGCCAATACAGGCATGCTGCCCTGGAGTGCCATGCACGACCATTACAAGCAGGTTGGCATGGGATGGCAGGAAAATTCGGATCTGTCGTGGGCCTACCATGCAAACCGTGGGTTTACCTATCCCAACCTGATCGATTATATGGAAAACCATGATGAAGAGCGCCTGATGGCGGAGGATTATTCCTATGGTGCCTCTTCAGGGAATTATAATCTGCGCGATACATCCGATGCCCTGCACCATATGCAGGCAGCAGCAGTGCTCTTTATGGGCATTCCCGGGCCAAAAATGAGCTGGCAGTTCGGCGAACTGGGTTACGACTATAGTATTATGTACAATGGTGGCAGAACTGCCAATAAACCTCCCCGGTGGGACTATTTCAATCAGCCGGCCAGGCAGGAACTGTATCGCGTATATTCAGGAATGGCCGCATTGAGAAAGAGTGATGCCTTTCGTTACGGAAGTTATACCAGTGATCTTGGTGGCCTGGGTAAGCGGATGTGGATCTCGCACAGCAGCATGAATGTTGTGATCGCCGCCAACAGCGGTGTTTCTGGTTTCGATATGGCTCCGGGTTTCCCGAATGCCGGTAAATGGTATGACTATTTCTCAGGAGATGAGGTTAATGTCACCAATCCTTCGGGACAATCGTTTTACTTCGGACCGGGCGAATACATAGTGTTTACCAGCATTCAGCTTCCCCGGCCGTATTATCACATTCAGGTAACGGTAACCGATTCCATTTCGGGTGCTGCCATTGGAAATGCGATGGTAAGTATCGTTAATTCAGGACAACAGTCAAGCAATGGGGAAGGGAAGGCTGGTTTTACCGCTGCCCCTTCAACGGTTATGCTAACCTCGTTGTGCGAGGGCTACCGTCCTTACAGTAAAAGTCTTACGGTCGGCAGCGATCTCGCAGTGCAGGTAAAGCTTCAGGTTGCCGGTAATGCTGGAATTCACGACAATGATCTGATGAAGATGATTTCCGTTTTACCGAATCCTTCCAATGGTCAGGTAAAGGTAAAGGCACCCGCATTGTACCTGGTTACCTGTTACTCTCCTTCAGGTTCGGTTCTTTTCAGCAGGCAAATGTCAGCGTTAACCGAGGATTTCGACCTTTCCGGGATGCCCAGGGGAATCCTGCTGTTCAGATTTTCCGACGAAACAGCCTCCTTTGTCACGAAAGTAGTAAACTGGTAAACGTGTAAACCCGGAATTCATTCCGGTTCAGCCGGAAACCCGGCTTATTTCCCTTTTCGTCCATCCATCCTCCCTCCGGTAGTGTGATAATGCTTATCTGTCAGGTTCGGACAATAACACACTAATTTTATGTGTACCAGGGATCATTCTGGCAGCCGGATTCATTTTTTAACAGCGATCATTTAACAGCAATTTTAAAATCTGGTTGAACCCGAACGGAGTTTTCTGCTTTTTGCCCGGAATTCTTCGTTTAGGATCTTCCGGAGATCTTTATAAACGCCTTATTTACAGGTTTAAACGACCGATGATTTTTTTTTATTTTTTTAAGGTTACTTTTTATCCGGAATATGATAAACATATGTGGGATCATTCCCGATTGCCGCTATTGGCAGCATCCTGTGTTTATTGCCAGGGTTGCGGATGAAACCTGATCAGCTTTTAATCAACAAAATACTTATTAAGATGAGGAATTACGTGAAGGTTATGGCAGGTATTTGTATCACATTTCTTGTGATTTCAATGAATACCAATGTTTTAGCTCAGGGAGGGCCGCCGCCTCCGCCACCGGGTGAAGGACACGGACAAACAACCAATCTGCCTCCTGAAGGCGGAAATGCTCCGATAGGCAATGGCCTGGCATTTCTTGTTTCGTTGGGAATTGGATATGGAATTGCCACCATAATGAAACACAGACAAACCACCCAGGAAGAAGCATAACCATCAGCGGCTGACATCAGATTGCCATAAGTCGGCCTCTGCCATGATACTATTATAGCAAAAACCCCGTTAATGCCAGTGTATAACTGGCATTTTTCATTTCATCCGGTCTGACGCATTTCAGGTTGCTTTCAAATTTATGAAAGTACCGGTAACTTTGAGTTGACCGCTTTTAATTTATCTTTGCATAGTACTTCAGGTTCTGTCAAATGCGGCGATTATTCCTTCTGTTTTTTATACTACAATCTTCTTTTGGTTATTTGTCTGCTCAGAATGAGGAGACCGCTGCTCAGTCTGAGCCTTCCCCTGATACTGCCACAGTTAAGTTTGTTGTCCTTAACAATCGCTGGCCCGGTGAGAAGCTGGTTACCCTGGTTGATACCTTACTTACCGATTTTCAATATTACCTGCCTACAGAATCAGCTTCCGGATTAAACCTGCTCAACGGGAATGCCGGACTTGCCTATAAATCCATGCTTTTTAACCCGGAACCAATGACCGGATTCCGTTTTGCTTCTCCGGTTTATAAAGGATATCTGCTTGGTAATGAAAGTATTATGTTCTATCATATAAGGAATCCCTACTCGAAGGTTTTTTATAGTACCGGGAAAGCGAAAGAACAGGTGTTTAATGTTACCCATGCACAAAACCTGTCGAGGGGAATCACCCTGGGGCTTGATCTCCGGCTGATTAACTCCATTGGTTTATATGAGCGTCAGAAATCGGATGATATGGGTTTTGCTGCTACCGGACAGTTTGTGTCAGACAATGAACGCTATGTATTGCTGGCAAATTACCATAACAACAAGCTGAAATGGAGGGAAAACGGTGGTATTACTTACGACAGCCTTTTTGCCGATAATATTGAGTCGGACAGAAAGCGTATTCCGGTCAACCTGAAGGCTGCCGATAACCAGATCAGGGAGAGCGGTGTTTTTATCCGGCATTACTATTATTTCGGGCACAATCCTTCCCGGGTTGACACTGTTGTTAAAGTGGCTGATAGCCTGCAGGAGACACGTCTGCCGGATTCACTGCACCGGTATTATAATCCCTCACGCACCAATTTTTTCAGACATACCTTTTCCTATACCCGGAATTCGTTGCTGTATAAGGATACTTATCCGGCAGCGGGCTATTACAGGGATATATTTATTGATTCCACAAAAACCTACGATTCTGTCTATTTCCATGAAATATTAAACGATATTTCTTTTGAGGGAGGGGTAGGCAGAGTCAGGGGGCAGGGAAAGGTGCTTCTTCTCAGGGCAGGAGTTGAGTATGCATTCAGCCTTTACAAAAATGACTCCATCTCTAAGAAATATATTCGATTCACCCCCTATGCCTACCTTGCAGCCAATGCTTTTGGTATTGCCAAAGCCGAAGGCCGGATATGGGTTTCACAGGGTAATCCTTTCAACGGAGATAAAGGGATTTCGGCAAAACTGACACTGCCGGCTTTCGATAACTCATCTTCATGGGGAAATATCTCGGCTTCGGTGGCTGTAGACGCCCTGCAGCCCGATTATCTGTTTCAGATGCATTATTCCAACCATTTCAAATGGGAGAATGCCTTTGGACAGCAGACCTTTTTCAGTGCAAAGGCTATGTATGAGCGGAAAAACCTCAAGGGCGGCTTTAATCTCTACAATATTACCAACTTTGTATATCTGAATGAGCTGGCCATCCCCGAAAAGGAAGAAGGATCTTTCAGTGTTAGCCAGGCCTGGGGGCAGGCTGCTTTTCGCATCGGGAAATTTGATGTTGAGGCATTTGGTGCTTGGCAGAATGTATCAAAGGGCGATCTGCTGCATCTTCCTGAAATAGCCGGAAGGCTAAGCGGATGTTTTACCACGCCGTTGTTTAAGCGGGCTTTACGTTTTCAGGCAGGATTGTCGGTATTGTATAATTCGGCTTTTTATGCCGATGCCTATATGCCGGCACTCAGATCGTATTACCTGCAGAATACCGTCAAAACCGGAGACTACCCCTATGTCGACGCTTTTATCAACATCAGGGTGAAAAGGGCAAAAATGTACCTGATGCTGAAGCATCTCAACAGCGGTCTGAGTGGATACGACTACATCATGGTGCCGGGTTACCCCATGCCTGACCGTGGTTTCAGGTTCGGGATATCCTGGACTTTTTATGATTGATTCTGACATTTTCCCGAAATCCTGTTCATATGAAATTATTGCTGCTCATGCTGATGGTGGTTTTTACCACGATTCTGACTCCTGCACAGACGGTGCAGGAAAGAGGCTCTTTCACCGGGACGGTTCAAAAGACTGTCAGCTCAGAATACCTGTTGTATCTTCCCGATGGTTATGCTGAAAATTCCACCACCAAATGGCCAATGCTGGTTTTTCTGCATGGCTCAGGCGAACGGGGTACTGATATTGAAAAAGTTAAAGTTCATGGGCCGCCGAAACTCATACAACAGGGCAGGAAATTCCCGTTTGTCGTGCTTTCGCCGCAATGCCCTGATTCAGTTGACTGGGATACCGAAACCCTGTTTGCCCTGATTAAGCATATTGCTGCTGCTTACAGAATTGATGAGAGCAGGGTATATCTAACCGGTCTTAGCATGGGAGGGTGGGCTACCTGGGATATGGCCATGGCTTATCCTGATTATTTTGCAGCCATTGCACCCGTGTGCGCCCGTATCAACCGTAATTATCCTTCAAGGGCAAAAGAGCTGTTGAGCCTTCCTGTATGGGTTTTCCACGGGGCTGCCGATGATGTGGTTCTGATCGGTGAATCGGCAAAGATGGTGAAAGCGCTTGAAGATGCCGGTAATAAGGTCCGGTTTACCATCTATCCTACGGCAGGGCACGACAGCTGGACCGAAACCTATAACAATCCGGAGTTGTTTGATTGGTTCCTGTCAAACAAAAGAAAGCCGTAGCTGAAACAGATGTGAACCCTGCCAAAATATACAGAGTACCCATGAAAATCATCATGCGTACTCTTTTTTCTTTCTTTAGAAAATATACCTGATCGACAGGGCGACCCCATCACCCCACCAGTGTGAATCTCCTACCAGGTTAAAGGCGGGTTTCCAATCAAGGCCAACATTAAAGGGGATCTGTGGAAAGGTATATTCAAGGCCTGCTATGAAGTCGATACCTATGATGGCAAAAGAGCCATTCCTGTTTTCTTCATACCAGTAGTAATGATCGCCCCATACCCCGATATGGCCGCCCAGCCCGAGAAAATAATCCAGGTTGGCAGCTCCCCTGATGGGTTTCTGCCATTCATAAAGACCGGTTACGGCAAAGCCACCCCATCTCACCGAAGCCATCCCTTCAACGGCATTGGTTCCTGTGATAAAGTGCTTGATGGTCGCCCCGGTAAAATAGCCCAGCCTGAGTCCTGCAGCAGTAGAATAATTCTGTGTATATCCGGTGATTGCAAAAACGGAGAGCAGTATGGAAAACAGTGTTATCCTCAATTTCATCATTAGTCTGTATTTGATGGTTGATTCAGGGAATTAAAGTACTATTAACGCAATTCCTGTCCGGAAATTGAGTTATTTCCCGTTTTTTTGGATAACATTTCAATATTCAGGAGTTACCGAGGACTTTATTCCATTGAATTTCAATTCAGGAATACGATGGAAAAGTATCCTGCAGGTTAAAAAAAAACCGGCGAAAAGCCGGTTTTGGTTTTTTGATTTTATGCCTAAACATCAATTTTTGCATATTTGGCATTCTTTTCAATAAAGTCGCGGCGTGGTGGGACTTCATCGCCCATCAGCATCGAGAAGATGCGGTCGGCTTCTGTGCCATTGTCAATGGTTACCTGCCTCAGTGTCCTGAATTCAGGATTCATGGTGGTGAGCCACAACTGTTCGGCATTCATCTCTCCCAAACCTTTGTAACGCTGGATATGTACGCTGCTTTCTTTTCCGTTGCTCATTTCGGCAACGAGTGCGATGCGTTCTTCTTCGGTCCAGCAATAACGCTCTGTGGTTCCTCTCCTGATCTGATACAGGGGAGGGGTGGCTATGTAGACAAATCCGTTTTCGATGAGTTCTTTCATATACCTGAAGAAGAATGTCAGGATGAGTGTAGCAATGTGGCTTCCGTCAACATCGGCATCGGTCATGATAACCACTTTGTGATACCTGAGTTTCTGCAGGTTGAGCGCTTTACTGTCATCTTCGGTTCCTATGGAGACACCCAGTGCGGTAAAGATGTTCTTTATTTCCTCACTGTCGAAGATTTTGTGCTGCATGGCTTTTTCAACATTCAGGATTTTCCCCCTGAGTGGTAAAATGGCCTGGAAACGCCTGTCACGTCCCTGTTTGGCTGTTCCTCCTGCGGAATCACCCTCAACCAGGTACAACTCACATTGGGCAGGATCGCGTTCGCTGCAATCGGCCAGTTTGCCTGGCAGACCTGAGCCGGTAAGTACATTTTTTCGCTGAACGAGTTCGCGTGCCTTACGGGCTGCATGACGTGCCGTAGCGGCAAGAATAACCTTGTTTACAATGGTACGGGCTTCTTTCGGATGTTCTTCAAGGTAATAGTTGAGTAATTCCGATACCAAAGTATCCACGGCACCCATCACTTCATTGTTCCCGAGTTTGGTTTTGGTCTGACCCTCGAACTGCGGTTCCTGGACCTTAACGGATATAATGGCGGTAAGTCCTTCACGGAAGTCATCACCGTTGATGTCAAATTTGAGTTTCGAAAGCATGCCCGATTTATCGGCATAGGCTTTCAGTGTACGGGTGAGCGCCCTCCTGAAACCGGCCAGGTGGGTGCCTCCTTCGTGGGTATTGATGTTATTGACGTACGAATGGATGTTTTCGCTGAAGGAAGTATTGTACTGCATCGCGATTTCAACCGGAATCTCATTTTTCTCGCCTTCAATGTAGATGGGATCCGGCATCAGTTTTTCGCGCATACCGTCGAGGTACTCGATAAAATCCTGCAATCCGTTTTCCGAATAGAAAGAAGTATAGGGATGATTTCCGTTTTCATCCAGATCTCTTTCATCGGTGATCGAAAGCCTGATCCTTTTGTTGAGGAAAGCAAGTTCACGTAAACGTGAGGCCAGGATCTCAAAATCATAAACATCTGAAGTGAAAATTTCGGTATCGGGTTTGAAATGAACCGTGGTACCAGTTTTTTCAGACTCTCCTGAAACCCTTACGGCATATTTTGGTTTCCCGATGGCATATTCCTGCTCAAAGATTTTACCTTCACGGCATACAGTGACCTTTAGCATCGACGAAAGTGCATTGACGCAGGATACACCAACACCGTGCAATCCCCCGGATACCTTATAAGAACCCTTGTCAAATTTTCCACCGGCATGCAGCACTGTCATAACGACTTCCAGGGCTGAACGTTTTTCCTTTTCATGAAGATCGGTGGGAATACCACGACCATTATCGCTTACTGTAACAGAATTGTCAGCATGAATGAACACATCAATGGTATTGCAGTAACCAGCCAGTGCCTCATCAATGGAATTATCAACTACTTCATATACAAGATGGTGCAATCCGCGCGATCCGGTATCCCCGATATACATCGACGGACGTTTGCGAACCGCTTCCAGCCCTTCGAGTACCTGTATGTTTTCTGCAGTGTAGTTGCCGTTGCCATTACCGTTTCCGTTGGTCTCGGTAGGTTTATTTAATTCGTTCATATTCAGTTTACTAGTATAAATTTGAAAGTATGCAAAGGTAGGTTTTTTTAGCTTTGGTTTTACATCAGGAATGCATCAAACAGGCCTGAAGTTATTAACAAAAATGGCTTGTTCTGCATTTGATCTCATTACATTTCCTTTGATGGCAAATCCCGAAAATCAGCGGATAAAATCAGATGATTGCTCCGAATTGTACATGGGTTCTGATTCTGTTTTGTCAAACATCTATGCCTCCTGTCCCAATTATTTTGCTGACTATCTGAATCCCATCTCATAAGGATTGGAAAATACACAAAAAGGGCAGTCCGGATGACTGCCCCTGATTTGCTTTATACCTGTTAAGGCCTAGAAAGAATAGGATACCCCTCCCATGATCCGGAAACGGTAAGCCGGATAATTATACCACAGGTAGTACCTTGAACCGGTTAGGTTGCTGATGTTGAGAAAAGCGGAAAGCAGCTTTGTATAACGGTATTCAACACCGAGGTTGATGTCGGTGTATCCTTTGACTGTTCTGGTCAGGTAGTCCCCGGAGCGGTCAGGGGAGGGTAGTTTTGCATATTGTTTGCCATTGGTGATGAAGCCTGCCTTCACCACTATCTTCTTCTGGATATCATAAGTGCCTTCTGCGCCAAACGATGAAACGGGTCTGTGCCAGGGTTTTTCGTCATTGGTTAAGGACCATTTTTCAAATGCCGCAAATGCCTTGATCCTGATTCGCTCACCGGTATGGTAACCTGCTTCAAACCGGCCTTTCATAACATTTCCATCATTATATACCAGTGTGAAGCGGTTCAGTAACTGTGCGGCCGGATCGTTGATAAAGAATCCCTCATTTTCAACACTGCTTGTGCTGAATGAGGCTGACAGATCGATGTATTTTCCTGCTCTTGCCCTGGCCCCGGCATAGAAGGTGAAGCGCTCACGGGTATATCTGAGTGGCAGGATCGATTGAATAAAAGGATTGACATCGCTGAGGTTATCAAAACCTTTGCGGGTAAGGCCACCGGTTATTCCGGCTGTAATAACAATCGCATCTTCAAGTGCCCTTACCTGGGCTTCTGCATAGGGGAATAGATATACTTTGGAGGCTGAGTCAACCTGCACCGAAAAGTCCAGACCGAGCAACAGCCTGTATTCCTCGAATTCGGTGCTGATCGATGGTTTAAGGGTGATGATTGAACTTTTTTGTTTGAGTGTACTGTCCTTGTATCCCGTAAAACGAAGATTGGCATCGAGGCCAAGCACCTGGTATTCGGTCAGATCGAACAACTCAAATCTTTTATCAAGCCTGGTGTCGATACTGATCAGGGATTCCCTGGTTTCAAAAAGATCGCTGATGCTGCTGAACGAGACTCCCAGCCTGTGGTTCAGCTGGTCAGGCTCTGTATAGTTCGATCTGATTCCTGCTGAAAGATTCAACCTGTTGAACCGCTGCTTTAGGCTGTCTTCATTATATTCATAATCAGTTTCAGCAGGTATGAAGCCGTAATGGTGGGCAACATTCCGGCGGTAGCCGGCACCGGCACTGATGGTGTGGTTTTCGGTGTATTTCTGCCCGTTGACCTCAACAAGGTTCAGACTGTTGCTGCTTTTCGCGTAGTCTTTGATTTTACCCGACGAGGATAAATGCTTGAGGTGAACCCCGAAGGAATAGGTTTTCGACCTTAGGGAATTGGCGAAGAACTCTGCATAGGGGGTGGTATAATTACCGAAACCAACCCTGGCATAATTCCGGTAAAGCTTTTTCACAGGCTCACCCACCAGTTTTACCGGGGTAATATTGTCGGGCTTCAGGGTGGTCTCCATCTGCAATGGCTTTACCGCATAGGTCATCACGGGGAGTTTTACCACAGTTTCATCGGGTGAAGGGCTGATGCTTAATTTGCCGGATTCCGGAATCGCAGGCTCAAATGCAGCGGTCACAGTTACCTGCTCGTTAATGCCCTGGGCATATGACCGGGTTGCGCTGCAGGTTAGCAGAAGCGCCGCAATCAGCGCTGTGGTAATATTGGATATTTTTATACTGGGTTTCATGTCGGTGCTGTGGTTTGAAAAGTAAATGCCGGGGTTCATAAAATTATTTGATGATAATTCCATCTTCATCGTCAAATTCCTGACTACCGGGTTGTTTTCCATCCGTCTGTTCGAGCTGGGCCAGTTTATCGGCGGCTATTTTTTTCAGATCTTCCCCGTCGTAGTTGTCAATGATGCTCTGCAGTGTTTGTTTGGCCTGGAAAATATTGCCGGTTTTCAGATAAACGTCAGATAGCAGGATAAAAGCCCTGGCAACCCAGTAATCGTAGGAAGCGTAATCACCGGTGAGTTTGAAAATATGTTTCTCGGCATTTTTGTAATCCTTATCCATGAAGCTCATTTCGGCCAGACCAAACAGGGCTTCGGCCCCGGCTTCACCCTGTGAGAGCCGGATGGTTTCACCATACGAACTCCGGGCCAGTTCAGGCCGGCTCAGTGCCCTGGCAGAATTTCCGATGATCAGGTTGGCTTCGGCAATCAGCCCTTGAGAAAGATTTTCCTGTTGAAGCAAACGTTGTCCGTTAAGGATGGCCAGACCATAATTGCCGGTATAATACTGACATCGCATCTGACCGGTAATGGCTTCTGTCATGTTTGCCTTATTTTCGGCATTTTCTTCCAGTTTCTGGAACATGGCCAGCGCCTGCACATAATCATTGGTTTTGTAAAGGATTTCGGCAGCTTTAAGGGCAGCCTTCTCTGTGAATTTGTTTCCCGGATGTGATAAAACCGTTTCAAGGCTTTTCAGGGCTTCATCGGTTTTGCCTGCCCTCGCTTCACAGTCGGCTTTATAATACCCGGCATTAACAGCAAAACTGCCATTGGGGAATTTTTGCAGATAGCTGGTGAACCCTGTTATTGCCTTCTCACAATCGCCGCTCATATAGCGGTTTTCAACAGCAGTGAAGGTCAACGAATCCTGCTCTGACAGGGTGACATTGGCAAAAGGAATATCGGCAGTGTACTCTACGAAACTATCTACCTGATTCATATCAACGTATATGTTCCTGATGACGGCAAGGGCTTCGCGGGCTTCGGGTGTGGCCGGGTAATCCGAAACCACTTTCTTGAACGTTTCAAGCGCCTTCTGATCGCGGTTGGTGTTGTAATATACCAGCCCGATGTTGAGCAGAGCGTTTTTAACAATGCTGCTCCTCGGGTAGTCGGTAATCACTTTCTGGAAAGCAGTCAGCGCCTCTTCGTTCTTCCTGAGTGATACAAGGGTGCGTCCCATCTCAAACCTGGCATCGTCGCTGTAGGTTGACTTCGGGTAATCGGACAGCAGCTTCTGCAGCGAGCTTACTTTCTGGTTCAGATTGCCGGTAACACCAACGGCGATAGACTTCTGGTACAAAGCATAATCGGCATCGGAAGCCCTGGCAGCAATGGCCTGATCGTACTGTTGAATGGCTTCCTTGTACTGTTTCATCATCAGGTTGCAGTCAGCAAGTCTTAACCTGGCGTCATTCAGCATCTTTATATCCGTTGGTTTGCTATCGATGTATTTTGTAAAAGCCTGTTTTGCCGCTGTATAGTTCTTCAGTTTCAGGTAGGAATAACCCAGGCTGTAGTTTACCGTGCTGTAAGAGGCATATTTTTCAGCGCCCGAAAGTCCGAGGAATTTATCATAATATCCGGCTGCAATCTCGTACTGGCCCAACCTGTAATATGATTCAGCCGTCCAGAACATGGCACCCGCCGTTATTTCATCGTCGGAGCGGTTATCGAGCGATTTTTTGAATTGCCCGATGGCATCGAAGAACTGGTTGTCAGAAAACAATTCCAGACCCCGGAAATAGGTGATCTTCTGATAAATCGTATTTTGTGATGAATTGCGCTTCTTAATGTTCTCAAGGGTGGTCAGGGCTTCACGGTAGTTTTTGGTAACCATGTAGAGGTTGGCCAGGTAAGTATAAGCCTCGTCCCTGCGGGGTGATGAAGGGTATTCGTTCAGGTATTGCTGCAGTGCTTTGATGGCTTCGTTGTAAGGATTATAGGATATCTCAATGGATATTTTGGCGTAGTTGAACAGGGCATCCTCAGCGATGTCGGATTTGATGGGTATTTTCCAGGCAGCCAGAAAAGATCCTGACGCGAATTTTTTCTGATCCGATTTCAGGTAACAGTCGCCCAGATGATAGTAGGCGTTTTGTGCCATGCTGTCGTTTTCAGCTGTAACAGATTGAAATTCAGGGATAGCTTTGACGTAGTTGCCGGTTTTATAATAGGAGTAACCCAACAGGTAGCTTTCACCACGGTTGCCTTTGTTATGACTTATTTCACGGTACTCTTCCATCAGCCTGATGGCCTCGGCGTAATTGCCTTTGCGGTAATTAACATCGGCGGCGAGCCTTAGTATCTCGTTTGTCCGCTTGTTGTGCTGCCCTTTCAGGTATGGTTGGGCCAGTTCAAGCATTTCATCGTGCCGGCCCTGCAGATAATAAATCTGAATGATGTAGTATGGGACCACGTTTTTGAAAGTCTCATCATCCCTGAGTTTTTCAAAATCGCGCAGGGCGGTTTCGTATTTCCCGCTGGCGTACATGATGTGGGCGTAATAATAATTGGCCGGACCGGTATACTTGGTCTGTTGTTCCTTGATCCTGTAAAACGCGTCTGCCGCTTTATCATAATCTTCCTGTTTGAAATAACAGTAACCTTTTTTAAAGGCGAACTCGGCATTTTCTTCTGCGTTCATGTCGTATGGATCTACCTTGCTATACGCATCCAGGGCGCTGCGGTAGCTGTTGTTCCTGAACTGGAGGTTGCCAAGCTGAAACCAGGCCCTGTTCGAACGCGTGTTCTCAGGATAGGTTTTCAGGAATTCTTTCAGCAATGTTGCGGCATCGCCGTGCTGCAACTCAGCGGCACTGACAGAGGTATAGTAATCCTTTTCGGCATCAAAACCCATCAGCAGATCTCCGGCTGGTTGAATGCGGGCATAGGATTCACGGACAGCGCCGTATTTTTCCTTCGAAAAAAGATCACCTGCCGGATTAATTTCAGTGGCAGGCAGGGGGTATATTTCGGTTTGCTGGGCCAGGGCCGTTAGCTGCACCATCAATTGCAGCAGAGTAATAACAGGTATCAGGATTCTTCTCATGCCAGACGCATTTTGTGGACTCAAATTTAGACGTATAAAGGCTTTTAATACAGATGGAAGGTGTTGATTTATCAACAGCAGGTATTTGAAAACTTCTGATAAACGCATTCCCTTGCCGGATATTATAAATGAGGTTTACTTAAAACAGCAAGGTCATAGAACCAGAGTTCGTTCCTGTTTAGTTACTCCGCGACAAGCTGATGAAGCAAACAACCAGGTTGTGTTGTCGCAGGTTACTGGAAATGAATGATTTTCACATTATATGGTTACATTATGTCGAAAATCAATCGCATGACATCTGATAACAGTGAAGTTATCAGGCAGACATCAGATAATCAGCAACTAAGCGTTTGGGCAGGGAAGGTCAAAACCTTACAAATTTCAGGGAAACTGAAGGTGAGTTGCTGTTTTTAAGCCGGACCAGATAAATGCCAAACGAAAGGTCCCCTGTATTCAGGGTTAGCTCCCTTTGGCCCTGTGCGGGACGTATACTTTTCACACAGGCTCCGCTCATATTGTAAATGCAGATTTCTGAGGTGCCGGCATTTGCATCAAGGGTGATTACAGGTTGCCCTGCGGTGTTGTAGCGAAGCATGTGTTCTTTCTTTATGGGCGGGTTTTGGACCGCGACGGGTCCGTATTCAAGCAGGAGGTTGTCAATCCACAATTCGCTGCCATCGACCGGGCTGCCTGTGAGCAGGTTCGAAGAGAAGAACATGATGTTCATCGTATCGGGCACCGCCCAGATCATGTATTCGATGGGCACTGAAAATTCAGTCCAGTCGGGGGTCTGACCTCCAACAATCTTATAAGCCAGGGCCAGGGTATCGCGGCCGCTGCCATTCCACCTTGAGAGCCCGATGCCCAGGATGCAGGAGTCGCCCACCGAAGGAAGGTACCTGAACCATCCTTTCAGCTGGTTGGGCTGTGTATTGATGGGAACCCCGCCAGAAACGGTGCCTGTCTGATTCAGCACATCGAGGGTAATTTCGCCCAGTGACAGGATGCCCGGCATGGTCACAGGTCCGACCAGGAAAATATTATGGGTAACGGTTTCGATTTTTGCGCAGGACGTACCGTGTTGTGGGTTGGTCTGGTCGCGCGTGACGCATACAAAACTGGTGCCCAGTACACTCTGGTTAATGGTATTCCAGCCCGCAGGCTCTCCACCACTCCAGTCCTCAAAATCGGGATTCGGAATGGGGTTCTGGGCAATAATATTCGGGGTTATTGCTGTCAGGGTGAGTGTAATGGCAGTTAGAAAGGGTAAAAGTTTCATATTTCTGGTTTCGGATATGGTTTATTGGTGTCCGGGCGTGGCCCGGAGAATCACATTATTGCAAAAATAGCCAATATAAGGTTTGGTGTGCCGGACTCTTTTTCCGACTGATCAAAAATAAAATATCCCCGTTCTGGCAGGGATATTTTATTCAGAAAAACGGTGCCGTACAACGTTGTAAGCGGGGTTCTGTTTCCTGCAGATGCAGGACTTCTGTCATTTATCTAGGCCTTGCATCACTGCAGGGCTCCAACGACCTACCCCCCGGAAGGGCGGGCAGCCCCTTGTACCACGGTGAAGTGATACGTTCCGGTATATTTGGCCTTTCAATCCATAAGGTTTACCCGACCTGACTGTTGCCAGCCCTGCCCGTGGGCTCTTACCCCACATTTTCACCCTTACCCCGCCGTGGCGGGGCGGTTATTTTCTGTGGCACTTGCTGTTTCCGCCGGCAGCGGAACCTTCCTGTTAGGAAGTATGGCGCCCTGTATTGCCCCGACTTTCCTCTTCCTGTCTTTCGACCGGAAGCGACAGAACACGTTGCTTTTACCGTTCTTTGACCTAAGTTGGTGCAAAGATACAAATTTTAAGCACTGATAATGAATACTTTTGCATCTTTCAGACAATGCCGCCCCACAGAATCTTCTGCCTTTGATTATGCAGGCCTGTTCCTGAACCCTTTTAACAGCAGCGTGATGGATTTATTTGCTGCCGCTGACAGTGAATCAATATACTGAGGTTGGGTCAGATACAGCAGTTCATACTGCAATCCGGGATGTTTGACGGCAATTTTAACCATCATTTTTAAAGCATTCATCCTGACCGATGGCTTTTTACCCACCTTCACCCACATTTCCGCGCATTCATCAAACAACAATCCTTCCGATTCCTCCGGTAAATCCATTTTAAGGAGGATAATCAACAATTCACGCCGGTGGTCATCGTTTGTGCTCTTAAGGGTTTCGATCATTTTCCCGAGGTATGGTTGAATCCGTTTATCATTGACTTCCATACAACTCCAGAGCAGCCAGGCGGCCCTCCAGGCATAGGGCTGTTTATCCGTGAGGCTCAGTCTGATGACCTCTTCATAAGCCTCAGGATGAGCTGTCAGCCAGGCGATCAGATCGGCCTTGTAAGTATTGGTCAGGATCCATTCCGTTGATGCTATTGGAAGCATGGACTCTTATTTATCTGATTTCATTACACTCATTGTTTATTCCTGATAACTTAACTGGGGTGCATTGCACCCTTATCGATTTACATCAGGTTGCACAGGCTGCCTTATATCGTGACAATCATAAACTTATGCCAGCGTACGCGGATTTTCATTAAGGATACACAATTTGCCCATGCCCGTTAAAATGATTGAACCGGTGTGGGTAAAGTATTATTCGTCACGTTCAGCAAACGAAATCAGTCAATCTTCAATTTTGACTGTTTTCCCCTTGTAAATGCCGGCAAATACAATTCAGGTCAATGCGTCCTTTAAAAAGTGACAAGTTATAAAAAGTGGTTCTATTTCACTTCTGTTTTTGAAAATTATTCTCAAAAGAAAATGGAGATACCCTGCTGATTCCGGAGTAATGGCCCTGTTTTAACCAAGGTCGGAAATGATGGATGTGCGATCTGTATAATGAGGCAGTATCAATGGGCTGAAGCAATCAGAATATGTTCCTGATTCAACAATCGCTTCATATTCCGGTGGAAATCATTGACAAGTATTCTGTGGAAGAAGGGATAAAGCCATTTATCGCGAAAGCGTGAATCGCTTTTAAAATAGCTGATATGTTCAATTTCAGTGCGTTCACCTCCGGCGTCAATAAATTTAACCTGCTGAACCCCGAGCGATTTATTTCCTTCAATGTAGCTGAATTTTATTGTTTTACTTTCCGGATCGAGCGAAATAATCTCAAAAGCTACAGGGATATTTAAGATACCCAGCATTATTCTGAGGTTCAGAAAATAGACCTGTCCGGTATCAACCCCCATGGCCTGATCCTGATGGTAGAAAATATTACCCGGGAATTTCCGGAGCAATAACCCCATTGATATTTTTCCTTCATTCCACGATTTTGACAGGTTTGATGACACGTATCCTTTCCATATCTCCTGTATACTGCCGTTCAGAACGAAATTCATCTCGTTTTTCCTGAAGGATGATAAATCCATTCCACTGTTCCATGAAGGATGGATATCACAGATCTGACACTTTCCATCTTTCTTCTGGCATTCAACGTATTTCCTGATCTTTTTCTGATGGATCTGGTCAAGGTTAATGTCTTCCAGTGTTAGCTGTCCGTAGGTATGTAACTGAAAGCAGGTGAAAACGGTCAGAATAAGACACTTAAGTGTGATCCTCATAATCAGATTATATTTGTCAATGCGCGCAGACCAGACCTGCCACCGGATATCCTTTTCTCCTGCAGAAGAGCCAACAACACTGGGATGTAACCCGGGGTGATGATGTTCCGGAATGACCAGTGCAAGTTATGAAAAGCAGTTTCAATACGGCTGTTAAGGCCGGATTAATTATACCTTTTTATTTTTAATTCCTGAAAGAGGCGGATGTAATCCTTCATTTGGTCATTTTCTGCTCCTGCAATAAACGATGAAATGTGAAGGCGGGGAAATTCCGGCTGAACCAATTGACTTAATGATACCTCATATTTGGCCATTTGCCGGACTACAAAACCCGGGGACAGATAGGTTAAGCGGATGCAACCTGCTTTCAGGGAATGTGTGGAATCAAAACTACTATAGGTTAACATGCCGTGGTTGCCTCTGATTTACAGGATTAATTGGCATTTACAGACCGGTGGATAATAACGGGAATTGACTTCATCCTCCATCGCCTGCCCGATTCCTGATCTCCTTCAGCAGCCTGAGGGGGATATCAACGATCACCATATTGTAAAGCCACGCAGGGACATCGCCTGCCGGGTTGATGTAACCCTCCAGGGTAACCTGTACCTTCCCGTCCTTCAGGGGGCGGATCGTCCATTTCTGCCAGAAATCGGTAACCCTTACCATTTCCGGATACCGGGGAACCAGGTTCAGCAGCGGCTTTGAAAAAACAGTTCTGGGGCCGGTCAACGGATCTCCCGACAGCTTTACCTCGGCAACCAGGTCGCGGTCGGTAAAAGGCCAGGGTACATCATACACAAAGTAATACCTGATCAGTTTGTCCTTTTCGTACGCAAGCACCCGTATGTCTCTGATGTCATCATCCCACCAGTCGAGTCTGGCCGGATCCCCGATCAGTGAGCAGACCAGGCTGTAATTGCCCCGAAAAGTGGTTTCACCATGAAAAGTCTTAAATGGGGTGTTTGCTTCCTGCCGTACAAACAGTTTTATGCCGTCACGCTCTTTCACAAATTGCCAGGGTTGGGGAAATGCATGTGAAGGAAGAATCAGGCACAGTAACATCAGAATACCAGTGGAAGCAGTTATGGTTCGCATGGGTTTTAACTTATGTCACAGGTTCCAGAATCCTGCTGTAATAACGCCGCCGGTTCCGAAGCTGCAGAGGAATACTTTTTTATCCTTTACGGTTTCCTTGATGGAATTGAGGGCAACGCCAACCGAGGCCACACCGCAGTTGCCCGTCCTATCCGAGATGTTGATGAACTCAACCTGGTATTTTCTGAAGATCGCTGAAAGGAGTTTCAGTATCATGGGATTTACCTGGTGCAGGATCATGATGTCGGGCTTCCCGCTTTTCTCAACAAAATCGAGGTAGAACTGTTCCGCTTTCCTGAGGAGCTTGATGGCCAGAAAGTTGTTCATCTTAAGGCCTAGGTATTTTCTGGGGTCTGCAACGATGGTTTTACTCTCCCGGCTGATCACCTGGTCGGCATCGTGCCCGAGTCTGATGTTAACAACTTCCGATAGTCCTTTATACTGCCGCGATTTCGAAAGTGCCAGACCCTTTTTGGAATCTTCCCAGCTGATGAGGCAGGCAAATGATCCGTTGCCGAAAATCCGGTTGATCGGACTCGACCGGGAGGTGCTTTTCCGGGCAGCATCGGCACCCACCACCATCACCGATGATTTGTTCAGTTCGGCCAGCTGACTGCCAAGGACCAGGGCGGTAACACCTCCGGCACATCCCTGAACGATATCAATGGCATGACAGTTTGAAAAGGCATGGCTGAAACGCTCCACAATGGTCTGTCCCAGCGACGGGGCCAGCGAATCGGGGCAGGTGGTTGCCACGATGAGGTGGCTTATATTGGCCGGAAGGCCCGCATCAACCAGTGGTTTCAGTGATCTTTCAGCCAGGTGCAGCACCTGTCCGGGTCTTTCATGAAGGTCGTCTTTATCCGAAAACTCGGAATACCCATCCATGCCGGTAAAAATAGTTCCCATAAACAGTATTGTCAGTCTGAACGGTTACATTGCCGGCCATTGATCTGCAGAATTATTCTTAGTATCCTGCTTTCAGTAAGGAATATCCGGGCCGGTTAACTATAATAGGCTTTTTGTAAGCCAAATATAGTGAACATGTTTCAGAAATCGTTGCGCTGAAATACTTAGTATTCCCTATGATGAATCTTACCCACAACAGGGGCGCAACACATAAATAACGGAGGGCCGCTGATGAATTGCAGATCACATGATTTATGGCATGCATTTACCAGGCATGCGGTAACCTGAGAAGCCTGATTAATTCCTCAATGGTGTGTTGGTGTCGGATTATTTCCTGAAATACTTATTGATTAATGCCATCAATTCATCTTTCTTTATTGGTTTTGAAATATAGTCATTACAGCCGGCTTCAATTGACTTCTTTTTGTCGCCTGTAAGCCCGAATGCTGTCTGAGCTATTATAATAACGTTCTGATTGAACTGCCGGATCAGCCGGGTCGCTTCATAGCCGTTCATCCCGGGCATTTGAATATCCATTAAAACCAGATCAATGTCCGGGTTTCTGCGGCAAACTTCTACAACTTCATCACCTGATCTTACTTTTATTATTTCCTTGCTAAACTCTCTGATGTTTATTGAAATAAGCATTTCAGATGTTTCATCGTCCTCTGCGATCACTATTTTTAATCCGGGAACAATCAGATTGTTTTCGTTTTGCACCGGAACAGATTTTTCATCGGTTTTCTTTTCTTCTGATCCGGTATTGTAGGGTAAGGTGAAATAGAATGTAGTACCGATACCTATTTCGCTCTCTACCCAAATTTTTCCGCCAAGCATTTCCACATATGCTTTTGAAATCGACAAGCCTAATCCAGCTCCCTGCCGGGCCATTTTATCCGAAATATCTGCCTGAATAAAACGCTCAAAAATAGCTTCCTGTCTCTCTTTGGGTATACCAATGCCTGTATCCTTTACAAAAAATTCCAGGTCGTTACCCTTTCGTTCATATCCAAATTCTATTGAACCTTCCTCGCTGAATTTAATGGCATTTTTAACCAGATTGGAGAGAATTGAATTGACTTTCTCATTGTCTGTTTTAATGATGGCTTCTTTTTGTGGTAAGGAGTTTCTAAAGAGAAGCTGCATTCCTTTTTCTTCAACCTGGGGTTGAAAGAACATATATATGTATTCGATCTTCTCGTTGATATCAGTTTCCCTGATACTGACGTTCATCAGACCGGCTTCGATTTTGGAAATATCAACAATATCATTAATGATATTGAGCATACGGGCGCCGCTTTTCTCAATAATGCCAATATACTCCTGCTGCTGCTTACCTGTGAGCCCGGGGTTTTTCAGCAATTCGGAAAAGCCCAGAATGCCATTCATCGGAGTTCGTATTTCATGTGACATATTGGCCAGGAATGCTGATTTGAGGCGGTCGCTTTCTTCGGCATGTTCTTTGGCTTTAATTAGTTCCTGTTCGGCAATTTTACGTTCAGTAATGTTTTCATGCATAAAAACAAATCGTTCAGGCTTGCCCACAATATCTTTTAATGGGAAAATCAATGCCCGGATCCAGAGAGGAATATCTGGAGCCTCTTCAATGGCATCGTGTGCATTGAAATAGATGTCAGGCAAATGAGCAATCTCTCCGTTTTTGACCCTGGAAACCAATTTTCCCAGATCAGGGCTTTTGCTTTTCAAATCGTCAAAAATTGAAAATTCAGGTGGAGGAGCCGAACCAAAAAGTTTAATAAATGCAGGATTTCCTCTGATCGTATACCCGTCTTTATCAACTACCTGAATTGATAATGGATTGTTTTCAATAATATCATCCAGCAGGGCTTCTGCATTTTTGCGCTCCGTGATATTTTCATGCATTAAAACTATTTTATCCGGCTTTCCGTTATTGTCGTTTAATGTAAATCCAAATGCCCTGACCCATGCCGGAGAATCAGGAAATGACGGGTCAACATCATGAACATTGTAATAAGAGTCAGGGAAGTAAACAACCTCTCCCCGTTTAATCCGTTCGAACAATTTGCTGAATCCAAGTGATAACAATTGATTGTCCTTAAAAATGGAATAGTCGGATGGAGGTTCAACACCAAAAAGTTTGGTATGTGCCGGATTTACCTGTATCGGAAATCCCTCCATATCGAGTATCTGAATTGACATTGGATTCTTCACAATAATATCCTTAAACATAGCTACGGATAGCTTATGTTCGGTAATATCATGGAAATTCAACACAATAGATTCCACATTAGGATTGGCGAGTAAATTACTGAACGTGGTTTTTATCCAATGCCATTGTCCATGTTTGTCGATAAAGCGATATTCAAGGGTTGGGACATAGGCGGGGTCCTCAAATATTTTTCCAAGTTCTGCCAACACCATTTGCAAGTCATCCGGATGTGTAGATTCGGCCGGATTGCCAGAAATTTCATCCGATTGAGCATAACCAAACATTTTTTTTGCTGCGGGACTTATATATCTGAAGTTCCCCTGGGCATCAATAAGTGCAATACCATCAGGGGCTTTTTCAATAAGCGCCTGATAATGCTGACCTGTTTTTATTATTTTTTCTTCTGCCTGCTTGCGTTCGGTTATATTATTAACAGATGTAATAAATAACAAAGGCTTTCCATCACTGTTTTTATGCAAAGTAGTTGCCACTTCTGAGTAAACAATTGATCCGTTTTTATGGATGTATTTTTTTTCAAAATGAATGACCGATTCTTCACCTTTTAATAAGTTTTCAATAACATCAAGTGATTTTTGAAGATCATCAGGATGAGTAATGTCTTTCATATTAAACTTCTGAAATTCATCAAATGAATAACCCAGAATATCACTAAATGCCTTATTCGTTTTTAAAGAGCCGTCCAAACCTGTGAGTGATTTACCAACCGGGGAATTTTCAAAAATGCTGCGGAAAAAGTTTTCATTTTCTTCAGCTCTTTCCTTTGCATCCAGCAAATTCTGTTGAGTCCTTTTTATCTCATCAATATCAAACAAAGCACCAAGCAACTGCAAAGGTTTTCCGGTGTTATCTGTTTTAAACACTTTAACAACATGTGTCATCCATTTCCAGGAGTCCTTACATTTTATCCTTATTTCAGTGTTAAAACGCGATATGCTTTCTGTATCATTCAATTCACTTTGATGTGCAACTACTGAATTAATATCATCAGGATGTATAAGCTGTACAATCTCATCAAACTGCATCCCTCCGGCATTTTTGTTTATTTCCTCAAAAAAGCGCTTATGAGCATCATTGGTCCATATATTTTCCTCTTTTTCAAAATCATACAGATATAGCAGTGCCGGAGTGCTGCTGGCAATGGTATTGGCAAAAAGTTCACTTTCAATTAAAGCCAGTTCTGCATTTTTCCGTTCGGTAATATCCCGTACTACGCTCACCCACCCGATGCGCTGGCCTAGCTTGTTTTTTAATGGAACCACGCTGTGCTCACTGAAAAACACAGTTCCATTTTTGTGTTTCATCTTAAACTCCGGCAGAAACATGAATTCTTTTCCCGCTTTCATGTCGGAATTAAGGTGCTGCCTGAAAACTTCCAACGATGCCTCATCCACATGCAGGAACGCCGTTGTCTGCCCTAGCATCTCCTGCCTGCTGTAACCGAAGATAGTTGATGCGGCTGGGTTACAGTCCATAATCTTCACAGTATCGGCATCAATTATCAACACTGCATCAAGCAGGCTGTACATGGTTTTTTCGAGCATTTGCATCGAATTCTCCAGCGCCTCTTCTGCCTCTTTTTGTAATGTTATGTCTGTTGCAATTCCTTCAATAGCAGATGGATTGCCTGCCGTATCAAAAATTAACACATTTCGCTGTTCAGTCCATATTATTTTTCCGCTTTTTGTTATCCAACGCAGTATAATTGGCTCACCCTGTGTTTTATGTTTTGTTTCTTCAAGTATAATCCGGTCGTCGGGATGCACCAGTTTAAAACCTAACTCAGGATCAGCATAATGATCTTCGGGAGTATAACCTGTAATTTTTGTTACTACCGGACTTACATAATCAAATTTGAAAGTAGGTTTAAGTAGTATCCTGTAAATAATGACAGGAGAATTTTCCGACAACGTCCTGAATTTATTTTCGCTTACTTCAACATGTTCTTTCTCGTCCAATAAATTTCTTTCCTCACGTTTTCTTTCAGTAATATCAGTGATTGTCAGCAGGCAAAATTCAATATCCTGACTAACAATACCGTCGATATTTACATATATTGGCAAGTTGCCATCGGTTGCAATAATTACCTCGCAGGTTTGTTTTACTTTGCTTGTAAAAACATCGAGTAAAAAAAGATCAAATGTCGTTTGCGTGTCAATCGAAACAAAAAAATCAAATCGCTTTTCGATCAGTTTTGAGCGCTCCTTGCCAAGCATGCTTGCGGCAGAAAAATTAAGTTCTTTAATTTCCCCGGTTTTCGAAAGCGTAAGATATCCCGATGGCGCAAAATCATACAATTCGGTATATTTCTCTTCTGCAAGTTCTGCCTTTTCTTTTGCTATTACCAATTCTTCGTTTTGCAATTCAAGCTCAATCTGATGAACCTCCAATTCGTATATCAGCTTCAGCAGGTCTGCTTCAGAAACAGTTTTATTTGTTCCCGATTTCCGCAGTTTCATTTGTTCTTCTGCCTTTTGGCGAAGCAAAGCAGCATCGGTTAAACTTTTGTTTTGCTTTTTCATGATTCATACAGATTATGTTTTTTTAGCAGCTCAATTGCCTGATTTAATTTGGCTTGTAATTTTTCATTCTCGTCATGCTGAAAAATAACTTCCTGATCAGCGATTATTAAATCTGATGCATGCTTTCCCCTTTCACTTTTGTTTGCTATTGCTGATTCGGCTTCCGGTTTTTTTGATTTCGTAATTTCAATAAATGTGAGTACCAGCCCATCAATGTGGTCGTCGTGGGTGCGGTAGGGCATTATGCGAACGGTAAACCACCGCTGGTCGTTGGTTGAAATATCGGTTTCTTTAAACACAAGCGTTCGTAATACTTCAAGAGCATGGCTGGCTATTTCGGGGTATTGCAAATCGGTAACCATATCGGTAAATGGCCGGCCAATATCGGCAGGTCGTAATTTGAATAATTTTGTAATTGTGTCGGTAAAGCGACGGATATTTAATTCTTTGTCGAGAAACAGGGTGGCAATATCGGTGCTGTTCAGCAGGTTTTTCATGTCGTTGCTGGCAACCATATATTCGTTTATCTTGCTTTGCAATTCAATATTAACGGTTTGCAGTTCTTCGTTCAGGCTTTGCATCTCTTCCTTCGATGTGGTAAGTTCTTCGTTGGTCGATTGAAGTTCTTCGTTGGTTGATTGCATTTCTTCATTCGACGATTTTAATTCTTCCTGTGTGGTCTGCATCTCTTCGCGTGTGCTTTGCAACTCTTCGTTGGCGCGTTGCAATTCAAGGGCTAATTCCTGTTCCCGAATGGTTGAAAGATTTCCTTTTTTTGTTTTGCCGATGGTTGATCTTGGAATATTTGTCACATCATAAAAGATAATAATGATTGTACCTTTCAGAGCATCTGGCTTTTCTATGAGTTGAATTGTTACATCAACAAACTGAGTTCCGCCGTTTGTTCCAACTTTTATAGTATGTAATTTTACTGCATCGTAATTTTGTTTAGCCCGGCGTATTGCTCCCGGAAGTTCGTTGCGTAAACCTTCGCGTGCCATGGCATAAATGTTCCAGTTCGCTTTGCCGGCTGCGGGTTCTAAATATTTGCCTGTTTTGCCTGTAATGTATAATATATCGCCTTCGGAGTTAATCAGCACACTGGTGGGTGCAAAACGATGCAATAGCAATTGGTCGGTAAGGATTTGAATATTTTCTGCCACTTTTGCTGGTTTTGTTTCTTTGGGTTTTATTGCTTTTGAATGGGTAAATGAACTTGGAAAGTCAATCATTTCATTGGTCGAGGGAATGACAGAGCGTTTGTAAAGTTTCAATTTGGAATCGAGCGGAACAAATTGATTGTTCTGTGAGTTTTCGTTTTCAGCACTGCCAAGCACCATCACTCCACCGGCACTGAGACTGTAATGAAACAAATTCATCAGTTTTTTTTGCAATTCGGGTTCCAGGTAAATTAATAAATTGCGGCACGAAAGCAGGTCTAATTTGGTGAATGGAGGGTCTTTTATCACATCATGAGATGCAAATACCACCATTTCGCGTATACCATTATTTACTCGAAAACCGTTTTCGTCTTTTGTAAAAAACCGGCTCATCCGCTCGGGCGAAACATCGGCAGCAATATTTTCGTTGAAAAATCCTTTTCTGGCGATCTCAATAGCATCGCTATCAATGTCTGTGGCAAATATTTGTAATGTGAAGGTTTTTTTGTGTTTTACTGTTTCGTATGCTTCCTTAAAAACTATTGCCAGCGAATAGGCTTCTTCACCTGTTGAACAGCCCGTAATCCAGGCTCTTAAAGTGTGTCCGTTGGGTAATTCATTAAATAAGTCGGGTAACACTTTTTCTTTGAGTTTTTTCCAAACGGCAGTGTCGCGGAAAAAATTGGTTACGCCTATCAATAACTCTTTAAATAGTATATCCAGTTCTTTTGGATTTTCCTGCAAAAACCGGACGTAATTTGAAATTTTGTCAATTTGATGAACGTTCATGCGTCGTTCGATACGCCGTAACAAGGTGTTTTTTTTATACTGCGAAAAATCGTGGCCGGTTTGTGCCCGCAGCAAAATAATTATTTTTTCGAGATTGCTTTTGCTTTTATCATCAATTATGACTTTCTGCGCAATTGCAGGACTGAGTTTGAGAAATGAAATTAATTTTGAGGGTAGTTCTGTTGCTGATGCCACAATATCAACAATAACATGATTTACAGCACTTTGCGGCATGCCATCAAATTTGGCGGTTGATGGGTCCTGCACTGCCACGATGCCGTTTTTTTCTTTTATCGCTTTTAGTCCCAGACTGCCGTCGCTGCCCATACCCGAGAGAATTATACCAATGCTTTTTTCGTTTTGGTCTTCGGCCAATGAACGGAAAAAATAATCTATCGGCAGTCGCAACCCACGCAACTCGACAGGTTCAAACAAATGCAAACAACCGTTTAAAACAGACATGCTTTTGTTTGGCGGTATTACATATACATGATTAGCCTGCACCTGCATCTGATCTTTTACCTGTAGCACTTTCATAGTGGTAATCCGCTGCAAAAGTTCGGGCATAATTCCAGTGTGATTTGGGTCGAGATGTTGAATAACCACGAAAGCTATTCCGCAATTTTTGGGCACATTTCCGAAAAATAGTTCCAATGCTTCCAATCCTCCTGCCGAGGCGCCAATACCTGCAATTGGGAAACTGATCTTATTTGAAATATTCCGCTCCGAAGGTTGAGAAACAGAATCTTCTTTATTGGTGTTACCTTTTTTCATGTTTTCCAATTATTGGTACTTTATTTACTTACCTCTGAAAAATGTTTTTTTCGAATTGGCTAATACCGGATTATCAGTTGCATTTTAAATATAAAGCTTCCCGGGTACCAAAAACAGCGCTATCAATAATAACGCAATCAAGAAAGGGATCTGTCGGGCTTTTAACTGGTTAAGCCTAATTGGTCAGGTTAAAAGATTTTGCAACCCAGATCAAATATAGTACATAATTTGAGATTTTGGTTGCGTGTATATTGCCATTTATGATGAAGTAATCACCCTTCTAACTTCCTGCCAGTGATGACGGAACAAGCCAGGCTGCGCTGAACGGTATTAATCCCGGATTGTTTACCATTGTTACTGGCCTGAAAGGAGAAGAAAATGAACCAAGATATGTTGCACACATCAGGTGACAGACTAAAACAGACAGAATCGCATATCGTCGGGGAGGAACGGAAAACCGGCGTAAGTCCAGATCACACCTCCGCATCTGCCCAAACGCATAGGTGGGAGGGCGATCTGACTCAGAATCCGTTGACTGGGTCAGCTGATGTGCAGGTTGGAGAGTAGTTTGCCCTATTGTGTATTGCTTAATGCTTATAATCTAGCTCCAAATCCGAAGCCAACACCATTTATTCCAATGAAAAAACGGAAAAATGAATTTTTATTAAAATCCTGATAACGATAACCAATATCTATATTTGGATAAAACCTTGTCATGTTTTCAATCTTCCCAAACGGAGCAAGGATGACTTTTCCATAATGAAAATCGAAATGATGTTTCTTTCCTGCCATAATATTTATAGAAAAAGGCAAACCCCAATATGTGTCAAAATGATCGACGTCTGAAAAGGCCCAACCTCCAAACCCGGCATTCAGATTGGTTTTAAAGTATTCTTTATAGATCACTGTCCTTTCATAATTAATGGAAAATGAATTCACAAGGATTAGTGATGAAAAATCGAATCGGACCGCATTCTTATTGATCCTCTTTTGTATCTCCTGACAGTGAGAATCAAAAAATAATGATAGTAAAATCATTGCAATTAAAGTTGTTTTATAGTTCATGGCGATTGGTTTTTTTTCAATAATAATTGCTGGTTGTTTATCGGATTGTAGTTATATTTTTGAACCCTCCAATTAAAATCGTAATTCTAATAAACCAAACAGTATTGTTCGGTAAACTTATAAAAAATTACACTTGAGATTCTTTTCTTCACGATGTTACGTTCAGAATGACAATACAATAGAGTTAGAAGGAGGGAGCCTGGTAAATCAAAGTCTTTCTGAGCGTTAGCGAAGAACCGATCCGCCTGAGGCGGAGAGTTCACCGAAGGTAATCTCATATATCTTACCAAACAACTATGTAAACCAAAGTCGTTTTCAATCAGCACAACTCATCTAAAAATCGATATTCTTCAAACGAAGATAACCAATTCCGGTGGCTTTATTTATGTATTGTTGATTTATATTTAAAATATTTATCTTAAGTTAAGTTATCCATCATTATCATTATATCATACAGGAATGATGATTCTCAATGAAAATAATATACATACATAGAATATCTGTGGTGATATTGATTTTCCTGCTGAGGAAATTTATTTTCCACACGTAGAAATCTTATTTTCCACACGTGGAAATTTATTTTCCTAACGTGGAAATGGAATGCCTATCTCCGGAGTATTGATATTAAATCTAATCTAATATCTTGAAAATTATTCTGAAAGTTGATGAAGGGGAGTGGCCGTGCTCATTCAAACCCCGGACAGGCAATTAGCGCTGAAGTCGCTCCATCGCTCTTCCGCTATAAACAAACCCTTGTAACCCATCACTCATCTCAGCTCCCTTTCTGGCTGATCACCACCTCCACCGCTCCATACCCGAATTTTGCAAATGGGGCGTTGCGGATCTCCAGATGATCGTATTCGGCCAGACGTGTCTTGATGGCAGTTTTCAGCGTACCATTGCCGATGCCGTGTATAAAAGTCACTTTTGTATAATTGTGCGCAATGGCGCTTTCGAGCATGCGGCTGAAGTATTCGAGCTGGTAGATGAGGATTTCATTCTGCGGCATCTCCGTGTAGTCCTGACGTAGTGCCGAAATATGCAGGTCAACCTCAGCTTCAAATGGCGCCGTTTTGTGTATATCGATGACGGCTTCAGGGGTCAGGGCTGTGAGTTTCTGCTTCGCTGCCGGATCAATTCCCGATTTGGCAAAGGTTTCAGTGGATGAGATGATCACCTGCCCGGCAAGATCGCCCAGGTTGATGAGTACAGCCTTCAACCCGATCAGCGGGAAATCCTGGTAGCTGGTCTCCTTGTAGAATCTGACCGGTTTAATTTTAAAAGCGGCATGCAGCGGGCTAAGGATCGGGCTGATCTCATTTTTATGGAAAATCACCTGCATCACACCGTCCGACCAGCCCTCGATGTCCTCGCGGCTGATGGTCTCAAGCAGAAGTTTCGAATAAGGAGGAATCACATCATAATCAACACCGGCATAACCCTTTTCTTCTTCCATCAGCGAAAAGGAGAACAGGGCGTCGTATCCGGTGTTGTTTACAAGGAAAATATCAAGGTTGCCCGAAATGAGCCATTTCTGGTCGTGCGGGGCAAAGGCCATATAAATGCCTTCGATGGCCCGGATGCCCGATTGACGGTAGAGGTAGCTGATCCGGTCATCGTTGCTTGTTTCGGGAACGGGGGCGGGTTCTTTTGCCTTTTCGGGAACCGCTGCCGCCTTTTCGGGAAGGTTTACTTTCACCTGCCGGTCGAAGAAGCGGTCGGCTGCCCCTTTGGGTTCAATCACAATCAGGTCCTTAACCTGCACCGGCACCACAAAGCCCTCTTCAATGGCGACATTCACCATGGTGTTGCTGAGGATTCCGGTGACGATGCCACCTCCTTTTTCATTTAAAAAACGTACTTTATCGCCTGGCTTCAAATCCATAGTCTGGTGTGGTGTTATCGGGTAATCCGTCGCCTGGGCCGGCTCCGGAGAGATGTCTCATAAGAAGCTGCAAAGGTAATACTTTGACAGGCAAGTTTTTGTTATTATATCCACTTAAGCTATAATTTGGTGATTGAATGATTCTACGTTATAGATCCATTCTGGCTAATGATGTATTCATTTTCGTATATTTATTAATTTGAATGCCCCCGGCGTTTGGCAAAGTTAAAGTCCATCCGCTGATATCTGAACGTAATATGGATTCATTATTAGACAGGATGCCTGAAGTGCAGAACTCATGGATTATATAGTCGGTGACTGGTTTTTGATCCTATAGGATAAGATAGTGTAAAAATGGCTTAAGAAAACAGTTGGACTACCTGAATACATAATCACAAGGATTCAAATAATTTCACATTTTTCCTGTAGAAGTCTTTTTGAATAGCTTGATCCCCCACTAAAAAGGAGCTTCAAACTATCAGTTAAATCGAATGTGTTAAAGTACTTGCTGTAGTAAATTTTCGTGTATACTGATCCACATTTTTACAAATATTTCTAATCCCAATTTAATTAGATTCTTTTCCAGCTAAACTTCGTCCCACCTTTTGACTTGATATGCCATTCCTGAATTTCTGTACTTTTTGCTTGATCAAAAAGTACCAAAAAATCAAGGCTTAGTAAAAATTGCTGAAAACAGGCGAGCGATTTTGGATAGAAGAAACGAGGTTGAAACTATTGACCTTATCTATACACCTTTGTACACTAATCATTTGTTCAAAGCTACACTCACCCGGTTGCGTTTCTTCTTTATTTTAAGCTGCCTGTTTTCTGGGCGCAATTTTTACAATGCCTGTCAATTCCCGTTCAGTTTAGCTGCATTTGTTTCAGATGATTTAATGGATCTAGACATGACTTATTATAATATTTTGTTAAAGTGAAGCATCCTGCATAAGCAGGAACTTTTCAATTATTAAAAAGCTATTATATAGATAGGATTGCATTCCGGCCCGGCTTTTGATTAACTTTATCACCCTAAACTACATGGCTATTTATGAACTTTTCGCGACTCACCGCACAACTTTTTATACTGGTCAACGGATTGATGATCCTTACAGCCTGCGATGAAAATGACCCCGCACCTTACGTTCCAACGCCTTATATACTTGAAATTCCCGCTTATTTCCCGACGGAGCTGAATATTCCGGCCGACAACCCCCTTACAGTGGAAGGCATTGAACTGGGGCGGTATCTTTTCTACGATGGACGCTTGTCGGGTAGAACCATTTACGATTCACTGATGACCTGCGGCAGTTGCCATTTGCAATCCAACAGCTTCGAGCCGGGCACGGATCATCCGGTTTTTCAGGATGGCCATCCCTATGGCCTGAGTGGTGCCCCAACGCCCCATATGCCCCTGCCACTGATCAATCTGGTATGGAACCCCAACGGCTACCTGTGGAACGGGCTGGTCAGTAAGGATAACCCGGATGTCGCCCGGAGAACACTCGAGGATCTGGTGTGGATGGGCGTGGTGGCTCCGCACGAAATGTATGGTGATACCAACCGCACCAAAGCGCTGATACAACAGATTCCGGGCTACCCCGCCCTGTTCGCTGAAGCATTTGGCTCGGAAACAGTTACCATGAAGAACATCAGCCGTGCCATCGCCCAGTTTGTAAGGACGCTGGTGTCGGCCAACTCGAAATTCGATCGCTATATGCGCGGCGAGGTTCAGTTGACGCAGCAGGAACTCAACGGTTTTATCCTTTTCACTACCGAAGAGGGCGGCGACTGTTTTCATTGCCACGGCAGCAGCGGCAATCCGCTCTTCACCACCAACCTGTTTTATAACAACGGCAAGGATACGGCGTTCAGCGACACCCGCGACCGCTACTCGGTTACCGCCGATGAGAAGGACCGGGGTGCCTACAAGGCCACCACCCTCAGGAACATTAGCCTCACTGGTCCGTATATGCACGATGGCCGTTTTAAAACACTCGATGAAGTGATTGATTTTTATTCGCACCAGGTGAAGATGTCGCCATACGTAAATGCCCTTATGCACCATGTTTCCACCGGCGGCGTTCAGTTTACCCCGACTGAAAAGGCGGAGATGAAAGCCTTCCTGCTTTCGCTCACCGATGAAAGCTTCCTGTCGGATCCTGATTATGCTCCCCCTGCGGTATTCCCGGATGGTTCATCTTATCAGGATGTAGCCGGAAAGTACTACCCGTTCTGAGCGGTTACCGCTTGCCGATCAAGGTGATCAGTTCCAGGTCGAAAGTAAAGCCGATGTAACCGTTTATTTTCCATTCGCGGGTGGTGGGAATGGAGATGCCCGGTTGCAAAACATCCCCCACATGAAAGCCATCCTTCAGCACTTCATATTCGGCCACATTGGCGCCAAGGTTTACATGCAGCACATCGAACAGCTTGAAGTTGGGTCCCAGGTAAAAGTTTTTAAACAGGTTGTTGCCGCCGAACCCAAGGAAAAATCCCACATCATAGGTCAGTGCCCCGCCTGGTCTGGTCAGGTCTTTCAGCATGATGCTGGCACCGGTAACAAAATCGAACTCCATATTGCTGCTGTTCTTGTTGCTGATCACATAGACCGACGGGTTGGCAGCATCTTTCGGTGCCAGGGCAAAATCTGGGGTGCGGTAGTTTTTGATCGCGAAACCCTGCACCACCTTGGTTTTCTTTTTCTTGTTGGTCAGCGACGAATAGCGGTTCTCACAATCTTTGAGTTTCTGGTCTGAATATTTCAATTGTTCCCCGGTCAGCAACAGGTTTTTCTCTGTCGTGGTCAGGCTGGTCCTGAGTGAGTCAATCCGGTGCTCTGCCAAAGACTTCTCCGAAACAATCTTCATGATTTCAGCATTCCGGCTGCCAAGGTCACGGTTCTTGTCATCAATGCTTTGCTGCAGCAACGAAATTTCGCGTTCTTTCCCGTCGAGGCGGGAGTCTTTTGCTGCGATCTGTCCTTCGAGTTTCACCTTGTCGATGATTGAACTGCTGATGGCTTCGCGGTAAAGTTGCTCCTTTTCGGCAAACAGCAGTTCCTTCTCTTTCTGAAGTTGAACCTGGCTTTCGAGCAGGCTGTTTTTCTGTTCCAGCTGCTTTCCGGCTTCCGAAAGCCTGTTGTTCAGCGAATCGTTGTACTGTATGAGCGATGCCTGACGTGTTTTCATGGCTTCTGTTTCCCTGACAAAAAGTTCAAGTTTACTGTGCAGCATGGCATTTTCTTCAACCAGCCTGAAATTGGCAGCCCTTTGCTCCTCCAACATATACTTCAGGGTGGAAAGGCTGTCGGAAGCAGAAAGGGCAGACTTGTTCATCACAGAATCCGGTGTGAAGTTTTGGGCTTCTGCTTTGCCAAACAACGGATTGACAAGAAGGAAGATGGCTGCAAATATGGTGTTGATGAAAGCCGGAAAGTTTATTCTCATAGGTAGTCTTTTGAAGAAAAACCCGGTGATGGCCGGGTTTTTCATGTTTTGGTGAAACAGGCAGCTTATTTAAACGCAGGAGTCATGCCGAGATTGTACATGGTAAATGACCATAGATCGGTGGCTTCATCGATCATCTTTGATACGGGCTTTCCGGCTCCGTGCCCGGCATTGGTTTCGATCCTGATCAGCGCCGGGTGATTGCAGGATTGTTTTTCCTGCAGGGTTGCCGCGAACTTGAACGAGTGTGCCGGCACCACGCGGTCGTCGTGATCGGCCGTGGTAACCAGGGTTGCCGGATAACAGGTCCCAGCCTTAAGGTTGTGCAGGGGTGAATAGCCCAGGAGGTAGCGGAATTCATCCTCATTGTCACTTGAACCATAATCTTCGGTCCATGCCCAGCCAATGGTGAACTTATGAAACCTCAGCATATCCATTACCCCGACAGCCGGAAGGGCCACGGCAAAGAGTTCAGGCCGCTGCGCCATGCAGGCACCTACCAGCAAACCGCCATTTGACCCGCCGGCAATCGCTATTTTCGATGGGTTGGTATATTTGCTGGCGATAAGGTATTCCGCGGCAGCGATGAAGTCATCGAAAACATTTTGTTTTTGAAGTTTCGTCCCGGCCCGGTGCCATTCTTCCCCGTATTCACCGCCACCCCTCAGATTGGCCATGGCAAAAACGCCTCCGTTTTCAATAAAGAGCAGCCTGCTGACACTGAAATTCGGGGTAAGGCTGACATTGAAACCTCCGTATCCGTACAGATAAACAGGATTGTTGCCATTCAGTTTAATATCGGCCCGGTGGACCAGGAACATAGGTACACGGGTTCCGTCTTTGCTGGTGTAGAAAACCTGTTCTGAGACAAATCCTGAAGCATCGAAATTGATTTCCGGTTTATGATAAACCGCCGATTTGTTGGATTTGACCTCCAGTTTATAAATGGTTGAAGGAGATGTAAAAGAGGTAAAGGAATAGAAGGCATCGCCATCCTCACGGGTACTTTCAAAATCGGAAATCGTTCCCGGACCCGGTAAGGTTAATTCATATTTGAAACTGCCATCCAACCCGAATGCGTATGCCTTGTCGGTGGCATCCTTCATATACTGACAGATGAGTATTCCTGCCGCAGCATGAGCCGATTTCAATACTTCGTCCTTTTCGGGGACAATGGTTTTCCAGTTTTCCCTGCCGGGTTTATCAAGGTTTACTGAGATCAGCCGGTAGCGAGGGGCCCCGTCGTTGGTGCGGATGATGAAATCCTTGCCGTCATTGGTGATTACTTCATAGTCGAAACTGAAACCTTCGGCAATCCTGATAAAGCCGCTGTAGGGTGAAGGGATATCACTGTTGACCGTAAGCCCGGTAAGATCTTTGATATAGAGCGCATTCCCGCTGGTACTTTCGGTTTCGAACATCAGCAGGAACTTCTCATCCGTGGTGGTCTGGGCACTATAGCCATACAGGGGTTTCGCCCTGTTTTCATAAACCAGGCGGTCACTGGTTTGTGGATCACCCACCCTGTGGTAGTATACCTTTTTGAATTCATTTCTTGATGACAATTCGCCGCCTTCGCCTGGTTTATCGTAGCGGCTGTAATAAAATCCTTTGCCTTCCCAGGCAATGTCAGAAAACTTGACCCATTCAAGTTTGTCGCTGAGCTGTCTGCCCGTGGCGGTTTCGATGACATAAATTTCATTCCAGTCTGATCCTGCTTTGGCGATGGCATAGGCAAAGTAGCTGCCGTCGCGTGAAGCTGACCAGGAAGCCAGGGCTGTGGTACCATCGGTTGAAAACTTGTTGGGATCCAGAAACACCTTTGGTTCCCCGGTCAGCCCTTCCTGAATGAAAAGGACACTCTGGTTCTGGGTTCCGTTGTTCCTTGTATAGAAGTAATATTTGCCCTTATGGAAAGGTACGCCATACCTGGGGAAGTTCCACAGTTCAGTCAGGCGTTTTCTGATATCATTCCGGAAAGGAATTTTCCCGAGAAAGGCATCTGTAACTTCATTCTGTGCTTTTACCCATGCCGCGGTTTCAGCAGAATTGTCGTCCTCGAGCCAGCGGTAAGGATCGGCCACCTGTACACCAAAGTAGTTATCTGTTATACCGGTCTTTTCCGAAGCCGGGTAATTGATTTTTTCCTGTTGGCCGAAGCCTGAAGCGGATAGTATTCCCATAACAGCGATGAGTAGGATTTTTTTCATTGTTTTTTGTTTTGTTCAGCTTTTGCCGCCCTGATTGAGTCGGTCAAAAATACTAAATTGAACCGATGAGCTATATTAAACCTGAATTATTCATGTACTTTATATCCATCAGGCCCGGGTGACTTCCTGTCAATCCGAAATAATCAAGCAAAGATCCGAAAACAGGATGTTTCGCCCGGAAGAGGCTTATCAGGATTCACTCGGCTTGATTTGTCTGCCCATCCGTTTGAAAATTGTGCCCCCTGTTTTCTGTTCAGTGTTTGAAATCTTCCGGAGTGCACTGTCTATTCTCCGATGTTTTTCTTTCCTTTGCAATCGGGAATAATTATTCGAATGCTATGGAAAAGAAGATCAAACAGGTCAACGTATATCGCACCAACCTTGCAGTAGCCGATCCGGATGAAGAAGAACTGAACGGTGAAGTCATGATCAATTCGGTGATGACCGATGAACAGGGGCATGAAACAGAGCGCATTACCTGGGATGCGGAAGGAAATCCGGAAGAGAGGATCATCATTACTTACAGCAATGGTTATCCGGTTGAAGAAGCCATTGAAATGGGAGGCGAACCAGCCGAACGGACCACCCGCGAATACGATGCCGAAGGGCATGTTGTGAAGGAGTACAGGCATTACCTGGAAGGGGAACCCGATGAAATCAGCTACGAATATAATCAGGAAGGCCGCCTCGTAAGCCGTCGCCTGCTCGACAGTGATGGGGATGAGGGCGAACGGCAGTTGTGGATTTATGACCATGGCCTGCTTGTCCGTGAAGAGTCATACAACGAATACGGCGATCTGGAATTCTCGAAAACCTATACCTATTCTGATGATCAGAAGCCCGAAGAGGTGGTTGAACTGAATTTTGCAGGTGGAGAGGAAACCCGGCAGGTTACCGTCTATAATGCAGACGGAAAAGTAGAAGCCGAAAAGCGATACGATTCCCGTGGACGACTGGTGGCAAGGAGCATTTATTTTTTTGATGAAAAGGGTAATAACACAGTTATTGAAGAAGAATCCGTCAGGGGTAAAAGTATTGTCAGCCTTCAGTATGATGAAGCCGGGAACAATGTGATTCAGGAAGAAACCGGTCCCGGGGGAACCATAGTTGCCAGGATTGACCGTGTATGGGATACAGACAGTCGCCCCGTGAGCACTGAAGTACGCATGGAAAATTCCGGGCAGCGGCTGGGGCAGCATTACCGTTTACGGTATGAGTATCTGTTTTTCGAATAATCATTAGATATCATCATTCTCATTACATTCATCAGGATTAATTAGTTATAGTGATCACAGTTAAACCATCATCTGTATGAAAATCATTCTCACCCTTTTCTGCCTGCTGATAGCAACAACATTTACAAACGCGCAGATCAATGCGGTAACTTCAGAAGGCGACGAAGTCATTCTCTATACCAACGGCACCTGGGAATACGTAAACGTTCCTTCCGATGAAACCGTTGAGATAAAAACAAATCCGGAAGCGTTCAGGAGAGACGGTGCCTCTTCTTTCCAGGTGAAAAGCAAAAAGCTGAACATAGGTGTCTGGATTAATCCCAAAGAATGGAGTTTTGAGAAGGGTGGTGACGAGGATGCTTCTGAATATTCCTTCCAGAAAAGGGGGGAGGATGTTTATGCCATGCTGATTACCGAGAGGACTTCAATACCGCTGATGACACTCAGGGATATCGCTTTTGAAAATGCACGGAGCGCTGCCCCGGATATCAGGCTGGTATCGGAAGAGTACAGGAATGTTAACGGAAATCAGGTGCTGATGATGCAGCTTGCCGGCACCATCCAGGGACTGGAATTCATCTATTACGGTTACTATTTCAGCAATTCAAACGGCACTGTTCAGTTTGTCGCCTACAGCGGTATGAGCCTGTTCAATGAATATAAGCAGGACATGGAAAACATCCTCAACGGATTGGTAGAAACGGAATAAACCGATAGGGAAGTATCATATTTCATGGCTGCCCGGATTCCGGATCATTCATTGCCGGAGGTTTATGGAACAGCTCAGGCGCTGATTTATTATATCAGTATATTTCAAGAGTATAAATATATTACAAGACTTCATACAAATCTGCTTTTCACTTTTATTTTCAGCGCTATGAAGATATTGATCGATAAATCATGGTTCAGGATATTCATTCTGGCATTACTGACAAGCTGCTACGCCCCTGTTCCTGCCCAGGAATTCAGGATTGGATTTGAAGCGGGACCCAATTTATCGCTGACCAGAATGATCTTTAATCCCAAAACACTGGCAGATAACAATTTCAGCAAGCCCCTTTTTTCGGCTCATGTAAATGGATATTTTGCCTATAAAGGCAAAGGATTCATGGGTATTTCAGTCAGGCCGGGGTTGAGTGTCAAAGGATCAACCTCTGAATCACTATCTTCTGATGCGAACGACAGGTTAAGTTTGTACTATCTGCACCTGCCGGTGATGGCTGATTTTTACCTTACTCCAAAACTGGAGTTTTCTATCGGTCCTGAACCTGCGGTATTGATACTCGCTTCGGCCAGGGTTGACGGGACACCGGGCGTGGTGTTGACCGATTTTTATAAAACATTTGAGTTTTCAGGTATTGCCGGTTTCAGCTACCGGATAAATGAGCGACTATCCGCCGGAATACGCTACAGCCATGCTTTTACCTGGTTCTCGGGGATTGGATATACGGATGTTAACGGAGAATATATAGGGAAAATGGATGAATACAACCATACCGTGATGTTTTCCTTGAGGTGTTCCTGGTAAGGTGAATACATCAGACAATCTATTATTGCGGATTTGGTTGATTCTCAATATTCTGGACCAGCCTTCATCAATCCGGATTATTAGCTTACTTTTGCAAAACCGTAAATGGCTGATGCTTATCGGGTTTTTACAGTGTAAGGGTAGCCGGCAAAATTGCGGAATTAATTAACCCTTCACATCCAATCCCACATCTTCTTCGCCTGTCAGGCACTGGAATGAGATGAAATCTGTCGGCCTGAACATCTGAACCCAGACTATGAATTCATTCGAAGATTTTAACATCAACAGGCAATTGTCGCAGGCTGTTGCCGGACTTGGATTTGACAAACCCACACCCATTCAGGCTGAAGCTTTTCCTGTCATCCTTTCGGGCCGCGATGTGGTAGGCATTGCCCAGACCGGTACCGGTAAAACGCTGGCTTATATGCTTCCCGTGCTTCAGGATCTTAAATTTTCGAAACAGGAGAAGCCCAGGGTACTGGTGCTGGTCCCGACGCGTGAGCTGGTGCTTCAGGTAACAGAGCAGATAGGCCGGTTCTCTGAAGGTCAGAATCTCAGGGTTTTGGGTGTATATGGCGGGGTGAACATCAACACTCAGAAGATAGCAGCTGCGAGGGGTACCGACATACTGGTTGCCACACCGGGAAGACTGTATGACCTTGCCCTGAGTGGCTCGGTCCAGCTGAACGGAATCAGCAAACTGGTGATTGATGAGGTGGATGTGATGCTGGACCTCGGATTCCGTTTCCAGCTGAAAAATATATTTGAATTGATGCCCGAACGCAGGCAGAACATCATGTTTTCGGCTACGATGACGGAGGAGGTTTCGGCGCTGATCGACGATTTCTTCACCCGCCCGGTCAGGATTTCCATCGCGGTGAGCGGTACGCCTTTACATAACATAGCCCAGCAATGTTGCGCGGTTCCCAATTTCAATACCAAGGTCAACCTGCTGACCCACCTGGTCAGCGACAGGGATGAATACCGGAAAGTACTGGTGTTTGTCTCCAACAAGAAGAGGGCCGACCGCTTGTTCGAAGCCCTTGAAAAAAAGGAAATTGCTGAAACCGGTATCATCCATTCGAACAAGACCCAGAGTTTTCGTATCAATGCCATCCGGCAGTTTGACCAGGGCAACATCCGGGTTCTTGTAACCACCGATGTGATGGCCCGAGGCCTCGATCTTGACCGGATCACCCATGTGATCAACTTTGATACACCTGAGTTTCCCGAGAATTATATGCACCGTATTGGTCGTACCGGGAGGGCTGAGCAGCAGGGGAATTCGATCCTGTTTTACACGGCCAGGGAAACACCTGCCAAGGAAGCCATTGAAACACTGATGTCGATCAGCATTCCTGTAATGGAATTCCCGGAAGGTGTGGCTGTATCGGCCGAACTGATTCCTGAAGAACGTCCAAGGATGGCCGAAGTGAAACAACAACGGCGAAGTATAACCGTAGCCTCCGGTCCGGCTTTCCATGCGAAGAAGGAGAAGAACCTGAAAACCAATCAGGGTGGATCGTACAAGCGTGAACTGGCGAAGAAATACAAGAAGCCCAAGTCAAAGGGGGATAAGAATTACTACAAGCATTTCAAGAAGAAATAGGTCAATCAGGGAAACTGCGAAACCTGAAACCGGTTGATCTTCGGCCGGAACATGGTTAAATGGTGCTGAATATTTCTTAAGATTCTTGTGAATCAGCGTAAATTCATGTAGGTTTGATACATAATTTAAAAATTATGCTCAACATCGCCTTGTTTGGCCCGCCGGGTGCGGGAAAGGGTACCCAGTCAGAGTTCCTGATCACTAAGTATAACCTGTTTTATATTTCCACAGGCGATCTCCTTCGAAAGGAGATTGCCGGGAAAACCAGGCTGGGTATGGAAGCACAGAGCAGCATCGCCTCCGGAGGGCTGGTGTCGGACGAAATCATTGTGCAGATCATTGAAAAGACCATTACCGATAACCCCGATTCCAATGGATTCCTGTTCGACGGATTTCCGCGGACATACATACAGGCATATATCCTTGAAGGACTGATGCTGAAGCTGAATACCTCGCTCAACTGCCTCATCAGCCTGGCGGTGCCCGAAGAAGAGTCGGTGGCCCGGTTGCTGAACAGGGGCAAAACATCGGGTCGAAGCGACGACAATGAAAAGGTAATCCGCAACCGCCTCAGGGAGTACAATGAAAAAACACTGCCGGTGCTTCAGTTTTACCGTGACAAGGGTATTTATACTGAAGTCAACGGAATCGACAGCATCGAAAATGTGAACCTTGCCATTACGAAGATCATCAACCATGAACTGAGCAAGAGCCTTTTCAATATTGTGCTGTTTGGCTATCCCGGCTCTGGCCGTGGTTCGCAGGGGAAAGCCCTGGCCAGGAAATTCGGGCTTGAATATGTGGCCACCGGTGCCATGTTGGAGCAGGAAATAGCGGCCGGTACAGAGACAGGAAAAAGAATAACGGAGTTGTATGAAAATGGTCAACTCGTACCCGACGAAATCGTGGTACAATTGATTGAGAAAAAGCTGGCCAGTTCCAAAGATGTCAAGGGTTTCATATTCAAAGGCTATCCCAGGACACTGGTGCAATCGTATATTCTTGACGGGTTGCTGAAGAAATACGGCTCCTCCATCTCGAAAATCATAGAGATCGAAGTGCCCACCCTTGAGCTGATCCGCCGCCTTGATGAGCGGAGCAAGACAGAAAACTGCATGCCTTACGACACCAGTACGGCTAAAATTGTAAAACGCCTTCAGGAGCATGAAACCAAAACGGTTCCGGTCATCGAGAAATACAACCAGCTGCACGGGGTGATCAAGATTGACGGACGAGGCTCGTTTGATGAGGTATTTACCCGCATTTCAGAGGCCATGGAAAGTGGATTCAAGAATCTGAAACAGGATTAAAACTTATCAGCTTGCTGAAAATCGGTCGGCGTATCTACTCCTTGACTTCCCTGAATTTTACCACTGTTTTCAGTTTCCATTTTCCTGTACGGTAATACACATAGGAAAAACTCATTCCGAAAAACCAGGCGATGGGGATGGCCCACCAGATGCCGTCGACACCGATTTTGTGCGACAGGATCCAGGCAAAGGGTATTCGGATAATCCAGAGTGAGAACAGGGTAATAAACATGGGGATCAGGGTGTCACCTGCACCGCGCATCACTCCGCCGATCACGAACATACTCGAAAACATGATATAGAATCCCCCTACAATCAGCAGGTAACGCCCACCGATGGCGATGACATTGGCATCGTTGGTAAACAGAGCCATCAGCGGATATCTGAAAACCATCACCAGCAAAGAGGTAACCACGGCAGTGATCACAGACATGTTCAGCGTGGCAATGAGCCCTTCCTTCACCCGTTTGATCTTGTTTGCTCCGATGTTTTGCCCGGTATAGGTTGACAGGGCCTGCCCGAAGTTCATGGCAGGCAGGGATGCCAGCCCGTCGATGCGGCCGGCCACACTGTAGGCTGCTACCGTATCGGTACCATAATCGTTGACAATTCTGAGCAGGGCAAGCATCCCGAGTGAAACAAAGGTCTGCTGGAATCCGGTAGGTACACCGATGCGTATGCTTTGAAGAAAAATACTTTTATCCCATTCCATCTTCCGCCAGGAAAGGTTCATCAGTTCATGTTTCCGGTTCAGGTAAAGCACGAGGGTGATGAAAGCACCTGCCTGTGAAAGAACGGTAGCCCACGCTGCTCCGGCGATGCCCCATTTGAACACAACCACGAAAAGCAGGTCGAAAACAATATTGGTGATGGTTGAGATCACCAGGAAGTAGAGTGGTGTTTTTGAATCGCCCAAACCCCTGAGTACGGCACTTGTGCCATTGAACCCAAAGAAAAAGATGGTTCCCGTAAGATAAACATTCATGTAGAGTGAAGCCTGCGGAATAACCTCTTCTGGCAGTCTGATCAGCCTGAAAATAGGGCCACTGAAAGTAATTCCCAGAACCGTTATCAGCAATGAAGCGAAAAAAAGGTAAATGTACATGGTGTCGACCGACCTGCGGACCTTTGTCAGATCCTTCGCTCCGAAATACTGGGCTATGATGATGGTGGAACCCGAAGCGATGCCGATGACAAAGGAGATGAGCATGAAAATCAGCGGGAAGGATGCACCCACGGCGGCCAGGGCTTCTTTTCCCAGAAACCTTCCGACGATGATGCTGTCGGTTACATTGTACAACTGCTGAAACACATTGCCGATCAGCATAGGGGTGGCAAACTGCAATATCAGTTTCGCTGGTCTGCCGTCGGTAAGATCACGCATTTCCCCGCCTGGTTAATAATTTCGTCATGTGATGAATTAATCGCAATAATTCTTTATGCATTCAGATCTATATACCATATGCTGATCGCAGGCAGCGGTATTCCAGAATAATCTGAACATGCCTTCTTCCGCTATAATTACCTTAACTGACAAGCATTGACCTGTCTCACTTTTTTTTCAATCCACCGACTGTGCCTTTACCAGCTCCTTTGTCGACAACAGTCCGCAGGCGGCGTCAATATCCTGCCCGCGTGATGCCCTGAGTGTGGTTACGATGCCTTTATCGTTGAGGGCCTGCTGGAAGTCGGCGATGGCTGCTTCGTCTGACCCGAGCAATGGTGTTCCCGGAATGGGGTGGAAGCGGATCAGGTTGATGCGGCTTTTCACTTTGTTAAGTACCCTGGCCAGTTCATTCACATGGCGTCTGGAGTCGTTTACGCCTTTGAACATAATATACTCAAACGAAACACGCCGGTATTTGCCTATGTCAAATTCACAGATGGTATCAATGACATCCTTCAGCGGATATACATTCTGAATCGGCATCAGACGGCGGCGTTCTTCATCGAAGGGCGTATGAAGGCTCACAGCCAGGTTACATTTGCTTTTCTCAAGGAAAACCCGCATGGCCGGTACAATTCCGATGGTTGAAACCGTTGTTTTCCTCACGCTGATGGCAAAGCCGTATTCTGCAGTGAGAATCTCAAGGCTTTTCATGACCGCGTCGAGGTTATCGAAGGGCTCACCCATACCCATGTAAACGACATTGGTCATTTCTTTCCGCTCAGGGATGCTGCGCAGCTGGTTGAGAATTTCACCGGACGAGAGATGCCCCTGGAAGCCCTGTTTCCCTGTCATGCAGAAAAGACAGCCCATTTTGCAGCCCACCTGAGAAGAAACGCAGAGGGTATGCCGCTTTCCATCGGGGATATAGGCGGCTTCAATGAATTTGCCACTGCCGGCCCGGAAGAGATATTTTTTGGTGCCATCGGCCGATTCCGAAACATTCACCGGAGGATGAACGCCGATTTCATATTTTTCGGCGAGTTGCGCCCTGGTTTTCTTCGAAACATTGGTCATTCCTTCAAAGGAATCCACATCCGTTTTATACAACCAGTAAGCCAGCTGGCCTCCGGTATATTTCGGAAGCCCGAGAAGACCGGCAATTTCTGTCAGTTCAGATAGTGTTTTCCCGAAAAGGGGTTCTTTGATGTCGGACATGCGTTAAAAATAGATTTCCGAAATAATGTTATCGAACGGAACTCCTTTTGTAATCAGGATATCACGGACTTCGACCACCATTTCGGCACTACCGCAAAGGTAGTACTTTTCATTGTGAGGTACTTGCGGTAATTCTGAGAGGTATCTGGTGATCCGCCCGTCATAAATTCCTTCTCCGCTTTCGCGTGAACAGCAGCGGATGTAATTGTCATTCAGGGTAGCAGAAAAGGTCTGGCTGAAATAGAATGAATTGAGATCGCGGCCGCCATGGATGAGCTTTTTGCCGGCGGTAAGTCCGGTGCGGAACATAGCGCTGAAAGGGGCAATACCGGTTCCGGAGGCGATCCACCAGGCGGGTTCACCGGTTCCGGTAAAAGAGCCGAAGGGTTCACTTACCCATATATTGTCACCGGTTACTACCCTGGCCAGCCATGGCGTGAGTTTACCATCGGGGTTGATGTTGTAGAGTATGTCAACCTCGTCATCGAGTTCACCGCTGGCAATGCTGTAAAGCCTTGCTTCGTCGGTGGCATGGGCCCCGATACCCAGGACCTGGCCTGCTGTGAAATCCCACGGACGCGGGAAAGAGAGTACAAAGACACCCGGGGCAATCTGAACCTGGCGACTTACTTTGACTTTATTCAGGTTTAATTTTCTTTTCATGGAAAGGATTAGAATTTATAAATGGTCGTCTGCAATTCCCGGAATGATCCGGATCCGGCTGCTTTTGTTAATGAATGTTTGAATTTTCGGAGGTAAGGCAGCGAAAAATCGCCGGATGCCCGCGACGGGACAGGGACAGAATTAAGTGACAACTTCTTTTTTATTCCTAAACAGGGAAACATGCAGTTTGTTTTCCGGCAAGGGTATGACAGCAACTTTTATTCCGGTTATTGTCATAGAAATGTAACCGGACTGTCAGTGCCCTGAAATGCAACTTTTATTATGGTTGTGGTCTTATTTCTTTTTCCTGAATCCCAGGTAAATAAGGTAAATGACGAACAGGAGGCCAAGTACCAGCAGGATAAGACTAAGTTCGTGGAAGTAGCGGTTAAGCAATTCCTGCTGTGAATAGAGGAAATAACCGAGAAGGGCAAGAATAATATTCCAGATACCGGCACCGATAAAAGTGAAAAACATAAAATCACGGAGTGGCATTTTGGCCAGGCCGGCTGGTATCGAAATCAGGTGCCTGATGCCGGGGACCAGCCTTCCGATAAATGTGGAGGTGCGTCCGTGTGCCACAAAATAGGCTTCAGCCTTATGAACCTTATCGGGAGTTACCATACACATACGGGCAAACCTGGTTTCAGCAAAGGCATAGATGATTTTACGGCCGAGAAAATAGGCGAGGCCGTAGTTAATCAGTGAACCCAGCAGGGCACCTACCGTACCTGCCAGAATGACGAGGAAGAGGTTCATATCTCCCTGGGCAGCTTTCCAGGCAGCAGGAGGTATAACCAGTTCAGAGGGGAGGGGCAGGAAGGTGCTCTCTATAGCCATCAGCAATACGATTGCGAGATAGCTCATATTCTGCATATACCAGTCGATGATGGTCTGAAAGAATTCTAACATAGCCATGAATTTGAGCGCAAAAATAGGTTTTTAAATCAAAACCGGCATTGTTTTTCAGGGTCTCTGACTGAAATCATACGACAAGACTGTTCGGTGAGGAAGAAGATGTTTTTCAAACGACATGGTATATACCCTTTGAACTCTGTCTGTGATAATTGTTATATTAGCACCAAAATACGCCTTCATGAGTAAAGACAATGCCCTGAAATCGGATGCACTGGCGGCAAACCTTCGGGAAACCAGGACTGATAATATTAACATACCTCCTGATCACCAGGAGTTTCTGTTACTTTCAGCAGAATATTACAGCATTCACTCCCGGGCAGCCGAATGCCTGAACGAGTATAACCATCCGTTCTCAAACAGTGGCTTTGTAATTGGTCAGTTGCGCAGCATCAGCCTGGGCGATTTCTGGTTTTACGATAAACCTGAACTTTGCGGGAAAGCATGGAAAGCCATCATCGGCCTTTTTGCCGGTGTGCTTGACAGGCCATTGAGTGAAAGTACCGGGGAAGAAGCCATCCATACCCTGTTGGAATTACTCGAGAAACTGCTGGAATCGCCAGCCGACAGGCAGGAATCCATAGCTACAGCGATCGGTGTTATCGATCACGCATCAGAAAAGCATAACGCTGCGGTTATCAGGAATTCAACATACATGGTGAGGGTGTTTTCACGTGCAGAATGGCCGGGAAACAGCAGCGCAGTGGCTATTGCTCTGGTAAAGAAAGTATTGATCGCAACTGCAACCTATTGGCGCGATTCTACCAGGGTTGATGACTGGCTTGGGCAGAAAAGTAATCTCTTCAGTGCAGGCAGCAGAAAAAAGTTCAACAGCATTGGTAAAGAGTGGTTCAACAATATGATTGCTGAAACCGGCAAAGCCGGTGATTGGGAGGCCTTGCTGAAAATCCCGGGATTCAACGATATTTCTCTTCATATACGGCAACTCCACCATGGATTCGAACGTTTCCACGAAAAGTTTTATTTCCTCCTTTACCTGCTGCATCTCGAGGGTATGCAGAATCAGAAGGAGCTGCTGCTGAGGGATTTCAACAACCTGCTGCGGAACATCAAGAATGAATTATCAAGCGATGAGGTGTTCGGATTTCTCGATAACATCTTTAAGCTTTTCAGCGACCTGAAAGCCAGCAACCCGGGTACAGTGCTCGATTGCATTCTGACGCTCGGTAAAGAAATATTCAGGACCGATAACCAGCTCCATATCTCGCATTACGAGAAGCTGCTCATCCGCCATGGTTTCATTGCCCCGGGCATTATGTATGTTTCGAAAGACTGGCAGCTTGAAGTGAATGAATACCACATCAAGAACATCCGGGTCTGGATGGAACTGATAGAGTACTCGCCGCTGACTTTCCGAGACCTGCTTTCCGCCCTCATCATCCACCTCAGGCTGGGAGGGGTGTTTGTGTCTGATACCGACCTGTTCCAGCGCGATGTTACCGCCCTGCTGAATTCCGATATCAAACCCATCTTTAAGCAGATCAAGCAGCTGGCAAGGCTTTTCCCGGTTTATTTCAACGAAATCGGTGCCGAAGGAGAGTTGCGTGAGGTGACCACCGCCATGGATGAACTCTCGCACCGCAACGACCGGCTGATCCATTTTCTCCGTAAACAGGTTCACACCGAAAGTAACAATACGCACATCGACCTCACAACCAACATTATAAGGTACTGGTACGATGGGAATACAGCTCCGCTGGAGGAAAAACTGCCTGAGGATGTAAAACTGTTTCTTTCGCCGGATTCCATGTGGTTTTCAGGCATCAACGAATTGCTGAAAAGCCTGTGCGAGGCAAACAACTGTATGCCGGATGTACTTATGAATATGACATCCGACAAGATCAGAAAGCAGCTTGAGGGACTTCCATCAGACAATTCGCTCGACAAGCAGCGGTTGTTTTACATATTCAGACTCATTGAGTTGTTGCGCGAAAAGTATTCGTTCAACACAGTGAATCTGGGGTTTTTACTGCACAAATTCAATTTCTTCAACCAGACCGAGATAGAGGGACTCTTAAACGTGATTGACCGGAACCTGCCCGACCGTTCCCTGCGGCAGGTGTTTCACTTCATGCGAAAGCTGAATACCATCATCATGAGTGAAGAAAAAACAGAAGGCTGGGAAGATATATATCACAAGCGTCATATTGCTATTGGAATTCCCAGTATGTACGGGAAATACCGGGAACCTAAATTCGAAGCGCTGGGGCTGGCTTTCCGCCTTGAGAAGGTTGCCTCAGGACTGATGGAGCAGTTGGTCAGCAGCATCAACCTCGATTACATCACAGCTAAAACACTGCGAAGGATTTATCTTGTTCTCGAGTTGTTCCGCGAAGGACTTGAACTCGATGGCATCAGCGATCAGGGATATGACTCCAACCTGAAGATGTTCCGGTTCAGTCTGAGTTCTTCCAGCTTTTCGGTAGGGCAGTATATTAACATACTGCAGTTTATGTCGGGCAGCGTGCGTGAGATCATCAGCAAGTACTTCCTCAGGATTTATGACCGGCAGCTCAGGGTCGTTGTTCCGCAGATTTTCCCCGAAGAGATGAAACGCGATGATGCGGCCGGCAAACAGTTCCTCGTAAGGAAATCAGAACAGTTTTACCGCGAAATGCTCTCCTCTGCCTTTATGGTGCAGCAACTCGATGCATTTATTTCGCGCATTCTGGGATCCTTCCGTCAGATGGTGGATACCTATCCCGAAGAGATCATTCGCAGCATTATGTCGTACAATACCGATCTGGTGATCTCCTCGCTTTACAGGGAAACCCCCGAAATGGACAACCAGGTGTTTCTGGGCTCCAAGGCTTACTTCCTGAAAAAACTTTTCCTGCTGGGATTTCCTATACCCCCGGGTTTTGTGCTCACCACTGAAATTTTCAGAAGGAGGGAAGCCATCCAGCAGAATCCTTTCATTGAGAAGGAGCTCGATCAGATGATCAGGCGACAGGTAATGGCGCTTGAAAAGCTGACCGGTCAACAGTTCGGGAATCCCAACAACCCCCTGTTGCTTTCCGTCAGGTCAGGTACGGCCATTTCGATGCCCGGAGCCATGAATACATACCTCAATGTCGGTCTGAATGATGATATTGTGGAAGCATTGAGCAAACAACCCAATTTTGGCTGGACTTCCTGGGATTGCTACCGCCGTTTTCTTCAAAGCTGGGGGATGGCTTACGGGATCTCGCGCGACGAGTTCGATATGGTGATGATCGATTTTAAAAAACGTTACGGCATCAACCAGAAAATCGACTTTCCCCCGGCCCAGATGCGCGAAATGGCTTTTACCTACAAGGAGATCCTTCAGGGGCATAACATTCATTTCAATGAGGAGCCGTTTGAACAACTGAAGCAGGTCATCTTTAATGTACTTGAATCATGGTCGAGCGAAAGGGCCCAGGTTTACCGTGATTACCTTCAGATTGCCGGGGAATGGGGTACAGCTGCCATCATACAGAAAATGGTGCTTGGTAACCTCCACCGCAATTCAGGTACTGGGGTGCTTTTTACCCATGCTCCCGATCAGGAACAACCCGGGGTTCACCTGTATGGCGACTTTACCTTTTGCAGCCAGGGTGAAGATATTGTGGCCGGACTGGTTCACCCCTGGCCGGTGACCGAACGACAGCGCAAGCTGATGTTTGGCGACAAGGGGGTTTCACTTCAGACAGCTGTTCCCGGAATTTATTCTAAGCTTCTGCAGGTTGCCGAAGCCCTCACCGAAACCCATGGGTTCAGCCATCAGGAGATTGAATTTACCTTCGAAAGCGATAACCCGGAGGATCTTTATATTCTGCAGACGCGCGATCAGGAGATCAGGAAACCTGACCTGAGTTATGTATTCGATTGCAAACTGAGTGAAATGTCTCTTCTAGGAAGGGGCATCGGCCTGGGCAAGGGTGTGATGAACGGTATTCTGGCCTTCGATATGGACGATCTGAAGAAGTATGCCGACAGAAAGGAAAATAAGATTCTGGTCAGACCCGATACTGTTCCCGATGATATCGGGATGATCTTTGCCTGCGACGGCCTGGTAACTGCCCGCGGGGGCTCCACTTCACATGCTGCGGTAACCGCTGTGCGGCTCGATAAAACTTGTGTGGTGAATTGTACGGAACTTTTTGTGAATGAGAAAGATAAGAACTTCGTCATCAACGGAAAGACACTGAAGAGTGGCGATCTGATTGCCATTGACGGGCATCTGGGGAATATTTATGAGGGAAATTATCCGGTTAAACTGGCTGAACTCATGTAATTTGTAAATTGCAGCATTAAACTCTAACATAAAACAGGCTTAAATATGGAAAGACCGAATGGAAAAAACCTGCTCGGTATCAACGGTGCGGGCAGGATAGGTAAACTAACCCTCTGGAACCATTTACTGAATAAAAGCTTTGGTGGTATTGTCGTGAATGTCGGGCGTGGAGTTGGCAAGAACCTCGAAGCCCTGATTCATAACATCATAAACGATTCCACCTATGGTTCACTTTCGGTATTTCTTTATGGCCATTCGGGTCGTAAATGCGATGTCAGGATTCTCGATTCGGCCATTAACCTGGTTGAAATTGACGGCATGCCTGTTCAGTTCCTTAACACTGCACGTAATCCCCGCGACATCAACTGGGCTGCCCACAATGTAAGGCTGGTGGTTGACTGCACCGGTGCTTTCCTTGATCCAACCGTTCCGGCTGACAGTGCCAAGGGAAGCCTTCGCGGTCATCTCGAAGCCGGTGCCGAGAAAGTCGTGGCCAGCGCCCCGTTCAAAATCAAGGATTCAACCCTGAAGATGCCTGCCGATTCCACCATGATGGTGTTTGGCATCAATCACCTTGACTTTGAGGTTAACAGGCATCATATTGTCTCGGCAGCCAGTTGCACCACCACCGGGCTTTCACACATGATGAAACCATTGCTCGATACACCGGAGACCTCAACGATACTCACAGCCTCCATGTCGACCATCCATGCTTCCACCAGCACACAGAGTATCCTCGATTCAGTGCCTTCGTCGGGAACTTCCGACCTCAGGAAAAGCAGGTCGGTTCTCAACAACATCATCATCACTTCAACAGGTGCAGCCAAAGCACTGGAGAAAATTCTGCCTGAAGTTCAGAAAGTAGGATTTATGGCTGATTCGGTCCGGATCCCGACAAACACGGCCAGTTTGATTATCCTGAATGTAACCTTCCATTCACCGCTCAATGAAATCGGTGACCCTGTCATTACCCGGGAATTTCTGAACCAGGTTTATGCAATGGCTGCAAACGGACCGGCCAATGGCCTGCTCGAGTACAGCGAAGAACAGAATGTGAGTGCCGATATGATCGGTCGCCGCGCCGCCGTGGTGATCGAAGGCATCGAAACCCATACCCGCACCGGCTTCATGGCGCTGAACCCATCATTGCTCAGAAATTTCGGTGTCGATCTTTCACAGGATGTTATGATTCCGGTCTGCCACGCCAAAATATTCGGCTGGTACGACAATGAATTCGGCAGTTATGTGAATATGCTCGGAAAACTGACCGAGTACATTGATAAAAAAATGTAACATCGAACTGAGAACCAACAGAGCAGCTCAGCATCAGTTTCGCACATCCACAAATCGGCTAATCGACTAATCAGCTAATCAGCTAATCAGCTAATTCCCTACCTTTGCCGCTTTAATTTTAATTCTGCCAACATGGAAAACCAACAGTTGAACAAACCCTCTGTGGTTCGTTTCAGGCGCTGGACCCGCAGATCATACGCGGTATTCAACAGCATCGGACGTAACATCGCGATCGGGGTGCTCAGTCTGTCGTGTTCCATTCTGGTGCTGCCCGGTCACAGCCAGGAGCAGCCCGACAGCAGCCGTACATCCGCCACAGGCCGGGAGATCGATCTCGGCGAAGTTGTGGTAAGCGCTCAGCGGACCCCCATGGTCCAGTCACAACTGATGCGCACAGTACAGGTCATCACACGTGCCGAAATAGAGCAGGCGCCAGCCACCGATCTGGCCGGGTTACTCGAACATCTGCGCGGTGTCGACATCAGGCAACGGGGGGCGTTCGGGATGCAGGCCGACATCAGCATACGGGGAGGAACCTTCGACCAGACACTCATTCTTTTAAACGGGGTCAACATCAGCGACCCACAGACCGGTCATCACAACCTGAACATCCCGGTCGACCTCTCATCCATTCAGCGTATTGAAGTGCTGCAGGGCCCCGGCGCCAGGGTATTTGGCCCCAATGCTTTCAATGGAGTCGTCAATATCATTACAGGGGAGCCGGGGAACCGGAGTATTTCTGCTTCACTTGCCGGAGGAGAATACGGTCTGCTTCAGGCTTCAGGCAATATTTCGGTAAATACCGGAAAGCTTTTCCACCAGCTGGCCATCAGTGGAAACAGGAGCGATGGCTACACCGGCAATACCGACTTCAGGAACTTGAATCTTTATTATCGTGGTAATATCCCGGCGGGCAGGGCTTCGTTCGACCTTCAGTCAGGCTATACTTTCAGGGCTTTCGGAGCCAACAGCTTTTACACCCCCAGGTTTCCCGACCAGTTTGAAGAAACCAGGTCGGAATTTATTTCGCTGAAATATTTATCACATGCAAAGATCAACCTGAACCCGGTAATCTATTGGCGTCGTCACCACGACCGTTTTGAGCTTTTCAGGAATGATGCCCCGGAGTGGTACACTGGTCACAATTATCACCTGACGGATGTGGCCGGTGGCTCACTCAACTGGATGATCAGCAGTAAAAAAGGCAAAACCTCGCTGGGCGCCGATTACCGGTATGAACACATATACAGCAATGTGCTCGGAAACCTGATGGAATCAACCAAGCCGGTTCCTGGTGAAGATGATGCCCTGTTTACCAGGGAATACACCCGAGAAGGTTTCAGCCTTATGGCCGAACAGGCTTTCTACCTGAATGCATTCTCCGTCTCAGCCGGATTGCTGGCACATATAAACAAATCGCTGCCCGAAGGCATTAGTCTTTATCCCGGAATCGACCTGGGATGGCAGTTGAATACTGCTTTACGCTGGTATGCAACTGCAAACCGCACGCTCAGGCTCCCGACCTTTACCGACCTTTTCTATGCGGGACCTACCAATCTGGGTAATCCAGAACTCAAACCGGAAGAGGCTGTTTCGCTGGAATCCGGGTTCAGGTCTTCCTTTGGCATATTTACTGCAGAAGCAGCTGTTTATCATCGCCGGGGCAAAAACATGATTGACTGGGTGAAGTTTCCCGGAGATGAAAAATGGAAAAGCCTGAACCTGACCCGGGTTGACATTACCGGGGTTGAAGCCGGATTTGGTGTGGTTAACAAACAGAAAAAGGGATGTAAATTCTTCCGCAACGCAAGTGTGCATTATACCTGGATTGAGGCAGACAAGAAAAGTGATGGATTTGCCTCCCTTTATGTGCTCGATCATCTCCGCCATAAACTGGATTTGAAACTGGGGCTGCTGGTAACCCTGAACAGTGGGATCGATTGGGCTGTTTCATGGCAGGACAGGGCCGGGGGGTATCAGCCTTTCGCTGATGGAGCCTTCACGGATGAGATTTCTTATAAACCGGTGTTGCTGGCCGATGTAAATGTATATTATAATTTCAGGTTATTCAGGTTGTTTGGAGAAGTAACCAACCTTTTTGATACAGAAGTGATTGATCATGCCAATGTGTTGCTGCAAGGACGCTGGATCCGTGCAGGAATAAAATTTCATATGAATCTGAATCGGTGATAGGGCATACATAAACCGAAGTATCACAGAACTCCGGAATCCTGCGGATACATGGAATAACGCATTAAGCCAGGATTTTTTCAATGGAGTGATAATCTTCAGTAACTTTGATTTTCGTTCAGCGGATGTTCGAGGGTCAAAAAATCGTGTTGTGTCATGAGATATTTAAAATGGAGCCTGTTGGGTCTTGTACCCCTTATTTGCATCTCCTTCAAAGGGGAGAAGTCTGGAAACAAGGAAGATATGAAAAATCAGAAAGTAGTCGTCTATCAGGTATTTACCCGGCTTTTCGGGAATGCTGTTACAAATAACAAACCGTGGGGCACCCTGGAGGAAAACGGGGTCGGGAAATTCAATGACTTTACGGATAAAGCACTTGATGGAATCAGGGAACTGGGTGTTACCCACATCTGGTATACCGGTGTACCTCACCATGCGCTGGTCAGGGATTATACAGCCTTCGGCATTGGCAACGATGATCCAGATGTGGTCAAGGGCAGGGCTGGTTCACCCTATGCAGTAAAGGATTACTATAATGTGAATCCTGACCTGGCAGTTGATCCTGCCAGGAGACTTGAAGAGTTCAGGGCACTGGTTGAACGCACTCACCGGCATGGGATGAAGGTGATCATTGACATTGTTCCCAACCATGTGGCCAGGGGTTATCATTCGGTTTCCAATCCGGCTGGGTCGGAAGATTTTGGAGCTTCCGACAACAAATCGGTTGAATATGCCCGCAACAACAATTTTTACTATATCCCGGGCCAGCCTTTCAGGGTTCCTGAGCCCCGCGACAACTACAAACCCCTTGGGGGAGAAGCTCATCCGATGGCCGATGGAAGGTACGATGAAAACCCTGCACGTTGGACAGGCAACGGGTCAAGGCAACCTCAACCCGACTTTTACGACTGGTACGAAACCATCAAAATCAATTTCGGAATCAGGCCCGATGGATCGAAAGATTTCGAGAGTCTTCCTGCAGGCTATGACCTGAAGCCGGTAACCGACCATTATGCCTTCTGGAAAGGGAAGGATGTGCCCGACAGCTGGAAGAAGTTCCGTGATATCGCGTTGTACTGGATCAACTTCGGGGTCGATGGCTTCCGCTTCGATATGGCCGAAATGGTGCCGGTAGAATTCTGGAGCTATATGAATTCATCCATCAAAATGGCCAATCCGGAGGCATTTTTACTCGCAGAGGTATACAATCCTTCGATGTACCGCGATTATATCCGGCTTGGGAAAATGGATTACCTTTACGATAAGGTAGAACTCTACGATACGCTCAAACACATCATCCGGGGTCATGGCTCAGCCGATCATCTCCCTGCTATTTTCCGGGGACAGGCCGATATTGAACATCACCTTCTTCATTTTCTCGAAAATCACGACGAACAGCGACTTGCCAGTCCGCCATTTGCAGGAAGTGCTGAAAAAGGAAAACCGGCCATGGTGTTGAGCGCAACAGTAAGCACAGCACCCACCATGATTTACTTTGCACAGGAAGTGGGTGAGCCGGGTGAAAACAATGCCGGTTTCGGTAGTGCCACGCGCACCACAATCTTCGACTATTGGGGTGTTCCTTCACTTCAGCGCTGGATGAACGGAGGCGCTTTCGATGGCGGAAAACTGACGCCGGAAGAAAAGTCGTTGCGCGATTTCTACTGCAGACTGCTGAATTTCACTGCCAGAAGTTCTGCATTAACCGGAAATTATCGTGAAATCCATTCTTACAACCGTTCAAATACGGAAGGTTATTATGAGAAGAGTTTTTCTTTTGTCCGGTGGTCAGAAAATGAACACCTGCTGGTCGTCGTCAATTTCAAGGATTGGGTGAGCGATCAGTTTGAACTGAAACTTCCACCTGACCTGATCAGTGAATGGAAGCTGACGGATGGCAGTTATAAGCTGAAAGATCAGTTGTATGGATCGGTGTTTGATCTGAACATCACTGATGGGACCGGTAAAGTCAGAATGACTGTCAAGCCGCTGGAATCATTTATTCTGTCGCTGGAATAGAGGAATGTGATAATCCTGATCATGGTAAAAACCGATTCTGTATGATCACCAGAAGAAAATTTATTAAGAATGGAAGTCTGGCCATCGCCGGGCTTTCGATGGGCAATGCATATGAATCTGTCGCCGGTGGTTTGTTTTCAGGAAATACTGAATTTGTAAGCCGACGTCCGGCATTAAAAGACCGGAAATTCATCAGCCGTTCGGTTGAGGCTGCCATCACCAGGACAAAGGCGCTGATCTCAGATCCGGAGCTGGCCTGGATGTTCGAAAACTGTTTTCCGAATACGCTGGATACGACCATAAAGCACCATACCACCGAAGGTGTTCCCGATACCTTTGTCATTACCGGGGATATCGATGCCATGTGGCTGCGCGATTCATCGGCACAGGTATGGCCATACATCCCTTTTGTCAGGGAGGACACTGCACTGGCCGGACTCATCAGGGGTGTAATCAACCGTCAGACCAGATGTGTATTAATTGATCCTTATGCCAATGCCTTCAACTACGGGCCCGATGGATCCTATTGGGAAACCGACGAAACCGATATGAAGCCCGAACTGCACGAACGCAAATGGGAGGTGGATTCCTTGTGCTATGTGATCAGGCTGGCCCATGAATACTGGAAAGTTTCAGGTGATTCTTCACCCTTTGATGAGGAGTGGGCAAAAGCGATGAAACTGATTGTGAAAACATTCAGGGAGCAGCAGCGCAAGGATGGCAACGGACCCTATTCTTTCCGTCGCAAAACCACGTCTCCACACGACACTGCCCAGGGAACAGGTTTTGGTAATCCGGTGCGCCCGGTCGGACTGATCTGTTCGGTTTTCAGACCTTCCGATGATGGAGCGATTTTTCCGTTTCTTATTCCATCCAACTTTTTCGCAGTTCAGTCACTCAGGCAGCTTTCAGCCATGAGCGATTCCATTCTTCACGACATGGCTTTTTCAATGGAGTGCAAGTCGTTGGCAGGTGAAGTACACGATGCCCTGATGAAATATGCAGTGGTTGACCACTTTGAATTCGGAAAGGTTTATGCCTATGAAACAGATGGTTATGGAAGTGTCCTGTTTATGGACGATGCCAATGTTCCCAGTCTGATCTCCCTTCCGTACATTGCCGCCGTGGATGCAAATGATGAAATATACAGGAACACACGGAAACTGGTGCTGAGTCCGTTGAATCCTTATTTTGCCGAAGGAAGATACCAGGGAGTAGGTGGTCCGCACACCGGCAAGGAGATGATCTGGCCACTCAGTTATGTGATCAGGGCACTTACCAGTACGAATGATGATGAAATCCGGTATTGCCTGAAGATGCTGAAGGAGACCCATGCCGGGACAGGATTTATGCATGAGTCATTTCACCGCGATGATCCGTCGAAATATACCCGGAGCTGGTTTGCCTGGGCCAATACCATTTTCGGCGAGCTGATCCTGAAGATTGCAGCTGAAAAGCCTTACCTGCTGGCTTAACAGCGGAAAGTAAAACTGATAATGATACCTGCCATGAAAAAACTATGTGTCCTCCTGATTGCTATGCTGCCTGTTTTCCTTTACGGACAGGCGGACTCGACAAAAACAGCCCTGCTGTTGATCGATATACAGGATTTTTATTTTGCCGGCGGGTCATCCGAACTGGTAAACCCGGTTCCGGCCGGCGAGAATGCTGCACGAATCCTGAATGATTTCAGATCGGAACAGCAACTGGTTATTCATGTGAAGCATGGCGAAGGTCCCCAGAGCAATATCCGTGATGTTGTGAAACCTCTGCCGGGAGAAAAGGTCATCGTAAAACAGGAAGTAAACAGCTTTCTCCATACCGACCTGCTTGAATATCTCAGGGAGAACAGGGTGAAACGGCTGGTATTGTGCGGGATGCAGACTCATATGTGCCTTGAGGCAGCCACCCGTGCTGCTTCCGACTATGGGTTTGAGTGCATTGTGATAGCTGATGCCTGCGCCACGAAGGATCTGAAATTCGGTGATAAGGTGATTAAAGCCGGGGATGTACACTATTCAACGCTGGCTACTTTCCGGCCATACGCTAAAGTCATGGAGGCCGGTGATTATTTAAAGAATCATTAATCTTCTTCAGGCCAAAGCACAAATCCGGCATAAAGCATGCTACTTGCTTTTTCCTGTCTGCCCTCCTCCGGCAGGCTTGTCCGCCTCTGGCGGGTAAACCCCAGGCAGGCCTTAAACTTTGAACTTTAAACTTTTTACTTTTTACTTTTTACTTTTTACTTTTAACTTGCTTCGTCCCCATGGGCCCCGACTCACAGATTCTTATTCAGCTGGTAAGTATGCAGATGCCTTTCGGAAAATACAAAGGCACGCTTCTCTGCAACCTGCCTGTTTCCTATCTTGAATGGTTTAGCCGGAAGGGATTTCCTGAAGGAAAGCTCGGTATGCTGCTACATACCTCCTACGAAATCAAACTGAACGGTCTTGAGCATCTGCTTGATCCGATCAGGAAAATGAAGGGACAATGAAAACAGCTTCCGTCAGCCGTTTGAAAGCAGAACTGGACTCCCTGCCACCGGCTGAAGTCAGGGATATTTGTATGAAACTGGCCCGTTACCGGACCGAAAGCAAGGAGTTGCTGACCTATTTGTTATTTTATCCGGGAGATGAAGATGGGTATATCCGTTCCGTGAAAGAAGAGATCGATCTCTTGTTTGCTGAAATTAACACATCTCATCTGTATTTCGTTCGGAAAACCGTTCGGAAAATTACCCGGGTGGCCAATAAGTACATCCGTTTTTCAGGAAACCGGCAGACTGAAGTCGAGCTCAGGTTGTATCTTTGTTTTAAACTGAAGCAATCACATATACCGCTGGATCTGGGTAGTGCACTTGGCAATCTGTATGCGGGTCAGCTTCAGAAGATCCGGAAGGCCGTTTCTTTACTGCATGAGGACCTTCAGCATGATTACCAGGAAGAGATGGAGAAACTTGGCCTGTAGTGCGAACAAACAGGATTTTCTTTATGCTTCACTTCATGGTTTTGTAAATTCCCGTCATGTATACATAAAAGAAAGCGTGCTGTTGTTGCAGCACGCTGGAAGTAAAATTATCGATAGTAAGTTGTAGTTGTAAACCGGTGCCGGGATTCAATCAAAAAGGTGCTTCAGTTTCCTGATGCACCTTCCCGGGAATATTTTATCAGTTTAGTTGTAAGCGATGGTTACATCATAGGTACCTGAGTAGTTGCCTGTAGCCTGGCTTGCACCTACGTTGAGGGTTGCACCCACGTTGATGGTCTGTGAACCGCCACCGTTGAGGAGTCCGGTAGGCGTAGGATCAGAGGTGAAGTTATTAACGGTCATGCTGTTGGCGCCACTTGAGATGGTAGTAGAAGCCGGCAGTGTGATTGAGTAGGTAGCATTGGGTTCGCCTGTGGCGGTATAGATGGCATTGTTGTAAGTTCCGATGGCAGAAGGAGTAACGCCTCCGGTGTGTGACCTTACGCCGGCAGGGGTGATGGTTACTGTACCTACA
>WSXU01000118.1 GCA_009773455.1 Bacteroidota bacterium | reverse complement strand
TAAATCAGGCTGGCTCGGTTTCTTCTATGATCTGGCTGGTCCTAAGACCGGAACTTTTCATGAGGTATCCGCTTACAATATCTATGAGCTGCTTTCCATTCTCGAAAAACTGATCACCGATTCTGAAGAGCAAACAAGTAAACACAATTCTAAAAAATAATACCATGCCGGCCATAAAACTCAATTACGAACAGACCGCAGCCTTGTTCCGTCTGATCGCAGCCCAGCACAAGGAAATCAACAGTTTCGTGGAAGTGGATCTTCAGCAGATCAAAGAGGTGGTCAAATCATCTGCCCAGCTGCCGGCTTTGCTGTACAGTTCCTTCTCGGAGAGTTTTTCAGGCAGTCGTGCTGATAACAACCAGAGCCGCAAACGGATTTTCTTTGGTGTGATTGACAGCAGCAGCACTAAATCCAAAACAAACCGTTCACCGCATAGTATCATTGATGCCTGCCGATTGCTGGCGCTCGATGTGGCTTCCTACCTGCGCAATGAAGCCCGTAACAACCGCCTGCCGGGATTTGATTCTGATTCTCTGGCCGATGGTGATATGATCTATATGAAGGATGATAATTTCTTTGGATGGGAGTTCTCAGTCGAGATAAGTACGCCCGTCAACCTGAGTTTCAACGCTGATAAATGGGAGGTTTAACACTATGTCCATCACAATGATTACTGTTCCTTCGGGGATAAAATACAGTAGAAATGAAATATTGGTTTCCTTTTCAGGCGATAATCAATCCAGTACATTCCGTCTGGATCTGAAAAAGCAAAACAATGTACTGATCGCTTCTCTTGAAGGAAAACTGAGCCCATCCTTCTGCCTTAGTTTTGACCTATCGGAGATTCTTGATGCCTATCCGGATTATTATATCGCTGCAATCAACTCAGTCGTTCATAACCAGGGCGTGCTGTTCCGTTATAAATTCACCATCACCGAACTTTCTCCGGGTTCCGAAGTGCTTGCAAGCTATATCTCTGAAGTACTTCCTGTTTTGAAAGGCGGTATCGCTCAGGGTTTTCTGTCCGATCCTTTTGTCTGGATGAAAGAAAACAAAAAGTTTTTGACCCATGCCCAAACGATCACCATACTGGTAAATCAGCATTATTTTCTGGATTATCTGCATCTCACTGAGCTGATCACCGATCTGTCC
>WSXU01000117.1 GCA_009773455.1 Bacteroidota bacterium | reverse complement strand
GTTCCATATTCACGGGAATCATTTTTATATACTAACACGGGAAGGAAATCCGCCTCCGGCGAATGAACAAGGGAGAAAGGATGTAGTGCTGATCCCTCCCCAGGAAAAGGTTCAGCTCATTACGAAGTACGAAACGTTTTGCGATTCGATGATGCCGTACATGTACCATTGTCATAATCTAAAACATGAAGACATGGGAATGATGGGACAGTTTTTGGTGCAATGTCCGGGTTCCGGAGTGACCGAGCCTCATGAACACGGCAGCATTTCGGTTTATCCGAATCCATCGATGGGCATGTTTAATGTGCAATGGTTAATGGCTCATGTGCTGGGAGAAAAAGTGTATGAGGTGGTTCATGAAAATACATCACCTCTGCCTATGGGGCCGCATTCAGGCACGAACCAGCCGGTACGAATTGATCTGAGAAATGTTCCTTGCGGAGTCTATATACTTAAGGCGGAGCGCGGAATATCTACAACGGTTCAAAAGATCGTGATCGGACAATAAATTACATTGCCGCTAAATAAAAAATCCCGCCGGAGCGGGATCTTTTATTTGTACAGGAGGAGTACTTATCTGGAAACAACTATTTTCCTTACGGCTGTGCCGGTCTCTGTTTTTACTTGCACGAAATAAATTCCGGAAGGGTATTCAGAGATATTGATATCTATTGTAGTTGATCCGTTGTTCCGAATATTCGCCACTTCAGTTCCCATCATCGAGTAAACAGATATTGCGGAATTATTCAATTCTCCAGAAACCGTTACGAATTCAGAAGCAGGATTGGGATAAATTGAAACACTTAGCTCCTGTGAATTCTCGTTGATGCCAATAGTAGGATTGGTGAGTGTAATATCATCGAAGTAAATGTTGTTCCCGAAATCGCAAGTGGTTGCAAAAGCCAGGATCACGTTTTGACCGACATAGGGAGATAAACTGACGGTTTCTTTTCTCCACTGAGATGCAGTAGGAGTAAAGGCGGTTGTGGCATAACCGGAAACGGTCGAAAGTGTGCTGCCCGATTTATTGTAAATAGTTGTCCAGGTGCTTCCGCAGTTGGTCGACAGGAGCACTTTGAGGGCTTCGGTGGTTCCGGCATCGTATTGCCTGTAGGCCACACTGAAGGTGAGCTCGGTTCCGGTCGCAGGAGCGGTTGTAAGATCAATATTAGGGCTCATCAGGTAATCCACCTGTCCGAAGTTGGAATACGGAGTAGAGAAGACGTCCATCTTGGCACAGCCGGTGCTGTTGCCGAATCCGCCAACGGTACCGTTCCTTGACATAAATGCCAGCGGATTGTCAATGCTGATATAATCCCATCCGGCAGGAGGAAAAGTGGCTGCCGTAAATCCTTCGAAGAAAGGGAATCCGGCATATTGTTCAGAACGGAAGGAAGCTGCTTTGGAATCGTTTGCGGTGTTAGGGTCTGAATTTCCGTTCGGAGAGGAAGTGTAAACGGTAAGTTTATGTCCGCCGGGAG
>WSXU01000116.1 GCA_009773455.1 Bacteroidota bacterium | reverse complement strand
CAGAAAGAGGCTTCGGCAGCTGTCACCGGAAATAATTTCAAAGTCGGCCTTGCTCCAATATAATCGGGAAAAGAATTTTTTTATTGTTGAGAGCTTTGGTCATAGAATTGAAATAACCTATCCTGAAGGCCAGGTGCATTTTAAGGCTGTGGATGAAAAACTCCGGTCATTTGTTTGGGAACTAATCTTGCTTAATTACCTGTCAGGCTCCAGGGAAATGCCTCTAAAAAACGAATGGGTTTCCTACAGGGATTTGCCGCAAGGCAATGTTTTTTATCCTAACATCAGGAATAATGTCATAGAATTTCTCGGTAGATTTTATTCCGATTGTGATAAGGGTTTATTAAGAGATGCTTTATCTAAACTGGGGTTTGCTTTCGTAGAAACCAAAGCTGATTTGGCGGCTGCTGCCAAGGCTGTGCCAAGGGTCCCTGTCTTAATTCAATTCTGGGCGGGGGAAGAGGAAATACCCTCTTCATGTCAGATTCTCTTTGACAGCACAGTATCTGACCAAATGCATATTGAAGACGTCGCCGCTCTATGCATTTTAATTAAAGATTTAATCATAGAACAGTATTCGATGGAAAAAGCATAGAACATTATTTAAGAATTTATTTTTTTCAGCAGCCAGGCCATATTCTGGCCTAAGGTCCGGAAGGTTTCAATCCCTTCGCTGTCCTTCTGGATATCACCCGGGTCCCTGGATAAGGTCATGTTCCAATAGATTGAACCCGGGATGATCATCTGGGAGATCCCGAAAAAGTAATTTATCGCCGAATAGACAAAGTTAGAACCGGCTCTCCTTACCGAAACCACGGCTGCTCCGGCTTTGCCCTTGAACAGGGTGCCGCCGTTAGCCTTGGCCACATAGCCACACCGGTCGATCAGGGCTTTCACCTCGGTGCTGACATTGCTGAAGTATGTCGGGGAACCGATGATGATGCCGTCCGCTTCAATCATCTTTTCAAGCAGGGAATTCATTTCATCATCGGTACGGGCACACCGGTTATCCTGATTTTGCCGGCACCTGCCACAGGCCAGGCAGCCAAAAACCTTGAGCCCGCCCAACTGCACCATTTCTGTTTGCAGGCCTTCTTTTTGCAGCTCCTCAAAGACAATGTTTATAGCCTGAGCAGTGTTTCCATCCCGGCGGGGGCT
>WSXU01000115.1 GCA_009773455.1 Bacteroidota bacterium | reverse complement strand
AACCAGGGATGTGATTGAGGAGTTTATTAGCATAAAAGGGATTCCTTTAAAAATTATTGATACTGCGGGAATTAGGGAAACTGATGACCTGGTGGAAAAAATCGGGGTGGAAAAAACCAAAGAGATGCTGGAGGAGGCTGATTTGGTATTGTTTATGCTCGATGCCACCACGGGAATTCAGCAAGAAGACCGGCTGATTGCCGGGCTGGTTAGCGGTAAAACCGGTTTTATCCTAATTAATAAGACTGACCTGAGGCCGGAAATAGATTTAGGATCAATTAACGGATTGGCTGAAGGTCTGGGACCGGTTAAAATATCATTAAGGACCGGTGTGGGACTGGAGGAACTTAAAGAAAAAATTGTTCAGAAGGTAATGGCCGGACAGGTTGATGTCGGCGAAGGGGTGATGGTGACCAATGTCAGGCACCGCAATGCGCTGGTAGAAGCCAGGGACAGTCTTCAGGAAGTACTGAATACCCTCGCCATGGGCATGCCTACCGACTGTATGGCCATAGACCTTAGGAGCGCCTGGGAGAAACTTGGGGAAATTTCCGGGGAAACCCTCGGCGAAGATGTCATTGACCGGATTTTCAGTGAATTTTGCATCGGAAAGTAGTGAATTATATGGAATACCATGCTGGTGAATATGATGTGATAGTCATCGGCACAGGCCACGCCGGCTGTGAAGCGGCGCTGGCAGCCGCCCGGATGGGCTGCAAAACGCTGGCCCTGACCCTGAACTTGGATAATGTTGCTTTTATGCCCTGCAACCCGGCGGTAGGCGGCCCGGCCAAGGGCCACCTGGTGCGGGAAGTTGATGCCCTGGGCGGAGAAATGGGCATTAACACAGATAAAACCCATATTCAGATGCGCATGCTGAATACCGGCAAAGGACCGGCAGTACATGCGCTGCGGGCCCAGGCTGATAAAAAACGGTATCAGGCGGCGATGAAAACAGTGCTGGAACGCCAGCAAAACCTTGACCTGAAACAGGCGTTGGTAGATAGAATTCTGGTTGAAGGAGACCATAGATCGGGGGTCGTAACCAATAGCGGTGCTGTATTTAAGGCCCGGACCGCGGTGCTTACCACCGGGACTTTTTTAAAAGGACGGATTATTATCGGGGACATTTCTTACAGCGGCGGGCCTAATGGCCAGTTTC
>WSXU01000114.1 GCA_009773455.1 Bacteroidota bacterium | reverse complement strand
CAAAATACAGGTACCTCCGGTAATAGTGATTACGGTACTAAGTATACCGGCGGATACGATAATAATTATAGTAACAGTGCAAATACCGGCGGTAGCGGTACCAGGAGTTTGATGGGCGGAAGATAAGATCAGAGGGAGTGTTACCACTGTCGTGGACGTGGACACATCAAAAGGAACTGTCCGCAGTGGAGAGGACTACAGAGAGGCGGTCCAGGAAATTCAACTTCAACAGTAACAGATAATAAAAACAGACCGGCGGACGGTACGATGTTGATAGTGGAACCAGGTTTGCTGGTACAGTCGACACCGCCGACTTCTATTCCGCGAATCATAACCGACCCGAGCGATCCACTACTATCAGTAAACGTGAAAAATGTGCTCAGAAATATGTTCTGGGTGGTGACACAAATCCAGGATCAGGTGGTCTGGGCTTTTGTGGACACCGGTTCGAGTAAAAATTTGATGCAGGCAGCTTTATTCGATAAGCTGCCGGTCAAACCAGAACTAACACACAGAATAGGGTCCATGGTGGTCGGTAATGGAGACGCGTTAGAAGTCCGCGGGTGGTGCCTGATGCGTTTTGCCGTGGTAGACCATGTGGTATACCATGAAGTGGGGATAGTGGAGAAGTTACCATGTCAATTCGTGTTGGGCGCCGAGTTGATGGCTGCACACCGTACTCAACTCACATACGGCGGTACTGAGAAAAATGAGTTTCGACTCCGAGACGCAGGTTGTGAAAAATGCAAGGAAAACCGACAAATTCTGAAACAGTCGCCTCAAATGCAATATCTGGTAAAGGCAGCAAAACTGTTACCCCGAGACGGTTATAATGGTAGATTATTTCCCGTCTGCAACCTGCTGGTCACACCAGATACAGTACCGGATTCAAATGTTTTTGTACGGGTGCCGCGGCCACTACTGTCGGCGGTGGCTGATATACAAAACCGGATAGAAACACTGATAAAAGAACTGGACGTTCCTGCGATGAAGCTGGACGGTCAGATTCTGAACCGGTTTCTCGCACTACTCAAATCACACATAAATGTATTTCAGCTACACGCAGCCGACCTGGGATACACAACAACAATCACCCATAGAATTAGATTACGGGAGGGGGCTGTTCACTGTTCAGCTCGCTGCAGGCCGGTTCCATATAACCGG
>WSXU01000113.1 GCA_009773455.1 Bacteroidota bacterium | reverse complement strand
ATTCCGCAGGCGACCGACATCAGACAGCCACGGTTTCCACAGGTACAGGTCAGTTCACTTTCGGGTTCAACAATGGTATGGCCAAATTCACCGGCAGTGCCCGTCACTCCCCGATACAGGCGGTTGTTGATAGTGATTCCGGCACCAATGCCCGTGCTGATGGTTAGAAATACCATATCGTTGTATCCTTTGCCCGCCCCAAACCTGAATTCACCGAAAGCCTGCGCATTGGCATCATTATCTAGGATCACCGGTACGGTAAAATTAGCCTGAACCGCATCGCGCAACGGATAATTTTTGAACCCTTTGAGGTTTGAGGTGGTGATAATCACTCCATCTTTAAAACGGATATGCCCGGCACAACCAATTCCAATCCCAATTAAATCTGATTCCTTTAAAGCGTTTTTCTGCAACAATTTTTTGATGTTGGCACAAACCTGATCGGTTAAACCTTGTTCCGACTTTTCAGCATGGTCAAATTCAGTAATTTCATCCATGATTTTTCCTGAAAGATCAACCAATGCTACTGACAGTTTGGTGCCTCCAATGTCAACACCGCAAAGGATTTTCTTCATGTTCAGCTTTTAAAGGGTTTGTTCGGTACGCGCAATAATATCGTCCTGCGTGTCAGGCGACAAGGTAGTAAAAAAGGCACAATACCCCGCAACCCTCACAATCAGATCACGATATTTTTCAGGATCCTTTTTGGCTGCCAAAAGAGTATCTCTTGAAACAATGTTGTATTGAACATGCCAGCCCTTCAAATCGGTAAAAAATGTCCGTAAGATTGAAACCAGCTTACCTTTGTCTGCATCGGTCTTGATAGTTGATGGAGTCAGTTTTTGATTCAGCAAAACCCCACCCATGATCTTTTCGGTGGGAAGTTTGGAAACCGATTTAAAAACAGCGGTTGGCCCCAAAACATCAGTACCCGAGGAAGGAGAACTGCCTTCAGCAACCGGTGTATATGCTTTTCGTCCGTCGGGAGTAGCTGGAACAACCGACCCGTTAGGCACATTGGCCGAAATGCTTGATGTTCCGGCGTAATACCTGCAACCAATCGGGCCACGGTTATATCGGGTGGTATGATATTTTTCAAGCTCAACGATAAAATCCATGTAAGCATCCCGTAAAAGAAGATCAACATAATCGTCATCATTTCCGTATTTTG
>WSXU01000112.1 GCA_009773455.1 Bacteroidota bacterium | reverse complement strand
AGGCCAAAGCCCTGGCTGGAGGTCAAAAAAGCTTTACCGCTGTAGCCCGGTGCTATTACTATGACGGTGAGTCTGATGAAGGCAGCAATCACGGCAGCACAACTATTTCAATAGTTCCTATTCCTGCGCCTGAACCTGTTCCGGTTATCATTAACGCGCAGTGTGTTATACCAAATGTGGGTTTTGACATCGTCAAGTTCCCGGCTCATGACAATACCGATATGAGTCAGATCATCGAAAGAAAGGTTTACATCAATGGTATTCAAGTAGATGATAGTCAGTTTTTCAGTGGTAACTACATCTTCGGCATAGGGCACGACGGGTTAAAAAGAATTGATGTATATTATACCAGCACAGATGGAAGTGAATCCATTTACACCGGCTGGTCTTATATCTATGACACAAAACCCAACGCACAATTCAGGATATCGGGTACATACAAACAAAACCGTATGCTTACCGTTAACGACATTTCCGATATTGGCAATGTGCAAATTGTCCTGGATAACTACCCGATCACCGATTATGAATGGAGCTTCAGGTCACTGAACGGAGATCAAAGTTCTTTACGAATGAGAGAAATCAGTGATATTAAAAAAGAGATTATGTATAAAACGTCCGGCTCCTATGAAATACAGTTGGTGACTAAGAATTCTCTGGGCCGTGTTTCTGACCCATATTTATTCGATTTTGAGATATGCCCCGATTATCAGCCTGCAGTAGAGATAGACCTGAACAATACCGTGATTGCAAGGAATGAAACAATCGGAGCCTGGAATTACAATGCAGCTAGTACGGATAATGATATAGTAGAAAGTAATACAATCGAATTGTGGTATGACAGCAATAATGACGGTACCTATGACCAGAAGCTGCAGACCTGGGATGGCAGTAATGGATTCCCGCAGTATACACCAACCAAACTCGGCAGGTATAAGTTCATTAACAAGGTGACCGAAAGCTTCGGAGAACCGACAATTCAGGAATTCATCACTCCTGATGATACGGTATCAAAAACAGTTGAACGCGAGATCCTGGTTGACAATCTGATACCCATGACAGGCCTGTATGTGCAAATCCCTATTGTAAGGCCGGAAATTGATACATATTTTATGCTGGATACTAATCTGAACAGTGATAAAACAAATTATATCATCAATAACCGCATTGAGCTG
>WSXU01000111.1 GCA_009773455.1 Bacteroidota bacterium | reverse complement strand
AAGGTCAGGACAAAATGGGCGGAATCCTGACGGTTATCGAGGAAACTTTGGGCGGACTCCGAATCATCAAGGCATTTAATGCAGAGAAAAAAATGAATGCCCGTTTCAACTCCGAACTCCACGATTACAAATCGATCATGAACCGTTTGATGCGTCGCCGTGAAATGGCTCATCCGCTCAGCGAGTTATTGGGAACAATTGTAATTATTATTGTGGTATGGTATGGTGGAACCCTGATTCTGGATAAAAACAGTGAACTTTCAGGACCGGAGTTTATCGCTTATATTGCTATTTTCTACCAGATCATTAATCCTGCTAAAGCCTTTACAACTGCCTTATACAGCATCCAAAAAGGTCTGGCATCGATGAACCGAATCGACAAAATCCTTCTGGCCGATGTAACCATTCCACAGGCTCCGGATGCAAAACCTGTGAGCACACTGAAAGATTCCATCGAGTACAGGAATGTAACTTTCGCTTATGAAGAAAAAGTGGTCCTAAATAATGTCTCGCTGGAAATCAAAAAAGGGAAAACCATTGCTTTGGTTGGCCAGTCTGGTAGTGGCAAAACAACTTTTGTTGATCTGCTGCCCCGGTTCTATGATGTGAATGGCGGCCAGATACTGATTGATGGAATTGATTTACGCGACCTGAAACTGCACGATTTACGCGATCTGATGGGTAACGTCAATCAGGAAGCAATTCTGTTTAACGACAGCATTTTTAATAACATAGCCTTCGGGGTTGAGAATACCTCGATGCCGGAAGTGATTGCAGCCGCCAAGGTGGCCAATGCTCATGATTTTATTATTGAAACCGAACATGGATACGATACAGTTATTGGAGATCGCGGAAGCAAGCTTTCCGGTGGTCAGCGCCAACGGTTGAGCATTGCTCGGGCTATCCTGAAAAATCCACCAATTCTGATTTTGGATGAAGCCACATCTGCATTGGATACTGAATCGGAACGCCTGGTTCAGGATGCTTTGGAAAACCTGATGAAAAACCGCACCTCGGTAGTGATCGCCCACCGGCTGTCAACTGTACGGAATGCCGACTTGATCTGCGTTTTCCATGAAGGCGAGATTGTAGAACGCGGCACACACGACGAACTGATCGAATTGGATGGCCGGTACAAGAGGTTACACAGCATGCAGATGTTCTAATTACGATATGATCAGCTACT
>WSXU01000110.1 GCA_009773455.1 Bacteroidota bacterium | reverse complement strand
ATCAGGTCATTTGCACCCGGGGTATAGATCGGGTTCAGAACTGTTGTGCTGCTGAATGATCCGTCTCCGCTGGTGGTCCAGGCAAGGCTGGTAGCATTGGTTTGTGTTGCTCCGCTTAAGGTATAGGTGCCTGTTTCACAGATGGTGGCATCTGTTCCTGCACTGACCGTAGCCTGCGGGTTGATTGTCAGTACCATTGCATCACTGACTAGCGGGCAACCTGTTGCCGGTGTTGCAGTCAGTGTGAGAACTGCGGATCCATTAATAATATCACTTGCACTTGGCGTATAAACAGGGTTTAAAGCAGTATTGCTACTGAATATTCCTGTTCCGGAACTTGACCACAAAAGTGAGATATAACCAGAGGCTGTAGCATCCATAGTTGCAGTACTTCCAACACAGATTGATTGGTTGATACCTGCATTAACAGTTGCTGGTGTCCCAACAGTTATTGACACAAGGTCTGAACTCGACTGGCAAGGACCATTTGAAATCGTCCAGCGGAAAACAGAAGTACCTGCTGAAAGTCCTGTGATTGTTGTTGTCGGATCGGATGGTGTTGTTATTACAGCAACTCCTCCGCTTTCCTGTGTCCATCCTCCTGTTCCATATACTGGAGTATTGGCCGCCATAGTTGCTGTGGCAGGGAGTGTACTGCAAACAGATTGATCATTTCCTGCAAATGCCGGGGTTGGTTGACTATAGTTTGTAATTGTAACTTCATCGGTAGAAGTACAATTTCCATTGGTAACTGTGTATTGGAATACATACGGTGTCGTACTGGCTATCAATCCGTATGCAATTGACATTGAACCACTAGGTGGGAAAATCAATGGCGAGTTTGGCCCGGAAACAAATGACCAACTACTGGTACCTGATGAAGGTGCGTTTCCGATGAGTACGGTTGATGAAGCATTGCAAAGACTCTGATCTGCACCTGCATTGGCAGGAATACTCTGGTAGAAATTAACAGTCATATTTGACGTACTGGCAGTACATACACCATTGCTGATGGTCCACCTCAATACATAGGTGCTATAGGCATCGGCGGTAAAGATCGCATCAGGATCAGTGTTATCATCAAAGGTTCCTGTGCCGCCGCTGACGATGCTCCATGCTCCTGTTCCTACAACTGGGGTGTTGCCACCAAGGGCTCCGCTCTCAAGCGTGCCGCACAGGTTCTGTGTGGCTCCTGCT
>WSXU01000109.1 GCA_009773455.1 Bacteroidota bacterium | reverse complement strand
GAAAAAACAAGGAGTTCAAAGCTGCCCAGACAGGCGGTCCTTCCGGCGGCTGCGTCACCAGAGAAAACCTGAATACACCGATGGACTATGATTCTTTGGTAAAGCTGGGCGCTATTATGGGCTCAGGTGGTTTGATCACCATGGATGAAGATACCTGCATGGTTGATATGGCAAGGTTTTTTATGGAATTCATCCAGGAGGAGTCGTGTGGAAAATGTGTACCCTGCAGACTTGGAACCAAAAGGATGCTGGATATACTCGAGAGGATAACCAAGGGTCAGGGAGAAGAGGGCGACATTGAAATGCTGGAGGAGCTTGGGGCTATGATTAAGGAGGCTGCTATCTGCGGACTCGGTCAGACAGCGCCAAATCCTGTGCTCAGCATGATCAATAATTTCAGAGAAGAGTATAAAGAACATATCAAGTATAAATACTGCAGAGCTGGAGTATGCTCGGACATGTTTATTTCACCCTGTCAGAATGCCTGTCCGGCGGGTATCAACGTACCGGGCTATGTTGCGCTGGTAGCGGCAGGAAGGATTAGGGATGCGTACAACCTCATCAGAAAGGAAAATCCATTCCCGGCTGTTTGTGGCAGGGTCTGCACTCATGAATGTGAAAGTAAATGCAGAAGAGATCAGCTGGATGAATCGGTTGCCATCGCTGACCTGAAAAGGTATGTGGCTGATTATGTCCTGAAAAATGAAGAGCCCTATATGGATCTCGTATTCCCAAAGAAGGGCAAAAATGTCGGAATCATCGGAGCAGGGCCTTCGGGACTGACCTGCGGGTATTACCTGGCAAGACTTGGATACGATGTGGATGTATATGAGTCCCAACCTGTGGCAGGAGGTGTGCTGGCTTTTGGAATACCCGAGTACAGGCTGCCCAATGAAGTTTTGCAGCATGAAATCAGAATGATTGAACAGGTAGGTGTCAAAATCCATCTCAATACTGAAGTGGGTTCAGATATTACATTCTACCAATTAAAAAGCAACAATGATGCTCTGTATATCTCAACAGGAACGCAATTTTCCAATCTTATCAACATTCCGGGAGAAGATCTGAAGGGGGTATATCACGGGCTGGATTTCCTGAGAGATGTAAATCTTGGGCATGAAGTGAAAATCAGTGGATCAGTTGCAATCATAGGCGGAGGCAACACAGCCATCGATGCCGGCTGGGAGCACAGGAGGTAACAGTGCTATACAGGCGGCTGATTGATGACATGCCAGCCGACAGCAGAGAAATCAGGGATGCAGTAGAAGAAGGAATCAAGATCATTCCTTTGGTGGCGCCGTTAAAATTCATCGGTGAAGACAGGGTTAAAGAAATTGAGTGCATCAGAATGGATCTGAAGGAATTTGACAATAGTGGACGAAGAAAGCCAAAGCCTGTTCCCGGTTCGGAGTTTTATATAAAAGTGGATATAGTCATACCTGCGGTCAGTCAGTACTCCGACCTTCCGTTTATTAACAGGGATGAGGTTGAGCTTACCCAGTGGGGAACCTTTGTAACCGATCGGGATACACTTATGACCAAAATGAAGGGTGTATTTGCCGGAGGAGATGTTGTGAGAGGTTCGGACACTGTTATCAAGGCAATTGCAGACGGGAAAAATGCAGCGAAAGCAGTTGACAGGTTCCTTGGAGGCAAAGGAGAACTCAATACCGGAGAAGATATTGACATACCAATACCGACAGACGAAAAAGAAATAGTGGAGCATGAAAGGTTCCCGATGAAGTTTTTGCCGCCTGAGGAGCGCAGTCACAGCTTTGACGAGGTAGCTGTAGGCTTCCATAAACTCAATGCCATCGCGGAAGCCATGAGATGCCTCAGATGCGACAGGAGGTGCTGAGAATGATTAATTTGACAATAAACAATAAAAAAGTATCTGCACAGGATGGGGTTACCATACTTGAAGCCGCAAGACAAAATAATATCATGATTCCTCAATTCTGTTATCTTGAGGGAGTTCATCAAGCTGGAGCATGCAGAATATGCGTGGTTGAGGTAGAGGGTGCAAAAGCGCTTCAGACATCTTGTACGATGCAGGCACGTGAAGGA
>WSXU01000108.1 GCA_009773455.1 Bacteroidota bacterium | reverse complement strand
GCCATCAGCGTATGAGAGTTGAGAGGTCATTAATTTGAGTTGAAATCAGCTTGTAATTGTACTCGGTGTTTTTACCCGGGTTTATTCCTATATCCATGATAAAGCCAGAGTAGGTATTACCCATCCAGGTAAAAGTGATGTATCCATTCAGGTTCTGGTTGATAACAGAATTAAAATCCAGAGGAACTTCCTTCCTGAAGGTGAATAAGTACGGCCAGAAAAGCTCCAAACCAAGTAACGAGTTCACTGAAATATTTTCTTTTTCTACTATAGCAGATGATTCTGCATTCATCCGGACAACAAGATTGGCGTTCTTATTTGCTGACTGGAAGGTCAGGTATTCTGATTCCAAGCCTCTCAAGAATGAGGCATAGACATGAGCATGCCTGCCCAGGCATCTCCTGGGAGTAAGAATGACATTGAATAAGCCTGCTGGATCCGGGAAGCCTTCAACCGAGCTTACATCGAAATCGCGATTCAGGGTTGTTACACCATCTACGGTTACGGTATGCAGCACAAAAACACTGTTATCAGAGTCACTGTCCGTGGTTGTCTTACCTTCAAGATTTAAGGACGTGAAGGTGATACCATAAACATCTGCCCGATACTTGCTCACCTGCTCCCCTTTGTTGGCTACTTTCTTAACCGGGAAGCTCCACTCCTGTGAGAGGTTCGGTTCATACTTCCCGTTGACATCATCATAAGTTTGATCGCTATAACCTACATTCAGTGCTGATAAGATATTTTCCCTTACCACCGATACTCTGAGATCTGATACTTCTCCAATGTTGGCGATCTCAGCTCCGATGTTGTAAAATCGTGCCTTCTGATCAATAACAATAGATTTTGTTCCGGAGATACTTTCTACACCCAGACCGATTGAAAAGAGGGAATCCAATGATTCAAAGAATTCCCTGAAGGACGTTTTTAACCTGGACCCTGGAAGACCCCTGATCGCATCCCCGGAGGTTAGGAGGAAGTTGTCCAGGGATTTCAAATAGTCTTCATGAAATGGAATAACAGTACCTCCATTTATCTTGGTGATCAACTGTTGAAAAACCGTCTTAGGAGTAAGTGCCTGGATGGTTTTAGCTGGCACCTTGGCAAGGTAATTTATATCAACAGACAAGTCCAGTACCTTTGCACCGACACTCCCTTCAGGTGGCACACCGGTGATAATAAAACCAATCCCGTACATCTGATCAATATCAGCATAGCT
>WSXU01000107.1 GCA_009773455.1 Bacteroidota bacterium | reverse complement strand
AGGAAAGAGGACGCTTTAAATCTATTTAACAAATGGTTTCGTAAGGAGTTACGTGTCTGTAAAACACAGCCGTAGGGGTTTAAAATCAGAGAAATAGATGATTTATTTCCAGAGCCTCAGCAGGACCGTTTCAAAGGCGAGGAAGAGCAGGACCAGGCCAATGCACCATTTCCAAAGTTTTACTCCCTTGCTGATATCTGCAAGTACTTTTGTTATGTCCTTATCGCCTGCATCGATCAGTGAGAAATTACTTAATCCTGTTTTTTCATACAGGGTTATGAGTTCATCAGCAGAATACCGGCTTAGATCGGACTCTTTCCGGTCGTAATTGAATGAAATCCCCGAAATAGTTTCGGTTCCTGCCTGAAGGAGGTAGCTGCCTGCATCTTTGACCTGATCGTGAACAAAAATCGTGGGCTGCAGGTCGATCATGCGCGTTTCGGGGATCACTTCAAAATTTCCGGTAATGGGAGAGTGTTCATCCCCCTTTATTTTGAAAACATTTTCGCCCGTTAGTTTTGTCCTTGCCGGAATGGAAACCTCTGCACCCACGGAATAAAACAATCCGGAGGAAGGCTGGCTGTTCACCCCGATCTTGTACAGCAGCGGCACGAAGATGGCGTGTTTCGGAAAATTGCTCCAATCCGGATCCAAAGGAACTGCACAGAGATAGACCGTTCCTTTCTTGTAATTGTATTTCGAAAAGAACGGATCCCCGTTTCTCATTTTCAGAAGAATCTCCTCGTTGGTGCGGCTCGAACGGGACATGGGAAAATGGGAATGAACGAGGGGAAGGTCCAGGTGCTCCCCTTTTTTATCAAACACATCGGAAAAGATCTCACTTTCGAAGTTCACCCAGTCGATCTTTGTATTTGCCGTGTCGGGCCGCAAATAGAAGTTTGTTCCCAGGGAAGACAGGAAGTTTTTGTAACTGCCCGTATCGGTTTCGGCCGGGGGGAACACCAGCAGACTACGGCCATTCAGGACAAAGCGGCTCAATTCCTGTGCCAGTCCGGATGAAATAGTTCTCAGCCCGGATAAAATAATGACCTGCTGTGAGGACAAAGAAGAATAATCGATCCTGTTTTCATCCTGGATGCTGAGAATGAACAAAGAATCTTTTCCGAATAATGACTGGATGGACCTCAGCCCGTTGCCTCCGCCCGCTTCTTCGGGAGCAGGGAGAGCGGGCGAAATACAGGTGACCGCTATATGCTTC
>WSXU01000106.1 GCA_009773455.1 Bacteroidota bacterium | reverse complement strand
CATGAAAAGCATTTATCTTTTTATCATCTTGTTATCACTATTGCATTATTCACATGCACAAGCTTCTTATGATTATTCCTGGAGGTATTACACCACAGGAAATACCGGAATACTTGGTGATTATGCCGAAGGATTGTTGATTGATACGGATGGCGATCCTTATATTGCCGCCTATACCCCCGGATTTGAAGAAGGTGGATTCTCAAAATTTTTACGTTCCGAAAATTCATGGATCAACTATTCAAACGTCGAATATCCGGTAATGGGAAGTATTTATGATGTAGGCGCATCCCGAATCAGTGAAATTACAAAGGCTTCTGACGGAACCATCTGGATGGCCGGATGGAGAGGAATTATGCATTTTGATCCTGCTGTTGGCGGAAGTTCGCTGCAATTCTGGGGATCTGAAAACTCATTGCACCCAGGTGGCCGCACCATGGATATTGATATTGCTCCCGATGGCTCGATCTGGGCTGCCGTGTTTTCTGTTACATGGGGTGGAGGTGGTCTGGTGCATTTCGATCCTACTACCAATGCATGGCGTTTATGGAATTACGGTTCCACTGCCAACAACTGGCCCAGTTTGATCGGAACATGTGAAAACCTTTCAATTCAGGTGAAACCAGCTGGTGGCTATGAAGTCTGGATCGATGGTGAAGGATGGAATACAATGATAACTTTCGATAGTGATACCCAGTTATTTACTTTGTTACCGCAGAACAATGAAAGCGGTGAGATAGTTGCCTTACCCGGAAGCGACTGTATCGATGAAGAAGGAAACTTATGGGTCTTAAGAAACTCCGGGCCGGGTAATCCCTTTTCATTAGATTACCGCACTCCGGATGGAATCTGGTTAACACCTCAACAACCAGCATCGGATATTATTGGTGATATCTGGGCCTTTAAAGCAACCGGAAATCATGAAGCATTAATCACTGGCTTAAATAGTGAAGTGTGGCAATTTGATGGTGAGAACTGGCAAAGTAAAGGAATCTGGCGCGAAGGTGCTTACAGTTATGGTTTGGATATGGATGTAGATGGAAACATTTGGGTAACCGGTGTTGGCGGTGCAGCCAGACGAGATGTAACTACCGGTTTTTGGCAGCGTTACCGTATCACCAACAGCTCACAAATTGATTATTGGGTACAGGATATGGATATTGATATGGAGGGAAATGTCTGGATGACAGGAAACGCTGGCCCTGGTGTCGGAGGCTTTCAACGATTC
>WSXU01000015.1 GCA_009773455.1 Bacteroidota bacterium | reverse complement strand
AGCTCAGGCAATGGCCCGCTGTTTATTGTCGACGGTATTGCTACCAATGATGCACTCAGGTTACTTTCACCCGGTGATATTGAAAGCATCACGGTGCTTAAAGACGCCTCTGCAGCGGCCATTTATGGTTCGCGTGCCAACAACGGGATTGTATTGATTACAACCAAAAAAGGCAAAAAAGGTGAAACCCAGATAACCTACAGGGGACAAACAGGTTTTCAGAAAGCTACCGGGCTCACAAAAATGGTTAATACCAGGGATTATGTCACCATCTACAATGAAGCGGCAACCAACGACAATGCCTTTCTTCCTGCCACCCTCCAGCGTCCGCTGATTACAGATGAAGATGCCGCAAGGTTTGCCGATGTAAATTATGTGGATGAACTGCTTCAGACAGCACCCATTAATTCACACGAACTTTCCCTTTCAGGTGGTACCGAATCAACGAATTACATCCTCTCAACCTCTTTTTTCGATCAGAAGGGAATTATTAAGGGTTCGGGTTATACCCGTGGAACAGCCAGGCTTGATGTAAACACAGAAGCCAGTAAATGGCTGACCATTGGCATGAGCATGCTGGCCGGTATTTCAAGTACCGATATTATCGGAAGTTCAGGTGATGGTGCCGGCGGTAACGGCGGAAGCGTGATCAGGTATGCTTTTTTCAGGAACCCGGCCATACCCGTCCGTTTTGATGACGGTCACTATGTAGACCGTCCGGCAGAATATTTCGGCGATCAGAAATTTGATTCATTCCTTGGTGATGGCTATAATCCCATTGGAATGAGCGACTACAACGACAACAACCGGAAAGATGACAGTTATCTGGGGAAGGCCTATTTTATTGCCAAACTGACTAAGAAATTAAAGTTTACCACCAACATAGGAATGGATTACCGCAATTCCAACAGCCGCCGGTTCAATCCCACCTGGGGTACCCTGAACCGTATCAACGCCAGAAATGGTCTTGATATAAGCAACGAGCGCACCTTTAACTGGATGCTGAACAATCTGCTGAATTACGAAACCAGCATCGGTGATTCACACAATTTCTCAGCTCTGTTGGGATTTGAGGCGATAAAAAACGGAGGGAAGGCAATGTATGCCAGCGATTCGGATTTTCCTGTTGAGCAGGAAGAGCTTATCTATATTGGTAACGGTCTCGGAAATAAAATGAGCAGCCAGACCGAATGGGCATCCTCACTTGCCTCGTTTTTCGGTAGGGTGAACTATGATTTCAAAGGGAAATATTATATATCAGCCACATTGCGTCGTGATGGTTCATCCCGGTTTACCGGTGACAATAAATGGGGGATGTTTTATTCTTTCTCAGGAGGCTGGGTGATTAAACAGGAAAATTTTCTTAAAGATGTGCTCTGGCTCGAAAATCTCAGAATTCGTGCAGGTTATGGTGCCATCGGGAATCAGGAAATAGGTCTCTATGCATACAGCGACAGAATTTCTCCTTATTACAACTATCCGTTCGGTGGTATATCCAACAGTGGATATGCTCAAAACGCCCTGGGGAATGAAAAGCTTAAATGGGAAACCAGTTACCAGTACAATGGAGGGGTGGATGTTGAACTCTGGAAGGGCGCGTTGGCTTTCTCACTGGATTATTTCTATAAAGTAACGGAAGATATGCTGGTTAAGGCATCCAATCCTCCATCGGTCGGCTATGCCGAAGCCTCCTGGATCAACAGTGGTTCGGTTCTGAATACCGGGCTTGAGCTTGAAGCCAATTATCGGGTAAACAAAAAGGATTTTGGGTATACCATCGGGGGGAACCTGACATACATGCACAATGAAGTACTCAAGCTGGAAGCCCCGCTTTTCGGCGGAAGGGTTGAGTCGGGCATTGATGCAACACGCACCGAAGTAGGTCAGCCTATCGGATCTTTTTACCTGCTCGAAATGGATGGTATCTTCCAGAATGAAACGGAAATCCTGCTTTCGGCATTCCAGGGGAACAACATTCATCCGGGTGATGTCAAATACAAAGATCAGAATGGCGACGGCTACATCGACAACAACGACAGGGTTAATCTGGGCAGTGCCATTCCCAAACTGATTGCCGGTATCAATCTGGCCGCCAATTATAAAAATTTCGATCTGAGTGTGTTCTTTCAGGGCACATACGGCAATAAAATTTATGTTCAGATAAACCAGGACATTGAAGGATTTTACCGTGGATTCACGGTTACACAGCGCTACTTTGATGAACGCTGGACCGGAGAAGGCACTTCAAACACCCAGCCCAGGGCATCATGGACGACCAAATCGAACAATGCAAGGCCGTCATCCCGTTTTCTTGAAGACGGATCCTATATAAGGCTGAAAAATCTCCAGATAGGCTATTCCATTCCTGCTGATTTGGTAAAAAAAGCTGGCCTGTCAAAAACCAGGGTATATATATCCGGGACCAACCTGCTGACATTGACGAAATTTTCGGGACTTGACTCAGAAATGACCGTCAGCGATAACTCAAAAAATGAGGGCGATCTTGCAGCAGGCATCGACTGGGGCACATATCCATCGGCAATGACCATCATGTTCGGAATCGACATCACCTTTTAATGCAAAAAGCCATGAAAAGAAACATTAAAAATATAACAGACATTTTCAGGCATCTTCCTGTAACTATACTTCTGATCTTTTCGCTGACAGTGCTGAATTCATGTACCGATTTTCTGACCGAAGACCTGAAAGGATCGTTTTCTTCAGACACTTTTTACAAGAACGATAAACAGGCCCTGCAGGCAATCAATGGTGCCTATCATGCCATCACTTTCAGCCGGTTCGAAAATGCCATCTGGATATTTGGTGACATTGCTTCCGATGATGCGGTAAAGGGGGGGAATCCCGGAGATCAGGCTGAAATTACCTACATCGATGAATTCAATGCCGATGCCAACAACGGAATGGTAAGCAACTACTGGAGTTTTGCCTACGAAGCCATTGCCCGGGCAAACAATGTTCTGGCCAATGTTCCGGTGGTATCCATGGATGAAACCCTGAAGAACCGGATTCTTGGCGAAGCAAAGTTCATCAGGGCATACAGCTATTTTAACCTCGTGAACGTTTACGGGAGAGTGCCCCTGAAACTTCTCCCGCAACTCACCCAGGAGACCATAAATGTGCCACTCAGCGAAGTGTCTGACATTTATTTTCAGATAGAAACTGACCTCTCTGAAGCTGCATCGGTATTGCCTGATAGCTATAGCTCAACTGATGCCGGCCGTGCTACCCGCGGTGCTGCACTGGCTTTGCTCGGAAAGGTCAGCCTTTACCAGGGAAAGTGGACCGAAGCCATCGGGTATTTCCACCAGGTTGAAGCATTGGGTATTTATCATCTCTTGCTGAACTATGCCGATAATTTTAAACTGGCAAACGAGAACAGTCCGGAATCCATTTTTGAGATTCAGCACCTGACCAATCAGAACCCATTTACCGGCAGTGCCCTCAATCAATGGTTTGCTCCGGCTCAGGAAGGGGGATACTATTTCAATACACCTACACAAAGTCTAGTGGATGCTTTTGAAAAGACTTCTACCGGCGACACCGATCCTCGTCTTGATGCTACTCTTGGCCGCGATGGTCAGCCCTGGCTGAACGGGGAAACTTTCAGTGCCTCCTGGTCACCAACAGGTTACCTGACCAAAAAACATCAGCAACCGTTATCCGAAATCTCATCTTCACTCAAGGGCGACGGGGATCTCAACTACATCTATATGCGCTATGCAGATGTGCTGCTAATGAAAGCCGAAGCATTCTGCGAAAACGGCAATGCCGATTCAGCCAAAGCCAACCTGAACAAGGTCAGGCAAAGGGCCAGGGCAAGTTTTAACGGAACACCTTCGTCCGATCTTCTGTCTGATGTTACAACCTCTGACCTGAACCTCCTCAGAACAGCCATCCGTCATGAACGGAGGGTTGAACTTGCACAGGAATTTCACCGCTATTTCGACCTGATGCGCTGGGGTAAGACAGTGGCCGAAACGGCATTGGGCCCCGATTTCAATTACGACTCGAAAAGGTATTTCCCGGTTCCCCAGGCTGAAATCGATGCCAATCAGGCCATAAATCCATAAAGCAATCTTTCAATTCACCTAATCAATTACCAACTAAAACCAATTAAAAATGAAAAATCTGATGAAACTGCACACTTTGCTGCTTATGCTGATCGTAAGTTCAGTGATGATCCTCGGATCATGCAAAGACGATGACGAAGTCGTTGCGGGCGACAAAACCGCCCTGAATGCTTTAATTCTTGAAGCAGAGGCCATTGCGAATGCTGCAACCACTGCAGATTATCCGCAATCAGCCATCGACTCTTACAAGGCAACCCTACAGACTGTAAAAACAGCCGCCAACGGAACGCTGACACAGGCCCAGATAACCAACCTGGTTACCCAGCTGACAGAAGCCATGAATACATTTGATTCACAGGCCTACGGATTTATCGACGAAGCACTTTATCTCAATGCCGGATGGCATTTCGACGAAGGTACCGGTACTACTGCAACAGCTTATTCAACCGTTAAACATGTTGGTACTTTTGTTAAAGGGAATACGGTTCTTTTAGGAACAGATGCCATGATGCCCAGCTGGACAACAGGTGTAAACGGTGGCAAAGCCATTCTGTTAAACAAGGGCGCTCACCTCGAGGTACCTTACACCACTGCTTTCCTGCCTGCCAACCTGACCATTTCGGTTTGGGTAAAACCTGACGAAATCTATGAACACAATTACATTGTGTCACAGAATTACTGGACCGGTTACAAACTCCAGACCCAGGGCGGTGGAAAACCATTCTTCACCTTCAAAAAAGTAGATGGTGGAATTGTTGATGCCGACAATGAAACGGATAATTCTATCCAGGTTGGTAACTGGACACACCTTGTTGTTTCGGTTAACGGAACAACCAAGGAACTGAAGTTCTACGTGGACGGTACACTCACCAAAACATGGACAGAAGCTGACAAGGGAATCGGCCCGCTTACCCAGACCCTTACTGCCCCCGACCCACAACCGTTTATCATTGGTTGTGTAGCTACCGATGCTGAACTTGCCGCCAATTTTATGGATTGGACAACAGCCGAAAACCTTGGATACTTCAAGGGTGCCATCGACGAACTGAAAATCTACAACATCGCGTTGTCAGATGGCCAGGTATCAAAACTTTACAACGACGAAAAACCTTAATTGGTTGGTTTAATAATTAGTGTGTGTTAAGGGGACAGGCTCAATGTATCCCGCCTTTCAACCGGCGGGAAATTGAGCCTCCCTTTTTTATTCAAAAGACCCAGCAGATCACTGTTTCAAAAAAGTCATGTTTATCAGGATCCTGAATTACCTGCTGATTTTTGCCTTTTTCCCGGCTGTGGCTCAGCCTCCCACAGGTTCAGCAACAGAAAAGTGGTGGAAAGAGGCTGTTTTTTACCAGATCTACATGCCCTCTTTTCAGGACAGCGATGGTAACGGAATCAGTGATTTTAAAGGAATGACGGACCGGCTTGAATATTTACAGTCACTTGGAATCAAAGGAATATGGCTCACCCCTTTTCTGCGGTCACCCAGGGTTGACAATGGGTATGATGTTGCAGACTATTATCAGGTTGATTCACTCTATGGTACAACTGCCGGCTTCGGCAATTTCCTGAAGGAAGCTCATCAGCGGGGAATAAAGGTGATCATGGATATGGTGGTCAACCATACCTCAACAGAATGCAGATGGTTTAAGGAATCTCTAAAGTCAAGGGATAACCCCTACCGCGATTATTACATCTGGCGCGATCAGCCCAACAACTGGGAATCCTTTTTCGGAGGCAGCGCATGGGAGCTGGACCCCACGACAAAACAATATTACTACCATAAGTTTGATGTACGGATGGCCGATCTGAACTGGTCGAATCCGGCGGTTGTCCTTGAAATACAAAAAGTTCTCCGTTACTGGCTTGATCTCGGCATTGATGGATTCCGGATGGATGTCATCAACTTTCTGACCACAGATGGCATTGGTCCTGATAACCCGGTGAATGGGGTGAAACAGGAACACAAAAACGATATAGAGCAATCCGGGGTTAAGGCGGCAATCAGGCTGATCAGATCAACCCTGGAAGAATATGATGACAGGTTCATCATCGGCGAAATCGGCAGCGATAAACTGGATATCCTGAGCCAATACCAGGCTCCTGACCTGATGGATGTTGTCTTTAATTTTAACTTTGGCAGCATTCCGGAATTCTCGGCAGAACGGATTTTCGGGGAATTGCAGCATATGGAGCAGCAGATGCCCGGCTATCCCACCCTGTTTTTCGGGAGCCACGATATGCCCCGTCTGATGGACCGCCTTGCAGGTGGAAACACAGAAAGGGCAAAGGCTCTGGCAGTAATCCTGCTTACGGCAAAGGGGGTTCCTTTTATTTACTATGGTGAAGAAATCGGAATGCAGAACATCGAAGCGGTAAAACCGGAAGAGATTGTAGATATACAGGGAAGAACCCATTATAATCTTGCCCTGAAAGAGAGCAGAACACAGGCAGTAGCACTTATAGAGGGAAACCTCCACAACAGGGACAAATCACGCAGTCCGATGCAATGGACCGCCGGGACCAATGCGGGATTCTCGGCAGGCATGCCCTGGATTAAAATACATGATAATTTCAGAATGGTTAATGTACAGCAAAGCCTGTTTCAGGAGAATTCATTGCTTGACACTTACAAAAAACTGATAAAACTGAGAAACAGCGAACCCATGCTGCAATATGGCGAATATGAAAAACTTGAAATGACAGAGGAGATGATTGGTTTCACCCGGACATTGCATGACGAAAAGATAACCGTAATGGTAAATTTCGGGAAATCAGCAACGGTGGTAATACCCGAAAATTCAACACTTCTGATGGGCAGTACTTCGCTGAAAACGAATGACTTTCTTATATACAGGCACTAATCCCTTCTCAATAACTTTACCTAACTTTACCATTATGAAGCACCTGATACTGAATTTCATATTGTTGCTTACAACAATTCAGGGGATGGCCCAGCCGGGACAACTGACCATTGCCCGGATTGCCCGGATGCCCGATCTGCCAGCTCCTCTCCTGATCCGAAACTGGGATGCCGTTACCATTGACTACGACAATTATGTGTTCGATAGGCAGAAACCCGGCCAGTCCCTGCCTCTGTCGCGCCTTGGCGTTCAGGGTCAGTTCAATTATCCCGATAACACGCCGGTTTTTCTCGATTCCTATGTTGGAGCCGACGGGCATCTTAATCAGGCTGAAGCCATCAACATTATGCCGGCCATTGTGGGAGCCTCTCTTGCCGGAGTGGATAAAAGCAACCAGAACGGGATGAATTATGTGGCAATGTCAAAAGACTTTTTTAATCTTGAAAATGGACAGAATGTCTACCTGAATGGCTATTCAACCACTTCGGGGAACGACTGGTGGTATGATGTGATGCCAAACGTCTTCTTCTATCAGTTAAAGTACCTCTACCCGGGAGCTGCACCCGAATTCACCGGCCAGTTTACATCGGTGGCCGACAGGTGGCTCTATTGTGTAAATCAGTTGGGTGGAAGTACCACTCCCTGGGCTGTCCCCGATATGAACTACCGGGCCTTTAACCTGGCGACTGGTCAGCCGCTGGACGAAAGTGTGCCGGAACCGGAATCGGCCGGAAGTATTGCCTGGCTGCTTTACAATGCCTGGCTCGAAACAGGCGAAAGGAAGTATTTTGAGGGGGCACAGCTGGCCATGGATTTTTTGGCCGGAATGGAAACAAATCCATCCTATGAACTTCAGCTTTCATACGGAACACTGACTGCCGCACGCATGAATGCCGTTGAAGAAACGAATTATCCGCTGCAGAAAATGCTCGACTGGTGTTTCGACCGAGGCGATCTACGGGGATGGGGATCCATCGTTGGAACCTGGGGCGGCTATGACGTTTCGGGTCTGATCGGTGAAGCCAACGATGCCGGTGACGATTACGCTTTCATCATGAACGGATTTCAGCAGGCTGCAGCCCTTGCGCCACTGCCGAAATATGACAAACGGTATGCGAAAGCCATAGCCAAATGGCTGTTGAATTTAACCAATGCCAGCAGGTTATTTTATTGGAATTCCCTTCCTCAGGATAAACAGGATTCGTACGAATGGGCCTCCGCCAACGACCCTTTAGCATGCATACCACATGAATCGATGAAGCAGCTTTGGCTGGGAAAAACGCCCTTTGCCACCGGTGATGCCATCAGGGGCGGCTGGGCTGCCACCAATCTTTCGCTCTACAGCGGTTCGGGTGTAGGATACCTTGCAGCCGTGGTGAATACAACCAACATCCCGGAAATTCTGCAGATCGACCTGAATAAGACGGATTTTTATGGCAATGACTCTCTGATCTCCTATATGTACTATAATCCAACCACTGCAGGAAAACAGGTACAGATTAACCTCCCGGCCGGCACATTCGGGATGTATGAGGCCATTACCGAACTTGTATCACAATCATCCTATACCGGTTCATTGCAATTGACCATTCCAGCCGGAGAAGTGAGAATTGTGCGTTTTTATCCTTCGGGACTGATTCCGGTAGTCAATGACGGCAGGCTTTACGTGGGTGATGATGTGCTTGATTATCACAGCCAGTACGACTATTCTGAAAATATCAGGATTAAAGCCTTGTCGACCGATCATAATCCGGTGATTACCAATGCGGTGTTCACCGCATGGTGCGAACCCGGCAATGTAAGTCAGGGCAATCAGGTGCAATTTGAGTGGTACCTTGACAATGTGCTGATTGACGGACAAACCGGGTCTTCGGCGATCATAACAGCTCCTTCGGTTCCTGCGGAAGTTGTTTTGAAATGCAGGATTACTTCCGATGGCCAGACCGCCGAAGACACTTTACATTTGCATATTGTCGACCGCATTCCTGTTCCACCTGTCGTCACAGGGATTCAATCCGCTTTCAATTACACGGCTGTCGGAGAGCAAAACACCTTTACCGCTTTGGTTGAACCGGCACCGGGAGAAATTCTTGAATACGAATGGAGTGTTACGTCAGGTGTTCTGAACCAGACGACCGGAAATCCTGTAACCTGGCAGGCTCCCGGAACCCCCGCCGTTGCGGTGGTTACCGTTGAAGTTACCAATCAGGATATGCTTACCACAAGCGTAACAGCAGAGGTACTGGTAAAAGATACGACCCTTGCCCAGCAGCTTCCGCTGATCTGGTATCCTTTTGATACTGACAACAAAAACATGGCGTCCGATCGGTTTCATGCTACAGTCTCAGGTGTCACCAAAACTCCGGATGCCCGTGGAATGCCATCCCTGGCTTACCGCTTCACCACAGGATCAAATATCATTTACACTGAGAATCATGCCGACCTGAACTTCACCGGAGCTGTAAGTCTCAGCTGCTGGGTAAAATGCGATCAATTCGGGTCCGAAAGATTTATTATTTCTCATGGTTCATGGCAGCAGCGGTACAAACTGTCGGTTACACCAGAGGGTTATTTTCGCTGGACAGTTAAGACCAGCACCGGAATAGCCGATCTTGATGGTTCATTTCCCATTGAACTGAACCGGTATTACCATGTTGCGGTACTTTATACCGGTTATTCCATGGAATTGTATGTCGACGGGTTCCTTGAGGCTTTTAAGGCATTTTCAGGGGCCATTCAGCCGTCAACCAAGCCAGTTACCATTGGGAGGATGGATAACACAGAAACCCTCTATGCGTTGCGAGGCAGCGTGGATGAAGTAAAAATATGGGACAGGGAAATTCCGGTTTCACAGATTTACAACCTGAGGAATCAGTGGGCCACTCCGGCCGGTATAAATGAAAATGAGCTCGTTGCCCGCATCTGGCCGAATCCTTCCGGAAATGTGATTTTCCTGGAATTGACCGGTCGTTCTGAAATAGAAGATGTTTCACTGATATCAGCGGATGGAAAAAGGGTAGAGTGTCCCCGGACGGAAGAATCTTCTGGCAAGATACAATTTGCCATCGCTGGTTTCCCGGCCGGGTTATATCTGATCAGAATCATTTTTAAAGATGGCCGGGTGGTGATCAGAAAGATCGTTAAAGAGTGATGGGATTAACAATTTCCTCTCCTTTCCGCTCTTGTGCGCCATATCCAAACCGGGGCTGCTGAATTTTGCCTGACAAAACCCATAAAAACGTGTCACATCTCAGAAAACTATTGCCGGCTTTATTCCTCTGCCTGGGTATTGTGTTGAATATATCAGTAGCCCAGTGTCAGAAGCTTTCTCTGAAAGTAGTGGGAGATCAGACCCAGGGTTACCGGGTTGACATATACAATGGCTCTCACTTGCTGGTTTCAGGCAAGGAAGAACTTTCCCTGCATCTGTCCAACCTCGACCTGAGTACAATTGCCGATCTCCCGCACTGGACAGGCGAGCAATGGGAAGGGAATGAAAGCCGGATCACCCTGTGGAGAGATTCCTATATTCCGGAGTTTGATGCAAACCTGACGGTTTCAGTAATATATGAAGTTGTAAATACCAACATCGTAAAAAAAACGATAGAACTGTTTCAGCCATCCATGCCGGGGATGTATTATATTTTGAAGCAGACTTCAAGACCGGCCGAAAAACCTCAGCGGTATGTCAGCTTCGAATACGATAACTTTCCCGGCGGATTTATTCATGAGATATATCCGTCTGCAGGTTTTGTCACACCGGGCAACGATGTGGTAGGTTTCCTGACGGATGCGGGTTACAAAAATCAATATACAAGAAACACCCGCCGGCGTTTCAGCGGCCGGGGAGGCGGGTTTGTAGGTATAAGGCGGTTGCCCGATGCCAATTTGTTTGCCGTTGCCACCCCATCAGAACAGACAGATAACAATCACTACATCAGGCAGACTTTTGGGGAAATGCTCAATCTGGATGCCGGAACATCAATTATATTGCCTTTAACAAATAAATATCTGAAAGAAGGCAACGCGGAAGTTCAGTGGAAGGATAGCCTGATCACCATCACCGGCCATCCTGGCGGTAGGGCAGGGGTTGAGTTCATCACGCCATTTCAGGATCAGAAACTATATACCATTTCATTCCTTTGCAAGGGAAACACAGGCGCGGCGGTGAAACTCTTCAGGGTCAGAAACGGTCAGAGAACCATTGAACTGGAACAGGGGGTAAAGTACATCGATAACTTTCCGGCTAACGAAAATGAATGGACTCAGTTTAAAGGAAGCATCCTGGTTCCATATATTGAGAATGACAGTGTTGCCATGTTCATTGGCACCCAATCGGGCAAGGAATGCAGGCTTCAGATCAGGGATCTGACTATAACAGAACATCAGCCACAGTCGGAACCTTACAACCTGCTGCCCATGGGAGAGAAGGTAGAGAAAACGAACTATATTTTTGTTGAACCATGGGAATCGCATCAGCAGTTTATGATCTCTTCACAATTGCGTCTGGCTGAAGCGAAAGGGTTTCAGGGGTCGGAGATAGAAAAAATGCTGTATGCCAATTTCAACATGCTCACCTGGATCACCGATACCAGGGATTTTACGCCGTTTAACGTGCCCAATATGAATTACGCTCCGGATATGTACAACCGTGATTCTTTTTTTGCAACGGTTTCAACCTACAACAAGGCGCTAAACCTTTCCATTTGGGAACAATGGGGTAAAACCCAGACACCGGAGGGTGGAATCGGTACCATCATCACTCCGCTTATGGGATCGGTGGAGGCGAAAGACAATGAAGCCACGATCCAGTGGCTGATCTGGGCCATGCTGAACAAACGCCGTTTTAGTGTTACGCTTCCCCGGGAGAAGATTCAGAAAGCGGTTGATTATGTGTTGAATGAATTTGACTCTGACCGGGATGGGAAATGTACATCCCGCTTTTCGCTGAGCCAGGTTGATATCGTTGATTTCAACCCTAAAACCGACCGGCTTGGTGTAAATCAGGGCATGCTGGCCATTGCCCTGAGAACCATTAAGGAACTGGGATTTGACATTTCAGAATCCTATATCCTTAAGGCAGAGGATGAATACAGAAATTTTTATGATACAGAGAGAAAGCACCTCCTCTTTGACCGGAAATACCCCGACATCATCACCCTTACCGACCTTGAACCCGAATTCTTTTCACTGTGGCTGTTTAACCGCCCCATCCTTGCGGATGAAATGGTCAGAAATCACCTCAGCCAGATACCGGCGCTGAACAAAGTAACTGGTTCGCCCCATCCGGAATCTGGCACAACCGCGCCCATTTGTGTCAGGTTGATCAATAAATATCCGGGGTTCTCATACCTTACCGGGGACTACCAGCCGTTTGAAAAATTCGGGCAGGACAATTACAGCGACGGCAGGAGTGACGGGTTTTATTACAATGGCGGCAGCTGGTTCAGGGCCGAGTATTGTGCTTACGTTACCGGACTGAAACACGGATGGAGGGATGCAGAAAAACGGATGGAAAACAGGGTATGGGCGGAAATATACCTCAATCCGGAGTGGCCTTTCAGTAAGGAATTTATTCCCACAAAATGGAGCACCACCGATACCTGGTGGCCCTCCACCCGGGGTTTATGCTGGAATGTATTTATCCTGATGGCCAATGAAGTGGCCGGCCTCCGCACACCCTGGATGGATCCTGACTTTAATGAAAGATAGAAGGCCTGGAGCAGGCAGTTTTTCGGTAATAAACCAATCAACAACAATGAATAACTGGTAAAACGCGGCTATGCTGCATCTTTAAATTCAGCCCGATCATTGTAAGCCTCTTTCGTTCGTCCGAAAAGGGCTACCAGTTTTCCGCCCAGCAAACCTGAAACAACAGCGAGAATAAGGGTTACTGCTATGCCCTTCAGCTGCGAGACAGCATCAATGCCATCGATCACGAAAATGGCAGCAAGTCCTCCGAATATACCCGGTAGTCCATGCAGATTTGAAACGCCGCAGGTGTCAACGATTTTGTGAAATTTTTGTTGCTTGTCCTGAAGAATGGCAAAGCCGAATGTAGAAATGGTCCCGGCCAGCAATCCAATGATCATGGCCTGGGGATGGGAGGCGAAATCACAGGTGGCACCGATGGCCACTCCACCGGCAAGGGCTGCATTGGCAATATCCGCAATCAGTACTTTTCCCCTCAGTTTCACTGAAACAAAATAGGTTGCCAGTGTTGATCCGCATAGCGCAAGGAATACATTTACAACGGTATAAGGGATCGCTTCCACCGGAACCAGCGCTGCACAGAAACTTGGCCAGAAAACCCACAGAACCATGCTTCCCAGAACCGAATATTTATCCGTGGTAGCATCAGACTCTATCGGAATTTCCAGGTCCTGTTTTGTTGTTAGTGAAATGGCTGCCGATATTCCGAAAAGCGCCCCGAAAGAGTGAATCACAATGGAACCACCGGTATCATATACTTTTCCCACAAAATGGAAAAAGTCATCCACCACTATTAATTCATTCAACATGTAAAAAGGTATGAAAACGAGTCCAAGGATCAGATACTGATAGATCCTGATCCTGCCCAGCACAGCACCAGCTGCAATCAATAAACTGGCTGCACCAAACTCGGCCAGTATAAACTGTTCAATCTCCCCGCGTTCTTCAAATACTCCCAGTCCTTTAACAAAAAGATAGAGAGGCAGTGAAACGCTTACCAGGAGGAAAGTTGCAGTTAATGCGGAACGTCCGTATTTCTTAACGAAAACCATCAGAAATCCAAATCCGATGAGCAGCATCGCCATGATATGAATGGCGCGTTCGTATTGCTGAACCTGCAGGATGTTTGAGATTTGTGAGGCATCGGTATTCTGTGCAAGAAGTCCGTTTGAACTATAAAGCAAAATAATTACCGCTGATAAAATTCTTAGCAATGTTGTGTGTGTTTTCATAAAAGTTTGGTGTTGCTTGATAAGGATGATATTATCGGGATGAACCTGAATTTACACTGACAGATTTTTGGAAAACAATACAAAGAATTTAAGTACTTTATTGCTGCTGCAAATGTATCAAAATGACTATAGGTTCAGCGGTCTGCCACGGATGCGTGCCTTTCGGAGTAAATTTAAATCAAGGCTTCAGGCGGTATAATTACCTTCAGATAATCAGGTATTTAAGTTCTTATTTGCGAAAGACTGCGGCCTCAAACAAATAAAACAGGAAAGAAAATAAGTGACGAAACGAACATATGTTCAATTCCAGCGCGCGAACAAAAAGAAAAAGGGACTCAGGAACCAGAATTTAACCCACACAGGATAATTCTGCACTTCTGTTGGTACGTAAAATGAATGTTCCTGAAAATTCCGGAAAGGAAATCCGGTATTGGAAGAATCGACCCATGCAGCATCGGCCATTTTTGGTGGAATGAAGGAATGGCATCCTAAATTCCTGAGGACAGGCTTAAAACTTCATTTCGGGAATTTCTCCGTTGACAATCAAACGGCCGGCAGTTACCTTTCTGATATCTTCGACACTGACACCCGGCGCCCGTTCCAGCAGGAGGAATCCATCATCAGTTACCTCCAGTACTGCCAGATCACTTACTATTTTCTTCACACAAGCGACACCGGTGAGAGGTAATGTACACTCTTTCAGCAGCTTGGACTCCCCATCTTTGCTGCAATGCTGCATGGCTACCACAATGTTTTTTGCAGAGGCAACCAGATCCATGGCTCCTCCCATTCCTTTTACCATCTTACCCGGAATTTTCCAGCTGGCAATATCACCTTTATCGGTCACTTCAAAAGCACCAAGAACCGTCAGGTCAACATGACCACCGCGGATCATGGCAAAACTGGCAGAGGAGTCAAAGAATGACCCCCCGGGCAGGACAGTCACCGTTTGCTTTCCGGCATTGATCATATCCGCATCTGCCTGTCCCTTTTCGGGGAACGGACCCATACCCAACATGCCGTTTTCTGATTGCAAAACAACTTCAATGCCCTCCGGCACATAATTGGCTACCAGGGTCGGGATACCAATTCCAAGGTTGACATAATAACCATCTTTCAATTCCTGCGCTATGCGTTGCGCGATTTGTTCCTTTGATAGTGCCATGATTGAAGTATTATGATGCTGTATTGATTTTGAATTTGATTTAAGGGGCGAGGGACGGGGGACGAGGGTCGGGGGATGGAAATCCGCAATCCGAAATTCTACCTTTCCGTAAGTCGCTCAATCCTTTTCTCATAATCTTTTCCCTGGAAAATCCTCTGCACGAAAATGCCGGGCGTATGGATCTGATTGGGATCGAGTTCGCCGGCGGGAACCAGTTCTTCCACTTCCGCAATGGTGATTTTGCCTGCCATTGCCATGGCCTGGTTGAAATTGTTGGCGGTATGCCGGTAAATCAGGTTGCCGTGGGTATCACCCTTCCAGGCCTTTACGATGGCAAAATCAGCGACAAGAGCATGTTCGAGCAGATGTGGTTTCCCATTAAAAACACGAACCTCTTTCCCATCGGCAACTTCTGTTCCATAACCGGCCGGAACAAAGAAAGCCGGGATTCCGGCGCCACCTGCCCGGCAACGCTCGGCAAGGGTTCCCTGCGGAATCAATTCAACCTCAAGTTCTCCGTTGAGCAACTGGCGTTCAAATTCAGCATTTTCGCCTACATACGACGAAATCATCTTCTTTATCTGCCTGTTTTTAAGTAGATACCCAAGTCCGAAATCATCAACGCCAGCATTGTTTGAAATGCAGGTAAGCCCTTTCACTTCGCTGGAAGCCAGGGCTGCTATGGTATTTTCAGGGAGACCACTAAGGCCGAATCCACCAACCATCAGGGTCATGCCATCCCTGATACCGTATAATGCTTCAGAGGCATTTTTAACTACTTTATTCATATTTCAGAATTTGCATATGAAAATACAGGTTTTTATTATTGAATTTATTTTCCAGCAGTAATTTTTATTTTTTAAACACACCTGTCAGTTTTATAATCCGCTTCCAAGAAAATTACCCACAACTTCATTGAATTCATCCTTATGATCGATGAGTGTTGCATGTCCTGAACCAGGCAAAATCCACAAATATGAATCCGGGATAGAGCGGGCGATACAGACCGTATGTTCAGTCAGGATTATGTCGCGGTCGCCGCCAATCACCAGGGTAGGGCATTTTATCTTTTGCAGCTGATCCTTGGTAATGTGGGGTTCGGTCAGGTCAAGCCTGATCAATTTTCTGGTATTTTTTATCTCCGGTGTTTGTTGCTGTTGTCCGAGTTCCTTATAGGCTGAGGCCATCCACTTGTAATCAGCAGGTCTGATGGCGGTGCTATCGGGCCAGAGATTTGCCCCTGTAATGGCAAGTTTTTTAACTTTTTCAGGATGGCGCATGGCCAGCATCAGCCCATTGATGCCCCCATCACTCCAACCCAGAACATAGCAGGAGTCGAGATGAAGCGAATCGAGCAGCTCACTGAAATCATCGGCCATCATTTCGAAGCTCAACGAATCGCCCTTGTCGGTTGATTTGCCCTGTGCACGGCTGTCGACGGCTATTACTTCGTATTTCTGCTCAAAGTAAGGGATCTGGCAGGAGAAATTTGCTATGGAACCCCCATTACCATGAAGCAACAGCAGTGGTTCACCTTTGCCATAGCGTTCAACATAGATTGAAATGCCATGAACTGCAATAAACTGTCCGTAACGCTGGTTATGGCCGAATTCACCTGGTTCGCAGCTGGGCTGGCTTTGTGCCATTCCGTTAAGACCAAAAAGGGTAACGCTGAAAAGCAGTAGAGTGAATTGCTGAATGTGATGATGAAACGTCATGGTCAAATGATGAATCGGTTAACTGTTCCACTCACCGGCCAGCCGCACCGCGTTAAAAAGATGGCTGGTGTTGATGTGGTGGTTTACTTTTTTCTCTTCCAGAAACGAAATCAGGCTAAGGGTGTCGAGGTTTCCTACAAGTTCGTAGCCAGTCATAGGGCAACCGCCAACCCCACTGATTACCCCTTCGTACCAGCGGCAACCGGCATTCCAGGCTGCGGAAAGTTTTGCATACCACTCCCCCGGCCTGGTATGGAGGTGTAATCCGAACTCTATTCCGGGAAATCGCTGTAAAAGAGTGGAATAAACGCTATCAATCAGTTGAGCCGAAGCAATACCGATGGTATCGGCCAGGGTAATGGTGGATATGCCTTTCGAGGCCAGGTTTTCAATATGCCCCGACAAAATGTTTACGTCCCAGCGATCGTTGTATGGATTACCAAAGGCGAGGCTTATGAATACGCGCAACTCTTTCCCGCTATCGTTGCACAAATCCTGCAAACCATCGATGATTTCGTTAGCCTTTGCTGAATTGGCATGGATATTCTTCATCAGGAAGGTTTCGGATGTGGAATACGGAAACCCTATGATATCGAGTGCCTTCTGAGCTGCAGCTTCCTCTCCTCCCCGCAGGTTGCCGACAATGGCCATTAACTTTGTAAGGCTCCGGCTTTTATCAACCATTGACAATACCCTGCCAGCCTCCGCCATTTGCGGAATTGCCTTTGGCGACACAAAACTTCCGAAGTCGATGACATCAAATCCAACCTTCATCAGGGCATTGATGTAAGCAGCCCGCTTTTCAGGCGGAATTACATAGGGTAGGCCCTGCTGGGCATCGCGGGGACTCTCTGTGAGTTTGATGGCTTTGTTACTTTTCATGTGAAATGGGGACAAGGAGACATGGAGACAAGGCGAGAAATCCTTTTTGATCGGTGAATGGTTTATTTATGTTTTCTGACTGATAGACCGGGTGATATGTAAATTTAGCGACTAAGCCTATTTAAGAGGTCCTATTATCCATTTCTCAGGTTGATTTATCATGATCACAAGCTGAGATATTATTGATTCATATTCGGTAAACATCTCATCATTAAATTCTTGTGAGATATAACCTGAACGCAAAGCCAGTTCAAGCCAGACCTGGGTTTCCGTTGCTTCTGTTTCGGAATCATTCAGTTTTGCGATAAAGGCTGCTTTATAACGTCTTCTTCTCCAGGCTTCGCCTATATTGGTACAAACACTTCTGGATGAGCGCCGCATCTGATCCGTCATCGAATACATTTCTTCCTTTGGGAATGATTTGGTAATTTCAAAAATCCTCATTGAAGCCGCAACTGATGCCTGATAAACCCTCAGGTCGCGGTAACTCTCAATTTTCATAACTCAGAACATTTTTTTCAGGTTTTAATTGCTCCATTTTTGGATTTCTCCTTGTCCCCTTGTCCCCTTGTCTTCTTGTCGGTATCTTTCAGCATCCAATATACCTGGAGATAACCATCCTCTGAATCTCTGAAGTGCCTTCACCGATCTGAAGCAGGCGTTGATCACGGTAGAAACGTTCAATGTCATAGTCTTTCATAAGTCCGTAACCTCCATGAATCTGAACTCCTTCGTCGGCAACTTCCCTTGCAATTTCTGAGCAATAGAGTTTCGACATCGCGGCTTCCTTGGCAAAGGGCAAATGATTGTCTTTCAGCCAGCAGGCCTTATAAAGCAGGTTGCGCGCCAATTCAATCTTCATAGCCATATCGGCCAGCTTAAAAGCAATAGCCTGGAATTTTGAGATGGGCTGACCAAACTGCTTGCGTTCCTGGGCATAGGAAAGGGCAAGCTCATAGGCACCCTGGGCGCATCCAAGTCCCATGGCTGCGATTGACAAGCGGCCTGAATCAAGGGTCGAAAGCATGATTTTTGAACCGTCACCAATTTTTCCAAGCACATTTTCTTCGGGGACACGGCAGTCATCGAAAAAGAGCTGGGCAGTGTCGGAAGCACGCCACATCATTTTTCCATGCATGGTCCGGCGGGTAAATCCTGGAGTATCCTTATCAACAAGGATGGTAGTGAATTCTTTTTTTCCGTGTTTTTCTCCGGTAACGGCCTGAACCGTGGCTCCGACAGAGATATCGGCTGAACCATTGGTGATAAATATCTTTGATCCGTTGATGACCCACTCACCATCTTCGAGGGTAGCACGGGTCTTTGAGCCGCGTGAATCGGACCCGGCATCGGGTTCGGTAAGACCGAAAGCCCATAAAGCCTCCCCGGTACACAACTTTGGAAGGTATTTCATCTTCTGCTCTTCCGAACCATAATAATATAACGGACCAACACCAAGCGAATTATGTGCGGCCAGCGTTGCAGCCTGCGAACCGTCAATCCTGGCCAGCTCTTCCACAGCGATGATATAGGCCAGGTAGTCCATCCCTTCACCACCGTATTTGGTAGGCAGGTAAATGCCAAACAGGCCTAATTCACCCATTTTCCGCGTAAGATCTGTTGAAAATTCAGCTTTTTCATCCAGCTCACGTGCGACTGGTTTGATTTCACGTTCGGCAAAACTTCTGACAGTTTCGCGGATCATCCGGTGCTCTTCACTTAAGTTAAAGTCCATAATTGTTGGTTTTTGCCACAAAGGCGCAAAGACACTAAGGTTCACAAAATTTTTAACAATTTAATATCAATCTGATAACTTATCTGATAAATCTCTTTATTCCGTCTTTTATTAATGGAACATTAAAATTTATAAGATACCCCAACGCTTATTGGTCAGTTTTAAATGACTGAGAATTTGTGCTGTCCAAACCGGATTTACCACTTCAACTGCTTTGAGTTCACAAATTACAAGATCATTTATAAGAATATCCAATCGCAATCCCTCTTCAAAAACTAGTCCGTCAAAGGCAATGGGAACATCTAACTGACGTTTTACATCAAAACCTGCCTTTTTGAGTGTGTGTGACAGGCATGATTCATAAACTTTTTCAAGCAGACCTGGCCCTAATTCAGAATGCACTTTGTAGGCAGCGTCAACCAATGCTTTGCCTATTCTTTCTTCCTCATTTGAAAGATCAGGAAAATCCTTCATGTAATTTTTTTTAAAGGCATTAAAAATTCTCTGTGTAACTTTGTGGCTTAGGGTCTTTGTGGCATTTATCGCTCTCCGATATGCACCAGCCGGGCACTGCTGTCGACCATGTCGCCTTCTTTGACCAGCAGTTTATCAACCACACCATCTTCGGGGCAAAGGATATTATTCTCCATTTTCATGGCCTCCACCACCATCAGGACCTGGCCTTTCTTCACTTCATCACCTTCTGACACGTTGACTTTGAGCACCCTGCCCGGCATTGGAGAAACAATGTTTCCCGGGTCAATGTTCACATTTCCCGCTTCAGCAAAACTGATATTTTCCGGACCAGGCATGTCGGAGCGTTCTACAATAAATTTAAATCCTTTGTACGTAACAGCAAACCGGCCATTTTCATCCTTACCGATAAATACGGTGTGGCTAATTCCGTCGAGCCAAAGTCTCTGCTGGCCTGGGTCGCCTTGCAGAGATGCCTGTCCTGTTCTTCCATTCAACGTAAACTCCAGTTGGTCTCCTTTCAGGCCGATAATCTTTATTTCCTGTCTTATACCATCAAGCAGCACGATGGGTTCCGGCAGATGACGCCAATATCCGATGGCCTGCCAGATGTTCGCGATTGTGCTCCTGTTTACCGATAAACTGAAAAGTGTTCCGGAAAGCAAGGGGATTTCAGGGGGAATTGCAGATTTTAACTGGTTGGTATACCCGACAAGTTCTTCAAGATGATTATCAATATAACGGGTTGTAATTGTGTTGCCGGAAAATGAAGTATGTTGCATGATACCGGCCAGAAAAGTGATGTTGGTATGGATTCCCTGTACCACCCAGTTTTCCAGTGCACCGATCATTCTCAGGCGGGCTTCCTCCCGGTTTTCGCCCCAGGTAATCAGTTTCCCGATCATCGGATCAAAAAAGGAATGAATGAGTCCTTCATGATCAATTTCCATGCTGTCAATGCGGATGTGCTGCCCGGCAGGTTCATGATACAGGCTGATATGCCCTGGTGAAGGCATGAAATTGTTTGAAGGATCCTCAGCATAGATACGGCATTCGATGGCATGTCCGGTCTGCCTTATCTCTTCCTGTTTCATCCGCAATGGTTCGCCTGTAGCAATCCTTAACTGCTCTTCCACCAGGTCAAACCCAGTGGTCATTTCCGTTACAGGGTGTTCCACCTGGATACGGGTATTCATTTCAAGGAAATAGTAATTCAGTTCACTGTCGACAAGAAATTCGATGGTTCCTGCACTGTAATATCCGATGGATGAAGCCAGTATTACAGCCGATTCACACATCTTCAGCCTGACTTCAGTCGTCAGTGTAGGCGATGGAGCTTCTTCAATGATCTTCTGGTGACGGCGCTGCGCAGAGCACTCCCTTTCGAACAGGTGAACCATATTCCCGTGTTTGTCACCCAGAACCTGCACTTCAATGTGCCTGGGATTTTCAACAAACCTTTCAATGTAGATGGTCCCATCGCTGAAATAGTTCAGGGCCTCCCGGGAAGTGTTTTCCAGGGCCAGGGCAAGTTCTTCACGGGTCCGGACGATGCGCATACCCTTTCCTCCACCACCCGCAGCGGCTTTGATCAGCATCGGAAACCCGACATTGCCATGATCTCTGAGCAGCTCATCCGGCGAACCGGTGATGCCGGGGGTGACAGGAACGCCCAGTCTTACGGCAACTTCGCGGGCCGCAATCTTATTGCCCATGGCCCGCACCGAATCAGCCGAAGGGCCCACGAAAATGATTCCTTCCCTTTCACAGGCTTCAGAAAACAGTGGATTTTCCGACAGAAAACCATAGCCGGGGTGGATAGCTGTAGCCCTGGTTTTCTTTGCTGCTGCGACCATGGCTTCAATGTTAAGATAGGTTTCAGCCAGACTTTCGCCATGAAGCATTACAGATTCGTCAGCATTCAGAACATGCTTTGCTTCAGCATCGTATTTCGAGTAAACAGCAACGGTGCTGATTCCCGTTTTCCGGGCTGTGCGCTGAATCCTTAAAGCGATTTCTCCGCGGTTGGCTATGAGGAGTTTTATTGTTTTCATTTCTTAAATTACAAAAATTTCTAATTTCTAATTTCTAAAATCAATTAATCAATATGAGTATTGTGATTGATTGCATTGAAGATCAGATTTAATTCATGAGCTTCTTGCAGAAGCATCTCAACTTCTGTTGATTTCTCCGGAACTGCAGTCTTTATCATTCTCAGGAAAAAACCAGCCTCTTTAGATTCTTTTCTGCATATTCCAATCTTATGTTTAAAATCCTTTTTGCTTTCAGCATTATCTGCTTCTGTATAATTGGCTCCAATGCTGGTACCAGACTTTACCAATTGATTGATCAGTGGAATAGTAATAACTGTTTTTGGCAACGAAAGGCAGAATGTGATAATACTTTCTCCGAAAACGGCTGTCCGCTCAAGTAAATCGTATTTTGATTTCATAATTAAAAATTTTTCTTTGCCATTAAGCTAATTTAATTACTATGAGTACTTTAGGCATTAGAAATTAGAAATTAGATATTCCATCCGGGTATCCGTTTTTCAAGGAAGGCAGCCATCCCCTCCTGTCCCTCTTCCGAGGCACGGATTTCGGCAATCATTTTTGCGGTGTATCCGAGGGCTTCTTCCAGGGTGATTTTGTTGGACACCTGGTCAATCAGGGTCTTGCATTGGGTCATGGCTTTGGGGCCACTGCTCATCAGCAGGGCGATAAGATCACTGAGATAAGCATCAAGTTCAGCAGCAGGCAACGATTTGTTTACCAGCCTGAAATGTTCGGCTTCCTTTCCTTTGATGCGCCTTCCGGTCAGCATAAGTTCCCTTGCCCCGTACTCACCCACCCGCTTAATCACATAGGGTGAAATACAGGCCGGAACGATACCGATTTTAACTTCTGAAAGTGAAAAAACAGTTTCATCATCGCAAACAGCCATATCACAGGCCGAAAGCAGTCCGTTGGCGCCACCGATGGCTGCCCCGTGAACCACGGCAATGGTTGGTTTCGGGCAGTTGTAGATGGTATAGAAACAGTCTGAAAGTTGCAGACTCTCCTTATAGTTCTGCTCATAGCTGTATGTCGCAACATCGCGCATCCAGTTCAGGTCGGCTCCGGCGCAGAAGGATTTCCCCCGCCCGCGCAACACAATCACCCGAACTTCTTCAAGCGATGAAACTTCGTTAAAAGCCTTGATCAGTTCGCCGATCATCACCTCGTTAAAGGCGTTGCGGATATCCGGGCGATTCAGCCAGATGGTTCCTGTTTGATTTCTGATTTCAACTTCCAGAGTCATGTATTTATTCATATATCTATCGATGAAGGTTTGATGTTCTGTCGACTTTCACGCAAACCTGCCCGACGGCAGGAGGGGAAGCAAAGTCGCAAAAATTTTATTGAATTCCGAAATATTTCAAGCAGGAATAATAGTTTAAATTATTCAAATTCTGACGATACTGAAAATTTACCGTTTGGTGTCAAACATCAAACATCAGACATCAGACATCAGACATTAGGCATTAGAAATTAGACATTAGAAATTCCTTTCTCCCCTTGTCTTTCAGGTGGTCGAGCGGAGTCGAGACCACGGCAATTAACCAACCGTACCTCGTCCCTACATCCGGAACACCCCGTACTTTGTCTCCTCCCAATGCTTATTCATCGAAGCTGAAATTCCCATTGCCAGAATCTTACGGGTGTCCACCGGGTCAATAATCCCATCATCCCACAATCGTGCAGTGCTGTAATAAGCAGAGCCTTCTTCCTCATACTTTTTCAGGATGGATTGTCGAAGGGCTTCGCGTTCGTCATCGGGTAGGGTTTTGCCTTTGGCTTTCAGTTGTTCTTCCTTTACTGTGATCAGCACCCCGGCAGCCTGTTCGCCACCCATCACTGATATTTTGGCGTTGGGCCACATAAAAAGGAGTCGCGGTTCGTAAGCCCGTCCGGCCATGGCATAGTTACCGGCACCGAATGATCCGCCAAAGACCACCGTGAACTTAGGCACCCGGGCATTGGCAACGGCATGCACCAGTTTGGCGCCGTCACGGGCAATGCCCCTGCGTTCATATTCACGGCCAACGATAAAGCCTGTAATGTTCTGTAAAAACAGGATGGGAACATTGCGCGAAGTGCACAATTCAATAAAATGGGCACCTTTTAAAGCCGTTTCACCGAAAAGTACCCCATTGTTGGCCAGTATCCCGATCGGGAAACCCATAATATGGGCGAACCCGGTGGTAAGGGTAGGTGCGTAGCGTGCCTTGAATTCATGAAAGCGGCTGCCATCCACAATCCTGGCGATGATTTCTTTTGAGTCAACCGGCTTGCGCAGATCGAGCGGGGCAATGCCGTAGAGTTCTTCTGGATTGTAAAATGGTTCTTCAATGGGTTGAAGGTCGAGTGGCTGACGGCTGGCTGGTTTCAATGTGCGGAAAATATCGCGGCAGATTCGGATCGCATGCTGATCGTTTTCCGCAAGGTGGTCAGCAACCCCTGAAATACTGGTATGTACATCGGCGCCGCCCAATTCTTCGGCAGTAACTTCTTCTCCTGTGGCGGCTTTAACCAGCGGTGGGCCACCAATAAATATCGTGCCCTGGTTGCGGACGATGATGGTTTCATCGCTCATGGCCGGCACATAGGCGCCACCGGCCGTGCAGGATCCCATCACAATGGCAATTTGCGGAATGCCTTCGGCCGACATACGCGCCTGGTTGAAGAAAAAGCGGCCAAAATCGTATTTATCCGGAAAAACCTTCGCCTGTTCCGGCAGAAATACCCCGCCCGAGTCAACCATATATACACAGGGCAGGTGATTTTCCATGGCAATTTCATGCGCCCTGACATGCTTTTTGATGGTTTCCTCCACATAGGTTCCGCCTTTCACCGTGGCATCGTTGGCCACAATCATGGCTTCACGGCCATGGATGACACCTATACCGGTGACTATACCCGCCGAAGGGAATTCATTGTTGTGGATGCCGTTGGCTGCCATCACAGAAAGTTCGAGAAATGGCGTATTAGGGTCAACCAAGAGATCAATGCGTTCGCGGGCAAGCAGTTTGCCGCGTTCCTTATGTTTTTGAACAGCAGCCTCCGGGGCTCCGTGGATGGTTTCTGACAAACGTTTACGAAACTGCCCCAGCAGAAGCTGATAGGCTTCATAATTCAGCCGGTACTCTGCTGAATTTGTGTCGGTTTTTGATTCGATGCGGTACAAGGCAGCTATGTTTTAAATAAAACTGATGAGAACTGAAGCAGAAGTAAATATATGGAATTTATATTACATAGTTAACTTTATTGATATGATCGGTTCTGTAAGGAATTTCTGACAATTCCTTGATGATATAAAATATCAGGCTATAATTAAATGCTTCTTAACTCATTTAAAGTAAACACCTTGTCTGTTTTTATTCCCTTTTCAGTTCTTTGCAGCGTGCAACATTCAGTATAAAGGTCGTGTTCAAAAAATAGAATATAGCCATTGTCAACAGCTTCTTCAAGGAAAAGTTCCTTTTCATCCAGCGTTATCAGCGGGCGGGTGTCGTAGCTCATCACCCAGGGCAAAGGGAGGTGGGCTGCGGTGGGTAGCAGGTCGCTGGTAAACACAATGGTTTTGTCCTTGTATTTGATAAACGGAATGGCCTGTCCATCGGTGTGGCCATTGTAAAACCTCACCTCTATTCCGGGGAATAGTTCTCCGGGATAATCGAACAACTTCAGCCTTCCACTCTCTTCAATGGGTTTGATGTTTTCTTTCAGAAAGGAAGCGCTTTCGCGACGGTTGGCATGCATGGCCCATTCCCACTGGGGGGCGCTGATCCAGTAGGTGGCGTTCGGAAATACGGTTTCAAACCCACTGCGGTCGGGGGTGTATTTAACGCTTCCACCGGCATGGTCGAAATGCAGGTGGGTAAGAAACATGTCGGTGATATGCTCAGGAGTGAAGCCAAGATCAGCAAGAGATTTCAAAAGGGTATCATCGCCATTCAGATCGTAATGGCTGAAAAACTTCTCACTCTGCTTGTCGCCGATGCCATTGTTGATCAGAATTTTTCTGTCCCCATCAACCACAAGCAGGCAGCGCATCGATAAATTGATCAGGTTGTTTTCATCGGCAGGGTAGTGTTTACTCCAAAGGGATTTTGGGACCACACCAAACATGGCGCCACCATCGAGTTTCAGATTTCCTGTTGGAATGGCATAAAGCTTCATAGATTTCGTATTTTTAGCCTGTTAAACAAGGGAATGGGTGGTTTTGTTGGCGGAATGTAATTTGATTGGATACTTCTGCCACCAAAGCACTAAGGCACCAGGATTCACAAAGTTTTTTCTGAAATACTGAAAACATTAATTTGTTAAGTTGAGACTTTCTGGCGAAAGTTCTGACAGGCAACATGAAACCCAATCCCGTCTTTTTAAATATCTAAGACCCCTGACAATGAAGAAAACAGCAATTTGTTTCATATTTCAACTGCTCAGTGTTTCGCTTTCAGCCCAGCAGTATTTCGGATCGCCTGCTGCCCTGGGACATCGGAGTATTGTACTGATGAATCCGACGGAGAACAATCTGAGCACAGTCTTTAATCTGATCGACAATCATATACTCACACTGCCCGACGATTATAACCTGGTTGGGTTTTATTGCCGTTCTCAGGCCTATGATTTCAGCGTTTCGGCCGACTTCATCCGTCAATCGGGCCGTACCAATGTATTTTTGCACGCCTGTGTATACCAGACCGGCGATTCTGTCTTCTCGGAAAACAGCTGTACCAAAGATTTTAACCTGGTTTTTTCGGGATCAGAAGGTGTTATCTTTTTCGGCGGGCCCGATATACCACCAACACTTTACGGGCAGGAAACAAGCTTACTTACAGAGATAACCGATTACAATCGCCACACCTTTGAGGCCTCTTTTCTTTTTCACCTTCTGGGCGGATATCAGGATGAAAACTATGTGCCCCTGCTGGAGCAGAAGCCGGATTACAGGATACTGGGTATCTGCCTTGGCATGCAAACCCTGAATGTCGCCACCGGCGGCACGCTGGTTCAGGATATCCCATCAATGGTTTACGGGCTGAAATCGGCCGAACAGATACTGAAGGCCGACCCCGACGCCCGGCACAGGAATTATAATACCAACTTAGGCACGGACGATGAATTGCTCTGGGGGTATTTCCACAGGATAAAAATTACACTACCCGAAAGAATGCAGTTTTTATTGCAGGGGTCTGATGAGCATCCGTATGTTCTGAGCAGCCATCACCAGGGAGCAGACCGTATTGGAAAAGGTCTGATGATTGCGGCTACCAGCATGGACAGTAAAGTCGTGGAAGCGCTTGTTCACGAAAAATATCCCCATGTAATGGCATTCCAATTTCATCCGGAGCCATCCTTTCTCTATCAGGCTGAAACCAGATTCCATAGTTTACCAAACCAACCGTCACTCAGCTCATTTATTGACATCTATCCGGGGAATAAGGGAGAATCATTTAACCGGAACATCTGGAAATGGATGGGAGAGGTGTACAAGTAAAAAGTCTAAAGTAAAAAGTTCAAAGTTCAAAGTAAAAAGTCTAAAGCCTGCCTGTCCACCTTAGGTGGATAAATCGGCAGACAGGTAAAAAGTAATTTTCCAGAATTAACACCATCCCTTCCACAGAACGGAACTTTTTACTTTGAGCTTCCACTACCGGTATTCCTTGACTTCAATCTCGCCCTTCAGTACCATCAGTCCGTTCATGGCCAGCGCGCGCATTTCGTCCTCTCCGGGATACACATGTACCGGAGCGATTTTGTAAACGCGCTCAATTACCTGGTTTACAAACCATTTTCCATGGGCTATACCACCGGTAATTAAAATTCCGTCCACTTCACCTTTAAGCACTGTGCTCATAGCTCCGATGGTTTTGGCGACCTGGTAGGCCATGGCTTCAAAAATAAACTTGGCATATTCATCGCCTGCTTCGGCACGTTTTTCAACCTCAAAAGCGCTGTTGGTGCCCAGGAAGGCCATCATACCACCATTGCCCTTGATCATCTTCAGCAACTCCTGTTGCGTGTATTTTCCGCTGAAGCAAAGCCTTACCAGATCTCCTGAGGGCAAAGTACCACTGCGTTCGGGTGAAAAAGGACCTTCACCATCGAGTCCCTGGTTAACATCGATCACCCTGCCATGTCGGTGTGCACCAACCGTAATTCCACCACCCAGATGAACCACAATCAGATTGAGGTCTTCATACCTGCGCATGATTGACTTGGCATGCTGACGGGCAGTGGCTTTCTGATTAAGTGCGTGGAATATAGAGATCCGCTGAAATTCAGGATGGCCCGATACCCTGGCATGCGGCTCCAGTTCATCAACCACCACAGGATCGGCAATAAAAGCCCGGGCATTGGGAAGGCTTTTCGCGATATCATCTGCGATGAAACCGCCAAGATTGCTGGCATGTTCCCCCATCGGGCTGTTGACCATATCGCGTTTCATGGCCTCATTCACTTCATAAACTCCCGAAGCAATAGGTTTGGTCAGTCCGCCCCGGCCAACAACCGCCCGGATAGTATCCATCTCAATTCCGGCTTCTTCCAGTTGCTTGTAGATGATCTCCTTGCGGAATGCATACTGATCGGTGATCTTATTGAATTTTGAAAGTTCTTCGGCTGAATGGGATATAGTCCGGACAAAAACCGGATTGGCACCGCTGAAAACGGCTATTTTGGTCGATGTAGACCCCGGATTGATGGCCAGAATGCGGAGCTCTTCCATTTTCTTGGATTTTTATTGGGTGGATTACTTCGCGATTAAAGCGGCCAGGGCGATACTGTATAATTTGGTCTGCGCACTGTCGCCACGCGATGACAGAACACAGGGAACCCTTGCTCCGGCAACAAAAGCGCCAAGTTCTGCACCAGCCAGTTTTGTGTTTGTTTTATAAAAGACATTTCCGGCTTCAATGTTCGGGAAAAGCAGGCAGTCAGCATCTCCGGCAACGGGACCGGTAAGTTTCTTTATCTCAGCGGATTCCTTGTCAATGGCGGCATCAAGCGCCAGCGGCCCGTCAACATAAGCCCCGGTGATCTGGCCCCTGTCGGCCATTTTCGACAAAAGGGCGGCATCAACGCACGAAGGCATCCCGGCAAGGACCTGCTCAGAAGCGGTAATCACGGCCACTTTGGGTTTTTCAAGTCCCAGTGCTTTTGCTGTGTTAACAAGGTAATTTAAAATGGCAATCTTTTGTTTGAATTCAGGAAGCGGAATGATGGCAACGTCGCCAACGATCAGCAGCTTATGATAGAGAGGGTTTTCTATTACGGTTACATGACTCAGCACGGCACCCGGATCCATAAGGCCTTCTTCCTTGTTCAGAATGGCTTTCATGTATTTATCGGTGCTGACCAGGCCTTTCATCAGAAGATCGCCTTCACCGCTGTTGACAAGCTTAACAGCAGCAACCGCAGCCTTTGCTTCATTTGGCTCGTGTACCAGCCTGAACTTTCCCGGGTCGATGCCCAGTTGTCCGCATACCTTCCGCATGGTCTCTTCATCGCCAACAAGGATTCCATCTATGATTCCCTTATCTACTGCTTCACCAACGGCTTCAATGGTGTGTGCGTCATTGGCATAAGCCGCAACCAGTCTTTTCTTTGTTTTCGATTTCAGGACATCAAACATCTGGTCCAGTTTGGTAATTGCCATATTGTTCCTCCGTTGTTATTTTAAATTGATTGTTTTAATTTTTACCTTGTAAGACCGCTTAATGATTGAATAACAAGATTTTATATCATCTGGCTTAATCAATATGATTGGGTCAGATCAAATCTTCACATCATTGTGTCTTTGCTGAAATAATTGTTTATTGAACTAAAGTTAAATATCTTGATAATGCGATACTTGCATTACAATTTCAGGGTGCAAAATTATCAATTCAGATCATATGTTTCAAAAATAAGTGATTCACCTAAATTATTTAGAATGATTTTATTGAACGATGAAGCCTGCTGGGAATCCCTGATTGTAAAAGCAGTTCGGTTTTTCAGGATATATTTAGTAATTACCTGAATACAGATGTTATAGAGCTTATCCCTGGGAAAGGTCAAATCTAATTCAGCAGAAATTTTTCTGTCTGAAAAAATCCCCCATCATCAATCGCAACAATATAAAGACCGCGCGGATAGTTCCTTGCATTCACCGTAAGAAGATTTTCCCCCCGGGTATGTCCATTAATCAACAACCTGCCGGTAACATCAGATATACTGAATTCCTTGTCGGTATTTGTTAGTGAAGTCAGGTAAATAACACCGTTGCTGACATAAACACTGAAAACTGCCTTTTCTTCCGGGGTAACCTCCGGATTCGGAGTAAGTAGTAACTTAAATCTTGAAGGGTCATCACCTGGAGATGATCTGAATTCATAAACAGGGGTCCGGATAAGGTCGGCAACATTTCCCTCCAGTTCGTCAATCAGGTAAATTCCTGTGATCCCGTTAAGATCATTCCTGCTCAGACAGATGCTGTAATTTCCGCAAACATTTCCGGCAAATCCCAATTGAATGTATTTCCTGCCGGGAATATCGGGCAGTGTGTTGGTCGACAGAAATTCACCTCCTGCCACCGAATAAAAACAGGGGGCAAAGCCTTCAAGGAACCGGGAATCAAAATCCCTGTCGTAAAATTCTGTGGCGTTGTCCCTGAAGGAAATTACTGTCTGCTGGGCAGTTGACTTCTCCTGATCGGTGACGGTCAGAATCAGGCTGGCCTGAGCGTTCTTAAACCAGGGTACAGCGCCATGCACCCTTGAAGCGGCGGGAATTGTCAATGCAGAAGAACTACCTGTCAGCAATTGAACCATAAATCCATTTTCTGCAGGGATCAGGTCTCCTGCTCCCCTGTCGGTGTATGCCGAACCGGCTTCATCCCAGACTTTGGCCACACCGGCAAATTCAGCGGGTACATTCCAGTTTACTCCATCATTCCAGGCTATGGCGCAGGGGAAAGGGTTACCGGCCAGGTTCCACCCGGCATAATCTGAATCTGTATTTCGTGTTAGCCCTGTTACAGATAATTCATCTTCGTAGAATGGCCCTGAGAAAACCCTGGTACCTGCACTTGAGTTGGCAACAAGATAACCTCTTCCGGCAACGAAATTGGATTCAAATAATTCGTTCAATATCCCACCGGGAGCTGTCCTGTTGATCCAGAGCCCGGCATTTTCATCCCATTTATAAAAGTCATTGCCCGATCCCGGAGTATGGAAATCCGCGATCGGCTGATCAGATACCGGGGAGGCAAGCAGATGCCACCCATCCTCAGCGGTTGTGAATCCATTGATGTATCTTTCAATCTGTTGGGTGCCTTCAACATCCGGGTTACCGCCAAGGTAAGATCCGGTACTTCCTGAATCAGACGCTATCAGAAGATCGCCCGAGACTGTAAATTGCATGCCTTCATTCACCGTGAGAGAACCTTCAGTCCCGATAGTGAGATCATGACACCAGGCCGAAGCATTGATAACGGGAATATTGGCTGTGACATCATTGATCACAACATCAGTTTCAGCCCCGGGAATCCCGTTGCTCCAGTTTCCGGAAGTATGCCAGTCTCCACTGACTGAGCCATTCCAGGTGGTGGTAGCCGGTGCCCGGGTTATGCCACTGATGATAAGAGAAAAAGCCTGAGGGCCCATGTCCAGGGTTCCTTTATGGGTTATTTGTAAAAGATAGGTATGCTGGGCCTGGGGCGTACCGGCTTCTACCTTTTCTACATTATCAACAAGGTTATCTCCTGTTGTTGCTGCTGATGCGGGATTGCCGACATCCAGTTTCCATGGGTAGGAGACAACGGCAGTTTCACTGATAAGCCGGACGTCAAGGTCATTTACCAGTGCGGGTGTCGGATCGTTGGTAAACATTGTGAAACTATTGGAGGGTCGGTCGGTCCATGATATTGTCGAGACCAGGGGCTGGGATCCGCTGGTATAAACCGGGATACGGATGGTATCGCCCTGCGAAAGGGATAATTCACGGATATTGAAATTGAAACCATACCCGGCATCTTCACTCATCAGCAATGCCGCTTTGCGGGTGTCGAGCAATCCCCATCCGAAATTATAGTCAGGACCGGCATTTGCGCCGGCTTCATCGGCTGTATGTATCAGCAATCCTTTGATGGTGGCAGCCCTGATGGTACTGCTCCCGGTCAGATTCTTCCGGTGATGCAGCAGCAGTCCGATAGATCCGCTGGCATTGGGTGTCGACATGGAAGTACCGGTCATTGTGGTATAGGCTGTAGTCGAAGTTGAGGTAGACGAATAAAGGCTGGTTCCATTGGCAACCAGGTCAGGTTTTATCCTTCCGTCATCGGCCGGTCCGGTATCGCTGAAGCTGGCCAGTACAACATCAGAGGGCGAATTATATCCGGCAGGAATGTCGTTGACAGCGCCCATGGTCAGAATATTTTTTGCTACACCCTGCCAGGGAATACAATCATAGCCGTTTACGCCTCCGTCGCGGTCCCTTACTGAACTGGAAAGTACCCAGGTTCCGCCATTCCACAGCCAGTGAGCCACAGGTTGTGTTACAGGGCCTTCAAACCGATCGTTGCCCGATGATTTGACGATGAGGTAATTGGGTGCCATCCAGGCAACTGTGTCCCAGTCATGGGAAGTATATTCATAAGCCCCGAAACCATAATCAGCAGTCCGGCTGAGCGTGGTATCCCCGAACCATACCCACCGTCCGTCACCACGATAATTGTTGGCCCATCCGGTCAGATATCCATAGGAATGGTTTGAAACCTGAAGTCCGCCGGCGGCAGCGGTTGCCATCTCACTTTCATCATCGGTCCAGTCAAAGGAAACAAGATTTGCCTGAAATGACATTCCCTTTGCAGCAGGGTCGATGCCAGCGGCAATCATTGTTCCACCCACATGGGTTGCATGACTGCTTGTACTTACCGAACCATCGCCTTGGCTTGCCCTGCCGCTGTATTCCTGGTGACCCGTAAGAACCCGGCCTCCATCCCAGACAGCAAGGCTTATCCCATTGCCTGTAAGGTTAAGACCAGCTGTGCCTCCCGGCCAAACAGCGGAAGCGGCGGTGGTTGCAGCGGCATTGTTGTTGGTTGTGCCGATAAATCGTGGAAATCCGTTGACAAAATGGCTGAGTTCTATGATGGAGCTTCCTTCTTCTGATCTCAGGAGAATGTTAAGGGAGTTGGCAAGCCGGAGTGTTTCCGCTTTCCTTATTTTATTGGAGGCTACTTTTTTTTCTGCAAAGTTCATCAGACCAGATCCGGCAGTATTTTCCTGGGCGGAGGAGGTGGAGTAGCCAAAAATAATCAGAAATATGAAGATCAGTTTTTTCATGGCGGGATTTGGTGTTTTCATCCGGGCTGTCAGGCATTGAATTATCATACTAACACAATAAAAGTTAATTCGGATTTGGAAGAAAAGTAATTGTTGTCAGGTCCCTGAATTTCAGGATTTTTTCGGAATTATTTTTTATTTCACGGGGTCGTTCGGCTTACAATCCCGGATTGAATAACTTTGTCATCAATAACAATACCTATGGACAAACGATTGTTGCGCTCATTGCCTTTAATTTCCGGACTGTTGTTGGCATTTTCATGGCCTGCAGGAGGGTTCCCGTTATTGCTTTTTCTGGGACTTGTCCCCCTTTTGTTACTGGAAGATCACCTGCTTAAAAACAGGCTTAAACACAGCACTTTCCACGTTTTTTTCAGGGTCGCTCCGGCTTTCATCATCTGGAACGGATTAACAACATGGTGGATATACAATGCCACGCTTGTGGGTGCAATCGCAGCGACGGTTGTCAATACGATCTGCATGTCACTGGTATTCTGGCTGTTTCATTTTATCCGCAGAAGCCTGAAAAACCCAGGCCAGGGCTACCTGAGTTTTGTTTTTATCTGGATTGCCTATGAACACCTGCACCACCACTGGGACCTCAACTGGCCATGGATGAGTCTGGGTAATGGATTTGCTGCCTGGCCGTCATGGATTCAATGGTATGAATATACAGGGATGTATGGTGGTTCTTTATGGGTACTTGTCGTTAATGTTTTGGTGTTTAAAGTTATTAAAGGAATGATAGAGGGCTCTCTGAAAGGAGTCCCTGTAAAGAAGCTTTTAGGCATTGCTATGCTGATTGTGGTTCCGGCCGTGATATCAATGACTGTTTATTATACCTACACCGAAAAGAATGCACCGGTGGATGTGGTGGTGGTTCAGCCGAACATCGATCCGTACGATGAACAATACGAACTTCCGGCATCACAGGTGATTGAAAATGCTTCAAAACTGGCAGAATCAAAAGCCGATAGCCTGACCGATTTTATCGTTTTCCCCGAATCGATGGTTCAGCCCGACTGGTCTTCAGGCCAGATGATCTGGGAAAACGATCTGACCAATCAGCCGACCATCAACATGTTCAGGGCAGGTTTGCTGACTAGATTTCCGAAAGTCAGCCTCGTGGTGGGTTATTCCACGTATCGCTCTTACAGCGAAGGCGATGTGATTCCGCCAACAGCCCGGCAGTTCCGCGGAGGAGAAGGTTATTACGATGCCTACAATACAGCTTTCCTGATCAGGCACCCGCTCGATTTGCAGCGTACCCATAAATCAAAACTTACCCCTGGGGTAGAGCTGATGCCTTTTCCCTGGTTGCTGAAACCCCTGGGCGATTTCGCGCTTGACCTGGGCGGGACCGTCGGGCAACTGGGTGTTGATATCGAAAGAACACCCTTTACCATCAACGATACCCTGAAGGTTGCGCCGGTAATTTGTTATGAGTCAGCCTATGGTGAGTTTGTTGCGGGATTTGTACGAAACGGTGCAAATATGATTTTTGTGATAACCAACGATGGCTGGTGGGGCAACACCGCCGGTCACCGTCAGCATATGCTGTTTTCACCCATCAGGGCTATCGAAACCAGGCGAAGCATCGCCAGGTCAGCCAACACGGGTACCTCCTGCTTCGTTAACCAGCGTGGCGATGTTTTTCAAGCCACGAAATATTGGGAACCGGCCGTTATCAGGCAAACCCTCAACGCCAATGATAAAATCACGTTCTACGTAAAATACGGTGATTACATTGCACGGGCCTCAGTACTGGGCATGGTTTTGTTTCTGCTGATGGTTATAGGTTTAAGATTTCAGAGAAAAAAAACAAACTGATACATTTATATTTCTAAATATATTATTTTAGCCTGAATTGATTATGGGCTGCAGTTATCCGGCTGCGGCACCGGTTATCAATAATAATCATAGATATTCATAACCTGAGATTAATCATCCGGAACAGTCTGACAGTCCAATGATTATACAGATCAGGTAAACCATTTATTATTCAGCAATATTTAAAATCGATCCCTATGAATTTCGAGTTTACCGAAGAACAATTGATGATTCAGCAATCGGCACGTGATTATGCCCAGCGCGAATTGATTAAAGACGTGATTGAACGCGACACCCATGCCATTTACCCGACCGAACATGTTAAAGCCATGGCGGAACTGGGTTTTCTGGGCATGCTTGTTGATCCGAAATACGATGGCGGTGGTATGGATACCGTTTCGTATGTCCTGGCAATGGAAGAAATCTCAAAAGTGGATTCTTCTGTTAGCGTGATTATGTCGGTAAACAACTCACTGGTCTGTTATGGGATTGAGAAATTCGGAACGGAAGAACAAAAGGAAAAATTCCTGAAACCACTGGCCCGTGGCGAGAAGATCGGAGCTTTCCTGCTTTCGGAGCCGGAAGCGGGCTCTGATGCTACTTCACAACGCACCACGGCAGAGGATATGGGCGACCATTACCTGGTTAACGGCACAAAAAACTGGATAACCAATGGCAATTCTGCTGGTACTTACCTGGTAATAGCCCAGACCCATAAGGAAAAAGGGCACAAGGGCATCAATGTATTGATTGTTGATCGTAACTCACCCGGCATCACCATCGGTCCGCATGAAGACAAAATGGGTATGCGCAGTTCCGATACCCATTCGGTGATGTTCAACGATGTAAAAGTGCCGAAAGAGAACCGCATCGGGGAAGATGGCTTCGGATTCAAGTTTGCCATGAAAACCCTTGAAGGTGGTCGCATCGGCATCGCTGCACAGGCATTGGGAATCGCATCGGGTGCGTTTGAAAGGGCCGTCAAATATTCTAAAGAGCGCAAAGCTTTTGGTACTGAAATAGCCAACCATCAATCGGTTGCCTTCAAACTGGCCGACATGGCTGTGAAAATCGAAAATGCCCGCAACCTTTGCCTGAAAGCAGCCTGGCTGAAAGACCAGGGACAACCTTACGGCTATGCCAGCGCTATGGCCAAATATTATGCCGCTGAAATCGCTATGGAAGTAACAACCGAAGCCGTTCAGATTCACGGAGGGTATGGTTATGTGAAGGAGTACCATGTTGAGCGGCTGATGCGTGAAGCCAAGCTCACCCAGATTTATGAAGGGACATCCGAAATACAGCAGATTGTGATTTCGAGGCAGATCCTGAGTGAGTTCTGAGAAGGAGTTCAGATCTGAAAATAAGTACCCGGGACAACCGGCACATCAGGTTTCAGCATTTAAGGTGATAAAAGAAAAGCCCCGGCACATAGCCGGGGCTTTTTTAATCAGGGAATGAGCTTCCTGTTCAGGGAAGTTTTATTTGACAAATTTGCGCTGAACCGGCTCGTGTCCTGCTGTGCTGACCCTGAGCAGATACATGCCCCCCGGCAGATTACCTGTAGCGATGTCAATCCGGTTGGTTCCGTTTGTCATTTCTTTTGATTCACTGAAAATCAGGCGTCCCTGCAGATCGGTTACTTCCACCAGTGCTTTACCTGAAACGGATGAATTCAGTTCTAGATAGAGCAGTTCACCTGCCGGGTTGGGATACGGATTTCCGGCGGCAAGTTTAGGGGCATTGGGACCATCACTGCCAAGGGCTGCAATGGCTGTTGCGGTAACCACGAGGTTGATGTTGGCAGTAGAGGATCCTTCAGAAAGGACAACCACAACAGCTTCTGTTATTTTACCTGTCATTTCTGCATAAAGGGTATATTCCCCGTATGGAAGGTTGCTGAAGCTAAAGGTTCCGTCGCTGTTTGAGAAGGTATAGGCAACCGGCAAGCCTGTGCTGTTGTATAATACGATTTCAACATTGGCAGCGGGAGCACCTCCTGATTTGAAGGTTCCTGCCCAGTTGATGGTTCCTGTGATTCCAGCACTGCCCTGCACCCAGCACAACGACTGTATGAGGCTGATAGGATACCAGCCGTTGGGTTCACCGGTAGTAACAATGGTTGCTCCCTGCCAGGTAAGTGAACTCGCATAATAAGTTGGCAGGTATTCAAAGAAATTGGGAGATCCCGGGGTCAACATAGAATATATGTAGTATGACCCGGCAGGGACGCCGCCAAAGTTATAGGTACCGGATGGATCTATCGTGGTTTCAGCATAATAGTAGTTGTTGGCGCCGATCAGCCATACAATTCCCTGATTGGCCAGGGTGTTTCCGGCCATCACAATGCCTGCAATGGTATAGTCACCGGATGCCTCACCAGCAAAAATTTCCATGCAGCTGGTATTCTGACAGTTTCCTGTTGAATCCCAGATGGTGAGACAGGCAGTATAGATGCCTGGGTTTGCATAGGTATGAATCGGGTTGGCTTCAGTTGAACCGGTTCCGTCGCCGAACGACCATTGCTGGCTGGTAAAGCCGGGGACTGAAGTATTGATGAACTGATAGCTGAGCGATGAACTGGTTGAGTCAGAAGGGAAAGCGAAAAATGAAGCCTGGCAATCGGGTTGAATATAATTCACCCATATCTCAAGGCAGGTCTGATCCCAGCAGTAATTCAGGGTGTCCTTAATGGTAAGGCAGGCATAATAAATTCCCGGAGCAGTATAAGTATGTACCGGATTGGTCAGGGTCGATTGTTCACCATCACCAAAATCCCAGAAAGTGAAAGAGTGTTCGCCCAGAGATAAGTCTTCAAAGTTGTATGTATAGCCTGATGGGTCAGGAATGGCAGAAATAACAGCCTCACAGGTGCCTCCGCCACCTCCGGGGAAGATGGTCTGGCAACTGACACCCATGCAGGTGTCGTTGGTAGCCGGCTGATCTGTAATGGTAGTAAGACAAACATTGTAAGCCATTCCAGGCACACTCTGGAAAGTATGGGTGACCTGCTGGCCATAGCCTGTTGAGCCATCGCCAAAGTCCCAGTAATAATTGGCCGGAGCCCCTGAAAGCAGGTAACCTGTGAAGGAATAGGTCATTCCGTCATCCGAATATACTTCGAAATAATTATCGCAAAGAGAGGGTGTATTGGGGAAAACGACCTGGCAAAAAGTATAGGAGCAGGAGGTGCCATCCGGCCCGGTGCCGGTTGTGGTCAGACAAACTGTGTAAACCTGTGTCGGGTCATTATAGCTGTGCGATACATATTGTCCTGAGCCAACGCTTCCATCACCAAAATCCCATGTCCAGGACTCAATCTGATTGTTCATCGTCCAGCCTTCGAAAAAATAACCTGCTCCTGAAGAATCAGGATAATACTGGAAATAGCTTTCACATGGATCCGGAACGTAGATAAACACGTCCTGGCATGAGGTATAATTGCAGGTTTCTCCGTTTGATGTACCGGTTGTTGTCAGACAAACAGGATGAATTGCCGAAGGATCGGTAAAAGAATGCGTAACAGTCTGGCCGGTAGCAGTGCTTCCATCGCCGAAATCCCAATTCCATGAATCAATCTGATTGTTCATGGCCCAGCCTTCGAATATATAATTTGTGCCGGTTGAATCCGGGTAATACCAGAAAAAGCTCTCGCAAGGTGATGGAATATAAATATAGACTTCCTGGCAGGATACCGATGTACATGCCGTTCCATCAGGACCTGTCCCGGAGGTTGTAAGGCAAACATTGTAAACTGTATTGGATGCAGCAAATGTATGTGTTACTGACTGACCCGAAGCCGTGGTTCCATCACCGAAATCCCACATCCATGAATCAATCTGGCCATTCATAGCCCAGCCTTCGAAAAGATAACCTGTTCCGGTGCTGTCGGCCGAATACCAGAAGTAATTTTCACAGGGCGAAGGAATGTAGTTGAATACTTCCTGACATGAAACAGCCGTACAAGGCAGGCTGTCGGGTCCTGTTCCGGTAGTGGTCAGGCAAACCAGATAGGACATATTCGGGTCGGCAAATACATGAGAGACTAACTGTCCTGAGCCGGTGGTTCCATCGCCGAAATCCCAGGTCCATGAATCGGCCTGCCCGGTTGTTGTCCATCCTTCAAAGGTATAGGAAGCTGCAGTACCGGTGGAATCAGTGTAATACCAGAAGGAGTTTTCGCAGTATCCGGGATTGGTTGATCCGGCATCAACCGGCAGGCAGTAGATACTGTTACAGGAACTGTCGATGCTGCTGATCATCAGGCACACATTGTATAATCCGGCTTCAGCAAAAGTGTGCACAGGATTTTGTTCATTGGAAATGGTTCCATCACCAAAATCCCAGACCCGGTTGTCAATGGTTGAGCCGGGCATAGGATAACTGTCATCGAAGAATGTGAAAGTCAGCATGTCGTTCGCTTCAGGCACATACCTGAATGAAGCCACGCACCCCGTTGCAGGATTGCCACAAATACTGAAGTTGAGTATAACTTCCTGGATGCCGGGGAAAAATGCAGCGGTAGCAGATGCCATCATCCCGTTACAGTCAGGTGTGCTGACCATGATGAGGCCCTGTGATGTTCCCGGGTAGACCGGAATCTGGTCGGTATAGAAACCGTCTCCATCGGTTACTACCTGGTTGTAATACCCCGGATAGTTCATGCTGTCAACTGAAATATACATGGTTTGTCCGGGAACCGGTGCTCCGGTTTCCTGATTCACCACATGACCAGTCAGTGTTACGAAAGGCTGCTGGGCAATGACAAAAGTCACAGCCGTCATCAGCAGAAGCAGCGTAGCGAGTAGTTTTTTCATCTGGTTCATTGTTCTTTGGTTTTACTGATTCGGATTAAAAAGGATTTGATAAAAAGACACAATCTGTGAAAAAGGTTGCCTGAGCGGATCACCTTTTCGCAAATTTTATTGTTTTCAGAACCTGGCCATCGTCAGATTTAAGAACGAGAAGATATATGCCCTGACTAAGGTTACCGGTAATGAGGGAGAGGTTGTTAACACCTTCACTGCAATGGTGGTTGTTTCTGATGCAGACGGATCCTGATGCATTATAAACTTCTGAAATGAGGTTGGCAGGATTGGTCATGCTGAATTTAAGGTAAACGTTTTCAGTGGCCGGATTCGGATAGAGCGTTACTTCCGGGAAGACGTTGTATGGATGATCTTCCAGTCCGGTGATGTTGAATGATGAGATCAGCAGCAGATTGTTCAATGCCTGATTTCCGTATTCTGTAAGGTTAACCTCCAGTGTCTGGCTGTACATTCCTGCAATCTCTGCTTTAAGGCTATAGGCTCCGAGTGCAAGACCGTTGAAAATAAATTCACCGTTTTCATTGGTGTTAGTGTAGGCTATGATGTTTCCCGATTGCTTCAGGAAAACAATCCGCCGGGCGAAGTCGACATATGTATTTTCCAGACAGTTAATGTTTCCACTGATGGTTCCGGGTCCGGAACTGATCTGCGAAAGTTCAGGCATAAACACGTTGGCATCAAAAATATCGGACGTATTCAGACTGATGAATTGTGACTGCTGCCAGTTCGGGGTTTCGCCAGTATAGGCCGGAAGATATGACTTATAGGAGACTGATCCGGGAGTGAGTTCTGCGTGAACCACATAGTTGCCTTCCGGCACATCCACAAAAAAGTAATATCCGTACTCGTAAAAGGTGCCTGCTGCCACTTCAGATAACAGATTTCCTTCATTCCTGTACAATCTTACAAGGGCAGTATCTCCTGTATTGGATGGATTGTTGATCGGGAAGTTACCAGCGAATACCTGTCCGCCCAGGTTGTAATAAGCCGGTGTTGTAAATGTGTAACAGGTGGTGGAGGAACAATAACCGCCATTGCCTTCACCGCTGACCGTAAGACATACCTGATAGGTTCCACTGTTTGTGTAAGTGTGATCCGGGTTCTGGATAAACGATATAGTGCCATCGCCGAAATCCCAGTACCAGTTGGTAATATTGGTGCCGGTCGATTCATCATTGAAAAAATAGTGATTGATGTTTCCGGGAATGGACTCAATAATGACCGAAAAGTCAGCCTGACAGCCAGAAATGGTATCCCCCACGGTAATGTCGAGGCACATCACATCCTGGCAGCCGGTGTAATTGCTAATGACGGCAAGGCAAACGTGATAGATTCCCGGCTGTTCCCAGGTATGTTCCGTATTGTATTCATGTGAAAACGGGCTACCATCACCAAAGTCCCAGATTACCTGATCCAGCATTCCGGTTGAGTTGTTTGTAAAGGCAAAAGTCAGATCCCCGGTTTGTTCGTAGGTATAGGCAGCGTGGCACGAGGGCAGGGTATCTCCGAACATGATATTTTCACAGTATGTACTTCCGCACTGGGTAATACTGTTGTAGATACTGAGGCAAACTGTGTAAACTCCGGGAAACTCCCATACATGGATTGGATCATATTCATTGGACGTGGTTCCGTCACCAAAATCCCAGATTACCTGATCGGGTTGCCCCGTTGAGAGATTGGTGAATTCACAGATGGGACTATGAAAAAGTGAATAGGAAAAGGCGGCCTGGCAATCATTCAGGGTATCCCCAACAGTAACAACGGCAAAGAAGGTACTCTCACAAGAGGTTAAATTACTCAGGATGGCAAGACTCACCGGATAGGTTCCAGGCAAAGCCCAGCTATGAACCGGATTGGGATCATTGGAAGAAGTTCCATCGCCAAAATCCCAGAACCAGCTATCCGGAGAGCCTGTTGAAAGATCTGTAAAAGTCGCTGTCAGACCCTGCGATACCCATGAAAACATCGCCTGACAGTCACCCGGATTATTGCCGACAATGATTTCAGTACAGAAACTGCTGGTACAGGATATGGTTGAATCGACCATGGTCAGGCAAACGGTGTAGTTCCCGGCTTGGTTATAATTATGCATCGGCTCAAAATCTCCCGAAGTCATTCCATCTCCGAAATCCCAGTACCAGCGGGTGGAGTTGCCGACAGGGATGCTTTGGTTGTAGAAATAGACCAGCAACTCATGCGCACCATCGTAATGGACCAAAAAATCGGCCTGACAATCATTGTTGAGCGAACATATTGAAAAATCAAGATCAAAGAAAAGATTCGGATTGGCTACAAACGGATGAAACTGGATTTCCTGGTTGCAATCGAGAACCCACACATATAACATAGTGGTGGTGTCAAAGATTGCGGGAGGAATCTGAGTGAGATAAAAGCCGTTTTCATCGGTGAAATCCGTAAACAGGGGTTGCCCGAGAACAAGTCCTACTGAAACTTCATGCTGTGATATCGGGAGGCCGGTTTCGGAGGCAGTGACCTGCCCGCTGACATAAAGCGGATCCTGTGCAAACACTTGGCTGCTAAGGATCATGAATAGTATTAAGGGAATGAGATTCCTGAGTTTCATAAATTGAGGGTTTTAAAATCTGTAGAGCAATCCTGCCTTAATACCAATACTTTGAGGTCTGATGTTGTGGTTCCTGTATACAGGGCGCAGATACGTTTTGTAAGTCGGTTCAGCCAGTAAGGTGAATCTTCGTGAGAGATAAAATCCCAGGCCAAGTCCGGCAGCGACCTGCCAGTCAGTTGAAAGCCGGGAAGGGCTTAAATTCTCAATGGACTGCAGGTTAGTTCCATTTTCAGAAAAGGTTGCCCCGGGTTCATCGGAAGCCAGCATCACCGAGAATATTGGTCCGGCTTTCAGGCTGATGGTCAGAAGCCGGTTGCTGTATAAGCGGTAGCCAGCCATCAGTGGTATCTGAAGATAGGTGTACCTGTTCCGGGTGCTTGTTTCAATCTTGTGATCGATGGAGTCGAACACCCCCTGGACTTCAGTATCGAAATGGATGGTGCCATCCGGTTGCGGACTGAATGAAACCACTTTGTTATAGAACCCCAGGCTGTCCCAGGAGTTATAATTGATCATATAACGGCCATTGTCATCGCTCAGGCAAAAGGCTGCTCCGGTTTCAATAGTCCAGGGGCCTTTAAAGGTTGAAAGGCTTATACCTGCAGAGCGGCTCTGTTTTTTTTGACCATGACCATAATCAATAAGATCGAGCGAAGCGTAAATTCCGCCAATCAAGGGAATTCCATCACCTTTGGGTATGGCCGGCCTGTGTGAGGATTTATACTGGCTACTGAAAGCGGATGCAGCGGATGCCGGCCTGAAAGCGGCGGGTTGTGAATTCAGCCAGTAGGTGAAATCGCGGCGAAGTTCAGCAATTGGAGCAGAATTCTGCGCAGGTTCTGCTTGAAGGACAGGGTCAGGTACTATTGTCTGTGCCTCAACCACCCTGGGCCTTTTCATTTTCGGATCCTCAATCAACAGATCAGTAATTTCATTTTTTGTATTAATGGGTGAAGATTCTATGAGCTGCCCTGCTGCATGGTTGTTAACTTCCGGTTTGTTAATCAGCGTTGATGTGTTTTTGCCTGAGTTATCGGTTGTGACGTATTTGTCAGCATTGATTACAGGCTCTTTCGGTTTATTAGTTATTTCTTTGGCCTGTATATCATGCTGAATGATGGTTTCTTTTTTCTCTGATCCTGTATCCTTACCATTAAGGAACCAAAGCACAGCCAGTCCTGTGAGCACCGCTGCTGCAATACCGATGGTAACCAGGCGGGCTGAACTGCTTACCGGGATGGGCGGGGTAACCGGTACCGGTGCCGGAAGTATAGCTTCAATCCGCTCCCACAATTCAGGTGGCGGGGCCGGGCTGAAATCACCCAGTCCTTCACTGAATAGTTTGTCCATATTGTTTCGTTCGTCTTTCATGACTTCACGCTTATATTTTTGGCGGCCATTTCAGCCGTAACCATTTGTTTGAGTTTGTTGCGGGCCTTCATCAGTTGGGTTTTCGAGGTATTTTCGCTGATTTCAAGCATCTCCGCAATCTGTTGATGGGCAAGGCTCTCAAAAACATACATATTGAAAACCAGGCGATATCCATCGGGCAGTGATTGAATCATCTGCAACAGCCTTTCCTTTGGGATGTCTGATGCAGAAAAAGATTCTGTATCATCATTGCTTATCGGTTCGGGTGAGTCGGCATAAATCTGGACAAACAATTGCTTCAGGTTGTCACGCCTGAAATTAATGGCCTGATTTACCACCAGCCTTTTAAGCCAGCCCTCAAACGAACCTTTAAAACCAAAGGACTCCAGTTTGGCAAAGATCTTAATGAATGCTTCCTGCAACAGGTCCTCTGCCTCGGCACGGTTGCGGGTGTAACGAAGACAAATACCAAAAAGTACCCCCGAAAAGCGCTGGTACAATTCGTATTGTGCCTGTTTATTGCCTGATAAACAGTCTCTTATTAATTTGTCATCACTTCGCATTCATTCCCTTGTGAATATGCAGACACAAAAATAGGGCTTGGGTTGCCTGTTGATGTAAAAAACTAGAATTAATTATTGATTTCCAATAAGTGGCTTTAGCAAGGAAACCAATTTTACAAAGAGACACGACATGCCGTGTCCCTAATCGGTTATATAGTCCCGACACGATTACATAGTAACAAGTAACCATCATTTCTGTGTAACTTTGCATCTGAAATTCCTGCACATGAAACGAATCGCCATTTTTGCCTCAGGCAGCGGGTCAAATACCGAGCATATTGCTGAATATTTCTCCAAAGGCAATCTGGCTAAGGTGGAAGCCATATATTGTAATAACCCGAAGGCCTACGTTATTCAGCGTGCTTCAAGGCTTAATATTCCCCTGGTGTTGTTCGACAGAGAGAAATTTTATGCCGGAGACATGGTGTTACGCGATTTGCAGTTGCGGAAAACGGATCTGATTGTGCTGGCCGGCTTCCTCTGGCTGATTCCCGGAAATATCTTAAGGGCTTACAGCGACAGGATAGTAAACATCCACCCGGCCCTCTTGCCCGCTTATGGAGGCAAGGGTATGTACGGCATGGCTGTGCACGAAGCCGTGATCCAATCCGGAGAAACCGAATCCGGTATCACCATCCACCTGATCGATGAAGTTTACGATAAAGGTAAAATACTTCTGCAGGAAAAATGCCCGGTATTACCCGGGGATACGCCTGAAAGTCTGGCTGAAAAAGTGCACCGGCTGGAGTATGAGCATTTTCCGAAGGTGATTGAGAAAATCCTGGAGTAAGAAGGGGCGAGGGACGTTGAAAGAGACGAGGGACGAACATCCTGCTTCAACTGACAAGGGGACACGGGGAGTGGGAGACAAGGGGGAAAGTCAAGCTCAAAGTAAAAAGTTTAAAGTCTAAAGTTGGAATCCTGAACAAGCTGTATTCTTCCTGCTACTAACATCCATCATTGGAGGCATGAATAATGAAAACGTTAGTTCAAAGCCCTTACCCTGTGCCCTGTGCTCTCAATCCGCAACCGACCAAAGGGAGTTCACCGAAGGTAATCCGCAATCGCCAATCCGCAATTTTTACCTGGCAATCAGTAGATAATAATTCTTCTTGCCTTTTTGGACCAGCATGTATTTCCCGCTGAGCAGCTGTGAAACACCGGCCGTAAAATCTTCCCCGACCTTGGCTTTGTTTACCTGAACCCCACCATCCTTAAGCATCCGGCGGGCTTCTCCTTTAGAGGGGAAAATGGCGGTTTTTTCTGCTACCAGCTCTACGATTCCAATTCCTTCTGCAAGTTCTGCTAGGCTGATATCAAATTGGGGAACGCCTTCAAAAACGGATAATAAAGTTTCTTCATCAAGTTTATGCAGGGCTTCGGCAGTGCCTTTCCCAAAAAGAATTTCGGAAGCTTCCAGGGCTGAATCGTAGTCGGCTTCAGAATGTACCCTGATGGTAATGTCTTTGGCCAGGGCCTTTTGAAGAATACGCAGGTGAGGTGCAGACTGGTGCTCAGTTATCATGGCTTCAATTTCCTCTTTCCCATAAAGGGTGAAGATGCGGATATATTTTTCAGCATCGGCATCAGAAGTGTTAAGCCAGAACTGGTAAAATTTATAGGGAGAGGTTCGTGCCGGATCAAGCCATACGTTACCCGATTCGGTTTTTCCGAATTTTCCGCCATCGGCCTTGGTGATCAGCGGACAGGTAAGGGCAAAGGCTTCTCCACCGGTTTTGCGGCGGATCAGTTCGGTGCCGGTGGTGATGTTACCCCACTGGTCGGAACCGCCCATCTGAAGTTTGCAGTTGTTGTGCTGGTAGAGATGCAAAAAATCATAGCCCTGAACCAGCTGATAGGTGAACTCGGTAAACGACATACCGTCACCGGCTTCCCCGGTCAGGCGTTTTTTCACCGAATCCTTGGCCATCATATAATTTACGGTGATGTGCTTGCCGATATCGCGGATAAAGTCCAGGAAACTGAACTCTTTCATCCAGTCGTAATTGTTTACCATCTCGGCCCTGTTGGCTTCGGCAGTGTCGAAATCGAGCAGTTTCATCAATTGGTTTTTCAAACACTCCTGATTATGTCGCAGGGTCGCTTCGTCGAGGAGGTTGCGCTCTTCAGATTTGCCTGAAGGGTCGCCGATCATACCGGTAGCCCCGCCAACCAGCACAATGGGCTTATGACCGCATCGCTGCAGGTGTTTCAGCATCATCACGCCTACCAAATGGCCGATATGCAGGGAGTCGGCGGTAGGGTCAATGCCTACGTAAGCCGAAATCATTTCCTTTTGCAATAATTCTTCCGTTCCCGGCATCATGGTATGGATCATACCACGCCACTGTAATTCCTCAACAAAATTCATACAATCATTTTTTGCAAATTTACGCTTATCCGTTCAATTGACCAAAGTCGTCAATGAATAGGGACATTACCGATTAAATCCGCAATCCGCAATCCGAAGTCCGCAATTCACAGAAAGTAATTTCATAGCTTTGTACCATGATACTTATTACAGGCGCCACCGGACTGGTTGGTTCTTATCTTTTGTACGAATTATTGAAGGCAGATGAGCCTGTCCGTGCAATTTTGCACAACCCTGCAAGCCTCGGTCATACCAGGAAAATATTCACCGGCCTGGGAGCCGATGCCCAATCCCTCATCAACAGGATTGAATGGGTGGATGGCGATGTGCTGGATTATTTCTCCCTGGCCGATGCCATGAAGGGCGTTCAGAAAGTTTACCATTGTGCCGCCATTGTCTCCTTCGATCCCCGCGACCGTGACCTGATGATGAAAATTAATGTGGACGGTACGGCCAATGTGGTGAATGCCGCACTGGAAGCCGGGATCGGCAAACTATGCCATGTCAGCTCCATTGCTTCGCTCGGACGGACTGAGAACAGCAACATCATTGATGAAAAATCACAGTTCAGGACCAACGCCTACAATTCGAAATACTCGCTCAGTAAATATGCCGGTGAACGGGAAGTGTGGCGTGGTACCGCAGAAGGGTTGAATGCGGTGATTGTAAACCCTTCGGTAATCCTTGGCTATAGTGATACCGATAAAGGAAGTACAAAAATGTTTTCCGTGATCCGGCAGAACGCATTGTTTTATGGGAAAGGAATCAATGGATTTGTGGATGTGAGGGATGTGGTCAGGGCAATGACCGGGCTGATGGAAAGCAATGTCCGGAATGAACGTTTTGTTGTATCAGCAGGCGATTTTACTTATCGTGAGATTTTTACGCTGATTGCCCGCGGGTTCGGGAAACCTGATCCGAAAATAGCCTTGCCTGATTTTTTACTCAATGTTACCTGGCGGCTCGAATGGCTCAGGAGCAAACTGACCGGTGCCAGGCCTTTGATTACCCGGGAAACAGCCCGAACCTCTAAAGGGAGTTTCTATTATTCCTCGAAAAAACTGCATTGTACCCTCAACTTTGAATACACCCCCATCGAAAAAACAATCAGCCGGACATGCCGGCTGATCAGTGAAGATATAAAGAATTCCCGTTAAGGAGACATTTCAGTCTTTCGCAATCGTTTTATAGTGGTCGTATTTTTCAAGCACATCGGTTACAAACCGCTGTGTTTCTTTCCCGCTGACACGTCCATGCTTTACCACCGGGTCATTGTAAAATTCCGGTTGTGATTTCGACAACAGGCAATATTCAACATTGCCAGCCCAGATCTTAGGGTTTTTGTCATGTTTTTCTGCCAGCTTATAGGCATCCAGTACATGGGCGAGGCCGATGTTATAGGCGGCAAGCACGAATTTCTTCCGCTCTTCAGGATCAGGAACAAGGCCTTTAAACTGGTTGTCGAGGTATTTTATCAGCCTCACGCCGGCTTCAATCTGCTCCTGCGGTGTGGATCCCTCATGTGCCCCAAAACGACGGGCTGTGGCAGGCATCAGCTGCATCAGGCCAAAAGCGCCAACCCTTGACCGGACATCGGTACGGAATTTCGATTCCCTGTAAATCAGGGCCGAAAGTAAACGCCAGTCCCAGCCAATATTTGCACTCATCTGCCTGATGACATCGTCATAATCGGAGATGGATCTGTGCTTTAACGGAACACCGAGAGCCAGATGAACATATCGCGGATTTTCAAAATGCCTTGTGTACTGATATTTGAATTCACGGCTGTTCTGGTTGGCTTCAATCCATTGGTTAGCGGCTTCGCGCAGGTTGACAGAGCCCTTCCTTACAACCCAGCCTACCCCGATCTCAGGACTGACAAATGTCTTAACATCAAGATCATTGTAAATTAATGAGTAGGCATTGGCCGTATTCTGAAATGCTATGGTATAATCAGCTTCACCGCTGGCCACCGCTTCGATAAGTTTTCCTACATTTCTTCTGGAATCCGCACTGATCAGGACATCATTGCCGGTTGCATGTTGCAGGTCAGAGAGGTAATACTGATTGCGTGAAAGTGACGATAACGTAATGGTCTTGCCTTCAAGCTGCTTCAAATCCCTGACCAACCTGGCATCTACCTTGTTCATATCACGCATCCTGCGCCAGTTGTCGGGCTTGCGCTGGATAAGTACCTGCTTTGCCAGAAACAGAGGCTCGGTTTGTTCTATCGCAAACCTGTGGTCGGTTACAGCAGGCAATTCCATGGCAACAATGTCAACCCTGCGTTGTTGCAGGTATTGCAGGGCTTTGTGATAATCTGGTTCAACGATAACCTCGAGTTCCACGCCAAGGTTAGTTGCAAACTTTTTAAGCATTTCATACTGGTATCCCCTTGATTCCCCTTCAAGTTCAAAATGATTGAATGGATTATCATCGGTAAGAGCTACCAGCTTGCCCCTGCGGATAATGTCTTTCAAAACACCACCGGTCTGGTCGGTGCTTAAAAAATGTTGTTCCGATGATACCGAGCATGATTCAGGAACCAGCATGATAAACATCAGGATAAATAAACTCAGGGTATTATATATAATTCGCTTACGCATTCAGCTATTCTTGGTTAATCACTGGCCGGTTTAATGATTCATTTACGGAATCCCCGGCTGTACAGCATGTTATGGCTTTTAACATGAAGTGTAAAACCTTTTTACAAACGGTGTGCCAAAAGAATCCTGAGTTCGGATCGTCAGACCAATGGAATCGGTGAGAATTAATACGGTGAAATTTCGCTTCAGATGATAATGCGATTAATTGGAGCTTTGTACCTGAAGCTTTGAATTAATCAGGTGGTCTTCCTGTATCGCCACACCGCCAGTGAAAGCATGGCGATACCATAGATGAAAAGTAGTCCAAGTTTATCCGAAACATGCTGAAAACCAGAACCTTTTAGCATAACCATCCGGATCATGGCAATGAAATAGGCAATCGGATTCACCACATTCAGACTCCTGGCCCACTGTGGCATACTCTCGACCGGGGTAAATAAACCGCTCATTAAAATAAAGATTACCAGGACAAACCAGGCCAGAAACATAGATTGTTGCTGGGTGTTGGTAATTGTTGATAAAAAAAGCCCGATGCCCATAACAACCAGCAGATAAACCGAGGCAATGAAAAATATGAGGAAAATATTGCCCAACAATGGAATATCAAATATCAGCCGGGCAGCCAGGAGACCAATAGCCAGTTCAAAAAGGGCTATAATCCAGAAAGGGATAAGTTTTCCGGCAATAAACTGGTATTTCCTGATCGGGGTAACGTTGATTTGCTCTATGGTCCCGATCTCCTTCTCCCGAACTACATTCATCCCGGCCAGAAACATCCCGATGATGGTAACCAGCAACACCAGGATGCCGGGTACCATATAGGTTTTATAGTCCAGTTCGGGATTGAACCAGAAAGACCAGCATACATTCATGGGTGATGCAGCCGCGGGTAGTACCCTGGTAATAATGGTTTTATTATAATCACTGATGATCGACATGGTGTAGGCATTCATCAGGGCGGCAGCACTACCGTTGATGGCATCGTTGATCACCTGTACCCTGGCCGGCGCCCCTGTTACCAGGTTCTTTTCGAATCCGGGGAGCAGTACCACCATCTGATGGGCTTTCCCCTTTTGCAGATACTCCATGCCCAGGCGGCTGTTGGTGCCCTGACCGGTTATGTGATAGAATGGTGATGACCTGAAATGCTCCAGCAGGCTTCTTGAGCTTACCGTATTGTCATTGTCCACGACATACAGATTGATGTTCTTTATTTCAAAAGTCACCGCATAGGACAGGATCAGCAGCTGAACCACCGGAATCACAAATATGATGGGCAGCATCATCCGGTTACGGAACACCTGTAAAAACTCTTTCTGCACTATGTAGAAAATTGTCCTCATGTTGTGGAAATACCTTTAGGCAAGCCTGATTTTGAACTTTTTAACACTCGCCAGAATAAATACCAGGGTCATGACGATCAGGATTATGGTCTCTTTCCAGAAATAGGCAAGGCCTGTTCCCTTAAGCATAATCGATTTGATAATCAGGATGAACCATCTGGGGGGCATGACAGCGCTCAGCCATTGCAATACAACCGGCATGTTTTCAACCGGAAATATAAAACCGGAAAGTAATATAGTGGGAAGCATCAGAGCAAACATGGAAAGCATCATGGCTGTTTGCTGGTTGTTGCTGACAGTGGAAATAAAAATCCCCAGCGACAGTGCAAGCACAATAAACAGCATGCTTTCGGCCAGGAGTAAGGCCAGGCTGCCGTTTACCGGAACACCAAACACAAAGTGGCTCAGAATCAGGATAGAGATGGCATTGATGAAGGAGAGCAGAACATAAGGCATTACCTTACCCGCAATGATATGCAGTGGTTTTAACGGAGATACCAGCAATACTTCCATCGTGCCAAGTTCCTTTTCCCGCGCAATTGAAATGGATGTCATCATGGCGGAGACCAGCATCAGAAGAATTGTAATAATACCCGGCACAAACATAAAAACACCCTTCAGGGCCGGATTGTACATCATCCTGATTTCAGGGACAATAACCGGACCTCCGGCGGAAACAGCCATTGACTGATTATATCCGGCAATAATGCCATTGGCATAGTTTACCAGCAGATTGGCGGTGTTGGGGTCCGAAGCATCGGCAATCAGCTGAATGGATGGTATTTCTCGCCGCTCAAGCTTTTGGGCGAAGTTGTCATCAAAGACCACGACCATTTTATTGCGGCCTTTACGAAAACTCTCTTCAATCTCACCCTGCGAATACAGTACCTCCCCCTGCAGGAAATATCCCGAAGCAAAGAGTCTCTGCTGAATGGCAGTAGTAACCTGATCATGCGAAGGGTCAACCACCGAAACATGAACATCTTTAACCTCATTGGTAATGGCATATCCGAAAAGAAGAACCTGTACCAGTGGCATCCCGAAAAGGATAACCATCGACCGGATATCCCGGAAAATGTGCAGGAATTCCTTAATCACAAATCTTTTCATAACCGGATAAAACCATTTTCGGGTTTGAATAATTATTACTTCTCATTTTTCAATAGTATTCCTGGCCAGCTTTATGAAAACATCGTTCATACTGGCTGCTTCATACCTGGCTTTGAGTTTTGCAGGCGTGTCAAGTGCTTCAATCCGGCCATCCACCATAATGGAAACCCTGTTGCAGTACTCGGCCTCATCCATGTAATGGGTGGTCACAAAAACGGTGATTCCTGAAGCTGCCGCTTCATAAATCATGGTCCAGAACTGTCTCCGGGTGATCGGATCAACACCCCCTGTCGGTTCATCCAGAAATACGATTTCCGGGGTATGCATAATCGCTACGGAAAAAGCCAGTTTCTGCCTGATACCCAATGGGAGGGAAGCAATGATGGTGTTGCGGAGCTCTGTAATCCCCAGTTTTCCGAGCATTTCACTGGTTTTTTCCCTGATGGCAGAACGACTCATGCCGTAAATCCCCCCGTAAAACCTGAAATTTTCAAAAACTGTAAGATCTTCGTAGAGTGAAAAACGTTGACTCATATACCCGATGTGCTTCTTGATCTTTTCAGTTTCAGTGAAAACATTGAAACCGGCAACCCTGATTTCACCGGAGGTTGGTTTTGACAATCCGCAAAGAATTCTTATGGCTGTAGTTTTTCCGGCGCCATTGGCTCCCAGGAAACCGAAAATCTCACCCTTATATACCGAAAAAGTCAGATGGTCGTTGGCAATAAAACTGCCGAACCGTTTCACCATGTCTTTTGCTTCTATGGCGGTTTCAGCGTTATTCATTTTCTTTTCTCATCAGGTCAATAAAACAATCTTCAATGCCTGCAGGGATTTCGGACACTTCTGTCATAACTGTTCCTGACGCCTCAAGAAATGCATGGATGGCTTCCGTGTTGAGTTTCCCATGTTCTGTTCCGGCATGTACATACTCGCCAAACATATCTGCACTGTGTATATCCGGGTGCTTTTTCAGCTGACTTATCAGGTTCAGCGTGTTGTTGCTCCTGACCCTGAAGAGCTTCCATGGGTAGGCTCCGGTGATGAATGATGGGGTACCTGTTACCAGTATTTTACCGTGTTGGATCAGTGCAACCCTGTCGCAGAGGATTGCTTCATCCATGTAAGGTGTGGCAACGATGATGGTAATGCCTTCCTTTTTCAGCCGGATAAGCATTTCCCAGAATTCCCGCCGTGAAACGGCATCAACACCGGTGGTTGGCTCATCAAGCACCAGTACAACAGGTTTGTGGATCAGGGCGCATGAAAGTGCAAGTTTCTGTTTCATCCCGCCCGATAATTTTCCGGCTCTTCGCCGGGCAAAAGGCGCTATCTGATCATAAATATCTTTGATCAGATAATAATTCTCTTTGATGTTGGCCTTGAAAATTCCGGCAAAAAACGTCAGGTTTTCTTCAACGGTCAAATCCTGGTAAAGTGAAAATTTGCCGGGCATATAACCCAGGATCTTTCTTAATGCTTTGTAATCCCTTACCACATCAAATCCGGCAACACTGGCAGTGCCGGAGTCGGCCAGCAACAGCGTGGTCAGAATCCGGAAAAGAGTGGTTTTACCGGCACCATCGGGACCGATAAAACCGAAAATCTCCCCCTGTTTTACCGAAAAACTCAGGTTGTCAAGTGCCTGTGTTTTTCCATAACGCTTATTGAGACCAATGCAATTGATGGCGTATTCTGACATCAGGAAATTTATTTTCTGATAGTTTCTTCTTTCGTCCACACGGCAGTTTTTCCGAGCCCCATCCATGCCGCACCAATGTAACCTCTGATTTTCAAAGACTTCGAATTCTCGAATTTCATATAGCAGTTGTAGGTCTTCCCACTGGTAGGATTGTAAATGGTTCCCTCACTCCACTCATCATTGTCAGCATCATACGAAAAATCCTTCAGGATCTGAAGCCCCATGATCTTCCTTGACTGAAGCTTTGGATCGGGATTGTTCTTGTCCAGCTTTTCTTTACCGTTGGTTTCTTTTGGGGCTTTAAGCCACACAATTTCACCGACATATTTGCCATTGGCTGCTTTGTGGATTCTTACCTGCGATTTCTCCTTGAGGGTTTCATCATCATAGGTCAGGTAAATGCCTGCGATTCTATCTGCTTTTGCATTCTGGGCTTTTGCTGGGGAAGGAAAAACCAGGGCAATGGCGAACATTGCGAGGATTAATGTCTGTTTCATGTTTACATAGATTAATTTGTGAATATGTGTCGAAGATACTCTATTTGATGAAAACAACCTCGGCCGGCATGGCAATTTTCAGTCTGCCGTCATTCACAACACTTAATTTCACCGCATATACAAGATTAACTCTCTCCTCACGTGTCTGGATAATTTTTGGGGTGAATTCAGCAGCAGGCGAAACCCAAGTCACAACCCCTTCCAATTCACTCATGCCTTTGTCCGAATCTATAAGAACCCGGGCTTTCTGCCCTGTTTTAACATCCGAAAGCATCTTGCCACTGATATACACCCTGAGGTCCATTGTTTTCAGATTGGCTATTTTGAAAAGTGGTTTTCCGAAGGCCGTAACCTCTCCGGTTTCAGCATAGCGCGACAAAACGGTTCCCTCAACGGTATTAATCAGAAAACATCGTTTCAGGGCTTCATTTACCTGGGCAATCTGTGCATCAATGGCTTTAATTTCGTCGCTGACGGCTGCCAACTGTGTTTTTACACTTATAATCTGCTGCTCTGCTATCCTGATGGAACCGGTAACATCATCCAGCTGTTTTGGTGTAGCAGCCTGATCTTTCATCAGGTTTTCAATCCGCCTGAGATCATTGTTCAGGTTTGACTTTTGCTGATTGTAAACAGATGCCTGGGCATTGATGCTGGCCGATTTGCTTTCAATGGCCGATTTTTGGGCCTGAAGCTGAAGTTTCTTATAATGTAGGTCTGTTGTGTCGATTAAACCAACAGTATCCCCTCTTTTCAGAACCTGACCTTCCATAATGTCAAGCCAGAGGATACGGCCATTCGCCTCACTCGAGATGGTTGTCTCGACGGCTTCAAAGTTTCCGTAAGCATCAGAAGCAGTGTTGTTTTGTTTACAAGAAACCAATAAACCGGAACCCATGGTCAGAAGTATTAGTGTTTGCCTGATTTTCATTTTTTCCTGATATTTATACTCGTTTATTATTTGTCACTTCAGCAGGCCTGTTGCAGTGATGTAGTTCAACCTTGAATACTGCAACTGAATATAGTGCAGGCTCATGTTGATGCGGGCCTGTGTAAGGGCATTCTGTTCCGTCAGATATTCCGAAGAAGTTATAATACCCTGGTCAAGCTGTGCACCAGCAGATTTTGCCACCGATTCACGCAATTGTTCTATACGGTGGTCAGCTGCAACTAAATTTTCATTTTTCAGCACTTCCTGCTTCAGGTTGCTGAGCAGAATACGCTGATTCCTTTCGTAATTATCCTTTTGAGTTTCAATAATTTCCTTTTGTATGCCTATGATCTGGAACTCCTTTTTATGCTGTTTCCAGTTCCAGAGCGTCCAGGAAAACCGGGCTCCGGCCATGGCCCACGTGTCAAACTGATTTGAAAGCATATTCAACCCTGGTTTGCCATAACCAACAGTCGCGAAAGCCGAAATTCGTGGCATTACCTTTAATCCGGTCATCTTCTGCTGGACGGTCAGCCTGTCCTGCTGCAGTTCCAGCAGACGATATTCCGGTCTCAGGCGGGTATTAGCCAGAGGTAGCGTATCAAAAACGGGTTGAAGCAGCTCAACGGCTGGCCCCGGTTGAAGTCCTGTAATCTCACCAAGCCGGTATATGGCTGCTGCCCGGTTGTGGGCAAGCTCGGTCAGTAATTGTTCTATCTTGATAACTTCAGCATCCAGCACATCTGCATTCGACTGTAAAACTGTTCCTCCTGCTACACCGGCTCTGACCCGTCCCAGCCTTGATTGTATTTCCGACATGCTGATTTTCAGCAATTTCTCATTCTCCCTGATCAACAGGATACTGAAATATACCTGGTTAACAGTTTCACGTAACCGGTAGTTCTCGGCCTCAACCGACTGAAGGTTAACCAGCAGCCCGGCTTTCTCAAGTTCTTTTTGTTTTCTTACAGTACCTCCGTCCCAGATCAACTGACTGATATCCAGGTTCAATTTGTAACTGTCTTTGTCAAGTGAAGGAATTTCTACATTGGGAAGGGAGATCGGCAGTGCGGTTACATCTGATTGCCAGCTGAGCTGACCACCCGCTGAAACCAGGGGAAGGTAATTGTCATTCAGTGCAGATAACTGAAACCGGTAGGCATCATTGTAAAGGGATTCCTGGCGGGTCAGAGGATTGTGCACTGCTGCCAGTTTATAGCAGGAGTCAAGGGTAAGCATGCCGGCCTGCTGGGCAATGATGTTTCCCGGGAAGAACAGCATTACAATGCCAAATCGTATCATAGTTTTCATTTCTGTTTTTTTATCGCGGTAATGAGGGTATGGGGAATAATCTGCTTTCTTTCTTCAAGAAACCGGTCATATTCAGCCTGATCCATTCCGGCCATACCCATGAGAACCGGTCTGGCAATAAAAGGGAACACACATAAGCTGATCAGGTTGGCTATCAGGTGTTCCGCTTTAATGGGTACAATGATTCCTGCTTCTACCTCTTTCGTAATCTGTGTTTGGATGATTTTAAAATCGGCACCGACATTCTTGAAATTTCCTACCAGTCGTTCGGGATTCCTGCTGATTTCATGGAAGACAAAAATGGCCAGATCAGGATTTTGTTTCAGCATCTCAATGTAGTTGAAACTGACCTTTTCTATTTTTTCGAACAGTGTAAGCGGTGACATCAGCACTGCAATTATTTTTGGGAAAACCGTATTCAGCACTTCTTTGAATATGGCTTCAAAAAGTTTATCCTTACTCCTGAAATAATAGTGGAGGAGCGCTTTGTTTATTCCGGCTACATCGGCGATCTCCTGCATGCGTGCCCCATCGAAGCCCTTGTTGGTAAAAACTCTGCGGGCAGCCTTCATGATGATTTGCTCTGTATTTGAATCTATTCCAGTCATATAGTTATTATCCATAAGGTTTAATCATATGATTTAACCAAGTGGTCAAAAGTAGATAATAAAGGATCGCTTGTCAAGGTTTTTTAAAAAAAATATTTCAGAGGTGGTTTTCGGGCCTTTATTCTACATATTCATAAGATAAGAGGATGGACTGAACCTGTTTGATCAGATCCCTTTTATCTTCGTTGGGTGCATAAACATATCCATCAAGGGTAATCACCATGTTATTCCGTTTGTCAACAAAGGTATAACTGATATAAGGGCCTCCCATAAAGTCCTTCCTGACCTCCCACAAACCACGTGTCTCGACGGCCAGTTCCTTTTTCAGGCTGAGTTTACGGGCAACCGGAGGAACAAATTCATCTGCAATAATCATAAAGGAACTGTCACTGGGGCCGGGTACATACAATTGGGTAAACTGATCCCTGACCGACCTGATTTTGGCAGGATTGTATGCAATGGTGTCGGTATAGGCATAAGAATAAATCAGGATTCCCTGGCTTAACCTGTTGGCTTCGCGGCGCAGCCACACAAAATTTTCTTTATTGACAGCCAGATAATAATCAGCGGGAATTTTTACGGTAAGGTTGAATTTCTTTTTAACAAGTTCAATAGCCTTCAGATTCATCGATTTGGAATATAATTTCTGAAGCCTTTCAATTTCAGCATTATCAAACATATTGATTATCTCAGCCTGTTTTTCTAAAAAGCTGCTCTTTATCATCTCAATTGAAGGGGCCGTGATTTTAACCACTCTTTGAGGAGCAGCCCAGATATCACGGCGTAACTCAACCAGAGGCTCTTTAAAGCTGCTGTCTATTGTCATGATGAAAATATTCCTGTGCGATTGCAACAAGCGGTTGAATTCATCTTCTTCAACCTGGGCAAGTTTATAGAGTGGTTCCGGCTGTGGTAATCCAACATCCGGACCATCAAAAAAAGCCCGGACGGAGTCGCCGGCAGAACTTTTCCATAAAGCCTTCTCCGACACGATCAGGATTTCAGATGGTTTTCCGGTCGATTCTGCTTTCAGTGATTTCTCGTCATTTACACATGAAGTAAGCAATGAAGTTGCAGCACAGAGCCCAAGGCACATTTTAAAGATCCCGTTGAATATTTTCATCTGAGAAATAAGATTGATTAGAAAGAACAAATATACCTGTTCTTTTAGTATCCAGCATGTGAAAAAAAATGCCGGAAACAAGTAACAGTTCCGGCATAAAAGCAATTGAGAATATTCTTTAAGGAGTTCAGGATGCGGAGAAAATCAGGAGGCTACGCCGACCTTAATTTTCTGACCTGGTTTCAGGGATTTTTCGTTTGAGATGTTATTCAGTTTTTTGATTTCTTCAACGGTTCCATTGTGTTTCTGGGCTATTTTCCAGAGGGTGTCGCCCTGACGGACTGTATAATAAATAAAGTCAAGGCTGTTTGAATTTTGTTTTGGTTTTGCCTTGGTTTCCGGAGTATTCTCAGCAATCTGCTCTGATATCTCAGTCATTCCGACAATCAGTTTGTCACCCGTATGAATGGTGCTTCCCTTGATATTGTTCCATTTTCTGAGATCGGCAAGCGAAGTTTTGTACTTATCGGCAATTTTCCCCAGTGATTCTCCCGATTTAACCTTGTGATATTTATTAACCACCTTGGTTTTGTTAATAACAGCAGCATTGGTGTCTTTATCGGCAGCTGCCTGGTTTGCAACTTTTGCTTCCTTACCGTCGGCCATGGCCAGGGTGGTTTTGTCTTTATTGTCTGCTGATGATACCGCTGATTTGGATTCGCCGGAAGCCATCTGAACCGGCAATGGACTTTCCGGCCTGACAACGAGTCGCTGGCCAATTTTAACCTTCGATGATTTCAGTCTGTTCCACCGTTTAATTTCACTGGTTGAACAGTGATACTTTTTAGCAACCGATGCGAGGGTTTCTCCCCGTTTAACTTTATGATATTCAGCCTGGGTAACGGTTTTCATCATGCTCAGCACCTGTTCTTTTTCAAGTTCTGACTGGGTGCGGAACGCATACAGCTGGGCTTCATTGTTAACGAAATCAGGAATGTTTTTTTTCTGAAGTCTCAGGGTATAGACATTCCCTTTGGTTGCAGGGATAATACCGTTTTTAAAAGAAGGGTTCAGGAATTGGATTTCTTCGGCGGGGAGATTCAGCATTTTTGAAATCTGACCGAACGATAATACATCCTTAACAATGACAGTGTCAATTTCGTAGTGATGGAAACGGGGCTGCACTGCACGGAGATTATGTTCGGCAGCGTAACTCATTACATAATTCACAGCAATAAAAGCCGGAACATATCCCCTGGTTTCGAGCGGGAGAAAAGGTCTGATCTGCCAGAAGTTCATTTTTCCGCCCGAACGCCTTATCGCTTTATTAACATTTCCTGCCCCTGAATTATAGGCTGCGAGTACAAGCAACCAGTCATGATACATTTTATAAAGATCGTTCATGTGCTGGCAGGCCGCAATGGTCGATTTAATCGGGTCGCGGCGGTCATCGACCAGCGAAGTTACATTCAGATTATATGCCTTACCGGTGCCATACATAAACTGCCATAAGCCTGATGCTCCGACAGGTGATTTGGCAATCGGATTCAGCGCCGATTCAACAATTGCCAGATATTTTAACTCCAGTGGCATGTTGTAACGGTCAAGATGCTCTTCAAACAGAGGGAAATAAATCTGGGCCATACCCATGACACGCTCTGTCAATGCTCTTTTCTTAACAGCATACAGTTCAATATAATCCTTCACATATTGATTATACGTGAGATCGATCGGTGTTGCAGCATCAAGCTTTTTAATTCTGTTGTAATATACAGAATCGGCATAAACAGGAACAAACCCGGGTGAAAACCCGAATATATTCTCTATTTCTGCTGCCGACGCACAATCAAAGCCTTCAAAAAATTTCAGATTGGCCAGACTGTCAAGCGAAGCTGCAATGAAATCATCCTTAACAAATTCAAACGAATTGGTTAAGGAATCAACAGGATTGACTTTGCCGGCTTCCTGGCCCCTTGAAATGAAAGAGGATAGAATCAGGCCTGCGGTGACTAGAATAAATAGAGGTCGGGTGTTTTTCATCCTTATTATAAATTCAGCAGTTAGCGATATGAGTGATTAAAAATCACATTCTTCCCATCAGGGAAGAAAGCAAAAAAATGAAAATTCATTTACAATATTGCATGATTTCATGCAATCAATTATCCCTGAGTATGTCACCCGCAAAAATATAGTAATATTTAAACCGGGGGAACAAATATTTTAAAAGCAACTATCCTGCCAGCTTAAACAGCACAGGCATACTATACTGAACTCTTACAGGTTTACCCCGTTGCTTTCCGGGGGTCCATTTTGGCATGAGTTTAATCACCCTCACAGCCTCCTCGTCACAACCACCCCCGATTCCCCTTAAAACCCTTACGCCTGTAATGGTACCGTCAGTTTCGATTATGAAGGTAATATGCACAAGACCACTGAGTGAAGACTCCCTGGCAGCTTGCGGATATTTAATATTTTCCTGCAGAAATTTTATTCTCATTTCATCTCCTCCCGGATAGTGTGGAGATTCTTCCACAACAGTAAAAATCTCTGCTTCTATTATTTCTTCCTCTTCGTTTGCGGATTTCATTTTTAACTCCTGTGAGGCTTTTTCATCCATATTGACCGGTATGGGTATAGTTTCTTCCTGATCTGAAGATACACTCATTGTCACAATTTCATTTTCTTCAGGAATCTTAGGTGTCTTGTTGCCGGAGGTACCCTGAGGGGCGCCGGGAGTAGCACCCTGAGGCATTCCCAGGGCAGGAGCTATTGCATTTCCTTCACGGTTTGTATAGCTGCTTCTGTCAATCAAACCGGCAACCGGATGATTCGCATATCCAAGGGACTTGGTTTGGTGGTTGTCATTTACAGTAATCACCTTCCCTGAATCCTTTACCATAGAGGGGGTATGGCCGGGTTGAACTTTTTTCTCAGAAACCGCCTTTTTATCAGAAACCTCACCGATTGATGTTAATTCACGGGAAATGGAATCTGATTTCTCAATCAGAGCCGCGGTATCCCTGTTAACAGTGGAATGTTTAAACTGAAAATACAGGAGTATGCTCCCGAATCCGACCAGTAAAAGGATAGCGGCTGCCATTAACCGGAACTGGTAACGGTGGAAAGTGGTTTTACCGGCATGAAGAATGATGGGTTCCGGATCACGTTCAGCGGGGGTGTCCTGATCAGCTGCAGCTTTTGCTTTTAGATCTCCTGTAAACTGTTTGATTTTCCCGTGGCTCATCTCAGGTAACCGGGGTTCTTCGAAAGGACTTTCTACAGCAAATGTTGTTTCCCGGATTTCTCCTTCACTGAGAGATAGATCAGTAATGCTTGAATTAAGGAATAACAAGTCTTCTGCAAACGCTTCAGGCCCGGCGAGTAAATATCCATCGGCAGCATAAGCACACATCTCGCACACCCGCATATGATCATTAACAGAAGATGTTTCTTCTTCTGAAAGCAGGCCGCGGGTAAACATGACCAGCGCTTTTTCAGTCAGGCAGCCCGAGGGTGTAAAAAGTATATTATTTCTCCCCTTTTCCATCTCTTTGTTCAATAATAACTTCTTTCCAGATTGATTTTAAGGTTCCTTTTCGCATTCTGAATAAAACTCTTGACTTCATTCATGCTGAATCCTGTTGTTTCCGTGATCTGCTGATAGGATTTGCCATCCAGGTAAAAGAGCAACAGGCATTTCTGCTGTCCCGGCGATAAATCTCCGACAGCCCTGTGGAGTTTCCTGATCCGCTCCTCCGATTCATCGTTGTTGTTAAGATGTGAAAACCCGTCCTTTTCCATAACATCCTGAATGAGATTTTCCTCCCATTGAATGATCAATGGATCTTTCTTCTGATCACGCAAGGCCTGGGCACAATGACTCCTGACAACAGTATAAAGCCATGATTTAAAATTGTGTATTTCGTATTTCTTCAGTGAAGAAAACAGGCTTTCAAATACACCCATAGCTATATCCCTGGCAGTTTCCCTGTCACGGAGATATTTGATACAAACCCCCAGAACAAGATGAGTATATCGCCTGAACAGAACACCGATAATTTCCTGGTCCCCTGATTCCCGGAATAAATTAACCAATTCCTCATCCGGCAGGTGGTCAATTAACCTGCCTGTTTTAGTGGAAAGGTTTTCATCTGTGTGTGGTTACAAAAATAGTCATTGGGCAATGAGAAGCAACAATTAAGTTCCTTTCCTTCAGTAACGAACAGGAATTTTAAATAGTGTTAATGTTGAACATTAATCTGGCGCTGTTTATCAGGTTGTTTAAGCCGCAATAATAACCAGTCCGGTTTCGTTAATAAAGAAAGGGGTTTCAGGAATCTGCACTTTTTAACAGTCGGATTGAAAGAGGCACATTGTTGGAAAATGAAATTATTTTCTCTGGTTTATGGAATCGGGATGGTTAACGCATCTTTATAATAAATCCGGTACTTATTCAAAAACAAAGAGCCATGGAAACACGAAAAACCAACAGCGCAGACCTGGAGCGCAAACGCCCGGTCTTTCTACAACTCGGTTTAATTATTGCCATTTCTGCTGCCCTTGCAGCCTTTGAATGGAAGACCCCGAATACGGGTAATATTGTCCTCCCTCCGTTAGTCATGGCCGAGCCTGTGACCGACATTATTGATGTGGTGGTGGAGAAAAAGCAGGAACTCCCAAAGCCGGTAAATCCGACCCTATTTAAGGAAGTTGAAAACAATAAGGATGAACTTCCGGAAATTGAAATTATGGTCGAAACAAACCCGTTTGAAAAAATCGGGCCTTACAAACTTCCTGAAAAGTCCATTGAGGAGACCGATCCCAGCGAACCGGACTTTTTTCTGATTGCAGAAAAGATGCCTGAATACCCGGGAGGTGAGGCCGCCCTCCGTAAATATCTTGCAGGGAATACAGTTTATCCTAAGATTGCCAGAGAAACCGGTATAAGCGGAGTGGTTTATGTTTCTTTCATCATTGAGCCGGACGGAAGTATCTCCAACATCAGGGCGCTTCGTGAAGTTCCCGGAGGGTGTACCGAGGAAGCCATCAGGGTGGTGCGTGAAATGACCGGCTGGGCCCCTGGAATGCAGAGGGGAAAGACCGTCAGGGTATGTATGAACCTGCCGGTTTATTTTAAATTGTTGAATTGACAGTTTTCTCCCGTTGAAATACGGCATTCAGCGGATGATTATTACCGGCAGTATTCTTTTCCCGATTATTCCATTAGCCTTTCAGACAGAACATAGCTGATCGGTAAGTTTCAGTTGAATTTTCAGCACCCCGTATAATTTCCCAAACTTTTCCATACTTCATAATTAACATGGAGGAGCCGGAGGTGTGTCTCCCAATCCTTTAAAAGACAAAAATTACAAAGCCATGAAACCACATATATTATTCAGGACAAAGCACCTTAGAACAGCTGGATTATCAGCACTTTTCGCGATTGTATTTATTCTTGATGTCAGGGGGCAGGAACCCGGACCCGACCGGCCCGGTGTTCCCTATTTTGAAATGAACACTCCTAATGCCGGGGAATCATTACCACTGCTCTCAACCAGAGCCGATGTTCATATTGCCGGGGTTATAGCCCATGTTACTGTGAGTCAGGTATACAGGAACCGGGGAAACAAGGCCATCGAAGCTGTATATGTGTTTCCGGGTTCTACCCGGGCCGCGGTTCATGCATTAAACATGAAGATAGGGGAAAGAACCATCCGGGCGAAGATAGAAGAACGTGAGAAGGCCAGAAACGACTATACCAGTGCAGTTAACGAAGGACGTACCGCTACTTTGCTTGAGCAGCAAAGACCCAATGTTTTTCAGATGAGAGTCGGTAATATTTTGCCGGGAGATCTTGTTGAGGTTGAAGTACAATACACGGAAAACATTGTTCCTGTGATGGGAATTTACGAGTTTGTATATCCAACAGTGGTTGGTCCAAGGTATTCATCAAAAAGTGAAACCGGGGACGGACTTCCAGGATGGAATGCCAACCCATATCTGCATGAAGGCGAAAAGCCGGCTTATGATTTCAAACTTGATTGTCGCATAACATCGGGTATTCCGTTGAAAAATGTGAGTTGTCCATCCCACAAGGCTGATATGGTTTTTAAAGGCAGAAACGCTGTTCAGGTAACGCTTGATCAAAGTGAAATTCAGGGTGGAAACCGTGATTTCATTCTACGCTACAGGTTGGGAGGCAATGAAATTGAAAGTGGTCTGTGGCTATACAGTGACGGAAAAGAAAACTTCTTCATGGCAACCATCCAGCCACCCGATCAGGTGAAGGCCGGGATGATCCCACCCCGTGAATATATTTTTATCGTCGATGTTTCCGGTTCCATGCATGGCTTTCCGCTTGATGTATCTAAAAGGTTGATCGGTGAACTGCTTGAAGGCCTGAAAAGCACCGATCGTTTCAATATCCTTTTCTTTGCCGGTGGGAATAATCTGTTTTCCGGACAATCGGTACCTGCAAACGAAGATAATATACAGCGGGCAATGCAAATGCTTGATTCGCAGTCGGGTGGAGGTGGCACCGAATTGCTTCCCGCATTGAAAAGGGCCCTGGAAATGGAAATTGACGATGAATACGCCAGAACCTTTGTGATTGCCACAGATGGCTATGTAACGGTGGAAAAGGAAGCTTTCAGCCTGATAAAATCAAATCTTGGTATCGCCAGTTTCTTTGCTTTTGGAATCGGAACTTCGGTCAACCGATACCTGATTGAAGGTTTGGCACATGCCGGCGCCGGTGAAGGTTTTATCATTACGAATGAAGCTGAAGCAAGGAAAAAGGCCCCTGAATTTCTCGAATATATCAGTACTCCGTTGCTGACCAACATTAAATTGATTTTCAAAGATTTTGAAGCTTATGATGTTGAACCCGCGGTAATACCGGATATTTTTTCATCGAGGCCGGTAGTGGTTTTTGGTAAATACCATGGAAACCCTTCCGGAAAAATAGAATTGACAGGGAACAACGGCAATGGCAGATTCTTCGGGGGCATCCAGGCAGGGCTGGTAATTCCCGCGCAAGAAAATCAGGCCATCAAATACCTGTGGGCGCGTGAAAAGATCAGAATGACAGACGATTACCCGGGTGGTGATGGAAGTATGCCGGCAGATGTAAAACAAAAGGTAATTCAACTGGGTTTGCAATACAATCTGCTGACCGCCTATACTTCTTTTGTGGCCATCGACAGTGAAGTCAGGAATGGGAATGGTACATATACTACAGTCAGGGAGCCGCTACCTTTACCCGAAGGGGTGAGCAATTACGCCATCGGGGTTGGTTATGCCACCATGACACCGGGATTGATCAGTGCTGACAGAAAAGGTTCGGGAACGGCTATGAACGAACTGGAAATGTCAGATAAGGAAGAAGAGGTATTTCTAATTACGGAGAATGTTCCAATGTTTCCGGGAGGGGAAAAAGCACTGCTCAGATTTATCAGGGCCAATCTCAGAATACCAGAAGCCGCGATTAAAAATGGTATTTCAGGAAAAGTTGTGCTTCAGTTTACGGTAAATCCCAACGGCAGCCTGAGCGATATCACTGTCGTTAACTCGCTGGGATATGGTTGCGATGAAGAAGCAATAAGACTGGTCCGGCTGATGCCGGCCTGGAATCCGGCCCGACACAGGGGTAAAAATGTGAAGGCCAGTGTAACACTGCCTGTTCGATTCTGATCATCACCGGTTAAATGTTTATTGCTGCAGAGTCTTGTTTTTTGGGACTCTGCAGCATTATTCATTGAGCTGAAGTACTGCTTCTTTCCACGGGCATTATTAATATAGCAACAAGTATATATGTAGTTGTATGTATGTGAAAATCAAAATTTTAATTAGACTGATTATATATTGTTAACTTTTGGATAAATTCATTAAAATCCTTTAATACGAACAAATTAGTGTATACTTTTGCCGGAAATTTGACACCGGGGAATGATGTATTTGCCGTGAATCAGATGATAATTAAGGACCGGATTTAAAACCAATTATAAATACAGCATTAAATTATTTTTCATGAAACCTACACATATTGAACACATTGGCATCGCCGTTAAAAGCCTGGATGAAAGCATACCATATTATGAGAAAGTTCTTGGATTAAAATGTTATGCCGTTGAGGAAGTTAAGGATCAGCGTGTTAAGACTGCCTTTTTCATGGTTGGCCAGACGAAAATCGAACTTCTCGAGTCAACCGATCCTGAAGGTCCGATCGGGAAATTCCTCGAAAAAAAGGGAGAGGGCATCCATCATATGGCTTTTGCAGTGGAGAATCTTGAAGATGCCCTGAAAGAAACGGCTGAAAAGGGGATACAACTGATTGACCAACAACCCCGGAAAGGGGCGGAGGGGCTTCACATTGCCTTTCTTCATCCCAAATCTACCTTTGGTGTATTGACAGAATTCTGTGAAAATAAGAGCAAATAGACAACTACATTATAAATAACCAACGCGAAAAATAACTCTGAGCCCGAAAGGGCTTATTGTTTATCGCACAAAAACAAAAAGTCAGATGGCTTTCGAAGACAAGATTAAAGAACTTCTCGACAAAAGAGAACTTGCCAAACTGGGTGGCGGACAAAAAAGGATTGATGCGCAACATGCCAAGGGCAAACTTACGGCCCGTGAACGCATCGATATGCTGCTTGACGAAGGCAGCTTTGAAGAGTTCGATATGTTTGTAACCCACCGTTGCACAAATTTCGGTATTGAGAAACAGGAATTTCTTTCGGATGGTGTTGTAACCGGCCATGGCACCATTGACGGGCGAGTGGTTTACGTTTTCTCTCAGGATTTCACCGTATTTGGTGGTTCCTTGTCAGAAACCTTTGCCAATAAAATCTGTAAGGTGATGGATCAGGCAATGAAGGTTGGTGCACCGGTGATTGGCATCAACGATTCAGGAGGCGCAAGAATTCAGGAGGGCGTAAACAGTCTTGCAGGATATGCCGAAATTTTTGAGCGTAATATCCTTGCTTCCGGAGTGATTCCGCAGATTTCAGCCATCTTTGGTCCCTGTGCCGGAGGGGCTGTTTATTCTCCGGCCCTCACCGATTTCATCGTAATGAGCAAAGGTACCAGCAATATGTTTGTTACCGGGCCGAAGGTAGTGAAGACAGTTACCGGTGAGATTGTAACTGAAGAAGAACTCGGTGGAGCCATGGTACATGGGTCAAAGTCAGGTATTTCTCACTTTGTGGCGGATGACGAGAAGGAAGGCATTGCCCTGATCAGGAAACTCATCAGCTACCTGCCGCAGAACAACCTTGAAGACCCCCCTCTGGCCCCTTGTACCGACCCGATCGACAGGCTGGAGGAATCTTTGAACTATATTATCCCTGATAACCCGAACAAACCTTATGATGTAAAGGATGTGATCCATTCAATCGTGGATTACAGTGAATTTCTTGAAATCCAGCGGCATTATGCACCGAATATCGTAACCGGTTATGCCAGGTTCAATGGGATGACCGTTGGTATTGTAGCCAACCAGCCAAACTATCTGGCAGGTGTTCTTGACATCAATGCATCGCGCAAGGCTGCAAGGTTTGTAAGGTTCTGTGATGCATTCAATATCCCCATCCTTACCCTGGTGGATGTTCCGGGTTTTCTGCCGGGAACTGCCCAGGAATACGGGGGAATCATTATTCATGGTGCAAAACTGCTTTACGCCTATGGCGAAGCAACCGTTCCCAAGGTTACCGTTGTGTTGCGCAAGGCTTATGGCGGGGCTTATTGTGTAATGAGTTCGAAACACCTGCGCGGAGACATCAACTATGCATGGCCTGGCGCTGAGATTGCGGTAATGGGACCAAAGGGTGCCATCGAGGTTTTACAGAATAAAAAACTGGCTGAATTCACCGATCCTCAGGAGCGGGAAGATTTTGTGCGCAAAAGTGAGGATGAATACAAGGATAAGTTCGCCAACCCATACAATGCAGCGAAATATGGTTACATAGACGATGTAATCGAACCCCGTAATACCCGTTTCCGTGTAATCAGGGCGCTCCAGGCTTTGGCTACCAAAAAGGATGTGAATCCTCCGAAGAAACATTCAAACTTACCTTTATAATCCGGCAGTCATGGCAAAAATCATAAAAACAATCAGTATATCCAGCATCCTGGTGACACTTGCGCTGGTGTTTTTTGCCGGCAGTTGTTATTCACAGAGTACGCAGGACCTTAGAATCAATGAGATATTGGTTTTAAATGATTCGAATTATGTAGATGACTATGGCCGGCACAGCAGTTGGATCGAGATATTTAATTCAGCATACAATACGGTTGATATCGGAGGGTCCTACCTTACAAACGATCCTGCCAATCCGACCAAGTATTATATACCCAAAGGTGATCCGATCACAAAAATAGCCCCCAGGAATTATCTGGTCTTTTTTGCTGATAATTATACTACCAGGGGTATTCTTCATTTGAATTTTGACCTTGAAGAATCAAACTATCTGGCATTATTCGAAGGCAATGGCAAAACCATGATCGATGCGATAAAATTCCCTTCTCAGAAACATGATGTTTCTTACGGAAGGTTGAAGGACGGCTCTTCCGTGTTCGGTTTTCTGGAAAAGACGACGCCCAAAGCAAATAATTATACCGGGGTTGTGGTTACTGCCGGAGAAAATTTTGTAAAAATGGACCCATATGGTATAGGAATGGCAATCATTGCCATGTCGGTGGTTTTTATTGCCCTGATGTTACTTTACCTGGTGTTCAGAAACACAAAGGTATTGTACAGCATTAATTTGAGAAAGATTTTCAGCCGAAAGGAACAGGTTGTTAAGCCTGCCATTCAGGTTGAAGAGCTCTCGGGTGAGGTAAATGCAGCCATTGCCCTGGCTATGCACCTATACATACATCAGCTTCACGATCATGAAGAAGCTGTGCTTACGATTAAAAAGGTGGCCCGTACGTATTCTCCGTGGAGTTCAAAGATATATGGTTTACGGAATTCTCCCAGATAAGGTTGATTCTGTTTAACAGGAAAGAGATAAAAGTTTAATGAACGATTTAAAGCATTAAAAATGAAAAAATTTAAGTTTACTATAAACGGCAACATCTATGAGGTTGATATCCAGAATATCGACGATAATATTGCTGAAGTTGATGTAAATGGCACCGTTTACAAGGTTGAAGTTGATAAAACAATGCAAACAACCAAAACCCCGAAACTCGTAAGGTCTGTCAGTGTTCCTTCAACTGACTCAGAACCCAGTATTGCCAAAACTGCCAGCCCGAGTGCGCCAAAAGGCACCGGTAGTATTAAATCTCCGCTGCCGGGAGTTATTCTAGATATTCATGTTCGTGAAGGAGATTCTGTAAAAGTAGGTCAGAAACTCCTTACCCTTGAAGCCATGAAGATGGAAAATAACATTAATGCTGATAAGGAAGGTAAAATTGTGACCCTGAAAGTAAGTAAGGGTGATTCTGTAATGGAGGGTGATGTACTTATAGTAATCGGAGAGTAGCAATGGAACATTCTGGAACCTTTTTAACCTTTATCGGAGAGCACTTAAATCAGTTCTTTTCCTATACCGCTTTTGCCAATTTTACATTGGGGCACTTTGTTATGATTTGTGTCGGGCTCAGTTTTATATACCTGGCTATTACCAAGGAATATGAACCACTTTTACTTGTGCCTATTGGATTCGGAATTCTGGTCGGCAATATCCCTTTCACGCCGGGGTTACAGATTGGTATTTATGAATCAGGAAGTGTATTAAACTATCTGTATTTCGGTGTTTTACAAGGTATTTATCCGCCATTGATTTTTCTTGGGATCGGGGCAATGACCGATTTCTCTGCCCTCATTTCAAACCCAAAATTAATGCTTATCGGAGCGGCAGCACAACTTGGAATCTTTGGTGCCTATGGCATTGCTTTATTACTGGGGTTTACACCTTCAGAAGCGGGGGCCATTGGTATTATCGGTGGAGCCGACGGACCCACAGCCATTTTCCTGTCATCAAAGCTGGCACCTGAACTTCTCGGGGCAATTGCTATTTCAGCTTATTCATATATGGCGCTCGTGCCTGTGATCCAGCCACCGGTAATGCGTTTGCTCACTACATCCAAAGAGCGCGTTATCCGGATGAAGCCTCCCCGCGCTGTATCGAAGACGGAAAAGGTACTGTTCCCGATCATTGGGATGTTGCTTACAACCTTCATCGTGCCTTCTGGTTTATCCCTTCTCGGCATGCTTTTCTTTGGGAACCTGCTCAAAGAGAGTGGTGTAACCAAGCGCCTTGCTGATACCGCAAAAGGTCCCCTGATCGATATTGTTACCATTCTGATCGGCCTTACTGTCGGAGCATCAACACAGGCGACCACTTTTCTGACGGCAAAGTCTGTCGGTATCTTTGCCCTTGGAGCCGCTTCGTTTGTGATTGCTACCTTTGGAGGTGTTATGTTTGTCAAGATACTTAATCTGTTCCTGAAGGAAGGCAACAAAATGAACCCGTTGATCGGGAATGCCGGAGTTTCAGCAGTTCCTGACAGTGCCCGTGTTTCGCAGATAGTAGGACTTGAATACGATAAAACCAACCACCTGTTGATGCACGCCATGGGCCCCAACGTAGCCGGGGTAATTGGCAGCGCTGTTGCCGCCGGTATCCTGCTGGGATTTCTTGCGTAATGGAAGAATGGAATATTGGAATGATGGAATATGTTTTGTTGTAGCTAGTTCCAGACATTATAAATCCATACATGACAGAAAGAAAAAACATTAACCGTGGTTTTAAACAACTCAGGGTATGGCTGGATGCTGTTGATTTATATATTCTTGCCTGCAATGAATTAATGAATTTCCCATGGGAACTTAAGAAAACCGCTTCAAATTGCATTGATTCTGCCCATAGCATCAGTAGGAATATTGCTGAAGGTTATTGCAGGAAAAGCATTAAGGAATATCTTCATTTTTGCAACATTGCACTTGGTTCTTCCGGGGAGTTTTGTTCGTGTATTACAAGTTTTTTAAAGGCTGGACAGATTTCTGAGAAATCCTTTGAGGAAATGGATGAACTACATTACAAAACTGAAAATGAACTTATACAATTAATTAAGTCTCTACAGGTTAAGTTGAAAAACGGAACCTGGGATGACCAATTGTGAAGTTTGAAGTATTGAAATGCTTTAATTTTTGAAGGGTGGAGAGTTGGAAGTCAGCCCAACATTACTCAAATTTTCGATCGGCATTAATTACCTTAAGGCCATATTTCCGGTTCTAACCGGGATAATGATGGAAGAAGCCTCATTATTCCATCATTGCATCCTTCCAATACTCAAAATTTACTAATTTTACCCGGATATCCAAATAGTCGAACATGTTAATCATCGGAATTGCCGGAGGTTCCGGCTGCGGAAAGTCCACCGTTGTCAAACAGATCATCAAGAAACTCCCCAAGGACTCTGTTGCTGTCATTCCCCAGGACTCCTATTACAAGGACAATGGCCATCTGAATCCGGAGGATCGGGCAAAAATCAACTTTGACCACCCGTCTTCCATTGAATTTAACCTTTTGATCCGGCACCTTGATGCCCTGAAGGAAGGTGAAACCATAGGGATGCCTATATACAGTTATCTTACCTGTGCAAGAGCCAAAGAGACCATCCCTGTTCAACCAAAGGAAGTCATTATTGTTGAAGGCATTCTGATCATGTCGAACCCCCGACTTCGCGACCGAATGGATATAAAGGTTTTTGTTGATGCCGATGCCGACGACCGCCTGATGCGGATTATCCGTCGTGATATTGAGGAACGCGGACGTTCTTTCTCCCAGGTTCTTGAACATTATGAGAAGTACGTGAAACCCATGCACCTTCAGTTTATTGAACCAACAAAACGTTATGCTGATATTATTGTCCCCCAGGGTGGTGCCAACCATGTGGCCATAGATATTCTGACATCCAGGATCAAAATGAACCTCAAGCTGATCTGAAGAGATAAATCTACAACCAACCATCATCAGATTTTGTCTTTTATTAAAGCGTCATTTTGGCGCTTTAGTTTTTTATAAAACACTGATAAACAGACATTATGACAGAAAAACGTGTCAGTTTTTCCTCTTTTTATAACCGGAATAAAATTTGAACAGGGGTACATGAAAATTAAGTTTAACAATTAAAAATGGAGGGTTAAACCATGTTACCAATTTTGAAAAACAAGAACTTCTTCCCGAGCATCGTGGATGAATTTTTCGGAAGGGATTATCTTCCCAACCTTTTCGAGTTTCAGACCGGTATCAATATGCCTTCAGTAAACATCATAGAAGGCAAGGACGAATTCCGGATTGAAGTTGCTGCTCCTGGCCTCGACAAGGGAGACTTCAGGATCAACCTTGAAAACAATGTACTGACCATTTCATCTGAGAAGGAAGAGAAGAATGAAGAAAAAGATGAGCGGTATATGCGTCGTGAGTTCAGCTATACTTCTTTCCGCAGGTCATTCAGCCTTCCGGTAACGGTTGAATCTGAAAAAATTGCCGCTTCCCACAGCAACGGGGTGCTTACTATCCTGATTCCAAAGCGGGAGGAGGCTAAAGTAAAACCAGCAAAACAGATTGACATCAGGTAATCCAGGTGGCTGAATCAGCCTGACTGTTTAAGAGGCCGTCACGGGAAGTGACGGCCTCTTTGTTGAATAAAAGTTGGTATACAGGTTTATAAACAGCAAAAGGTTTTTACATTTGTAAGGTTATGTATGCCATTATTGATGTTGAGACTACCGGAGGAAATTTTGTCAACGAAAGATTGACTGAAATTGCTGTTTATCTGCATGATGGAACCCGTATTGTGGATGAATTCAGCACCCTGCTTAACCCGGAACAACCCATCCCTTACATGATAACCCGGATAACCGGTATAAGCAATGAAATGGTGGCCAATGCCCCCCGGTTTTGTGAAGTAGCGAGGAAGATCGTTGAGATGACCGAAGGGGCTACATTTGTCGGTCATAATGCATCATTCGACTACAATTTTATCCGGCATGAATTCAAACGCCTTGGATATAATTATCGTCGACCCACCATTTGTACTGTTAAACTAAGCCGAAAACTTCTTCCCGGAAAACAATCATACAGTCTGGGAAAGCTTTGCCAGGAAATAGGGATTACGATTGAGAACCGTCATCGTGCTGCAGGTGATGCACTGGCTACAACCCGGTTACTTGAACTTTTACTACAGGCTGACCGCTCCGCGATTGAGAACCAATCAGGTTATGGCATTCCCGATATTGTCAAAGAGGTGCCTGAAGAAACAGGGGTTTATTACCTGCACGACGAGCAGGGGAAAGTTATTTATATCGGGAAGAGCAACAATATGTTTGAGCGATTGGTGCAGCATTTCAGGAACAATGAAACCGTGAAGGCTGTTGAAATGCGAAGCCGGGTTGCAGCCATCAGCTACGAAATTACCGGCAGCGAACTGATCGCACTGTTATTGGAATCATCTGAAATCAAGAAGCACAAACCACTATATAACCGTGCCCAGCGGAGATCCATTTTCAGTTCCGGATTGTATGAATTTACCGACGATCAGGGCTATCGGAGGCTTTATATCGGGCGTAACCTGAACGGACACCAGCCTGTAACATCCTTCACAACATTTGAGCATGCCAGAAAGTACCTCTATGGGATTGTTGAGAAATTCGAACTTTGTCAGAAATTGTGTGGATTGTACGATACGGATGGGTCCTGTTTCCATTTTGGGATAAAGCAGTGCCGTGGTGCCTGTTCAGGTAAAGAATTGCCGGAACAATACAACCGGCGTGTTGATGCGGCCATTAAGACATCCGGATTTCATTATCCTGATTTCTTTATTCTTGAACGTGGTCATCACAACGAAGAGTTTGCGGTGGTCAAAATTGCAGGTGGGAGGTACGTTGGATTCGGATATACCGATGTGGCGGATACCGGCACAGATAGCCTTGATAATTGTATAAAAACCTTTGATGATAACCGTGACACAAGACAGATCATCCGTAATTATCTGAAAAAGAACCCCCGGACCAGAATTGTGAAAATACACAACAACGATTTTTCCTGATCAACATGTTTAAAAACCAGATTCTGATTTACCGCATCGTATTTGCGGTGCTGTTTGTTTTTATAGCTGCGGGATGCAGCACGGTTAAAATAGAAAAGCCAGCCGAGGTTTACCAGCCATCGGTTGTTAAGCCTCAATCGTCGGTGATTGGTTTCACCACGGAGGCAAAGCTCAGTGATATCCAGAAGGAGGTGAACAGGACGTTCACCGGTCTTGTATACGAAGACAACAGCCTTGACGACAATGGTGGCGATAATCTTATGGTAAAGGCCTGGAAGCAGGGCGATATTACACTCTCCATGAAAGATAATATCATCAGCTACCGGGTGCCGCTGAAACTCTGGATTAAAGCCGGGTTTAAAGTTCAGAAACTTGGCATCACATTGTCTGATTACCGTGAACTGAATGGTGCCCTGGCGCTGAAATTCAAAACAGCCTTAACCCTCAATACCGACTGGACGGTGAGTTCAAAAACAGAAGCCGATGGTTACGAGTGGCTCTCAGATCCTGTGGTTAAAGTTGCCGGAATGAACATACCTGTCAAATTCGTGGCGGACCTTATCCTGCAGAGTAACCTGAAGTCAATGGGCAAAACCATTGATGAAAGTGTGAAGGATTATTTTGACCTGAAGCCTTATGCGCTCGAAGCATGGAAAACCCTCAATCAGCCCATCAGCCTGAATGATGAATATAAGTTGTGGCTTACCATTCAGCCTTCCGGTTTTTATGCAAATCCAATCACTGCAACAAACGGGATTATCCGCCACAGGAGCGGCGTACGGTCGGTGATTGAAACAAGTGTCGGATCAAAGCCTGTTACGGGTACTCCGGGACCACTTCCCAAATTACAGATTAACAATGATATAGATGACCAGGTAATCGTCAACGCTTCTGTGGATATTCCCTATAGTGAGATCAATTCCCAGGCGGCCAGGTACCTGACCGGGCAAACTTTTTCGGAAGGTAAAAGAAAAGTCAGGATTGAAAGTGTGAATATTTATGGCAGCAATGGCAAAATGGTGGCTGAAACTTCGCTTTCAGGAAGCCTAAAGGGAACCATCTACTTTTCAGGTATACCAGCATTTAACACCCAGGATTCTACCTTGTTTCTGAAAGATTTTGATTTCGACATTTCAACAAAAAACTTTCTCGTGAAATCGGCTGCCTGGATCTACCAGGGTGGTTTCAGGAACATGATTGCGAAACAGATGGTCTGGTCGCTGGCTCCGGAGATAAAGATGTTCAAAAAAGAGATTAACCAGCAGTTGAAATCATACAGGCTGGCAGAGGGTGTTACCCTCAACGGACAAGTCACCCGGTTAATGGTAACCGACATCGTTTTGTCACAGGAAGGAATTAAGCCATTTATCAGTGCTGAAGGCAAACTGAAGGTTGTATTCGGATCATCCGGTGCTAAACAGTGATCAGCAATCAGAGAAGGGTGAAAGGAATCGAATACCCTGCTTAACAGGCAGATTTGAGCCATTCAATAATAATCCAGTCAAATATCAGCTTTTTGCAGGCCTGACACTGTGAAGGAAAAAAGCAAAAGCTCCGGCCCGAGAGGTGGAGCTTTTAAGAGATGGATGAATGGAAAGAGTCTGTATTGCAAGGGTTCAGTGTCTGAAAACCTTAACAGGCCAGCAATATCATAAGTTTATTTATTCACATGAACAACACTGCCGGAACCGGAAACATGGCTGTCAACATCTGGAAACCCCGCATAATATATACTTCCGCTTCCGCTGATGCGAGCCTTGAGGAATTCTTCAACCGTTGCTTCAGAATTTCCTGACCCGCTGATGCTGATATCGGAGGTTTCACTCAACAGACCATAACTATAGATATCACCCGATCCCGATATTGTAAATTCCTCATATTCAGTTGACCCCTCGATCCACATTTTACCGCTTCCTGAAATAGAAGCACTAACCGTATTGGCTATCACAACCACATCAGCTTCACCAGAGCCTGAAATACTGATATCAAAATCATCCGTCACAATAGGGGTTTCCGAATAGAGGTTCACTGAACCAGAAAGTCTGATGCTGTTGTACATTGCAGATGAAATATATATTTTGATGCGTTCATGGCTGCCAAGGCCTGCTCCATCTTCAAGTTTGATTTTTAGTTCATTTCCGCTGACATAGGTTTCAATTGCATCCAGTACATTGGCCTGTGCTTCAATGGTCAAGTCACTGGCCGGGCTTTGATAAATGAAAACATCGGCAGGAATTGAAACATAGACATCACGGTGAATGGGCACATCTCTTGTCTCACTGAAAACAGGTCCTTTACCATGGATATTATTCCAGTTGTCGGGTTCGCAGGATGACATGAAAATTGCAATTGCCAGCAGTGGCAGCATTCGGAGGAGGGTTCTGATCGGTTTCATGATGTTCGGGTTTTGTGCAGTGAATAGTGTTTTTTGTTCTTGTGTTCAGACAAAATTGATGCCGGAATTGGATTCTTATTTCGTGTTACTTTTTAACGATGCAAAAATGCATCAATGTTAACGCCTATGAAAATAAATCCGGGTGAAATGGTATATCCTGTGGTTGAATTGTCATTTCCTCAGGTTGAAGGGGGTTATTGGCTGATCTGATCTGATCAATGAACCATAGGCAAATGAAAAAAGCCTGTCTGAATCAACAGACAGGCTTGGAATACTTTTTAAAATTATTTATTCGTTTACAAACTGGTCTGCATAATAGCGGGCGGTCAGCTTTTCTCCGGTCGCTTTTTCAATCATGTCGTTCCAGTATAAACTTGCACCGGGTATAAACACTTTATCAACAAGGTACCGGCCGGCTTCTTGGTTACCGAAGAAGCTCTGGTACCTGAAATCCTCCGATTTAACAATATTTGCTGTGATGTAATGATTCAACTGGGAAGCCAGCAGTTCACCGAGCAGATAATTGTGGTAATAGCAGGGGAAGGTGGCAATATGGATCTTACTTGCCCAATCGGGTTCATTACGACCTTCGGGGCGTTTCAGCATCTGGTATTTTTCAACCAGGTCCCACCAGAGTTTGTTGAGGTCCTGATCCGGGTTCTCATACATGGCTTTCTCGAAGCGGTACATTACCTGTGCCCACCGGCTGAAAGTCAGCTGCTCGAGGCGGAGTACCTTGTAACTCTTTTCAGCAATTCTGACTTTCTCCGAAGAATCAATCAGATTCATGTCAGTCATCCACTGCGGATTTGCACCCATTCGCCCGAAAAGCATAGCGATTGCTTCAGTGGTAAAGGTATGTGACGGATTTCGCAGGCTGAAGGGCAGATTACGATCAATGTATTTATCATAAACACCATGACCGAATTCGTGCATCATGGTATTCATCCAGTTGTAATTGGGTTTGATGTTGCACAATACCCGAACATCACCCTCATTGTCGATGTCGATGCAATAGGCATGCTGATTTTTGCCCGGTTTTTCATACAGATCACTGTTGGCAATCATGTCTTTTATATCAAGCCCGATGCTGGTGTAATAGTCGGTAGTCAGCTGTTCAATGTTCTGATCTTTGTAATACTTGTCAAGATCGATGCTGTAAATGGCCGGGGCCTCCTGAAAGAACCTGTTCTGGTAATGCCATGGCATGAGTTTATCTTTTGTGATGCTTAACCGGCTGGCCAGGTAAGTGTCAATCTCATCCTTTAATCCTGCGAATGCATCGCGGGTAAGGTTGTCAAGTTCATCAAAAAGGGTGCTGATCTCTTCGGGATTCTGTTCGCTCAGTTCGAGGCTCATGGCATGAAAATTCTTGAACCCCAGCTGTTTTGCAATCTGGTTTCTGACCTTAACCAGTTCAATAATATCGGCTGAAACCACTGTGCCCAGTTTTTTATGCCCTTCCCATGCGGCTCTGAGTTCTTTGCTATTCGTGGAAGTCTTCAGAATATCTTCCACATCATTGTCCGAAAGAAGTGTACTGTCGACCTCAGCCCTGAAATTTGAGTATTTTTTTTCGATCTCAACCTCCATCTTGATTTTTCTGGCCAGCAGGGCGGTGTCAATCTGATTCCCCAGATACTGATTATAGAGGACATCCAGTTGCCGCTTTAAAAGAGAATCAGAAATGGAATTGGATTCTTTGATCTTTTTCAGCAGGGCAAAATCTTCCTTTGAAGTATAAATGCTGTTGAGCTGAAGCTGAAGTTGCTCCGATCTGGTATAGTCTTCGTCTTTGCCTGATAATGAAGCATTCCAGTAGGCAATATAGGCTTCCTTCTGTAAGGGTTTGACTTTGGCTTCCCAGTTGGCGATGAATGTTTTTAACGCTTTTTCCATTTTTTCACTTTTATTGCCACAACCCCCGGCCAACAGCGCCAGGGATATCAGTGGCAGTAAAATAATTGATTTTGGTTTCATGGTACTTTTATTTATTGTTCAGGAGTCCTCCCGCCCGGGTGGAACTATGTTTTTTTGATTCAGGAATATGCATTCAATCAATCTATGCTTCTGATAACATATTCAATCCACCATCAGAGATAGCCAGTTCCGACATTTACCCGGTGCTTTCCATCACTGATTCAGGCTCCAGTCAGCGCCTTCTTTTGTGTCCTTTACACTGATGCCGATCTTTGTCAGATCGTCACGGATTTTGTCGGCTGTGGCAAAATCCCTGGCACTTTTTGCATTTTTTCGTAAATCAAGAATCAGCTGCATCAATCCATCAACTGTTGCATCGCTGCCTGAAGAGGCTTCCTCTTGTTTCAATCCCAGGATATCCCCGATAAAAGTGCTGAATGTTTCTCTAAGTACCTGAAGATCTTCGTTCGAAAGACTCTCTTTTTTGTCGTTAACCGAATTGATGATGCGAGCCCCTTCAAACAGGTTTGCAATAACAATGGGACTGTTAAAATCATCATTCATCGCGTCGTAGCAGTTGGTACGGATGGATGCGGTATCAACACTTGATTTATCTGATGCACTAAGTTTTCCAAGGGTAGTCCAGGCTTTCATCAGCCGGTCAAGTCCCTTTTCAGCGGCCAGCAATGCTTCATTCGAAAAATCGAGGGTACTGCGGTACTGGGCCTGAAGGATAAAAAACCGGATGGTCATCGGGCTGTAAGCCCTTTCCAGAGCTTTATGGTCACCGGTTATAAATTCATTCAACGTAATGAAATTGCCCAGTGATTTACCCATTTTCTGACCATTGATGGTAATCATGTTGTTGTGCATCCAGTATTTGGCAGGATCAGTATCGTTGGCGGCAACGCTCTGGGCGATTTCCGACTCATGATGGGGAAACATCAGATCCATTCCTCCTCCGTGAATGTCGAAACGTTCGCCCAGGTATCGGGCACTCATGGCCGAACATTCGAGGGGCCAGCCGGGGAAACCCTGACTCCATCTGGAAGGCCATCGCATGATGTGTTCAGGCTGGGCTTTTTTCCATAGTGCGAAATCAAAAGGATTCCGTTTTTCTTCCTGTCCTTCGAGTTCACGGGTGTTGGCCATCAGATCGTCGAGCACACGACCCGACAATTTGCCGTAATGATACTGTTTGTTGTACTTTTCAACATCAAAATATACGGAACCCTCGCTTTCATAGGCCATTCCTGAATCAAAGATGTCTTCGATCATGGCCATCTGTTCGATGATGTGACCGGAAGCGCGTGGCTCAATGCTTGGGCTGAGCACATTGAGCTGATCCATATTGTGATGATACCGTTCAGTAAAATACTGAACTACCTCCATGGGTTCCAGCTGTTCAAGTCTGGCTTTTTTGGCAATTTTATCCTCGCCCGCATCGGAATCGTTTTCGAGGTGACCCACATCGGTGATATTGCGGACATAGCGAACTTTATATCCCAGGTGCCTGAGGTAACGGAACACCAGGTCGAAGGTAATGGCCGGGCGGGCATGACCAAGATGGGCATCGCCATAAACGGTTGGCCCGCAGACATACATACCCACGTGGGGAGCATTCAGTGGTTCAAAAAGTTCTTTTTTGCGACTGAGCGTATTGTGAATATAAAGTTTGTGATCCATGAAAATCAGAATTATACCATGCAAAATTATTAAAATCATTCAATATCCGCTGCAAACCCGAGCCCGACCGAAGTGCCGGGCAACCGGTCAGCTGATGGTTCCACTGCTCTCCTGTTGAACGGGGGATAATTCAGGTGAACTTTTCCTCGTATAATAGACCCAGAACATAATCAAAACGACTGCTGCCGTTGACAATGCGACTCCTGCCCCGGACGAAACAGTGCCCAATTCATCAGCAGGGATGGCTGAAATTCCGTTATTATAAAGATATGAGGCAATAACCACACTGCTGTTATTGATAAAATGTGCGATTACGGGGATCCACACAGAACCGGACCATACAAACAGGTATCCAAAGAGGAGTCCCAGCATAAACCGGGGCAGAAACCCAAAAAACTGTAAATGCAGGGCACTGAACAGGAGTGCGGAAATAATAACGGGAAGATGTATCCCCCGGAATATCTTTCTGAAAATTCCGATCAGTGCGGACCGGAAGAGGAGTTCTTCGCCCAGCGAAGGCAACAGCCCGATCATGATAATATTGACAATCAAAGATGTAGTTCCGGGCGCATTAAGCAGGCGGTTGGTGAGTTTTGAAGCGGTGTCTTCAGAGGTCCGCATCCAGTCGGCCAACCCCGAGAGTTCCGTCGGAAGAATCAGCCGTTCATTCCATCCGGCGAGATAACCAGTCAAAGGTCCTGCAGCCATCAAAAGCAGGATGGCAGCAAAAAAATGAATGATCCGGGGTTTGTTAAAGCCAAGGAAAGAAAAAGGATATCGCTCGCTGAGTAAGGCAAACAGAAAGGGAGGTATAAGGAAAAATCCCACCTGATTCAGCATCTGGGTAAGACGCATGAAGCCAAGATTTATCATTTCCGGATCTCCGGCTTCATGCAGAACACTTTTCCCCCAGATAAGAACAGATAGCAGGTAGGAGACAGAAAGCGAAAGAATACCGCAGAGCAGGATAACCAGAATAAGCATAAGTAACCGAGAGCCGGTAGTAAGATCCCTGAATACAGGTTTCAGTCGCATAGCTGGTTAAAAATTCGTTATTTTGCAGGGTTTAAAACCTGAGTGCCCTAAAATCAATTGTTTCCGGACAAGACACAAAGTTATGACAATAATTCATTCTTTCCGGCATACATTGATTATCAACAGAAAAAGACAAATAGTTACCGGGTGAAAATAGGATTGGTGGAAACGGGTGATTTTCCGGTTATGTTGGCACCCATGGAGGATATAACTGACCCCCCGTTCAGGCTACTATGCCGGAAATACGGGGCGGATGTTGTATTTACTGAATTTGTTGCTTCTGAGGGGCTCATCCGCGATGTAGAGATGAGCAGAAGGAAACTTGAGTTTTCAGAAGAAGAAAGGCCGGTCGGTATTCAGATATTCGGGAATAACATTGATTCGATGGTGATGGCGGCAAGGGTAGCCGAAGAAGCCAATCCCGATTTTATCGACCTGAACTTCGGTTGTCCGGTCAGAAAAATCGTTAACAAAGGAGGTGGTGCCGCCCTTTTACAGGATATTCCCTTGTTACTGAAAATAACGGAAGCGGTGGTTAAGGCCGTTAAGAAGCCGGTAACTGTAAAAACACGACTTGGCTGGGACGAGAAATCCAAACCCATCGTTCTACTGGCGGAGCAATTACAGGACATCGGGATTAGTGCAATTACCATTCATGGGCGCACAAGGGCACAGATGTATAGCGGATGTGCCGACTGGTCACTGATCGGAGAGGTTAAGAACAATCCGAAAATGGTGATACCTGTTATTGGCAACGGGGATGTCGTGGATGGCCCGACTGCTGCGGGGAAGAAGGCACAAACCGGGGTTGATGGAATTATGATAGGGCGTGGTGCAACCGGGAACCCATGGGTATTCAGGGAAGTAAAGCATTATATCAAGACCGGTGAAATCCTGCCTGGACCCGATCTGGGTGAACGGATTAAGGTTTGTCAGGACCATCTGATAGCATCAGCAGCATGGAAAGGTGAAATAACAGCCCTGCTTGAAACCAGGAAGCACTATCCGCACTATTTCAGGGGTATCCCTGATTTCAAACCTTTCCGGATAAAGTTGATGTCGGCCATGACACTACAGGATATTTTTATGATTTTTGACGAAATACGCACCAAATACATTAATAATTAGCTATCAGGGCATTACTTATCGGTGTAAACAGGATATATTAAGGCATAACCTCTTGTCTGTTAAAGAAAAGGGTTTATTCATGGATATTTTGTAACTTCGGTCTTAAATATGCTCTGATGGCGCAGGAACCACTTAAAATTTTTATTGTTGAAGATGATGTCATTTTTGCCAAGATTATGTCGCATCATCTTACGCTCAACCCGGAGTATGAAGTAGAGATTTTTCCGGACGGGAAAAGCCTGCTTAAGAATCTGTATAAGAATCCGACACTTGTTTCGCTCGATTATAACCTTCCGGATATGACCGGGTTAGAGGTGTTGAAACAGGTGCGCGAATTTAACCCGGATCTTCCGGTGGTTATTGTTTCGGGTCAGCAGGATGTAGCTACAGCCATTGAGTTGCTGAAAAAAGGCGCCTATGATTACATCCTGAAAGATCAGGATACCAAGGAGCGCCTTTGGAACATTACCAAAAACATCCGTGAGAACATCAAGCTCCGCCAGAAAATTGCTGACCTTGAAGAAGAAATTGGCAGGAAATACGAGAACAACAACCTGATTAAGGGCAACAGTCCGGCAATAAACAAGGTTTTTACCCTCATTGAGAAAGCCTCCAGAACAAACATCACTGTTTCTATTTATGGTGAAACAGGTACCGGAAAAGAACTGGTTGCCAAGTCGATTCATCATGCTTCACCACGCAGCAGGAAGCCTTTTGTGGCAGTCAATGTTACCGCCATTCCCAAAGAATTGATTGAAAGCGAAATGTTCGGGCATGAAAAGGGGGCCTTTACCGGGGCCAACAACCGCCGCATCGGCAGGTTTGAGGAAGCCAACCAGGGAACCATATTCCTTGATGAGATCGGTGATATGGATCTCAACATGCAATCAAAACTCCTGCGTGTTCTGCAGGAGGAAGAGGTGACACGTGTCGGCGGAAATGAGAATGTTAAACTGGATGTGAGGGTAATTGTTGCAACCCATAAGAATCTGCAGGAACTGGTCCGTAAGGGCGAATTCCGCGAAGACCTGTATTATCGCCTTCTGGGATTGCCGGTCAATCTGCCGCCTTTGCGGGAAAGAGGAAACGATATTGCCCTGCTGGCCAGGTTTTTTGTAGATGATTTCTGCCAGAAGAACAAGATGAAGAAGCTTTCCATCACACCGAAGGCAATTGAAAAGATTCAAAAATATCCGTTTCCGGGGAATGTAAGGGAGTTAAAAGCCATTATGGAGCTGGCTTCCGTGATGACAAACACAGAAACCATCGAGGATTCAGACATCACCTTCAGCACGGTTAGTGCTTCGCAGGACTTTCTTTATGAGGAAACTACCCTGGAGGAATACAACAAAAAGATCATCAACCACTTTATGCAGAAATACAACAACCGGGTGCGACAGGTGGCTCAGAAACTCGACATCGGGAAAACAACCATATACAGGTTGATGAGTGAAGGGAAGCTCTGACGGGCAAGCTTAAAGTCTAAACCTGCCCGCCGGCCGGCGGGGTTAAAAGTCCAAAGTAAATGTCCGGGGGTTACGTGCTTTATAGCAGCCAGAAACCCGGTTAGGTTAGTTCGCATCTTATCTTCTGATGCGAACCTTTTTTATTAGGTTTGTGATTTATTTAAACTAAAAATCCAAAAACATATTATAAATGTTGGTTCCTGGATTCCCGTTCCGGGGAACAATAATGATATTCTTACAATAAATCACAGATATCTGTTCCGGGTTTCAGATGCCAGGCATTGATTCCGACACTCCGGGCGGCCTCGACATGAACCAGTGTATCATCAATAAAAAGGGTTTCTTCCGGTTTTAAGCCCGCATCATTCAGAACGAATCTGAATATTTCAGGATCGGGTTTTACCAGGCCAATCTGGTGCGAAAACCAGAGTTTTTCGAACAATTCCCCAAGTCTGAATCCGAATTCTTTTTGAAACCGATCTATATAGCAATCGTAATGAATCTGGTTGGTGTTCGATAAAAGAAAAAGGCGGTACATCGCACCCAGGCTTTTTAGTTTTTCAACACGACACCCCGGAAGATCAAGCAACAGCGCATTCCAGGCATCATCTACCTGCTGTGCGGTAACTCCAGGGATCAGTTTTTCCAACACATTGTTACGGAAATCATCCGGGGAGATGGCTCCTTTCTCCAGATCAATCAATGTTTCGGAACTGCTGCGGCTGCCCCAAAAATCGATTCCATCGCGCACCCCAAGCCCGGCAAAAGCCCGGGCACTGAGTTGAGGATCGATGTTCAGCAAAACCTGGCCAAAATCGAAGATGATATTTTTAATGCCAGAGAGGTTTATTTTTTCCTGTTGCATTATGATCGGTTGGTTTGAATCTGCGGCCAAAGCTAAAAAAAATGAGAAGGATCTCTGCTAAATTTTGATTATTTTGTACATTTGCAGTCCCTGATCAAAAACGGGATATACTTTTTAAGTATAGGGGCCTATAGCTCAGTCGGTTAGAGCACCTGACTCATAATCAGGTGGTCCCTGGTTCAAGTCCAGGTGGGCCCACAGATTGATAATGAGGAAGTTAGATAAACATCTTTCTTCCTCATTTTTTATATTTCTATGATAACCAAGCAATTGACATCCCCGGAAAATCTTATTCTCATATGCAGCTTTCAGGTCAATAGCTGATGCGTGGAGCATGTAAATAAAGTGAGTTCGGATAAATGGAAGATTCATTCCGGTAAGGACCGGATCAAATACCAGGCAGATTCAAACAACTACCGTAATCATTTCCCAAACAGAAGCACCGGTTGTTTCTATTGAATAATCAGTTTCTTCAGAATAACAGCCTCATTGCCGGATAGTTTCAGGTAATAGATGCCCGGGGCGTTGCCGCCAAGATCCAGGTTTGATGAAAAAGTATTACCCGGGATCAGTGAAATGATTTCTTTATGGTTGAGCTTACCCTGTGAAGTATAGACTTCGAGCACGATTTCACCATTCAATCCTTCAATCGTATAATTAAACAGTCCGTTGGCTGATGGATTCGGGTACACCTGCAGGTTATTGATGAAATCCCTGTCATCAATGCCATAACTGCAGTTCTGGAAGGTGAAATAGGCAACTATGTTTGAACTACCGGAGCATCCGGTTGCCGGATTGGTAACACTTACGTCAAACTCCTGGAAGTCGAAACTCAGGCCTGAGGTCTGGATGCTGATGGTCTGATCAACAGAACCGTTGCTCCAGTAATAAGAATATCCCGGATTTCCGGCATCAAGACGGATTGTGTCGAAAACACAGATTCCGATTTCAGTCGGGCTGATGATCTGCACCCTGGGATCACCAACAGGTAATAAACTGATTTGAGGTATCTGGTTAACAGTAACGGTAATGCTGGCATTGGTTGTATTAAAACCATCGCTCACAGAAACATAATAAACAGTGGTTTGTGAAGGTGAAACCTCAGGATTGGCCTGGCTTGAGGTGAAACCGGGAGGATCTGAGGTCCATTGGTAAGTATAGTTATTGGTGCCTCCTCCGGCCAGGGTAAATAAATGGGAAGAACTGCCGGTGCATATGGTATCGGGCTGGGCAGCCGGATGCGCGCTCAGGGCATCGCCTTCCATCGAGACTGTAACAAAATCGGGTTGTGCACAAATGCAACCGGTACCGAGGTCTGTGACAATCAGGCTGAAAACGGTAGATTCATATAGATTCAGCGTTACCGGGTTTTGTACATTGGCTGAAACCAGCTTGTCAGATGGTTCCCATTGGTACTGGAAGGGTCCTGTTCCTTGTGTAACACTGCCATGGAGCGTGGTAGAGGTTCCATAGGTGATCGCCTGAACAGTGCCTGCTTCGGGCACCGGCAAAGGGTGAACGGTTATTTCAACCTCATTGTTTACAATGGTTTCACCATCGTTTACCGATAGCTGGTAAGTGGTTGTCTGATCCGGGGCTACCACCGGATCGCGGAGGGTTGAAGTAAATCCGGGTGGAATGGATGTCCACAGGTACGAATATTCTCCGGTGCCACCATAAGCCTGGGCCGAAAGGTGGGTTTGTTCTCCCAGACAGATTTCCAACGGACTGGCAGAAATAAAACAAAACAGTACACCACCGGTTACGGTCAGCAACATTTCCGATTCACTGATACAACCCGTCTGGATATTGGTTACAGTGAGGGTAAAAGGGGTGGTTGTGGTCATGGGTAATGTAATGGCTTGCAGCACATTGGGATTAACCAGCAGCGAGGCAGGTTCCCAGTGGTAGGTATAGTCTGTCGTATTGCCTGTTACTGTGCCTTCCAGATAAGCAGTCATCCCTTCGGAGATCGTCAGATCAGGCCCGGCGCTGATTTCAGGATTGGGGTGAACGGTAATATACATTGAATCAATGGCGGTGCAACCCCATTCGTTTCCAACCCGGCACCAGTACCATCCGGTTGTGTCAGCCAGCAATGTCTGGGTGGTGGAGCCATCCTGCCACTCGTATGAATTATAGATGCCGGGATCGATGAAAAATGCCTCGCTCCTGCAAATGGTCGTATCATTATCCAGGGCCACTTCTGTACCAGGATGAATCCGTATAAAATGGCTCACCGATTTTGACTGTCCGTAAATGTAAACCAGTAGTCCGACTCCGTATAATCCAGGGCCTGAGAACAAATAGGTGGGGTCCATGAGTTCCGAATGGCTCCCATCCGGGAAGGTCCATTTGACTGAATCCGGTACATCAGAGGCACTGGTATGAAACTGTATCAGATTACCATCACAGGCGGGATCATCCCAATAAAAGTCAGCTGACAGGAAAAAGAATGACTGTATAAAGGGAGGGAGACCATACCTGCATTCCCTGTCGGCGAGGTCTACGGCATGTTCAACAAATCCACAGTCGACGCCCAGCGTATTGGGAGTGTTGATTCTGGAGATGTAAGGGCTCTCATAACGGGCAATGTAAAGCCGGTTATCGGGGCCGAGCTGCAACGCTCCGATGGGATCAGCGCTTTGTCCGACGGATGCCACTACGACCCTTGAATTTAAAATTGTTGTCGGATCGCCTGAAGTCAGATCATACTGGAAAATTCTCCGGTTGGTCTTCCATTCACCGATGTAGAGTCTTTTACTGTTCGGTGAGAATTCCACCCCATACGGGCCGCCAGGGTCAAAGCCCCCGGGGTCGGTGTAATTTTCATCGGTCACCAGATGGGTAATTACTCCGGTTGAGTTGTCAAAATTGTAAATACCAACATTAAATGCAGTATTGTTTGCGGCTGCAATCAGGGTTCCGTCGGGTGATACCTTAAGATAGCCTTTTGAAGCCTGGCCGATGTTTCCTATCAATGGAGGTCCCGTGGTGCTGATTACCGGAGTAGTATTAACGCCGTCGTAAGTGATGCGGTAAGCATAAAAATCGGCATTTCCCCATTTTTTTGTGATTACCCAGAAAGTGGATCCATCGCTGTGCCCTACAGCAGTAACTTTCTCACATGCGAGTGGAACAAGCGAAATATTCTTTTCAGTGGGAACCACATCACCCAATCCGCCGTCAAGTGTCATATCAACCAAAGAGTAACACAGACCACTTGCAAGGCCATTATCAGCCGCATCAACGGTGAAGATATAGTATTGCGTAGTGGTTCCCGGTTTAGGAACAATGATGCCTGACTGCGTGCTGGAAGAATGTCCAAGCAGATCCATGCCATTCGGCATCTGGGTATGATTCCGGTTATATACATACCGTCCGTCTGTATAAAATTCGAGTGTTCCGGCAGAAGTGGAAATAGACGAACAGCCCTCTCCTGTGTTCAGGGCGCCATTGGTAAGTGCGGCCGGAGGTCCCATGGCGAAACTGAGTCCGGCATTTGAGCCAAAGTACCAGAAATTGGCCTGTTTCTGAGCATTGACCAGCAAAACGAAGGTAGTCAGCGCGATGATGATTAAAGTTTTTTTCAAAATTATCTTCTGATAATTAAGTTAGAATTGAGACTCTTACTAACAAAAATAGGCAATTTTTAAAATGATTTACAAAATCTGATGATCTTGCTAAAATAGTTATTTATTCAGGTGTTCCGGGGTTAGTGCTGAATATTTGCAAAAGGAGTTTATTGCCTTTAACGAGGTCCTTTTCAGTTTCTGACATCTGGCTATTTACTGACCGCACATTATTTTAAAATGGATTTGTGAATTATTATTATTTCTTGTAGGTTTGTTTGACCTTCAAAAACCCAATCCCATGCCACTGATTGTTTTTATCATACTCATTGCCATTATTGTCTTCTGGATGATCGGTATCTACAACAATATGGTCAGGCTGCGTAACCGCCGCGAAAATGCTTTTGCCGACATTGATGTGCAACTAAAACAGCGGCATGATCTGGTTCCCCAGCTGGTTGAATCGGTAAAGGGATATGCAACCCACGAAAGGGAACTGCTGACCCGGATTACTGAAGCGCGAAGTGCGGCCATGCAGGCCACCTCGATCAATGATAAGATTGCAGCCGAAAAAAACCTGAGCTACGCGCTACAGGGATTAAAAATCGCCGTGGAAAACTACCCGGACCTGAAGGCCAATCAGAATTTTTTACAGTTGCAGGAAGAGTTAAGCGATATAGAGAACAAGCTTGCAGCTGCCCGGAGGTTTTTCAATACAGCCACAACAGAATTCAACAATTCAGTGGAGACTTTCCCAGCCAACCTGATTGCCGGTAGTTTCGGTTTCGCCCGTGCCACATTGTTTGATCTGGGTGCTGAAACCCGACAATCCATAGATCAGCCGCCAACAATCAGATTTTAGCGGATGGAATCAATTGGAATCCAAAGCCAGATCAGAAGGAACAATATCCGGTCGGTTATCTTGCTGATCGCATTTCCTCTTCTGATTCTGCTGATGGTCTATGCTTTTCTTCTTTTCGGATTGTCGCAGAATGCAAGTGAAGCGAATGCCGGCTTTATCCTTTCAACACCCTACGTTCTGCTTGGAACAGCCCTCTGGTTCATGATCGCCTGGTTTTTCCATGCCTCGATGATACGCGTCGCTACCGGTTCCAAGCCACTTGAAAGAAAGGAGGATAAGCGTATATATAACCTGCTGGAGAATCTGTGTATTTCGCAGGGCATGCCAATGCCAAAGCTTTACCTGATAGAGGACGATTCGCTGAATGCCTTTACCAGTGGCATGAGTCCACGGTTTTATTCCATCACCCTTTCAAGGGGCATAGTCAACAGGCTTGAGGATAATGAACTTGAGGGAGTGCTGGCCCATGAACTGACCCATATCCGTAACCGTGATGTGCGGGTACTGATTATTTCCATCATTTTTGTCGGAATCTTTTCCTTTCTGGCAGAGATGGCTTTCCGGAGCCTTCGTTATGCTTCAGGGGGCAGAAGCCGCAACGGGAAAGGTGCCGGAGCCGTTATCCTTGTTGCCATAGCGATAACAGCAGTATGCTACCTGATTTCCATGCTGCTAAGGTTTGGTATTTCTCGTTCCAGGGAATACCTTGCTGATGCCGGTGCGGCTGAACTAACCCGTGATCCGCACGCTCTTGCCGACGCACTGGAGAAAATATCACATGATCCGGCCATTGAAGCCATCAGGAGCAGGGATGTTGCACAACTCTTTATAGATAACCCAAAACCAGCGGTACAGGGATTTTCCTGGAGCAAATTGTTTGCTACACATCCACCAATTGAGAAAAGGGTTGAGATTCTCAGGAAAATGTCACACCCAGCCTGACATTCCGTTTTTTACAGAATCATATTATACTGTCCGCGGGTTAACATCCTCCACCGGATGAAGGCGATGTCTTTACAGGGACTACTGTTTTCTTTGCCTGAACTGGTTTTTCAACAGAAGCCGGAGCTTCGGTCAGTTTTTTCAAAGCAGCAGTGTCAATTAGAGGCAGCTCATTCAGAAGGCTGTATTTTCCGGTCAAAGTATCACTTTCAGAAATGCCCAGCTGATTAAGTGTCGCATTTACAAGTTTAATATTGTTAAATCCTGATTGTCTGAGCAGAATCCATGGTCCGTTGGCCTGTCGGGGCGATTCACCATAGATCAGGATAGTTTGCCCGCCTTTGTCAGCACTCCTCAGAAACGTAAGATTCTGTTTTGTAAACAGCTCCCTTACGGGGATATTTCTGGCATTCTGAAGATGGCTTTTATCGAATGCAATTGAATTCCGGATGTCAATCAGGAGAGATTTCCCATCGTTCCGATCAAGTATAGACTGCAGGCGTTCCGGAGAAATGTAATTGCTGCTGTCTCCGAGCATCTCAATAACTACTTCAGGACTCAGACTATACTTTATTTCGGGTTTCCGGAGGGTTAATAACCCTGCCGAGAAGACAACCACGATGGCAACGACAACGATGGTCAAACGGTTCGTTTTGCTAAGTTCTTTCATATAGGATTTTTTTCTGACAACTAGCAACCTCCTCCGGAAGTAGCGCCGGCCGGAGCTTTATGGACAGTAACGGATTTTTTGGGTAGAGGCTGCACCACAGATTTTATTTCAGGAGTCCCGAAGAAATGCTGACTGGCGGCTTTTCGGAACCGGTAAAGTGCGATTGCCTCCGAAGGTTCAGTCGGAGAGGGTTCCTCAACCTTTACAATATCGTCAAACCATTTATTAACTCCACCCTGCATAACAAAAATGGTTTCAATCCCCTGGCGTTTCGCCAGGATCCAGGCCTGATCAGCAGTAAGCTCTGAATTTGAACAAAAGACCTTGTCAATGTCTTTGTTGCTCATTATCCCGATTGATGAGGTAGTCAGCAGGGAATCAAGTGGAATGTTGACCGATCCGGGCACAGAAAATTCTTTGAACTGTTCTGCAGTACGCACGTCAATCAGCAGGAGGGAAGGGTCGTTTTTTACGAGCCGGTCGGTTATAAGATCTGTCGTAAGAAACCTTGACGGATCGTCGATGGCAATAAGTAGCTGTTCCGGTTTCATCTCCTTATCCCTGTCGGTTTCAGGCATAAACAATATGCCGGCTCCAACAGCAACAGCAAGGATGGCGAGTATCAGATATCGTTTGTTCATCTGCCTGTTTCAGTTAATATTCGACTTTAGTAACTTTCTTTTCAACGAAAGCGGCACCATAGAACATTCCTACGGCAGCCACAATCAGGAGAAATGCGAAAAGATTTCTTTTCATACCGAGCATCTCATATATTTTTATGTCCCCAAGGTTCTCACTGTTGTAGATTCCGGCAAAAAGCGGATACATTTCAGAAAACAGGAGTATACCCAGAAAGAGACCGGCACTGAAAAACATGGCATCGAATTTCCCGATGGCGACACCGCAGAAACTTGTTCCCGGGCAAAAGCCTCCCAGGGCAAATCCAAAGCCCATAATTACACCTCCAGCGATGGCAGAAGTGACATAATATGGATTTATGTATAGCATCGAAGCGTCCATCCATCCCATGAAATCGAAATAGATGATGCCACTCATTGCAGTTATGGCAGCAGTAAAGAAAACCCTCAGCACAACAAAATCATAACCAAAGAAGGTTCCCATAATTTTGCGGGAGGATGAAAAACCAGAAGCTTCGAGTACAAATCCGAAGCCCATACCCAGCAGCAATGCAATCACATTGTTCCATGCTTCAGGTATTATTTCCATTGGAATCAGAGGGCCTGTCATAGTTTTTTCCTTTGAGGTTTAGATCCAGAGTTTTTTAAATATCCATGCAAAAAGATAGGCTGATCCGAAAATGGCCATCATGGTTATGATCCCGGAAGCCGACAATACGGCCATTCCACTAAGGGCCGCCCCGCTAGTACAACCACGTGCAAACTGTGATCCGATGCCGAACAGCATACCTCCGGCAGCGGCAGCAATCAGCCGTCTGCGGCCTGTAATTTTCGGGGAATGCTCGGTTTTGAACTTCAACCGGCCATATAGGGTTCCCGAAAGGAAGGCGCCGGCCAATACGCCCAACACTTCAAATACCAGCCAATTGCTCATAGGACTGATATCGTCACTCAGAAACTGACTGTAGTATCCTGAATTATGGGCATGTTGCGGTGCAACAGTGTGAACGGTAGTAACAACGGTACTTTTGACCGCACCGCTTGCTCCAAGTCCACGGCCGGTGACGTAATAGGTTGCGAACAACACAAGGCCCAGCAGTACACCGCCCAGGTATGGGTTGATGTAAAATGAGCCGTCTCTTTTATTATGTTCCATAGCAGATCGTATTGTTGTTTTAATAAAGATATCTTGTCAGCTGGCCGGCTTCGACCATGATGAACCTGAACATTAATCCGCCCAGCAGAATGAGTGCAACTGGTATAACCACCGGAATATGATAACCTATCCTTTCGAGAATTTCGAGGATTGCAGGAAATACCAGCCCGAGAAGAATTACAAAAACCCAGAATGAAACCGTAAACTGACCACCGAGGAATAAGGAAACCGCATCAATCTGAACCTGTGATCCTGCTTTCATTCCCATAATCAGATGTGTGATAAAAAACAACTCTACAATAATAAGCAGGAGATCAATCCAGCTCATGGTACGCCGCTCTTCTTTCGATTTACTCATAATCAGAATGGTTGCTGCCCCGGTTGACATGCCGGAAACCAGGAACAGTGGCCCGAGAATGCTGGTGTTCCAGAGAGGACGGGCATTGAAGGCCGACAACAGGATTCCGGTATAAATGCCGAGGATAACAGACAACACAATGATCATCCAGGCCATCCACAGGCGGTATTTAATGACAAAACCCTCGAACGATTCGAGCAGGTTATTTTTCCATTTCCATCCCGGAACCAGCTCCTTCATATAACTTGCAACCCAAAGCATTGAAAGGGGTGTGATGGCCATCAGTACCCAGGCACCCCACGACATGGGCGACTCCAGCCGGATGGTTGTGTACAGCTGCCAGAAAAAAAGCTTGTGCTTCAGATCCAGAAACAGTGCGATAAGGCCGAGTATGAGTGCAATGGGAGCAATTATGGGTGCTTTTTTAACGGCGGCAGGCATCTCTTTTTCCTTGCCCATGATGGTAAACAGAGCAGCAAAAAATAGAATTCCGGCAGCAAGACCCCCAAGAAAAAGGTACAGAGGAATCTGCCAGTGCCAGATATTCAGGTATGGGTCGATGTTAGGGATATTGCGGCCGCTAACGAACAATTCTTCTTTCATGGTTTACTGATATTTATCGATGGTCAGATCAGGTAAAATATTTGAGGATTGGTGCCCGCTTCAGGTGCCAGTGATTTGAATTTCCGGTTCTTCAATACATTTGTGATTTCAGAATTCGGATCGTCAAGGTCGCCAAAGTACATGCATTTTGTCGGGCAAACAGCAACACAGGCAGGCTTGTCGCCTTTTCTCACCCGGTGGATGCAGAAGGTGCATTTATCAACATAACCTTCAGGATGAGAATAGCGTGCCTCATAGGGGCAGGCCTGGATGCAGGCCCCGCAGCCGATGCACTTGTGGTGGGTTACCAGAACAATGCCCCCGTCTTCAATGTGGCTGGCACCTGTCGGGCAGCACCTTACGCATGGTGAATTATCACAATGGTTACACCTTTCTGACCGGAGCTCAATTTCAACATTAGGATAGCTCCCATCTACGGTTTCGGTGACCCAATCGCGACAGAAACCGATGGGGACATTGTTTTCCATCTGGCATGCCACCACGCAGTCGCTGCACCCTACGCATTTCAGGGTGTCAATTGCCATCGCATATCTCATGATTCAACCTCCTTCATATTTTGGTCCATGTTGCTTACGAATGTTACAAAATTTCCACGCATCCCGGTACCACCCATCATCGGATCAATCATTACATTGGTGATTAATTCAGTGTCGTTGGCTCCTTTGCCGAAAGCCCTCGAGAGCTCTTTTTTGCTGTGGCCGAAACCATGAACCATATACACTGAGTCCCAGCGGATGCGTTCAGTGATCCGGACCTTAACGGGAAAAGAAGATACAACGCCATCCTGATTTTTGAGATACGTATATGCGCCATTTTCCAGATCCCATAATCTGGCGACCCTTGGATTGACCCATACAGAATTCTCTTTCATCAGGTCGGTGAGATTAGGATTGTTGGCTGTACGGCTGAATGTATGCATCGGTGCCCTGCCGTATATGAGACGATAGAATCCTTCCTCCGGCTCCGGATGAGGAGTGTATACCGGTACCGGGTCAAATCCGGCGGCAGCAAGGGATTCTGAATACAATTCAATTTTCCCCGAGGCCGTAGTGAAGGCATGTGGTTGTGAGTTATCCAGGTATGGTGATCCCTTCTTTCGCGGGAATACAATCACCCCTGTTTTTTCGAGTTCCTTCAGGGAGGAACCCATCTGGTTTAACTGCCAGTCAATGACCTCTTTATAATCATCATATTCAAAATATGCATGCAGTCCCAGTTTTTCACCGATCTGTTTGGCGATCCACCATGCCGGTTTGGAATCATACATCGGCTCAATGGCCGGAGCTCGCAGGGCAACAGTGGGCACCCGGTGGGGAGAATCACGCAGATCATCATATCTCTCAAGATAGGTGCATTCCGGAAGTATAACGTCGGCGTAACCTGTTACTTCAGTGGGCATGGTATCCACCACCACTACCAGATCAAGTTCCTCCAACGCCTTAAGCATCTGACTTTTCAGAGGGATCGCCATTGGCAGGTTTGTTCCGGCAATAATCCATCCGTGAATCTGATGCTTATTTTCGGGGGAAGCAATGGAGGCATCGATGAAGGCATTGGTAACCGACATTTTAGCATAAGGGTACTTCCCATTAAGGGTTTCAGGCCATGACCAGGAAGGCTTCGGATATTCCGGATGATGATGTTCGGGAATTGAAGCGCCTTCTTTCATGAAGAAACCTCCGCGTGAACCCCATGATCCAAGGAGTGCGTTGAGCAGGGCTATTGCCCTTGACCGCTGGGCATCGTCGCCATACCAGGTAACATGACGTCCCGGATGGACAATCACCGCAGGGGCCGCATCGGCCATTTCCTTGGCAGTTTTACGTATCAGCTCCGGTTCGATGGTTGTAATGCCATATGCCCATTCGGGTGTATATTTACTAACGGCTGCCTTTAACTCTTCAAAGCCCGTGGCATGCATGGCAACATATTCCTTGTTATAGATTTCATCGTTAATAAGAACGTGTATCCAGGAGAGCAGCAAGGCTATGTCGGTAGCCGGTTTGATCGGTAACCAGTATTTTGATTTGCTGGCTGCGGTTGAAAGTCGGGGGTCAACCGTGATGATGACAGCCCCTTTGTCGATCGCATCCGACATTTCCTGCACCTGACCGTTGTGCATGTTTTCACCGATATGAGATCCGATCAGAACCATGCATCGTGTATCCCTGATGTCGGTTGGTTCAGGACTCCCAACCTGTGAACCGAAGGTTGTTTCAAAGCCGACTTCACGTGGCCCCCGACACTGGGCGTAGGAAGGCGCAGCAACGGTTGAGGATCCGAAAGCATTCAGAAGGTGGGTAAAGTAATGTCCGGCAGAGCCGTGATTGAAAAGAGCAATGCTTTCAGGGCCGAACTTTTCAGAAATTCCTTTCATTTTCGAAGCTATATATTCCAGCGCCTCATCCCAACTTGCCTCCCTGTAAGTCTGTTTACCGTTTTCAGTTACACGAATCAATGGTTTTTTTAAGCGGTCTTCATCATAGACCATCCCAACACCGCCGGTTCCCCGGGGGCACAAGCGTCCGTTGCACTGTGGATCATCTTCGTTGCCGATAACCTTAACTATTCTGCCTTCACTGTTAACATAAGCCCATCCGGCACATTTCCAGAAACAAACTTCACAGTAGGTCGGTACCCTGCGAAGTACATCTCCTTCATTGTCTGGCCCGGTTTCTTTGCCAAACAATGGCATACCAAGCCCCATTCTGCCCGAGCCGGCTGTCAATGCCACGGCACCCAGGCCCAATGCTGAAATTTTAATAAAGTCTCTTCTGGTTTTCATCGGGACCAATTCGTTTATATGTTCTGATGCACTATCCGGTTTTTGCATTTACAGACTTGCTTTACCGGCCCGGATCTGATGTAAATTACGATGCTATCTATAACCAAATCAATAATATAGGTCAGAAATTCAGGACAGTCATCATTTTAAAGTAAGACCCTGTTGTTTTTTGATTAACAAAGGTATATTAAAGAAAGTCACAACCAAAAATCAGGCTGGCCACAAGGCCATGCATAAGATACTGATATACAGCTCAGTACATCCTAATTAGTCGCTATCAGATTGCAATGTTTTTATAAACAATTATATATCAGACATATATAACTTTATTTAGAACTCATATAAATACCGGTCAGTATTTGTAAACAACAGATAATCAAGAATATAAGCAAATGATAAAATAGTCAGTTGAAAAACTGTCACACGTCATAAAATATTATGACAATAAGCAATAATCCATTCGGGCAACAATGTTTCCATCGTCATTATTCTTCTTAGTTTTGGGTAGAATATATATTTCTGAAATACACCGGATCCATAACCCGCAGAGCATTTATCAGACTGCTGTCACTGGCAGGTACAGGGATATTTCTTTCCCTCTGGTATTCAATTGCAGGGAAGAACAGGTTGTTAACGACTCCGCCCGAAAAAACCAGGATTGATGTGTCAAATCTCGGTCAGGGGGTTTATTTCAGGGAAGAGTTTATCATATTCATTGATGGCGGTGGCGTTAGTTTTTTCTCAAGAAAGTGCACACATGCCGGATGTACGATAAACCGTGAATCTTCAGGTGAACTTATTTGTTCCTGCCATGGATCCAGGTTTGAAGCCTCAACAGGCAGGGTTCTGAAAGGACCGGCACTCCTGCCTTTAAAAAAACTTCAGCATTGGTATGATCCCCAAACAGGTGAAACAATAGTAAAAATCTGAGACCGTGAACCTGAGAAAAAAGCTGTGGTCGTTTCTGGCATTTGATTCAGTCGGTTGGGTCGCTACGGCTGCCTTGATTCTTTGTGCAGTTTCAGGTCTTCTGCTTACTATTCCTTATGATGCTTCAAATCCGTACCTGTCAGTCACACGACTGGTAACCGCAAATCCGGCAGCCTCCTTTGCCCGCAATATTCATTATTGGAGTGCGCAGCTGTTTCTGATCCTTACCCTTTTTCATGTTTTTGACCATCTTTTGAAGAACAGCGAGAAAAATCTCCGGTCTGCCGGTGTATGGTTAAGGCTTTCGGCATCCCTCGCTTTTGTTTTTTATGTCATGATCTCAGGTTTTATCCTGAAGGGTGACGGGGATGGTCTGCAGGCTCAGCGTATTCTGAATTCATTGTTAAGCAGCATTCCTCTTGCTGGCCAAATGCTCGCCGATACCTTTGTTGGTCCGTCAGGCAAATTCCTGTTACTATACATACACCATGCAGCTACAGCCACGATCATAATTTTTATTGTTGTTTATGAGCACGTCCGGAGCCTTGCCGTAAACATCAGGACATTTGTAATTACAGCACTGTTTTTGGGCTTTCTGAGCTTTTTTCTGAGGGCTCCTTTGCAGGGAATGAACGAGGAGATGATGAAGGGCCCCTGGTATTTTGCCGGGATTCAGGAAATCCTGCACTGGTTATCTGAAACAGCCTATGTTGCCTATGGAATGTTAATTCTGCTGCTTCTGTTCTGCCTGATCTTCTATATGAAACTGAAGCCAAAGAGAATTACACTGAAACTGCTGATCTCATTTACAGTGATTTACGGGGTTCTTACAATCAGTGGATTATTCTTCAGGGGTGCTTACTGGCAGTGGCAATGGCCCTGGCAGGCAGAATCCAGGATTTCTGAACTTCTTGTTCCGGATCATATTTCACTGTTCCGGGGTGATAACAGAGAAATCATTTCAATCAACGGAAGGGTGGAAGGCTGTCTGAGTTGTCATGTTGGGATGACCGGGTTCAGTGACGCGCACAATCCCCGCAACATCGGATGTTATTCTTGCCATGGCGGAGATCCTTTGACGCTTGATAAATCCCTGGCACACCGGGGAATGTTCCGGGTTCCGGGGAATCTGTCGAATGCCGGGTCGGCATGCGGAGGGTCGGGTTGCCACACCGGCATTGCTGAAAGATTGCCACGAAGCCTGATGGCCACACTGAGCGGGATGATCAGTGTTGATCGCTGGGTTTTTGGAGAAAACGAACTGCCTGAAGGACATGCCACCGTTGGGGATATTGGCTCAAAAACGCCTTCGGATGTGCATTTGAGAAATTTATGTGCCGGCTGTCATCTGGGTAATGAAAAGCGAAACCCGGGGCCCCCGGATTGGCTTGACAGGGGTGGGGGTTGCAATGCCTGCCATCTGAAATATGATGCTAAAGCCCTTTCCACACTGATAAAACTGAAAAAGGGGATTGCAGAGAATGATTCACCAGCATTCCATCCTGCTATTGGATTGGCCATTACCAACGACCACTGCAAAAGCTGCCACAGCCGGTCGGGAAGGATATCCATGAATTATGAAGGCTGGCATGAAACCAACCTTAAGACATCAGATTTAAAAGGAAGAAACGATCTGATGGTCCTTCCCGATAAAAGGGTATTCATTAAACAACCGGAAGATGTACACCATAAGGCCGGGATGCTTTGCACCGATTGTCATGGATCCTTTGAACTGATGGGCGATGGGAACAGGTATATGCACAAGGAGGAAGCGGTTAAGGTACAATGTACCGATTGTCATGCAATAAAGGTAATCAGAACAGCAAAAATAGGAGATACAGATCAGGAAACCAGGTTAATCGCATGGCTTAGGGGATACAACAATCCGGATGCTGAAATTATTCTTACACAAAAGGTGGGTCATGCGCTGATCAATACCCGGGTTGAACAAAAGGGAAAAATCCTGAAGCTGATCAGGAAATCAGGAACAGGATCCGGATTAATGAATCCTCCCGCCGAAGCATGCACCCGGGGGATTGCACATAACCGGCTCAGCTGCGATGCCTGTCATACAGGTTGGGCACCCCAGTGTATAGGTTGCCATACTGAATTTAACACCAAAGAGAATGGATATGATATGCTTACCGGGAAGCGGCGGAATGGCAGCTGGGTCGAATACGCAGCGGAAGGACTGGCTGAACTGCCGGTTCTTGGTGTGAATGAAACAGATAAATCCGTCAGGGGTGGAAAGATTACAACGTTCATTCCCGGGATGATTATGACCCTTGATAAGGAGTCGTACAGGAAGGGAAGCGGAAAAACATTTCATCGTTTGTATGCACCAGCATCTGCCCACACTACACAGCGGACCGGCCGTTCGTGTAAATCGTGCCATAACGATCCACTGGCACTTGGTTACGGAAGGGGAAGTCTGACGCTTACTGCAGGAGGTAACTGGGTCTTTGATCCGGAATATAAAACAAACAAAGAGGATGGACTTCCGGAAGATGCCTGGACAGGTTTCCTGAAAGAAAGGAAAGGATTGGCTTCGACAAGGATGGGGATGAGACCATTCAGCATTTCAGAACAGAAAAAAATTCTTACCGCCGGAGCCTGTCTTACCTGCCACAAAGAGAATTCTGATGTGATGAAAAAGGCTTTATCCGATTTTAACGGGGAAATACGGTTGAGGAAGAAAACTTGTATTTTGCCTGTCTGGTAGTTTCAGAAAAAAAACAATTTCAGACTCGCTGCCAGCAGGATTACCGATAATACTCTCTTCAGGTTCAGTTCGGAAAAAGAATGGCTACCGTTCGCCGAACCAATAAATCCGGCAACCAGCACTGTAAGCATCCAGTAGATGACTTCAGGGCGAAAATCTATTTGTTTACTCAGCAACCCACTCAAGCCTGTCGCTGAGTTGAGAAAAATAAAAAGTGCGGATGCCGCTGCCGCCTGTTTGATACGTGCATAGCCTGCAAGTATCAGCAATGGAGATAAAAGGATGCCTCCCCCGATACCGATGACTCCTGAAACAAAACCAAGCAAAAGTCCGGTGACAATGGCAATGTGGTAGGGAGGATCTTTCACCGATGTATTCTCTTTATTCCTGATCAGCAGCATTCTCAATACAGCGATAAGCAACATGATGCCCAGAATAATTTTGTATGCCACCGGATCGATGCTCAGCCTGGCTCCAAAGTAAGCAGAAGGCATTGACGCTATCAGAAAAGGCCAGACTATCCTTCCTCTGAAAAAACCAGCCCTGTAATACGATACAAAAGCAACCGCTGAAACTACAAGATTCAACATCAGCGCATAATAGCGGATTGATTCGGGCGCAAATCCAAAGAGGGCCATCAGGGCCAGGTACCCGCTTGCTCCGCCATGCCCGACAGAGGAGTAAAAATAGGCAATCAATGCCAGGCCGGCGATAAAGAGCAGTTCATTGTAGACCATGATTCTCCTTTCCAATTTATATTTAATATCCGGGAGGCTATCCGGTTTCCCGGAAAACCCATCGGCTGCAGATTCATAACCCGGCAGGGCTTTAGATTCTTCAGCTCGGAGAAAAAGTGTGCAATGATAATAAAACGCTGAAATTATCGCAATAAATGCATTGCTTTTTCACGGAATCTTATCTGTTGAAACTGTAGGTAGTGATCGTTTAATTATAGCAACAGAGCTGCTTCAACTGAAGCAGCTCTGAACCAAAGAAAAACCCGGCAATATCTTATTTTTCAATCGGATTTCCATCAACAGAAGCCCATTCAGCATAGGCGCCTGCGTATAGTTTCACATTACTGAAACCCGCTATTTCCTTTAGTGCTATATAAACAACAGCAGCCTTGATGCCTGTCTGGCAATAAACCACAACTTGTTTATCAGGGGTTACACCGAATCCGGAAACAGCAGCAATAATCTCCTCTTTTGTTTTATAGGCACCGGTTGAAGTCAGTACTTCCTTGAAGTTCATAAACACCGCTCCCGGCAGGTGGCCTTTGCTGCGCTTGTCTTTATCCATTCCATCAAACTCATCCCTTTCGCGGTTGTCGAGGATGATGGCATCCGGATTGCCTGAAAGAGACTTTACCGCTGCCATTTCAATGTTCATTTCAGGATTGACAGATACCACAAAGGTTGTTGCCGGTAAGGTCTTCGCCATGGTTGTCATTGGAATGCGGGCAGCCTCCATCTGTGACATTTCTTTATGCAAGAGACAAACATCAGAGGCCCCCAGATATTTTAAAACCCACCAGATGCGGCTGTTGTATTTCTGTGAGCCATCATCGTAGATGACGATTTTCGAAGTATTGCTCACCCCTTTTTTCCCGAAAATGACAGCAAGTTCAGCGGCATCTTTAAACTGACCTTCGATGGGGCCTTCCTTATAAAGACTTTTATGAGGGATATTGATGGCTCCCTGTATATGCTGTTTAGCATAGACATCGGCAGCCTGAACATCAATAACAATCATATTTTTATTGGTCTTGAGCTCCGCAGCAAAGGTTTTTGCGTCAATGATCAGCGTGTTGGATAACAGAACCTTTACAGGAATGAGAAAGGTGAGTATCAAAAAAGCCGGGATAAATAGTTTTTTCATGGATAATTAATTTAATTTAACCTGAATCTGTATTTGAAGCATATCGTTTGGAACCTCATTATAATTGATGAGTTCAGTGGAAGAACTGGCTTCAGTTTTATACATGTAGTTGATCTGTAACCTGGTCCAGTCATTCGGGTAATAATTCAGGCCGAAAGTCATGGTTGATACACGATAAGCTTCATGGATGTAGTCTTCCTGATCCATATCCGGGTCGTAGGTTTCGTATTTTACCAGTGGCATAAGTTTCCAGGGCGTGTTGTACATCAGCTGTGCGAAGTAGCCGTTGCTTTTGAAGTCGCCGACCACAAGTTCAGGGGTCGAACCACATCCGCCTCCGATCAGTTTTGATCCCTTGTCTTGTCCGAAAAGGTATTCTGCCTGAAGGATGAAATTGTATTTTTTCAACTGCAGATCAGCGCCATATCTCATACGCTCATCCATTTCTTTAACGGTGACATCCGGATTTTTCTGTTTCCCTGCCAGATAGCTGCCTCCAATACTGATCCAATCATAGGGGGCAATGACTATGCGACCTGTCAGATCTTTCTTCAGATCACCGTCGAACACATTTTTACCGGTTCCATTCGTAAAAGAAAGGTACCATGATATTATATTCTCCTTTTCGAGTCCAAATATTTTTTTTGTTCCCGTTGTTCCGCTGAGCATGATGCCTAGGTCACGATCGGGGGCGGTAAGTTCTTCCACCACTTTAGACCGGTTGATGGTGTATAAATCCTGGCAGCCTGTTGAAAGCTCCAGGCCAAATGGTTTTTTAAACTGTCCCATTGATATTTTCAACCATGGTTTCAACCTGTTATAGGAAACAAATGCATCCAGCATATAAGGCCCGTTCTGAAATGAACTGAATTCTGCCAATGCATAATAAGAAAAGTCATAGGGAATGTTGCCGGCAACACCAAGGCGAGCCCGGCGCAGGCACCAGGTTGAAGCATCTTTCGATGTGCCATCGGCATTTTCACCATTAAATTCATACCTGAATTCAGGTTGAATGTACCCGATAATTGTCGGGCCGCCTGTTGATGAGGTTGGCTCCATACATCCCTGGGCACGTGCAGAAAACGACCCGGTCATAAGAATCAACAACAAAGCTGTGATTTTTTTTTTCATCGCTGTTTTTTTAAAAGGGGAAGCAATGTCAAAAATGCTTCCCCTTCGATTAAATTCTATTATTGATTAATCAGTGACAACAGCCCAGTTTTTCGGGCCTTTATAAACAGCTTTTCCAGCGGCTTTAAGCTGATCATAAACCAGTCGGTTGGCGCCAAAACCAACACCTTTTGCTTTATAACCAAGTACATTGAGCCAGAATGTGGCGATACTTGAAGTTTGTCCGGTATAGCAATATACAATAGCATCCTTTGAAGGATCAATGGTCTTGACAAGATCCCCGGCAAGTGCAATAACCGGTGTATTGTAAGCTCCGCTGAAATGCCCGAAAGTGGTATAATCAGCAACAGGCCAATAATTATGTATCTGGAAACCGGAAGGATTGGCAAGTACTTCGGAAGCTGCAGCAGTGGTAAATCCGGCGTCAAGGACTGCCTGAACCCGTTCTTTAAGAATTGCAGCTCCATCCGTAGAATTTGATGTCCATACAGGCTCATCAAAAGATCCGGCAGCAGGTGCTGCACTTGTTACCCAATTGGCACTTCCAACGGCAAGATTTCCATTGGCCGATGTTTCATAGCCGCAATTGTCGGTCCATTTGGCTTTAAAAGCAGAATTCCATCCGGCCATTCCCCATTTCAGAACTACTGCATTGGCAAACCCGGAAAGGCGCAGAGCCATAACAGCCTGACCAGCGGTTTGACCAGTAAAGCATACAACCAGGATAGGTTTGTCGGTGTAGTTTTCGGCGGTAGTCACAACATCTTTCAAAGCGACATTGATTGCATTTTTAATGTGACCAGTGGCAAAATCGGCTGCCGGACGGATGTCAAAAACATGATAGCCCGGGATGGTGCTGGTCACTGAATCGACAATACCGCCCATGTTGGTTGATTTCGGATCGACAATCCAGTTCTTTGCCAGATCAGGCAGATCAAGGGTGTTGGTTACCATATAGGTTTTGAGGGTTTGATAGGCATTTACTGCTTCGGGCTCATCCTTTTTACATGAGGTCATCAGAAGCACCGGCAACAAAGCCAGTATTAAAGCAAAATTGATTAATTTTTTCATGTTGTGTGGTTTTGATTGTTGTTATTAGATTTGTTATTATCTGATATTATGAACTTTCCATTGTTATCCGGTTCACAAATCTATATCATCCTTCGCCTGTGCCTTAGGTGTCAATAAGGGTATTGAATTGCTAATTACCTGCGGTACATCAAAAAAAAACTGATGTAAATCATATTTTAATATGGTTTTTATAGTATTTTTATCAACCAATCTAATTTTAGGATTATGCCAAATACCAACACAGACACTTGTGTTTCATTTGTTTACGAGGTTTCATGTTTTGATCTGCTTACCGACTCAGAGAAGGAGATGATCGATAAAACCTCCGTGCTGGTAAATTATAAAAAGGGAGAAACCATCTGTAAGCAGGGATCGTTTGCCTCGCACATCATGTATATTGAGAAAGGATTGGTGAAGGTTTACCTGGAAGGCAGCATAAAGAATCTTATTCTTACCATAACTCCAAAACACAATCTCCTCGGTCTGCAGGCGCTCTATGAAGGAAACAATACTTTTCTATACAGCATCAGCACCTACACCGAATCATCGGTCAGACTGATTGATGTTCAGGTTTTCAAAAAATTACTGAGACAGAATCCTGCTTTTGGTTTCCGGGTAATCAATATACTGAATGAAAGTACCGCTCAATCTTATGGCCGGTTCCTTAGCCTGACTCAGAAACAGTTACATGGTCGATTGGCAGACATACTTTTGTGTCTTTCAAGGAGGATTTTTAAATCCGACGCCTTCGACCTGCCACTGTCAAGGAGTGACCTGAGTGATCTCACAAGCATGTCGACCGAAAGTGTAATCCGTATTATGAAGGATTTTAAAGATGACGGAATTATTGAAATCAATAACAAGTCAGTTGCCCTGCTTGATATTCCAAGACTTACAAGAATAAGCGAAAAAGGCTGATTTATAAAATCATTTTATAAGAGCCGGATAAGTACCGGAATAGTGGGAAAACGATTTATATACTAACAAAAAAGGCGCCTCTGTAAAGAAGCGCCTTTTTTGCCTGACCCTGATTTTTATCGTTTAATCAGTTTTACAGATCGGGATTTGTATTCTCCCTGCCTAATTGACAAAAGATACATGCCAGGTTTAAGTTGTGACGTGTTTATTTCTATATCGCCTTTCGCATCTTTCAGAGGAATTACCCGGATCAGCTTTCCTGTAAGATCACTGATTGTGATGCCGGTGTTCCCCGAATAATCAGTCAGGTTATAACTGATCACCGTCATATCTTCGGCAGGATTGGGCCTGGGTTCAGAGATGAAAAAGTCTGAATAAGTTTCAGGGGTCTGAACGCCGGTAGTAACATCAATCATCGTAACTCCCAGGTTATCAAAGAAATACCCGTCAGCAATGGTTCCGCCATCACTGCGAAGTGTAAACCTGATTTTAATATCCTGTCCGGCATATTCGCTGATGTTGATCTCTTCACGGACCCATGAGTTAACAATCCCATCGTACAGCGGCTGACCGGGTAATTGATTGTCGGTTCCCGGATGGGTGTACTTTCCGGTTAAAGGTGTCCATGTAGATCCGTTATTGGCAGAGATCTTCACCTGAACATAATCGTAACCGGGTTCAATTCGCCACCGTGCATAGAAATTCAGCACAGCCACAGATGCATTTGCAAGGGAAACTGATTCAATAAGCGTGGTTGAGTTATTCGTGTTGTTGGCATAGTTTCCAAATGGAGAATCGGCCATGGAGTATGGCGCTGAAAATGGGAACATGCTGTAAAGGCCCCAATTTCCGTTCCATTTGTCGGTGTCAGGGAAATCATCGTATAGCACAACAACAGGGGTTCCATAATATTTCTCAACCGTATCACGGGTGACATAATAACCATTATCAAAAGCAAGCACAAACCTGATCGTATCGCCATTGGCAACATTGTCACCGAGCTCGAATGGTATAGAATCGTTTGCAGTTTGCAGAACCGAAAGATTGTCAATAACAACAGGATCTCCTACAGATACGAAATCGTCGCCCAATGGCTCGATGGAAATTGTATAGGTGCCATTGGTTTGTCCCAGCCTGGTCAATGCAAAATAGGCCTTATATTGTTTCTCCGGAATGATCAGAGGGGTGTTGTCTTCGAGTTCAGCATAGCTTCCTGAAAGTTTTGCAGCCAACAGGCTCTGGAGCATATTTTCCTGGCAGAGGGGAATAATCCTTGATACCTGGGGCCAGAAACCATCGTTATTGTTCCCGACTTCAGGTGTGTAAGAAAGAATTTTATTCTTGGTGGATTGTTCGCCATACATCCAGTCATCTGATCCGCCATTTGTAGGATAAATGGTGGTACTGCCCGCACCATAGGTATATTGATTATCTGCTGTCATTCTCCTTGAATACTCGGCAAATACATTATCATCCGGGCATGGTTCCGGTGTGTATCCCCATGGATAGAGCAGCAGGTTGGCGTGCGAATGATAATTCAGCGCAATTTTAAAATCGTGGGTTTCGCAAAACTCTTTCATCACCTGGGTTTCAGGTTCTGAAAATGGAGCAGTTCCCCTGTATGTTTCGTCGTATGTAAAAGGAGAAGATCCTTCATCATCATACCCCCAGAAAAATCCGTAATTGCGGTTAATATCAATACCAAAGCTTCCATCCCCGTTGTTGTGCCTGTTTTTACGCCACATGCCGCCTCCATTTGGGTCGGTGGTGATGTTGTACTGATAACCGTCGACATTAATGATTGGAACAAAGTACATTTCAGTATTGTCGATCAGTTGCCTTAGCTCCGGGTCGGTATTGTAATGTTCAAGAATATAATACATATAATACAGGAGATGCTGCATACCTATGGGTTCACGCGCATGATGCATGCCGGTATAGAGAACCTGCGGCTCATCTTCTGCTACATTGGGATTATCCGATATCTTGACATAATATATTGGTTCACCGAGAATGGTTGTTGTAGTTGATATTTCCTGTTTTACAGTGATCAGCTCAGGATAGAGGTCGGCCATGTGATCAAGGTGTGCGTAACACTCTTCAATGGTGCAGAATCCACCGCATGATCCAAGCTCAAAATCAATGGGTACAGGATAGTCAGAAGTCGCACGCATAGCCGTTTGTTTGATCTGCTCCGGATCCAGGCCCTGATTGCGGCTGGCATACCAGGACGACAGGTCATCTACCAGTACTTCAGTATTGAAACCGAGACTCCTGACTTTAGTATAGTCCTGATCGGAAATTTCGGCCTGATAATAGCCTTCCTTATTGTTGTATATGCCCGCATCCATGGGTATACCCGCTTTCGCCAGGCGGGTAATGTCGCCATCTTTCAGTTGAATTTTAACCCGCATATAATGAGTGTTCTGGGCAGGTACATTGGCTGCAATGATCAATAACAGCGTCAAAAGCGTAAAAATCCGTTTCATGGGCTTTGGATATGTTTCGGTATAGGAATCGTGTTCTGCAAACGTAATTAATTTTATGCGGATCAGGCCACAGGTAATCAATTATTTTGACGGATATTTTTGAGGAGAAGAAATGCATTCAAAAGCTTTTTTGGAAAGAAGTACTATGGCAGACCCAAAAAGCAGTAAAGGACCCACCGGAAGAAAATCCGGCTATTCAGATTTACAGTACAGGATGATGGAAGCCGGATTCTTATTTTATTTTTGAACCTATCCTGCCACTATTGCCATCCGGAGGCATGAATTGACAAGGAATTTTACAGAGAACTATGAAGATACATTCAAAATATTCGGGTTGTCTGATTCTCCTTCACAGATTCTTTATTATCTTTCCACCCGTATATATGTACTTATCATAATATTCCCATGCAGGAAACCACCGCATACAAACCAAAGCATCATATCCGCATCGTCACAGCCGCATCATTGTTCGACGGACACGATGCCGCCATCAATGTGATGCGCCGGATTTTACAGTCCTCTGGCGCCGAAGTCATTCATCTGGGCCACGACCGCTCCGTTCAGGAGGTGGTACAGTGTGCCATCCAGGAGGATGTTCAGGCCATTGCCATTACATCCTATCAGGGCGGGCACATGGAGTACTTTAAATACATGCACGATCTGCTTCAGGAAGCCGGTTGCGGTCACATCAAAATCTTTGGTGGTGGCGGTGGCGTGATTTTGCCGCACGAAATGGATGAACTGCATCAATATGGGATTGCCAGAATTTACTCTCCCGATGACGGAAGGCATATGGGTCTTCAGGGCATGATCAATGATTTGCTGAAGAAGGCTGATTTCAATGTTGGACAGGTTGAAGGAATAAAACCCGACGACATCAGGAACGGAAATATCCGGGCCATTGCATCAATGATAACGGCAGCCGAAAACGCCCCGGAAACCATCAGGGAAATCACCAAAACACTTGGTAAAGATTGCCATGAGGGTAAAAACCCGGTTCTTGGGATCACAGGCACAGGAGGTGCAGGAAAGTCATCCCTGGTTGATGAGCTGGTCAGGCGTTTTCTGCAGGCCAATCCTGAAAAGAAGATTGCCATCCTCTCGGTTGACCCTACAAGGCGAAAAAGCGGTGGTGCCTTGCTTGGTGACCGCATCAGGATGAATGCCATCAATACTTCACGGGTCTTTATGCGTAGTATGGCCACCCGTCAGGCCAACCTGGCGTTGTCGAAATACATCAGCGATGCCGTCTGCATTGTGAAAAATGGGGGATTCGACCTCATCATTCTTGAAAGTTCAGGGATCGGGCAGAGCGATACGGAAATCGTGGATTATGCTGATATTTCTTTGTATGTAATGACACCCGAGTATGGTGCTGCTTCCCAGCTTGAAAAAATCGACATGCTTGACTTTGCCGATGTCATTGCCATCAATAAATCGGATAAACGTGGTGCGGCAGATGCCTTGCGGGATGTCAAAAAGCAATATGCCCGCAATCATAAGATATGGGATGCAGAGGCTGACCTTCCTGTATTCAATACCATGGCTTCCCAGTTCAACGATGCCGGGGTCAATAAGTTGTATGATCATCTTATTGTACTGATGAATGCCAGGATGGGTGCTGATTTCAAATCAAACCTTTTATCTGCCGGGGAAGAACAGACCGGAACACAGATCATCCCTCCGGCCAGGGTACGTTATCTTTCCGAGATTACTGAAACGGTCAGGAATTACAACCGGCAATCAGAAACGCTGGCAGAAACTGCCACCTCGCTTCAGTCGCTTGAACATACCATGGCACTTCTTCAAAAGGAGACCGGCACGGTACATGAAGTGCTTGAAGCAAAGGCGGCCTTGCTTAAAAAGTCTTTGGGGCAAGCGAATCTGGATCTGCTTAATAACTGGGAAGGGAAGAAAAAAACCTACTCCGATCCCGAATACATCTATTCGGTGCGTGGCAAAGAGATCAGAATTGAAACCTTTACTGAATCACTATCCCATTCAAGGATTCCAAAGATCAGTATGCCCCGTTATTACGGATGGGGCGATATATTGAAATGGTCGCTGCGCGAAAATGTACCGGGAGAATTTCCTTTCGCAGCCGGGGTTTATCCGTTTAAACGCGAAAACGAAGACCCTACCCGCATGTTTGCCGGAGAAGGCGGGCCTGAACGGACCAACAAACGGTTTCATTATGTTTCTGCAGGAATGCCGGCCCGAAGGTTATCCACGGCATTCGATTCCGTAACCCTGTATGGCGCTGATCCCGATGTCCGGCCCGACATCTACGGGAAAGTAGGGAATGCGGGCGTTTCCATTGCCTGTCTCGACGATGCCAAGAAACTCTATTCAGGCTTTAATCTCGTGGATGCAGCAACTTCAGTCAGCATGACCATCAATGGTCCGGCTCCGACCCTGGTTGGATTTTTCATGAATACAGCCATCGACCAGCAATGTGAGCTCTATATACGAAAACACGGGCTGGAAGCCGAAACAGAAAGGAAGATCGCTGGTATTTACAGTAGCCGCGGTACCATACGGCCGGCCTATCAGGGTAATTTACCTGAAGGCAATGACGGATTGGGACTGATGTTGCTTGGTGTCACCGGTGACCAGGTGTTGCCTGCCGATGTTTATCAGAAGATTAAAACGGAAACCATCTCCAGGGTTCGCGGAACGGTTCAGGCCGACATCCTGAAAGAAGACCAGGCCCAGAACACCTGCATTTTCTCTACCGATTTCTCACTTAAGGTGATGGGAGATGTGCAGGAATATTTCATAAAGAACAACGTCAGGAATTTCTATTCTGTTTCCATTTCAGGGTACCATATAGCGGAAGCAGGAGCCAATCCCATCACCCAGCTTGCACTGACACTGGCAAACGGATTTACCTACGTGGAATATTATCTGTCGCGTGGGATGAAGATCGATGATTTTGCACCAAACTTCTCCTTCTTTTTCTCCAACGGCATTGATCCTGAATATGCAGTACTTGGCCGGGTAGCAAGGCTGATCTGGGCAAAGGCAATGAAACTGAAATATGGGGCCAATGAGCGGTCTCAGATGCTTAAATACCATATTCAGACCTCAGGCCGTTCACTCCATGCCCAGGAAATCGCCTTCAACGATATCCGTACTACCCTTCAGGCGTTGTATGCCATTTATTCAGTTGATCATCAATCATGAGCTCGGTCTTGCCAAAAACCAGAATCCTTTGCAGGGGGCATTCATCATCGAAGAGCTGACAGATCTTGTAGAAGAAGCGGTTATGGCTGAGTTTGACCGGTTGACAGAGCGTGGTGGTGTACTGGGAGCCATGGAAACCATGTACCAGCGGAGCCGCATCCAGGAAGAATCGCTCTATTACGAAAAACTGAAACATGATGGTAAACTGCCGATCATGGGTGTTAACACATTTCTTTCATCTGAAGGGTCCCCGACGGTTATACCATCGGAAGTCATCCGATCAACACCGGAAGAAAAGATTTACCAGGTAAAGATGCTTGAACAACTGCACAAAACATGGCATTCTGAAGCGGAAAAGGCCCTGCATGATCTGCATCTGAAGGCAGCCACAGGAGGCAATGTGTTTGAAGCCCTGATGGAGGCCGCCAAATATTGTTCAATCGGTCAGATTACCAACGAATTATTCAGGGTAGGAGGGCAGTACAGAAGGAACATGTGATTCCGGTTTCCGTTTACTTTACAGCACAGGGGTTGACGATAAGAGCACATTTTCCCCATTATTCAAAAATAAATACCTCCTCGATGGTCAGGCCAAACACACTGGCAATATCATAAGCCAGTTTCAGCGAGGGATTGTATTTGTTTTTCTCAAGGAAAACAATGGTTTCCCTTCTCACATTTACTTTTCTTGCAAGATCATCCTGGGTTAGGTTATGACGGGCCCTGAGTTCGCGGATGCGGTTATTCATGACGCAGGCCCCTGAAGTTGAATACCAGCCAGCATACGGCGAAAGTAACTGCCATGCCGAGTATTCCGGTTCCTATTAGTTGTTCGGTATCCATGCTTACCCTGTCCCTGATGTAAATCATGGCTACCCATAAATAAAGGGATATGTAATAGGACCATGCGGCTGTTTTTTGCAGAATTCTTTTCGACAGTTCGTCTTCTGCCGGTTCGCCCCGTCTTTCACTCTTAAGGCGCTTCAATCCGACAAATGCTGCAAAGGAGATCAGTAATCCGATAACGCCAAACTGAATGGTGTCTGTACGATCAGCGACACCGGCCGAATTTACCATCCACAATAGGGTTGTGAGCAATATCAGCCCGGCAACCAAAAATACCAGTAACGATCTTTTCATGGTGATGTTATTTAAATCTAACACAAAGTTAGAAATAAATAACATCAATGTCAAGTATTCAGAAATTTTTTATTAAAACCCCAAAAAAATGCAGCCGCTGAATTTCAGTGGCTGCATATACAGTAAATTGGTTTGACCATTTACTCCGATGTTGGAGAAGCCCCTGAGTGACTTCCTCCGGGCTCCCTGGAAGGTTGGTTTGCAGGCTGATCCTTTTCATTCAGACAACAGGAATGAGAGTGTTTTGCGTGGTGACGGAAACCTGTCTGACCGATTGTGGCGGTCAGTGTACCAAAGGTCAGTGCAGCAGCAGCCAAACCTATAATGAATTTTGTTCTTTTCTTCATGTTTTTAATGTTTTAGTTTGCAGAGTTAACATTTCCGGGTTCACATGTTCCACATGGGCGAGCCATGAACTTCCCTTTGTAGCCGGCAAATTCTTCTTCGCTCATGCTGCGGATTTTTTCAGCATAGGCCAGATGATGCATTCCAAAATGGCCATGCCTCAACCTGTGTCTGAATGCCAGTTTCATGATCAGTGATATAACCAGGAACCCCAGGATGACAAACGGGGCGAAAAATGCGAGTGCGCCAATAATTGCACCGATGAGAATTGTCTTAATAACTGAAGTAATCATTTTGATTGATTTAAATTGTTTGATTTGTTAATTGATTATTGAGGAAGACGGACGGCAGGTCAAAATACTTTAAATGAAATCATTTTTCTTCTTGTTTAAAGAGATTCAGGATCAGAAGGGCAAAAAAAAACCGGCATACCAATTGGCTGCCGGCTGTAACTCCTTTTTAAAATATTTCCTTACCGGTCACAGCGGGATTTCCATTCTTCCCTGAATGCTTTTCGCTCCTCTTCATTCATATTCATGAACTTTCCACGCAAAAATGCATTGCCTGAAGTGTGGTGAAGATGATGCTGACCCATCCGGAAACTACCGAATAAAATCCGGCAAAGGGCAAAAATACCCATGGCCTGCCAATAAGTAAGTGCGGGTACACCAAGAACTGCCGGCAATATTAAATTCCACAATAGCATGACTATAGTGGAGATGAGAAACAAGCCTGAAATCATAAATATCAGGAAAATGCCTCTTCTTTTTCTGAATCTGAAAGTATCCTTTGTTTCCATTTTACGGGGATTTTAATAGTCCAGTTCGTTATACAGGTAGCTTAGTTTGTTTCTTAAATGTTTGACAGCATAACCCTTCCTGCTGATAATTGTTTTAATGTTTTCACCCGTTTTAAGGGCTATTTCCTGAAGTGTAAAGTCCTCAAGTTCATTCATAACGAATACCTGTTTCTGATTTTCAGGCAAATCATCCAGGGCTATGAAAAGTTCTTTCCAGAAAAGCTCTTTGAATAAAGCCAGTTCCGGATTACCGCTGACGTCCATCAGCAGTATCTCTTTAAATGAAGAAGGTTCTATATCCTGATTTTCATAAACGGAATCGCTAAGTAACGGGGTCTTCTTTTTACGGTAAAGATCTGTAATCTTATTCCGGGCGACCCTGTAAAGCCATCCACTGATACTCTCCAGATCCTCCAGGGCCTGCAGACTGCTGAATTGCAGCCATACATCCTGCAGGATGTCTTCAGCATCCTCAACGCTTCCTACTTTTGAACGGATAAAGCTGAACAGGCGTTTTCCGTAAGCATTCACAGTTGATGTAAGGCTTCTGTTGGCGTTTTTTGCCATTTCAAGTTCAATGGTCGTATTCATCTATGCATGCAGACGAACACGAATGAATATTACTTTAACTTAAATCACTTTTGTAAAGGAATTAGCAAGATTTGATAAATCTCAGCATTTCCGGAAACGATCAAAGTTGATTTTCAGTTCAGGAAAATATGCCGGAAAATATGCCGGAAACTTTTAAATCAGTAATAATTGAATGATTTCCGGTCGGATGGTTAAACCCGGGAACAATTATTTTCTGGCCAGATGTAGTTCCAGATCGCTCATCACCCCCTCCAGGTTTTTAATTTTATCATTCTCAAGCTGGAATACCATCTGAATTCCCCCAATTTTTCTTAACCCGGAAATCAGGGCTGCTGACCTTTCATTGTCGGCCTGACCTTTCAGCATAAGCAGAAAATCAGCTTGTTTATAGGCGGGAATCATTTTGTTGCCCGCATTGTTATTTCCCATCAGGTAATAATTTACCCGCCTTTCGGGCTCAAAGCAGGTATAAAGGGGGAATTCAAACAAAGCATCTTCTTTCTCAGAGTAAACAGGCAGATCCTCAAGCCGGACCAGGTTAAGCCTCATGTCGCGGTTAAGAAAAAAGGCAAGCCTGTAATCCTTAAGCTGACAACTGATACCGATAATGGTCAGATCAGGAAAGGAGGCGGGTTCACTGATCAGTTTCCTCTTCGCCATTGCGATTGCTTTCGTGCAAATATACTAAACTTTGTAAAGGATTCCGGTTCACCGGCTTTGTGGCAGAGCAGGGAGAAAAATCAATCTGAAAAGAAACCTGGGGGTAAGTCAAAAGGGTTACTGTGGGTTTTCGGGTTTGGCCATGCCATTTAATCCGAAAAACTCTATGGCTTTCATGGCCGCATTCTGTTCAGCCCCTTTGATTGAATAATCCCTGCCATTGCCTGCAACCTCCCCATTGACCAGAACGTCCACCACATATTGTTTGTGATAACCTGTTCCAACCTCCTGAACAACGTTAAATTCTATGGGCTTTTTTTCTTTCTGCGCCCATTCGATCAGTTTACTCTTGAAGTTAAGATCGGTGTTGATCAATTCGTTCAGGTCAAAATTATTCTTTATTACTCTGTTGATCAGTATTTTACGGGTAAAGGTATATCCTTTGTCCAGATACATGGCACCAATGATGGCTTCAAAGGCATCTCCCTTGATAGAACGGTAAACATTGTTTTTCTCCTGGGTGTGGATGATAAGCTGGTCGATGCCCAACCTGAGGGACAGTTTATTAAGCTGGGTGCGGCTGACAATCTTTGACCGCATTTCAGTAAGAAATCCTTCGTCTTTGTATGGGAACATGCGGAACAGGTAATCTGCAACCACCGTACTTAATACAGTATCGCCCAGGAATTCAAGTCTTTCATTGGAAACACGAATGCCATTGAGGAGTTCTTCTGCCTGGGATTTATGCCGGAAAGCAAGTTTATATAAAAAAATATTTTCAGGATAGAACCCGAAAATATTTTTTATGGCTACATAAAAATGTTTCTCTTTGGAAAGGTAAAACCGAAGGGGTCTTAATTTCAGGGAAAGCACAGCTTAGTCAACAAATTTCCTGAAAACAATCGTGGCGTTATGTCCACCAAAGCCAAAGGTGTTGCTCAAAGCTGCATTGACTACCCTTTTTACGGCTTTATTGAAAGTAAAATTCAGATTGTTGTTTATTTCCGGATCATCGGTAAAGTGATTGATGGTAGGCGGAATAAGATCATTCTGAATCGCCAGTATGGTGGCAATTGATTCAATGGCTCCGGCAGCGCCTAACAGATGGCCTGTCATCGATTTGGTGCTGTTGATATTTATTTTCGGGGCATGTTCGCCAAAAAGATTGGTAATGGCTTTTGTTTCAGCCACATCGCCCAGAGGGGTTGATGTACCGTGTGTATTGATATGATCAATATCGGTAAGCTGAAGTCCGGCTTCTTTTATTGCTGTGAGCATAGCTCTGCGTGCGCCGTCTCCTTCGGGATGTGGTCCGGTCATATGATAGGCATCAGCAGTAAGGCCGCTACCAACTACCTCACAGTATATTTTAGCTCCACGTGCAATGGCATGATCAAGATCCTCGAGGATAAGTGCGCCGGCACCTTCACCAATCACAAAACCATCCCGGTCTTTATCGAAAGGCCTGGAAGCTGTTTTGGGATCATCATTTCTTGTTGAAAGGGCATGCATGGCATTAAATCCGCCAACACCCGGCGCATTGATTGCTGCTTCTGAACCACCGCAGACAAACATATCGGCTTTGTTCCATTTGATATAATTGAAAGCATCAACAATGGCATTCGCCGATGAGGCACAGGCTGATACAGTGGCAAAATTCGGCCCACGGAATCCGTGTTTGATTGAAATATGACCGGCTGTGATGTCTGCAATCATTTTGGGAATAAAGAAAGGATTGAACCTGGGCGTTCCATCGCCTTTGGCGTAATCGCTCACTTCATCCTGAAATGTAACCAGACCACCGATTCCGGAAGCCCAGATAACGCCAACACGGTCCAGATCGAGTTTTTCAGGTACCAGCCCTGCATCAGCAATTGCTTCATCAGAACTAACCATACCATATTGGGCATAGGGATCGTACTTGCGAACTTCTTTCCTGTCGAAAAAAATCAAAGGATCAAAGTTCTTGACTTCGCATGCAAACTGTGTTTTAAACTTGCCTGCATCGAACCGAGTAATACGGTCAGCGCCGCTTACTCCATTAATCAAACCATTCCAATAATCATGAACAGTATTGCCTAATGGAGTAAGTGCACCTAGTCCGGTTACTACAACTCGTCTTAACTTCATTCAGGAAATTCCTTATTTGGTGTTGTTTTCAATGTAGGCAACTGCATCACCTACTGTACCGATTTTTTCAGCCTGATCGTCGGGGATAGCAATGTTGAATTCCTTTTCGAATTCCATGATCAGTTCAACGGTATCCAGAGAATCTGCACCTAAATCGTTGGTGAAACTTGCTTCGGGAGTAACTTCATTTTCATCAACGCCAAGCTTATCAACTATGATAGCTTTAACTCTTGTTGCAATGTCTGACATTTTTTCTCCTTTTTTGGTTTGAGGCTGCAAAGAAACAAATTATTCAAATACCAAACAAAAAAAATGTACCCACCGTTACTTATTTTTTATTATAAACATCAGATAAACAAATACATACAGTTATATATCTATCAAATATATTAATTATACAATTCGTACAAGAGTTTGTAAATCAGGAGTATAAGATCCAAATTGTGGAATGCATTAAAATTGGCTTAAAAAAGAGTCCAGCCAACTGTGTTCAACGCTTCAATACAGTTCGGAATTCTTGCTTCCTGATATTTAAGGCAGCAGTTGTAATATCCTTGTACCCGTGTCAATCTTATAAGGCCATACACGGGAATTCATCGTTTCATTGTATTCATCTTTAAAAGCATCCAGCCTGGTTGACCCTTTCTTCCGGATAAACAATGTCGAATCCGGAAGGAAATCCCGGTAAAATTATGAGAATACCTTCGGTGAACTCTCCGCCTCAGGCGGATCGGTTCTTCGCTAACGCTCAGAATGATGTTGACTTTCAGGTTTTCCAAGGAGCGGGGGCTTGGTGGCAGTAAAGCCGCCGCCAAGCCCCCGCTGGATATCGTTAATGAATTGTCATTCTGAATCCTGCATGTGCGGGAAAGTGAAGTGAAGAATCTCATAAATACTTTCTAAAGTTAGCCCGACAATGGTATTTATTAATCATAATTCGACGAAATTATCTGAACAGCTTTTGATTTCTTGATATAAAAAATCCAGCCATTTCCTTAGAAATTAATGTATTCATCTTATGTTAACCGTTTCTGAGATCCCCTGGATTTTTCCCTGACCCTTTGGATTTTTTAAATTCTGCTGGCCGATTTCTGTGAAGGAGATAAAATGCGATTTTTAAATGAACATATTATCATAATGTTTTGGATTTCATCATCAGTGTTTTAAATTTACCAGTGTTTTTATCACTTATTTCTATTCATTAACCTATATCTGCTTTTATGAGAAAGATTTTATTTATTTTATTCTGTGTTTCACTGGGATTTATATCCTTGTCGTGCGAAAAGCTATTTGATAAGGAAGATCCGGATGAATTGACCGGCGATCAATCCCCGATGAGTGAAGTTGGGACAACGGTTTCTTCCTATGATGATTTTGCAGGGGTGTCAGGTTTTTCAGCGGTTGTCACCAGTCTCGAGGACGGAGTATCATCCTATTCAGCTTCCGCAAAAGTCACCAATACTCTATTGAAAAACATGGTTGCCAATTTTCCGGGTGTGACAATCAATGGGGATGATGTGACCATCACCGGAATGAAAGTCCAACAGACCAAAGAGGGAATCAAGAGTCTTACCGGTCCCGGTGCAGGGATTCTGGTAAAGTATGATTCAAACGTCGGAGATACCTACCCGATCGGTGATACCGGAAAAGAAAGAAAGGTTGTCAGTAAAACCGGCATTGATGATTATCCGTATGGTTTCTTTCTTATAAAAACCATTCAGGTTGAAATGGAACCCCTTGATATGAAATCAGGCGGGGTTGAAAAATATACCTTTGTTGCAAATCACCGGTTTGGACTTGTAGGGGTTAAGATCGATTTTGATGATGGCACGGATGTGACATTCCCGATATATTCAAGTACGGAAAACTAGTTAATTTGGATTCACCGTTTCATATGAAGGATCAGCTTAACAGATTCCTTTTTACCGGAACGTGAACAAATGTTGAAGCGGGTTTTCATTTCAATTTCAACTCCTTAAACAGTTGTTTGATTCTGCCGGAAACTGATACTTTTGCTGTCTTTCATTTTTCCGGGGATTGTTTAACCAGACATTGATTATAGATTCAAACCTTCAGATGAATATCCTTTTCTTATCTCATCGATGGAAATTTGTCGGAATACTCCTGATTTCCATTGGGATTATCCTGTCAATTACATATTTCTGGTTCGATTTCAGGTTTAAATTACCTGTTTTTGCTGTTTATTCCGCATTCCTGGAATCAAAAATGTTTGTTGTATTCAGGACGAATTTTGCTGATGAACTGATTATGCTATTGCTTCTGGCCGGACTTGGACTTGTTGTTTTCTCCAGGGAGAAGTTCGAATCTGAAGGCACTGAATTGCGAAGGATGCAATCATTCACCAGAGCCGGAATTGCAAATCTGGTCTTGCTAATTCTCTCAGTTTTATTCGTTTACGGTAGCGGATTTATGGCTGTGCTTGTTGTTAATGTATTTTCATTTTTTATATTCTACCTTATATTCTATTATACGCAGAAAAGGCCCTGAAAACAGATGTATTCCTCATTACGGTATGAAAAGTATGCTCAGGGAACACACAGGGAAGCAATCAGCCGGCAGGCATCGTAGATTTATTACCGGCTGAATATTTCCCACCACGCATGTGATCCCTTATCAGCAAAGCCGATGACAGGATTAAAGAAATCAGCCAAATGGAGCGGGTCAATATAAAAGATGTATCTTTCTGTAGCATGATTCCTGTAATTCTTTCAAAAGTATACTGAGTATAAGTCTCAGGAAGGTTTGTTTCTCCAAGCATCCTCAGAATTCTGTAATGGAGGTCGGTAAGAATGCAATTCCCGATTCCGTTTCCTTGTGAAAAGATCAACCATGAAATGCCTGTACAAATTGCCACAATGAGGTGAGCTTTTCTGAGTCTGGGCATATACCACCCTGAAAGAATAAATAGCACCAGTGAAAAATGGGAAATATCCAGGGAAACATCCGCTAAATGTAAAAAAATGGTTGAATACATCATGGTCAATACCTGCCCAGGCCTTATCTGTAGGGTTTTGCTTATGTTTTAAGATGCTTTTGCATTGTTTTTCCCTTTCAGGAACTTTTTTCATTGGTATTTTGACCACGGGTGTTCCTCAATATTCGATCACTGCATTCTTATTCAGGCTGTTATCTGTTATCTGATACCATTTTTATAGTGAAAGAACGGGAGGAGAACCTGACATTTATGTTTCAGCTCAATGGTCATTGCATCTCATTGTCTGCTGGTATGTATAAGAAAATAGCCGGGTTTAATATGTTGACAAAAATATTCTATCAGAACTGTAATGGCAATAGCCCGATCCTATTTAAAATCATTCTATTATACATCAGATTAAGGATAGATTTCAGAAGAATGAAATTCACTTTCATGAATCGCACTTAATCATCTTTCAACCGGATGCATCGGTTAATTCTTATCAGCACTCAGGAATCCGAAAGTGGTTCATTGCAGGGTATGCAATCTTAAGCATCTCTTTACCATTCTATTTCGCCGCTTCCAAAACAGATTTCACCCGGTTCGTCATAAACGACACCAAATTGTCCGGCTGCAATCCCTGAAACAGGGAGTTCCGAATTGATTATGATCTGTCCGTTCTTTTGCAGGAGAGTGCCTTTGTTAAATTCCGGAGTGTGTCTGATTTTAAAAGTAATCTGTCGCGGTGACTCCAGATCTTTCCATGGGTTTCCGGAAATGAAATGGAAACCATTCAGATGTATTGTATTGCTGTATTGGGTCTGTGGATCGTAACCATTCGACACGAAAACAGTATTTTCTGCAGTGTCCTTTTTTATGACAAACCAGGGGCCCTGGCTGAGGCCCAGTCCCTTGCGCTGACCTATGGTATGAAACCAGAATCCTTTGTGTTTTCCAAGAATCTTCCCGGTTTCAAGCTCAACAATATTGCCCTCTTTTTCACCGATATATCTGCGCAGAAAATCATTGTAGTTTACTTTTCCCAGAAAGCAGATTCCCTGGCTGTCCTTGCGGCCGGCGCTGGGCAACTTGACCTCACTGGCAATTTTCCGTACTTCGGCCTTGTGCAGTCCGCCAATCGGGAACATCAGTTTCTGCAACTGAGTATAGGTGATCTGTGCGAGGAAATCGGTCTGGTCTTTGAGTTTGTCTTTAGCAGTAACAAGGTATTTTGTTCCGTTTATTTCCCTGGTTGAAGCATAATGACCTGTGGAAAGAAAATCAAAGTCCTTTCCATATTTATCGTTGAAGCTACCGAACTTAATGAGCCGGTTGCACATGACATCAGGATTTGGTGTCAGCCCTTTCTTTACAGCGTCAAGGGTATAGGCCACCACACTGTCCCAATACTCTTCCTGCAGGGTCACAACCTCCATTTTCAGGCCATACTTTTTGGCCAGCCAGGTAGTGATCTCGATATCTTCTTCCGAAGGACAATCGAGGAATCCTTCCTTGTCCTTCATCCCGATAAGGATATAAAAAATGGTGGGTTCATGCCCCTGTTCCTTCAGAAGGTGGAGCATAACGGAGCTGTCAACTCCGCCGGATACAAGTGCGGCGATGTTCATGAAGTGATTTCTGAATTCCGATTTCTGATTTCTGATTTTAGTTCCCATAAAGTATAAGGAAACTGATTTCAGACCGATTGAATTCTCAGCGATTACAAAATTACATTAAAAAAACGATAGCCCCTGCTGTGTGCAAAAGCTATCGTTTGTTATTTGGATAGTAAGATATTGATTTTCTGTGATCAGGGAAGAAGGATCCGGAATGAAAGATGGTTTTTCAATTGAACATCCTGCATCAATTTGAAGGAACAGGAAACAAGAAAATCCTGATCCGCCACAAACATTCTGCAATCCGAAATCCGCAATTCTAGATCAGTCCTTTGGCGTGTTTTTCACCGATTACTTTCAGCATATCTTCGGTCATGGCACGGAGGTTCCATTTCGGGTTCCAGCCCCATTCGTGACGGGCAGCACTGTCGTCCATGCTGTTTGGCCATGAATTGGCGATCGCCTGTTTCATCGGATCAACCTTATATTCCATCACAAATCCGGGGATGTGTTTTTTGATCTCGGCTGCAATGATTTCCGGGTCAAAACTCATGGCAGTCACATTGAAGGAGTTGCGGTGCTTTAGTTTTGAAGGATCGGCTTCCATCAGGTCGATGGCTGCATCAATGGCATCTGGCATATACATCATATCAAGGAAGGTACCGGCACCGAGCGGACAAGTGAATTTCCCTGTTTTAATGGCTTCATAATAAATTTCCACGGCGTAATCAGTTGTTCCGCCACCGGGAAGGGTCACATTCGAGATGATACCTGGGTAGCGCACCGAACGGGCATCCACACCGAAACGTTTGAAATAGTAATCGCTCAGTAACTCACCGGCAACCTTTGAAACGCCATACATGGTCTGCGGACGCATGATGGTATCCTGTGGGGTATTATCAAGCGGGGTACCGCCTCCGAAGGCGCCGATTGAACTGGGTGTGGATACGGCACAGCCATATTCACGTGCCACTTCAAGGCAGTTCATCAGGCCACCAATCCCTATATTCCATGCAACCTGGGGTTTGCTTTCACCTACTGCCGAAAGAATAGCAGCAAGGTTATAAATAGCATCAATCTTATACTTTTTTACAACATCAGCAATCTGCTGGGCATTGGTAGCATCCACCATTTCTGCAGGGCCCGATTCGAGCAGTTCGCCTGTAGGCAGTGTTGAACGGTAGCCGGCAACGACATTGCTGTTGCCATATTTTTTACGGAGTTCAAGGGTGAGTTCTGAACCAATCTGGCCCACCGAGCCAATAATTAGAATGTTTTTCATGGGTGTCGGAAAGTTTTATCGATTTGTTAATTGATTAACAACAAGTGGCGCAAATGTACAATAATTTGGAGAATCGCAAAACAATTTGAAAGTTTCACAGTGCTGCTGTTCAGCCAGTTCAGACCCATTTTAAATAGCAGATTAATCGCGTATAAATATTTGTAAAATAGCAGGGTCTGAAAATCAAAAGTAATATCTTTGCGCCATTGTTAATCAATAAACAATCAACCATCAACCACTTAAAAACATAACTATGTACGATCGTCTTCAAGCCCATCTGCAGAAAGAACTGGCTGACATCAGGGAAGCCGGACTTTATAAAAACGAACGGGTAATTGTCACTCCTCAGGGAGCTGAAATCAAAGTAAACAGCGGGTCGGAAGTACTGAACTTCTGTGCCAACAATTACCTTGGCTTGTCAAATAACCCCAAACTGATTGCTGCAGCCAAGGAAGCCCTTGACAGCCATGGATATGGCCTTTCATCGGTGCGCTTTATCTGCGGAACCCAGGATCTTCATAAGAAGCTTGAGGCTAAGGTGGCTGAATTCTTTGGTACAGAAGACACAATATTATATGCCGCATGTTTCGATGCCAATGGTGGTGTTTTTGAGCCGCTGCTCGGAGAAGAGGATGCTATAATTTCTGATGCACTCAATCATGCTTCCATCATTGATGGTGTTAGGCTCTGTAAAGCCGTAAGGTATCGTTATGCCAATGCCGACATGGCTGATCTTGAAGAGCAGCTGAAACAGGCTCAGGCCCAGCGGTTCAGGCTGATCGTTACCGATGGTGTTTTCTCGATGGATGGCAATGTTGCCAAAATGGATGAGATTTACGCACTGGCCCAGAAATACGATGCCATGATCATGGTTGATGAATGTCATTCGGCAGGGGTTGTAGGACAGACCGGACGTGGGGTTACTGAACTTCACAATCTGCGCGGTAAAGTGGAAATCATTACAGGTACACTTGGTAAAGCCTTTGGCGGTGCCATCGGCGGATTTACCACCGGTAAAAAAGAAATCATTGAACTTCTTCGTCAGCGTTCACGCCCATACCTGTTCTCAAACTCCATTCCACCGATGGTAGCAGCTGCCGGAATCAAGATGTTTGATATGATGGGAGAGACCAACGAACTTCAGGACAAGCTTCATGAGAATACGGCTTATTTCACCGAAAAGATGAAGGCCGCCGGATTTGACATCAAACCTACCAAGAGTGCCATTGTTGCCGTAATGCTTTACGATGCCAAACTTTCACAGGAAATGGCAGCCAAACTTTTAGGCGAAGGCATTTATGTGATCGGATTCTATTATCCTGTTGTTCCCAAAGGGCAAGCCCGTATCAGGGTACAGGTTTCAGCAGCCCATTCGCGCGAACATCTTGATAAATGTATTGCAGCGTTCACCAAAGTTGGTAAAGAACTTGGTGTGCTCAAGAGTGAAGGCAGCTGCGGATGCGGTTGCACCAGCAATTAACCAATACCCGATGCTTATTCCAGAAATAAGTATGTGAAGAATGATTTTAACAAAAAGCTGTTCGCGGGAACAGCTTTTTGTTTTATAGCCTGACTTTTAGCCGGATAATTTCCACATTCAATTGCGGGAGATTTGGGCTTTTTACAGATTGCACTCTGACAAAGTCCATTCTGTTTTTTATTCACGGCAATAATGAATTAGAGCCTGAATTCAACATACCTTTACAGGAGAATCATTCATAAATCATAGTAAAAACCCACTGCTATTCTGAAATTATGAAACTGAATTTTCTTGGTGCTGCCCGTGAAGTAACCGGAAGCAAACATCTGATCACCACCGTTACCGGTAAAAAAATACTGCTCGATTGCGGAATCTATCAGGGCAAAGGACTCGATACCGATGCCATGAACCGTTCGATCGGCATCGCCCCGCATGAAGTTGACCACATTGTTCTCACGCACGGACACATAGACCACTCCGGACTTATACCCTATTTTTACAGAAAGGGCTTCCGCGGATCGGTAATCTGTACCCACGCCACACGCGATTTATGTGCCATAATGCTTCCGGATAGCGGGCATATTCAGGAAAGTGATACCGAGCGGTTCAATAAGAAACGTGCGTATCAGAAACTACCACCAGTTGAGCCTCTTTATACAAAGGAGGATGCCATGAAATGTATGGAACTTTTTATCGGGGTTCCCTACAATCGTAAGTTTTATATTGATCAGGATACCAAGGTCAGATTTACCAATACCGGCCACATGCTGGGCAGTGGGGTGGCCAGCTTTGAGATCACCGAAAAGGGTGTGATGACCCGCATCGCATACACAGGCGATATCGGCAGGCCGGAGAACAGAATTCTGAGGCCACCCGACCCATTTCCGCAATGCGATTACCTGATCACCGAATCAACTTATGGCGATCGGTTGCACCCGGCGCTGCAGAGTGCTGAAGGAGAATTGCTCCGTGTTATCAGGGAAACCTGTGTCGACAGAAAAGGGAAAGTTATTATACCGTCATTTGCAATCGGACGTACCCAGGAGTTGGTTCATGTACTGAACAATTATTTCAACGACGGGCAGCTTCCGAAAATCAGGATTTATGTCGACAGCCCATTGGCCGTCAACGCCACTGAAATTTTCCGGGTACACCCGGAGTGTTTCAATAAGGAAGTAATCCGCGTTATGGAAACAGATCCGGATCCCTTCGGTTTCAGTTCGCTTCACTATATAAAGTTGGCTGAAGATTCTAAGAGGCTGAATGAGCTGAAAGAACCCTGCATCATTATTTCAGCATCGGGAATGATGGAAGCCGGACGTATTAAACACCATATTGCCAACAATATCAGTGATCCGAAGAACACCATACTGGCTGTCGGGTATTGTGCACCTTCAACCCTGGGTGCGCGTATCCTCAGGGGCGATAAGGAAGTTTCAATTTATGGGGTTCTGCATGAAGTCAGGGCTAAAATTGAACGTATTGAAGCTTTCAGTGGACATGCCGATGCGGCAGAGATGGAAGGTTTTCTTGATTGTCAGGATAAAAAGCAGGTCAGGAAAGTTTTCCTGGTTCATGGCGAGATTGAAGCACAGACCGCCTATCGCGAAAGACTCCTTGCTGCCGGTTTTGCCAGTATAGAGATTCCGTCACTGGGAGATGAGTTCGATATTCAGATAGATTGATTAACAGAAAAGGGTAAAAAAGAGAGGCGGTTCAGATTTGAACCGCCTCTCTGCATCATTAACTATGAATACTATCCATTCGACTTAGGTGCCCTCTTCCGTGTGGAATAATTGATTTTGAAAGCGCCAACATTACGTAATTCCTGCTTTACATCAGTAACCACACCCATTTTTACTTCTTTATCAACCTTTAACGAAGTTGTCAGCATCTGCCTGTCTACTTCATTCCGGGCTTCCCTTTCAGTGAAAATAAATTCAGCGATATCACCGATGGTGCGGAAGCTGTCGTTCAACTGAATTCTCGATTCAGTTCCGAGTTTGGTTTGTGTCGGAGGGCCAATATAAATGTAACTGACGAGTGCTTTCTTCTCAAGTTTCTGAACTTCGGTAGCCTCAGGTGCCTTGATACGGACTTTAAGTGTTACCTCCCTGGTGGAAGTTGTCATCATAAAGAAACAAAGCATCAGAAAGATAATATCAGGCATTGATGAAGTACTGATTGCGGGTAGTTCTTTCGAACCTTCTTTTTTAAATCGTGCCATGTTATTTGCCTCCTATGTTTTCGGGTTCAGCTTCTGAAATGGAAACCGGGATTGCTTTCTGAATTGCATCGATCGCTGATTTATCAGACAGATCAGAGAACTTCACTCCGAATTTCTGTTTTGAAAGTTCATCCCTTAGTTCATTAATGGCGGCTGTAAGTTCATTCTGTACCTGAATGTACATGTCATAAGAAGTACCCCTGTCATTTTTCAAAGAGATAATACCTTTTGAAACCTGAAATTGCCCAAGACCCGGGATATTTTCAAGCCTTTTCTCTGGTAAGTCTTCTTTATTGGCCGGATTAGAAAGAAATTCCTTGGTTTCGGCGCGCAGTGTTCTGATATCACCGACGCGACCTTCAACCATCAGGCGGTCATTTTTATTGACAAGTACATTAAATACATTACGCTCCTTGATATCAGGGGGTTTGGTATTTGGATCCGGCGGGGGCGGAAGCCTTCTCACGATACCTGTATCTGTATCCATGGTGGTTGTAACCAACCAAAAGATAAGGAGCAGGAAGGCAATGTCGGCCATCGATCCGGCATTAATTTCTGGAATTTTTCTTGCCATAGTTTTACCTCATTTTAGGTATTCATTAACGGAAAAACTTTGTCATTGATGCATATATAATGCTTATAGCTGCAGCAATGAAAAACAGATAGGTTGCAACCAATCCACCTCCGATAAGTTTTGACAGTGTTGGTGAAATACCGAATCTGTCATAGAAGACACCGGTATCAGCCGGGGATACTGCGTATGAAACAATGAAAATTACCAATACGACCCCAACTCCGATGAGTCCGCCTTTAGCTGCCTTGAAGTTACTGATGGTTTGCATCAGAGGAAAAACCAGGGCAGTTAAAATGGACACAAAAAGCAATATGTAGGATATTATTATACCCAGATTAATTAATGTGCTTTGCATGGTGTTTATTTTTTAGCATTTTGGTTTTTAACCAGGATGTCCATGAATGATATGGTTGCATCTTCCATCGAGTTAACGATTCCTTCAACTTTTGACAGCAGGTAATTGTAGAAGATCTGAAGGATAATAGCAACGATCAGACCGAAAACGGTTGTTAACAGAGCCACTTTCATACCACCGGCAACAACGGTTGGAGAAATGTCACCGGCTGCTTCAATAGCATCGAAAGCCTGAACCATCCCGACAACTGTTCCGAGGAACCCGAGCATGGGGGCCAGTGCGATAAACAATGAAATCCATGACAGGTTGTTTTCAAGGCGGCTCATCAATACACCCCCATAAGAAACAATTGATTTTTCGACAATCTCAAGGCCTTCAGAATGACGGTCGAGACCCTGGAAGAATATGCTGGCAACAGGGCCGCGGGTGTTTTTGCAGATTTCTTTGGCTGCAGTAACGCCTTCCATTTCAAGGGCTGTTTCAACTTTGTTGAGGAGTTTCTGTGTGTTGGTTGTTGAAAGGTTCAGATACAATACCCTTTCAATAACAAGACCAAGACCAAAAATCAGGCAAAGTAAAATCGGGAACATCCAGCCGGCACCCCCTTCAATAAATTTCTGTTTCAGCACCTGGTGAAATGACTGAGGGGCTTCTTCTTCAGCAACAAGGGTTTCCTGTGTGGCTGCGGTTGAATCAGCAGCAGCCTGTGTGGCCTGGGCTGAGTCTGTGGCTACCTGTTCAGTCTGGGCTGCAGGCTGATCCTGGGCCATAACAACGCTGGTTACTCCAAATGTGAGCATTCCTGCTACCGTCAAAAACGCAATTAATTTTTTCATAGTTAATGGTTATTGATTTTGTTTTTAAAAGGAACTTGTTTTTGTTTCAGTTTATTGTTTGAAATTGTCAAATATCATCCAAGGTTTGGCGGAGAGAATGGAGAGAATGGGATTCGAACCCATGATACGCTTTTGGCATATACACACTTTCCAGGCGTGCGCCTTCGACCACTCGGCCATCTCTCCGTAACAGGCTCAATTTTACGCCCTTTATTGTTTTTAACAGGGCGCTAAAATACAAAAAAAAGCGGATCGAACTGGTTAGCCATTATTTTTTCTGATTCTGAATAAGATAAAGCATTAAATATTAGATAATCAATGAAATATACAAGTCTGTTTTCGCTCACGGGTTCATAAGAAAACTTTCTTCATTTCTGATTTCCGGATTCAGGCTGTCATTTTTACTCGATTGTAAGTTCACCGCGTAAAGGTGACTGTAGTTTTCCTGCAAGTTCTGCCCCTGAATATCCTTCTCCAAGCAGGAACATGGTTTTAGCGATTGCCGATTCAGTGGTTATGTCAAATCCGCCCACTACGCCTATACTTTCAAGCTGAATGCTGGTTTCATATTTGCCCATTTCAACAGAGCCACCCTTGCACTGGGTTACGTTGAAAATTGTTATCCCACCGGCAATGGCTGATTTCAGATCCCTGATAAACCATTCATCGGTTGGGGCGTTACCGGCTCCATAGGTTTCCAGAATGATTGCCTTCAGATCCCTGATGCCCAGAATGCTCTGAATCACATTTTCTGTAATACCCGGGAAAAGCTTGAGAATGGCAACATTTGGATCAAGTTGCTTATGGACTTTCAGCATCTTGAAATTTGGCCTGAGGATGTATTGGGGATTGTACCTGATGTGAACACCGACCTGTGCCAGCAACGGATAATTTCCACTCAGAAAAGCGTTGAAATTCTCTGCATTGAATTTGTTGGTGCGGTTGCCGCGCATAAGCCTGTTTTCGAAACAAATGCTCACCTCAGGCACTATGGGTGTTTGATCCTCCCGGGCTGCCGCTATTTCAATGGCATTAATGAAGTTTTCGCGCCCGTCGGTCCTCAGAACACCCATGGGAAGTTGAGATCCGGTAAAGACAACCGGTTTATTCAGATTTTCAAGCATGAAGCTCAGCACCGACGCGGTATATGCCATGGTATCGGTTCCATGCAGGACAACAAACCCATCATATTTTTCATAATTGGCCTCAATAACCTCAGCCAGCCTGATCCAGAATGCAGGTTTCATATTGGAGGAATCAATCAGCGGGTCGAAACAGTAGGAATCTATCTGATAATTGAAGTTTTCAAGAATAGGAATATGCTTGTACAGGGCATCAAAGTTGAAGGGGGCAAGGGCTCCGGTTTTCGGATCCTTTATCATTCCTATGGTACCGCCGGTGTATATGACTAGGATGTTTGTATCCATTGTGTTCAGATTATGGTTAATTGAGATGCTGAAAATTTCACTTTTGGCCTGCCGGTCAAGCCGGTTAGCCATTTACTTCCGGATCTGACAGATAAGGTGTTTGACTGTTGTTTGCAATAAGTTAATAATTGGCATGCCAGGATTATAATGCTGCAGACTGATGCTGAATCCCGAAAAGTTTCATTGCATTGGCTGTTGTTGTTTCGGCAACTTCCAGGATACTGATTTCCTTTATCTCAGCAACTTTTTGTGCAATCAATGGAATGTAGGATGGCTCATTCCGCTTTCCCCGGTGAGGGGTTGGAGCCAGGAACGGGGCATCGGTTTCAAGTACCAGGTGCTTCAGGTCAATGTGTTGAAGTGTTTCATGCATCCGGTTGTTTTTGAAGGTGATCACTCCACCAAGGCCAAGACTGAATCCAAACCCAATGGCTTGTCTGGCTTGTTCCACGCTTCCCGAGAAGCAATGAAAAATACCCCGTAGGTCAGGTTTATTCACATCTTTCAATATCCGGATAACTTCATTGAAAGAGTCCCTGATATGCACGATCAGGGGGAGATGATAGGCCCGCGCCAGATCAATGTGATGTCTGAAAACAAATTCCTGTTCGCGGGTAAATGTCGTATCCCAGTAATAATCCAGACCGCATTCACCAATACCGTAAAATCGGTGGGTGCTAAGCCAGCTTTCAACAATGGCAAGTTCATCCAGATAATTTTCCTTAACAGAAGTCGGATGGAGGCCGATCATTGGGTAACAGTTCCCGGGAAATGCAAGGCAAAGGTCCAGCATCGGTTTTACCGAATTGCTGTCGATGTTGGGCAGGAACATTCGCGAAACTCCATTTGAAATAGCATCTTCAACGGCCTGATGGCGGTCATTGTCAAATTCCTCCAGGTAAAGATGGATATGTGTATCAGTATATAACATGGTGCAAAGTTAACAAAATGACAATTATTGAGGGATTGGCATAAAAACCAATAATTTAACGTTGCATACACAACAAGGCCCAAATCAGCTATTTTTGCTTCTGGATCAAAAAGGAAACATGCCCCTGAAAATTCTGGTTATCCGTTTCAGTTCAATTGGTGACATCGTCCTGACATCCCCGGTTGTCAGATGTCTTCACCAGCTTCACGGAGGTGTTGAAATTCATTTTCTGACCAAAGAAAAGTTTGCTGCGATCGCTGAGAATAATCCATATATAAATAAGGTATTCGGGATCAGGGAAAGTGTGAGTGAAGTAATGCCCCTCCTGCGCAAAGAAACTTACGACCATATTGTTGATCTCCACAAAAATCTGCGCTCTTTCAGGGTAATCCTTGGATTGAGGAGGCCCTACAGCAACTTCAGCAAGCTTAATTTCAGGAAATGGCTGCTGGTCAGATTTAAGGCATCTTTCATGCCTAAGGTCCATATTGTGGACAGGTATATGAAAGCCGTTAAAAGGCTCGGAGTATCCAACGACGGACAGGGTCTCGATTTCTTTATCCCTCCGGGTTTTGAAGTTAATCCGGATTCGCTTCCGGAACCTTTCAGTAAGGGATATGTTGGTGTTGTTATCGGAGGGAAGCACAACACGAAGATATTACCCGATAATAAAGTCATAGAAATCTGCCGGCTGCTGAAATCGCCTGTAGTTCTGCTCGGAGGCCCGGAGGACAGGCAAAGGGGTGAAGAAATTTCATCTGCGCCGGGGGTTCAGATTTTCAATGCATGCGGACTTTACAACCTGCTTCAATCTGCATCCCTGGTCAGGCAGGCCAGAGCCATCCTTACCAACGATACCGGGTTGATGCACATTGCTGCTGCTTTCAGAAAACCCATTGTTTCGGTATGGGGAAATACTGTGCCTGAGCTGGGCATGTATCCTTATCTGCCTGCCGGATCGGATTATTTGATTTCAGAAGTCACAGGGCTTTCGTGCCGCCCGTGCAGTAAAATCGGGTTTGACCGGTGCCCCAAAGGTCACTTCAGGTGTATGAAGGATCAGGAAACCGGGAAAATCGCAGGATTTCTCAGTGAATATAGCTGATTCCAGGCATTTTCTACTGTAAAAACGGATTGTTCCTACGTTCGAATCCGATGCTGGTTTCGGGGCCATGTCCCGGATAAACAGTATAATCATCTGCCAGGGTCCAAAGCATGTTTTTTATGCTGTCCATCAGGGTGTCAAAATCACCGGTTGGTAAATCCGTTCTGCCAATGGAACCATAAAACAGAACATCTCCGGCGATAACAAATTTCTGTTCATGGCTCACCAGGCATATACTTCCGTCGGCATGACCGGGCGTGTATCTGACCTCAAGCGCTGAGTTTCCAAAGCTGAGTTTGTCACCATCTTCAACAAAAATCTGCGGTTTTTCCACTTCATCAATGTTCAGGTTGAATACACTGCCAAATTCGCGCGCAGTTCTCCAGAACATGCTGCCTCCGGCATGACCGGTTGGTGTCAGCCCGAATTTTTTACAAATGAAATGATTTCCGAGTATGTGATCAATATGGAAGTGTGTGTTGATCAGCATGACAGGTTTAAGCAGGTTTTCTTCAATAAATCCGGCCAATCTCTCTTTTTCATCCATTGAATGACAGCCCGGATCAACGATGATGCATTCACCGGTCTCATCATACAGCACAAATGAATTTACCTCAAAAGCGTTAAATGCAAATATTTTTATGGTGATCATCTTGTGTTTATGTTATAGTTACAGCCTGCAAAGGTAGTTTTTAAGCGATAATCAGACGACCCGGTTCTGCATAAAACATTGAGTGGATGAATAAGAGTTTCCGGTCATACGTTTATAATCATGATGTAATTTCGGTACAACATTTGCGGCAATTCCACACCTGTACCGGACGAAGTGGGAGAAACCGGAGTTTTTTTATTATTTTAGCATACTCATTCAGAATCCGACAAACTCAATGTACTACTTTCTGCTGAACTTCTGCCGGTCAGTCCGGACAAAAGCTGCCTTGTTTCTGACGGGTGGTCTGATGTTGATTTCATCATGGTCGGCCGCACAATTTTACAACGGGTCGCAGATGCCTTTCGGGAAGAGCAGGGTGCAATATGGAGACTTCCTCTGGACATATTACCGTTTTAACGATTTCGACACTTATTTTTACCTGAACGGGAAAGAACTTGCCATTTATACTGCCCGTTATGCCAAGGAAATATTGCCTGAGCTGGAGCAGGTTTATGAAACAAGGATCACCGATAAAGTTCAGTTCATCATTTTTAATTCTCTGACCGACCTTAAACAAAGCAACATTGGTCTTGTAAGTGAACAGCAATACAATATCGGTGGTATTACCCACATCATTGCCAATAAGGTTTTTATTTATTTCGACGGCAACTACAACAATTTTGAGAAGCAGATCAGGGCCGGGATGGCACGTGTGTTGATCGACCAGTCGATTTACGGGGGGTCACTGGGCAGGCAGATTACCAATGCCACACTCATGAACATGCCTGCGTGGTTTATCGACGGACTTGTATCTTATGTTTCCGAGGAATGGAGCACCGAGATAGATAACAATGTCCGAGATGGGATTATATCGGGCCGCTACCGGAAATTCAACCACCTGACCGGTGAAGATGCCATGTATGCCGGACACAGCATCTGGAAATACATCGCAGACAAGTATGGTAAGCAAACAATTCCCAACATCATTTACCTGTCAAGAATCAGCAGAAATGTTGAAACCGGTTTCTTATATGTTCTCAATATATCCTTCAGGAATCTTGTAAAGGAATGGTATGATGCCTGCCGGGAACAATACAATAATTCGGATGCCGGACGAAGTCTGCCTTCCGTTGCTGCAATTCAGAAGAAAGTTAAGAAAGAGGTCGTTTACGACCGCGTCAGGTTAAACGATGATGGCCGGTATATGGCCTGGGTCAGCAATCAGGCTGGTCAGGCCAGGGTATGGCTTTACGACATCCGCAAAAAGAAAGCCAGGTGTCTTTACAGGCAGGGCCAGCGTTTGAACGAGAAAGCGGATTATACCTATCCGTTAATGGAATTTCATCCTGGAAACAGGATTCTTGCTGTCATTACAGAAAAGAAGGGAGAAATCAGGTTCTATCAATACAACCTTGAGACCGGTAAAAAGACCTGGCAGTTTATTTACGGATACCAGAAAATTCTTGATTTTTCCTATTCGGGCGATGGGCGCAATCTGGTGATGTCGGCCATCAGAAAGGGGCAATCGGATATTTTTGTGTTTAATGTGGCATCTTCCGCTTCGGAGCAGATCACCAGGGATGTATACAATGATCTGAATCCGGCATTTGTAAGGAACAGCACCGAGATTGTTTTCAGCTCAAACCGCCCTGTTGATACCCTTGCCGAAGACCCGAAACTTGAAAGAACGGGGTTACCTTCAAATCATGACCTTTTTGTTTTTGATTATACGGGTAAAAACAAAACGCTGAGGCGGATCACCAATACCCCCAATGCCAGTGAGTTTCAGCCGGTTGAATTCAGGCCCGGGTTTTTATCCTATCTCAGCGATGAGAACGGCATACGAAACCGTTGCCTTGCAGGGTTCGACAGTGTGATTACCCATGTAGATACAGCAGCCCACTACCGGTATTTCACAAAATCATTCCCGATGACAAACTATGCCAGAAGCATTGTTTCTCATGATGCCTCCTGGCGATCGGGCAAAGTTGCTGAAATTGTCCATGCAGGGCAGCGGCGGTCCATTTACCTGTATGATCAACCGTCAACATCAGATGTGCTGGTTGAACAACCCATGCCAACCCGGTATATGGAGCAGAAGATGCTGGCCATGAGTATTGTCAGACCCTCTGCTCAGGAGAAGGAGAATAAGCCGGAGGAAAGGAAGTTGATTAAGAAATTCGTCAATGTTTATGTAGGGGAACCCGAATTTCCTGAAAAAGATACAGCCCTGAATCTGCAGCAATACGATATTACACGGAGCGGCAGTACAAAACCGGGGGCTAAATCCATTGGTAATTCAGGTGTATTTAAGGATGGATTTGTGATTCCCAAACAAAGGAATTACAATGTAGAGTATTCGATCAACGAGCTGGTCAGCCAGCTTGATTTCACTTTTCTGAGCTCTTCCTACCAGCCGTTCTCCGGCGGATATGGTCCCATATTTCTTACTCCGGGACTGAATGCTTTTTTTAAAATCGGTTTGTCGGATCTTCTCGAAGACTACAGGATCGTTGCCGGGGTCAGGCTGGACTTTAACCTGGTTAACAATGAGTATGTCATCAGCATAGCCAATCTCAAAAACCGCCTCGACAGGGAAATCTTCTTCCATCGCCAATCCATTGAACAAACAAGCCAGTATTCCATCGTAAGGTTCAGAATCCATGAGTTGCACTACATTCTGAAATACCCGTTCAATCCATTGCTGAGCCTTAAAGGAACCTTTGCCCTCCGCAAGGACAGGGCTGTATTCATGTCAACGGATCAGTATAATCTTCGTCAGCCTGACATAAACCGTTACTGGGCTTCGGTTAAGGGAGAACTGACCTACGATGCTACACGTCCGCTGGGGTTAAACCTCTACGACGGAATGAGAATGAAATTGTTCGGTGAATACTATTATCAGATTGACGGTGACATGAAGAATACCAATATGTCGGTATTGGGATTTGATGTCAGGCATTATCTTCCCATCCACCGGAATTTCATATGGGCAAACCGGTTTGCCACGAGCACTTCTTTCGGTAAAAGCAAACTGATCTATTATATGGGTGGGGTTGATACATGGCTGACGCCTAAGTTTACGACAGAAGCGCCGATAGATTACACACAGAATTACGCATACCAGACCCTTGCTACCAATATGAGGGGCTTTTATCAGAATGTCAGGAATGGGAACAGTTTTGCAGTAATAAATTCTGAACTCCGTTTCCCGGTTTTCAGTTATCTGGCTAACCGGCCTTTGCGATCAGACTTCATCAACAACTTCCAGCTGGTCGCTTTTGGTGACCTTGGAACAGCATGGACAGGGCTAACACCATATTCTGACGACAATGCCCTGTTTACCCGGGTTATCCGACAGGGCGGACTTTTAATTACAGTGCGTGAACAGCGCCAACCGTTGGTGGGGGGGCTTGGATTCGGAGCCAGGTCCCGGTTGCTCGGTTATTATCTCAGGGCCGATTATGCCTGGGGAATTGAAGATATGGTTGTTAATAAGCCTGTCTTTTATATTTCACTTAGCCTGGATTTCTAGCGGAGGATAGTTTTTCAACGGCGCCCCTTCTTTATTATTTTAGTGACTCATTGATGGGTTTCTCTGTGAAATGTCACCTGTCCGGGCCCTTAAGTTGCGGATCCAGAGTGGCTTATTTTTGAGGAGGAAATGATTGAATTCCGGATGTTATTATGAGCATTTGAATTGTTAATAACTCCCGGACCTTTGTGGAAATTTTTACCCCCTGCCTGTTTCAAACTTTAGCGACATTTGCAGTCCGGCAACACCAGCGCGGCTTTCAGCTTAAAATCTGATAATCAGTTTATTGATCAATCCTGCTAGAATTACTAAAACAGAACGCCTGAGAAGGAAGCCGAAAAATAATTATTAAGGCTATTACATTTTCGGTTTCAGTTATTTACAGGGTAAAAACAACCAATTGTTAATAATTCAATTTTGAAGGGAAACAAAGGCTGTTGTATCTTGGTCATACTGTGTCAGGCGATTTAAAAAGCCAGTAAATCGCTATAAAACAGGTAAATAAGGAAAGACCATTTACATATTGCAAAACCATCATTTAAGAGGTAGCTATGGATATCAACCTGTTTGCCAATTTGGAAGAGATTACTGAAAAGGATGAGAAAACCAGAAAAGGCAATCTATACGATGAAATGCTCGAGAAGCGTGTGCGACCCGGTGCCCCGGAATCAAATGAATTTAACCCGGTACACTCAAAAGAACAGATGGAAGAACAGTTAATTGACATCAAGCCTTTGGTAAAGGAAAAGCAAACATTGAAATCATACACCCACGAAGAGATCATGGATGAAGCCACGGTGTATTTTAAAGGGGATACACTGGCGGCCAATGTCTGGATGAACAAGTATGCACTTAAAGACAGTGAAGGCAAAATTTACGAGCTTTCGCCGGATGATATGCACCGGCGTATCGCTTCAGAAGTTGCCCGAATTGAAAAAAAATACCCTAATCCACTTGGTGAAGAGGATTTGTTTGAGTTGTTCCGCGATTTTCGCTACATCATCCCGCAGGGGAGTCCGATGGCCGGCATAGGCAATAACTTTCAGGTATCCTCACTCTCCAACTGTTTTGTAATCGGGGGAGACGGTAATTATGATTCCTATGGCGGAATCATGAAGATCGACCAGGAACAGGTACAACTGATGAAACGTCGCGGCGGTGTCGGACATGACCTTTCTCACATCAGGCCAACGGGAAGCCCTGTTAAAAACAGCGCGCTTACATCAACCGGCATTGTTCCTTTTATGGAGCGTTATTCCAACTCAACACGTGAGGTTGCCCAGGATGGCCGTCGCGGAGCGCTGATGCTGACCATATCCGTCAAGCATCCGGATGCCGAGCGGTTTATCGATGCCAAACTGGAGCAGGGAAAAGTAACCGGTGCAAATGTATCGGTTAAGATCGATGATGATTTTATGCAATCGGTCGTAGGCAACGTGCCTTACCGCCAGCAATATCCGATCTATTCTGAAAAGCCTTCGAAAGTCCAGGAGATAGATGCCCTTGCATTGTGGAACAAGATCATCCATAATGCCTGGAAGTCGGCAGAACCCGGTGTTCTTTTCTGGGATACCGTAATCAGGGAATCTGTTCCCGATTGCTATGCTGACCTTGGTTTTAAAACCCTTTCGACCAATCCCTGCGGTGAGATTCCGCTTTGTCCATACGACAGCTGCAGGCTGCTGGCCATCAACCTGTATGCCTATGTAGAAAATCCTTTCACACCACAGGCAACCTTTAATTTTGACCTGTTCCGCAAACACGCCGCCATGGCGCTGAGGATCATGGATGATATTATTGATCTGGAGAGTGAAAAGATAGAGGCAATACTGAAGAAGGTAGTTGCTGATCCTGAAGATGATGAAATCAAGCGTATTGAGCGCAAGATGTGGGAGAATATCCGGGAAAAAACCCTGAAGGGTCGTCGCACAGGAATCGGGATTACTGCCGAAGGTGATATGCTTGCTGCACTGGGCCTGCGCTATGGTACCGAAGAAGCGACCAGTTTTTCGGTTGAGGTCCATAAAATGCTCGCCATTCAGATCTACGGAGCTTCAGCCGATCTGGCCGGCGAACGTGGTGCTTTCCCGATCTATGATTTTAAAAGGGAGATGAATAACCCGTTTATTCAACGGTTGAAAGAAGCCGCCCCTGAAGTATACGAAAAAATGGAAAAGCAGGGCAGGCGAAACATAGCCATGCTCACCATTGCACCAACAGGCAGTGTAAGCATCTGTACTCAGACAACTTCGGGAATTGAGCCGGTTTTTATGGTCAGTTACAAGCGTCGCCGCAAGGTGAATCCAAACGATAAAAACGTCAATGTAACCTTTGTTGATGAAATCGGCGATTCGTGGGAAGAATACAATGTATTTCACCCCAAGTTTATGGAATGGCTGACTGTGAATGGCTACGATCCTGAGAAAGTCAGAAAGTTCGACGACGAAAGGCTCAACACACTGATCGAGAAATCGCCTTATTACAAAGCGACTTCAAACGACATCGACTGGGTGAGCAAGGTTAAGATGCAGGGCCAGATCCAGAAATGGGTTGACCATTCAATCAGTGTAACCGTCAATCTTCCGAAAGATGCATCCGAGGATCTTGTGAGCCAGGTTTACCTTACGGCATGGGAAAGTGGTTGCAAGGGGATGACCATTTACCGTGATGGCTCAAGGTCTGGCGTGTTGGTCAGCAACGAAAAGAAAGAGGAAATAACTGAATTCCACGAAACAAAGGCTCCGCCCCGCCCCCAGAAAATGGAAGCCGATGTGGTGAGGTTTCAGAATGATTATGAAAAATGGATTGCCGTCATCGGTTTACTTGACGGGAAACCGTATGAGATTTTTACCGGGAAAGCTGAGGGATTTTATCTGCCTACATGGGTTCAGAAGGGATGGGTTATCCGGAGTAAGGAAGACAATGAAAGGGCCCGCTACGACTTCCAGTTTCTTGATAAGGAAGGGTATAAAATCACCATTGAAGGGTTGTCGCGCTCCTTCAATAAAGAATACTGGAATTATGCCAAGCTGATTTCGGGAATCCTTCGTCATGGCATGCCATTGCCTTTCCTGGTGACCCTGATCGAGAACCTGAATTTTGACAATGACAGTATTACTACATGGAAAAACGGGGTGGTTCGCTCTCTGAAGAAATATATTCCCGATGGTACTACAGCAAGTACCAAACAGGAGTGTCCCCAATGCAAGGAAAAAGACGGACTGATCTACAAGGAAGGCTGTCTTACCTGCAAGCATTGCGGGTATTCAAAGTGCGGATAATACAGATTAACAATGAAAAAAGCCCGGTCAGCAAAACCGGGCTTTTTTTTAGAAATGCATTTTGTGGTGATCAAAAATCTGGTTATCCCTGAAATGCCTGATTTTTGCGGCAATCATTAGAAAAACTTTGAGATCATTCCGGGTTAGCCACTCCACTGCCTCGGGTTGGTTGTGTACCGCATCCGATAATACGGCCAGGAAATAGTGCTTGTGATGGTTGAGCCAATGGTAGGCTTTTTTGTCTTCATCTATTGCACTGTCGAGCGCTGCGAGGTGTGGAAATCCGTTGGCCATCAGCCAGCCAAAGGCCTGTTCGCTTCCCCTGATGGCGCTTGATAGCGCTGCCAGTTCAGGATAGCCGTTCTTCAGCAGCCAGCCCAGGATTTCATCGTTACCACTGAAGGTTTCTCCAAAGGCAACAAGGATTTTTACTGGATAATCAAGCATTGATACTGAACCTAAATTAGATTAATGACCCGGATTTTCATTCCGGAACCCCGGGACCGGAGTAAAACAATGATCATCCGTTTGTTCTATCCTTCCCGGTTAAGAGCAAAGATAATAAAATGACTTTCAGATTGGGTCATTTACCTGATGATGAAAGCCGGAAGGAAATTGTGATGACCGGTTTATTAAAACACTTCATTGGGAATATGCAGTGCATCGAGCTTTCCGGCTATCTGCTGCATTTCAGTTTTACTGATCTTTTCTATATTCTGTTCAGGGGTTTCGCGCGAAACCGTGTACAGCATCACCAGAGCCGGTTTGATTTTCATCAGGTGTCCGAGCCACAATCCGGTTTCTTCATCAGTGGTGTTGTCAACAACCTGATTATTTATAATACCTCGAAGAAAGAGTGTCTGAATAACAAGTCTCCCTCCCAGGGAAGCGAGGTTATCGACAATTTCGTGAAGGCTGACAGGTGAGGCAGGACGGTTGATCAGCCTGAACATGGTTTCACTGCCGGCATCAAGTTTCAGTACATTGTTGTCAATTTTACGGAGCGCCTCCCTGACCGATGGGATATGAAGGCGGGTTGCGTTTGAAAGAACCGTGATTCCGGCTTTCGGGAAATAGGCTGCACGAAGTTCAACCGTTTTATCAATGATGTCATTAAACCCCGGATGCATGGTAGGTTCACCGTTTCCGGCAAAAGTAATATTGTCGGGTTCCAGCCCCTGTTGTTTAAGGATTTTAAAGCGTTCTTCAAGCGCTGTGATCACTTTTTCCGTTGAGAAAAGCCGGGCATGTTTCTCCTGGTCGGGGGCCGTAAGGCCACACTCACAGTAAATACAGTTGAAAGAGCAGTATTTCATGGTTTCTGGCAGCAGGTTGATTCCCAGCGAAACCCCAAAGCGGCGGCTCCTTACCGGCCCGAAAACAATTTCATCAAACAGGAAACCAGACATAGCTGAAATTTTGGCAAAATTACAAATTTAACAACAGGCAGACCCCTGACCGGAAACAATGATTCTGACCCGACTTTGTCATTAATATTTTGTTCACCCCTGGTATACGGCGCCCCGATTTAAAGTAAAAATGTATACTTTTATAGCGGATAATTCCACAATATGGCCTCTCTGAACGAAATAAAAGCTCCGGTTGAACATCACATCACTGAATTTGAAAAGAAGTTCAGGGATTCTATGCGGAGTTCGGTTCCGTTACTTGATCGCATTACCGCTTATCTGGTCAAACGCAAGGGAAAACAGATCCGGCCTCTGTTCGTTTTTCTGACTGCTGAAGTCAGCGGAGGTATTAATGAGACAACCTACAGGGCTGCATCACTGATTGAACTTCTGCACACAGCCACCCTGATTCACGATGACGTTGTGGATGATTCCAATGAAAGAAGGGGCTTTTTTTCGCTGAATGCACTCTGGAAAAACAAGATATCAGTGCTGATCGGAGATTTCCTGCTCTCCAAAGGCTTGTTGCTTTCTCTTGAAAACGATGATTTTGAGTTACTGCGTATTGTTTCAGATGCTACCCGAGAAATGAGTGAAGGGGAACTCCTGCAGATTGAAAAGGCCCGCAGGCTCGATATTCAGGAGGATGTGTATTTCGAGATTATCAGGAAGAAAACGGCTTCACTGATCGCATCCTGTTGTGCTTCAGGAGCGGCTTCGGCCGGTGCGGACAAGGAAACCATCAGCAGGTTACACCGGTTCGGAGAGCTTACAGGGATTGCCTTTCAGATAAAAGACGATCTTTTTGATTACAGCAAGAGTCTGGAAACCGGGAAACCCAATGGCATTGATATCAAAGAAAAGAAAATGACCCTGCCGCTGATCTACCTGCTGAACAACTCAGGCTGGGTCGAAAAGAGGAGGATCATCAATACAGTGAAGCACCACAATGATAATCCGGTGAAGGTCGCATCGCTGATACAGCAGGTAAAGGAAGCCGGAGGCATAGCCTATGCCGAGAAGCAGATGCTTGAATACCGCAATCAGGCCATTGAACTGCTGCATGGTTTCGAACCATCACCTGCCCGGAAGTCGCTCGAAGAGTTGGTGATATTTACTACGGAACGCAAGCACTGACAGCAATTCCTTATCAGGATTTTTTAACTGTGAAAGCAAAGGTTGTCCCTATGCCTGGCGTACTGCGTACGTTGATGGTCTGATCGTGCGCTTCGATGATGTGTTTCACGATGGCAAGTCCTAGTCCTGTTCCTCCCTGTTCACGTGAACGTCCTTTATCGGTCCGGTAAAACCTTTCAAAAACCCTGTGCAGATCGGCCGCATCAATGCCACTACCATTGTCGGTGACCTCTACCAGGACATTTTCATCCATATCGAAAAAGCCGATCTTGGTTCGCCCGTTTTCAGGGTTACCGTATTTGATTGAGTTGTCGATCAGGTTTATCAGGACCTGCCTTATCCTTTCCTTGTCAGCCGAAATATAAATTGGTTTGTCGTAGCTGCCTCCAAAAACGACGGTCTTATTTCGCTTTTTGGATTTGATCTCAAGAAATTCGATGACATCCCGGGTAAGTGCCACAATATCAAACCTGCTGTAATTCAGCTGAAGTTCACTGGATTCGAGTGTTGAAATGGTTTCAAGGTCCTCAACAATTGCAATCATACGGTTTATGCTCTTTTCTGTCCGCAGCAGGTATTCCTTATTGATACTGGTATCTTCAAGGCCTCCGTCGAGCAGCGTGAGCACATATCCCTGGATATTAAAGATGGGTGTTTTTAATTCATGAGAGACATTTCCAAGAAATTCGCGCCTGTATTTTGCCATTTTCTTGAGTTCTTCAATTTCCTTCTTCTTGGTTTCACTCCATTCAATGACTTCCTGGTTAACCTTATCAAGCGTACCGCCAGTCATGGCCCTACGGTCGGTATCTTTTGGCAGTTTCAGGTTACGGATGGTCTTATATATGATCTTGATTTTTTCGTAAATGAACTTTTCGAGTGTGTATCTGAAAATCAGGTAAGAAAGTCCTAGGACCAATAAGTTAACACCTATAATAAGCAAAAGGGCTGGTTTCCCGGCAGACAGCAGCAGAACCAGGCTGTTCACAGTCATGGCAAACGCGGCAATTATCAGCGCATTACTGATGGCCAAACGGTTGGGATCTGAATAATTGAATTTCATCTGCTGAATATAATTCTGTTTAATCAGGATTCGTATTTGTAACCAACACCTTTTATTGTCTTGATGTTCTCTATTCCGATCTTTTCACGGATTTTTCTGACATGTACATCAATGGTGCGGTCCCCGACAATCACATCGGTTCCCCATACCCTGGCAAAGATCTCTTCCCTTGAAAACACTTTGTTGGGTTTTGATGTAAGTAAAACCAGCAGCTCAAATTCTTTCTTTGGCAGTACAATGTTCTTCCCGTCTTTGACAATAAGATATTTTTCCCGGTCAATTACCATGTCGGGCAGATGGTAGGTTTCAGGTGACTGTTCAGCCGGGTTGTAGCGTCTTAACAGGGCTTTCACACGGGATGTCAGTATGCGGGGTTTGATGGGTTTTGTAATGTAATCGTCTGCTCCGGCTTCAAAACCTGCGATCTGGGAATAATCTTCGCCCCTCGCAGTGAGGAAGATAATAATGGTATTTTTCAGCTCCGGATATTGTTTGATTTCACGGCAGGTTTCAATTCCATCCATTTCAGGCATCATCACATCAAGAATTACCAGCTGGGGCAACTCGTTTCGTGCAATATTCAGGGCATCACGACCGTTTTTGGCTTTTAATATCTGATATCCTTCCTTTTTAAGGTTATAGCTTAAAAACTCAAGTACATCAGGTTCGTCATCTGCCAATAATATTTTAAATTGAGCGTTTTCCATGAATGAAGGTTTAGCAGGGTCTAATATGCAGAATATTCTGCCCGGCAATCTGACTCAAAAGTAATGTAATTCGTGTTATCATCAAAATCAGTTTAACATCAGGACATTACATTTGCTTTGAAATTCTGGGATATTCGCTCCTGGCACAATAAAGAGTATAATAATAATTTAAAATCATCTGCTTTTAATATGAGAATGATCACATTGCTTTCATTCCTGTTGATGTCTTCCGGTTTTCTGATCGCTCAACCCGTTCCCGACATAAATCAGGGGATGGTATACAGGGCCGATACCCTGCATCTTTCAGCCGCCGAGGTTGAACTGGCCAGGCTGATCAACGATTACCGGAGCAGCAGGAACCTCCCGGGCATCAGACTTTCGGCATCACTCTCACTGGTAGCCAGAGTTCATGTGTACGATCTGGATGGGAATTATAAACCTGGTAGCCGTTGCAATCTGCACAGCTGGTCATCAGATGGATACTGGAGTTCATGTTGTTACACCAGCGACCATAGTAAGGCTTCATGCATGTGGGAAAAACCCCGGGAGTTGAGCAATTATAAGGGAGATGGTTACGAAATTGCTTTTTATTCAAGCTATGAATATGATTCACCTGCAGGACTGGCGGCTGATGCCCTGAAAGGCTGGAAAACCAGCCGGGGACATAATGATCTGATTGTAAACCTGGGGAAGTGGTCAACTGCGGAATGGAAAGCGATGGGTGTGGGTATCTATCGTGGCTTTGTGGTTGTATGGTTTGGTGAAGAAACTGATCCGGCCGGAGAACCCATGGTTTCGGGCGATTAATTTGTTTGTATCTTTAGATCGGTAATGCGGGTAAACCGATTGATATAAGCCTGAATATGATGAAGCAATTTTTTCTTTTGTTACTTTCCATTGGTTTAACTGTTTCATTGACTGCCCAGAAATTTGAAGGAGGCGTAATGCTGGGCCTTGTGAGTAGTCAGGTAGCCGGAGATCTTTATTCCGGTTATAACAAAGCGGGTGTCAATGCCGGTGGGTGGATCAGTCTGAAAGCCAGTCCGAAGTCGGTATTCCGGATGGAACTGGCCTATATTCAAAAGGGTAGCCGCGAAAACCCTGATGCAGAAAAGAATCAGTTCAGCACCTACATTATGAGACTCGGATATGTTGAGCTACCGGTACTTTACAGGTATATATACAATGAACGGATAGAGCTGGAAACCGGACTGGGGATGAATTTTCTGATCCATCAGTCTGAAGAGCGGGATGGGATGGGAACCACAGGAAGCCCGTTCAGTGGTCAGAATCTTTGTTTTTTAGCCGGAATTTCTGTTAATATTAACGACAGGATCAAAATCGGTATCCGCACCGACAACTCACTCTTTTCGATCCGAAAAAACAGGGTTTCAGGCGATGTCTGGCGATTCTGGGATCACGGACAATTCAGCGATGCACTGGTACTTTCCGCCTATTACAAGCTATAAAAAAACCGCTGGTTAACAATTAACCAGCGGTTTTTTGTTTCAGTAATCTTATTGTAATCCCACTTCGACTTTCCTGACATTGTATGCAACTTCTTCACCCCGCTCGTTGCGGCGGATCTGAAATTCTACCATATCGTTATCCATGATATCGTTAAAGTTGCCCTCTACAACATCTTCATAATGGAAAAACAGGTTATTGGGCGGGAAGGCTATAAAGCCATAACCGCTCTTCATATTCAGTGTACGGCTTCGCTGCACACCTTCAGGAACTGGTTTTGCAAGAAACTTAGCCCTGTTCTCATCCTGTTTATCAAAAAGGTTGGCAATTACAGAATCGTTTTTGTTCAGACGATTGTCGATCAGTTCATGCATGGCTACCGGATAGGTTACCTCTTCAAGCAATTCCTGTGATGTGCGTGTAACACTCTCACGACCGTTCATGTCCTGATATCTGAAGTCCCAGCTAAGCAACATAACCCTGGTTCCCAATGTATTAAGTTTCCTGACAAGAGGAACATAATCGCCGTCAGATGCAATCAGAACAAGAACGTCAAACTTTTTGAAAATGGTAAGTTCATAGGCTTCGAGTGCCAGCCAGACGTCAATCCCTTTTTCTTCACGTTTTCCTCCGCGCATGCGCAACGGAAGATAATGTGTAATTACTTTTTCGCCCATCAGGATGTCGTCAAATATCCTTTCTGCGTAAAGTTTGTTTTCAGTACTCTGTGCTTCATAGGCACTGAGTCTCCCCCGGAAATAATGCGAATCAACGATATGGCATAATTTTATGTCAATCCCCTCCTCCTTTGAAACACGGCTCCTGATAAAGTTATGCAATCCTTCGATGCTTATCCTTGCATTACGCTCATGTTCATAGTAATAGTAGTTACTTACATGAAGAAAATAATTGCCATCATAAAATACGCCAATCTTGATCATACTATTTGTGTCGTTCATTTGTAGATAAAATAATTGTGAATAAAAAATATGAATTTCTAATATGGCTATGTTGCTATCATCCCAGATGCTACAAAAATAATACTAAAAACATTAGATTGGCGGCCAAATATTTTAAAATTTGTTAAAAACTCTGCCTTGCTTAATCAAAGCCTGTTACAACCCAAACAAATATAAAAAATATATATATGATATTTGATTCCCGGAAAGGAAAGGTCACAGACAGTTCTTTATGAGTGAAAAGCTTTGTTGGGTTTGTGTTTATGCTAAAGCAGAAGGGCGGAAAATCCGCCCTTCTGCTTTAGTATATGAAAAATGTCAGATCTAATTAGTTGATGATTACCTTAAAGACTTTTCTGAAGTTCTGATTGTCGACGGAGAGCATATAAACGCCTGAAGCCAGACCTGGCAAATCAAGGGTAAATATCCTGTTTCCAGGGATCTCTCCTGTGTAGATATCAAGGCCTGAGGTGTTCTGTAATCTGACTGTCAGGTTTCCGGTAACACCTTCAGTTTCTACCACGAATTTTCCATTTGACGGGTTAGGATACAGTTTTACCAGATTCAGTCTGCCTTCACCGGCTGATCCGGAGCAGACATCAACAGTAATAAATTCACTTTTCACTATTGTGCTTTGATTGGTACCATCACTTACGGTTAATGTCACATCATATACACCAGGTTCATTGTATGTAACAACGGGGTTTTGTTCGGCAGATGTCTGAGGATCGCCGCCAGGGAAATTCCACTCCCAGGATACAATGTTGCCGGCTGAAAAGTCGGTAAAATATACATTTTCATATCTGCAAACAGTGTTGTCAGAAACAAGGAAATTTGCCAACATCGGGGCTGAACCGGAGATGCCGAAAAATTCAACATATTTCATCATCAGGGTGTCCTTTACTGAAGGGTTGCTGCCGTCCTGTAGTCCGCCAAATTCGAACGATGAACCAATCGTCCTGTAGGAACCTCCATCATAAGCGATGGCGGCAAAATAGGCGGGTGACTGGTTCTGGAACAACGGAGTGGCCGTTTCAAGCGGCAGGAGGCGGTCAATATAGCTGTTGTCGCCTGAAAAGCCGAACGACATACCATCAGCCAGCGATTGGGTCATACCTGATAGTGTGGTAAGGTCACCAGAGCCATCGGTGTCTCCGTCAATCTTAAACATCGGATGAACCGGGGTAGGTGTGTTGTAGGCCCATGTATCACCCCCTTCCATATAGAGTTTACCACCAGCGTTCAGGAAATCGGCCAGCACCTGACCCTGAGCATCAGTAAGTACTCCGTTGTCGGAATATGTTCCAAGACAAACAAAAACAGATTGATACGGACCCATTACAAGAGGCCATGTTGTTGTATAATCCGAAGAAACAGATAGATTTGTAAGACAAGCCTGCATAACCGGTCCCGAATTGTGATTTCCGTCCAGATCAATGATGAGAACAGGAATCTGACCTACCACCACAGTAACCGCAGATGATGTTTCAAATCCACTATCGGCTGTCATGAGCAGGTTGAATTCAGCGATATGACCGGTCGGTGTTGATGGAAGTGAAGTAACTGTATAAACTGCAGTAAGTGTTTCAGATCCGTTGATCGTTCCATAGTTAAGACTATCCACATTGATCACCATGTATGAATCTTCTGTTGAAAGTACGCCGGTTAAATTATATCCCGGAGCAGTACCTGAGTTAATCACCGATAAGTGAAGCTGAAATGTTTCACCGGGATCGGCCTTGCCGTTATTGTTACCCTGCTCATCGGTTACAGTAGCTCCGGTAAAATTCAGCGCAACGGAATGAGCGCTAATGCTGAAACTGCCCGACCATTCATTTTCACCTGTAACAGCTGTATAATTGAACAGCACAGGATGCCCGTCCGGTACATCATTGCTGACGCCAAAAGCAAAGCCATCAGGTATGGCAACAGTTTGTCCGGCCGCAATAAAAGGATATATTTCAGTTAAATCGGTCAAAGCCACATAGGGGTCGCTGCTGCTGATGGTAACGGTGATATCTGATGCATCTTCAGTTCCAACATTTTTCAGTCCAAGGGCTATGGTCACCGACTCATTGTAATCGAGCTGCTGGTTGTTGTTACCTGCTGCATCATTTACCTCTATATTGTCGTATACAACATAAGGTCCCTCAAGCGGAAGAATGTCAATATCCACAATATAGGGAAGATGGTTGAAAGCTGTAACAGCAAGTTTCATCGTGCCAACATTGTTCAGCACAGGGAAGGTTATTATGGCTGAACCTCCGCTGACGGCAGCTGTTCCGATGATCTGACCATCAATGGTCAGGCAGGCAAAGGCACCTTCTGCATCACAGTTTATGACAAACTGGTCAGAGCCAATGAAAGCAACGGGATTATGGCTAACGGCCAGGCTTGTTGGTAAAGCGGTGCGGACTACAAGCGATGGGTCTCCGAATACCAGCCAGGTGTCTGTCATTTCATCTCCACCTGATCCATAAGTGTCGTTCATTTTCATACACCCGTTCATCGAGATGCCTGCGAATGTTCTTTTAATGTTATCGTTATAGCTTTCAACAAGGATGTCATCCATTTCATCCTGACCTTCCATTGGTGGATTCCAGCTCTGATTAATGGTAGACATCAGGGTTGCAATGGCACCGGTTGGGCCGTTGGCATTGGAAGCCCTCAGCCATGCTTCTGCAAAGCAGGTGCCTGTAAGGAAATCTCCGTTTACACAGGCAACAGACCAGATGAACGGCCACATATGATTGTTGGATAATCCATTAACCCCACTGTTGGAGAAACCGGTAGTGCCCCAGGAAGTCTGGCTTCCGTGACCAACATAGTTGATAATTGCCCGACCGGCATTGACTTCAGTGGCTACAGAAGTTGAATTGGGATTTCCCGGAAGATCTTCGCCACCCTGACTTCCATCATAAAGTTCACCGATTGAAGTATAGGTATAACCGATCAGGTCAGTACGGATGTTGCGCATGTGTTGCCAGTCGTATTCTCCATCATCGCCGGGGCCTTCACTTGAGCCGATACCAAAACCTTTTGAAAACCAGTCGATGCTCACATCAGGATTTTGCTCGTATTCAAGGGTTCGTTGTACCTGGGTTGTAACCTGGGCAACATTTTCAGCGGAAAAGCGTCCGACAAAAAGGTCAGGATAGTGATCGTTGCCGGCAAGGTAAGCATAGGCATGGTCAGAAGGACCCCCGAGGTCACCGGTGGTAACCGTTGGCACCTGGGCATGATCACCGACAAGAAGAAGGAAGGTGAGGCCATTGGTGGTATAATAATTGGCAACGTAGTTTTTAATGGCTGTCGGATTGGCACCAATGGTAGCAACATCAACCATTTCAACCGGCATACCAATGGTACGTTTCCAGTCAACGAAGTCCTGCATTTCAGCCATAAACGGGCCATAACTGATGATCAGCATATTGCCCTGATCTTCGAGTGGAGTGTACCTGCTGCCATTATCGGCATTCAGAAAGTGACGGTTGTATATCTGACGAAATTCTGCATCAACAGTTTGCGGGACCTCATTTCTGACAATAATATTATCGGTCGAGGTGCCGGCAGCCATAACTTCAATGGTCATATTGTAATAAACCCTCAGGGTTCTGGTTACCGGATTATAGGCAAACGGGTTGATAACAACAGTCTGTCCACGGTAATCGCGTAGTATGTAGGGTTCCCTCAGGTTTGCCTGGGATGCCGGGAAAAACTCATCACGTGAATAAGCCCTTCCATATTCATAGGGAACCGTTGACGGATCAATGTCACGGGTGAAATTCCCTTTTGAGGGAGCTACATCCATGAATGGATAGTCGATGTACTGGGAAGAAACAACCCTGACTTCCATGCGTGCCTGATCCGGTATAATCAGTGATGCGGCCAGTTTGGGAAGGTCGGGCATTCCCTTTTCCAGCAAGGGAGTTGCACCATCCAGGCTTATCGAGAAGGCATTTCCTCGGGGTGTTACAACCTGATTGAGGTAAAATCCGTCAATTCTGACAGCAATAACCGATCCTGCATCCGATGAGGAAACAAGGGTAGTTTCAGCTGCGACAGGTTGTTCAGTGTTAATCCCAACCCAGTTCTGTGAACTGGCTGAAACGAATCCTGCCATCAGCAGGATGAATATGAAATATCGTTTTATCTGCATCATTTGTTTTTTTCAGGTTATTCAGAAAGAACGATCTTACGCACGATGGTAAAGTCGCCGGATTGGAGTTTGATGAAATAAATGCCGGGTTTCAGATTTGATGGTGAAACCGTAAGGTTGTGGTTTCCGGCAGCAACAGATGAATTGTCGTTCAGTACGAGAGCTTCCTGTCCCAACAGATTCAGAAGACTAATGCGGACAGCACCGGACTTTGACAGATTATAACTGATGTGAAGATTATTCCTGAAAGGATTCGGATAAACCTCCATGTTATTTTCTGTCTTCAGGTTGGAAACACCTTCAACGGTATAGTAAATTTCATTTGAAGCGGCTGATTCACATCCGGCTATAGAAGTTACAACAACATGGTAGTAATCTGAGACGGTTGGTTCGAAAATCTGATTCACAGCACCCTCAACAGGGCCTTCGCGGTTAAACCACTGGTTTCCTTCTGCTGAACTTGAAACCAGCCCTGCCTCAACCTGTTCGATTACCGGTGTTTCCGGAGCAGGAACTACTTCTACGGTTACCTGGGTATTGTCATTAAACAGGAGGTTGGTAACAGTCAGGTCAAAGGTTGTTGTTTCGGTCAGGGTTGCTGTCGGATTAAATATTTCGGCATTATCCAGGACTTCCGAAGGAGTCCAGATGTAGGAAACCGCACCTGTTGCATTGGTGACGAAAGCAAACAACTGGGAAGATTCCCCGCTGCACTGCTGAGCCGGATAGGCAAATGCTGTAGCTGTGAGCTCTGTACTGCTTCCACCTGAACCTCCGCTTGGGAAGAAGATGTCGTCAATAAATGCAGCATCCTGTCCGCCAACTTCGCTTCCATCCTTGCTGTAAGTCCACTTGAATGTACGATTGCCCGGGGTTACCGGATAGCTGAACGTACTCCAGTCCATATCGCCTGACCACGATCCTTTTTCAACGCCATCAATGTAAAATTTCAGATAATCATATCCGCTTTCGCTGGATACTTTTCTGGCAAAAGTTATGTCATCGTTGGCTGAAACTGTCATGGTAATCTGCAGGGTGGTACTTGCACTGTGTCCTATGGCGCCTGATTTCGCAGAATACAGACCTCCGTTATAGGTGGATGAAATAATCGTCCATGGCGAAGCACTGGTATTTACCCAGTTATAGGCAGAAAAGTTACCGGTTTCAAAATCTTCAACAATCAGACCTACAGCTGGGGTGTAAACCCGGGTGTTATTGTAAAGTCCGGAAGCGGCGGCGAGATAGAGATTGATGGTTGTCCCGACTTCTATAGCTGGGCTGACCGAAACATTGTACAGTGCACTTTCTGCTGTGGCACCGGCAATATTTCCCACCTGGTATTCAATGAACTCTATGTCAATGCCTTCGCTGTCGGTAAACAGGTGAGCGACTGTTTCAGGGGCTTCACAATGGCCAATGTTGTTAACCGGAATGGAGATCACAACATCTTCTCCGGGATCAAGTCTTCCGTTCCCGTTTCCTGTTCCATTGATCATATCGTCAATCACAAGTTCCGATACCTGAAGATCAGGTGCGTTCAGTTTAACGGTGAAGTTGGATGCCCAGGTTTCAACACCGTCGGTGATGGTAAGGGTGAATATGGCAGGATGCTGATCGGGAAGCCATTCGGCAGCGGTCACTTCAAAGGCGTATTCAACGTCAACAATCTCGCCCGGACCAATATTCGGCCAGTTTTCGACAGCCTCTTTAACCTCGGCGTAAGGGCTGGTGGTGGTCAGGGTAACTGATAGGTTGGTGCCTTCGGAATTACCGACATTTTTAAGAGCCATATTAAAACCGAAAGATTCGGCATATTCGGGCATCTGATTGTTGTTGGCATTTACATCGTTTACCGTTTGTGTCTGTAACATGATGTAGGGCCCATCGGGTGAGGCCACAACGACAGAGCCGATAAACGGTTGTTTGTTCTGTGCAGTGACGATAATCTGTGCGTCACCGGGGACTGTAATCGGATCAAGGGCTACAACAGCAACACCAAATTCATCGGCAAGGGCACTTCCATAAAGTACGCCGTCCTTTGAAATGGCTACATAAGCATAGGGCTCTGCTGTTACAGTGAATTCTTCCGACTGCAGAGGCATCAGCGGTTCATAACTTACATTCATTGCATCCGGAACCCCGAAATAAATCATCAGGGAAGGATCGCCCATCAGGCAATAGATTTCCCAGTAATAAATCATTGACGAAGGAGCACCCTCAGTAACGGCAAGGTTTCCGGAAAACAACATTTGTGCCTGGGTTGTGTACCAGTCGGAGAAAGGTTCACCATGATCGTGGAAAGCAAGGTCATAACTTCCATCGGAGGTTCCGTCATAAACCGGATTCAGTACAATGTTCTTAACGCCGACCCCGAAATAAAAATCTTCATCCCAGTAGGTGCTGTTTGATGCGCCTATATATCCGACAGCCCCTTTATTTGCGGCCCTTAAAAGCTCTTCTCCGAAACAGTTTGTGTTGTAGGTACTGGTAAGACAGCAATTTCCGACCAGCAAAGGATATTTTCCATCGTTCTGAAGTCCGGGGATATCTGAAATTTCAAATGAAGGATCGGCCCATCCGCTGGAACTTCCGTGTGCTGTATAGTTGCCATAGGCCAGACCGTCGCTCACGTTCTGAATGATAGCAGCAGCAGAACTGCCGGAGGCGGGATAAAGATATGTATGACTCTGAAGGCCATGCGCCTCATTAAAGTAGTAAGTTGTGCCATAATTAATCTGACCGTTGCCGTGGATCGGGGCATAGCTGGCGTCGACTCCGGAAACCATCACACATTCACCCAGAAATGAAGGATCAGGGAAAAGATATTGCTCATACATCAGGGTCTTATCGATCTGGGGTTGCAACTGGGTAACGCTGGTTGCAGAAAAACGACCATAATACATTTCAGGAATATGATCATTGGTGTATTCGCAATAGTAAAGATCAGAGGAGTGGCCTCCCTGGCTGTAGGCAGGTATCTGAGCTACATCGCCAACAAAAAGAACAAAGGTAGGAGCGGGGTCATCAGGGGTTCCTGCATTGTAAAGGCCCTGCAGGTAATTTTTGATGGAAGTGGTTGTATTCCCGACTTCAGGCTGGTTGGTATAGGCCTCAACCATGGTAAAGCCTTTCCTGGTTTTCCAGTCAATCAGCGGTTGCAAAGCATCGTGAAACATAGGATCGGAAACAATCACATATTTTACAGGATACCGCGTAAAGTTTTCACGCACACCTGAGCCAACAGGCAGTTTGTTCAGCATGGTACTGTTCAGGTTGCTGAAGTATGGTGAACGTGTTTTATCCTGCAGTAACTGAGTGGCAGCGTAATCACCTCCTTTAAAAGTGACATTGACCACAACATTATCGTATACCCGGATTGTTCCCCTGACCGGATTATATTCCACCGGAGAAATGTCGAGGCGGGCGATACGGGTACCACGCATAAAACCGACTATTTCAGCTGAAGCCAGTGGTTTGCCATAATAACGGTCCCTGCTGTACACCTGGTTATTAATCACAAACGGAACTTCTCCGGTGATGTTTTTGGCAACTGGTGCCTGTGCGGGCATCAACCTGTATGAGATACCCAGATCATTCAGATTGAATTCCTTTTCCTCATAGGACAGAACCTCAACTTCTACAGTGGCACCAACCGGAATTTCAATCAGGCGGCGCATAACGGGAAGTTTCGGGAAACCTTTTTCCTCGGAAAAAGTATAACCGGAGGCGGATATTTCAGTGAAATTTCCCTGTCCGGTTTTTAAATCAATCTTATTCAGGGTTGAAATGTTGTTTAAAACCCTGATCCCGTTAAAGTCACTTTTTTCGAGTGCAATACCGGTTGTTCCGTTTTGCTTCAGTATAACCTGTGCGAAGGAAGGGTTGCAGGTTAAAAAAAGAAATGAAAAAAGTGCCAAAACAGACACAGAAAGGAGTAATGATTTTTTCATGGTAAATATACCTTGGTTGATAATGAGTTTAATAGCCCCGGGGCAAAATAGTAACCCACAAAGCTATATATAAATCCGAACAATTCAACGATTATTGTAAAAATTTTTTTCGTTTTAATTTACTGAAAAACAAATAGATATATGAAATAATTAATAAAACAGCCGGTTGCTTACCCTTAAATTCCGGACGACTTTAGTAATTATTTTAAAAACAAAAGGGCCAATGCCTTAGCGTCTATGACACATGAAAACAGGAAGGGTTGCCTGAACAGGGAAAAAATATATCAGCGTGAATGCATTGCGGTCAGCCTGGAATCGACCTTTCCGGTGTTTCTGACGGGGATCCATGCCGCCATCATTCCAATCACGGAAACAGTTATAAAAACAAAAAAGAAATCCTGCCATTGCATCAGTACCGGATAAGCACTGATCAGGAAGGAACCTCCTTCAGCATTGATTTGGACCAGCCCAAACTTCTGCTGCACAATACAGATGACCGCTCCTAAAACCAATCCGGCAATTGCCCCGCTCAGCGAAACCAGCATACCTTCGACCATAAATATCCGTTTGATGAGTTGCTTGTCAGCCCCCAGGCTGTAAAGAATGGCAATGTCTTTTTTCTTGTCGAGGATAAGCATCGAAAGTGATCCGATCACATTGAAAGTGGCAATGACCAGAATAAAAGAGAGAATCAGGAAGATGGCCCATTTTTCTGAATGCATGATCCGGTAGAGGGTTTCCTGTTGTTCAAACCTGTTTTTTACGACATAGCCGGGACCCAGTTTCTGACTGATAATGCTTTGTATCGCTTCTGTATCCGTGTCTTTAGCAAGAGCGATCTCCACAGAAGTTATTTCACTGGTGTATTCAAAGAGTTCCCGGGTGAAACCTATAGGAACGATCACATATCTGGTATCAAAATCCTGCTGAACAGAGAAAATGCCAGAGGGCCGGATGTCGAGACGGTTAAAAGCCTGATCCGGACTGGCCCCGGGTTTACCGGACCGCCTTGGGGCATAGGCTTCGATGAACGTGTCGTAATCATCGGTATTGATGCCCAGGTAGTATGCCACACCCTGGCCAACCACGGCGTAGGGCTGATCTTTGAATTCAAGGATAAGGCTGCCGTCAGTCATCATGCTGTCCAGCCCGGTCCAGCTCTGATAGGTTGAATCAACGCCTTTCAGGGTTACAAGGAACTGGGCTGTTCCATAACGAAGCAGGGCCTTTTCTTCAATTACGGCAGTCTGGGCACTTATTCCGGGTATTGAAGCTATTTCAGCCCATGGATAAGTTTTTGAATCAAAAGTTTTTCCTTTGAAGGGGCTGATTTTAACAGGAGGGTCGAAGCTGTTGAAAAGGGATATGACCAGGCTTTCGAAACCGTTGAATACAGATAATACCACAATCAGTGCCATCGTACCGATGGTGACTCCGGCGACAGATATCCCTGAAATGATGTTTATCACATTGTGCGACTTCTTCGATTTCAGGTAGCGCCAGGCTATGTATAACGGAAGTTTCACAGGATTTCAGGTATTAATATTCCGGGGTGTTTTAAGCGTGCGCTTATGATCTGGGCCCGGGTCAGAAAATCAGGCGTTGAGCAGTTTTTCAATATTTTCGATGTAATCGAGAGAGTCATCAACAATGAATTCCAGGTCAGGAATGATCCTGAGCTGACCTTTCACCCTGATGCCCAGCTGATGTCTGATCTCCTTCTTCTGCCTGTTTATGTTTTTGAATATCTCGGTTTTTTCTCCGGGTCCGAAAAGGCTTAGAAATACCCGGGCAAGAGACATATCAGGGGTAATGTTTACCCTGGTAACCGTGATGAGGTATCCACGCAGATGATCGTGGGCCATTAAACGGAATATTTCGCCCAGGTCCTTTTGAAGCAACCTGGAAATTTTCTGCTGACGTTTTGATTCCATGCGGCAAAGGTAAGGATAAGGAAGTTTAAAGTTCAAAGAATCAAGCTCAAAGTGTAGAATGTGAAGGATATCGGATAAATAAATCCTGCTGTAAAGGTATTTTCGGTGTATCCAGACTGATCGGATAAAGGATTTCAGTAATGGCTCATGTGACTTTCCGGGAAATGAACTGTTGTTTAAAAACCAACATCTGAGAATCCGGAAATACTGCCTGTCATGTATCTAACAAGGGAGGAAAAGCTAAGCTAATTGCGAAATATGAAAACAGATTCTGCGTTTACCTCTTATCTTTGCTTCTTCGCCGGGATTTTTCCCGATAATGATAGATAATGAAAAATCTCCTTAAAGTACTGCGCTACGCAATTCCATACTGGGGTTTTGCTTTGCTGAATATCCTTTTCAATATCATCAGTGTTGTGTTCTCACTGGTATCTTTTGCAGCGGTCATTCCTGTTCTGAATATCCTTTTCAAACTGGAAAAGCCGGTACCGGTACCTCCGGTTTTTGAATGGAGTTTCGATGCGATAAAGCAGAATTTCTATTACGAGATCGGTAAAATGATTGAGCAGTACGGGGAGCTTACCACCCTCGCATACATCTGCATCGTGATTGTATCTGTATTTTTCCTGAAAAACCTGTTTCGCTACCTGGCCATGTACTACATCGCTGAGGTGCGCAATGGTGTGGTAAGAGACATACGCAACGCCCTTTATCATAAAATCCTGATCCTGCCGCTTTCCTATTATTCAGAGAAGAAAAAGGGCGATATAATTTCACGTATGACCACCGATGTGCAGGAAGTTGAATGGTCGGTACTGAGTTCACTTGAAATGCTTTTCCGCGATCCGGTGACCATCATTGCCTATCTGGTTACCCTGTTTATGATGAATTATGAGCTTACGCTGATGGTGCTTGTTCTGCTTCCGGTAAGCGGACTGCTGATCGGCCGCATCGGACGTAGCCTGAAACGAACTTCGGCCAAAGGCCAGATAAAAATGGGTGAATTGTTATCCAACATTGAAGAAACAATCAGCGGATTAAGGAATATCAAGGCGTTTAATTCCATTGACTGGGCAAACGCGAATTTCAAGGATACAAACTTTAAATATAACCGATTAATGGTCAGGCTGTTCCGTAAAAGAGACCTGGCCTCACCCTTGAGTGAGTTTATGGGGATTGCAGTATCTGTTTTCGTAATCTGGTACGGCGGAAAAATTATACTTTCGCCGGGTTCATCGATGGATGCGGCAATTTTCATTGTCTACATCACCGTTTTCTCCCAGATCATCAACCCGATAAAGGCATTGTCTACCGCTGTTTACAATGTACAGAAAGGGGCTGCTTCGGTGGAAAGGATCGAACAGATTCTCAATGCCGAAGAAGTCATTACAGAGAAAGAGGATGCTGTTGCGGTTAAAGAATTCAAAGAGCAGATAGAATACCGGAATGTGTGGTTTCGTTACGAACAGGAGGATGTATTAAAGAACATCAACCTGATTATCCCCAAAGGGAAATCCATTGCCCTGGTGGGTGCTTCCGGCTCTGGTAAATCGACCATGGCCGACCTGCTTCCGCGTTTTTACGATACCACCCAGGGTGAAATTTTGATTGACGGAACGCCCATCCGCAATTTTGTGATCAGCGATGTTCGCGGTCTGATGGGCATTGTATCGCAGGAAACTATTTTATTCAATGCCACTGTGCTGGATAATATAACTTTCGGGATGCAGAATGTGGGTAAGGATGATGTGATTGCAGCAGCAAAGGTTGCCAATGCCCATGAGTTTATCATGCAGATGCCCGATGGATATGAAACCAACATTGGTGACCGGGGCATCAAGATGTCGGGGGGGCAGCGGCAGCGGATCAGCATCGCCAGGGCGGTGTTGCGCAATCCACCTGTCATGATCCTTGATGAGGCAACATCTGCCCTTGATACAGAATCGGAACGGCTGGTGCAGGATGCATTGCTGAACCTGATGAAAAACCGCACATCACTGGTGATTGCCCACCGGCTATCCACCATACAGCATGCCGATGAAATTATTGTGATGCAAAAGGGGGAGATTGTTGAAAGGGGAACCCACAACGAACTTATGACCAGGGAAGGTGTTTATAAACGGTTGAATGATCTACAGTCAATGGGGCAATAGTAATTTCGGATTGCAGATTTCGGATTGTGGATTTGTGTGATTAAATCAGTATAAAAAAATCAGGGCATTTTGGGATACGGTTGGTCAGGTTCGTAGAACTTAATTTTGACATTATTGTATGGACAAGATTTGTCCTCTGCCATTCCTGATGAACAGTGAATCCGTAAACTAAAACATCGTATTTTTGTAATAAACCGCTATAAATGGATTTGCTGGAAACTATCAGGCAGAAAGCAGCTTCACTGCTGCCTGAACTGACGGCTGTTCGTCGTCATCTGCACAAGCATCCCGAATTGTCGATGCAGGAGCAGGCAACTTCTGCTTTTATTCAATCAAAGCTGAACGAGTATGGGATTCCTTTTACAACCGGCATGGCTGTTCATGGGGTTGTCGGACTTATCAAAGGCAGGAATCCCGGTTCCATGGTTGTTGCCCTGAGGGCGGATATGGATGCACTTCCCATCACGGAACAGAACCAGGCAGAATATTGTTCAACGAATCCTGGTGTGATGCATGCCTGTGGCCACGACGTTCATATGACCTGTTTGCTTGGAGCGTCAAAGTTGTTGAATGAACTCCGCAATGAATTTGAAGGTACCATAAAGCTGATTTTTCAACCTTCGGAAGAGCGGTTTCCCGGAGGCGCTTCCATGATGATAAAGGCCGGGGTGCTTGAGAATCCTGTGCCGGTAAAAATGTTCGGTCAACATGTTCTTCCCACCCTTGAAGCCGGAAAAGTAGGGATGAAACCCGGAAAATATATGGCTTCAACCGATGAAGTTTACCTTACGGTGAAAGGCAAAGGCGGTCATGGCGCCACTCCTGAACTGAATATAGATCCTGTTTTGATTGCCGCCCATATTCTGGTTGCACTTCAGCAGATCGTCAGCCGTAATCTGCCTCCCCAACTTCCGGCGGTTTTGTCGTTTGGACGTTTTATCGCTGAAGGCCGGACCAACATTATTCCTGACCAGGTAAAGCTCGATGGCACACTACGCACATTTGACGAATCATGGCGGGCCGAAGCCCACCGTAGGATTGAAAAGATGGCAACGACTATAGCTGAAGGGATGGGAGGCACCTGTGAGGTTTTTATCGACAAGGGTTATCCATTCCTCGTCAATGATGATAAGGTTACGGCACAAGCGAGACAACTGGCCATTGATTACCTGGGTGCTGAGAACGTGGCTGATATGGATATGAGAATGACAGCTGAAGACTTTGCCTATTTCTCCCAAAAGGTTCCATCCTGCTTTTACAGGCTGGGTATCCGTAACGAAAGCCGGGGTATCATTCACAACCTTCACACTTCGCAGTTTGATGTGGATGAGTCATGCCTGGAGGTTGGAGCCGGTCTGATGGCATGGCTCGCGGTGAATGGACTAAGTCAGTAAAAACGGTAAGTTCCCGGAATTGCCATTACCACCGGCATTTTACATATTCAATTATCTTTGCTGTTATAATTCAGGGCTAAACCTATACAACCCGATTTGAACAATCGCTATAAATATTCCAGGATAGTCAGATACCTGTTGCTTACCCCGGCAATCCTTATAGGTGTTTATGCCCTGATATTTTTTTACCTGGGTGGCCCCGGCAGGAAAAAGGTAAATTTACACCCGTTACTTCCTTCCGGCTCATCCCTGATATTTGCTCACAGGGGTATCGCAGCCTGGTTTCCTGAAAACAGTCTGGAATCAATCGGGGAAGCGAAAAGACTGGGATTCAAAGCGGTGGAATTTGATCTGCGAAAATCGGCCGATGGCGACTTTATCCTTTTTCATGATGCCGACTGCCGGAGAATGCTTGGTCTGGATAAATCAATTAAGGAAATAACCACGGCTGGGTTGAAAAATTACCCTTTGCTGATGAACGGTAAAAAAACATCTTTTCATGTCCCCACCCTGGAAGAAGTTATGAACCGCCACCACAGGGATTTCATCTTCTATCTTGACATGAAACTAAGCAGTTTCAGGGAAGCTGATCAGATTGTAGAAGTTATTCATCGTTATGGAATTGAAAGCAATGCGGTGGTAGCCTGTGCCGACCTGTTGTTTGTGTTCTATATTGAATACCATCATCCTGAAATACTTACAGCCCTTGAGGGTTACAACGCCGGCAAGGAATGGACATACAACCTGATGCCTAAAAACCTTAAGCCGGATTTTCTTTCAGGATTTCTCAGCAGGGTGGATGACAATCATATGAGGTGGTTGAAAAGGAAGGATTTGCTCTCAAACAGGATCGTTTACGGTGTTGATAGTTCCAATTATATTTACGCACGAAAGAAGGGGCTCGAAAACCTGATCCTCGACTATGATACGGCCAGCCACGTTTTCAACAATCTGAAACTGATCAAACATTAGAATGTTATTAAAAGTTCGATAAATACATTTGAGAATGAAGGCATTGAAAGGATGGGATAACATTGGTCTGATTCTGAAGATATATGGACTGGCGATCCTGTTTTTCTTTGTATTCCGATTGATCCTGTTTTTTACGGGCATCGGGAACATTGATGGTATCCAGGCTTCTTTTGCCGACATCGTCAATGCCTTTATCATGGGCATTCGCTTCGATGTTGTGATCAGCGGATACCTGCTTGTGATTCCCTACCTGGCCCTGACAACAATGTTTTTGCTGAATAAACGCAGCGTAATAGTCAGCCGGATTATTTTTTATTTTGTCCTTATCCTGTTTTCCATTTCATTTCTGATCTGTGCCATTGATATCCCTTACTTTAATCAGTTTTTCTCAAGATTTACGATCAGTGCCTTTCAGTGGTTAGACAGCCCGGTTTTTGTTTTCAGGATGGTTGTTGAGGAGCCCAGATACTGGGTATATACCATTCCGTTTATCCTGCTGACCATCCTCTTTTTCAGGATTCTCCGCATCCTTTTCAGGAAATCTGGTAAATTACCCTTGATCAGGAAAGCATTGCTGGTGAAGATTGTGGTATCTGTTATTTTTCTGGGATTCATGTTTGCAGGCATCAGGGGGCGGCTGGCTCAGAAGGCCCCCATCAAAGTCGGCACCGCTTATATCACCGACAATGCCTTCCTCAATCAGTTGGGACTGAACCCCGTATTTACCCTCATGCAGAGTTACCTTGAAAATCTGGACAAAAGAAATGAGGCCATCAGGCTGATTGACGAACAGGTTGCCATTAAAAGGGTTCAGCAGTATCTTGGCATTAGTCCGGTAAATCCCTATTATCCTCTATACCGCCAGGTAATTCCGGATTCTGTTGCAACCAACAAACCGAATGTTGTCATCATCATCATGGAAAGTATGGCAGCTTCAAAAATGAAAAGGAATGGCAACACACAGGACCTGACACCTTTTCTTGACAGCCTGGCCCTGAACAGCTATTATTTCGACAGTATATATACGGCCGGGATACATACATTTAATGGAATTTTCAGCACGCTTTTCTCATATCCGGCCATTTTCAGGCAGCAACCCATGCGTGAAAGCAGGATTCTTCAGTATAATGGCATTTCCAATACGCTGAAAAAGCTGGGCTACACAACCACCTACATCACCACGCATGACGGGCAGTTTGACAATGTTGAAGGCTTCCTCAGCACCAACGACTTTGATCAGATAATTACAGAAGCGGATTATCCGTCGGAAGAAGTGAAGACAACACTGGGAGTCCCCGATGATTATATGTTCCGATACTCAATACCTGTGATAAACAAGCTGCATGAGAAAGGAAAACCTTTCCTCGTTTCCTTTATGACAGCCAGTAACCATGGCCCCTATTACCTGCCCGAATACTTTTCTCCCCGGAATACCGATCTCAAAGACCAGATCATTGAATATTCTGACTGGGCTCTGCAGCAGTTTATGAAACAGGCGGCTAAACAAAAATGGTATTCCAATACACTTTTCGTGTTCGTTGCCGATCATGGGATCCATAAAAAGCGCAGTTATGATATTTCGCTTGAATATCATCATACGCCTCTGATATTCTATGCACCTGCATTGCTTCCCGGAAGCCGTATTTTCAACTGCATCGGGGGCCAGATCGACATCTACCCCACCATCATGGGAATTCTTCATCAGCCTTGGATTAACAATACATCAGGCATAGATCTGATGAAGGATGAACGTCCATACATTATGGTGAACAGCATCGACAATTACGGCGTTATCGGGAAGGAATTCTTTCTGATCGTGAAACACAACGGCAGCTCGAAACTCTTCAGGTACAGGAATGGAAGCCTGAAGGATTATTCGGTGAAGTATCCGGGAATAAAGCAGCAGATGGATGAGTATGCCCGATGCAATCTTCAGGTGTTTCAGTACATCAATGATAACGGGCGGCAGTTTGTGAAATAGGTTATTCTTCGCCTGATCAGGTTCAATCGTTGTCGGACTCTGGCGGTTTTATTCGTGTCGTCCGGAAAATTATCCTATCTTTGCAATCGTAAATAATTAAAAAACAACAAAATGGGATTTTTAGATTCATTAAAAAAACTGTTCAGCACTTCAAAGGAAGTGGCTGCAGTAAAAGCGACCGAGATCAAAGAAAAAGCAGCCGGCACTGTTGAATCGGCCAAGGAATATTCAAAAGATGTTGTTGAGGATGTAAAAACAGCAGCATCCACAGCCACGGAGAAAGTGAAGGATTTTGGTGAAAACCTGAAAGAGAAAGCCGAAGATGTGATTGAAAAACTCGATGACAAAGCGGCTGCCGTAGTAGATAAACTGGAGGAAAAAATCCGCAGCACCGCACCCAAAGCTGAAGAACCCGCAGAAGTTGTAGCTGAGACCGCTCAAGTTGTTGAAGATAAAGTTGAAACCGCAGTGGAGGATACAACAGAAGAGGTTGCAGAAACCACTGAGGAAGTTATAGATGAGGTTAAGGAAGCATCTGAAGAAGCTGCAGAAGTAGCGCCCAAGGCATGAACTGCTTAAAATCAATAAAAAAGCCCTGTAGTTTTACAGGGCTTTTTTATTGATTTATCCGGCAACCCCGGATTGGTCAGCGGATTATTCAACTTTCAGTTCCACTCCAAGAATGAAAAAGTCAACTTTTTCATTCCTGCAGGTATCAATTTTTAATAAACCTCCCGACCTTCACCGCGGCATTTTGATCATTATTAATCAGTTTGATAAAATAGACCCCTGCCGGAAGTGCGCTTACATTGAAATCCGTTTTCGGGCCCGATACCTGCTGCCGAAGCAATTCCTGCCCTGTTATTCCGAGGATTGAAATCTCGCCGTTGATTATGGTGGTCTCACCGTTAAGCTCAACGGTAATTTTTTCGGAAGCAGGATTGGGATAAATAGCGAATGATGAGTGGTTCACTGGCATTGGTTCAGGAACAGAAACAATCAGCACTTCATCGGCCCCGATTTCGGGGAAAGCATTGGAGGGGCGACCTTCCCCGTCAATATCATAGGCCGGGCAATTATACCAGATTCCATCGATGTTTATCGATGCAATCCCACTCTCTACAAGTTGGCAAGTCTGGCTGAGGTGGTATCCGTCTTCCAGAAAAGTAGCGTGACAGTTTACATTACCTTCGCCCGGCCAGACATTTTCACCCCCTACATTGGAATACCTGACGTTAAGGGTACCACTATACTGCAGAATTGACGGATATATTGGGGAGTTATTCTCCACAATGATAGAATTTATAAGCACTACAGTAGACAGCATCATATAAATACCACCACCACCTCCAGTGGCTGTATTCCCGGTTATCGTGTTGTTAATAAATACTGCATTGTTATTTACACCCCTGATACTTATACCTCCGCCGTTTGGTGCGGAATTATTCTGAATTACATTGTTCAGATAATGACCATTTGATCTTAACAATGACAGGCCTCCTCCATGGCAATTTTGTGAGATGGTATTATTTTGTTGTATGAGATTATTTTCAAATACAAAACCATCTGAGCTTATATCCTGTATGAATGCGCCAGATCCATTGCTACCATGATTGCTCGGAGCATCAATAAAGTTGTATGAAATAACATTATTTGAGACGCGCCCTGTAACATCAAATAGTATACTTACTCCGCCTCCCAATGCATTGTAATCAATTGTCCCTATGGTGGTTTCAGCTTCATTATGAGTGATCTCATTATTACTGACTTCAATTGTAACAGGCCCAAAGGCACCCCAAATGGCCGCACCGCCTCCATTACCACCGAGATATCCGTCAGCACTGTTGAAAGAAATCTGATTGTTCACTAAAATCAGGTTATAGTAGCAGAAAATACCACCACCATCCGCAACATCACTTTGACTAATGGACTGATTATTAACTATCCTGTTACCTCTCAGAACCACCCACTCGACGGGCACATCGGGACCTGCTGCTGTAACACCTCCCCCGAATGCCCAACCCTCATTTGAAACAATGTTGTTCTGAATGTAATTATTCAGCAGCTTACCCCCTGATCCGGTAATGAAAACACCCCCTCCGCTAAAGGCATTTCCGGCGTCCTCAATAAAAGTTCCTGATACTGTAAACCCGCACAGAACGGAAGTAGTATCCTCTCCGGATTCAAAAGTTACCACCGAGCCTTTAGCCGGATCAAGCGGCTGGCTGCCATTGATGATGGTATTGGCAATATGGTTGGTATCGCCTTCGGTTAAAAAACGGCTGGCCACCATCAAAGGCTTTTTGCCCAAAAAGTTGATGTTCTCGTAATAGACCCCCGGATCAACCAGCACGGTATCCATATTGTCCGCAGCCACAATACCCTGTTGAATATGCTGGAAATCAGACGGAATGTGGATGGTTTTCGGTGGCATTCTGGTGTATGGACCCTCGGTCAATGAATTTGCCCTTTCGGTGCACTCATCGCTTACCAGTGTGAACTGCAGTGAGGAACCGATAATAATAAAGGTATACGTTCCTACTATGGTGGGTGAGCAGGCTGCTGGACCCATTACATCCTGGATGGTCATAACATTGCCTTCCTCGGTATAATTGCTGCTCACCATTAAACCGTCAGGGGATGAAAATGTGCAGGAATTCCGGTTAAAGTGCTGGAAGACGGTATCGTTAAAATACGTATCAAACCTGGTCCAGGTTGAGTATTGAAGTTGTTGTGCATTGGCCATCACGCCAATACAACTGCAGATGAAACATAAGAGTAATCTTTTTTTCATGGCTTGAAGTTTTTGAAATGAATACTGATTTAACAGAATCTATAGATAGTCCTGGTCAAATACGAGCATTAAACTCCGGGCTGATGCAGGTAAGATGGTCCTCCGGAATGGAATCACTGCCATTAAGTAGGAAAGAAGCCAAGCTAAGTATGAAAAATGGAAGGGAAAGGCGGGAAGAGAACAAGCAGGCTTCGTAAGGTGTTAAGGTACAAAATATTAACTGAATTTGCAAATAATCCGGGGTTTATTTTAATAATCCTGGAAAACGCCCGTTAACCGGCCGGATGGCTGCTCCCGGATTACTGATTTGAAACAAATATTAAATGGATCTGTTATTAAGGGTAGTTATTCATTGACCTGGAATATCTGAATTTGCAGTAAGTAAATTATGATCAGTCCCATTACCATTACCCCGTTAACCTGTGAGTTTCTTGAGCCGCTGGCTTTGAATCCAGCTGAACACCACCGTCATGACCATGAAGAACTCTGGATAATTACCCATGGAAAACCGGTTCATTCTATTGATTTCAGTCCCGAAACCATCCAATCACCGGTGATTGTATATGTAGCCCAGGGGAAAGTACATTCCTTTACACCTGACGAAAATACACAGGGATGGCTGATCCGGTATAAGAGCGATTTTATACCTCAGAGCAAGTTCAGTTTTTATTCAGGGTTTCTGGATAAGGTGCTGTATCCGCTCAGTACGGACTATTGCAGTACCACGCTGAATTCGCTTTGCAACATTATGCTCAGGGAAAGTCTTGAGCAGAATCCCGACTATACGGTGATGCGTCATCTACTGAGCGCGGTGATGGCTAAACTTGAGACCGACAGTAAGCGTGATTACCTCAACAGCAGAACTTCAGGAAACGCGCGGCTGATAACTTTCAACAACTTCCTCCGGATTCTTGAAAATAATTTCCGCCGCCCAGAAGGCGCCGATTTCTATGCCGACAAACTCAACATGAGTTCGCGTAATCTTAACCTGATTACCCAGGCTGTTTTTGGTAAAAGTGCCACAGAAATTATTGAAACGCGAAAACTGATGGAGGCCCGCCGGATGTTACTTACCTCCGATAAGTCGGTTTCGGAAATCGGTTATGAGCTCGGCTATAACGAAAAATCCTATTTTTCAAGGGTATTCCGTAAAAAAACCGGGATAACCCCAACAGAATTCCGCGAGCAGACACATCCGGTGATTTCCTGATTGTACCACACAACTTCCTGATAATGTAACCATCCCCGCAAGGGAAGGAGATAATTTTGCATCATCAAAAAAAACAACTAAAACTATTGATAATGGCAACAACAAAATGGACGATAGATCCGTCACACTCAGAAATAGGATTTAAAGTAAAGCACCTGATGATTACCAATGTAAAAGGTGTTTTCAATGAATTTAAAGGAAATGTTGAGACCCTCAGCATGGATTTCGCCACAGCGCTGGTGAATTTTGTCATGAACCCGGGCTCTATCAACACCGGCTCAGCCGACAGGGATGCTCACCTGAAAAGCCCCGATTTCTTCGATGTTGAAAAGTTTAATGAGATTTCTTTCAAATCGGATGGTCTGAAAAAGGGCAATGAAGAAACCTTCGTTATGACGGGAGACCTCACCATTAAGGGTGTGTCGAGAAAAGTAACGCTTAATGTTGAATTCAACGGTCTGATGAAAGACCCCTGGGGCAACGAAAAAGCCGGGTTCAGCCTGAATGGAAAAATTAACCGTAAAGACTGGGGCCTCAACTGGAATGCTGCGCTTGAAACAGGCGGGGTGCTGGTAGGTGAAGAAGTAAGCATTGTTGCTGAAGTTCAGCTCCTGAAAGTAATAGAATAACAATTAACAGCCTTGCAACAATGGACCGCAGAAATTTTCTCAGGTCATTGATGATACTACCCGCAGCCGGATATACTATGAAACTACAAGCATTGCAAAAAATCGCGGGAGCATTTGACAACACAGGCAGGATGCCTGTGTTGTTTCTTGGTCATGGCAGTCCGATGAATGCCATTGAACTGAATGAATTCTCTATGGGCTGGCGAAGCATAGGTAAGACGCTCCCCGCTCCCAAAGCAGTTCTTTGCATTTCTGCCCATTGGGAAACCAGGGGGACTTTTGTAACAGCCATGGAAAGGCCCCGTACCATCCATGATTTCGGTGGGTTCCCCCAGGAATTGTACGATGTGCAGTACCCGGCACCCGGAAGTCCTTCCCTGGCCGGTTCAATCAGGGATCAGGTCAATGATACTGAAATCGGGCTGGATGACTCCTGGGGTCTTGACCACGGAGCATGGAGTGTGATCAAGCACCTTTATCCGGAAGCCAATATACCGGTCATACAACTGAGCCTTGACTACAGCCAGCCACCACAGCATCATTATAAGCTGGCCGGTGAACTGGCTTCGCTCCGCGATAAAGGAGTTTTAATTGTGGGTAGTGGCAATATTGTGCATAACCTGCGTACAATCAACTGGAACAATCCGGAAGGAGGGTATGACTGGGCCATCGAAACCGATGCAAAGGTCAGAAAACTGATCGATGACAGGGATCATCAATCATTGATTGATTATAAAAAGGCGGGAAGGGCCTTTGAACAATCTATTCCGACGCCTGAGCATTTTCTGCCATTGCTCTATATCCTGGGGCTTCAGGGTAAAAATGAGGAGGCCTCTTTTTACAACTGCAAAACCATCATGGGGTCCATTTCCATGACTTCGGTGAAGATAGGTTAGTAAACTTCCGGCTGTTTTTCAATCAGAAAAACCTGGGAATGCATGCCCCTTAAAGGATTTCAATCAGAGATTACCTGCTGAATGCTTTTGTATATGGTTATCGCATGACAAACGGCACAACGATTGAAATGATGCCTGTACACAGCACCACCATGATAAACAGGTTATACCTGACACTGTAGCTGCTCAGCAGCGATTCGTCATAATACTTGTCGACCTGCTGATCCCTGTACATCGAAATCAGGCCTTTCAGTAGTTTGGTGCGGGTCTGTTTCCCTTTGAGCAAACCAAAGATGGCAACGATGTTGATCAGAATCACCAGCCCGACAAAGATGAACATAACAATCAGGATGGTGTCATCGGTCCTTGATTTTTCAACCGACCCTGCATTGATGGCCAGGGTGATCAGGTTAAGGGCAATCGAAGCAAGGATAAAAATGATGTCTGTCTTTGCATTCTGCTGCAATTCAGAGGTGATGTGCTTGTGAACATGTTCCAGCATGGCGGTTTTTTTTAATTTTGATTTATTTCTGGAGGATTTGTTAAACGGTCAAAACTTCGTGAAAAAGATATTACCGGAACTCCCAGACTTTCGCTTTTTTTTCAGGCCAACCCGGCCTGAACTGTATTCTTTTTTCATTGAAGAGGCCATTGATCGTGATAAGGGTTGCAAAACCCGATGCCAGGCCGATGGTACTTCCAAGTGCCCAGTATTTGTACCTCTCAGTATTTAAGTAACCTTCTTTATAATTATAACTGATCAGCGGGGAAATAAGCATTACAAACAATAATCCCAGAATGATTGGTTCTATCACGTTATCGGCCCGGGTAATTAATTTTGGCCGGCGCTGACAGGTAAGGAAATCAATATCCATCAATGCCAGACTTTTTACACTGTTGCCGGCTTCGGGGTTTTTCAGATAGAAATCCCGGGGAATTGTAGTGGTTTGTTTGATTCCGTTGGCGTACTCAGTCAACACCCTGAATTCCTCTAACCTGATGGTCAGAGAATCCCTTGTGCCGGAAAGGAAGGTGCCTCCGTATGTGTTTGTTACTTTCAGCGAATCACTTTCTGTGATAAGCGATTTTATGCCTATATGCACCTTTGGTTTCAGTTTCAGTGTCCTCACAACGGATGAGTCGGTTGTGTTTTGAATCATTATCTTCCAGGGCTGACCATTCAGGTTTACTGCACAGGCAATAAAAAATGGAATGAGAATAAGTTTTTTCATGGCATTGTTTTCAGATTGAATCCGATACTTAAAACCAGGTCAGATAATCAATCCTGTTTTCCTGCTGAAAACCGGTTGTGAATAATAAACAGTATTCCGGCAACGGCAAATGGCGCCATAACAATCAATGAAGCCGGATTCCCTGAGAACCCCCTGAAAAGGATAGAACCGGTCAGCGCAGCCAGCAGAAAGAGGATTCCTCCGGCCAGTTCCCACTTCCAGGCAGCGATAAGTATCAGCACAACCAAAAAGGAAGGAATGTTGTGCATGACAAAACAGGTCAATCGTTCACCGATGGTATAGGATCCTTCAAAACAGTCCAGGGAGAAGATCATCATAAAGAGGATGGCCATGATTGCGATTACCCTGGGTGTCCAATACAAGAGCCTGTTTTTCATTATCGTGAATTTAAATGGGTTTCAGAATAAACTTTCGTCATTTTCAGGAAGTCAGCCCGAACAACAACATAAGAGCCCCGCTGTATTATGTAAATATAACACTTTTTTTGCAAAGTTCATCATCAACGTTGATGAAAACCTGTGGCACAGCAATTGAACAAAAAAGCAAACAGGATCAGTGAAACTCAACTAAAACGGGAATTAGGTCTGTCTCCGGAGTCCTGACCCGAACATAATGTCCCGGTTTCAAAACCCGTAACATCAACTCTTTTGTGGGCGTATCTTTTTTCATCAGGTTCACAGGAAATTGCAGCAACTGCTCTTTTCAAAAGAAAAGGTTTCTGCTTTCCTTTTTTTCATTAATTTCATCACAAAATTATTTACGACGCCCATTTTCATCTTGAATATGGCTTGTAAATATTTTGTAAAACACTTTACCAGGGTTTTACCATGATTTATGCCCTTTATTACTGACTTTTGTGGAGAACAAGGATATTCAGACATTCCGGATACTGAAGCAAAAAGTTGCAGAGCGTATGCAACAGTCTTATCCTGGAATTAACCCTGCTATTTCTGAATGGAAGGGACAGGAGATTGTTGATTTTCAGGAAGAGTTGTTGCAAAAGGTTAATGCCAGGATCAGTGAGAAATGGTTTTACAGCCATATGAAATCTGAAAAGACGGTATTGCCCCGGATCGATATACTTAATTTGCTAAGCAGTTATGTCGGTTATGCCAACTGGAATGAATTCAGATTTAAAAATGCAGATCAGGATACCGGGACAGAGACACCTGTAAAAGCCAACAGGTATTTTATCTATGTTCCGGCATTGGTTATTTTAATTTTGGTGGTATTCTTTTTCGTGTTTAAGGTTTTCAGCACGAGAGAATACAGATTCCGGTTTTTTGATGCAGATACTACCGAACCGGTAACCAATAGTGTCATTGAAGTGAGTGTATTGCCTGAAGGTGAATCACCGGTGAGTTATTTATGCAGGCCGGATGGTAGTTTTTCGCTGAAAACAGAGAAGGCCAGCATTCGTTTTATTGTTGAATCGCCATATTATCAGACAGATACAATATTCCGTCTGCTCGATAAATTCAACCGTAATGAAACCATAAAATTACGGCCCGATAATTATGCCATGATGATAAAGTATTTCTCAACCAGGAATGTGAAAGACTGGCAAAAAAGGAGGGAGCAGTTAAACCGGATCATTGCCGACAGCGCAATGATTTTTCAGGTCTTTGGTAAGGAATCTGTCGGAGTGGAATTATACAATAAACCCGAGTTTATCAATAAATTGACGCTGCCCACGTCAGGCCTTAAAAACATTGAAATTTTTGATACCCGTTACCAGAACGGTAAAATTACCCTGATCCGTTTCAGGCAGAAGGAGGTGACAAAATGAGATTTTATCTTGTCATATTTTTCGGAATACTGGCTTACCTGCTGTTGGGCTCCAGATCATGCGGCCCTGATCATAGTGAAGATTCCATATCAGCTCAGGCAAGGCTAAAACAGACAAAGGATAGCATCAGGAACGGCTTTGAATCGGCAGAGCTTTCAAAGGAAGCCCTGAGAGTATTTGAAATGAATGCTTGCCGGAAATTGACCGACCTTGCCGACTATATCAGGATATATTCTGACAAATCGGTGGATAAATCATTCAAAAATCAGGCTCGTCAAATGATCATCGATATGTTTGCTGACAGCGCTATAGTGATAAACCGGAAAATAACCGAAGCAGGGAAACCGGGGAATGTGTCATTGTCGGAATTCCTGGATCAGCAAATTGCTGAAAAGGGATTTACGGGCGAAACGGTTTTTGATTCAATTTCCGTGACAAATCATTTAACCCGCACCAGTGAATCAATATACAGTGGCAGCCTTTCTTTTGTACGTAATATCGAAGTACCCACACCATCGGGCAAGGTGTTAAAAAACAGTGCCGGTATGAATGCCGGTTTCTATGCAATAAAAAAAAGCAAACTCTTTGGAAACGACACCCTGACGATCTGGAGTGTTTTTCTTGGTGAAATAAAATAGAATCCATACACACCTGTCATTCCCCTGGTCCTGCATACCTGATCATTCATTATTACCCACGGGTCCCTCAGGGCAGGTTTCCTTTTCTGAACATTCAATTCTTACATGCGTTTATAGGTCAACAGCGGTGAGCAATCAAGGTGTGCCCGATTCTAATATCGAAGTATAATTCCAGGGGGGTCATGAAGTTTTTTGTTAAAAACATGGTATGTGAAGCCTGTAAAATGGCAGTGAAATCGGAGTTGGAAAAACTTGGATTCGGTTGTTCATTTGCCGGGCCCGGTGAAATTGAAGTTAACGAAAATCTTACTGAAGAGCAGATCATCACTTTTGATGAAGCCATCAGGGTGTACGGTTTTGAGTTGATGAATGATCAGAAAGGCTACCAGATCGAAAAAATTAAACATGCGGTTTTTGAATGGATCAATTATGCTGATAAGGATAGTAATCAGGGTTATCCTGAGTATCTGAGTCAGAAACTTAACCTGAATTACAATTACCTGAGCAACCTCTTTTCCGAAGTCACCGGGAATACCCTGGAAAAGTTTATCATTTCGCGGAAAATTGACCGGGTAAAAGAATTGCTTGTTTATGAAGATCTCAATGTTTCCGAAATTGCCTTCCGGATGAATTACAGCAGCGTTGCCCACCTGTCTGCCCAGTTTAAAAAGGTAACCGGGTTAACGCCGACACATTTCAAAAAAATCAGGCTGGGCAGAAAGTCAATTCCTGCCCAACTGTAAATTGTATAAACATTCACGGTTAAAGTATAACATCGTCCTGATCCGGGAATCTATCTTTACCTCCTTTCGGATTTTACCGTATAAAATTTTATCACTTTTTCATAATCTGCAGCCACTATCTGCCGGCTTCTATACAGGAAGTAATATTGAAATTGCCGGTATACTTCCCTTTCTGCCTGATGCCGGAGAGAATCAGATCATATTAAAAGTTACACAGAACTAATTCTGGTCATGAAAACAGGTATTTATATTCCCGGGCTGGGTGAAGCCTTCCGCAACGAGTCGGTTGATAAATATGCCGAACGATTTATGCACGAACTGGATGTAAATACGGCAGACGCCTCTGCCATATTCAGCCTGAAGCAGGAAAATGAGCATTACGGGGGCAATGCTAAACTTGAGACCCGTGTGGTGACAATAATCAGGCATACCGGTAATGAGGAAGAGACGGTTTACCGTTTTTATGATTTTAACTATGGGGCCATTCTAACTTCAAAATTCAACAGTTATAATATTTTTGTAAAATCAGCCCTGCTTTTGTGGCTGGTATTCACTAAAATAGGGCTGGTAATCTATCGGCTACTCTACAACAAGAAAGGGCAGTGGTATTCCAGGAAATTCAAACTGGTATCTTTGTATTCCATTTTCCTGCTCTTTGCCCTGGCCGTTTTCGGAATTATACAGATTCCATCAGCTCTTGCAGCATTTATCTCATTCTCGGGCGATCTTGGCACCATTTCCAAATATTTCAATTTAAGCAGGGAAAGCCTTCAGAAGGTAGAATCATTTTCGGTTTCTATAACCGCCCTGGGAGCCATACTTTATACCATTGTTCCGGGAGCCGGGATATACCTTGCTTCGCTGGCATCAGAGTTTATTTCCGCCAACAATTATGTGGCCATGGGAACACAGATGCAGCGTATTCAGGGTGAACTGGATGCACTGGTGGAGCATATTGCCGAAAAAGAGGGTCAGAAATCGAAAATTCACCTTCACGCTTATAGTTTTGGATGCATCATCGCCCTTGACCAGGTTTTCCCGCTTTCGAATTCCCCGACCAAACGAATGGGTCAGATGCTGGAGGCCATCGTCACAACCGGATGTCCGTATGATTTTATCTATACCTATTATCCGGAATATTATAAAAACCGCAATGCGGCGCTGAAAGAAAAATTCACCTGGTATAATATCTATTCATCGGCCGATGCCCTGGGAACCAACTTTATGAAAGACAACAGATCTGATGCGCCCATGTACGGAATCGGTGACACAGGTCAGTTGCCGAAAAACCTGCGCTATGAAGTTACCAATTCGAATCCGTTCGGATTGTCTGACTTTTTTATGCTGCAGGCCTTCAAGGTCCACCAGGTTTACTGGGACCATTCCGCCCTGGGACAAAGTTGCCTGAGGCATCTGGTGAATGAAATGGCGAAGGACAAACTGATTGTTCTCTGACAGCCCGGAAAACCCGGATTGGTCCGTCCTTTTAGATAATTTGCTCACTGTACACAACTCATCTGTAGGAATCCGGAATTGCCGATGGCCTGTTTTCTGAACCAACCCAATGAAAATTCCCGAAAACATGGTCAATGGCTTCTTCATAATCAATGAAGTTTTTTGCTTTTCTCACCTTTCTGAATACCCTCACCGGCTCATCGAACGACTCGGCCAGATAAGCCCAGTATTCTTTCATGGCATTGAGCACCGAAGGGTTGTCGTCGCGTTCTTTCCGATAAGCTATGTACAAGTCATCGACAAATGCCCTGATAGTTGTTCCCGGATTTGACGGCAATTGAAAGCCTTTGATCAGTGATGGAAGAAAAGGATCGTTGAGAATGCCACGGCCGATCATCAGGAGGTTTATCTCAGGGAACCAGTTCCGGAATCTGTCATAATCTTCTCCGGAGAATATATCCCCGTTATAAACCACTGGCATTTGGAGCTGACTGGCTGTTTCAGCAAAAGCTTCCAGATTGGGTGTGCCGGAATAAAGCTGCCTGCCGATGCGTGCGTGAATGGTCAGCTCACTGATGGGGTAACGGTTAAAAACAGGGATCAGGGCTGACATTTCATCCGGTGAATGGTATCCCAACCGGCATTTTACTGAAAACGAAATGTTAATATCGCGCAGAACCTCTCCGAGGATTTCATCCACCATTTCAGGATAAGGGAGTATGCCTGACCCCCGCTTTTTGTTCGCCACCTGCGGATAGGGGCAACCCAGGTTCCAGTTCAGTTCCTTAAAGCCCAGCTGTTCGCAGACCTTTGCCAGCCAGAGGATCTCATCAGCACTTTTGCTCAGGACCTGCGGAACAACTTCAATCCCCGATTCAGACTGATTTCTCATTGCAACCATTTTGGCCGGTGATAGCGCGTGTCCCGGCTCAAAGTTGGCAAAATAGGGGGTAAAAAGTTTGTTAACCCCCGGGAAATGCCTGGCGTAAATCTGCCGGAATACAGCGGTGGTGATTCCCTGAAAAGGGGCAAAGTAGATTGATGGTTCAGTATTCATTGTATTGCGAAAGTACAAAACCCCCGACTTCTGAAACAAGACCCCTTAAAAGATTCACAACCTGAGTTTTTTTATCGGATCGAAGTTCATAGTTTTATTTTGATCAGATAAATTTTGACGGGCAATTCTCAGATACCATAACAATTGGAATCAACAGGCGTTATTTGAGTACAGCATGGATCTTCGTCACCTGATCCGGTGGTTTATCAGTGATTTTATGACCATAAAACGCAACTTGAGTATTTTATTTATTGTTACCTTTTTTCTCAGTTGTACCGGGGATCAGGGTGAGAACCTGAATACGGACAATCCGCTTGATAAGGTTGATTTCTGGGCTTATCAGATCGATGCGCTCGATCTTCCTGAAAGCATCGATACGCTGTGCAGCTCACATTATGATCTGCTGGTTATTGATCAGCAGAGAAGCCTGAAAGGATCGGAAGGGCATGCAACTTCAACAGATGTTGCCCGGATCAGGAGTAGCCTGAATTCAAGAGGTGAAAATAAAATTGTTGTCTGTTACATTGATGTCGGACAGGCAGAGGGTTACCGGTATTACTGGCAGGCAGGCTGGGAAACAGGGAATCCTGAATGGTTGCTGGATCCGGATCCCGACGGCTGGAACAACAGCTTTGGAGTAAAGTTCTGGTCACCGGAATGGAAAACCATCATGAAACATTATATCGGGCGGATCATCGACGATGGTTACGATGGTATATACCTGGACTGGCTGATGATCTATGAATTCCTTCCTGTGGTTGAACAGGCGCAAAAGGAAGGGCTGGATGTAAAACAGGAGCTGACGAAATTTATCAGGGAACTGACGGAATATGCCCGAGGCAGGAAACCGGGGTTTCTCTTTATTGCCCAGAATGCTCCTGAATTGGGTTCAGATGCAGATTACATCCGGCTGTTTGATGCAATTGCGCAGGAAGATATCTGGTACGATGGTTCTGGTGATCCTGACAACGGGGGAGAGGAAGGTGACTTTTCGGTTGATCCGCAGGATTCCGAAAAACTGGTCGATGACCTTGCCTTGTGGCAAAACACAGGGAAACCGGTGTTTAATGTAGAGTATGCTGTTAAACCCGAAAATGTTAACCGTGCGTACAGCCTTGGCATTCAGAATCAGTATAAAACATATGTGACACTACGCCTGCTCAATAAACTGACATCTACACCGCATCCCGATTATTAAACCGGCCGAAATGAAAAAACATGTTCTGCAGTGGGTGATTATTCTCACAGTAATATTTTTGTCTGAGCAGTCTGAAGCACAAGTCAGGCTCAATCTCTATCCGTTTAACAATACCTTGGGCTTCAGTATAGGAAGTTTCCACAAAACAAACCTGGAATTGCGCACTGCAGTTTTCTATTCGGGCTCTGATGAAGGTTCCTTCGGTCTGGAACCTGAAGTACTTGCTACTTTCAGGATATCAGGGAATGATTTCTACCGCTTGTTTATTGGTGTAGGGGCAGGCTATGGATATAATCATCCCGGGTCCGGTTATGTTTCCGGATTGGTTCCGTTTGGATTCGAAATCAAACCGGTTGAAAAACTTCCCCGATTCCTGGTTCATACCGAGATTTCGCCGGCCATCAGGTTTTATGATGGTTATGCAACACTGAAGCTTCAACCAAGACTGGGATTATGCATTGGTTTGCAGTAATGCTATAAAAACTGTATAATCATTTAACCAGGTGATTCTGTTGAAGATAATATTCTGTTTTTCAGATGAGCGCTATTCAGATAATGACAGGATATGCAATAAGCAGGGACAGAAAGCAAAGACTTTCAGCCTCTTCCTATTCAATAACCGGAATTATATATTCACAAACTTAAACATGAAATGATATGAAAATGAACGTACTTATTCTGGCTGCTGCATTTATCACTGCCATTGCCACGGGGTGCAAAACACAGAAATCAGTTCCGGCAGGGCCAACAAAAATTGTTATCGGCGATAACAGTTCTGTTTCACTTGACTGGCCGGGAATTTATACCGGTACAGTACCATGTGCCGATTGCGAAGGCATTGTTATCACCATCACATTAAACGATGACCAGACCTATCTGATCTCGACGGTATACAAAGGTAAAAGCTATAAGGTTTGCGAAAATTCCGGTAAATTTTCATGGGATGAAGCCGGAAACACCATAAGGCTGCACGGTATCTCAGATGCACCGAATCGCTACCGTGTAGCAGAAAACAAACTTATACAGTTCGACATGGAGGGTAGCCCGATCACCGGAGCCCTGGCAGATAAATATGTTCTGGCAAAAGCAGAAAAGGGTGGAAGCGATGCCGGCATTTCCGGTAAAAAGTGGAAACTGGTTGAACTGAATGGTAAACCGGTCGAAAACACCTCCGGAACCGGAAAGGAGTATTTTATATTACTTGAGCAGAAGGAGAACCGTATCAGCGGGTATGCAGGCTGCAACAGTTTTTTCGGTTCCTGTGAACTGAAGGAAGGCAACCGTGTCACCTTTTCAAAAATGGGTTCCACCATGATGGCCTGCCCCAATATGTCCTTAGAACAGGATTTATTTAAAGTTCTTGAAACGGTTGACAATTACACCACCAATGGCAAAACCCTTCAGTTCAATAAGGCCCGGATGGCTCCTCTGGCAAGGTTTGAACTGATTGGTGAATAGCAAAGGTTGTTTTATTTTCAGGGTATCCTGTTTTATGGATACCTCTTTTCCCATGAACTGTATTTCAGGATAATTTGACCGGAATATCACCAGGGGAAAGCCGGAAAAAGATTATTCATCCTTACTTTTGATTGTAAATACATTTTCCAATGAACCCACTCGAAATTTTCCAGAAGGAAGCCCCTGAAGTTGCCAAGGCCTTCGACGGACTGATTGAATCACTGAAAGCCACCACAGGTCTGGATGCAAAAACCAAACAACTGGTATATATCGGGATCAAAGCATCCATGGGTGATACTACCGCCATTTTTTACCATGTAGCCATGGCTAAAAAACTCGGGGCGACCCGCGATGAAATCAAAGATACCATTCTGATTACCCTTAGCGTTTGCGGGTTGAAAGGCGTTGCCAATTGTTTGCCTGTTGCCCTGGAGGTGTATGACAAAACGGAATAAAAGCGATAATTCCGGAATGGCTGCCTGACTGTATTTGTAATTCAGTTTTCCAAACCAGAAATTGAAAACAGGCATAAAACCTTTGCCTCTGTTTAGCTTTTTACCTGTTTCAGATAGTTATAATCCAGATAGTATAGCAATTTCAAAGAAAAGGAATTGGTCTGGGGGGCCTCATAGGTATTGCCGAAATTTCTGGAAAAGCTCCGGATAATTTCGGCATCTTCGGTTTCGATGGCATTTTTATAAACCAGCGAAAGATTGCTTCCCGGCGCGAATTGCCAGGAATAAACCAGGTCGATGTTGAAAACATTGTAACTGAAGTCATTGGTGCCCTGATAAGTGCGGGTTTCAATGATTTCACCATCCTGCTGAAGTACATAGTAGTTTTTGTATTCTCCCGTATTCCAATAATGCCGTGCAACAAGGCTCAGCGACATATCGTTTTTGAAAATGAATTGGAGGCTCAGTTTGTTGTCGTAGGTGTAAAGCTGGCGTCCGCCGTAAATAATATCCCCGTTTGCATCCTTATCGGCAAAACCGATGTTATAGGTGTCGTTGATCAGCTGGAAATCATACCTTAATCCGAGTCGATCGCTGGCGCGGAACCGCAGGGTGGAAATGAGGCCAAACAGTTTCCCTTCAAACTTCTCAAGGAAATCGCCATACATCAGGTTGAGGTTGAGCCGCAAAGCTTTCCGGGCATCTGTTGCATAGCCGGTATTGAACATATAATAACGATAGGTTCTCGAATATCTCCCGGCAATACGCGGTTCATAGTAATCCCAGGTTTTAAAGGGCGTTGTTTCAAAATTGAAATCAAGTGAGGAATAATTGAGAAAAGTAAAATAGCTTTCCAGGTTCAGGTAGCTTGTAATGGGCTTGCCGGTTTCAGGGTTCACCCCGTGATCGAAAATCAGTGCATTGTAGTTGTCCCTGAATACTTTATTGGGCTTAAAGATGCTGTACTCGGCATAAACCCGCTCCTTCATCAGGTTGCCGATCACATAATACCCGATATCCCTTGAATCAAAAGTGTTGTTTATGTAAGTGTGTGATACGCCAAATTGCAGTTTCCCCGATATTTTTCTTACGCCCGCGAAATAACGGTAGCCATAAACAATGTTAAAATTATTCTCCAGGGAATCGGCCAGAGTAATTTTCTGGCTCAGGGCTCCGCTGGCATCGGTTGCCCAGGTGTGCTTTTTGCTTTCATAGGTAAATCCGGCTCCTGTAACATTGGCATCCGGATATTGCTTTGCCCTGATCACATTGGTGTTGATAAAGTAAAAGGATGAATTGTGCTTCAGTTGCTGATCGAGGACGAGTACATTGAAGTTGGTGAGCGGCTCGGTAAGGATTTTCCTTGTGCCCCCATCACCGGTCCCGATGATAGCCCAGGCATTGTCAGTCAATGCATTCAGGAATCCTATACCCAGTCCGTTATTGTTTCTGCCCGATATTTTGGTTGCATTGAGCAGTTTAACCTGTGACGGATTTTCACGGATGGTTTCCCCTTCTGCGAGAAGAGAAGGTACCCTATAAAATCCACCAGGGGTTTGCCCTATCCTGCGCGAATAGAAAAGCTGATTTTTCTGAAATAACTCTGTACTTTCCTTGAAAAACGGCCTGTTTTCATTGTAAGTGACCTCCCTATAACTCAGGTTCTTCACTTTGCTGTCCGATTGAACCTGGCTGAAATCGGGAAGCAGTGTCAGGTCAACGGTAAATTTTTCATCAACACCATATTTAAGATCGGCACCGAAATTATAGGAAAAGGCTTTGTTGTAGCTGGTAATGCCTTCTGATTCATAATACGGTGACTGTTCATAGTAGGCTGTTGCAAACGGGGTAACCGATAACCGGACCGGTGCCTTGATGTCAGCAATTCCTGTGAGTTTGCCCCAGTAGATCAGCGCGTTGTTGACATTCTTGGGCACCAGAGCCCATTGTGCGAATTCTTTTCGCCTTTCGATTGTACGGGTAATCTGCAATCCCCATTCCTGATTCTCAACCGATGGAAATCTGAGTGCTGAATAGGGGATTTTTATCTCAAGCGACCAACCGTTGGAAAGTATCCTGACTTTACTGTCCCAAACGGCATTGTAAGTAAGATCGGATTGCTTGCTGTCGCGTTGAACCCCGGAGGCGTAAAGTTCAAAAAAGTATCCGTCCTGGTTGTTGTTGTAGGTGTCGAAGCCTATCCTGAAAAGATCGGCATTCAGTGTTGCATCGCGAACTCCAAGTTCACGGAGCACACTGTCAGGGTTTGAGTCATAGAGCATCGCCCCGATGTAGATGGCATTGTCATCATAAAGTATCCTCACTTCGGATGGCTGTGTGGCTGGTCTGCCTTCATCGGGAAGGTTCTGGATAAATTCAGTCACAGGTTCCGCCTGTTTCCAGCAATCCTCGTCCGGGATCCCGTCAATCGAAGGTTTCTGGATTGTTCTCTGAGTATTGTATACTTTCGGACTCTCCTGGGCACTGACCAGTAATGTGCCCATCATCAGAATCAGGAGAATAAAATGTTTCATATTCATCGAATTCAATACCATATTTCAATTAATGTTTCAGATCCCGGTCAACCCTTTTCAATGATCTGATTTTTATTTCAAGGCCATCAGGAAGCCATTTTCCGGAATGTATTTCTATGCCTATTTGGTTTTTTCATTCCGCGATGTTTGCCCATTGCTGTAGTATCCCTCCAGGGCTACCACCTTATCTGCCTCCCTGATAAACCTCAGGCGGAAATTATCAAGGCCGGTCAGTGAAAAGGCATCCCTGCCCATGGGTTCCATTATAAATTTGGGCCTGCCTTCGCGCTGATAGCAAAGCGAACCATTTTCAAGTGTAATTACCCTTGAACCGTAGGTCCCTGTAAACGCTTTCATTTCATTCACTGAAAGCGTCACAGGCTCCAGTTTGCTTTTTAGTCCGTCGACCGACCAGTTAAATATGTTCCGGTAAGTTTCATCCTTCTCGGCATCCCTGAGTTTTTTCAGTGCTGTGAGATAAGCCAGATCAAATGCCCCCTGGGCCGCACAGGCCAGGTCTGGTTCTATTCCGGTACCTTCCCAGTTGGTATTTGTGATCGGATTGATGGCCCGCATATAGGGCAGACCAATCATGAAGTTGTCGTTCAGTGGCCTGAAGAACAGCGGATGGGCACCTCCTCCGGTGGTTTCACCGACGATGGTGGCCCGCTCCATATTCTTCAGGTTGTAAGTGAATTCTTCAGCAGCGGAGAAGGTATAACTGCTGGTAAGGATGTAAATGCTTTTATCGGTCAGTTTCTTTCCCGGCACATAGGGCAGTGTCCATGTTTGTGTGGTCTGACCGGCCTCCCGGTTATAGAAGGAATTCAGGTGTCGTATATTTTGGTCAAAGAGATAGCTCGAGATAAGCTGAATCATCTGCGGACTGCCACCTCCGTTCTGGGTCAGGTCGATAATAAGGGCGTCGGTGTTTGCCAGAAAATTCATCGCTGCCACCGCAACTGCCAAACCTTCCTGTGCTTCACTGAAGCTGTTCAGTTTCAGATATCCGACGTTCCCTGAGAGAATTTTCACCTCTTCGAAACCATAATTCGACATTCGTTCTTCCCTGCCATCGAACGACAGCGCTGAAGTATCCTGTTGTGCGGCTTTCATCTGCCTCACCCTGTCAGGGGCATAAGCAACTGCCAGGTGTTTGTCGTGGTTCACCGACCTCAGGTCCTCTGTCAGCGTCTCGCCGAACCCTGCAGGATCATCAATGGCATCGTATTTTCCGCTGCCAAGATTGCCTGTGATGAGGTCAGCCATTTCGTTGGCCTTATCTTCAAATATGTAAGATTTCCTAAGCAGGAAAGCCGTGGAATCGATGATCTGTTTTTTTTCTGTTTTACTCAGTTTTGCAGTCAGATTCTGCGCATCCAGAAAATAGCCCTGAAGCAGAAAAACAATAATTAAAAGGAAATTTGTCTTCATATCGGTTTAATTTTGAGTTTATTTTTTCAATTTGAGTTGCATTCTGAAACCACCCCGCTCGAACCGTTGTGTTTCAGCAGCATTCTTTTTAACGGCCTTCCGGAATCCCATCCGTTTATACAGTGCTACTGCCGCTTCAAGCTTTTCATGGGTGAAAAGGGTCAGTGAGGTTGCATCGTTTCGCTTCGCCCTGTCAATGGCAGCCTCAATGAGTTTTTTACCCACCCCCGACCTGCGGTAATGTTCAATAACCCCCATTTTTGCGAGCTCCCATTCCCCTTCTCCATGGCTGATCATGGCGCAGGTTCCGATGAGGACTTCATTATAAAGGGCGAAGAGAATAATTCCTCCCTTTTTCAGTATTTCATTCTCAGGGTCAGACAAAACGGCTTCATCTTCCGGCTCAACGGTAAAAAAAGTGGTAAGCCAGTCTATGTTGACAGATTTAAAAAACGGGGCGAATTCAGGGCGGTAATCCACGATGGTTACCGAAGCTCCTATTCTTAACCTGATGTTATCTTTTACCCGTTCATAAATTCCCTGCTGGTCGAGCAACTGTTCAATTTTATCAAGCGTTTCGATGAATTCACGCGAAGCGGAACGGAACATTGCCCTGTTGGCCAGTTCAATATCGACCCAGACAGGTATTAACTTTTCAGCAAGGTTACTGCCGTCTTCTGTGAGGTAAAGCAGTCTTTTTCTGCCATCCTCCTGATCCGGTCTGCTGCCGGTAATCCCGGACCTCTCCATTTCAGAAGCTATCTGGTTGACTGCCGGATAGGACAGCCCGATGTTTCCTGCAATTTCGGTGATCCCCATGGGTGATTTCAGCAATAACTGCTGATAAACCAGGAACCACCTGGGCTCGAAGGGAATTCCCTGCTCTGCATAGATTCTGCTCACGTCCTTCATCAGTCGTTCACTCAGCATTTTCATCCTGCTGGCAATGGCCAGGTAACCAAGATTTTTTACAAGTTCTCCCATGTGTCCCAAAACGGTTATTTATGTAAGTGCTTACATAAAAATAACAACGCAAAAGATATGCCATATGTTTTAAATGGCTGTAATACAGGAATATAAAAAGAAATCTTTATCTAGGGATTCGATTTTTAACTGCTGAATTGTTCGGTTCTGTTGCTTTCATTGTACAAAAACGAACAGCTTTCCGGCCAATCGAAAGAAACAGGCCATAACCCGGAAAAAGAAACGAACCGGGGCTCCCTTCTTTTAATTAATTTTGTTATGTTTTATGATTACAAGGTTGCCCGGAACATTCCGGCATTCATCATCAGAAAAGCAGGGTCCTATGAATTCAAAATCTCTTTTGTTAATTTCAGTGTTACTTTCCCTTTTTCTGATCGGGTGTTCTGATAAAAAAGAAACCCCTGTACCGGAAAAACCGGCCAATGAATTCATCCTGCCCGATCCGCCTCAGTATGGCTCTCCTTTCCCGGACGTGCCTGCAACAGAAGATATTGTGATGTATGAGGTCAACCTCAGGGCATTCAGTCCTGCCAATATTCAGGGCGTCATCAACAAGCTGGATCACATCAGATCACTGGGGGTGAATGTTGTCTGGCTGATGCCGGTTTTCCCTATCGGAACGGTTAATTCCGTCAATTCACCTTATTGTGTAAAGAATTACCGTCAGGTCAACCAGGAATTTGGTACACTTACCAGCCTGAGAACCCTCACCGACCAGGCTCATCAGCGCGGCATGGCGGTTATTCTTGATTGGGTTGCCAACCACACCGCCTGGGATAACCCCTGGATGAAATACACCGCATGGTATACTATGGAAAATGGCGTGGTGATTCATCCGGCGGGAACCAACTGGCAGGACGTGGCTGACCTGAATTTTAATTCGGCAGATATGCGGAAAGCCATGATCAGCGCAATGAAATACTGGGTTTTTGACGCCAATGTTGACGGCTTCCGCTGTGATGCTGCCGATATGGTGCCCTTTGACTTCTGGAAACAGGCCATAGATTCAATGAATGCCATCCCCGGAAGGGAGATCATCATGCTGGCCGAAGGGGCCCGGAGTGATCACTTTACAGCCGGATTTCAGATGAATTATGCCTGGGATTTTTACGGAAAGCTCAAGGCTGTTTTCTCAGGCCAGCCGGCCAGTGGTCTTTTCACCACCCATACCAGTGAATACAACAGTATTCCTGCCGGAAAGCATAAGCTTCGGTTTACCACCAATCATGATGAATCGGCATGGGACGCAACCCCGGTCACCCTGTTCGGGGGAACGAAAGGCGCTCTGGCGGCGCAGGTGATCGCTACCTATATGGGAGGTGTTCCGATGATTTATGGGAGCCAGGAGGTCGGAAGGGCTAATACCCTGCCTTTCTTTACCAATTCTCCGGTCAACTGGTCAGAGAATCCGGATATGCTGGCTGCCTACAAGGATTTTATGGATTTCTATGTCACATCCGATGCTGCCAGAAAAGGAACCCTCGTCAGTTATCCTTACACCGATGTCTGTATCTTTACCCGGACCGCCGGTACCGAAGAGATTCTCGTGATGGTGAACGTCAGAAATTCAGCCGTCACATTTGATTTTCCGCCCGCGTTGGCTGCTGGCAGATGGGAAAACTTCCCGGATAAATCCGGATTAATTCCGGGCAATGCAATTACCCTTGAACCCTATGCATACATCATCGGTAGCAGGGTGAATTAAATAATTTTTGTGCAGAGAGCATGATTCAGTGGATTCACCTGTCCGGTGCATCACAGCTGGAATCTGATTAAGTATTCTTGCCCGGTATTTACTGTATGCTGAATGGTACAAGCGGTCAGAAAGATTTCCGGAACCTGCCTTTTCCTTTATTTGTTTGAATAATACAGACATAAGTCTTTTTCATCGGCCTTACACCGGATTATTGTTGTACCTTTGCCGCTCAGGGTTTTGCCGGATACATCGGCGCTTTTCAGCGGATTCTTGCAGAACTATTTTATTCACCCTCCTTAAAGCAGGATAATCCCGAAAAGGTAAACTATGGCAAGATCACAACAAACATGGAATAAGCAGGAAAACGAGAAGAAAAAGCAGAAAAAGAAAAAGGAAAAAGCGGCGAAGAAAGTTGAACGGGCTTCCGGTTCCAAGGACGGGAACAGCCTTGACGATATGATCGCTTATGTAGATGAGTACGGACGGATTACCTCCACACCACCCGATCCGACGGTAAAAAAGACGGTTATCAATGCAGAAGACATTGAAGTTGGCGTAAGAAAACAGGACCCCGCGGATAAAGTGGAAGAACTGAGAACCGGTATTGTAAGCTTTTTCAATGATTCCAAAGGATTTGGATTTATCAAGGACCTGCAGACCCAGGAAAGTATTTTTGTCCACATCAAGGAGCTTGCCGAGCCCATCAAAGAGAACAACAAGGTAACCTATAAAGTCGAAAAGGGACCAAAGGGGTTGAATGCCTACGAAGTGAAGGTAGTACGGTAAAGTATTCCCTTCGGCGTAACACTGTCTTCTTCATTGACAACAATGGGATGGCTGCATTAAATCATCCATAAATAATGCGGAACCCGGAAATGCCAGGAATGGCTTTCCGGGTTTTATTTTCAGTTACCTGAGGATTATAATTTTATTGAGACACCCAGCGAAAGCATAAAGTCACCGGATGATACCTGAGTAAACACAGCCAGACGATCAACAACGAAATATCTTAACCCAAGGAACATTTCAGAGTAAAGCCCTCCATACCCGGAATTCACACTGTCATCCTCCGGTTTATATCCGTCAAAATACCAGCCCGGCATATAGCCTGCATAGGCAGTTATCCGGGGGAAGAAGTTGTAGTGCAGAGAAACAGGAGCGCCAATACCCAGAACTCCAAAGTTTTTACTGTTCAGTTGATGTCTGAAATAAGTTGCATCGAGTCCCAAACCCAGAGTTAATTTATTTCTGTTTAATATCATATACTCAATGGAAGTGGAGACAGGTGTGCCCTGCCAGTTCAATTCAATATTTTCACCATTGTTCATTTTTATAATACCGGCTTTAAGGCTTAGAAGCAGGTCACCTTTTGTGTAGGATTGCGAATGTAAAGCCAGGCTTATAAGTATAAACGAAACAAATAGGTTAACTCTCTTATTTTTCATAATATATGAGTATTTTGCAAGTATAGAGACCAGTTACACAATGAAAATTTAAGATATATAGTAAACAATCATTTTTTATTAATATTGCATTATCACCGGAAAGTTTTCCCATTTTTGTTTAACATTTAGTTTAATTGATATGAAGAAAGCAATTGCGATCATTATGCTTCTGTTTCTGGCTTTTCAGCTGACCCTGACTGCCCAGATCAGCCAGGAGGACCTCTACAGAAAAAAGGTCAAATCCTACACCAGGATGAGGAACAGCGGTATGGTACTGACCATTACAGGGGCTGTCTTTACGGTGGCCGGAGTCGGTCTTATGGTGGATGCCGTGAACAGGGATTCTGATTATTATGATCCATACGACCAGTACGCCACTGCCGATGAAGTCATGGGAGAAGCTGTTGTGGGTGTTTTATGTTTATATGCCGGTCTTTTTATGGATACAGGGGGCATCGTACTCTGGTCGATCGGGGGGGCGAAAAAACGCAGCTATACCAAAAAGCTGAATGCCATTTCATTCAACCTGAAACCCGATCCAAGGCAAACGCTCTCATTGTCTGTCCGGTTTTAAAGAAAATTAGTTCCGGTTCTTCAGCATCCTGACTGAATATAGGGCCTTTATTTATTCACAAAAGGTCCTTCCTTAACGCGTCCATTGTGGGCTGTCGGGGGATTCATCCTTTGCGAAGGAAGTTAACCTCTAAGTTATGAATATAGTCAATACAATGAAAATGAGTACTTTGACTATCTTTTCAACAATTCTGCCTGGCAAAGGGTAAGCCGCAATACATGGATGGTTGATAATTTGAAGGTAAAATACCTAAGTATACGTATTCAATTTGCCGTATATTGACCTACCTTTGTACTTCCGGGCTTTACACAATCAACATTTTCAGCCGGGAAGTGCCGGTTTTGTTAAGGTACAGAAGGTTCCTTCTAAACAATTGCCGGCATTCTGATATTAACCAACTGAGAAACAGATTAAAAACATTGTTAAACCAAAACGCAATCAACATGAAAAAAGTCGTAATTACTCTTTTTGCAGCCATATTGGCATTCAATCTTTCAGCGCAGGAAAATGAGATTTTCAGCAAAGGTGACAAGGTTTTAAATGTCGGTATCGGATTCGGTGGAGGCTATTACTCAGGTTATTCCAGTGGATATTCAAAGACTCCTTTTCTTTCAGCTTCATTTGATGTCGGGCTTTTTGATGGTTTTCTCGATAAAGCGACCGTTGGAATCGGTGGTTATGTCGGTTTTTCCAGCGCTAAATGGGAATCCGGATATAATTATGGCTGGAAGGAAACGAATCTGGTGATTGGCCCAAGGGGAACATTCAACTACCAGTTCATCGACAAACTTGATACCTATGCAGGGATTCTTCTTGGATACCATAATGTTAGCTGGAAGGAAACCGGCAACTGGGCTGGTTACGGAACCTATGATTCCAATTCAAGCGGTGTTTACTTCTCCGGATTTGTTGGAGCAAGGTATTATTTAACCGAAAATATTGCCGGTATGCTTGAACTCGGTTCCGGTGGTCTTTCATTGGCCACTATAGGTGTCGCTGTAAAGTTCTGATCCTGTAAACGGGAAATATCGTAAAGCCACTCGTAAGGGTGGCTTTTTTCTTTTCCTGCGACAGGGTTTAGCGGGAAATTAAACCGTAGAAAACCATTATCTTTGTTTCTGAAGCTAAACCTGTTATCGAATGAGAGTTGCCGGCACAGACTACCTGACCATAAGATTTGAAGGTGAATCGGTCTTTATGATTGATCAGAACCTGTTGCCTTTTTCCTTTTCCATCAGGGAATGCAAAACCATGGAAGAAACCTGTGATGCGATCAGGGAAATGACCGTGAGGGGTGCCGGAGCCATAGGGGCAGCAGCTGGTTTCGCTATGGCCCAGGCCTTTATTGCCAGTGAAGACCCTGATATGGCCGCCGAAAGAATCAGATCAACACGGCCTACAGCCAGGGATCTTTTCTATTCAGTTGAAAAAGTTTACGAAGCCGGTCAGCAATCGGTACAGGCCGCCGTTCGGGAAGCTCAGCGGCTGGCACAGAGCAACATTGATGCAGCCAGAAGCATTGGTAAATTCGGGGAGCCTTTGATTCAGGATGGTACCAGGGTGCTGACCCACTGCAATGCCGGTTGGCTGGGGTTCGTGGATTATGGAAGTGCACTGGCGCCGGTATATATGGCCCACCGGGGAGGGAAATCGGTTTTCGTTTATGCCGATGAAACCAGGCCACGCAGTCAGGGAGCCCGTTTAACAGCATGGGAACTCAGCAACGAAGGCATTGACCACACCATTGTCCCTGACAACGCCGGGGCTTTCCTGATGTCGAAGGGGTTGGTGGATATGGTCATTGTCGGGGCTGACAGGATTGCAGCCAACGGAGACACCGCCAATAAGATCGGGACCTTCGAAAAGGCCATCGTCGCCCGGCAATTCGGCATTCCTTTTTTTGTAGCAGCACCACTTTCAACCTTCGATCTTTCAACCCCTACAGGCGAAGGCATCGAGATCGAAGAACGCAGCGCCGACGAAGTGAATTATCAGACTGGTCCCGACAAGGAGGGGCAGATGCACACCATCAGGGTGACCAACCCCGGTTCTGATGCCTTTAATCCGGCTTTTGATGTAACTCCTGCAGAATTTATTACTGGAATTATAACTGAGAAAGGAATTATTAAGCCTGATATAAGTGCGATTGCCGCGCTGTTAAGGTAAATACGAATTTCGCCCTTCGACTGGTCCCGGCTGGTCTCGACTTCGCTCGACCTCCGCCGCTCGACCACCAGTGCTCAGGGTAAAAACTTGCCTGCCGCACTATAGGCAGGTGACGAATGATGAATTACGAATTACGATTGACGAATTACGAATAATGTCTGCCCCGAAGAAGCTCGACATAGGATGGGAGTGACGAATGGAAAATCGCAATGCAGTAAATTTGTAAATCGGGAAATGAAACTACGTTGTTTTTACTTTGAGCTTTAGACTTTTTACTTTTTACTTGTTTTATGGAGAAAACCTGCACCTGGCCGGGCAACGACCCGCTGATGATTGAATACCACGACAACGAATGGGGCGTTCCTGTTCATGACGACCGCAAGCTGTTTGAATTCCTGGTGCTTGATGCCTTTCAGGCCGGGCTGAGCTGGAAGACCATACTGCATCGTAGGGAGGGATTCCGCAGGGCTTTCGATGACTTCGATGCCGTGAAAATAGCCGGATATACGGAGGAAGACTATAACCGTCTGCTGAATGATGCCGGCATCATCCGCAACCGCGCCAAGATCAGGGGAACCATAAAAAATGCTCAGCTGTTTCTTGGTATTCAAAAGGAATTCGGGAGTTTTGATGCCTGGATATGGCAGTTTACAGGAGGAAAAACCATCGTGAACCATTGGACAGGCTTACAACAGATCCCTGCCACCAGTCCCGAATCCGATGCCATGGCCAGAGACATGAAAAAACGGGGTTTTACCTTCTGCGGAAGCACCATCTGCTATGCCTTTATGCAGGCTGCCGGAATGGTGGACGATCACCTTGAGGGGTGCTTCCGTAAGGGAGTATAAAATGGAACCCGTAATAAGGAGAAATGGAGACCGGGAGAAATGGAGACAAGAAGAAACGGTGGCTGAGTGATTTGCTTTTTTTGTCTTGTCCTGAAATAGGTTTACAGGAAAAGTAAACTAAAATCAGGACTTTGAGAGTACATGTAAACCGTTTTGCGGACGACTTTAAACTAAAAGTTGTTCAAGAGTATTTGGAGACATCCATTAGTCGAAGGGATTTGATGTGTCTCCATTTCTCCCTGTCCCCTTGTCAGCTTCTTAAGAGACGTAATTTCTCACTTCAACACCATTCCAAGCGCCCTGCGCCCTGCGCAATTTATTCCCTTATCTTTGCCCCGTGAACCTTCAGGAGAAAAGACCATTAACCGACTGGCTTCCGGTTTCGCGCGAAGAACTCGACAAACGTGGCTGGGACGAGCTGGATGTGATCATCGTTTCCGGTGATGCCTATGTGGATCATCCATCGTTTGGTCATGCCGTGATGGGCCGTTTGATCGAAAGGGAAGGTTTCAGGGTGGCCATACTGCCTCAGCCCAACTGGCGCGACGACCTGCGCGACTTTAAAAAGCTGGGTAAACCACGTCTTTTCTTTGGCGTGACTGCCGGCTGCATGGATTCAATGGTCAATCATTATACCGCCAACCGCCGGTTGCGATCTGACGATGCCTATACCCCCGGGGGTGTTTCTGGCTTCAGACCTGATTATGCCACGGTTGTTTATGCGGGTATACTTAAGAAGATTTATCCGGATGTGCCGGTCATTCTGGGCGGGATTGAAGCCTCGATGCGCCGGCTGACCCACTATGATTACTGGAGCGATGAATTGAAGCCTGATATTCTCACCTGGAGTGGTGCGGATATGCTGGTGTTTGGAATGGGGGAGAAGGCGATTAAAGCACTTTTACACCGGTTGGCAGCAGGAGAATCCATCCAACGGATCCGCGATGTTGAGCAAACGGCATTCCATGTGCCGGTTAGAGAGGTTTTGCCTGAACTGACTGGCATCGCTACCCTTGAACTTCCGTCGCATGTGGAATGTCTGTCCGATAAAAAGAAATTTGCCCGTCATTTCCGCATTTTTGAAGAAGAGTCGAATCGCTGGCAGGGCGCTCGTTTGCTTGAGCGGAACGGGGATTCTGTTACTGTCGTCAATCCGCCAAATCAACCGATGGCTGAAGCGGAGATTGATGCCTCTTTTGACCTGCCCTATACCCGGTATCCGCATCCGCGCTACAACAAAAGGGGTCAGATTCCTGCATTTGAAATGATCCGTAACTCCATCAATCTGCACCGGGGTTGCTTTGGAGGCTGTGCCTTTTGTGCCATTTCAGCCCATCAGGGCAAGTTTGTGGTGAGCCGGTCCGAGAAGTCAATCATGGAAGAACTGAAGCAGGTGGCCTCAGATCCGGATTTCAAGGGCCACATCACCGATATGGGCGGTCCTTCGGCCAATATGTACCGGATGCAGGGCATCGATACAGATAAATGCTGGAAATGTAAAAGGGCCTCGTGCATTTTTCCGACCATTTGCAGAAACCTCAATACCGATCACCGCCCGATGACTGCCATTTACAGGAAGGCCTTGCTGGTGCAGGGGGTGAAGCGCATCACCATCGGCAGCGGAATCCGTTATGATATGCTGGTCGGCAGGACCCCGGCGGAAAGCAAGGCCAACGGGCTGGACGAATACCTGCAACAGGTGATCACAAAACATGTATCGGGCAGGCTGAAAGTCGCCCCGGAACACAGCTCTCAGCATGTACTCCAGATCATGCGGAAGCCGCATTACCGGACTTTCACCGAGTTCCATAAAAGATTTGAAGAGATCAACAGGCAGAACGGAACGAAGCAACAGCTGATTCCCTACTTTATCTCGAGCCATCCCGGAAGCAGACCGGAAGATATGGCTGAACTGGCCTGTGAAACAATGAAACAGGGATTTCGTCTTGAGCAGGTGCAGGATTTTACCCCAACACCCATGACGCTGGCAACAGCCATTTATTATACCGGGTCCGATCCATATACCCAGAAACCGGTTTATGTAGCAAAAACAAAAGAAGATAAGGTAAATCAGCAGCGGTTTTTCTTCTGGTACAAACCCGAAAACAAGCGGTGGCTCAATGATACACTGGTAAAAATCGGTCGCAGGGACCTGATCAGTGCCTTTAACCCAAGGGGCAAAAAGCAGTAGCCATTCGCCCGACCAATTTATCTTAACGGAACGATCATAACAGGGCAGGGGCTGTTTCTCAATACCCCTTCACTCACACTGCCGATAAAAGCCCTGTAAAGAAAACCGTGGTTCTGTGTTCCAACGATGATCAGATCGGCGCCGAACTTTTCAGCTTCACGGAGGATGGTGCTGACAACCGGTCCGTGAATCAGTCCCGACCTTGCATTGATCCCCCTTTCAAGGAGATAATGCACCATGGCCTTCAGGTCGTGGTCTTCCTGAATCATTTCCTCAATATCGGGATTGTGGATGTTCGGCAGGCTGGATGCATCTTCCGTAAGGAAAGCCTGAGGCGCAGAGATGTGCAGAATGTAAACTTCGCTGTTAAAGACTTTTGCAAGTTCGCCCGCTTTCTCCAGGACATCTGTCGACAGGTCTGAAAAATCGACGGGAACAAGTATCTTTCTCATTTCAGAAAAAATTTCATAATCACAAAGATACAATATAAAATTGCCCGGATCAAGGGGGCATAGTGCTGCTCCACCGGAAACAGGTGTGACATGAAATCGGGTGAAAGCCGGAGATCCGGAATTGAGATTAACGGAGGATCAGCTTCTGGCTGTGCTTCCTTTTGCCATCGGTGAGTTGAAGCATATAAACGCCTTTGGGGACAAAACTGAGATCGATGTTGAAATTGGTAAACGACCCCGGATAAACACGCGTGTAAACCCTTTGTCCGGTCATGCTGATAACCTCCAGGCTGACGTCGGATGTGCTTTTCCACAGGGAAATGTTTACCACACCGGTAGCTGGATTGGGATGGATGGTAACTTCCGGGTCGGCCACTTCTTCCAGCCCGACCGGCTGGCAAACGATCGGATAGATCGTCATGGTTGTCTGCATGTTTTCGCCCCATGAATCCGGGTCGTTGAACGGATACCATGCATTGGATGACCATTGCTCCCAGGCGGTGCCATTGTATCCCGTTACATGTTTACGGCACCACAAAGCCAGGGTATCGCCGGTTGAGGCAGGGAGAATAACCCCTGCATAAAACGGGCCGGTAACGGTATAAGGCGTATCGAAAGTAACGGTTGTCGCCCGTTCGTTGGTTACATCAGCGACGATTGAAGAGAGCGGTTTGGTTGCTGAAGCAACCATGAGTCCCGGTTTACCGTTGGCCCCTGCATTGTTCCAGATGGCAAAGGTGATCTGAGGGTTGTTTGTATTTTTCGCAATCACAAAATCGGCCATCATGCCCGATATGGTCGTGCCTGATTCAAAACTTGCAAAATATTCGGCTTTGGCTTTGTCCATATAGCTGTTGTTGCCCGTAATATAACCGACACCCGGGGGCAGCATATAATAATAAATAATCTCACCTGAAAGCGGATACCGCAGGGTATCACAATCAATGGTCCTGTGACTGTTATCTCCGGCCACTTCAGGATAATGCCTGATTACTTCAGAGGCTGTGAACGCACTTTTTCCGGTAACCTGGCTGAAAGAAACCGGGATAAATAAAAGTAAAGCCAGGGAAATCAACACGATTTTTTTCATAATGGATGAATTATAATAACCGGACAAAGATATTTTACGAGGGATTGTACAATGATGGTTAACGGTTTTATACTATTTTTGACACTGAGCACCAAAGGGATTTCCAGTAATAATCACAATCCCAAAACTTAATTAACTATGAACACAACCAGATTACAGGCTAATGCCGGAAAACCCAACGCTGCTTTTTCGGGCTGCAAAGTTACGTCAATAATCATGCCCATGCGCATGGTTTTAATGACTTTTTTAATTTCTGCTTTTCTTATCCTCCCTTCCGGTGGTTTTGCTCAGAAAAAGCAGCCTTCAAAGGTTATGGACACCCTGAAGGCCGGTGATTTTAACGGACTGAAATTCAGGTCTATAGGGCCGGCTTATTGTTCGGGCAGGATCGCTGACTTTGCCGTAAATCCGAAAAACAACGCCGAGTATTACGTGGCTGTGGCTTCCGGTCACATCTGGAAAACCTGGAATGCGGGAACCACCTGGGAGCCGGTGTTTGATAATTACGGATCCTATTCCATTGGTTGTCTGGCCATGGATCCTGAAAATCCGAATGTTGTATGGGCCGGAAGCGGCGAAAACAATCATCAGCGCGCGCTGGGTTATGGCGATGGTGTTTACAAAACAACCGACGGGGGTAAAAGCTGGAAAAACATGGGCCTGAAGGAATCGCGGCAGATCGGAATGATCGCGGTTGACCCCCGGAACACCAATGTGGTTTATGTGGCTGCCGAAGGTTCAGTCTGGGGGCCGGGTGGCGACCGTGGCCTCTACAAAACCACTGATGGTGGCAAGACATGGAACAAGGTGCTGAACATCAGCGAAAATACCGGGGTAAACAATGTGATCATGGATCCGCGCAACCCCGATCTGCTTTATGCTACTTCGGAACAGCGGCGGAGGCACGACTTTACCAAGATCGGTGGCGGCCCGGAGTCGGCCATCTGGAAATCAACCGATGCCGGGGCCACCTGGGAAAAACTTACTTCCGGCCTGCCTGGCGGGGATGTCGGAGGAATCGGTATTGCCATCTCGCCGGCCGATCCCGACATCGTATATGCGATCATCGAAGCAGCCGGTGAAACCGGAGGATTCTTCAGGACCACCGACCGCGGTGCTTCCTGGAATAAGATGAGCGGCCACAATGCTTACGGACAGTATTACAACGAAATATACTGCGACCCGTTGAATGCAGATAAGGTTTATTCGGTGGAGACCTTCTCACAGTTTACCGAAGACGGTGGAAGAACATGGAAGAATGTGAGCACCAAAAACCGCCATGTTGACGATCATGCCATGTGGATTGATCCCTCAGATACCCGGCACTATCTGATCGGGGGCGACGGTGGAATCTATGAAACCTGGGATGGCGGCCAGGATTTTCATTTCAAGAACAACCTGCCTGTAACCCAGTTTTACAGGGTAAATGTGGATAACAGCCTGCCGTTTTATTACGTATATGGGGGTACCCAGGATAACAGCAGCATGGGAGGCCCTTCGCGCAACTTAAGCAATCTCGGTGTAGTGAACGATGAATGGTTTGTCACCAATGGCGGCGATGGCTTCTGGACAGCCGTTGATCCGACCGATCCCAATATTGTATATGCCGAAGCCCAGTACGGTAATATGGTCCGATATGACAGGAAGAGCGGTGAAGCCATCGACATCCGTCCGGAGCCACGAAAAGGGGAAGATACCTATAAATGGTACTGGGACACCCCGCTGTTTATCAGCAAACATTCACCAACCCGGCTGTATGTGGCAGCCAATAAAGTATTCAGGAGTGATGACCGGGGCAATACCTGGCAGGTGATCTCCGAAGATTTGTCGACAGGCACCGACCGGAACACCTGGCCGGTCATGGGTAAATACTGGAGTGCCGATGCGGTGGCCAAGGATGTTTCCACTTCGCAATATGGACTGATCGTTTCACTGGAAGAGTCACCTGTAAAGGAAAACCTTGTATACGCCGGAACCGACGACGGGCTGATCCAGGTGACCGGAGATGCAAAAACATGGAGCAAGGCAGGGAAATTCCCCGGCGTACCCGAATACACCTTTGTTGCGGATATCCTTGCTTCACAGTTTGATGAAAATGTTGTTTTTGCCGCTTTTGACAACATCAAACGGGATGATTTCAAGCCTTATCTGCTAAAAAGCTCCGATAAGGGAAAGACATGGATCTCCATTGCTTCCAATCTACCGGAGAACGGAACGGTTCACTGTATTGTACAGGATTATGTCAATCCTGATCTTCTGTTTGTCGGGACTGAATTCGGTGTTTATTTCAGCATCGATGGGGGTGGTCAGTGGACCGCCCTGAAGAACGGGCTTCCGACCATTTCGGTGAGGGATATGGTCATTCAGAAACGTGAGAATGACCTGGTACTGGCCACTTTCGGACGTGGATTTTACATTCTGGAAGATTACAGCCCGCTCAGGACAGTTGACAAGGCCATTATGGACAGCCCGGCTCATCTGTTTGGAATTAAAAACGCCCTGATGTTTGTGGAGACCGGTGGAAAATACGGACAGGGGTCCTCTTATTTTGCCGCTAAAAATCCGGACTTCGGCGCCACCTTTTCGTGGTGGCTGAAAGAGGTTCCACAGACTCTGCTGGAAAAAAGGCAGGAAAAGGAAAAGGAGCTGTTCAAAAAGGGTGAAAGAATACCGCAACCGACAGAAGCAGAACTCAGGGCTGAGAAGAATGAACTGCCTCCTTATCTAATCTTCACCATAACCGACAACCAGGATCGGGTGGTACGCAGGATATACAGCAGACCTTCAAAAGGGCTGAACCGAACAAACTGGGATCTGCGTTATGCCGGAACCTTTCCTTTTTCGGGCAGTGGCAGCAGGTTCGATCCGTTTGCCGAGGTCAATGCCGGGTTGTTTGTTATGCCGGGGAAATACAAGGTATCCCTGTCGCTTCAGGCTGGTGGCGAAACAAAGGAACTGGTTGGTCCGACACCATTTGAAGCAGTGGTGCTCAACAACACCACTTTGCCGGCAGAAGACCGTACTGCCCTGGTGGCCTTCCAGCAGCAGGTGGCCGAGCTGATCCGCAAGGTTCAGGGTACCGATAATTATGCAGGTGAAATTTCAGGAAAATTAGCCACCATGATGCAGGCGGTACACCAGACCCCGGGTGCTTCGCCTGAACTTCTGGCCAGGTTGTATGCCCTCTCGCTGAAAGTAGATGACATCCTGTTTGCTTTTAACGGCAAACAACCTAAGGCCAGCCGTGAAGAGAATCCACCGGCACCGGTTTCCATCAACGAAAGGATGGGAAACATCATTTATGCTTTTTATGGAAGCACTTCAGCACCGACCAGCACACAGCGCCGCAGCTACGATATTGTCATGGAAGAATTTACACCCATCCATGCGCAGTTGAAGCAGATCAGCCAGATAGACCTGCCTGCGATTGAAGCGGAAATGGAGAAAGCGGGAGTGCCTTATACGCCGGGACGGTTGCCCGAATGGGAGTAAAGAGTAAAGCTCAAAGTCTAAAGTTCAAAGCTCAAAGTTTACCCGCCTTGGGCGGGCTCAAAGTAAAAAGCCTGCCTGCCGCAGGCAGGTAAAAAGTCTAAAGCGATGAGTTGATGTTGGCGTGAGGTTGGCGCTCATCTTCAGATGAGTGTCTCCGTGGTTGGTTCTGGCTATGGCTGTCCTGTTTGCCTGAGATTGGTGTTCATCTTCAGATGAGTGTCTCAGGAGTTCATTATCTTCCCCGCCATAGGTATGGGTAGTGCAGGTTCAGATGAGTGCCT
>WSXU01000105.1 GCA_009773455.1 Bacteroidota bacterium | reverse complement strand
TGAAGCACATGCTGCCGGAAAATTGACCGAGGCGTTCGGAACCGGAACGGCTGCAGTTATTTCCCCTATAGGAGAACTGAACTGGGACGGTAATATCATTAGCCTTACTGATGGAAAAACAGGTGAGCTTTCAGTAAGACTTTATGAGATGATCACAGGTATCCAGAACGGTGTCATAAATGATGAGTTCAATTGGCTGACGGAAGTAAAGTGAACTCGCAGCTAAAGAAATGAGCTTTCCTAACAGATTAATGGAATATTTCAGCTGATATTTAATAGAATTTTTAAGAAACGCTTGAACAAGAGCTGAAAACTATGACACTATTCATTGCCATGCTGCTGATTGCATTTGTAATAATCATCCTGCTTATGCCTCCTTCAAGGGTCATTTACATCAGATTATTGTCTGTTCCGGCACTATGCATTCTTTTCGTGATCTGTCTGATTCTGCTGTCAGATACGGCTGTAAAAGCGGCAATGGATGGTCTCCGGCTGTGGGCAGGTGTTGTAGTACCGTCCCTTTTCCCATTCTTTGTCGCGGCAGAGATCATGAATTCAACAGGCTTCATACGGGCTTCCGGTTTACTGCTGGAGCCTGTTATGAGGCCTTTTTTCAATGTCCCCGGCATTGGTTCCTTTGCACTTGCAATGGGTGTTACATCAGGCTATCCGGTCGGAGCCAAAATAACAAGTGATTTCAGAAAAAATGGTGTACTTACCAAAACTGAAGCTGAGAGACTTATGGCTTTTACAAATAACTCCGGTCCGCTCTTCATAGTTGGTGCAGTTGGCACGGGTATGTATGGTTCACCCCGGCTCGGCCTCTTCCTATTCTTCTGCCACTTTCTAGCTTGCATCACAGTAGGCTTTATTTTCAGGTTTTACAAATATTCTGAAAGACCCTGTTATGTAAAAGGCAGATCAATCAATCCTTTCATCGCATTTAGAAAGAAGCTCCTGAACGATAACAAAAACTGCAAATTGAATTTCGGAACAGTATTGGGTGATGCCATAAGCAACTCTGTTTCGACAATTATGACAATCGGAGGCTTTATTGTCCTTTTTTCTGTTATCATTCATCTTCTGACTAATACCGGCATAATAGGCGCTCTCGCAGATGTTTCATCACACGTTCTGTCACCGTTTGGAGTTGATAATACAATCATCAGAGGGGTTCTGAGTGGTTTATTCGAAATCACAACAGGATCCGGTCTGGTTAGCGCCGCTTCAAGCATAC
>WSXU01000104.1 GCA_009773455.1 Bacteroidota bacterium | reverse complement strand
GTAACCACTTCACTTGCTGTAAGATCAGATCCGGATACAGGAGAAATTATTGCAGAAACACCCATATCAATATCATAAAGATCGGTTACGGATCTTACTATGGTATCGTTGGTACGATCAATATCAGGTGCAAGGGCTGTACCGGAGGTTAGTTGATAGGTTTGTCCGACAGCGCCCATAGCGGCTTTTGCAATAAAAGTATATTGCGCTGTTGTGGCAGGAGGCAGTGTATCATTGAAAACTTCATATACAAATTCGCCTTCATCAACCCTGAAAAATACAGGAATATCGCGTTGTCCGGCTTCACCATAATTCATCAGGGTTACAGTAACGATTTCTTCATCGGTGAGATCGCCGTCAACAGGTGAATCAATGGTAAGAACGCCCACGTCGTTGGTCAGATCTGAAGCGATTTTAAACGCGCCCACAACATCTTTTCTTCCGCTTTTGAAATATTCAGCGATATACCAGAATGTTTTGTTATCAGAAGGATCAACTGTTAAATGGGTATAATCGGCCAATCTGTTTGATGGATTACTGGAAGTACTTTGTCCGATCAATGTTTCATCAATGGTCATCTCACCAAGTGGATCACCAGCGTATCTGCCTGTATAATAAATTGCTATGCGTTCGGTACTGCTTACGGTCGTATAACCCATCCCGATGTTGCCATCTGAATCCATGGCCATGCTGGCACCAAAAGCATCCTTGTTGTTGTAAGGTGAAACATAGGTTCCCTCCTGATAAATAACCCATGGCTCACTGTCACTTGGCTGGCGCATTTCGAACCAACGTACACCGGCAAGCTCGCCACCGGAACCATCTGTATCAACTACAAAATTGAAAACAACAGAATTATAATCTGCAAAACGGCGGAATTGTGCCTGATTCATGACAGTTGCCTGTAACACATCGATATCAGGTCCACCGGGTTGTGGTCTGTTTGAGAATGATCCACCATCAAAAACAGAGATAAAAGGTATGGTGGGCACTTCCACAGCGGCTGAGATGGTTGATTGCGCTGTGTTTTCCCAATCAACATTGATCGTCCATAATTTCAGATGATCTTCCGCAACGCCACTCCATGCATCGTCCTGCATATAAACAACGGTTGCGTTGCCTTCACCCGGAAGTTCATTGTTACACACATTGAAAACCTGCGGACTATAGAAACCTGATGTACGGATTCCCGGGAGCGGAAATCCAACGAACTGTGGTTGTTCACCAATTAGCATTTTA
>WSXU01000103.1 GCA_009773455.1 Bacteroidota bacterium | reverse complement strand
AATGGTATCGGCAGCAACAAACAGAATTTTATCCTGAACATTGACCAACCCCTTCGGAAAAGACTGCACTCCTGCTTTGGGCATTACATCAAGCTTGTTCAGATTTCCAACGGTACCATCTGAAATATATAACTCATTATCGGTACCGGTTGCAGCCACTGTTCCAATGCCCGGAATAGCAATTTTTCCTCCGCAAACAGCCGCATCATTTAACCGAAGTCCATAATCTTTTAATACAGTAGTTCCGGGATTATGGTCTTTAACCATGTACAAATCGGTTGGAGTGGCCACCCATAACTCTTTACCTGAAGTTTTGGTCTCTATTTCAAGGTAAATTTTATCTGATGCAACCTGTTTCAATCCCGAATAGGCATATGTTTCGCCGCCAGCATTCAAAGCCTTTACTTTTTTTGCAGAGGTTACAATCTCCCAAAGGTAAGCTCCCGTATTTCCTGAACAACCAACATCCTGGCAGTTTTTCAGATTAAGATCACCGTTCGAAAGAAAATAGTATTTCCCATTGATTTCGCCCAGGTACGAAAGTTGTTGAGCTTGAAAATATCCGGCATACAAGAGGGTTTCCAGACTCCTGGTTGTTAGGTTGTACTTTTGCAACAACATACGCTTGGTTTGGAAGGCACTGCCATTCATCTGTACCGTGGTATCTTTTACTGTCCACATACCAAGGCTATTTCCCATCCTAACAAAAGGATTCTGAGGGATCCAGGGATTCAGTTTGTCGGTAACCAGTGTTAATGATCCGTCGCTGGTATCGACCTGGAATGCTTTGTTTACTGAACCATTCCTGTAATTCAGGAATAAGTTTTCACCATCAGATATCACCGAATAGATATTCAAATCCTCCGTTCCCTTGTTAAAGAGGATTTTTGATTTAAAATCAACCGGGTCGATTTCGACCAGCCCTTTGAAGGCATTCCAGCCGGTATCATAAGTAATATAGGCTTTTGATTTATGGATGGTGAAATCGTACTGCGGTACAGTTGATGACGGCCCTTTGTAAAAATAGACCAGTTTGGTTTTTGCGGAAGTGCCGTCGGTCAGGTAGAAAAATACGCTGTCCTTTTCATAAAAGGATATCATGGCCCAGGAACCAATTGCCTCAATCAGGGCTTTTTCGTAGTTCGACGATTTTCGCAGGTTGGTCAACTTAACCAAAGAACCATCGGCATTGACTTTTACCAGTTCCGAAATGGGGTACTTGTTCAAAACCTGAAAAGCCCCA
>WSXU01000102.1 GCA_009773455.1 Bacteroidota bacterium | reverse complement strand
TCGCCTGCCGGGATTTGAGATGGTACGTTTCCGTATAATATTTTTCAGGCGTATCCATCTTTACGGTCAGGGTATTCCCCCTGAAAATATCCCCGCTGAAGCAGGCATCGGAGACCAGCAGTGTATGTTTTGATTTGATCCCGCCGAGAAAGGTCTGCAGATCGGAATTGGAGATATAAGCAGCTACCGAGGAGGTCTGTGCATCAGCAGGCACCCAATACCCTTTGTTCAGCTCTTTTTTGAATTCTCCGTGCCCGGAATAATAAATGAATACGTTATCGTTCTCGGAAGTATTGTCCACGAGCCATTCAAGGGCGTTCATGATGTTAACGCGCGTGGCCTGTTCGTCATACAGCGATTTGAAATTATCAAACTTGTATTTGCTCTTCAGCAAGAGTTCCACCGCCTGGGCATCCCGAACCGCGTTCTGAAGGGGCGTCCAGGTTCCTTTGTAGTTGTCGATGCCGATGATGAGGGCATAATATTTTCCGGGTGCAAAGACCGGCTTGGCTTTGGAAACATTCAGTCCCTTCAACGGATCGGCGGTTCCCCTGTAGAGATCGCCTTCCGGTTTTTTCCGTTCACCCGATTGCAGGAATACATCCGGGATCCTGTCGGAATCCCCGGACTTGCGGGAAGAAAGAAAGAGGTATTCTTTCTCTCCCGCCACCATAACGGCCTTTTCAAGGGTGAATTTCCCGTCTGTAATGCTGTACTCCGGATTTTCAAACTGAACGGCAGGAAAACTCTCTTTGAATTGCTGCGCGTTATCTACCAGGACCTTTACTCGTAAAGGCCCCAAGCCCTTCACTGTTATGGTGAACTCTTCCTTATCCGCATCGTAATCGCTGAGCGTTGCCGCGCCGAGATCGATGGATTGCCCGGCATAATAGGCAACCGCTTCCCGCATATGCTTTTCAATGATCTTTTTTTTGTTTTCCTCCGTTACCCGTTTTTGAAAGGTTTCGGTCTTTTCAAATTCCCCCTTCTTTTCCCAGGACTTCACTTTCAGGTTCACGTAATTGGCTATGCTTTTCTCAGGAGTGCCCATGAGTTTAACGATGCTCATGCCGCATTTCACCGGCTTCGAATCATAATTGTAATGGGTGCATCGTTCTGCAGCGATCACAAAGCCCCCATCGGCTGTCGCAATCAGTTCATAGGGGTTTTCATTCATTTCCTTCCCCAGGGCGACCGACCACATCACTTTACCGGTGTTATCGAATTTCACAACCAGGATATCATTGCTTTTAGT
>WSXU01000101.1 GCA_009773455.1 Bacteroidota bacterium | reverse complement strand
CCAACTATGCGATCCAGGGCAATATATTACTGGGCCAGCAGATCCTTGATTCGATGGAAGCAAGATTCCTGAATGAGCCGGGGGATCTTGCCTGCAAGCTCATGGCGGCATTGCAGGGAGCCAATGTGATCGGTGCCGATACCCGCTGCACCTCCTCGGGGAACTCTTCTCTTTCTTCTTTTCTCCGGGTTGCGAAACCATCTGATGTAATGCCGAACATCTATCTGAATCTGGTGGTAGCACAAGGACCTGCAGGTTTCGAACCGATCGATTCGCTGCAAACCCGGTTCGATCTTGTTCATTCCTGCCTTACAGGCGTTCTTGAAAAGGACGTTATGACATTTTCAGTAAAGGTCCGTCCCAACCCGGCAACGGATAAACTGAAGATCATTCTGCCGGAGATAAAGGATGAAAAATTTCATCTGTCGATTCTCAATTCCCTGGGACAGGAGGTATTTTCAGAAGAAATGAATGCTGCAAGAGAAGTTTCCATCAATATTACCACTTTGGAAAAAGGAATCTATTTTTACAAGATCACTTTACAGGATGGGAAAATTGCTTCGGGGAAAATAATGAAGGACTAACTCTTTCTCTTCATCGCCCCAATGATGATGATCATTCCCCAGGGTAAAGCGAAAGGCATGATGTAAGCCGGGGAGACTCCGAATATCCAAAGCAGTACAGCCAGCGCGATGGTGGATAAAAAACCGGTAAGGCCAATTTTGAGGGTGCGGTTCATTGGGGCTTTCTAAGTTCAGGCGAAAGTAAATAGATTAATCCTCATCGGCTTCCCGCTGGTGTCATTCAACTTTAATATTGACCTTCACTCCCGCTGAATCGGCATTCGGAAAGATTTGATTCAACCTGCTGTCGTTAAGGCCGGGGATCACGGTCGGGGCGATCTTCTGAACATGCCCGTAAAGCAGGGAGTTGGTTCTTGTTTCATCGGGAATAAATGAAACGGATTTATTGATGGCTTCAAGAAAAAAGATAACCATGCTCATAAGCAGTCCGAACTTGAGCATCCCGAAAACAGCTCCCCCGATCTTATTAATAAACCCCAGCGAGACTGACTTTACAATCTTTTCGAGGAGTTTTGCGATCCCGATCACAACGAGCAGTACCCCGATAAATATGACAGCGAAAGAGAACAGCGGAAGGTATTTGGAATCCCATCCCATCGAGCTGTGCATCCATCCGGAAAGGAAATCGTGGAACTTCACAGCGCCCCATACCGCAAGTCCAAAGGCGATCAGA
>WSXU01000100.1 GCA_009773455.1 Bacteroidota bacterium | reverse complement strand
TGCATCTTGACCGGGTCTGAACCATCGAAATACACCACATTGATGGGTATGCGTTCGCCGAAATCAGTCTTAAAACAATCAACACCCATGTCCATCAGCTTTTTAAGCTCTGCTTTGAACCAGTCAACAGCCGCCGGGTTCGTAAAGTCCACCAACCCCATACCTGCCTGCCATCTATCCCATTGCCATACGCTTCCATCCGGGTTTTTAACAAGATATCCATTCTCCATTCCTTCATCAAACAGACTGGATTTTTGGGCAATATATGAATTAATCCATACACATATTTTCAAGCCCCTGCTCTTCAGGCGTTTCAGCATGCCTTCCGGATCCGGGAAAACATCTTTATCCCATACAAAGTCGCACCATTGATTCTCTTTCATCCAAAAGCAGTCAAAGTGGAATACATGAAGAGGCAGCTCTCTTTCGGCCATCCCTTCAATAAAGCCGGTAACAGTTTTTTCATCATAGCTGGTTGTAAAGGAGGTGGTGAGCCACAGTCCAAAGGACCATGCCGGAGGCAGAGCAGGTCTGCCGGTCAGCAAAGTATAATTGCCGAGAGCCGCTTTGGGAGAACCGCCGCCTATAACATAATACTCCATATACTCGCCTGGTACACTGAACTGCACCTTAGAGACAGTTTCAGAACCTATTTCGTACGAAACCTTTTCCGGATGGTTCACGAATACCCCATAGCCCTTGTTTGAAAGGTAGAAAGGTATATTCTTGTAAGCCTGTTCGCTGCTTGTTCCGCCGTCCTCATTCCATATATCAACAATCTGTCCGTTCTTGATAAACGGTGTAAAACGCTCACCAAGTCCATATACATATTCACCTACGCCCAAATCAAGCTGTTCCCGCATGTATACGTCCTTGTCCGAACCCGTTATATATGCTGTGCTTCTGTGGGCATTACCTGTTATACGTCTGCCGGCATACAGAAAATCCACAGACCAGCCGGCCGATTTTTTTACCACCATACTTAACTTTCCGGTCGTAAATGTGATAGCCGTTTCATCCTGAGCTATCTTTGGCTGAAAGCCATCCGTACTGCTGAGCTCAAATGCAGGTTCCTTTGTAATGCCGCCCTTAAAGTGATATACCTTCACACCAATGACATCCGGAAACGGTGAGCTGTACTCAAAGGTCAGCATCGGCCCACCGAGGGTATCACCCCTGTGCTGAACAGGCCTGGTGGCAGCAAAAAGCTTCAGTGAGCCTCCTGCAATGCTTATATCCCTGATATCCATGGGGGTGGAAA
>WSXU01000099.1 GCA_009773455.1 Bacteroidota bacterium | reverse complement strand
CTATCAATAAATTGATGGTTACAATCGGCCGTATTAACGGTAATGTGAGATACCAGAGTTTTTTAAATCCGGATGCTCCATCGATATACCCTGATTCATACAAATCCACGGGGATTTTTTGCAGTCCTGCAAGGTATAAAACCATTGTATAGCCGTAGTTTGCCCATATCATCACAAATACTACCAGAAACAGCGCAATATCAGGGTCTCCAAAGAGGGCCGAATCGTTGCCTAAAAGGTTGAGAACCTTATTTACGGGACCGGAATATGGGTCGAAAATCAGTGTCCATACCAGACCGATGACCACAGGCCCTAAAATAGTCGGCAGGAATATTACTGACCGATAGAAATCTCTGAGCATAAGCTTCATATCCACAAAAACTGCAATCAACAGCGCGATAATATTCATAACTAAAGTAATGGTGAATGAAAAAATCAGCGTGTTCCTGATGGTCCCCCATACCTCATCGGACATCATGGTGAAGGCGCGGATGTAGTTGTCGAAACCTATCCAATTGGTTTTATAGTGTATATCCCCCGAAAAATCGGTAAATGAAAAATAGACGTTCACTGCCGAGGGTAAGATACTGAACAGCAGGAACAGGATCGTCACCGGAAGTACCGCAATCACTGGCCATATACCTCTTTTACAGTTCATATTGATGCCCCTTGCCCCTTTTAGAATGACGGGGGCCTCTCTATTAAGAGACCCCCGCATATATTGGGAACATTCCTCGGACTTCAGCGTTCCAGAAGGAGAGGTGTGTCCCCTTACATTATGTCATCTACTTCCAGTTAGCCTTACTTCCGATCAGATCGGCCTGCATCTTCTCAGCTGCCTTTTCAGGAGTCAACTTACCCATCAGAACCTGCAACGAATGATTGGTAAAGTCATATTTCGCTCCGGGAATCAAGAGCTCCTCCCATAATAATGTCTGTCTGGTCAGCAGGTTTGAAACTTCCTGAGACAGTGGCGAGGTCATTTTGATACCATTTATAACCGGGAACATCTTTACGGTATCGGTGAATTTCTGATAGTTTTCCTTCTCAGAGAAGAAGGCTAGGTACTTAAATGCCGCATCTTTTCTGTCTTCAGGAGAGTTTGCATATACGAAGTATGCCATACCTATTTTTGTAGGTCCTACGCTGTTGTAGTCCTTGTTCTCCGATCCCGGCAGCAGGAATGCGCCAACTTCAAACTCGGGCTTTGCCTCCTCTATCTGGGTGGCGCTCCATGAACCGTCAATCATCATGGCTGCCTT
>WSXU01000098.1 GCA_009773455.1 Bacteroidota bacterium | reverse complement strand
ATGTGGCCGAGACAGGGCTTACCTCACTGTTGCTGGATACTTCCGCCGTACCCTCCGAAAAGCTCCATTATCTGCAGCTGTACTCCAGCCTGCTTGGGAAGCTTGATACGCAGAAATATACCAGGGAAAAGCTGAATACTCTGTCCATCAGATACCTCAACGGCGCTGGGTTCCGCTTATCCACCATCCCCCAGAAGGATTGGAATGATTTCGCACCGGTTATGGTGATTTCCTGGCCGGGGCTGATGGGGGAATATACCGAACAGCTCGACCTAGTAAAGGAAATCCTGCTCCATACGAAATTCACAGATAACGCTACGATATTGGATGTGGTAAAATCACAGATTGCCGGCATGAAAAACCAGTTTACCAATAACCCTGTCAATCTGCTGATTACCCGCAATTACGCACTCGCCAACAATTGCACCAACTATCAGAACTATATTTCTCAGCTGGAGTATTACGATTTCCTGGTGAAACTGGAACAGGCGCTGCAAACAAACTCATATGACGTGCTCTCCGGGTTGAAATCCATGCACGGGCTGGTATTGAACCGGACGAATATGATCACGATGTTCTCCGGAAACGAGAACAATATTAAAAAGTACGAAGAAGCCATTATGTCACTGGTTCAAGCATTGCCGGCAAAAGCGGTTGTCATGCAGGATTATTCAAAACTGCCCAGGCCTGCAAAAAAGGAAGGAATCGCGATGGATACCTCGGTCCAGTACAACATGCTTTCTGCTCCGTATGAAAGGATGGGAACGGAATACAATGGCAAATTGATCCCCATTGGGCTGGTTATCAACGAGAATTATATCACTCCAAAAATCCGCTTCGGATACAGCGCTTACGACAATATAGTAAACTTCACATCCACCGGGTTTATGCTGATCTCCTACCGCGATCCGAATATCCGGGAAACCTTTGATGTTTACAAGGGACTTCCTGCGTTTGTGAAAGGCTTCGAAATCACGCAGGAGGAGCTGAACCGGTACATATTGAAAGCATTCGGCACCTATACCGCCAAATCGGGAGAGCTGAGCGGGGGAATCGATGCCATGGACAATTACCTGATGGGTAAAACCCCGGAAGACCGGCTGAAATTGCTGCGTGAAATAAAGTCCACTACGGTTCAGGATCTCCGGGACTCCGCTGCCATGTTTGAAAACCTTCTTAAAAACGGAGCGCGTTCGACGGTGGGCAGTGCAGAAAAGATCAGCACAGCGAAAGATTTGTACGACTCCATCCTCTCCTTCGGTCAG
>WSXU01000045.1 GCA_009773455.1 Bacteroidota bacterium | reverse complement strand
ACCGGTTACAGTGGCCGTTCCGGTTGTGCTCAGCTCAACAAGGGCGCTGTGCTCAATCGTTGCATAGGTGGTAGCATCGTGAAGTTCAACTGTAATCATATCGGCTACGCCTGGACCAAACTTAGGACCGAGGTCGTCGAATGCCTGACGCATGGTTCCGGCACCATCATATAAACCTTCAAGCAATACATTGGTAAGGTTGAGGGTCTTGGTTACAACAGGAGCCTCGATGATCTTAACGTTGTCAAGATAGAGGTTATTTCCGAATGCGCTGATGGCCTGGAAGGCAACCATGTTGGTACCTGCCGGCAATGGAAGCGATTGGGTTGCCCATTGTGAAGCAAGGGTCGGAACGAAGTTGGAAGATGTAGAACCTGCAGTGTTCAGGATGCCTGAGAATCCACCCGGCATGGCAAGCAGCAGGGTAAAGGTTGTACCACCATCGGTTGAATAATACACATCCATCTGATCGGCTTCGCCACCTGTGTAGGTAGCATATGAGTAATCAAACTCAAGCTGAGGATTGGTAAGTGTGCTGGCATCGAATTCAGGTGTAAACAGGCTGAATTCTTCAAGTTCAGGAACAGAGTAAAAATTAGCCCTGAATGATTTTGTTCCGAGCACATAACCGCTGGCTCCGGTAACAATCTGCCAGTTGTATCCGCCGGTACTGGCAGCAACACTCCAGCAAGGAACAGTACCTTCAACATCCTCTAAATACGGAGTACTATAAACACCGCAGGCTGATGTGAATGAACCGCTTCCCCATGCACTGTATTCAGCAGCGGCACAATGTGAGCGTACATAAACAGAGTAAGTGGTAGCAGCTGTCAGGCCGGTAACGTTGGCTGTAACAACACCTGCTGCGGTAGAACCTGAAGCAACAAGTCCGGTAGCACCGCTTCCGCCGGCACCACTTGTACGTACTTCATACTCATATCCTAAAGCAGGATTCGATGCTGAAGCAGTCCATGAAATGGTAGCTGTGGTCTGGGTGATGGCCGAAGCTGTGATGGCTGTCGGTGAATCGCAGGTAGGAACAGGCTCAATAACAATGTTGTCCAGCGCGATGTAATCAACATCCATTACTGAATAGGCATGCCATGAGAAATAATAGGTACCGGTAGCTGAAGGTGTGAACGGAGCTGAAAACTCGGTATAGGTAGTATAAAGCATGTTGGCATCATTCCAGATGATGGTACCAGCGCTTACACCTACAAGCGAAGGATCGGTTGAAACGGTAACCTTCATCTTTTCAGGAACTCCAGCGTAACCCGGAGCCTTGACAAAGAATTTGGCCCTGTAGGCAATACCTGCAGTGAGCTGAATACCCGGAGAAACGAGCCATTCGTCTTTGGCAGCTGTTGCACTGTAGAAAACTGCAGCGAAATTGGGTGCTGACTGAGCGCCGATGGTAGGCTGCTGTGTGGTGCTCTGGGTAAGCCATGGCCTGAGTGCTGCAGAAGAATAAATGGTCCAGCAGGTCGGGATGGCAGGAGTAGTTACAGCATCAAAATTCTGGGTTAACGGTGTAGTATAAGTGCCGCAGGTGGTTGTAAAGGCAGCAGGACCAACCCATGGGCTGAAATCACCGGCGCCGCAGTTTGACCTTACATATACACTGTAAGCAGTAGCTGACGTAAGACCAGCCACGTTGGCTGTGGTTGTACCAGCTGAAGTAGATCCTGACTGAACAAGACCGGTAGCACCGCTGCCACCTGCACCACTGGTGCGTACTTCCCACTGGTAACCGCTTCCGGGTGCCGGTGAAGGAGCCGTCCATGAAATGGTGGCAGTTGTCTGGGTAACAGCAGAAGAGGTAATTGCTGAAGGCTCAAGACATGTTGGCAATAATGCCCATGCTACGTCATCGATAAGAGCACTGTAGCCCGGAGTTGAAGGCATCCTGAATGCAAGGGTCTGGCTGGCGCCCGGAGTAGTACCCGGAACAACAATGCAGTCCTGATAAACAGTATTCGAGGTGGTTGTGAATGACTGCAGCATGACAAAAGTTGCTGGATCATTACGATCGGTCATATAACCAACCTGAACAATACCACCAACAGTAAAGTTAGCCCTTAATTTGAAGGTTAACCTGTGGGTGTTTGCGCTAAGGTTGCTTAACGGAGGCATAGCAACAGTTGCGCCGTAAGTTCCGGAAGCTGCATAGATATACAGACAGTTGGGGGCTGAAAAGTTACCGGTTGTTTGGGTGCTCGAAGAACCTTCAAGTCCGATTTTAGTCCAGCATGACGGCAAAGCAGGTGGTGTAACTGCATCAAAATTTTCAGTTACTGAAGTCGCAGTATTACAAAGGGTTGTAAAGGTGTTCGGACCTGTCCAGGTACTGGTTGATCCACCACCGCAATCCTGCTGTACATACCATGAATAGGCAGTATTAGCAGACAGACCTGAAATCCTTTTGGGATTGGTATTGGAACTGATTACAGTTCCGGTACCCTGGGTAAATCCGAATGGGCCGTATTCAATGTTCCAGAGGGTTCCGCCTGGGTTGGTCCATCCAAGGTAAGCCTCATCGGTGGCTATGCCTGTAACTACCTGTGCGGTAGGAGCAGGGCAGGCAACCAGTGTGGTGAAGGTATAAGGACCTTCCCAGGTACTGTATCCGTTTCCGCTACCTGTACAATTGGCCCTCACATAATAACTGTATGCAGTTACAGGTGTAAGTCCGCTGAGGGTATAAGGATTGGTAACACCAGTGGTAATCATGGTTCCTGTGCCCTGGGTAAAGCCTGAAGCTCCCCATTCAATTTCCCATGCTGTGGTTCCGTTGGCAGTCCAGCTCAGATCGGCCGATGAACCGGTAATACCGGTAGCTGTAAGGCCACTGACGGCAGGACAAGCGGGAGTTAAATCAACTGAAAAATCATCAAAACTCAGGTACCAGGGAACACCTGTTCCGTTTACCCTGATGGCAAAGTAATAAGTACCGGTGGCCGAAGGCACGAAAGTACGCACAACTTTTGCATAGGTTTTGGTGGTAGTGGTGGCTGCACTTACAAATGGAGCGCCCAATGCGGTGGCTCCAACCGAGTTGGCAGAAGTATTGTAGAATACATCACCATCCCAGCCGGCATAGGTATCACCTGCCCACCAGAAGGTAAAGTCGTAGGAAACGCCTGAAGTAAGGGCGAAACCAGGTGTCCACATATATTCGTTGGTAGCAGAGTAGGTCTCCCTTAAGAACTGGGTGCCTGAACGGGCATCAGCATCATAGGTAGAATTGGCACTGTTGGTGGTAACCCAGTCGCCGTTTTCTTTTGTCCAGCAGCTTGGGAAAGCAGGTATGGTAACTGCATCAAAGTTCTCTGTCCAGGGGATGCTGATGGCATCACAGGCAGTGGTGAAGCTGATAGGTCCGACCCAGGCGCTGAAATTACCGGCACCGCAGTTTTGCCTTACATATACATAGTAGGTTGAATTTGCAGTAAGTCCGGTCAGTCCGTAAGGATTGGCGGTTACGTTCGGAACAATGGTACCGGTGCCGGCAGTGTGGGCGCCGATGGCATAGTCGATTTCAACGGTAGGTGCTCCTACCCAGCTGATGTTGGCAGTGGTTGCTGTAACAGCAGAATAGGCAAATCCGGTAGGGATGCTACATGCTGGTGGAGGAACAATAGCTAAGTTATTGATCATAAGATCATTATCTGCATTGGCAACGGTTGATTCACCATAGAAACCGATCTTTATAATACCGGTATAGCCTGCCAGTGAAATAACAATTCTTTCACCGTTAAAGTTGATGTTATTATAAACATAGGTTGATCCGGCATTGTCCCACAACCTGAGTGTATTGGCTGAGGTCCAGGTGGTACCACCATCGGTTGAAATAACAACAGCAAATTTATCATCTGTTCCGGTTGTTCCGGGAGCAGTAGAAGTGCCATAGGCATTCAGGGAGAGGTCAAACTCAAGCTGATAGGTTCCGGTGCCGAGATCAATCTGCGGCGTAAATAACCATCCGTAAAGTCCGGTTGACCAGATGTTCAGTTTAGCTGCCTTATCAGAACCAACAATATTGCGCCAGTCATCCTTAGCCCAGTTTGAAGTAGTTCCGGTTAAAGTTGTCGGGGCAGCAAGCTGTCCGTTGGCTTCTGTCCAGCAAGCATCAGGATCCTGCAATGCATCAAAATTCTGGGTGAATGGTGCAGGATATGCAGCAGTGCAAAGTGTGGTTGCACTTGAACTGACAAATGAAGAGGAATACAGACCACCGGCTACTGACCAGGCCCTGTAATAATAAAGGGTACCCTGGGTAAGACCGGTATGGCTGCTAACGCCTGCTGCACCTGTATTAAGAACAGTACCGCCGCCGGAGATCGGATCACCGGGGTTTAAAGTACCTGTAGGTGTACCAAATGTATTTACCGTATTCCAGGCAATCATGATATTGTTGCCGGCAACGTTGGCAATGGTAGTCAGATCAATCTGTGAACCGCTGATGGCGGCTGCAGCAATACTGGCCGGAGGGTTCGGGGCAGTGGTGGTTGAAGCTGTCAGAGGAGAGGTGGTCAGATAAAGCGGACCACCGCTGCACAATGAATTCATGGAGTATACATGGAAATAATACACTGTACCCGCGGTAAGGCTGGATGCAGTGAATGTAACTGCAGCAGAAGATTGTACGACCGTAGCATTGCCTAAGGTAGCGCCGATGGCATAGGTAGTTCCGTTAACCGGTGTGGCTGTAGGAACTCCGTCGGGAGTCCTGATTACCAGGTAACTGTCGGAACCGGCAGCTGCGGTAAATGAACCGTTAACAGAGGTGGTTAATGGGGTCAGGGTCAGTGCTGTAGGCTGGTTTGTAGGATTGGTACAAGCCACCGGAGGGGTAAAGGTATAGGTTTGTCCTGCTGCAGGTAGTACTGTGCTGCTGTAGGTAATGGTAGCAGCATTGGAAGCACCGGCAGTGGTCGCTGACCAGGAAGTGGTCGATGTTCTGTTATTATAAATAGTATTGGTTGCTCCCCTTAATCCAACCTGAGGATAGGAAGTACTGATACCAGCGGTGATGGTTCCGCCATAAACAAATCTTATCACACCAGTTGCAGGAGTGAGCCTGATCTGGAAACTCAGAAGTTCACCTGATATATTGTATCTTCTTACATCCTGATATTGAACTACAATATCCCCACCGTCATTGGTGTTGTAAGAAATCTTAGGTGTTCCCGTCGCTCCGTTGTTCAGGTCACGGCCAAAGGCTGATATAACGACAGGATAACTGGTTGTGTTGGAAATAGGAACATAGGAACTTGCAATAGAGGTTCCTCCAAGCGTTATCCATCCATTGGCCTGTACAAACATTGTTGTGTAGGCAACACTATTGACACTGAAACTCGGAATGGTGATGGCCGTTGAATTGTTGTCATCAAACGTAGCCGACCATAATATGGTCTCAGTACTTAATGGCGTGTAGGAACCGGATGAACCTGCAAAACTGTACTGGTTCACAGTCCCCTGTGCCCATGAGCTTCCAGCCCACAGGAACAGCAGAATTAACATTGTGAAGAGTTTTCTCATAATGATTTGATTTAGGGTTAACTTTGGTATATAATTGTTATTCAACAATTTAGATGGAAGATTAAAAAATAATTTACTTATTGTTATTAAATGGCCGGAAAAACCTTGCGAAGTAACTTCAGCTGTATGGTTTTTAAGATGTTGAATTTTAGTATAATAGGAGTAAAGGTGTTTTCCCGGCACGCTTTTTTATTTAGTGAAGCCAAAGTACATCGGGCTTTTGCGCTACGCAAATTAAACAAGTTCTGATTTATAAATCCGAACCAATTCTCTCTGATTTATAATTTCAAACCGGGATATCTAAATATCACACATACAATGAATTAACAATTTATTAACATTGGTGTAAATCCTGGTAAAATACAAGAAGTATAAATTATTTTACATGAAATGGTGAGTTTTGGTCGTTTTCGTACAATATGTTTCTGATTTTTTAAGTATCAGAATATCAAAACTATATGATTTTTTATAATTAGAAATGGCTGATATCAAAATGAAAAAGTATCGAATTTGGATTAAAAGTAGAATCCCAAACATTGATTTAAGATATTGAAATATAGTTGATTATGAATTTGTATATCAGATAATTGCCAGTAGCGTCTGTAAAGTGTTAAAATTGTTAATTTGTTAGAAATTTTTATCATTCCTGAAAAATAAATCGAAATTTTTAAAAAAAATGATAAACGGCGTTTCCTGCATTGTTTTTTTTTATCCATTGACAAATCATTGTCCCTGATTTAAAACTGGTCTGAAGGTCAATATCCGGTAGATACCCCAATTTTTCCCAAATACGAAATGAGCTGTAACAGTTTAATAAGCAGCAATATACAAAAATTTCTAACCAGATAAGTTGCTCTAGGCTGAACCATCAGTTAATATTTTACGGGCTATATTTAGTTGAAACACAGATAAATACATAAATTGCTTTTTTTTATCTGCTGATCTTTTGTGTTTCAGGGGTTGATGCATAGCTAAAGGGTGGCTTCTACAGTATTTCCGGTCCGGGAATGAAAATTTTATAATTAAATGATAATCAGTAAGATGCAGGTAGATTAATATACAGTCAATTTTTTCGCATGCTTAATTTTATTTAAGCTAAATTTATTAGTATATGATTAACAGTAACTTAAAGATAATGGAACCAGAATGGGATCTTACTTCGCTTTCCTGACGTCCGTCCATACAAGTATTTCCACCTGTTGGAAGTCTGCCAGATGGCAAAACGGATTATAGCCCGAACGATATTACCTGGAGCTTATAATTCTTCCTCCAAACTGACTGGTCAGTCACTTTTATTGATGGTTGGGACTAAGGAACCCTATCGGGATTATTTTCGTCATTCAATCTTTATTTCGTTTATCATTGGTATTTAAATAAATAGCCCGGTTGAGTACCGGGCTATTTATTTTATTGATTCTTATTTTATTTCTTCTCCGGATTGGGTTCAGCCTGAAGGCTGGATTTTATATGGGGAAAAGATTGATGAAACGGAACATTTAATACAATGCCCTGAAATTATAAAAATGAGCCCGGACTTTTGCCCGGGCTCATTTATTCTGCTATTCGAATTTTTGCCTGGCGTCGAAGACTCTCTTAATTCCATAGCC
>WSXU01000097.1 GCA_009773455.1 Bacteroidota bacterium | reverse complement strand
CTACTGATAGAAGCGCTACCATATCAGCATAGGATAGCACCCGATCGAGACGCTGTTCGGACATCACAATGGTCAATCCCAACTCTATTTGCAATTTCTTAAGCAGGATCAATACCTCTTCGGACGTTTGCGGATCAAGTTGTGATGTTGGTTCATCAAGAATCAGGATTTTGGGTTCAAGCACCAGGGCTGCAGCAATGGCAACCTTCTGGGCTTCACCACCAGAAAGTTTGTCTACTCTGCGGTTCTTGAGATGTGACAAATTCAATCTCTTCAGGATTTTCTGGACACGGCTCTGCATCTCTGAGCGGGGAATGGCTGCCTGTTCGAGTGAGAAAGCAATCTCATCTTCTACCAGGTCGACAACGAACTGATTTTCCACCTCCTGGAACACGAACCCAACTTCCCGGCTCATGACCTGGGGTCCCGATTTTATCGGATCATGTCCGGCGACTTCAATTTTTCCGCTTAATGTTCCCCCGGTAAAGTGAGGTACAAGTCCATTTAATAATCGCAGGAGGGTAGATTTACCGGATCCTGATTCACCAATCAACAAACAAAATTTACCTGCTGGTATCGCTAACGCCTGAATATTCAGTGCATCGATCTCAGAGCCAGGGTAGCGGTAGGTTAATTGATTAATCCGGATCATGCTTTACATCTCCCATGAAAAAGATCGGGGTAAGCAATGAAAGGGTGAAAAATCCATGTAAAATGGAGAAGGCTGGGAATGTTACCAAAGGATAGGGTTCATACATTAAGGTTGCTTTCCCAGGTAATGGAAAGATAAAAACAATTGTGATCAACAACGCCAAAACCGTGATCCAGGTCGATGCACTCCTCCATGGTTCCACAGCATATGTTGTTTTCTTCACATATTTGCCGGTAATGAAGAATAAGCTGAATAAGGCCAGTAATCCTGCTGAAATTAACCACCAGCCAGAAAATGGAAATTGTCCGGATAATTCCAGTATCCAACCGAGAATGATCAATAGCAAACCAAGAGGTAATAATGCTTTTTCCAAAAATGAGGTCTTATTTTCTGTCTGTGCTGAAAATCCCCTGGCGGTCATTGCTTCAGCGATCTGCATCGCTCTTTCCAGTCCACCAATTAATAAGGGAATAATCAGTGGTAACCAATCTTGCAGCTTTTGAAGTTGTTGTCCACGAATAGCCTGTGCTTCTTTGATCGCTTGAAATTGTTTTTGAGATGCAGGGATGAATGTCATCGCTATCATTGTGATGACAGCCACCGGGTGGAATGCCTGCGGTATCAAACGA
>WSXU01000096.1 GCA_009773455.1 Bacteroidota bacterium | reverse complement strand
CGCCAGATGAGACAGAACTGGTTACTGCCAGCATGGATGGTTTGGCGATCATATGGAATGTAAAGACTGGTGAGATATTGTTCACACTTCAAGGTCATGCGGGAAGAGTAAATCTGGCTTTGTGGTCACCGGATGGAACTTACCTGGCTACGGGAGGAGAAGATGGTACGCTTCGTTTGTGGAATCCACAAACTGGTGAGTTGATTAGCAGCATAGACACCAATGCCGGAGAAGTGAGCAGCCTGGTCTGGGCGCCGAATACTGTGCGAATTTCCAGTGGGCATAAGGATGGAAGAATACAAATCTGGGATTCAGCCAGTGGCAAGCTGCTCGAAACACTACAAGGTCATCAGGGTATTATTACTGATCTGAAATGGTCTCCACTGGAAGACAAATTGATCAGTGCCGATGGCAGTAGCAATGTGCGAATTTGGAATGCTGCACCTAGCACAGCCTGGCGCTTATACCCTCCCCAGGCTGACAAAGGAGGGAATTGGACAGTTCAGGGTGCTACCTGGTCCAGTGACAGTCAGTATCTGGTTCTTGCTGGAGGCGATGTGGTCAACTTCACACATCCAGGTTCATTTGCCATCTGGGATGTGCAGGAAAATAAGTTAATCATGGAAAATTTAGGATCTGCACTCAACCTGATGGGGTTGGAGGCTCACTTCTCGCCTGATGATCAGGCAATTTTGTATTTAGGTATGTATGGGTTTCCAGATTTTTCCAGGCTGGCAACTGCGTATGCTTTTGATGCCTGGAAAGGGGAAATCATTCGCACCTTTACTCCGGGAAATGATCTATTAATTCGTGGAGTTGACTGGTCACCAGATGGATCACAGGTAGCTACAGGACTTTTTAATGGGGATATATTGATTTGGGATTATGAAACAGGGGAAAAGATAACAAAACTTACACAAACTGATGAAGGATATATGAATACCGATATCGAATGGTCACCAGATGGTGAAAAAATCGCAACGACCTGTGATGACGGCATAGTTTGGGTATGGGATACCCATAGCTGGGAAACGCTGTACACACTGCAGCATGAACCACCTACTTATCCTTGGACAGCTAATTGGTCGAATGATGGAACGCGTCTTTTAACAACGACTGGTAATGATGAACAAGGAGCAAAGGATCACTCTGCCCGAATCTGGAATGGTGAAACAGGTGATGAAATACTAGTTTTTAATGGACACAGCAAAGCTGTTACCTATGGTGATTGGTCACCAAATGATAAACGAATTGCCACCTTCAGTAATGATGGCACAGTCAAAGT
>WSXU01000095.1 GCA_009773455.1 Bacteroidota bacterium | reverse complement strand
AAAGCCTTCCTCAAAAAACCTTTCAAACCAGCTGTTAAGAAGCGTTTCGGCCTTTTTCACATGCTGCTTTCCAGTCATACCGCTGTTGGGGAATACCTCTCCGGGGAACAGCTGCCCGGCTAAAAGCTCACAGGTATGGAAAAGCAAAGCGTGATTTTCACTGAAGAACCACATAACATCGTCACCCGGTTCATCCATCCAGTATCTGAAATTCATTATGCATTCCTTTATTCTTGCCCAGAAGTCCTCAGGAAATGCTCCACTATTCCGGTAATCCTGCCAGAGCCTGTATAGCAAAACAAGGTGGAAATCGCTGCAGTCACCTCTGTCGTTGATTCCTTCTATTTGCCTGTCGATGAGCCTTTGTGCGTGCTTCAGGTCTCCTCCGGTATAAATGATTGCAACGGCCTTATGAATGTTGTTTTCTCCGTACCGAGCCAGAAAAGCCAGTGCTTCCTTCTTCCTTTCTGCAATAGCAGGACTTGCCGCAGGTACCGGCCTTTCGGGGTATATCTGTAAAGTAAGCCTTCTTGTTATTTTCAGACCTTCTATTAGCACATCGACAGTGAAGAAATTGAATCCCATGCCGAAATCATCAACCTTGCCTAAATCGATACCGCAGGCTTTTCCGCCAACGACTCTTTCTATGATCCTTGTACTTTCAAGGTCTTCACTTTCTGCAGATGCTGCTCCAATCACACATTTAACCTCCTGAGCAGGCAGGTCAAATGTGATATTGAGTCTTACATCCCCCTCTTTTACGGTGTCTGAAGGAAAATATGCATGATACAGGGTGCTTTCAACCGATTTGATGGCTTCGGGGTTCTTGTCTCCTACAGGAATAATTGTCTCAAGCTTTTTTTCACCTTTATAATCCAGTCTGAAGTAGTACTGAGTATCGCGCTCTGCCAGATCGTCAAAGCACACCACAAGCTGATTTATCCCTTCATCCAGCTCTACTTCAAAGAATGTACTTTTCTCAATATTCCTCGTGTAGGGAGTAAAATCAATAATAAGCTCACCATTGAGCCACAACGTCGCTCCTCCGCAGGTTATCAGTTCAAAACCGGCAGTATGCCTGCATTCACTTCGGATGTATGTGACCGCATAAGATCTCAGATAAGTCGGGACGGTCCAAAAACCGGACATTTCAACATTAACATTGTCAAAGGGAAAATATATATCCCAGTCTATGCTTTGTCCTGACATTTCCATCTTACAGCCGGGCAGTATGTTAATCAGGGCAGGCGGCTCCGGTACCGAACTCCGCCTGCTGCCGATAAATTCCTTTTTGCATGGAT
>WSXU01000094.1 GCA_009773455.1 Bacteroidota bacterium | reverse complement strand
AGTGGCACCTAACTTAGGAACGTTGGTGAACTGAATAATAAATCTGCTGTTAGCAACATCATTATATGAATATAAAAATGAAGTTCCTGATACAAAACTCATATCATCCCAGAAAGGTGCGATGATATCATTAGGTTGTGCTGAATTAGGAATTGCAGTATTACTGTAAGAATTTCCACTTGTACCAAATGTCAGATAACCGTTTGTTCCAGCCAAAAGACTGGTTTTATCAACACCATAAAATGGGAATGCGAAAGGCAAAGTGATTGAAACGTTGTTATCATCACCAACCAAAGGATGGTTTGTTCCGATACCTGAGATTTCAACCCAGTTGTAAACTGGTCCGCCAGTTTCGTCACTGTCAATCCATTCATAACCGAAAGTATCTGGTCCGCCGGCACCTAAAACGATAGGATGTCCGCCACCATCACGTGGGTCATTTTCACCTTTAGCAGGTTCAGCCATTCTTTCGAATGCAAGAACAGGGCTAACGTCATTTTTCTGAATATTTGGATTGTTCAGCAAAAGTTGCGCTGCATAGTCTGGGAAACTAAATTCTAAAGTTCCTTCACCGCAGTTTTCCAATGTCAGCATTACTTCCTCATTAACCAAAGGCCACTGACTATTGGTAGGATTTGCAGGAGAATAACACAATACAGGAATCAACCAGTCGACACATGCAGGACCACCTGGTACGCCGTTACCGGCATCATATACAGGAGTTACAGTGTAGCAATAGGTATCATAAGCAGGTAACATATTGTTAAAGGTGTTGGCTGTTGTTGTGCCAATGCCTAATCCATTACGTTTTACTAAGAAATACTGGAAGTTAACCGGACGTGTAAAATTCCATGACAATGAAACTGCACCAGTTACTTCGTTTGTGATTGTAGCTGTAAGATCAGTTACAGGTGACAAAGGATCACCATAAATTGTCATCGTTACAGGAATGGTAAATGTACCTACGTTAGGATCAGTTGATACAATGATTTCAGCATTGTAAACCTGACCAGCTTCGGTGCCAGTGGCATCAAAGTTAACAGGTAAGTTGAAGCTTGTTCCGTTAGGACCAACTTCGCCTTCATACTGTCCAAGTGTTAACCATCCGCTTACTCCACCACCTTCAGCAGGGCCTAAACAGACGGCAAGCATTTCTGGAGACAATGAAAGCCAGCTGCCAGAAACCATCTGATAAGCATTACCGGTTCCAGTGTAAGTATTTGCCCAATACCATGCACTGGTACCAAGTTGAGCAACAATAGAAACATAACCACTCTCTAATGAGGTAGTAGGAACTGGAATAGTAAATTGATAC
>WSXU01000014.1:68077-164529 GCA_009773455.1 Bacteroidota bacterium | reverse complement strand
CCAATGGTACTGCCAAACCCGGTGGGAGAGTAGGTCGTCGCCAAACTTATAACACAAAGGCTATCCAATCGGGTAGCCTTTTGTGGTTTTAGTAAGTTCAAAGTTTACCCGCCTCGGGCGGGCTCAAAGTTTACCCGCCTGCGGCGGGTTCAAGTAAAAAGTAAAAAGTAAAAAGTAAAAAGCCCTGCCTGCCCTCCTCGAAGGCTTGCGCGCGCTTGCAGCGCGTGCTCCGGGTGAACGACGAACTTCAAACGCCGGACTTCTAACTCCCAACGACCAACAGACCACCGGAAGAACTCATCCGGAGATGAGCGCCAACAACGGGACCACCCAGGAGGCTGGCGCGCGTTTGCAGCGCGTGCGCCGGGTGAATAACTAACCCCGAACGCCAGGCTTCCAACAATAGACTTCCGAAAGAGATCACACTTCAAAACATGCTGCGTGATTACTTTCAGAACGCAAGCACTTTTCCGCGAAACAGTCCCTCCCCTGCTATCTGATTTAATCCTGAATTACTTATCTTTATCCGGAATAAATTATAAGCTATGTCAGACCCCACGAATTTCAATGACCTCGGGCGTTCTTTTTCCGCTGCTTTCCGTGGCCTGTGGCTGATTTTCAGAACAGAGAGAAATGCCCGGATTCATCTTGCTGCAGCTGTTCTGGTGACAATTGCAGGCTGTTTTTTGGGAATCAGCAAAACTGACTGGATTATAATTTTGCTTCTTTTTGCCATAGTAATTGCAGCCGAAATGATCAACACAGCCATTGAGAAGCTAGCCGATGTCGTTGAATCAGGTTTCAGCGAACGGGTTCGTGACCTTAAAGATATCTCAGCTGGCGCTGTATTATGGACATCGATGGTGTCAGTTATAATCGGAATCATTATTTTTGCCCCTGAATTTCTGGAATTTATAAGAATTAACCTTAATCAACAGCCTTGATGAACAATAATATGAAGCTGATTGCCGATAGTGGATCCACAAAAACAGACTGGTGCCTGATTGATGACAATGGTGAGAGAAAAACTGTTCAAACCATTGGTATAAACCCATATCACATGAATTCAGCTGCTATAAAGGAAGTTCTTGATAAAGAGCTGTACCCGTTTATTTTTCCTGATGCAGTCACAGAAATATTCTACTACGGAGCCGGTTGCTCCACCGTGAGGAAATGCCAGACCATCGACAATGTTCTTCAGAACTTTTTTACCAGGGCCAATATTGAAGTACACCACGATCTGCTCGGCGCCGCGAGGGCTTTGTGTGGAAATGAACCGGGGATTGCCTGTATCCTGGGCACCGGCTCCAATTCATGCTTCTATGACGGAAATGACATTTCAGAAAATGTTGTTTCACTCGGTTACCTGTTTGGTGATGAAGGAAGTGGTGCCCATATGGGGAAACAATTGATTATTGACTATTTCCAGGGAGTCATTCCAACAGACATCATCGAAAGTTTTAACAAGAGATACAATCCTACCGTTGAATCAATTCTCGATGCCGTTTATAACCAGCCTCGCCCAAGCAGATTCCTGGCATCGTTCAGTCCGTTCCTGCTTGAAAACATCAGCCATCCATATATCAAGGGACTGGTAACCAATTCATTTGATGAATTTTTCAGCAGGAATGTAAGCCGATACAGCAACTATCAATCGGTAAAAGTGAACTTTACCGGCTCTGTTGCCTACTTCTTTCGTGACGTTCTTTTGGAATCCGCCGGGAAAGCCGGCATCACCACCAATAAAATATACCGGTCAGCCATCGAAGGACTGATCGATTTTCACATTAACTAAATCTGAATATATTATGAAGCAATTGCTCCGTTTCACACTGCTTCTCCTGATTCTGATATCCGGCTTCACTGAATTATCAGCCCAGAATACCCCGAAAGCAGCGGAACTGGACGCATATTTCTTTGAAGCCCTGAAGACCTGGAACGTTCCGGGTATGGCTGTAGCTATCGTTAAGAATGATACGATCGTCCTCCTGAAAGGATATGGTGTTAAAGAAACCGGTAAACCGGGGAAAGTGGACGAAAATACCCTTTTTGCCATTGCCTCAAATACCAAATCCTTTACTGCCACGGCCATGGCGATGCTGGTAGATGAAGGCCGGCTCAAGTGGGATGACAAAGTCGTGGATTATCTCCCCTGGTTCAGGTTATATGATCCTTATGTAACACTGAACATGACCATCAGAGACCTCCTGACACACCGGTCAGGCCTCGAAACATTCAGTGGAGATCTGATCTGGTACGGCAGCTCATATTCGAGGGATGAAGTAATTAAACGGGCTTCGCTACTGAAGCCACACTATGGATTCAGGGCTGCATACGGGTATTCAAACATCATGTACCTGGCTGCCGGGCAGATCATTGCCTCGGTAAGTGGTATGACCTGGGATGAATTCATCAGACTGCGTATTCTGAAACCTCTGGAGATGAATCGGACCAACACAAGCGTAACAAGTCTGGATTTAAAGGGCAATACAGCCATGCCCCACAACGATGTTGACGATCAGGTTATCTCCATTAATTATCTGAACTGGGATAATATAGGTCCGGCCGGATCAATCAATAGCTCTGCTGCAGAAATGATTAAATGGATTCAGTTCCAGCTGAAAAAAGGTCAATGGGATGGAAAGGAACTCGTCAGTGAAAAATCGCTGCGGGACCTCTGGTCACCACAAACCATACAGCGCGTTTCATCATTTTCGGAGAAACTCTGGCCTTCAACACATTTTAAAAGCTATGGAATGGGATGGGCCCTTATGGACTATCACGGGAAAAAGGTTATTTCTCATTCCGGTGGCTACGATGGTATGATCTCATTCAGTGGATTCGTCCCTGAGGCAGGACTTGGATTTGTGATCCTTACCAATAAAAACTCAAGCCTGTATTATCCGCTATCTTTTAAAATTCTTGACACCTACCTTTCTGATGAAAAAACAGACTGGAGTTCAAAGTTTTTTGAACTGACAGAAAAGAACAAAGAAGCAGAAACCAGGGAAAAAGAGGAAGAATCACTGAAAAGAATACCGGGAACTACCCCTACCCTACCACTTGAAAAGTACGCCGGATCGTACGTGAGTGAAATTTACGGAGAAGCAAGGATACAAATAAAAGACAATCAGCTTTACCTGAATTTTATTCCTACACCAATGTTTCACAGCCCGCTTGTTCACTGGCAATACAATACCTTCAGCATAAAATTTCCGGATGTTCCGTCGCTGCCAGAAGGGAAAGCTGCATTTATACTTGATTCGCAAGGTGGAATCGACAAAATGCTCATTGATGTTCCGAACCCAGATTTCGATTTTACAGAGCTGGAATTTATCCGCCAGGATTAGGAATACTATCGTTTGACCGAAGCTTTTCCCTTTTTACCTCTTCTTCACTCCTGAATATCAGGGAAGCTGAATTAATACAATACCTCAGACCTGTTGGGGGTGGTCCGTCATTGAACACATGACCAAGATGACCGCCGCAACGCGAACAGACCACTTCAGTCCTGACCATTCCATAACTCCGGTCAGCATGTTCATCAATGTGCCCCTTTTCAGCCGGAGTATTGAAGCTTGGCCAGCCACATCCCGCATCAAATTTTGAGTCTGAGTCGAATAATTCGAGTCCGCAGCCAGCACAAAAATAGGCACCTTTGACAAAATGCTGGTCATAAAGACCTGTGTAAGGTCTTTCTGTTCCTTTCTGCCTTAAAACAGTATACTGTTCGGGTGTAAGAAGTTTCTTCCACTCTTCCTCACTTTTGAAAATCCTTTCTGTAACCTTCATACCGGAATCACTGATGTTAACTTCCTTTTGATTATTCTGGGCACATGAACCAAGCGTCATTAATAATAAAAATGCAATCACAGTGATGCCCTGGTTTCTACCCCTGAAAATATTATTGATTACCATAGCTTTAAAAGTAAGATAACAACTGATTTGACCGGATTGTTTCATTAAACATGCCTTATGTTGCCGAATACAGAAATGCTGCGCAGAAAATCAGGTAAGCTTCAGAATCATTGCCGGGACTTTTCTAAATTTACATCAACTTTTGAGTAAAACTTATGAAACATCTGTTCAACTTCCTTATTCCATCGATTCTGATCATTTCCACTTTAGTCAGTTGTTCGGATCAGGCAAAGAAAAATGATTCCATAGACCGGTTTACATGGCTTCAGGGCAATTGGGCTGATACGGCAACAGGGTTTTACGAATCCTGGGAGATTTCCCAAAAAGGTATATTGCTGGGAAATGGTTACCAGCTATCGGATGGAGATACCGTATTCGGCGAATCGCTAAGCATCGAAAAATCAGGTGAGAACTGGGCTTATGTTGTTTCGTTCGGGAATGAAAAGACCGTTTTCAGATTGACGAATGTTCCGGGTGACAGCCTGGTTTTTGAAAATCCTGAAAATGAGTTTCCGAAGAGAATTACCTATCTGAAGAAAGATCAGGGTAAAATATCCGTCATCATCGAAAACCCCGGTGATCCGGATAAGATTTCATATTTTAACTTTACCTCTGTAAAATAGATTGCTATGGACTGGATATGGATAACCCTGGGCGTTGTATTAACGGTAGCCGGTATAGCAGGCTGCATTCTCCCTTTTATTCCGGGGCCGCCCTTAAGCTATATTGCCCTTGTTGTGCTTCTCATAGTGGATAAAAATACTTTCACATCACAATTTCTTATTGCCTGGTTTCTGGTAACAATTGCTGTTACTTTGCTTGACTATTATGTTCCGGTCTGGGGTACCAGGAAATTCGGCGGCAGCAGCAAAGGGGTCTGGGGGGCTACCATCGGTCTGGTGGCAGGAATTTTCATCTTTCCTCCTTTTGGAATAATTGCCGGCCCATTTTTAGGGGCTTTCGTGGGCGAACTTATCGAAGGTAAGGATACACAGGCAGCACTCCGCTCTGGGTTCGGATCCTTCATCGGATTTATAGCCGGCACCGTAATGAAACTTTCGGTTTCTGTGATAATGGCTTTTTACTTCATCAGGGCTGTAATCTGATACCTTCCGGATATTCAACATCTTCCAGAAAAAGTCCACAGGCCGGCACCGACATACCGGCATCTGACCTGGAACCCTCTTCAAGAATAGCCCTGAATTCATCCAGGCTGATACTGCCCTTTCCCACTTCCAGCAATGTACCTACAATTGCCCTGACCATATTCCTTAGAAACCTGTTTGCTTTCACCTGGTATATCAGCATATGTTCCTCCTGCCGGAAGAAAGATTCAATGATAAGACAATCGTTGGTTCGGGTTTGCGTCCCTGATTTTGAAAAACAGGTAAAGTCAGTGTATTCCCTGATTATTTCTGCAGCCTGGCTCATGGCCCGGAGGTCAAGTTCGCGGGTGTATATCCACGACTGATTATCCGAGAAAGGATCTTTCCTCCTTGAGATGTAATACCGGTATGTTCGTGAAAGAGCCGAAAATCTGGCATGAACCTCAGGTTTTACCCTGAAAGCGTCGAGAATTACGATGGCAGGGGTAAGTACTCCATTGAGTCTATATACGAGTTGTGTAAGCGTTTCATCAGCTATCCTTTCTTCGGTGTCGAAATGCGCATAATAGCGACGGGCATGCACTCCCGTGTCAGTCCTGCCAGCCCCGGTCAATGAAACGGGTTTTCCGGTAAGGATCCTGAGCGCCTTCTCAAGTTCTTCCTGGACAGTCGGAGCATTCGGCTGTGTTTGCCAGCCATGATATCCGGTGCCGTTATAAGCCAAAAACAGAAAATACCTGAAGTTCTCCATTGAATGTCAAAAATAGCAAAATCCATAAACGGAACGACATGGTGAAAACCTTCAAAAGCTTTGTAATAACTGAGTTTAGAACAGTTATAAATTAGGCTGCTCTTGTAAAAAAAGTGTTTAATTGTTAATGCTTTCACAAAAGAATTTTTATTTTTGACACTGAATTGTTAATCAATTCACAAGTCACACTCAAAATATCATTCAATCAGTACGTTACACTAAATCTTGGAGGATTTCAATGTCAACAACAGAAGTATTAGTTAAAGAGCTTGTTGAGAAAAACGGCAAGACGCGAAACAGTCTTATGCCTGTTTTACAGGGAATTGTGCACAATGAGCATTTTCTATCAGAGGAAGCTCTGCTGTGCGTCGCCCGCGAGCTTGATCTGTCAGCTGCAGACGTTTATGGTACTGCTTCATTCTACACCTTTCTCGACACCGTACCCCGTGGCAAAAACATTGTCAGGGTTTGCAAGACCATCACCTGCCATATGAAAGGTAAGGATGAGATCATCAAGGCATTGGGCAATGCCCTCAAAATAAAGGTTGGAGAGACGACCAACGATAAGAAATTCACGCTCCTGACTGCCAATTGTCTTGGCTGGTGCCACAAGGGACCCGTTATGCTGGTAAACGACGATATCTATCCGGATCTTACCACGCAGAAAGCGCTTGAAATCATTGAAGAGTACGCCAAAGACGTAAAGTAGGCTAACGAAAGGTCACAAACAAAAACATTCAATCAAATGGAAAATAATCTTAAGAAAGTCGATATAATATTTGAGATTGATGAAAAGCAATCACCACTTGCCATTCTGGAAAAAACTGTTAAAAGGCCGGCTGATGAAATCATTCTGGATCTGATCGACAGCGGACTGAAAGGACGTGGAGGCGCCGGTTTCCCGACCGGACTCAAATGGAAGTTCACAAGGAATGAAGACAATGAGGTAAAATACGTGATCTGTAATGCAGATGAAGGAGAACCCGGAACATTTAAGGATCGTGAAATCATCGACAGGGTTCCTGAAAAAATATTTGCCGGAATGGCCATCTGTGGTTTTGTTATCGGAGCCAAAGAAGGCTACATTTACCTCAGGGGTGAATACAACTTCTTACTGAAAAACCTTCAGAAGAAACTGGATGAATTCAATGCAGGGATGAAAAAAGCCGGCATCGAATTCACCATTTACATCAAATCGGGCAGTGGCGCTTATGTTTGCGGTGAAGAGAGTGCCTTGTTTGAATCGATGGAAGGGAAACGGGGAGAACCAAGGAACAAGCCCCCCTACCCCACTGTTGCAGGATACAACAGCAAGCCAACCGTTATCAACAATGTTGAAACCCTTGTCTACACCACGATGATTTGCCATATGGGACCCGAGCGGTTTAAAGCACTTGGCACCAAGGACTCACGGGGATCAAAAGTTTTCTCGGTTTCGGGTGACACCCCGATTTCAGGCATATACGAACTGGAACTGGGAATGCCACTCAATGAATTTGTTGATGGATTCGGCGACGGTGACACCAAAGCAGTGCAAGTCGGTGGTGCTTCGGGTCATTGCGTACCCCGCAAGAAATTCAACGACACGATCATCGGATTCGAAGGTATTCCGACCGGAGGCTCGATGATGATTTTCAACAGTACACGCTCCATGTATAATGTTCTTCATGATTACCTCGAATTTTTTACCGAAGAATCATGCGGACAGTGCACTCCCTGCAGGGTCGGATGCCAGCAACTTCTGAAAGGCATTGAGGCTGTAAAACGCGGAGAACGCCCGCCTGCTTATCTCGATGACCTGAAAAAACTGACCGCCACCATGAAAATAGCCGCCAAATGCGGACTTGGACAGTCGGTTGGTAATCCCTTCAATTCAATCATTGACAATTTCAGGGAAGAGATCATTTACTAAGTAAAAAGTATAAAGTAAAGGGCTGATTCAAAACAGAGGCCATCATTGGACAGCGTTTTCTGAAGCCTAAACGAACTTAAAAAGCAAGCGAAATCATGAGCAAATATTTAGTTAACCTTAAGATCAACAACATGCCCATCGCGGTGGAAGAGGGCACGACCATTCTTGAGGCAGCAAAAAAGCTGAATTTCAGAATACCCACCCTTTGTAATCATCCTGACCTTACTGTTGCCGGCAATTGCCGTGTGTGCGTTGTGGAGGTAAAAGGTGCGAGGTTACTTGCAGCTGCCTGTGCCACACCAGTTTCAGAAGGAATGGAAGTGTTAACCAACAGTGAAAAAGTCAGGATAGCACGCAAACACATCGTTGAGTTGCTTCTGGCCGAACACAATGCCGATTGTACCAAATGTTTCAAAAACGGTCATTGTGAACTCCAGGATCTTTCCGGCGAATACCGGATCGGCGATCACGTTTTTCTCGATCTGGTAAAACCAGCATCCAAGATCCAGGACATTTCCTCTCCTTCAATTGTGAAGGACGACAGCAAATGTATCCGTTGCCAGCGTTGTGTGAGAACCTGTACCGAGCTTCAGGGTGTAAGCGCACTGGGCGTGGTGAACAAGGGCGACCATCAGAGAATCTCAACGTTCCTTAACAAACCTTTGCACGAAGTGGTTTGCACCAACTGCGGACAATGTATCAACCGCTGTCCGACAGGAGCGCTGACCGAACGCAATTACATCGAGGAAGTATGGAATGCCCTGTATAATCCTGCCAAATTTGTTGTTGTACAAACGGCACCCGCCACCCGTATAGCACTGGGAGAAGATCTCGGCATCCAGGTTGGCGAGAGGGTAACCGGAAAAATGGTATCAGCGCTTAAAAAACTGGGTTTCAATAAAGTTCTTGACACAGACTTTACCGCCGACCTCACCATTATGGAAGAAGGTACGGAACTGCTTACCAGGTTGAAAAAAGCACTGGTTGACAAGGATGAAAAGGTGGTTCTGCCAATGATGACGTCCTGTTCTCCGGGATGGATCAAATTCCAGGAGCACATGTATCCCGAACTTTTGGATAATCTGTCAACCTGTAAGTCACCACAGCAAATGTTCGGCGCTATTGCCAAGACCTATTATGCAGATAAAATCAACATCAAGGCCCAGGATATGATTGTTGTTTCCATCATGCCCTGTGTAGCCAAGAAATTTGAGTGTGAGCGTCCCGAAATGCGCGACAGCGGGTATCAGGATGTTGATTACGTACTGACTACCAGGGAACTGGCAATGATGATCAAACAGGCAGGTATTGATTTCGACAAACTTGAGGATGATCATTACGACAGCATTCTTGGTGAGTCTACCGGTGCCGCAGTTATTTTCGGTGCAACCGGCGGTGTTATGGAAGCTGCCCTCCGCACTGCTTATGAAATAGTAACAGGACGTGAGGTGCCGTTTACCAACCTTAACATCAAACCTGTCCGTGGTATGGAAGGCATCAAGGAGGCATCCATCAAAATCAAGAGTGTGAAACCGGAATGGAGTTTCCTGGAAGGCGTTGAATTGAATGTTGCCATTGCGCACGGTCTTGCCAATGCCAGAAAGCTCATGGAGAAGGTGAAAAGCGGGGAAGCATCCTATCATTTCATCGAAATCATGGGTTGCCCCGGTGGATGTCTCGGCGGTGGCGGACAGCCTATCCCTACCTCACCTGAAATCAGGAAGAAAAGGGCTGAGGCCATCTACAGTGAAGATACTGAAATGGTCCTCAGAAAGTCGCACGAAAACCCGGAAGTGGCTGAGATTTACCGTGAGTTCCTCGGTGAACCACTCGGGCATAAATCGCATGACCTGCTTCATACCCATTACAAGGCAAGGAAACGCTATTAATTGGTATTAATATCGGTTTGTGGGAGGATGGCTGAAGCCATCCTCTCCTGTTTTAAATAAATTGAACTTCGCCTATGGTCCTATTTTATAGTGCTTTAATTGTAGTTAATTAGAATAAAAATAAATTACTTGTTATTATATTCACAATGTGAATTTATTAACAGTAAAACTTGTTTGGTATTTTTATACTATTTACTTTTGCAGCACCATTTGAAGTAACTGTTTGTGATCCTGCACTGATTAACTTGTGCTTAAACTGATAAAAATGAAAATAAAAGAGGTTGTAGAACTGCTGAATGCAAAGGTTGTTTCGGGCCAGGCCTTATTGGACGCTGAAGTGGAGTATTGTTTTGCTTCTGATCTGATGAGTGATGTGCTGACCGTGGAAACCGACAATCTGCTGTTACTGACCGGACTGGCTAATTTACAGACCATTCGTACTTCAGAGATGTCTGACATTTCGAAAATAATTTTTGTCAGAAAAAAGAAAGCAACCGATGAGATGATCAGGCTTGCCGCTGAGAATGAAATGATACTGATTGAGTGTGACTACTCCATGTTCAAAACCAGCGGCATACTTTATAAATCCGGTTTGAAGCCGGTATATTGAAATGATGCATTTTGAGTTTCATGTTGAAGGTGGCAATTTCACCAAAGCAGGTGCTGCTTCCAGTCAGTTGAAGAAGATTCTGAAACAACTGAATGTTGATCCGAAGATTATTAAACGGATTGTCGTGGCATTGTATGAAGCGGAAGTGAATGTTGTTGCCCATGCATTTCAGGGCGATATTTTCATTGACATTGATACTGAAAAAATCGGGATTAAACTGGTCGATCAGGGCCCGGGGATTGCTGACATAGAGCTTGCCATGCAGAAAGGTTATTCAACAGCCTCCTCCAGTGTCAGGGAAATGGGATTTGGCGCTGGAATGGGACTGCCAAATATTAAGAACAACAGTGATGAACTTAAAATCACTTCAGAAGTGAATGTAGGGACCACTGTAGAATTTGTAACATACCTTAACCAATAGGGACAGACAATGGAAACCGGCAATTTTCATCATGCACTCAAAATCCGTGAAGATCTGTGCATCGGATGTTCTCATTGCATGGTTGTGTGTCCTACTGAGGCTATAAGGGTAAGAAACGGTAAATCAGTTCTGTTTGGTGACCGTTGTGTTGATTGCGGTGAATGCTTCAGGGTTTGCCCTGTAAGTGCCATTATCATTGATCATGATGACTTCAACCACATCTTTGACTATAAATACCGTGTTGCACTTGTTCCAGCTGTATTTACAGGTCAGTTCCCTGAAGACATCTCACTGCGTCAGATACACAGCGTAATGCTGGAATTGGGATTTACCCATATTTATGAAGTAGAGAACGGCGTCGAAATACTCTCCAGGGCAATCAACGACTATACAGAAAGTCATTCGGAAAACAAACCGCTGATCTCCTCCTTTTGTCCGGCGATCATCCGTTTGATCCAGGTTAAATTTCCTGCGCTGGTCGACAACATCATCCGTCTGAAACCCCCGCTGGATATTTCGGCCCATTTCCTGAAAAAAGAACTACTCACCCTGGGAATCCCTGCCGAAGAGATCGGCATATTCTATGTTACGCCCTGTGCGGCAAAAATTGCAGCAATCAAAGATCCTGTGGGTGAATCCACTTCCCCGATCGCAGGGGTGATCAACATGGATTTTCTTTTCAATAAAGTCTACCGCAAGGTAAAACAACAGAACGGACAATCCTGTGCTATTCCCGTCTCAGGTAAGCTTTCGGGTAAAGCCACCTGTTGGTCACTCACCAACGGCGAAGCAGGTCAGGTCGGCGGACGCTGCCTTGCCATTGACGAGATCCACAATGTGATTGAATTTCTTGAGAAAATAGAAAATGAAGAAATCACAGACATTGATTTCCTGGAATTACGGGCTTGTGACGAAAGCTGTGCCGGGGGTGTACTGACCACCAGCAACCGCTTTCTGTCTGTTGAAAGGCTCAGAAACCACGCCGATTCCTATCACGAAAATGACGAACCCGCCCACCCGGATGCATTCAGAAAAATTACCAGTGAGTCTGAATACCTGAATGAAAGAATTTCAATCGACCCAATCAAACCCAGGTCGATCCTCAAGCTGGATGAAAACATGGCCGAAGCCATGAAAAAAATGGAGAAAGTAAACCGCATTATGCAGCTGCTGCCCATGGTAGACTGCGGCATTTGCGGAGCTCCTACCTGCCAGTCGCTGGCCCAGGATATTGCCCAGGGAGAAGGGAGTATACAGCAATGTATTTTCATCCAGAAGATCATGGAACAGAAAGGCGAAATGAGCCTGGATGACAGTGTTGAGGTGATGCAGAGTATCTGGGGTTTCGGGAAAACAAATAAATACAGGGATATTAAAGGAATCTGAAATGAAAGTAACTGAAATTGTCGAAAAGTTAAACCTGAAAGTTTTCAGTGGAAAAGAAGGCCTGAACAATGAAGTAACCAACGGATACACTTCAGACCTGCTTAGTGATGTTATGGGTCATGCCGATGCCGGCAATGCCTGGATTACGCTTCAGACACATAAAAACGTGATGGCCATTGCTTCACTGAAGGATCTTTCAGCTGTAATCCTGGTGAAAGGATTTGAGCCCGAAGAAGATATGGCTGCCCAGAGCAATGAAGAAGGCATCCCTGTACTTGGAACCAGTGAAGAAGCATTTACCATCAGCGGAAAACTGTACGGAATGCTTCAAAAATAAAAATGAATTGCTGATGAAGGTTTTTAAGGCTGATCTGCACGTTCATACCGTACTTTCGCCCTGCGGAAGTCTTGAAATGAGCCCGGCGGCCATTGTGAAGGCGGCATTAGAGAAAAAACTTGACATCATTGGAATCACAGATCACAATTCAACACGTCAATGCCGTGTAGTTATTAATGAGGCAAAAAAGGCAGGCCTCACCGTTTATTCCGGAGCCGAAGTAACGACCAGGGAAGAAGTGCACTGCCTCGCGTTCTTTGAAAATTTTGAGAAACTGGATGAATTTCAGCTTTTCCTAGATGCCAACCTCCCTGACATTAAGAATGATACGGGATTGTTCGGATACCAGGTAGTGGTCAATGAGCAGGAAGAAATTGTTTATGAAGAGGAAAAGCTTCTGATCTCTGCCATTGGTAAAAGCATTGATCAGGTTGAAAAAGAGGTACACCGGCTCGGGGGATTGTTTATTCCTGCCCATGTAAACCGTTCGAAATACAGCCTGATCAGTCAGCTTGGATTTATTCCCCCTGATCTGAAATTTGATGCTCTCGAACTGACAAAACACCAGGATACGTCATCGTTTCTGAAAAGCTGGCCCTACCTCAAAGAGGCATCGATCATACGAAGTTCGGATGCCCATCAGCCTGAAAAGATTGGTGAAGCTTTTACGCGGATACAAATGGAAAACACTTCATTCAAAGAATTCGCAATGGCACTTCGAAATGCCGGAGGAAGGGAGGTGATCAGACAATGAAAGACCTTTCGATGCATATCATGGATATTGCCCAGAATTCAATTTCGGCAGGTGCCGGAACCATCGAAGTGGAAATTTCCGAAAACCGCATTACAGATCTATACAGGATTGTAATATCTGACAATGGAAAAGGGATGACTGCAGAATATGCCGCAAAAGTAACGGATCCTTATGTTACAGGCAGAACTACGCGTAAAGTGGGACTTGGACTTCCGTTGCTGAAACAGAATGCCGAGCGAACCGGCGGATCACTGGAGATAAAGAGTGAACCTGATAAAGGCACAAGGGTTACGGCATTTTTCAGTCTTAAAAACATTGACAGACCTCCGCTTGGCGACATTGCAGGAACCATGGTTCTGCTGGCTGCAGCGAATCTGAAAATCCGATTTATTTACTGTCATATCACTGAAAAAGATACCTTTACATTCGACACCAGGGAGGTCAATGCCATGCTTGAAGGAATGCCCATCAGTGAAGCTGGGGTTATCCGGTTTCTGAAAGAAATGATCCGTGAAAATCTGCAGGAAATCAGTATTGCAGGTTAAACACACGAAATACAAGTTTCAACACACAAATACCAAACAAAAGTAAAATTTATCAAAAACATGGGACAAGTCAAATCACTGGCAGACCTGCGGAAAATCAAGGAAGAACTGCAGGGTAGAATGAGCCTGAGAGAAAACAGCAACAACCCTGAAAGCCTTGTGCAGGTCAAAGTAGCTATGGCAACCTGCGGAATTGCTTCCGGTGCAAAACAGGTCATGGACTTTTTTATTGAAGAATTTGAGAAGAGAAACATTCAGGCAGTTGTCACCCAGACCGGTTGCATGGGCTATTGTTTCGCTGAGCCGACCGTTGAGATCACCCTACCGGGTCATTCTCCGGTTGTATACGGTTATGTCGACACAAAAAAAGCGGATGACATCATTGAAAAGTACATTAAGAACGGCGAACTGGTTGATGGGATCATCCCGGTAAATTACGAAACCATCGAAAAAAAATAGGGAGGAACAGTAATGGCAAAATATAAAATGCACATTCTGGTATGCGGTGGAACCGGCTGCCATGCTTCGGAAAGCGAATCATTGCTCAGCCATCTGAAAGCCATCGTTGCCGACAAGGGACTTGACAAAGAGATACAGGTGATTGCGACCGGTTGTTTCGGTTTTTGCGAAAAGGGACCCATTGTCAAGATCATGCCCGACAACACTTTCTATACCCAGGTAACACCGGCCGATGCCAGGGAAATCATTGAAGAGCACATCATCAAAGGCCGTAAGGTGAACCGGTTGCTTTACCAGGATCCTGAAAACAAGGAGCATATTGCCGATTCGAAACACATGGGATTCTATAAAAAACAGATCAGGATTGCGCTACGCAACTGTGGTTTTATTGACCCTGAAAACATTGATGAATACATTTCCCGCGATGGTTATGAAGCACTGGCAAAGTGCCTCACCGAAATGACCCCTCAGCAGGTCATTGAAGAGATGAAGAAATCGGGTCTGCGCGGACGTGGAGGCGGAGGTTTCTCTACGGGATTGAAATGGGAAATTACCAGTAAATCCGTTTCCGATGTTAAATATGTGGTATGCAACGCCGACGAAGGAGACCCCGGAGCATTCATGGACCGTTCGATTCTTGAAGGCGACCCCCATTCTGTGATTGAAGCCATGGCCATCTGCGGTTACTGCATAGGCGCTTCTATCGGACTGGTATACATCCGGGCCGAATACCCGCTGGCCATCGATCGTTTAAAAACAGCCATCGCCCAGGCCCGTGAATATGGCCTGCTTGGCAACGGAATTCTTGGAACCGACTTTGCTTTTGATATTGAACTGCGCTACGGAGCCGGTGCGTTTGTCTGCGGGGAAGAAACAGCCCTGATTCATTCCATGGAAGGTTTACGCGGAGAGCCCACCGTGAAACCGCCGTTTCCATCGGTTTCAGGATATTTTGAAAAACCAACCAATGTCAACAATGTTGAAACCTTTGCCAATGTCCCGGTAATCATCAACAAAGGTGCAGCCTGGTTTGCCAGCATCGGAACCGAAAAATCGAAGGGCACCAAGGTATTTGCCCTCGCCGGGAAAATCAACAATGTTGGTCTGATTGAGGTTCCCATGGGAACTACGCTTCGCGAGGTTATTTATGAGATCGGCGGCGGTATCAAGGATGGTAAAAAGTTTAAAGCCGTGCAGACCGGCGGACCTTCGGGCGGATGTCTGACCGAGAAACACCTGGATTCACCCATCGACTATGACAACCTGATTGCTGCCGGTTCTATGATGGGTTCAGGTGGTATGATTGTGATGGATGAAGACGACTGTATGGTTTCCATAGCGAAGTTTTATCTTGACTTTACCGTTGAGGAATCCTGTGGAAAGTGTGCGCCCTGCCGCATAGGGAATAAGCGCCTTTATGAAATTCTTGACAAACTTACGAAGGGCAACGGAACGCGTGAAGATATCGACCGTCTCAGAAACCTGAGTCAGGTGATCAAAGACACGGCGCTCTGCGGACTGGGACAGACTTCTCCCAATCCTGTTCTTTCTACTATTGAAAACTTCTGGGATGAATACATTGAGCATGTTACTGACAAGAAATGCCGGTCAGGACAGTGCAAAGCATTGCTCCAGTATGTAATTGAAGCAGAGAATTGCGTCGGCTGTACCGCCTGTGCACGCAATTGCCCTGTTAATGCCATTTCGGGTGAACGCAAGGGTGTACATGTGATCGACCAGACCACCTGTATCAAATGTGGAGCCTGCCTCGAAAAGTGCAAGTTCAATGCAGTGTTTATCAAATAATTAAACCGGAAGAAGAAAATGGAAACGATAAAACTTAAAATAGATAATAAGGTTGTTGAGGTAGCCAAAGGAACTACCATCCTCAAAGCTGCCAGGGAAGCGGGTATACATATCCCGACCCTCTGCTACCTGCACCTGCACGACCTGAACATTGAAAACAAACCGGCCGGTTGCCGCGTTTGTGTGGTTGAAGTGGAAGGACGCCGTAACCTTGCCCCTGCCTGTGTTACTGAATGTACCGAAGGGATGGTGGTAAACACCCACAACATCAGGGTACTGAATTCAAGAAAAACGGTTCTTGAACTCATCCTTTCCGACCACCCGACCGATTGCCTGATCTGTGCTAAAAACGGAAACTGTGAGCTTCAGTCTATGGCACAGGAATTCGGGGTAAGGAAAATACACTATGAAGGTGAACAGTCAACTTATCGCGAAGACACCTCCCCTGCCATCATCCGCGATATCGACAAATGCATTATGTGCCGGCGCTGTGAAATGATGTGCAACGATGTACAGACGGTAGGTGTACTCTCAGCGGTAAACCGTGGTTTTATGTCGGTGGTGGCTCCTGCCTTTGAAATGAACCTTGACCACAGCGTTTGTACTTATTGTGGACAATGTGTGGCAGTTTGTCCGACAGGCGCGTTAACCGAAGTTGACCACACCAATTCGGTCATCAGGGCACTGGCTGATCCTACCAAAACAGTGGTGGTTCAGGCCGCTCCGGCTGTTAGAGCCGCACTGGGTGAGGAATTCGGACTGGAAGCCGGCACCCTTGTTACGGGTAAAATGGCTGCAGCACTGCGCAGACTTGGTTTTGACTACGTATTTGATACCGACTTTGCTGCCGACCTTACCATTATGGAGGAGGGCACGGAATTGCTTGACCGTCTGACCCGCCATCTGAATGGTGATAAAAATGTACCACTACCGATTCTTACCTCCTGTTGTCCGGGATGGGTTAATTTCTTCGAACACCAGTTCCCTGAAATGATGGACATTCCTTCAACGGCCCGCAGCCCGCAGCAAATGTTCGGCGCCATAGCAAAAACCTATTTCGCTGATAAAATCGGGGTGAAACGCGAAAATCTTGTTGTTGTTTCGATTATGCCATGCCTGGCTAAGAAATACGAATGTCAGCGTGATGAATTTGCCACCGATGGTAATCCTGATGTTGATTTCTCCATTTCAACAAGGGAACTTTCGCACCTGATCAAGCAGTCGAACATTGAATTCAACGAATTGCCGGAAGAAGATTTTGATCATCCTTTAGGCGAATCGACAGGAGCCGCTGTTATTTTCGGAACCACGGGGGGCGTTATTGAAGCCGCCTGCCGCACGGCTTACGAAGTCTATACGGGCAAGAAACTTCAGAAAATCTCTTTTGAGGAATTGCGCGGAATGGAGTACATCAGGGAAGCGACCATTGATTTTGACGGCCTTCCAATAAAGATTGGCATTGCCCATGGACTCGGAAATGCCCGTAAACTGCTGCAGGACATCAAAGATGGTAAATCTGAATTCCATGCCATTGAAATCATGGCATGCCCGGGCGGTTGTATCGGTGGTGGCGGTCAACCGCTACACCACGGGGATTCTTCAGTGATCAAAGCCCGCCAGCGTGCGCTATATGCTGAAGATGCCGGAAAGACCATCCGAAAATCGCATGAGAACCCTTACATCATCAAACTTTATGATGAATTCCTCGGCAAGCCGCTGAGTGAAAAGTCGCATCACCTGCTTCACACCCATTATTTTGACAAAAGCAAGGAGATCAAGACTGTTGAGTAAGGTTTTGTCGGGCAGGGCTGCTGTAAGCGGTCAGGTCTACCAATTGTAAAACAAAAAAAGAATTCAGATCATGGCAAATATTAAATTATCCGCAAACAAACTCGATGAACTGAGGGAAGTTTGCAAATCGTTCAACAATGAGAAGGGTGAGCTGATCAATGTGCTGCATAAGGCACAGGGTATTTTCGGTTATCTTCCGGCAGAGGTTCAGGAAGTGATTGCAAAAGAGCTCAACGTTTCTGTGGCCCATGTATATGGGGTGGTTACCTTTTACTCATTCTTCACCATGCTGCCCAAAGGAGAGCATCCCGTTTCCATCTGCCTGGGAACGGCTTGCTATGTGCGTGGTGCCGAGAAGGTTATTGAAGAATTCAAACGAATCCTGAACATCAATGTGGGCGAAACCACACCCGATGGCAAGTTCTCTCTCGCCTGCCTGCGGTGTGTCGGCGCCTGCGGGCTTGCCCCTGTAGTACTTGTCGGTGAAAAGGTATTCGGCCGCGTAGCTCCAGATGGTGTAAAGGACATCATTGCAGAATATGCAAAGTAGTTGTTTTCATGTATAGTGATTTGGGGGACGGCCGGGTGAAAACCCGGCCGTTTTTATTTTTGTCGTTTCTTCCAGTCAGCCTGAAGATGACAATTCTGGAACGGATTAAAAAAAGCCACCCAACCGGGTAGCTTTCCATTCACAATAAATTAACGAAAAAGATTAACCCAGCACTGTGGTCACCAGGCCGGCGGCTTCCTGAAGCAGTGTTGCGGAATATACTTTCAATCCCGACTGTTGAATCAGTTCTTTCGCTTCTACAGCGTTGGTTCCCTGTAACCTTACAATGATCGGTATGTCGATGTCACCGATGTTCCGGTAGGCATCCACAATGCCCTGGGCAACCCGGTCGCAGCGGACGATGCCGCCAAAGATGTTGACCAGGATTACTTTAACGTTGGGGTCTTTCATGATGATCCGGAAAGCCTGCTCCACACGTTCGGCATTGGCTGTACCGCCCACATCAAGGAAGTTGGCGGGCTCGCCACCCGATAGTTTGATGATATCCATGGTGGCCATGGCCAGGCCGGCGCCATTCACCATACAGCCCACGTTACCATTGAGCTTCACATAATTCAGATGGTACTGACCAGCCTCTACTTCGGCAGGATCCTCTTCGGTAAGGTCGCGCATGGCGGCATAATCGGGATGACGGAACAATGCATTATCATCGAGTCTCATCTTGCAATCGGCGGCCATGATCAGGTTATCAGAGGTCTTGAAAACAGGATTGATCTCCAGCATCGAAGCATCAGTGCCCATATATGCATTATAGAGCGCTTTGACGAACTGCTGCATATTCTTGTGTGCTGTTCCGTCAAGTTTAAGGTTATAGGCTATCTTACGGCATTGGAAATCGCGGAGCCCCACACTTGGCTCTATCTCTTCGGTAAAGATCAGGTGTGGCGTGTGTGCGGCAACTTCTTCAATATCCATTCCACCTTCGGTTGAATACATGACCATTACTTTACCGGTAGCCCGGTTGAGCAGCAGACTCATATAAAATTCCTTCGGTTCACTTTCGCCCGGATAGAAAATATTCTGTTCAATCAGTACTTTTCCTACGAGTTTGCCTCCGGGGCCGGTTTGAGGTGTGACCAGGGTCATGCCGATGATCTGGGATGATTTCTCCCATACTTCGTGAAGTGACTGTGCAATTTTGACACCTCCGCCTTTACCCCGGCCGCCGGCGTGAATCTGGGCTTTTACTGCCCAACGTTCTGAATTGGTGGCTTTCTGAATTTCTTCGGCCGCTTTCACAGCCAGTTCAGGAGTTTCGGCAACTATGCCCTTGGGAACAGGCACCCCGAATGAACGAAGAATCTGTTTAGCCTGGTATTCATGAAGATTCATATATCTGTTGTTTAAAATTCGTCACAATTGCCGAAGATAGAAACATTTTTATTAAAGCATTCCGAAAATCCTTTACATTTGTCATAAAGCACAGCCTCTAAACAAATATCCGGGCTGTCAGTTCAGACAAAGTTAAAAGATTTTATCAGCTATCAAAGGTTAATTGATGAATATCAAATCTATAACTTCTCTTATAGACTTATTGAAGCCGGATCACAAGTATTTTTCACTGATCCTGATTCTGATGATTATCAATATCACAGGACTGACCGCCGGCAATCCTCCGACAGCAGGAATAGTCAGGACCAGTGTAGCACCCCGGATCGACGGCATTATCACTGATACCGTCTGGAGATCAGCTACTTTACTTACAGAATTCAGGCAATATGAGCCTGTTCTTGACGCCGAACCAAGTTTTTCAACCCGGGTTTTTCTGCTGTATGATGATGACGCCCTCTATGTGGCTGCCATCATGTATGACCCCCATCCCGACAGCATAGAGCGGCAACTTGGCGAGCGTGACAACGATGATCTGAATGCTGACTATTTCGGGATTGGTTTCGACACCTATAACAATCAACAGGATGCCTATTATTATCTTGTTTCGGCCTCAGGCATTCAAACAGATGGTCGGGAAGCCGATGACACCTATGATGCCGTTTGGCAAAGCGCAGTCAAAATAACACCAAACGGGTGGAATGTTGAGATGCGCATTCCATACTCTGCCCTAAGGTTCCCTTCAATGAAAACCCAGGAATGGGGCTTTCAGGCCATCAGGAGAATAAGGCGGTACAGGGAGGAGTTACAATGGGCCCTCGAGGAAAAAGGTGCCGGGAACTCACTTGTGTATTGGGGAAAATTAACCGGTTTAGAGCACATCAAACCTCCGGTAAGGCTTTCATTCACGCCTTACTTATCTGCCAGCATGCAGCACAACAGCGATCCATTGGTAAGCGGCAATTCTCTAACCGGAGCATACAATGGCGGTATGGACATCAAATATGGCCTGAATGAAAGTTTCACACTTGATATGATCCTTCTACCGGATTTCAGCCAGGTGCAGTCCGATAAAATTCAGAAAAACCTGACTGCCCTTGAACTGATTTATGATGAAAACAGGACTTTCTTTAACGAAGGTACGGATCTGTTTCAAAAAGGCAACCTTTTCTATTCAAGACGAATCGGGCGCACTCCCCTGCTCTATTATTCAGTTTACGATTCCCTTGAAACGAACGAGAATATTGTAACAAATCCGTTGGCTGCAAGGTTGCTGAATGCCGTCAAGTTCTCCGGCCGCACCGGCAAAGGACTTGGTATCGGTGTTTTCAACGCTTTGACCGGAAATACCTGGGCTAAGGTTACCGATACCATTACCGGAGAGGAAAGGAAAATCCTGACTGATCCTCTGAGCAATTATAGCATCGTTGTACTTGATCAGGCGCTGGCCAACAACTCAAGCGTATATTTCATCAATACCAATGTAAGCAGGCCGGCAGGCTGGGATGACTCCAACGTGATTGGCGGGGGTGCAACCATTGGTGAAAAATCCAAAACCTATCAGCTTGGACTTAATTTCGCCGCCTCTAACTGGAACACTGCAGGTTCAGAAAGCAGGTACCCCTGGGGAGAAAATGCAACCGGCTACAATTACGGCTTTTATTTTATGAAAAGCCGTGGCAAGTTCCAATTCAGCATTTACCAGAGTGCTATGGACAAGCATTTCAACATCAATGACCTTGGCATCAACAGAACCAGAAACCAGGAAAACAGGGGAATTTACCTGAGTTACCGGATTTATGAACCTACCGGCAATGTGCTGAATTATGCCAACAGTTTCGGAATTGATCAAACCAGGGCCATCGACAGTAAAAAGAATATAAATACAACCTATACCTATAAAGGAAACACCACATTTAAAAATTACCTTTCTGTATGGTGGGGACTCACTGTTTCGCCTTTGGACAGACATGATTTTTATGAGCCTCGCCGGACCGGACGATACTATGTGGCTCCGGGTTATGTCCAGGGAATGATAGGATATTCCAGCGATTACAGGAAAACTCTTGCGTTGGACGGATTGATCTATTATACACGTGATTTTGATCACATTCATTATATGCTGTTTGAAATAGAGCCAATATTAAGGTTCAACGAACGGTTTTCAGTCAGAACCAAGGTAGGAATAGGTTCAAATCCGGGTGATCCCGGTTATGTGTTCCAGGATTATACCAGTGACAGCATCTGGTTTGGCAGAAGGGACATATCCACACTTGAAAGTTCAATATCAGGCAAGTATATGATCGGTAAAAGGATTGGACTCAGCTTATGGTTAAGGCATTACTGGCAGAAAGCCAATTATACTGATTTTTACACCCTTACCGACAAAGGAGAATTACTGAATTATCCCGGCAGTATTGATCCGGAATATTTCAATTACAACTACAATTCATTTAACATTGATATGGTGTTCGGCTGGGAATTTGCCCCGGGAAGTATGCTGAACATTGTCTGGAAGAATGCCATACAACGTGAAGATAAACTTTACCAGGCCAATTTCCCGGAAAATCTCGACAACCTTTTCAACGCCCCGCAACTGAACACCTTCAGTATAAAAGTAATTTATCACCTGGATTACCTGATGTTGAAGAGAAAAAAATAATCCCCACTTCTTCAATTGATCCGGAGTATTTTTATCAGGAAATCTGAAGGTCTCCTCCTCCTGCACGCTTAGTGAGTCATTCCTTTCCATCATACAGATCCTCCCTGAGAATAAATAAAAAAGGCAAGGCCTTTATATTCTATTCAATGAATTATAGTCAGAAAATTTCCCGCTTAAGAGATCACAAATATTTAATATACCGCTAACATCTGGCTGAAAAATAACCTGCAATTATATTCTGAAGTTACATTTTCATCAAAATGGTATAAATATATAAAGTTCAGCATCTGAAACAGAGGATGCTGCCAGTTATTCACCGATAAAACTGAATGTCATGTTAGCTACATTAAAATATCCTGTTATGGGATACGTAAAAATCAGGTTGATTGTAAAACATGGATACAAATGGCTTGTTGAACTCATCGGAGCAGATCTCGAGATAGAAGTTTACGAAGACGATTTTGTCGTTGACAATCAATAATGCCGGGTATCAGGTATTCACCTTTTCCAATGGTATAAAGCAGATGCTGAAGCCTCTATAACTTCAGCGATATAATTTTGTCCAGCTATAAATAACTCTGTTACCAACTCACTTCCTGAATTTCTGTTTTAGCCCGCCTGTTTTCCGTTTGCCGGAATAGATTGAGTTGTTGATGATCCGTTCATCATTATAAATTCCTGCCAATCACCATTTTTGTATCCTGTATTTCAGTTAAAAATCCTGTACTTTTGCATCTCATCGACAGGAGAATGATCAAGGCTACAGATATTACGAAATCGTACGGCAGTTTAAAGGTGCTTAAAGGCATCTCGCTTGAGATTGCCAAAAGTGAAATAGTATCCATCACCGGCGCTTCCGGTGCCGGAAAATCGACCCTGCTTCACATTCTGAGCACCCTTGACAGGGCTGACGGAGGCAGCATTCTGTTCGACGGCATTGATACAGGAGGACTGAATGACCGGAAACTTGCTGAATTCAGAAACAGGAAAGTAGGCTTTGTATTTCAGTTTCATCATCTTTTACCTGAATTTACTGCCCTTGAGAATGTCTGTATTCCGGCATTTATTGCCCGGACAGGGAAAAAGGAAGCTGAAAACCGGGCTATGGAACTGCTCAGTTTCCTCAATCTTACCGACAGGGCATCACACAAACCATCAGAATTATCGGGCGGAGAGCAGCAGAGGGTTGCTGTTGCCAGGGCACTGATCAATCAACCGGCCGTGCTGATGGCTGATGAACCGTCGGGCAACCTCGATTCTGCCAACGCAAAACAACTACACCGGCTCTTTTTTGAACTTAGGGATAAATTCAACCAAACCATCGTGATCGTAACACATAATGAAGAGTTGGCAGAAATGGCGGACCGCAGGCTGATCATGAAGGACGGGCTTCTCCAGGGTTAACCGGCCCTGATTGTAAAGAACTTTATAACCAGTTATAATGTCTCAATCAGAGGACCCTGCAATGAAACCGGCAAAACAACCCATTCAAACCCATACTAAAACCGTCATTCAATCGTTTATTGCAGGTCCGTCTGAACCACGGACCGGTTTTTTATTATCGTCAACGACCAGAAAGTAATGAAATATTCTGCTACCAGGATTACATACCGGCATAAGTGGCTTATTCCCGTTTTCTTAACACTAATTCTTTTTCTGAACCAGCCGCCGACCCGGGCACAAGTCGTCGATACTGATGAAAAAGCCAGGCTTCAGCAGTTTGAAGATGCCATTACCCGGGGTGAGCAATTTCTTTCAACTAAAGAATATGCCAAGGCAAAAGCCGAATATCAGAAAGCACTCAGCATTGACCCAACAGCAAAATATCCCAAAGATAAGCTGACCTATATCCGGAAATTTTACGTGGACCCGGCCGATGAAGCAAGGTTTTCGCAGGCAATGGATAATGGCAACAAACTGATGGGCTCTGCCGATTATGCTGCTGCCCGGATCCAGTTTGACCTTGCCGTCAATATAAAGCCGGAGGATAAGAATGCCCGGGATAAACTGTCAGAAGCAGACAAAATGAACCTGGCAAAACAGGAAGCAATAAAACAATACAACAAACTGATTGCGGAGGCTGATAAGCTCTTTACAGCCAAAGATTATGTCAATGCACGCCCAGTTTACGATGCAGCGCTAAAAGCCGACCCAGCTGCCACCTACCCCAGGCAGCGGATCAGTGATATTGATGCCAGAATGTCAGCTGATAAAGCGCAGAAGGATTCCTACGAAAAAGCCCTTTCAGAAGGCGATGAAGCCTATATGAACCGTGACTTTGCAATGGCAAAGCTGAAATATGAAATGGCCCTGAAAATCAAGCCCGGCGAGAATTATCCCAAAAGCATGCTTGAACGGGTTTCGCAGGGTTCAGCGCAATTAAAGGATGCACAACAGAATTACCAGGTTGCGGTTGCAGGTGCTGATAAGCTTTTTAATACCAAAGACTATCTGACAGCCCTCACAGCATACGAGAACGCACTGAAGATTCTTCCCGGGGAAATCTACCCGTCGCAACAGATCGAAAAAATAAATGCCATATTGCTGCAAAAACAGCAGCTGGAAGATGACTATGTCAAAGCCGTTTCAGCCGGAGATGCTTATTTTACCGAAAAGAAATATGCTGAAGCAAAAGCTGAATTTCAGAATGCCAATAACCTGAAACCGGGAGAAGCCTATCCAAAACAGAAAATCGAGGAGATTGCCGGCCTCCAGCTTGCGATCAAAGAGGCTGAAAGGGTGAAAGCCTATAATAAAGTTGTTTCAGAAGCAGACCTGCTTTTTGACTCAGGTAGCTACAATGAAGCCCTTGTAAAATATCAGGAAGCTACAGGTATAAAGTCTGAAGAATCCTATCCGAAAGAACGGATAGCAGCCATCAATAAGCTTACTTCTGATGCCCGTGCTGCGCAGGTTGCCTATGAGAAGGCCATTGCAGAAGCCGACAGGAAGTTTGCTTCTGCTTCCTTTGACGAATCCATTGCTCTTTACCAGACAGCTATAGGGCTCAAACCGCAGGAGGCTTATCCTACACTACAGATCAGCAAGGCCAGGGAATCCATTGAGGCTTTACGTATTAAAGAAGAATCTTACAATCAGGCCATTGCTCTGGCAGACAAATTAAAAAATTCAGAAGACTTTGAAGGTGCGCTGGCTGGCTACCGGCAAGCCCTGGCCATAAAACCCAACAGCACTTATCCTCAGGAACAGATTGCCGGCATCAATACAATCCTCGCTGCCAATAAATCGAAGGAAGAACAATTTCAGTCACTGATCGCAGAGGCGGATAAGCTTTACAAAGCGGGATCTTATACTGAATCTCTGGATGCCTATAAAAAGTCCCTGTTAATCAAGCCGCAGGAGAAGTATCCGGCAGATCAGATAGCGGCCATCAGTGCATTGATTGAAGCGCAAAAAGCACAAAAAACTGCTTATGATCAGTGTATTGCCGATGCCGACAGATTGTTTGGTGAAGCAGATTATGACAGGGCCGGGAAGAAATATGCCGAAGCCCTGACCATCCTGCCAGCAGAAAAATATCCCGGTGAAAAAATTGAAGCCATCGCATCAATCCTTGAGCAAAGAAAATCGCTGGAAGAAAACTTTGCAAAGAACCTGAAAGAAGGAGACAATTTCTTTAATACCAATGACTTTGAGAATGCCATCAAATCATACAGAAATGCACAGGCACTGAAACCAGCGGAAAAGTACCCCCAGGAGCAGATTATTCTGGCAGAGAGAAAGTTGGCTGAAATGAAAAGCCTGAACGAGAACTACATAAACACAATTGCGCAGGCCGATCTTAAATTTAATACCGGAGAATTTACCGGGGCCATTGCTTTATATGTAGCAGCTCAATCACTGAAGCCTTCGGAAGAATACCCTGCACAGCAAATTGAAAAGGCCAGGGAAACCCTGAATGCATTGCAACAAAAAGAAGACGCTTATAAAAAGGCCCTGGCATCGGGTGATCAATCCTATCAATCAGGTAACCTTGAAGCAGCGCTGAACAGTTATCAGCAGGCCCTCTCCATCAAACCAGACGAAACATATCCGGGTGATCAGATTGGTAAAATCAATGCAAGCCTTGCTGCAAACCGTTCGATGGAAGATCAGTACCAGAAACTCATCGGTGATGCTGACCGGTTCTTTGATGCAGGGTTACTGGCTGAATCATCCAAAAACTACACCCAGGCCCTTTCATTGAAACCGGGCGAAAAGTATCCACAGGAGCAACTGAAGGCCATCGTTGCACAGGAAGAAGCTCAGAAAGCAAAACTATCTGCTTATAACCAGCAGATTTCTGCCGCAGATAAGCTATACAATGAAGGATCCTTCGAAAAGGCACTGATTAAATTCAAAGAAGCAGCACTTACCCTGCCTGAAGAGAAATACCCACAGGAGAAAATCGCTTCGATCAGCACTTTGATTGAACAGCTTAAGTCGTTGGAAGAAAATTACGCCAAAAACATCGCTGAAGGAGATCTGGCGCTAAAAGCTAATAACCCCGAGAAGGCTATGCTGTTTTTTGAGCAGGCGAAAGCGCTGAAGCCTTCAGAAAGATATCCTCAGGACAAGTTAGCCCAGATATCAAAAATTCTAGGGGAGCAGAAAATCCTGAACGATAATTATCAGCGGGTTATTGCTGAGGCTGATCGTTTATTCAATTCGGGAGAACTGGATGCCGCAGCTGTTAAATACAAGGAAGGGCATGATCTGAAACCTGCAGAAGTCTATCCACAGGAGCAGATTGGTATCATTAACAATATGATCAGCAAGCAGAAAGAATCCAAAGAAGCTTACCGGTTGCTGATTGCTGAGGCTGACCAGCTTTATAACCGGAATGAAACTGACAAAGCCACCATAAAATACCAGGAAGCCCTGACACTGAAGCCATCGGAAACTTATCCGGCAGAACAGATTGCCAAAATCAATAAGCTAAAAACGGAGATGATGCTTGTTGAGCAGGCATATGCTGAACAGATCATGCGGGGCGACACCCTTTATTCCAGCGGAGCCTTTGATGAAGCAATACTGGCTTACCGGCAGGCCCAGGGCATGAAACCAAAGGAGTCTTATCCGGCCGACCGTATAGCAATGATTGAGAAAGAGATATCCGAAAGAAGGTCCTTAAATGAAAACTATATGGCTTATATCAATGAAGCCGACCGTTTATACACAGCCAGGGATTATACCAGTGCGCTGGATTCCTATAAGAGAGCGCTTGCGCTTAAAAAGACGGAAGTTCACCCGCAGGAGAGAATCCGGGAAATTGAAGCCAAGCTTGAGGAGCAGAAACAACTTGCCAACAAGGATTATGATGATGCGATTGAAACTGCCAACCGATTATTCAACCTACAGGATTTCACCAGTGCAATAAAGTCATATGAAAAGGCATCAGCCATCAAACCTGCGGAGTCTTACCCTAAAAACAAACTGATTGAAATCAACACCATCCTGATGGAACGGGTTAGAAATCAGATGGATGCTTATAACAAGGTCATCAATAAAGCTGATCTCGCTTACCAGGATAAGGTTTTCGATCAGGCCATCGATGCTTATGAGGAAGCGAAACTCATCAGGCCCGAGGAAGCATATCCGGCTGAAATGATCCGGAAAATAAGGCAGTACATGGAAGATCATGCCATGGTCGACCTGGTTTCCACCCCGCTCATCATCAAGGCTGATTCAGAGCAGAAGTTCCAGTTCAAAGCCATCGAAATGCGGCTGCGGAAAAACAATTACATCATCATCAAAGCCAGAAAAACAGGTGAAACGGAACCAAAGGTTTATCTGAATTACGGAATCGATGGTCAGAAGAGCGGCGGCATCGTACTGCGCAGCATCAAATCGCAGGAGACCGGCGATTACATGGTCAGGGTGAGCATACAGGACCGCTGGTACCGGCTCGATAACAACTGGATCAGTGTTTATTCCGAAGGCGGAGAGGTGGAAGTGTCGAGGATGCAGATTTCGCAGGGAGACTAAGTGGAGTTAACAGTTAACAACTAACAACTAACAACTAACAACTAACAACTAACAACTAACAGTTAACAGCTTTGCTGGTCTGCCTGGCATTGGTTTAGCCAATCTATAAGTATTGACATTCCACCCTGTCGGCTGATTGGCAGGCAGTTTATCCTTTAAATACGGGCAGATGACTTATGCCGGGTATTTAAAATCAGGAGGTTATTGGTAGGGGTTTACGTTGAACCTAGTATTAATTGCTGCATTGTTTATTGAGCTTAACTGAAAACACCATACCCGCCTCCGGTGGGCAAAATGCCTTCCCTCCTCCGGCAGGTAAACCGCAGGCAGGGCTCCCTACTTCCTACTGTCTTCACATCGCATACCCTCGTGAAATAATTGTATCATGAATTCACGATGCAATTAAACGATTAAATGTGATAATCTGCCTATATTTTCATCAGCTACGTGCTTATTTCAGAAAATTCATGTAGGTTTGGCTGAAAGTTTAAAATCGTTCCAACAAACCAGCTGAGATGAAGGACAAGTACAAGTATCTGTTCCGGATTGGCCTGTTTACAGGAATTACGCTTGTAATACTTCAGCATACCGGCCAGCATTACGGGTTCTGGAATCTCCACCCATTGTTACTGCTGATCAGCAGATGGCTTATTATTTCGCTGCTGATCGTACGTTCCATTCTGAAAAAATCACTGACAACCTGGATCCTTACCAGTATGGTAATCGGGGTTGAATTCGGCTTCGATCTTCCTGGTATTGCAGTCCACCTGAACCTGTTCAGCAAGATTTTCCTGCAATTGGTCAAGACGATCATTGCACCGCTTATTTTTTCCACGCTGGTGGTTGGAATTGCGGGTCATGCAGACCTGAAGCAGGTTGGAAGGATGGGCTGGAAATCGATTCTCTACTTTGAAGTGGTTTCAACCATAGCTTTGTTTATAGGCCTGGCTGCCATCAATCTGAGCAAGGCAGGCGTCGGTGTGGTTATTCCTTCCGGATTAGCTATGCAGAATGCACCTGAGGTGAAAGCCCAGACATTCGAAGAAATTATTCTCCACATTTTTCCAGAAAATATTGCAAAAGCCATTTATGAGGGCCAGGTATTGCAGATAGTTGTTTTCAGTATCCTTTTCGGAATATCCGTGGCATTGCTCAGGGAACAGCAGCGGCAACGCATGGTTGGTTTTGCGGAAACCCTCGCCAACACCATGTTCAAATTCACCAACCTGGTGATGTATTTTGCCCCGGTCGCTGTATTTGCTGCTATTGCCTATTCAGTGGGTCACATGGGGCTTGGCATTCTCACCAACCTGATCCAGTTGCTGGCTACTTTATATGCGGCTCTGACCATTTTTGTGCTATTGGTATTACTTCCGATTTTGCTGATTCTGAAAATTCCCCTCAGAAATTTTATCAGGGCTGTCTCAGAGCCCGCAACCATTGCCTTTGCCACCACCAGTTCTGAATCGGCTCTGCCAAAGGCGATCTTATCGCTGGCCACCATTTTTGTTGCTCAGGTGTCGGGGATTCATCTCCCGATAGAACAGCAGCTGATCATAGTATTCACGCTGATGCTTACAAGTAAAGGAGTCGCAGGAGTTCCGCGGGCATCGCTGGTAATTCTTCTAGGAACTGCAGCCAGTTTCGGATTACCTACCTGGCCGATTTTTATCATCCTGGGAATAGATGAACTGATGGATATGGCCAGAACTGCTGTGAATGTGATTGGAAATTGTCTGGCTACCGTGGTGGTTGCAAAATGGGAAAATGAGTTCGATTATAATAAAGCCAATGCCTACACCGGTAAAATGCCGGATTAGTAGTTTATAATATACAGTATAACAGCAATTTAAATTTTGACTGACATGGCTTTAGGCATAGCGAAGCCATAAAAAATTTGAATGCTTTTTTACTGAAAAAATACTGACATTTGCAGCCACAGGATCTGACCAAAAAATACTTATGGAAAGCTATTTCGAACAATTCAGAAGGAACACCATCGGCCATGACCTTGAGTACGAAACGCCTTTCGGATGGCAGAAACTGATTTATGCCGACTGGATTGCCAGCGGAAGGTTATACCGTCCTATTGAGGAGCGCCTAACCAACGATATCGGACCATTTATCGGTAATACACATACTGAAACCAGTGAAACGGGTACTTCGATGACCAAAGCATATCATGAAGCCCACAAACGCATTAAAAAACATGTAAATGCAGGCCCGAAAGATGTGATTATCACTGCAGGTTTTGGTATGACCGGGGTAATCGTCAAGTTTCAGCGGATGATAGGTTTAAAAACCTGTGGGCAGCTGACCGACAGCAAGTGCTTCAAGGACAAGGAAAAGCCGGTGGTATTTGTGACCCATATGGAACACCACAGCAATCATACTTCCTGGTTCGAAACCATGAGTGATGTGGTGGTTCTTTCCCCGGATAAAGACCTTCTGGTTGATCCTGAAGAGCTCAGGCGTCAATTGAAGCTTTACAGTGACCGTCCACTCAAAATCGGAGCTTTTACGGCCTGTTCAAATGTGACGGGTGTTGGAACTCCTTACCACCAACTTGCTAAAATCATGCATGAAAATGGCGGTTTCTGTTTTATTGATTTCGCCGCATCAGCACCATACAGAAAGATTAATATGCACCCAGCCGATCCGTTGGAGAAACTGGATGCTGTTTTATTTTCACCACATAAATTCCTCGGTGGCCCCGGCTCATCCGGTGTTCTGATTTTTGACAGTTCTATGTACCATAGTCCGACGCCCGATCAACCGGGCGGAGGAACAGTTGACTGGACCAATCCCTGGGGGGAGTATAAATATGTGGATGACATCGAATCGCGTGAAGACGGAGGAACACCCGGTTTTATGCAGGCCATCCGTACAGCGCTGTGTATAGAGCTGAAAGAAAAGATGGGTGTCGACAACATTGCCAAGCGTGAAAACGAGCTGCTGAAGATTGCCTTTACCGGAATGGAAAAAATTCCTGGACTTCATATTCTTGCCAACAATCAGCGGTCAAGACTGGGTGTAATTTCCTTTTATTTTACCGATATTCATTATAACCTGGTTGTCAAGATGCTCAGTGACCGGTATGGTGTTCAGGTTCGTGGTGGCTGTGCCTGCGCCGGCACTTATGGTCATTACCTGCTCGATGTCAGTTATGAACATTCAAGATCGATCACTGATCTGATCGACCATGGTGATCTCTCGCAAAAACCGGGATGGATCAGGCTTTCGCTTCACCCGACCATGACCAATGCACAGCTGGATTTCATCCTCAATGCGTTGCTCGAAATAAGCCGACATCACAAAGAATGGGGTGATGACTATATGTACAACAAGCACACCAATGAGTTTAAACACATCAGGGACAACTGTCAGATAGCCCACAGGGTGAACGAATGGTTTAAATTATAATCCCTGAGTATTTGTGTAAAAACCTGATAGAATTTACCCAATTCGTATTATACCAGATTGTTTATCAGTAATAAACTATTCTTCTGCAAAGAGCTTGATCTTTCCATTTCCAGGAAAGGAAGATTTAAATCACCTTAAGAAAACCTGAGCAATTCTGAGATTTACAATCATTTCCCATTATTTGCCCCCCGGGGAATCAGGTACTATATCAATAGTATCATAACGTAAGAATTTTATATCGTGGACAGGATATGAAAATATGTTTAACTTTATATATTTGCCTCAGGAAATAACATCAACGAAACTAGTCCAGCTATGATAAATAACCTGATTCCCGATGAGAGAATCTCGAAAAAATTCAGAGAATTATGGAGTGTTATCGGAAATTCGCCTCTGCTTGAGATTCGTTTTTCCTTCAGGGGAGAGCCAAGGACAATTTTCACCAAAATAGAGCAGTTTAATCTTACCGGAAGTATCAAGGACAGAATGGCACTGTATATTTTACAGAGAGCCTATGAAGAAGGGAAAATCAAGCCCGGAGATACCATTGTTGAGGCAACCAGTGGCAATACAGGAATTGCATTCGCCGCCATTGGCAGGGCATTGGGTCATAAGGTAATGATTGCTATGCCTGACTGGATGAGCAAGGAAAGGGTTGACATTATCAAAAGTCTTGGGGCCACCGTTATCCCTGTTTCAAAAGAGCAGGGAGGATTTCTGGGGAGTATCAGGATTACCGAAGAAATTGCAGCATCGCAACCCAACATCTTTCTGCCTTGTCAGTTTGCGAATGATTATAATGCTGATGCCCATAAAGAGACAACAGGTCCCGAATTATACTGCCAGATGAAGGACGCCGGCGCAATTCCTGATATTTTCGTTGCGGGTATTGGTACCGGTGGTACCATCATGGGTGTCGGAAGGTATCTGAAATCCCAGAATCCGGGAATCAGCATTCACCCGATGGAACCGGCAGAGTCCCCCACCCTCTCAACCGGCCATAAAATCGGGAAGCACCGCATTCAGGGCATTTCTGATGAGTTTATTCCGGAGATTGTAAAACTGAATGAACTTGATGAAATCATCAAAGTCCACGACGGGGATGCCATTCTTATGGCCCAGAAACTTGCCAGTCAGCTTGGGCTGGCAGTCGGCATTTCTTCAGGAGCCAATTTTATAGCGGCCATTATAGCTCAGGAAATGAAGGGAAAGAATGCCAATGTTGCTACGGTGTTCTCTGACAGCAATAAGAAATACCTCAGTACAGATCTGATGCTTGAGGAACCTGCCGGTGAAGGATACTATTCGCCCTTTGTTGAACTTGTCGACTTCAGCGCACATAAAAGAGCCTGTAAGACTTGCTGTGACAGGGAGAACTGCATGCATTAAGCAATTTTCCGTAACATTCCGGATATCAGAGCACACCAAACTGCCAATTGCAACCGGGCAAGGAAATTGACTTTTATTACCAGTCTGCCGAAGGTGATTAAACGTTACGCAAACTCCTGATCGGCCAATAGAAGTTCAGGTCGGAAAAATCCACGATGATGAACTCCACCTCGCGAGGCGGAATCAATTTCTTTTCTTCAGAATAATCAGCGCAATTTCAGGAAGAATTCCCACCCGCCCGGGATAGCCGATGTGACCCAATCCCCGGTTAACATAGAGATAATTTACCTTACCGGAGGATGTTATATGCCGGTATAAACCGGCCCATTCTTTATACATGTACTGCGAAGGACTCCAGCGGAAACCTGATGTTTCAATTCCCATCTGCATACCATGGGTATGACCCGACAGGGTCAGATCGAAGCGGGGATATGACTGTGCTACTTCGGCATCCCAATGGGTAGGATCATGCGACAGAAGAATATTCACATCGGCATCAGGATAACCCCGGAGTGTGGTTTCCATATCCCCATACTTCCTGAATCTTGCAGTGGCGCTCCAGTTTTCGACACCAGCCACCAAAAGCTTCACACTGTCAACAGTTATCAGTTCCGATTGGTTACGGAGCAATTGCCAGCCGATTTCCTTATAAAACATTTCAAGGTCAGTCATGTTCTGTTTTTTGGCTGCTTCATCAGGCCAGGCAGTGTAATCTCCGTAATCGTGGTTACCAAGGATAGCATAAACCCCATAAGGTGCTTTAAGTTGTGACAGGGTGGATTCGAAACCCCTGACTTCATCCGTGCTGTAATTTACCAGGTCGCCGGTAAAAACAATGATATCTGGTTTCAACGACATTACCTCATCAACAGCCCGCTGTAGTGGTTTGGCCGACACCCAGCTCCCGAGATGAATGTCTGATAATTGTACAATCCTCATCCCTTCAAAGCGGGCAGGCAGGTTCTCTATTGACAGCTCAACCTTACGAACCCTGAATTGGTAAACCCAGTAAACACTCCCGATGGTCATCAGGATCAGCACTATGGCGGCCAGGAATATGCCGGTGATCCTGAAGAAACGTTCGGTCGCCGGCAGAAAAACACTCTGCTTCTTCATGAACCGGCCTTTAAGATATGAAACAAGTCTTACCAGATAAGCTGGTAAAAGTCCGGCAAGCATGGCCATTTTCGAAATAATGGTTATCAGGGCAATGCCAGGCAGGTAGATTCTCAGATAGTCGTTCCAGAGTTGAAGTGGCAAAAAAACTGAACCAATCAGAAAAATAAACAACAAGGATACCGGTAACCACCAGAATATAGCAAAAGCACCTTTGACCCATCCGCCAAATTTCAGCCAAAACCTTCTTATATCGCGATATACAATCCAATCGATCAGAAAAAGGATTGCCAGAAAAGGAACGCGACCTGCATATTTTGGCAATGCAGTAAGCAGTGCGATATACAACAGGGATACCAGAATTAGTGCGAGTCCAGGAAACAGGAACCTGGAATAACGGTTGCCAAATTTATTTTTCATCAAAAGGATATTGCAGATAAACAAAAACCGGCCACTTTGGTTCCCCTTCAGCAGCCGGTTTAAGACATTTTAACGTTTGTCAGGCGTTGGCTTTAACGTAATTTACCAGGCCTTTGGCATCGAAAATCCCCATCAGTTTTGCAGGCAACGGAGAAAATCTGAACTCTTTACCGGCAACGGTAACAATGCCGGCAGCAAAATCAATTTCAACCTTATCGCCCTGTTTGTATGCATCTACCGCTTCGGGCAAGAGAATGATCGGAAGACCCTGATTTACCGAAGAACGGTAAAAAATCCGGTTGACTGATTTACAGATAACCGCCTTAACTCCGGCATAGGCCAGACCAACGCAGGGATGTTCCCTTGAACTTCCGCAACCAAAGTTGGCTCCGGCTACCAGAATGTCGCCTTCTTTTACCCGGTCAGAGAAACTATCGTCAAATCCCTTAAACAGGAAAGGCATGATTTTCTCAGCTTCCGAACTGTTGATCTCATAAGTGAATTTCCCGGCAAACATCTGGTCGGTATTCAGGTTATCCACATCGGCATAATTCCATGACCCGGCAGCATAACGGTCTTCACCCTGCGCAATGTCGACTGTCTTACTCTGCTCGGCAGCGAAGGGGAATTTATCGGTAAAATGATCGCCTCTCGGATCTGAAATTTCACCTTTCAACGCGGAATAAGCAACAACGGCAGGTGAAGCGAGGTAAATGGCCGATTCCTTGTTGCCCATGCGGCCTTTGAAGTTCCTGTTTGCTGTAGAGATAACTGTGTAACCATCGGCCGGTATCCCCTGACCGGTTCCGAGGCAAGGCCCGCAACTCGGCGCCAGCACGTTGGCACCGGTTTCCATAAACAGTTTAATAAGGCCTTCTTCCATAGCCTCCAGGTATATTTCCTGTGAAGCCGGAATGATGAGCAACTGGAAGCCGTCGGGCAGTTTTTTACCATCCAGTATTTTAGCAGCAGCACGCAGGTCTTCGATACGACCGTTGGTGCAGGTACCGATCAGTGCCTGATTGAGTTTCACACCCCTGACTTCAGCTAACGCCTTAACATTGTCGACATGATGCGGTGCTGCAACTACCGGAAATAGTTCGTTCAGATTGATTACAATTTCACGGGCATAGGTCGCATCTGAATCTGCCCAGGCACCTTCAGCCTTGTGGCCCAACCACTGTTCCAGAACTTCATCGGCCGGGAAAACAGCATTTTTCGCACCCATTTCTGAGGCAAGGTTGGCAATGGTCATACGATCGGCGACATTCAGGGTTTTCACACCATCTCCGTGATATTCAATCGACATATAATCGGCACCGCTTGATCCGATCATGCCGATGATCCACAACGAAAGGTCTTTGGCATAAACGCCTTCCGGCAATTTACCATTCAGGGTAATCTTAATGCTTTCAGGAACCCTGAACCATGTTTCACCCTGCTTCCATAATCCGGCAGTTTCGGTACGGTCGATGCCTGCAGCAAATGAATTGAATGCACCAGCAGTACAGGTGTGACTGTCACTACCAACGACAATCATCTTCGGCCTGGCATATTTGGAAACAATCTGGTGGCAGATACCTTTGCCAACATCATGAAATTTCTTTATCCCCTGCTGTTTGACAATATCCCGGATTTTCTGATAATCATTGGCCAGCTTGGCATTGGTTGGCGGAGCGTTGTGATCAAGCACAATCAACAACTGATCAGGGTCAAAAACACTGACACCACCCATTTTATTGAAAGTGCTGCCAATGCTGGAGGTATTGTCATGTGTGAGAATAATATCCGGTTTACGGAATACGATGGCGCCTGCTTCAGCGCCCAGAATTTTTTCTGCAAAAGTCTTGCCTTTCATGGTATTGCTTTTGTTTTCCTGGTTGAAACTAAATATAGAATCTGTATGAATCCGGCAACGAATTTACTTGTTTTCCATTACCTGAAGCAAGGTGTCGAAAAATAATTTGCAGGAACAGTAAACCAGCTATTGTCAGAATAAAACAGTAATATTCTCGCATTTCAGAAAAGGTTCAAATGATTCAATAAAATTGTGACCATCTTCTCCGGCCGGTATTTCAAAAAGCCTGAATATGTGCATCATGTTCAATATTTTATTTAATTTGGGGGATAATAGGAATGTATCCAATGGAACAGATTATAAATACTCCAAAACTATCTGAATTCAACAGCCGGAAAATCAGGTTCTGGTCATTTACAGCTATGTTTTTACTTGTCTTTGTTCATGGCTATAACCTCAACATCAACTATCTGCAACCCTGGACCACACCCGGAGAACCACTCAGTTTCACCACGTTTACCGAGTATTTTCTGGCCAATGGGATTTTCAGGTTTCGTATTCCCATGCTTTTTATCATCTCTGGTTTTCTATTTGCCATGCACGATTACCGGCCTTACGGGGAACGCACCCGGAAAAGGCTCCGTACCCTGCTTGCCCCCTATCTGATCTGGAGTAGTTTCGGACTTTTGCTCACGTGGTTGCTTGAGCTTCATCCGTTTACTCGTGATATCGTAGCCGGATCGCACATTGTTCAGATTGACGAAACCAGGATGCTGCTGCATGACTACAAATGGTACGAGCTTGCCGGCCGCTGGATTCTTATCCCGGTTCCTTACCAATTGTGGTTTATCAGGGTTCTGCTAATCTACAATATTGCCTATCCGGCCATCCGGTGGTGTGTCAGCCGAAGGATTGGTAAATGGGTATTTTTTGGTATTGCTTTCCTGATGTGGTTGTCAACTGCAGGTTTCGTATTGATCGAAGGGGAAGGACTGCTGTTTTTCTCTCTTGGTGTGTGGATGCAGAAAAACAGTTACAATATTGATCAACCCGCCCGATGGCTGAATCCGGCCTGGTGGGGAGCCGGCTTCTTCGGACTTTCGGTTCTGAAGACTATACTGGCATTCAAAGGAGAACTGTTTTTGGGAGGGGCTGTTTTCCCAGTAATTACGCTGATGCACAAACTGGTTGTGATCAGCGGATTGGTCACTGCCTGGTACGGAGGAAACTTTCTGGTCAGGTTTTTTATGGAGAAAAGATGGTTTGTATGGCTGTCGGCCTTCTCGTTTATGATCTATGCTTTTCATGCGCCCCTTGTGGCCTATATGACCAATGCCGTATTCACTTGCACCGGGCACATTTATGGCTACCGGATGCTGACTTTTATTTTTCTTCCACTGACCATCATCATCCTTTCAGTCAGCCTTGGTGCGCTGATCCGCAAACTGATGCCTGAATTCTACGGAATCCTTACCGGAGGACGTGGATTCTGATAAGAACACCCACCCTGCATAATTTACAGACTGCTCTTCTGAAACAATCTTTCCCAATGCCCTGATTTGAAGAATAACTGTAAACTGTTAGTTGCTAGTTGTTAGTTGTTAGTTGTTAGTTGTTAACTGTTAGCTATTCTTAGCTCTGTGTTTCCACCTTTTATGCGACCAGAGCCAGAAAGCCGGTTGTCGCCGGATATCTTCCTCAAGCATACGGGCATAGGTACTCAGAATTTCCCGGTCGGTTTTATTTTCAGATGGCTCAGCAATGATTCTGAAACTTGCAGAATAGTATCCCCTGCGGATTTTATCGATTGACAGATAAACGACGGCTGAGTCCGTAGCTTTAGCCAGTTTGGCGCCTCCTGTAAACAACAGGCTGGGTTGGTTCAGAAAATCGAAACTGTAGTCAGGATCCTTGTGGGATGGAGACTGGTCGCCAACAAATATGTACAATGCCGGATAATCCTTCTTGCTCAGAATAAACCTTCCGGCCTGTTGCATCGATAACAACTTCATCCCGAAGCGAGCCCTGATCCGGCCCATCAGGTTTTCCATAATCCTGCTTGACAATGGCTTGTATAGGGTATAGATGTTGAATCCAAAGGTCAAAGGCATCATGATTACCCATTCCCAGTTGCCCCGGTGCCCAGCCATGGCAATCACATTGATTCCACGGGAATGCAGGTCGTTGATCAGTTCCGGATTTTCAATGTGAAAGCGGGCTTTTGCATTTCCCGGTTTCAATCCCTGGCTCTTAATGACCTCAGCGAAAATTTCGAAAAAGTGTTTATAAAAACCGTGAGCCAATGCCCTGATTTCTTTGTAATTCTTTTCAGGAAAGGAGCGCGACAGATTCTGTATGATCACCTGATAACGGTAATGCAATACATTTTCAGCTATAAGTCTTAGAAATCCGGCCTTGAAATAAAGAATACCTATGGGCAGACGTCCGGCCAGCTTTGCCGTAACCAGCAGAAATGAAGAAAAAAACCTGTGAAGCCGGTTCATGATTTAAGCCTGTTATCAGTTATAACACTATTCCGCTGTCAAAAGTACGAATATCCCTTATTAATCAATGATCAAATCCATCCATTCTCGCTGCTGCCTGGCTTCTTTTGCATCATAAGGAAAGGCAAATTATGCAATGTTTAACATATATTGGCAAACTAATATGCAAATAATCCTATTTTATTGATTATTAATGCTTACCTTGCAACGATAATTATACTAAATGAGAAAAACAAAACCCGTTTCCGGGCAAAATCACAAGACAATACAGGCAATTACACCTCATATCTCCGCTACCTGCGGGTCTATCAAAGGAAAGTTTCCGGTTGTACTTGATGGTGGAAAGACCACCATCTATATTTCTGACAAGAGCCGTGAAGCTGAAATCATTGAGCGTTATAAAATGAGAAGGGCAAAATAACCAACACATTTCCACTTCCAGGGGATTGTATTGTCGATCCGTCAGACTTTACAGTCATCGTAAATAAATTCAATCTTTCACTCAGGTAAATTCGGGATCGCTATCCGGTGACATCCTTTTCAGGGATAAGTCATTGCATGAGTGTATCCTTTTGTTTTGCATCAGCAATCATTATCCGGCGCTGATAATCGCTCGGTATATTTGTTGGTAGAAATGCGGTTGACTGCTTGCAGCTATACCATACTTTCAATAATTTCAGCTGGCAGATGGCAGTATGCAGTGGGCCGTTGTAAACTATTATTCTTATTCGTAATTTTTACCCTGAGTCCTGATAGCTATCGGGATCGAAGGGCGTAAATCGTAACTCATCAATACAACCTGTTCCTCTGTTCTTTCAGCCTTTCATCGCTGATATAGTCGTCGTAATCCATCAGTTTGTCGATCATGCCTTTTGGGCCAATTTCGATGATGCGGTTGCAAACCGTTTGTATAAATTCATGGTCATGCGACGACATGAGGATGTTGCCTTTGAATTTAATCAATGTATTGTTGAAGGCCTGGATCGACTCAAGATCAAGATGGTTGGTAGGTGAATCGAGCAGCATTACATTGGCATTGCGGATCATCATCCTGGCGATCATACAGCGCACTTTTTCACCGCCCGAAAGTACATTTGCCTTTTTGTATATTTCATCGCCTGAGAAAAGCATTTTACCAAGAAACCCCCTCAGGTATAATTCGGTGGTATCCTGCGAAAACTGTCCCAGCCAATCGGTCAGGCTGAGGTCGTTTTTAAACAAATCTTCATACTCCAAGGGAAGATAAGCCTTCAGAATGGTCTGCCCCCAGATAAAACTGCCGCTGTCGGGTTCATCGTGGCCTTTCAATATCTCAAAAAGTGCGGTCATGGCCCTGGTATCCCTTGAGAGAAAAACAACCTTATCTTCTTTTTGCAGGGTAAAATTCAGGTTTTTGAACAGCAGCGTGCCATTCAGGCTTTTGCTCAGCCCTTTGACTTCGAGGATATTGTTCCCGGGTTCCCGTTCAGGCGTAAATATAATCCCCGGATACTTGCGGGTTGAAGGCCTGATCTCCTCGATGTTCAGCTTTTCAATCATCTTCTTCCGGCTGGTGGTCTGCTTCGATTTTGACGCGTTGGCGCTGAATCGGGCGATGAATTCCATCAGCTCCTTCTTTCGGTCCTCAGCTTTCTTATTCTGCGCCTGAAGCTGTTTCAGGGCAAGCTGGCTAGATTCGTACCAGAAGGAATAATTCCCGGGAAACAATTGCACCCTGCTGAAGTCAATATCAACAATGTGTGTGCATATAGAATCGAGGAAGTGGCGGTCGTGGGATACGACCAGCACTGTGTTGTCAAAATTCGAAAGATAACCTTCAAGCCAGTTGACGGTATCGAGGTCAAGGTCGTTGGTGGGCTCGTCGAGCAGAAGGTTATCCGGCTTGCCGAACAATGCCTGCGCCAGCAGTACCTTCACCTTTTCCTTACCATCGAGTTCCCCGAGCAGTTTATCGTGCAGGTGTTCCCTGATGCCCAGGCCGCTAAGCAGGCTGGCAGCCTCACTTTCTGCGTTCCAGCCATCCATTTCTGCAAACTGTTCTTCCAGTTCTGATGCCCGATGGCCATCATGTTCAGTAAAATCAGTTTTAGAATACAGGATATCCTTTTCATTCATCACCGACCACAGTTTTGCATGCCCCATCAGCACCGTAGAAATCACTGTAAAATCATCAAATTCGGAGTGGTTCTGTTTCAGGACCGACAAGCGTTCACCGGTTCCGAGGCTGACACTTCCCTTTATATTATCAATATCACCCGAAAGCATTTTCAGGAAAGTGGATTTGCCTGCCCCATTGGCACCAATGATACCATAGCAATTGCCAGGGGTAAATTTCATGTTCACATCCTGGAATAAAATTCTTTTCCCGAACTGTATGCCCAGGTTTGAAACTGTAATCATTTAAAATAGTGTTAATTGCAAAACAGAAGCTCTCCCTCCGAAAAGGGCTGCAAAAGTACGGTTTTTATCTCAGAAAGGGCAGGAAACTTTCTGCCTTCAGGAATCAGTCTTTGAAAATAAAAAAATCAGGACTATTTCTGATCTTCCTGCATCTGTTCATCCAGCTTTCCCTGTTCGTAAATTCTCATTTCAATCAGGCTGATATAACTTCTGGCATTTTTTAGCCCGTGCTGATCCCAGGCCCGCCGGGCCCATTCAAGGGCCAGTTGCAGGTTTCCGTCTACCTCACTGGCAAGGGCCATGTTATAACAGGCCTTTCCGGCAACTTTGGGATCAGTGTCCAGGGTGTATTTCTTCCAGATGGGTATGGCCTCATTCCACTTATCCTGCTTTATGTATTTGCCGGCAATTTTAAAATCATCGTTTGCCTTTCTGTAGTATGTTCTGGTAACATCCATCCAGGTGGGTGAAATGCGGATGGCATACTGCCGACCTGAAAAATAGCCGGATTCATTGATGGCCCTTCTTTTGGAAGGAAGTTTCCTGATTACATCTTCCGGGCTATCCCCTTTTTCATCCCAGCGCATTTCATCGGTAAAGGAATTCCGGTCAATTACCTGTTTCCCGGCAGGTCGGTATATCGTCCAGCCTGACCTGACATCCATGCTCAAATCAGCAGCGTATTCTTTTACGGTAACCTTCTTCTTATTTACAGTTTTTTCAACATCATAAGAGCTTTTCCTGATCTCGATATCAGAATCGAAGGTTTCAAGAGCGATGAGGGCATCGACCCTGAACCGGTCACACAGGTCCTCAACCTGCTTCCAGTCGAGGAATTCCGGCCATTCACGGGTTCCGGTACCCCGGAGATCGACCCCTTCGATAACAACGGCGGTAAAGCGGGGTGCCTGATTCAGCCCGGCAGCAAGTCCTTTAAGGCATTCGCCCGAACCTTCTCTGTCAGCGGCAACAGATTCTCCGGTTACCAGTCCTTCGAGGAAATTATTAAACCCCTCCCCTTTACCGGGCAGGGAACGGTTGACAATGCCCAACTGCTTAACATCTGATGGCAGGGTAATGGTTCCGGGTTTCAGGATCTTCATCTGGTGAGAGGCTGTTCCACATGAAGAGATGATCATTGAGAGAACAACCAATGCGATACTGAGATACTGAGATAATGTAATGATTTCATAAGATGAATATTTTATAAGGTGATTGAATAGAATAATGTATATAGCAATGCTTATACCATACTGTAAATATAAGGAAAATTTCAAAAATAAGCCAGGGCTGGTTTTCATTTTGTCACCGGATCCGGACCCGAACCCAACCCCCACCTGTAGCAGCTTGCCCCCCGCCGATAGCAGCTTGCCCCGCAATAGGCGGGGGGGGCAAGCTGCTATCGACATGGGGCTAAACCAGGCAGAAAGACAAAACTCCTGCAAAAAAGAACTTCGCTGCCGCACGAGTCCATCCGCTGCCGCACGAGTCCTCTCGTGTGGCAAACTTATTTAGTCAAAACTGACTGGTTATCACCACTCCTTCTATCAGGCCAATTCCTCCTGCATAATCCCTTGCACTGCTGTACAGATATTCATGCGGAGAGAAAACCATGCCTTTTTTCACTGGGTTATTGTGCACATATTTAATCTTTTCAATGATCACCTTATTACTCCAAAGTTCTATTGGTTGATTGTTATGCTGCCAAAATTGAAATTCCTTAACATTTGAAGATTTCGCACCAGCTTCCCTGAATTTTTGAAGCAGCCATTCCTTTCTGCTCTCTTCTGGGTTTTCCATAATGGCTTTTACAATAGCCTTGCTTGTAAATCTTTTATAATCGCCAAGGAGCTGTTCTGGCTTTTGACCATTTATACTTCTGAATACCAAATGCATATGAGTGTCCATCAGGCACCATGCAAAAATTTCCATACCTTTCATTTTCTGGCAGAACCTAAGACACTCTATAAGTAAGCTCTTGTACTCATCCCTGATAAATACATCTATCCATTCAACTACGGCAAAGCTTACAAAGTAGACTCCTTCAGGGTTACGAAATTTGTAATTTCTGCTCATCGGGTAAACAAATCAATTCTAAGGATACAGTTGCCACACGGGAGGACTCGTGCGGCAACTGTAAAAAGATTGCTATTTTTGGTAAATAAATATAAGGAAAATTTCAAAGAAAAACCTGAGCTGGTTTTCATTTTGTTACCGGATCCGGAACCCGAACCGGACCCTGTCTTTAGCCACTTGCCTCGCTATAGACAGGGGGCTAAATCAGGCAGAAAGACAAAACTCCTGCAAAAAAAAGAGAACCAATGTGGCTCTCTCTCTGTCGGAGTGGCCGGACTCGAACCGACCCCCGCCGTTGGCAGCTTGCCCCGCTAAAGGCGGGGGGGCCAAACCAGGAATACTTTTATTTTTCAGGAAGGTTGAGTAATTTCTTAAAAGCATTCCCGCCCTTATAACTCTTGATCTGCTTTTCCCTTTTCAGCGCTGAAGCTCTTGATTCATGAACTTCACTATAAACTATAACAAATGGTGCCATGTTTCTTGTTGATTTAACCCACCCTTCATTATGCTCCTTTAACCGGATATTTATATCGGAAGACTCTCCAATATAATACCTGCCGTCTTTTAGGCTCCTGATGATATAAACAAAGTGATTCATCTGAAGTGATTATAAATAAAAGACCTCCTGCTTTCGCAAGAGGTCTTTTGTCGGGGTGGCCGGACTCGAACCGACGACCTCTTGGTCCCAAACCAAGCATACTACCAACTGTACTACACCCCGAATCTTTTACTAAAAAGCGGATCAGAGATCCGCTCTGCGGTGAAGGGGGGATTCGAACCCCCGGTACCGTTTCCAGTACGACAGTTTAGCAAACTGTTGGTTTAAGCCACTCACCCACCTCACCAAATGGGAGTGCAAATTTACGAATCCATTCCGGATTACCAAACTTTTCTTTAAATTCTGTTGCATTCTTGGTTTTTTCAGCGAAAATGGGCTGTTGAAGCGCTGTTAATACCAATGCAATAATTTTAAAAAGATTAAATTGTTATGATTAAAGCCATGGCTGGTGCCACAATCTATTACGTCTGGACAAAAAAAAGGCAGCCCCCTAAGCCGCCTTTTGAAGTTCTCCAAGTATGACAAGTTACGAAATTCTGGTGAGCGCTTTTGGAACTCCCGGGCCTAGAACAACTCCCAGTTTTTCGAGTAGTACGTGTTTATCAATGGGTTTGGAAATATAATCAGAACAACCTGAAGCATAGCACAGCTGAACTTCGTTGTCGTGTACATAGGCAGTTTGCGCAATTACCGGCAGATTCGGCCGGATACTGTGAATACCGATGGTGGCATCAAAACCATTTACTCCGGGCATATTGATGTCCATGAGTACTACATCCACTTCACGGTGCTCACGCACCAGGTTGATCGCCTCCTGTCCTGAAGATGCCCAGAGTACAGTGGCTTCCGTATTTCTTAAAATGGTTTTGAGGTATAGAAAACTACAATCGGTATCTTCGGCAATCAGTATGGTTTTCCCTTTCCAGCTGTAGACTTTGGGAGGTGTCTGGCTTGTAAAGTCAGTAAACATCAGGTCATTCATGAGTAAACTGGTTAAGTTTCAGTGGAGAATATGAGGAATTATCACCTGTTTATCCGTGTAAGCCCAAAAAGTAATCCCCAAAATGAAAAGAAAATTTACATTTCTGCTTTTTGAAAATGTTGAGTTCCTGAGGGGACAGGAATATGAATCTTTTTCATACATTTGCAGCCGCAAAACGGTTATCCTTATTTCAGACTGTTTTACTGCGTTTTGGTTGCCTTAGGGTTTTATCCAAAACACAATGGTCCGGTAGCTCAGTTGGATAGAGCAGCAGCCTTCTAAGCTGCGGGTCAGGCGTTCGAGTCGCCTCCGGATCACTTACAACAATTTTAACCGTTTGTAATCTAATTGATTACAAACGGTTTTTTATTTTCATCCCCGCATCCCAGACAATTCTTCCGCCTGGTCAGGTCCCCGATACCGCATAATAACGGGCTGGATTAATCAGAATTCACCAATAAAACATCGGGAATGGTTGTCAAAGTTTTTATATTTGTCTGAGAAATATACGTAGCAATGAAAAATATATTCTGTTGTCTGGCATTGATGATCCTTGGAAATATCTGGGGACATCAGGAAGTTATTGCCCAGCGTGTAACCCGGCAGGAAGCAATTCAGGCCGCCACCAGCATGATCAGTAATAGAAATCTGAATCTTAGTCTTTCTGAAACCAATCCTCTTGTTACGGAAAATGACACCCTCGCCTGGCTGATTCATTGCCTGCCACAGGGGTTTGTGGTGATTTCACCTGACAGGTCGCAGACACCCGTTCTTGCATGGTCAGCCGAAGGAAATTTCGGCGATGGGGAAGCCTGGATCAGTTTCCTTCCTGTTTTCATGAAAGATATGAAAAACAGGCACCGGTACTCTGGCATTGACACAGAAGAGTTGACCGAAAATCGCAAACGCTGGAATAACTGTCTGAATCCTTCTACAGAAACCATGCTGTTTCAGCAATGGCCCCCCGAGGGATGGTCATCAACCGGAGGCTGGCTGTTTACCAACTGGACGCAAACGGCGCCCTACAATGCTTTTTGCCCCATCGACGGTCAGACCCAGACCCGCAGCGTTGCAGGCTGTCCGGCAACCGCCATGGCACAGATAGTAAATTTCCACCATAAACTGAACGGTACCCGCTTTGACGATGCGGATGATTATTACCACAATTTCGGCTCCGGGAATATGTATTGGATAGATAATGACTGGGAATCTTATGGGTTCCCTTCATGGAATCAACTGAATGTATTGCTTGATACTTTAGATGCCCATTACGGGAACGGTATTACACTGAGTAATTCCGATAAGGCTGCTCTGACCTATGCCTGCGGTGCTGCGGCAAAACAGGTATACAGTTCTTCGGGTTCTGGAACTTTTGGCGTTGACCAGGCTTTCAATGCATACATCAGGTTCGGATATTCCGATGCCCGGTTGGATGGCCCTTTAAATCCTGAGCTGAACATTCAACTTGCACAAAACATCATGCTGGCTCTCCCTGCACACCTGGCCCTGGTAAATCCCGAATGGACTGTTGGCCACAATGTGGTTGTGGATGGTTACAATACCGATGGACTCTTTCATTTCAACTTTGGCTGGGGCGGTTCAGCCAATGGCTGGTACACCATGCCACCGAAAGACATCCCCTATGACCTTACTGTAATAGAAGGCATTGTACTTGACATTAACCTTAGCAGCCCGCCTGTCGCTATTGACAAACCTTCATCATCAGAACTGAAACCTGAATGGATTTATAACAAAAAAGAAAATATGCTGATCGTACAGCTACCGGATCGAACTAACGGCGGGGAACTTGCGATCTTCGACGCTACCGGACGAATGATAAATTATCAGACTTTTTCAGGCCTCCGCGGTTCGATAAGAATTCTCCATACGGAGCCCGGAATGTTTCTCGCCAGGCTTCGTAGCACCGATGGCAGAATATCCACATTTAAGTTCATCAGATAACCTGCTATCGGGGCCAGTGTTGTCATAATCACCTTTTAATCATGCCTTTACGGATTTTATCAACAAAACCGGTTGATAACCCAACCCCGTTCCTGGTCAGATCCGTTCCGATATGGCTTATTTTTGCATCGCAGGTGTTACTATTCTTCCGTTAACCAGGCCATCATTATCCATCACGAGCTGTCTGCTCAAACGACAGCCAGTGAAAGAGTATGTCCGATCAGCAGACAGACCGGTGAACATGTGGACTTATCAATCAGAAAATTGCCTATGACCGTTAAGAAAAAAGCAAAGCTGGTTCTTGAAAACGGGGTTGAATTTACCGGAAGTTCTTTCGGGTTTGAGGAATCGGTTTCAGGGGAAGTGGTTTTTAACACCGCGATGACCGGATATCCTGAAAGCCTTACTGATCCCTCGTATTGCGGGCAGATACTGGTAGCAACTTATCCGCTGATCGGAAATTACGGGGTTCCGGACAATCAACTGGTAAACGGACTTCCCGGGCATTTTGAATCGAATCGTGTTCAGATCAGTGCATTGATCGTTTCGGACTATTCTGAACAATACAGTCACTGGAATGCCAGACTCAGTCTGGGTGAATGGCTGATACAACAACGGGTACCAGGTATATCAGGTATCGACACCAGGGCCCTGACGAAAATTCTGCGTGAAAAAGGTTCCATGTCAGGGAAGATTATTTTCGGCAATACAGACCCTGGCTTTAGCGACCCCAACACCACCAACCTTGTGGCGAAGGTGAGTACAGACAGGGTGATCACTTATGGAAATGGGGATACAAGGATTCTACTTGTTGACTGCGGGGTAAAATACAACATCATCAGACATTTTGTGAATCGTGGAAATACGGTTATCCGGGTACCCTGGGATTACGATTACAGGCAGGAAAAGTTTGATGGCTTGTTTATATCGAATGGTCCGGGGGATCCCAAAATGTGTGATACCACAATTAACCATCTGACCAGCTCGTTGCAAAGTGATAAGCCGGTTTTTGGCATCTGCCTGGGCAACCAGCTGCTTGCCCTGGCCACAGGTGCCGATACTTTCAAACTGAAATACGGGCACAGAAGTCACAACCAGCCGGTGTTGCAGGTCGGCACCAATAAAGCGCTGATCACTTCACAAAATCATGGTTTTGCCATTGATCCGGGTTCTTTGTCCGGGGACTGGGAACCCTTTTTTATCAACCTGAACGATGGCACCAACGAAGGCATCAGGCACAGGAAAAAACCGGTCTTCTCGGTGCAGTTTCACCCTGAAGCTTCCAGTGGCCCGACCGATAGCGAGTATTTGTTTGATGAGTTTCTTGAGATGGTCAGGCTGTATAAGAATAATTTAAAGTATTGAGTTTTTTTTGAAGATTTAATGAGTCGACGAGTGAGCGAGAGAGCGACTTAAGCGAAAAAAGGCGAAAAGAAGTGAATAGATCTGTGTTAATCCGTTTCATCGGTGTCATCGGTGTTCTAAAATGTGAGGGAGTGAGAGAGTGAGAGAGTGAGAGAGTGAGGGAGCGAAAAAAAGCGAATAAATCGGGTAAATCCGTTTCATCCGTGTCATTCGTGTTCTATAATTTGAGGGAGTGAGTAAGGGAGGGAGCGAAAGAAGGCGACTTAAGCGACTTAAGCGAAAGGAAGTGAATATTTCCATGTAAATCCGTTTCATCAGTGTCATCGGTTTTCTGAAATGAGAGGGAGTGAGGGTGTGAGGGAGTAAAAAAAAGCGACTTAAGCGAAAGAAGGCGAAAAGAAGCGACTATTTCCGTGTTAATCCGTATCATCAGTGTCATCGGTGGTCTGAAATGTGAGGTAGCGAGAGTGTGAGGGAGCGAAAGAAGGCGACTTAAGTGAAAGAAGGCGAAAGGAAGCGAATAGTTCCGTGTAAATCCGTTTCATCTGTGTCATCGGTGTTCTGAAATGTGAGGGAGCGAGAGTGTGAGGGAGCGAAAGAAGGCGACTTAAGCGGAAGAAGGCGAAAAGAAGCGAATAGTTCCGTGTAAATCCGTTTCATCTGTGTCATCGGTGTTCTAAAATGTGAGGGAGTGAGGGTGTGACTTGATCGTTGTTTTGTTCATTTAATCCAATTCTACTTCTCATTTTTCATTCGTCATTCGTAATTCGTCATTCATAATTCGTAATTAACCATAACCTAGTTTCTGAGCATGAAAAAGGTACTTATCCTTGGTTCCGGGGCACTCAAAATCGGTGAAGCGGGAGAGTTTGATTACAGCGGGTCCCAGGCGTTGAAAGCGCTTCGCGAGGAAGGTATTTTCACGATTCTGATCAACCCGAACATTGCCACGGTGCAGACCTCGGAAGGTGTGGCCGATCGCATTTATTTCCTGCCGGTGACCCCGTTTTTCATCGAAAAAGTAATCATCAAAGAGAAGCCTGAAGGCGTTCTGCTTTCATTTGGTGGTCAGACTGCTCTGAACTGCGGGATTGAACTGTTTAAAACAGGTGTTTTTGAGAAGTACGGCGTTAAGGTACTTGGCACCCCAATCCAGTCAATCATTGATACAGAAGACCGGCAGATCTTTGCCGACAGTCTGCGCCGGATCAATGTAAAAACACCCAGAAGTCATGCTGTTACTACGATAGAAGATGCCATAAACGTTTCCGAAAATCTCGGATTCCCGATCATTGTCAGGGCCGCCTATACCCTTGGCGGACAGGGTTCCGGGTTCTGCAGCAATCAGGATGAACTCAGGAATCTGGCGGCCAGGGCCTTTTCGTACTCGGATCAGATACTTGTTGAAGAGTCGCTCAAAGGATGGAAAGAGGTGGAATATGAAGTTGTGCGCGATCGTTACGATAACTGCATCACGGTTTGCAACATGGAAAATTTCGACCCGCTGGGTATCCACACCGGTGAGAGTATCGTAGTAGCCCCTTCGCAAACCCTCACCAACCGTGAATATCATAAACTGCGGAGCCTTGCCATTCAGATTGTCAGAATGGTTGGCATTGTCGGGGAGTGTAATGTTCAGTATGCCCTGGATCCGGAAAGTGAGGATTACCGGGTGATTGAAGTCAATGCACGTTTGTCGAGATCATCGGCCCTCGCCTCTAAAGCTACCGGATACCCGCTGGCATTTGTGGCCGCAAAACTGGCCCTGGGATACGGACTTCATGAATTAAAGAATGCCGTAACCAAAACGACCACTGCTTTCTTTGAACCGGCTCTCGACTATGTTGTTGTTAAAATTCCACGGTGGGACTTGAATAAGTTTATCGGTGTTTCGAAAGAGATTGGCAGCAGCATGAAGAGCGTTGGTGAAATCATGGCCATCGGACGCACTTTTGAAGAAGCGATTCAAAAAGGCTTACGGATGGTAGGGCAAGGAACCCATGGATTTACAGGCAACAGCGATCTGGAGTTCCCCGACATAGAAAAAGCACTGACGGAACCGACCGATATGCGCATTTATGCCATTGCCAGCGCTTTTGATGCCGGCTATACAGTCGGGCAGGTACATGAGCTGACAAGGATCGATCTCTGGTTCCTGGTGAAACTGAAAATCATCCATGACCTCAGTCTGACACTGAATAAATTCAACGATCCTTTGGAAATAGATCATGAAATGATGTTGGTGGCCAAGCAGAAAGGATTCTCCGATTTTCAGCTTGCCCGACTGGTGCTGAAAGGCAAGGGCAACATTCATGAAGATGTACTGATCATCCGCACATACCGCAAAAAACTAGGGATTTTACCTTACATAAAGCAGATCGACACTTTGGCTGCCGAGTACCCGGCACAAACGAATTACCTCTACCTGACCTATTCGGGGAGCACCCATGATATTGAACCGGAGAAAGATGGAAAATCTGTGATTGTTCTGGGCTCCGGAGCATACAGAATCGGTAGTTCGGTAGAATTTGACTGGTGTTCGGTTAATGCGCTGACAACGGCACGCAAAGAAGGATTCAGGGGCATCATGATTAACTATAATCCGGAAACCGTCAGTACAGACTACGACACCTGCGACCGGCTCTATTTTGATGAGCTTTCCTTTGAACGAACCATGGATATCATCGAGCTTGAGCAGCCCAAAGGTGTGATTATCAGCACCGGCGGACAGATTGCCAATAACCTTGCCATGCGTCTTCACCGGCAGAAAGTGCCCATCCTGGGCACTTCACCCGAAAACATTGATATGGCAGAAAACCGTCACAAGTTTTCTTCATTGCTCGACAAGTTGAAAATAGATCAGCCCCGATGGAGTGAACTGACAGAGATATCTCAGATATACCGTTTTGCAGATGAAGTGGGATTCCCGCTGTTGATCAGGCCTTCTTATGTTCTTTCCGGAGCCGCCATGAATGTTGTGAGCAACCGGCAGGAACTTGACTATTATCTTCAGCTTGCCGTGAAGGTATCAAAGGAATACCCGGTGGTGGTTTCTGAATTTATTCAGAATGCCAAGGAAATTGAGATCGATGCGGTGGCTGACAAGGGAGAAATAGTTGCCTATGCCATTTCAGAACACATTGAGTTTGCCGGGGTGCACTCCGGAGATGCCACCATCGTTTTTCCGGCCCAGAAAATGTATTTTGAAACCGCACGCCGGATCAAGCGTATTTCGCGTGATATCGCCCGGGCACTGGAAATAACCGGGCCTTTCAATATGCAGTTCCTCGCCCGCGACAACGATATCAAGGTCATTGAATGTAATCTCCGTGCATCCAGAAGCTTCCCCTTTGTTTCCAAGGTTTTAAAACTGAATCTGATTGAACTTGCTACCCTGGCTATGCTTGGTTTGAAAACCGAGAAACCGGGAAAGTCTGCCTTTGACCTTGATTATGTCGGCATCAAAGCACCGCAGTTTTCCTTTGCCCGGCTTCAGGCTGCCGATCCGGTGCTGGGTGTTGAAATGGCCAGTACCGGGGAAGTTGGCTGCCTGGGAGATAATTATTATGAAGCCTTGCTGAATGCCATGCTGTCGGTCGGATACAGGATACCTGGGAAAAACATTCTGCTTTCAACAGGTGATGCCCGGTCAAAAATAGAATTGCTGCAAAGTGCCCGTATGCTCGTTGAAAGGGGGTATACGCTATATGCAACACCAGGATCCGCGAAATTCCTGACAGACAATCATGTTGAAGCAACCACACTTTTCTGGCCCGACGATGAAACCCAGCCCAATACCCTGGAATTTCTCCGCAACCGGAAAATTGATCTGGTTATCAATATTCCGAAAGATTTATCAAAATCAGAACTGTATAACGATTATCTGATCAGGCGGTCGGCGGTTGACTTTAACATTCCCCTGATTACGAATGCCCGGCTCGCCAGCGCTTTCATTTATGCCATATGCAGGTTGCAACCCAACGACATAGCCATCACGGCATGGGATGAATACTGACCTCACCCTAAATTCTTCATTGAAAATTAAATTGTTACCTTTAATCTGATATCTGTTATTTGTTATTTGTTATTTGTTATTTGTTAACTGTTAACTGTTAACTGTTACCTGAAAAAGGCCCAGGTAATCTTACCCCTGATTTCGAATCCAAGGCTGAGAAACAGCTTAAGCGAAGGCTCGTTTGAAGGTTCAATGTGAGCATAGACCTCACGTCCTTTTTGTCTGACCCTGTTCGTCATTGCTTTCACCAGCATCCTTGCATAGCCCCGCCCCCTGAAATCATCCAGCACATGAAGCATCCCGACAGAACCATCGTCGTGGGTCATCATCCAGCCAACAGGATTATCCTCCACATTCACACAATACCCGCCACCAAGATCAAGTCTTTTAGAAAGGTAATTCAGATTCAGAAACTGCTGGTATTTCGAATTATCGTAAACGATCTTCAGGTGTTCGGACCTGAGTGGTTGAATAAGATTATTAACAGAGGATGTGACGGAGTCTTTCAGAAACAGCCGGTGACATGTGATTGACCATATCAACCGATGATGTTTTCTTGCGTAGTCAAATACATGATCGTCAGAAATTACCACATACTGACCACTGGGATGGCTTCCAAAAAAATCATCAATAAAACGGGTAGTGCTGTTGTGGCTGAAATGGCACCACTCTTCATCGGACTGAAACCTGCACATCATCATATTGCCCGATTGCATCAATCCGGTCAAAGGGTACTCTTCAGCAAGGTAGATCAGCGCTATGTTCTGATCCTTTTCCTGAAGAAGCAACTGTTTCTGCGCTTCGGTCAGCATAAGCAGTTGTGTTTATTTGGTCTTTAAGAACACAGATGGTGGTTCCGGGGCAGCATCGGTCAAAATGGTCCGGAAAGATACTCAGCTGAATTCCAATCCTTAAACAAATATGAGAAAAAAATGGCTTTGCAACCATCGATGCCTATAAATTTCCAATATACCTGACTGCCAGAATTTGAGCTGTTGATTATGTTGATGCTGATTACCTTTTAGACGACAGAGTCCTAATCCTGGAAATGAATGTAAAATAATTAAGCCAACAAAAATGCTTATCAACACCTGATCCCGGCATCAACGTAAATATACTGAAAAATCAGATAAATGCCTATGAATTTATACCTTAACTGCTAACTGCTATCTGCTAACTGCTAACTGTTAACTGTTAACTGTTAATTGTTATCTGTTAACTAAGTTTAACCCAGCCACTCTTTAAACCTGGTCACTTTATCGCGGCTGACAAATACTTCCCTGTCCGGTGGGGGTGAAATCTCAATTTTCAGACGGCTTTTCGGGTATATGTGGACATTTTTTATCGACCCCAGACTTACCAGAAACTGTCGGTTTACCCTGAAATATTCCTTCGGATTCAGTTGTCCTGCAAGGTCATCAAGACTGAAATCTATGGGGTATTGGTGATTGTCGTTGATCACCATAAACGTAATACCCTCTTCCGAATAGAACCAGGAAATTTCAGATGTCGGATAGCTTTTAATCTTCTGCCCTACCGTTACCGAAAAGCGCTCCTTATAAGCAGGTGCACCGGATGAAATCATCCTGTACAAAGCATCCATATCGGGTTGCTGTTTAACGGCAGTGAACTCCCGGTACTTTTCGAGACTTCTGGCCAGCTCTTCCTGAACAATGGGCTTAAGCAGGTAATCGATGCTCTTCATCCTGAACGCCCGGATGGCATATTCGTCGAACGCCGTGGTGAAGATGATGGGTGAACTGACCTTTACTTTCTCAAAAATTGAAAAACTCAGGTCATCTTCCAGGTGAATGTCAAGGAAGATCAGATCGGGCGAAGGATGGTTCCTGAACCAGTCAACGGCATCTTCAACCGATTCCAGTCTGGCAATCACTTCAGCGTCAGGGGCACATTCCCTGATCAGGCTTTCGAGACGGCGGGCTGCCAGTTCTTCATCCTCAATAATGACAACTTTCATAGGGATGGTTTATTGAATTAATTAAAAGTAATAACTTGGCACACAGTCTGATGAATATAACCTCATTGAAATCAAAATGAACCGGTCTCATGATACGGATTTACAACAAAGGTATTTTCACCACAAACTTTTCTCCTTCAACACCGGCAACAGTTTTACGGTCGGTAAAATAGGCATACCTGCTAGCAATGTTGTTTAATCCCACACCGGTTGACTGTACATGCGATTCCCTGACCTGAAGGTTATTCTCTACCACAAGGTAATCAAGTACATGATAAATATCGACCTGTAAAGGTTGTTTCTTCGAAAAAGTATTGTGTTTGATCGCATTTTCAATCAGTAACTGCAAGGCAAGTGGTACGACTTTCAGCTGTAGTTTTTCTTCGGGCAGGTCAACAACCACTTTCATCTTTCCTGAAAAACGGATGTCGAGCAGAAAGGTGTATGCTTTCAGAAAATCTAACTCTGTCTCAAGGCTTACCAGGTCTTTATCCTTATTTTCGAGTACATACCGGTACACCATTGACAAACGAATGGTAAACTGCTCTGCAAGGTCTGGTTCAATTTTGATAAGAGAAGTCAGCACATTCAGGCTGTTGAACAAAAAATGCGGATTTACCTGACTACGCAAGGTTTCAAACTGTGACTGCAGATTCTCCTTCTGAAGCTGCAACAGCTCATTTTTTCTGGTTTCCAGTTCAAGCGAATAGGATTGAACCTTTATCTTGGATTCAGAATAATTTTTCTCCAGTACTGTCACATAACGCTCAAGTTCGGCTTCCAGTTTCTTTTGTTCAGTGATATCCTGAACCAGAGATGCAAGACCGATCACCTTCCCTGTGGTATCCTTAAGCGGAGTATTGTACCAGTTGCAGATGATGGCGTGCCCGCTTTTAGTGATGTTCTCATTGGTATTACGCTGACCGCCGGCCTGATTCAGGATGCTTTCGGACAGGCGTGCAATTTCATCCTGTATATGTGACGGAACGATCAGGTTAAAGGCGTGTTTGCCCATAACTTCATCCCGGGTATAGCCAAAAATGTTTTCGGCCGCAGGATTCCAGTCTGTTACTTCAAGTTTTTCATTCCATTCAATATAGGCAAGTGGGGTTTGCCTGAAATGCAAAGTCAGTCGTTCATTTACTCTTCGCAATTCCTCTTCTGTATTTTTTCTGTCTGTGATGTCGATCACCACTCCCCTGTTGCCGGTTACCTGTCCATCGCGAAGCACCGCCGACCCATAAACAAGAATCGGGAACCTGCTGCCATCACTCCGGAGGCCAAGGAATTCATTCTCAATGTCTGAATACCTGAGATTCATTACTTCCGTGAAATTCCTCATCAGCCGATCACGATGTTCAGGTACCACCAGGGCGGAAGCCTGAAGACCTTTCCTTATCTGAGCTTCTGTTATGCCAAACATCTCCTTTCCGGTCCGGTTCAGAAAAGTAATGGTGCCCCGGTTATCCAGTTCATAAATCAACTGGGGTAAAAGGTCAGTGATCTCCCTGAATTTGGTTTCACTTTCGCGGAGTGCCTCTTCCGCCTTTTTTCGCAGTGTGATGTCATGTACCATGGCAATCACGTAGGGTTTACCTGCCATCTCGAAATAACTTGCCGAAATCTCCACCAGCACAACCTGACCATCTTTACGCACCGATTTTCTTAGTGGTACAAAATGAAACCGGGTGGTAGCATCAAGTATTTCTATGGTTTCATCAGGTTCATCGGCCAGTTGCTGTATGTTCATCGAAAGAAGTTCTTCCGTGCTGAAACCATAAATCCTGGTCGCTGGCTGGTTGACATCCACGATGGAACCGCTTTGCTTGTCGATGAGGAATATAGCATCGGCTGCTGTATCAAAAATGCTGCGATACCGTGCCTCACTTTCACGCAGCCTTTCCTCCGATTGGCGGCGTTCAGTAATATCCATATGTGATCCTGCCATCCGGTATGCTTTCCCGCTTTCATCCCTGAGGCAGACACCACGGGCAAGTATCCAGCGATATTCTCCGGAACGGTGAAGGAGCCGGTATTCCGGATTATACACCGGGGACTTCCCACTGATGAAATCCCTGTTTGCCCGGAGCACCATTTCCCTGTCATCGGGATGAATCCGGGTATCCCACTCCGAAAGATCATTCTTCATCTCATCGGGTTTAAGCCCCATGATGGCCTTGTAGTTATTTGAGAAATAGACTTCATTGGTAACGAGGTTCCAATCGAAGATACCTTCATTCACCCCTTCAACGGCCAGGGCATAACGCTGCTCACTTTCAACCAGTGCCTGTTCTGCTGCCTTTCGTTCTGTAATGTCGCGGATATAAGTCTGTGTAGCTATTGTACCATTGTAGGTTATTATACCATTGTTGAACTCAACGGGCCTGAGATTCCCGTCTTTCCTGATCAGCACAGATTCATAGATCTGCGGAACCGGTTCTCCTGCCTGTCTTTTATGGTAAATTTCGAGAATTTTTTCCCGTTCATCAGGAGCAATAAAATTGACAAACGGCGTATCAAGTATCTCATCTACGCTATAACCCAGAATCCGGGCCATCATCTGGTTGATGAACCTGACTTTTCCATCCTGGAGGATAACAATGCCATCGTTGGCTCTCTCAACCAGTGAGCGGTACTTCTCTTCACTTTCACGGATAAGGGCGGCTGATTTCATCTGTTCCGTGTTATCGCGCATGATGACAAACGAAGCCGGCCTTCCCTCATATTCAATGGTACTGCCATTGAATTCGAGATTCACCCTTCGTCCGCTCTTCGATACCCCAATGGTTGAATACATATCCGGCACTTTCTCCCCGGCCATTCGCCTGCGGTGAATATCGACCAGGTGCGTTACTTCTTCAGGAGCAATCAGGTCGATGAACGGCTTGCCAATCAGTTCAGTGGTTGTATATTCGGTAATATCGCAAAAAGCCTGGTTAACAAACCTGAAAACCTCATCCTGCGTAATAAAAATACCATCATTGGCCTGGCTGATCAGGGTACGGTATTTCTCTTCAGATTCACGCATAGCCTGTTCGGCTTTCCTTCGTGCGGTAATGTTTCTGGAAACACCCAGCATTTCGGCAAGTTCTCCTTTTTCGTCTGTGATCAGCGTAGCGGCCACTTCAATCCATACCGTAGAGCCGTCACGACAATACTGCTCAAGTTCTCCCACGGCGAACGATGTAAAGTCTTTACCGGCCTGAAATTCGCGAACAACATTTGCAAGCATCGCAGAAACCTTTTCGGCACTTTGTGGAGTGAATGAAGCTTCAAAAGGCATTCGCATCACTTCATCGGCTGTGAACCCACGCAGTTTCTCAACCGAAGGACTGATGAATGAGAACTTCCTGGTGCGTAAATCAAGTGTCCACACAACATCCTGCATATGCTCGGTAAGTATCCTGTAACGGTCATCACTTGTCCTTGCTGCTTTCCGCGCTGAAAAGATGGTTGCTGAAGACTGATTGTTATAGAAAGCAAGAATGACACCAAGGGCAAAAAAACCAGCCAGAAAAAGGCTGGCACCTGCAAGATGCATCGGATCGGCAGGTGCAGGTGCAAGTATCCATATCAATCCTGTATACAGGATAAGGAAAAAGAATCCATGCAGTACCTGTCTTGAAAAACGAAAAGGGATAAAGGCAAACCAGACCAGCAGAAGCAATGCCGGACCAATCCAGTAACGGGTTTCCTGAGGATCAGCATAGTGAGAGATCATTGCACTTGCCGCCATTCCCAGGTAAAATCCTATGCAGGTATACACTTTCCGACGGTAATGGTAACGAGTACCCAGAGAGAGCATAAGGTTAACAAGCAAAGCAGCTGAAGTGAAAATCCTGACCCGCATCAATGCAACAGGATCGCCTGTCCCCATGAAGAGATCGATCACGTGAAACAGCATCAGTGTGGTAATGCCCAGGACTGTGACGAGGGTAAAGGTGCTGCGCAGGTTACTTTCCCGGTAACGGATAAACTCAGGGTCCTGGTTAAAGGTTTCCAGGTCGCGGAAAAACTTGAGAATCGGATTCAGAACCATGATAAAACAATTCCTGACATTAACTTTCCCAAACCTACATTAATTTATTCTGTTTCACAAGCCCGGAAACAAAATTTGAATGGCCCTCAGTCTCTTTATAATACAACTTATTAATTTCCGGAATCACTATTTAAAAATAAGTTTCAGAGTAAAAAGAAACACAAACAGACTGCTCAAAATTCTGAAAATTCAGGCGGATATTCAACGGTTCCGCTTACACCTGCCAGTCCGCCGGGAATCAATTCCATAGCAAAAAAGACATCAGACGGAACATCAAAAGGAGGAAGAATTCCGTAATGAATGGCAGGTCTGAAACCAAATCCGGGATAATACTCCCGGTGACCAAGAACAATGACCGATCTGTGTTTTCCTTCACGCGCTTCATCAATGCCGGCGATCACCAGCGCCGAACCTATTCCTTTCCGCTGATAATTGGGCAACACAGCCAGCGGTGCCAATGCCAGTGAGCGAAATACCTTTTGACCATCCCTGACCAGAACAGGAAAAAACAGGATATGACCGACAAGATTCCCATCAAGCAAAGCAACCAGCGAAAGACCTCTTATAAACACAGGGTTACGGCGAAGGGCTTCAACAAGCCGGCCTTCGCCCTTCTGTCCGAATGCAAGATCATGAAGCGCAGTAATTTTTTCATAGTCACTTTTTAATTCTGGTCTGATGAGCAATCCGGCGGGTGCATCCATTTTCTTTGGCGTTTCTCTGCGTAAGTTTTCCCGGTTAGTTGTGTGAGTGTTTAAAAGAAGTTACCAATTGTGCGGCATCACGGATGTTTCCGGTCATCGGGTTCCGGTTGACCTCCCAGGGGTTTACGGAAGGTCAGGCAATAAATCTTCTGTTCAAAAAAATACCGCACTTCAGTTTCTTTCATTCCTCCGGGAAGCAGATGCACCGGTACCGAAAGGTCCCTGTCGGCAAGTTGGTAGAGTTTTCTGGAAAATGGATTTTTCTGATAGGTATTTACAACCATTGATTCAGTCTCATCAACCACCAGCAGTTTGCTACCCGGTTTAGCAACCCTGATCATTTCTGCCAGCGCCTTCTGCTTATCGTTGAAGAAATTGATGCCTCCAACGTGAAAAACCACATCAAAACTGTTATCTGCAAAAGGAAGATGCTCTGCTTCTCCCTGGAAAAGATCAGCCTGAATCTTCCAGCGTTTTAGTTGTCTCCTGGCCATGGTCAGCATTCCAAAAGAAATATCAAAACCGGTATAGAATGCATTCCGGGGAAGGTGCAGCAGGTTATCGGCCGAACCTATTGAAACCTCCAGTACACGATCACCTTCATTGATCTCAAGCTGATCAAGATATAATTTCTTTACCTTCTGCTCAGTAGTCCCTTTCAACCAGCAATAAAGAACAGATGAAATGCGATAAAACCTGCTGATTCTGTCGTAAAACCTCGAATATTTAAGGTTATCCCCACTCATCTGGTTTTCAGGCAGAAAAACCGGAATTCCCCCATTGATGTAGAACCTGTCGTTGGTGACCGGGTTCAGAAAATATCCTTGTTCCATTCTCAGGGGCTCCCTGGTATAGGGATCCAAAAGATTCGCCTGCTCAGCGTTCCCGGTAATCATAGTTTACGGTTTAATTGTGGCCGTACAGAGAAAATTGGTGGTTCCGGCAGCGCGTGTTTCAACCAGATCGAATCCCGATTTCTTTAACAGTCGGGAGACCAATGCCGGAGAATAAATCCTGAAATCACTGTTTCGGGAATACGGTTGAAGAAGGTCGGCAAACATAGGACCTGCCTTCCTGAACCACTGGTCAGCGATAATCAATCTGCCTGTTGGTGACAGCAATCGCCTCAAACGGGTAATTACTCCTTCCTGATCGGCAATATGATTAAAGATTCCAATGCAAACAATGGTTTCAAAAGTTCCGTTGGCCCAGGGAAGTTCTTCGCTGGCCCTGCTGTTTTTGCCAAACCCGGTTTCAACTGAGATAACCTCCTGCATCCCGGGCAATCCGCCGAGAGGGCCGTTTTCGACCAGGTTTAGCTTAGCTGTTATTCTCGGGAATTCTTCATCAGCGCAACTGATTTCCAGAACCACATCGCCTGAATGTAGTCCTGCGCCCGATAAAATCTGGCTGTACAGTGCATTTTTATGTCTGAATCCTGCAAATAAACCAAAAGAATAAGCTCCGTATGATGTTTCGTGGGTGGATTTCTCAGTGTAGGCTAGCATTTGTCTTTTTGTTAAGTAGATTTTTAACAACTTTTTCTGCAAAATAGTATTCAAATGAAAGAATTCCTTTGCGTGTAATTAAAACAGTATTTCCAGGTCAGAAAATACCAAATTTAAGATTAACGTTTCCCGACAGGCCATTCATCATATAATCACTGCGTCCTTCGAGGGTAATGCCACTGGTAAACCTGTAACTTATTCCGGCACCCAACCTCATGAATCTGGCAAGGTTAAACTCCAGTTCAACACCCGGTTCAATTACAAGGAAGGCATCGCTTTCAAGAACATTGTTGTCTGAATCGTAATCCCAGTCTTCCCAGTCATTCCAGTCATCCCAGTCATCGTTATTCCTATCTTCGGTTAGGGCAATACCACCGGCACCAATCAAAACAGGAAATGAAAAATGAACCGGAAACCGCGGCGCAAAAACCGGTTCAAACATGATTCCACCGTATCCTCCTTCAATAAAATAACCTTCGGAGGTCAGACCCGGACGATCGTAGTTCAATCCATAAAGGCGGTCAGAAAATCCGGTACCTGCAAACCCGATCGATAGGCTGTGACCCAGCCTTGCAGCCAGGCGAAACTGTCCGGTAAACGCATTATTATCATCAATGATGGTGTTACCGAGACCGAGAGAGAGGTAACCTCCTACTGCTCCGGGTTCATTTCCGAATACTGTTTGAAAGGTTTCATCATTTCCATCATTGTTCTGCTGGGCGCTCACGGGCCCTGCCAACAGCATTGCTGTAATTACGAGTGCTAAAATTCCCGCTTTCATCTGTAGATAATTTTGATTTTATTGGTCAGATGGAACCCACATGTATGAAAGATATTTTCATGCATGTTTGTGTATGTACTACATGTGGGTTTCATAATAGTTTGGTTTTGTATGATGCAGCAAAAATAGATAACACTACCCCGCCCGAAAACTTATTCCCGATGAACAGGGCATTTAACCGGGTGAATGGAAGAAATCCGGAATTAAACTGAGCGAGATTTGGTAAGAGAACAATAAAGAAGCCTCAAAAATCCGGAATTCTTCTGTCCAAGAAACTGCACCGACTTGGCTTAAGCATGAGTTCCCCACTCCATAACATCATTCTGAAACACCAGTTAATCCTGTAAATCCTGTCCAACCTGTCAATCCTTTCTAACCTTTCAATCCTGTAAATCCTGTAAATCCTGATAATCCTGTCCAACATGTAAATCCTGTTAATCCTGTCAAACGAAAATACAGACCAGTACTTCAATCCCGATCTCTTCTGATTCGCTAACTTTGCAAGGCAAATACACCAATCTTGCTTTCAAATTTAAATTTCAAAACAGACCGCCTGAAATCGGCCAATGCTGTACGTTCGCTGAGGCACCGGAACTACCGGTTGTATTTCTTTGGACAGTTGATTTCCCTGCCGGGAAACTGGATCCAGAACATTGCGCTGGGCTGGCTGGTTTACCGGTTGAGCGATTCGGCCCTCCTGCTGGGTGTTGTAGGCTTTGCCGGACAAATCCCTTCACTGCTGCTTACTCCACTGGCAGGAGTGTATGCTGACAGGATTGACAGGCGCAAGGTTTTGGTAACAACCCAGATCATTTCGATGCTGATTGCACTCACGGTTTCTTTCCTGATCTTTTCAGGAAAAATACAGGTCTGGCACATCATTGTTTCCGCGGCACTCAATGGCATCGCGAATGCTTTCGACACGCCCTTCAGGCATGCTTTCCTGGTTAATATGGTAACCGACCGCAAAGACCTTCAGAATGCCATTGCATTGAACTCCACCCTCTTCAATACCGCACGGTTCGCTGGTCCGCCGTTGGGTGGATTGCTTATTGCACTTTCCGGTGAAGGAATCTGCTTTATGATCAACGGATTCAGTTACCTTGCTGTAATAATATCGCTGCTTGCCATGCAGGTTTCTGTTCATACAAAAAACATCAGCAAAACATCCGTTATTTCCGACCTGCTGAGCGGGCTGAAATATGCTTATAAATCATTACCTATCAGGTTCCTCCTTGTGATGGTCATTACCACCAGCCTCCTTGGATTGCCCTTTCAGGTCTTTATGCCGGTATTTGCCCGTGAAGTGCTTCATGGTAATTCACAAACACTGGGTTACCTTATCGGCGCCATCGGTGCAGGGGCATTGTCGGGTGCTGTTTTCCTGGCTACCCGCAGTACACTGAAGGGTATTCCATTAATTATCTTTGTTTCGGCCTGTATGTTCAGCTTCGGGTTAATGGCCTTTTCGGTTTCGTCCGGATTGCTTGTTTCGCTGGCTCTTCTGGTGATTACCGGGTTCGGAATGGTCGTGGAATTCGCGTCCAGTAATACGCTCCTCCAATCGATGGTCGACGATCAGATGCGTGGCAGGATAGTTGCCCTCTACAGTATGTCGTTTATGGGTTTCACGCCCCTCGGCAGCCTGATGATGGGCGGACTGGCTGAAATTGCCGGAGTGCAGGTAACTGTTTTCATTGCCGGATTATGCTGCCTGACAGCAGCCTTGATTTTCCACCGTAAAATTCCACATATCAGGAATGCCATTCGTGAGGTATAGGTCATGAAAGGTGATTTACCTTCAGGTAGACTTTTTCTCTTTCGTTAATCACTTTTTATACTCTAACATTCAACAGGCTATAAACATCATCCTGAGAGGATAGCACCACCTGTTATGGCAGAAAAGTCGATTTTACATGAATACCTGATGGTTCGGAAAAAAATATACATTTGCAGTCCGATTTATTCCGGTTAGCTGTATATTGCGGCTATATCCCTTAACTACCTGCATTTTATGCCCACTTTGAAAAAGTTATCCATACTTCTGATCTTCTGGATCATTTGCTATTCATCAGAATCACAGAATCCAAAGGTCCTGGGCTTTGGAACCGATTCAACTCTTGAGGTAATTACCTGGAATCTGGAGCAGTTTCCGAAGGAGGGACAAGTCACGATTGATTACGTGACGAATATAATTTATGCCCTGGATGTTGATGTGATTGCATTACAGGAAATCGGTGACCTGACTTTGTTCAACCAGATGGTTCAAAATCTGGATGGATATGCCGGTTACGCTGTGCCGGGAAGCTACACCGATCTTGCGTATATTTACAAAACATCGACTGTGGAGATCAACCGTATTTATGAAATCTATACGGCATCTTCCTACTGGGCGCCTTTTCCAAGGCCACCCCTGGTACTGGATTTCAAATATAAAAACCTGAACTTTATTGTTCTCAACAATCACCTGAAATGTTGCGGCGATGGCGTTATGGATACCGGCGATCCCGAGGACGAGGAAACAAGACGATACAGGGCCTGCATTCTGCTCAGGCAGTATATTGATGAATACTTCCCCGATAACATGGTATTTATTGTTGGTGATATGAACGATGAACTTAGTGATGAAGTTTCCGACAATGTTTTCCAGATCATAATCAATGATGATGAAAACTATCTGTTTGCCGACACCGATATCGCCAACGGAAACAGCAGCAACTGGTCCTATCCTGACTGGCCGTCGCACCTTGACCACATTGCCATTACCGGTGAACTTTTCCCGGCCTTTGAGAATCAGGGCTCAGAAATCCTTACCATCAAGGCTGAACAGGGCGTTTCAGGCGGATGGTCTGTTTATGAAAACAATGTTTCAGATCACAGGCCGGTGGGCATCAAGTTGCAACTTCCGGGCGGATTGGGTATCGATAACCCCGAAGGTAACGAATCCCGGCTGTCCTGTTTTCCGAATCCATTGCAGGAATCAACAACCATTGGCATTCCCCCGTATACCGGAACTGCAGTGATCTGCATCAGCAATGCCCAGGGCAGGCCGGTATATTCTGAAACCCTGACAAAAGGCCAATCATCAATAACCTGGAACACCAATGGCATCAGCAGTGGATTTTATTCTGTCCATCTTATCATAGACGGAAAAGCAACCATTGCCGCGAAACTGATGGTCATCAGATAATCTGCAACCGGCCGGACAAAACTGCCTAGGAAGTCTAAATCTTCAAAGGAAACCCGATTCCTGAAATCCGGGATAAATTCAAAGTCTGAAGCCATGTATTATATCCTTTTCTACAAAACAGTTGAAAACTACATTGAGAAACGGGGACAATTCCGTGAAGAGCATCTGAAACTGGCCCGGCAAGCGAATGAAAAAGGCGCATTGGTTATGGCCGGCGCCATGGCTGATCCTGCCGACAGTGCTGTTCTGATTTTTAAAGGGGATGGCCCTGAAGTCGCTGAACAATTCGCGATCATGGATCCCTATGTTCAGAATGGTCTGATCCGTGAATGGGAAGTACGTCCATGGACGGTTGTGATCGGGAACGAATAACCATTCTAAATGGCGCTCAATACAAGAATAACGGAATTTTTTCCGTTGTATATCAGTTGCCTCTGATTAAGACAGTATCTAGAATTATACCAAGTAAAAGTATCATGTTCAAGCCTGCTAATTTTTCCTTTAAGAATTACCGGATTAGGTCAATAATATCAAGATCAATAGCTTATTTGGTTACAACATTTGTTTTCATAAACAATGGACAATCTCAATGCCTTATTATTGGTGCCGACTTGTCTTATGTAAATACTATTCAAGCCAATGGTGGCGTATACAGAGATAAGGCTGGAAATATCAATGATCCTTATTTTATTTTTGCTGACGGGGGAGCCGATATGGTGAGAATGCGATTGTGGCATACCCCCGAAAATACTATTGATCATTGTGGAAATCCTATTTCAACAAACAATTTAAACGATGTTATAATTGCTTTTCAGCGTGCCAGAGCTCAGGGCATGAAGTTGAATCTGGCAATACATTACGGTGATTATTTCAATGACCCGGGTAAACAGAAGATGCCCAAATCCTGGGAGGGATTATCACATGAGTTACTTCTCGATTCAATTTATAATTACACAAGTTTTGTTCTGGAAAGACTTGAAGTTGAGGGAGTCAGACCAGACATTGTGGCCATTGGGAACGAAACAACCTGGGGATTCATTGATGAAACGACAACCACCAATGGTTGGTCATGGCCAGAAGATGCCGACAAATTTAATGTCGCAATTTCGGCAGTGGATAATTTCAACCTTGCACATACAGCATCAGTCAAAAAAGCGCTCCATTTTACTGATAATACTGCTGAATGGCTGGCAGGTCTTTTTGCATCCAATAACATCATAAATTATGATATTATCGGAATCTCGTTTTATCCGGTCTGGACTCAGCTCACACTTCAAAATTTAGGTGATTTGATAAAAACTTTGAAAAACACCTATAATAAGGAGATCGTAATATTCGAAACAGGCGCCCCATGGACGACGGAGAATGCTGACAATTACCCAAACTTCATGAACGATTATGGCATCCTGAATAATCCTGTTTCTAAACAAGGCCAGAAGGATTATTTATATGATCTGGCAAATACTGTATATAAAAATGGTGGTTCCGGGATTCTATATTGGGAACCTGCTTGGATTAGTTCCGGAATGTGCGATTTCTGGGGACAGGGTTCTTCTTATGAAAATGTCAGCTTTTTTGACTTTAATAACGGTAATACTCCTTTGCCGGCATTTGATATTTTTAATTTCTGCAACAACCTGGGGGTTGAAGAGTATGATGATTTTCAGTCAGTTTCAATATTTCCAAATCCAACAACATTTTATATAGAGATTAGCGGCTTAAATAGGTCAACCGAAATTCATGTAACTGATTATATGGGTCGTCTTGTAGGAAATTTCATTTCTGATAAATATATAGACCTGGGCTACCTTGCAGTTGGTGTTTACTCCATATCAATTTTACTTGACAAAACAGTAATTACGAAACGAATAATAAAAGAGTGATTATTTTATGATGCCCTTGAATTGATAATAATTACCGCTTTTACAAGAAAAAAAACCTGTCTGAACAGATGGTTAATCAAGGATTTCAACAGAATTATTAATACAACCTGACAGGAAATCGCCTGCTCTCAGCAACTTCTTATACTGCTTACCGACATATATAACTTAACACCTGAGAATTAACCTTCAATGATCGGGATTTGTTTATCATGCATCAGTTTCCCCATCAGAAAACAAAAAGCCCGGCTTCACTAAAGCCGGGCTTTTGCACAAAGAAGCCTGTCCCTATCTTGAAATCACAAAACGGGTAGTAGTATCTTTTAATGATCCGCTCATACGGAGAATATACAAACCAGCAGGAAGTTCGCTTACGCTAATTCCGGCCTGACCACGGCTGTTGGGGAAATTCTCAACCGATTTAACAAGGGTGCCGACAACACTGTAGATATCAACTTTGCTGATTCCGGCAATGTTGCTGATGTATAGCATATTGTTGGCCGGGTTAGGATAAATCCTTACTTCTGCAGATGGTACCTGGGGAACACCCACATTCAGTGCTGTGGTAAAATTCCTGGTCACAGGGAGAGTCTGAACTCCGGCATAATTTTCAACCGGCATCATTTTGAAGTAATAACGCTGGTCGTATTTGAGGTTGGGGTTCGGGGTAACAACGATCTGGGTTTTGGCAGCGTTGATGGTGGCAGTAAAACCTGCGTCTGCACCTGTAATGGAACCTTCCTTGTACAAAATCAGCTCAGCAACATTGCTGTTGGTAATGGCTGTACCACCGATCATCCTGACAGGCTGGCTGAAGTCAAGTACAATCTGCTCATCAACAGGAACATTCGTAGCTCCCTCTTCGATGCTGGCTGTGATGGAAGCTCCAACTTCAGTAGAATATCCTGACTGATAGGTTCCCTTTGTCGCATTATCCTGAATGAAAATGGCAACCATCAGATCATCCATTTCTTCCACGTTGGTTGCGGACATATCCATGTTGAACTTCAGGTTGAGTGCCTGACCTGATACGAGGTTTGCTGTTGTTCCATTGGCATCAGGAACCATTTTCATCATTACATGATGAAATTCAGTTTCACCATTGGTCGCTACATTCTGTGTAGTTACGCGCTCAATGATGGCCATATGAACCTTTACATCCGGATAATTGGCGTAAGGATTAATATTGGCATCAATGATCACATTGTTGCCCTGGATTTCGTGGGTTGAAGCTATTTCAACATAGGTCATGGTACCATAGGTAGCGTTGAAACCACCATTGACACCGGCGCTGCTGGTAGCAACCTTTTTTCCGTCGATATACAGATCAGGAACTGCATTCACACCATAATAGGTCCTGCGAACACCACCCTCCTGGGTATAATAGGGGTCACCCGAACCAGGCCAGTTCATCTGGTATTTGATCAGCGTAATATCATCCTCGTGCTGGGCAACGAACGGGTTGAGCACCGAACTGTTGAAACTGGCGCAGGGACCGCAGGTTGAACTGGTGAATTCCTCAAAGAAAGGACGGTAATAAATCAGCTGCGTTGGAACAGAGATTGATTTCACCAGAGTATCGTTGGCTGTATTGTCATCAGCAGGGGCTCCGTTGATGTTTGAAATCCACACTTTAAGGTCATAAAGTCCTGGAGGAACATCAAGTGAATCGGCACATTCGAAAGCATGACTTCCACCGGTAGCAACATTCAGGCCGGTGAATGAACTGGTAAATACTTCACCACCTTCGGTTGCCTGATAACTGATGTCGGCTGATGTAATGGCAGTCTGACCAAGATTAGAAAATTCACCCTTTACTGCCTGTTTACCCACAAACAAGGGAGGAATGTCAATAGAAGCCATGGCACCATCCAGTGTAAGCGGATTCAATACTTCAATGTCATCTATATACCAGTTTTTGAAATTCTGGCTGTTTCCGTTTACAGTGAGACTGAACTGGAAACTGGCTGCGCCAACATTGGCATTGTTTACAAGAACAGTAACAGTTTCAGCACCGATATCAGTCGTGGCGGCATTGGTCCATACATTGTTCCAACTTCCATTGTTTGACCTGGTATCCAGACCAATGGTAAATGGACTACTGTTGCCATCGGCGTGATCAAACATATGTTTGAACCTGATAATTACCTGTGTAAGTCCTGTAGTGTTTACCTGTGAGGAAATAATCCTCATTGAGCTGTTGAAAGATGGTGTATTCTTTACCTGCATTTCAGGAATTACCCCGCTTGCATTGCTGGTTTGGGAAATAACCCAGTTTTGAAGGTTCCCCATGACCATCCAACCTGCAGGAGGCATTGTGCCGGAACTGAAATCCTGTTGCAACAGGACCTGTGCCGAAACACCCAAACTAAAAAATAATCCAAAGGAAAAGAGTAGCAGTTTTCTCATGATGTGTTGTTAATTAGTTAGTTAATGCATTCATCGGTTGCACAATTTCAGGCTTCTAAATATATAGATTTATCCCATTGAAACCCGATTTTCAATAAAAAACCTGTTATAAAATAAAAACCCTCCTGACTAAGAAAATATCCCTCTCATTCAGAATCAAGCTCTTATAGAATACGTACCAAAACAGGAAAAATTTTGGCTGTTCAAAAATACATTTATTACAGGTCATTTTGCAAATATTTCAGGTTGTTTTTAAAATTTTTTTTTAACATCTACTGATATTATCGAAAAACAGCCTCGGAATTTAGAAATGTTCTAAATTAGCTGACTCTATCGACACCATGAAATCTTTAACAGTAGATCTGACATTACCGGTAAGTGGCATGAGTTGCGCCGCCTGTGCGGTGAGCGCTGAAAGTATGTTGAAATCCCGGAAGGGCGTATTATCAGCTTCAGTGAATTATGCCGCAAAGTCGGTAAGACTGACTTATCAGCCTGACATTATTGGCCTTGAAGTCCTGCAGTCCAGCCTGAAAAGCATTGGTTACGACCTCATAGCTGATTCAGCAGACAAGCTGGTAGTTTTTGAAAAACTGGAAAATAAACGATTGGAAGAATTAAAGCGTAAGTTGCTTATATCTCTTCTTTTTTCGGTACCGGTGTTTATACTGTCCATGACGGTCCATCACCCGGGGCAATGGATGCAGTTGTTATTTCTGGTCCTGAGTTTACCCGTTATTTTCTATGCCGGTAGCTCATTTTATACAACCGCCTGGAACCTTGCCTTGAAAGGGCAGACCAGTATGGATACCCTGGTGGCCATGGGAACCGGGGCAGCATTCGTCATCAGTCTTTTCAATACTATAATTCCTGAATGGTTCTCAGCGAACGGCCTTTCGTCGCATGTGTATTACGAATCTGCGGTGGTCATCATTACCCTGATCCTGCTTGGAAGATACCTCGAAGACCGGAGCCGTACCCGGGCATCGGCAGCCATCAGAAATCTGATGACACTGCAGCCTGAGACTGCCACCCTCCTGAAGGAAGGAAAGGAAATGACTGTTTCATTGAAAGAAATTGTTTCCGGCGACCTGTTGCTGATCAGACCCGGGAATACCATCCCGGTTGACGGAGTAATTGTGGAAGGCAGTTCCTGGATTGAAGAGAGTATGATGAGTGGTGAACCATTGCCTGTTTTCAAAAAAGCCGGGGATAAAGTACTCGCCGGAACGTTAAACCAGCAGGGTTCATTTACACTCAGTACCCTTAAAACGGGGAATGAAACTGTCTTGGCCCGGATCATAGGCATGGTGGAGGAAGCACAATCTTCAAAACCCCCGGTCCAGAAACTTGTTGACCGTATCTCGGCCATATTTGTTCCGGTGGTGATCGTAGTGGCATTGATTACCTTTGCCGCCTGGTTCTTTGCAGGCCCTGAACCTTCTATCACTTATGCAATTGTTACCTCCATCAGTGTTCTCATCATCGCCTGCCCGTGTGCTCTCGGACTGGCCACACCTACAGCACTGATTGTCGCGATTGGCCGGGGTGCCACCAAAGGAATTCTCTTCAGGGATGCTTCAGGAATAGAACTGGCCGGTAAAACGGATGTATTGGTCATTGACAAAACCGGGACCCTTACCACCGGCAATCCTGTGGTTGAAAAAATAACCGATTTCGGCAATCCTGACGAAACCCATCCTCTGTATGCCGGATTATCAAGGCTTTCGCAGCATCCTCTTTCAGCAGCCATCACCTCAGGACTACGGAATCCTGATGCCGTTCCGGTGAATTTTACTGATTTCAGGGATATTCCTGGAAAAGGAATCAGCGGCTGGTATAATGAACAGCAGTATTTTTCCGGTAATCCTGGCCTGATTGAATCAGAAGGGATCCCTCTGAAGGAAAATGAAAAAGCCCTGATCCGTGAACTGGAATCAGAATCTTACTCGCTTAACGTTTTTGCTTCGCGCGAAAAATTGCTGGTTGTAGCCGCCATCAGCGACCAGGTACGCGAAAGTTCAGCACCAGCAGTTACCGCTCTGCGGTCGATGGGTATTGAAGTTGTTATGATGACCGGCGATCATGAAACTGTGGCTAAGAAGACCGCTCTGCTCACCGGCATTGAGCATTTTGATTCAGGCCTGAGTCCGGAAGGAAAAGCGGACAGAATCAGACAGATTCAGGCCGAAGGAAAACATGTTGCCATGGCAGGCGACGGGATCAATGATACCATCGCCCTGGCCCGGGCCGATGTGGGTATAGCCTTGGGCAGTGGCTCAGATGCCTCAATGGCTGTGGCAGCGATCACTATTACAGGATCAAGCCTTCATCAGATTGTTGATGCCATTACGCTTTCAAGGATGACCAATAAAATTATCCGGCAAAATCTGTTCTGGGCTTTCTTTTATAACATACTCACATTGCCGCTGGCTGCAGGCGCTTTCTTCTTCCTGACCAACCAGATGCTTGATCCGATGATTGCCAGCGCTGCCATGGCATTGAGTTCCGTTTCGGTTGTTACCAACAGTCTGAGGTTACGTAAAAGCTGAGAAGACTATGTCAGAAAAAGACCATCTGCATTACCATCACAACCACAGCGATCAGACTGTCGTTCAGAACGATGAGCAGAAGAATCTGGCCATTGCCTTTTTCCTGAACGCGGTTTTTACAGTCATCGAAATTACTGGCGGACTGTTCACCAACTCCATTGCCATTATCTCAGATGCCGTGCATGACCTTGGGGATACTTTTTCACTCGGTCTTGCCTGGTATGCCGAACGTCTGGCAAGACGCAAACCTGACAGTCGGTATACCTATGGATACAAGCGGTTTCCGGTGCTGGCTGCCATGATTAATTCGGTATTCCTGCTTGCGGCATCTGCTTTCGTGCTTAGCCGGGCATTGCCACTGATATTGAATCCGGGCACTGTGAATGAAACCGGTATGATATGGCTGGCTGTTCTTGGAATCGTTTTTAACGGGGCTGCCGTACTAAAACTGAAAGGCGGAAAATCGCTGAATCAGCGGGTTGTTCGACTTCACCTGCTTGAAGATACATTGGGCTGGATTGCAGTACTCTCCGGTGCCATTGTAATGAAACTGACAGGCCTGGGATGGATAGATCCGTTACTTGGTGTAATGATCGCTGTTTATATCATTTACAATGCAGGAAGGAATCTTCGTGATACGCTCCGGATTTTCCTTCAGGCCATTCCTGAAATCACCAACAGGCAGGAACTGGAGAAAAGCCTGATGTCGGTGCCGGGTGTTGAGAGCTTTCACGATGTGAGAACCTGGACCATCGACGGAAGCATCCATGTGTATACGCTCCACCTGGTAACCAGGCCCGGGGTAACAGCAGCCGAATATCCCGCCATCAAGGAAAGGGTGCGCAAACAGCTTGCCTTGTATGGCTTTGGTTATGTTACCATCGAAATCGACAGCCACGATGAATTCTGCAGATTAAACCCTGAATAAAAAAGGACCGGTGATTATACTCCAGCCCAGTATTAAAAATAATAAAAATTTCAAACAATGGAAATCATAAAGTTCAAAACCAACCTGAAATGCAACGGATGCATTTCCGCTGTTACACCTTCGCTCAACGCCATCGAAGGGTTAAAGAAATGGGAAGTGAACCTCACATCTCCCGACAGGCTAATGAATACCGAAGTAGAAACAGCGGAAACAGTTGACAGCATCATCACGGCTTTTAAAAATGCCGGTTATGAAGCCATCGTCATCTGAAATGAGAAAAGGGCCTTTTCGCTATAATCAGAAGGCAATACATAAGATTTAAACTCACTTATTACCTGCGTGTGAACTTAACACTCAATTAAGTCCGGCTAAAGCCTTTCAGCCACCTTCTCCCAGTTAACTATATCCCAGAAAGCCTTCACGTAATCGGGACGACGATTCTGAAAATCGAGGTAGTAGGCATGTTCCCATACATCACAGGTAAAGATGGGTTTCAGACCTTCACGCAACGGATTCCCGGCATTGGACGTAGCTGTAATAACAAGTTTACCGGCGGCATCAACCACCAGCCAGGCCCAGCCTGAACCAAACTGCTTGACGGCTGCATCAGCAAACAGAACTTTAAACTGGTCGAACGACCCGAATGCATCGTTGATCATTTGGAGCAGTTTGCCGGTTGGAGCTCCTCCCTTGCCGCCAAGACCTTCCCAGTAGAAAGTATGATTCCAGACCTGGGCTGCATTGTTAAAAATACCACCTTCAGCTTCCAGAATGATTTGCTCGAGGGTGCTGTTTTCAAAACGTGTTCCCGGAATCAGGTTGTTCAGGTTATTGACATAAGCCAGGTGGTGTTTACCATGGTGGAAGCTGATGGTATTGGCACTGATCACCGGCTCTAGTGCTTGCGGTGCATAAGGAAGCGGAGGTAATTCAAATTTCATGACAATTGGTTTTTGGGGTTATTTCTGAATAAAGTTACACATAAAACTTTAATAAACAGGACTGCTATGCATCATCTGTCTTCCGGTAAAAAGAAGCTGTCAAACAATCTGATTGCATTTCATTAAACAGGTCAAACGCGATCAGATCATCAGAAAGTCAACATCCGAACCGGGGAGGACCTCACGTGGAGCACTCCCCTGGCGGAATACACGCATCGGGTGACGCCCAACCAGCATCAACTGTCCATTTTCATAGATCAGCGAAGTTGCTTCCCGCAATCCGACCACATAAATCTTCGGATTTACGCAGAGAAACTCCTCTATCCGCTGTTCACGGGTTTCGCCTCCATGTCCTTCGGGATGAGCATCCAGATAATGGGGGTTGATCTGGAAAGGAACAAGACCCATACAATTAAAACTTTCGGGTTGAATGATGGGCATATCGTTTGTCGTACGCAGTGATGGGCATGCAACATTGGAACCTGCACTCCAGCCCATATAGGGGATACCGGCAAGAGCCCTGCCCCTGATGGCCTGCATCACACCTGTACGATGCAACTCATGTACGAGATGGAATGTATTGCCTCCGCCAACAGCAATAGCTTCAGCCTGTGAAACGGCATAAACCGGGTCCGCTTCATGATGGATGGAATAAAGATCATAACCAAGTTGGTCAAACACAGCCTTAACCTTTGCTTCATAGGCATCATAGCTGACCGAAACACCGGCATAGGGAATAAAAAGGATTCTTTTCACACCGGTTCCTTCAAGGAAAATCCTGATATCATTACGCGGCCAGCCAAGGTATTCCTCGCCTGCATTGGTAGAATTACTGATAAGTAGCAGTTTCATATTTTGATTATTTAGGTTGCAATAAATTTATGTCATCAGAATTATATATACAAACATAGGAAAACAATCGAATCAGGTTCCCTGTATCCGGAAAATATCATTTATTCCCGACGTGATAGCGGTATACCTCAGCAAATCGTTTGTACCATTTATCGCTGTTTGTATAGACTTTCAGCATTACTTTCAGGTCAAGCATATCAGTTTCAGCCAAATCTCGCTCAGCAAGCACCCGGGCAAGGCTCTCCTGAAGTTCATTGGTCTCAGCAGGAGTGGCTCCGGCAAGGCGCATTCTGTCGAGCAATTGCAGGGCCTGATCATAACCACCTCGGGTAATGTAATGACCGGTAGCGTGCCTGATCAGCGGAATATGACCGTTGGACATGGCCAGTTCAAACAATCCGGTGTTGACCAGGCCGAGTGTATCGAGGCGATAATAATTGAAAAGAGCCCCGGCCTGCTGCATCGTCTCTATTCCCCTGGTGTAATCGCCAGCCGAAATAAGGTCGCCCGCACTCCTGACCAACTCACTCCAGCGGACCGGATGTTCATACTTAGCTGTCAATTTATTAAGCTCCAGGGTATTCAAACCACAGGATGCCTTCGAATAGATCATCTCCCGGGCCTGAAACACCAATCCGCCTGCATCGCTGAATTTATTCTGCCTGAATGCCTCACCTGCCCGGTTGATCAGGGAAGTCAGTTCACCCTTAATCCGGCTGCAGAGTGATTCATCAGCGACCTGCATCAGCAATGCATACTGGTCCCTGATATCCTGACGACCTCCGAGACCAAGTGCAGAAATAAGCTGTGTGGCTTCACCGGCAAGTTCCAATGCCCTTTCTGGTTCTCCTGCCCATAGTTTCAACCGGCCTTCTGATAAAAGGGCATTCACCCTGGATGACCCCGCTTTCATGACCAGCGAATCAAAGATTGCAGTATTCAGTATCCACCTCTCCCTGCTCAGTGTTGCAGCCTTCAGCAGCAGTTCAACGGCCGGTTCCATATCGGAAACCTTCACCAGTTCAGCTGCCTGACGCAACAGGGAATGGTAAGAAACCATGGCTATCCGCGTATTCAGACTATCAATTGAAACCGGATCGGGACGATAACCCGGATATCCTTCTGCAAAATCAATGGCTTCTTTTAACCTGATTTTTGCCAGTTCCGGGTTTCCTTCATCCAGCGCCTTTACTGACTTTCGGAATAAGTCCCTGTAAAGATAACCTACTGCCTTTTGTTGTCCATCACCGGCAAGGCTTAGCACCCGGGAAAGATTAAACTGGGCGGCAATGACAATTGCTTTGTCAAATTCAGCCAGTGCTGATTGAAAATTCCCTTCATTAAGGTATTGATAGCCTGCCTGAATATTCTTTCCTGTCAGTAAACCGTAAAGCCCGGCAAAGCCGGCAGAATCAGCAGCGGTCATGCCATTTTTGGCCGCATATTTCATGGCTTCAGTCAGATACTTGTCTGCCAGGCCTGGCAGATTGTTATCCAGCGCCTTCTGAACTATCCTGATATAGGAAGATGTAAGCCCGCTGCGGGCTTTTAACAAAGCATTCTTTAATTTTTCAGGAATACTCACTGTAGGATTTACGCTACAGAACCGATGGCCGGCGTTTAACAGATCAACAGCTTCGGCAAATCTCCCCTCCTGCATGAGAATTTCGCCGTTGCGGATGTCTTCATCTACTATCCTTCTGGAAAATAATCCGAAATCCACCGCTCCCAGTTTATGAATCCTGGAAAAAGCTGCCACTTCTTCAGCTGCATCGTGCAACTGACCAGCAGAAGTACTGTTTGAAAAAAGCCGGTAATAGAAAGGGCTGCTGTAATAATCTACCTTTTGGGAAAGTTCCAGCGCATCATTCAAAGCCAGACTAAAACTTTTCGCCTGATTCAGGTAAAGATTGCCTGATGCAGGGCCGTCTATACCATCTGAAATGAAAAACTCAGTCAGATCCTTAAACTGAAACCCGACAACTGGAACTTTGGCTAATAAACCGCGAGGGTCGTTTCCTGGTACGATCTCCGTCCGGGTCTTTAAGGCTTCATTCAGCAGCAGCATGCTTTTTTTACAGAATACATAGGTCCTGAAGGCTTCACCGGGTGTATGCAGACGGATCCGGGCCTTTCTGATTTTCTTTTCAAGTGTATCGGCCAGAGCAGATGCAGCATCATAATCTCGGATGGCATATAATTCCTTCTCAATCCGGAGATAAGAGGCTTCATCAAATAAAAACCCCCTGAAATCAACGGAAATCCGGCATCCGGCCGACCAGAGTGAATCGGGGAACGAGTCTGTCGAAATCCCTGCCAGGAGTCCCGACAGGGGAACCTTTTCATGTAAAGAGGTGAATACCTCCCCATTCACAGGATGTATTACTGACACCCTGAAAGAACATGTTGATGGGATCAGGATATTCTGAAGATCAAAATCACGCACTTCCACATCTCCGGTGCAAATCGATGGCGTAAGTGAAATTGAGATGTCCAGCATATTACCTTGTTGAAATCCCACGGAGGCACCATAATTGAAGAAAAAGGTAAAACTGGTTTTTTCAGGTATTTTCAGATGGGCCAGTGCCAGTTGCTTGATTACCTGGTTGGTCGGGGGGTCGGCTTTCCTTGAAGTTGAATACTTAAGCAACCATGAATCATCCTGTTGCAGCGAATAAATGGATTGCCCCTGCGTTTGCTGCAGAACAAAAAACAATAAGATAGCAGTAAGCAGTCGACGCATAACCGGTATAAAAGCTAAAGGTGCAAAGGTAGCATTATGATATGAAATGACCGGGGTATGGCAGAATTGTTAATGATGTTTTTACGACCTGCACAGAAAGCGGAAACAGGCAGCAATTTTTGCCGGAAATCAGGGAAAAGCAGATATTTTTAAGGCAAATTGGGTTCAGAATCAGAATTTCGTTCTGAGTTTTCTAAACTGGATTATTTGAGTCCGGTAACACTGAATTCCGTTCTCCGGTTCAGCGAACGGCCTTCCACGGTTGAATTATCCGCAACCGGTTTTGAAGCGCCATATCCTTTATAGGTTATCCTTTGCGGAGAAATGCCCTTTCGGGTCAGATACAGGAATACTGCTCCTGCCCTTTTCTCTGATAATACCTGATTGTATGCTTCACCGCCCGAATTATCGGTATGTCCGCTGATCTCAATCTTTAGCCCGGGATTTCGCTTCATCAGATCAAACAGTTTGCCCAGTTCTGATTCCGATTCAGGCAACAACCGGGAACTGTCGGTTTCGAAAAAGATATTACGGAGTACCACCGATTCTCCTTCCCTGATGGGTTTTAAAAGTACATTCTTCAGGTAGGGTTCACGGATGCCGGCAACACTGTCTGTTCCAAAATGAACCGAATAAAACAGATAACCCTGTTTTTCTACAGAAAGGGCATACTGCCTGCCGGCGGGAATACATACCAGGAACGAACCCGTAACCGCATCAGAATATGATTTTACCATCAGGTTGCCCTGCTCCAGGCCTGTGAGAGTAAAAGTTGCGGCAAGCAGCTTTCCACTCAGGCTGTCGGAGACAACACCCTTCATATATGTCACCGGTAATGGCCTGGCCTCCTGTGGTAAATTAACCCTGTAAATATCCTGAAGCCCGTATCCCTCACCGGCAGCTGAAGAGTAATAGGCATATTTACCTTCATTGTCAACAATAAAGGTTACTTCATCGGCTTCAGTATTCAGGGGGTAGCCCAGGTTTGCCGGCTCTGACCACTTATTATCCTGGCCGAGTTTACTGAAAAAGATATCTCCTTCTCCCATGCCCGGATGACCTTTCGAAGAGAAATAAAGTGTTTGTCCATCCGGGTGGATAAAGGGACCACGTTCTGATTCAGACGTGTTTACAGGGCTTCCCGGATTCTCGGGCACCGACCAGTTGCCTGCATCATCCAAACGGCTGATCCAGATATCGCTGTTACCAAGGCCACCCGGCCGGTTGCTGATAAAGTAAAGTGTACGGCCATCGGGAGCAAAACTCGGTTGCGACTCCCAGTCTGTACTATTGACTGCCGGGCCCAGATTCTGAGGAATTCCCCAGCGATCGCCCTCCTTTCGGGAAACAAAAAGATCGCAACTGCCATAACCATCCTGCCTGTTGCAGGCAGAATAAAAAAGAAACTGCCCGTCAGGCGAAATGCATAACGCCCCTTCATCTCCTGAGGTATTTACCGGAGGGCCCAGTTCATAAGCTGATTGCCATGCTGTGTCATTCAGCCGGTCAGCCACAAAAAAGTTCTCATCCCGATTGCTTCCGCTGGTCATTCTCCGCGTGAAAAAAAGCTTTGATGCATCCGGACTGATATAATTTACAAATTCATAACCTGCACTGTTTATCCCTTCACCCAGGTTGACGGGATGAACTGAAACAGGATGTTCCATGGCCGTTTTCCTGAAACGCGCAATCTCCAGATTTTTCAGGCATTTGTTCTTCTCAGCCTGCCTGGCTTTAGGAAATTGAAGATACCATTCATAGTTCCTGATGCAATCACCATAAAGCCTTTCTTCAAACTGCAGATTGGCCAGTATATACACCGCAGGGGGAAAGAAATTGTGATCAATGGTAACAGCTTTTGAGTAGCATCGGATGGCTTCTGCTTTTTGTCCCCTGAGGGAATAGATATCACCGGCCAGCAACCATGATTCAATGTAATCAGGGTTTATTTTCAGTGCTTTTTCAACCTCACCGAGGGCCTGTTTGTAATCAGAAGCATTGTAAAAGGCAAGCGCCTTGGCATGATGTCTGCCTTCCCTTGTTTCACCCTTATACTGTGCAGAGAGCCAGGCCGGGATCAGAATCAGAAAGAAAAAAAATAAAATTCGGTTCATCATGATCCGGGTATTCCTTTGAATAAAAACCAATATAAATTTAAACGCTTTTTCCGTGTGCTTATTTCAGTAACAGTCTCTGGCAGTTTACTGAGGCACCATTAGCTTAATTAATGAGAAACAGACAAACTAAAGCCCGACGATAAGCCTGCCGGTCAGTATTACCTCATTGCTGTATACTTTCAAAAGATACAAACCAGCTTCCAGTTCAGGAAGACTGATGCTTGCATTGCCTCCTGACAAATCAACTGAACAATCCTTCATGACAGTAGCTCCAGCGCTGTTGATGATCACCGCCCTGTAATCGTCAGGTTTAAAGCCCTGCCCCAACTCAAGACGAAAATTACCGTCGTTGGGATTCGGATACATCTTTAGCTCCCTGTTCTGCTTATGGTTACCCTCACTCCCGGTAGGAACGGTGATGGTCCATGGTGAAGTATTTAGCCTGAAAAGTCTGGCCGGAATCACGGTTGTTTTTTCGGATGAAATATAGACATTCCTGCCAAAAGTATAAGAAGTACCCTCAGTCTGAGTTCCAAGCATCCCTGAAAATTCGATACGGCGTTTGTTTCCGCTGAAAAAGTCACTTCCCCCGAAATCAAACAACAACCAGATGAAAGGGTTGTAGTTTTTATAACCGCAAAGAATCACTTCTGTGCCACCGGCAATAACATCGGCACCGGTTATCAGCCCTTCAGAATTCATTGATCCCAATGGAAACAACACATAGTTTCCGGGCACTTCAGGCATTCCATACAACCGGGTTTGTTCATTCACCCAGTTCTTTGTAAAAATATAAAGGCTGTCACCATACGCAATCAGCGATTCACAATCGTAATCATTACTACGGTTTGCAATTTCAAATGAAGGCTGATCGCCATAACTGAAATTAATAATTTCTGCCGGGACATTTCCGTTACCTTCAAGCGGGAAGGATGATTTCTCCGTTATATATATCTTCAGGTCGGTGCGGTTCCCGAAATTATTACCAAAATCACCGATATATATATGTTCATCATCCTGGGCAATGTCCTCCCAATCGGTATTCTCTGCCCCGGTTAAAGTAATGGTTTGCAGTATCAGGCCTGTAATCGTATCGATTTTATAAAGCATGGCCTGGTTTCCACTGTCGTTGTGCGTCCACAATCCGCCATTCCAGCAAATAAGGCCTGAAGTCTCCATAACCTCCTGGGGCAGGGAGCGTGAAACCATTACAGGCGTGGTACTGGTGGCCAGATAAACACAGGAGCCGTCATTGATGGTCGCTTCCGGATTATAGTTGAGGGCCTGGGGATCGGTGCAGCCGGTTGTCTGACCATTGAGGCTTAATGAAAATAAAAAAGGAATAATCAGAAGAAGAACAGGTCTCAGCTTCATATAAAGAGTTTTCTGACTGGATAGGAAAACCAATGCATCAGAATTAAAACAGAAATCGGCAGCCCTTGTTGACTGATTAAGGATAAATTTCGTGATTATAGGCTTTAAAAGTGTTTAGCAACAGGCTGATGATGGTCATCAGGCCGACACCACCGGGAACCGGTGTAATGTAGCTGCATTTCGGCGCAACTTTTTCGAAGTCGACATCCCCTGTGATATAGTAACCCTTTTCACTGTCGTCAGGAATCCTGTGAATGCCCACATCGATGACTACCGCTCCTGCTTTCACCATATCCTCTTTAACAAACCCCGGATGTCCGATGGCTGCGATAAGTATATCGGCCTGACGGGTAATCTCAGCAAGGTTTTCAGTCTTGCTGTGACAAAGTGTTACCGTACTGTTGCCAGGATTTGCCTTTCTTGACATCAGCAGGCTGATGGGTGTACCGACAATATTACTCCGTCCCAGAACCACGCAATGCCTGCCTTCTGTGGCGATGCCGGCACGCTCAAGCAACAGCATAATTCCGGCCGGGGTAGCCGGCAGGTAAGATGGAAGTCCCAGAACAAGCCTTCCGATATTCAGCGGATGAAAGCCATCTACATCCTTTTCAGGATGAATGCGCTCAAGAATCCTGCTGGCATCAATATGCGCAGGCAGTGGCAACTGCACGATGAAACCATTTACTTCCGGGTCGTTGTTCAGGAAATCGACCACATCAAGCAGCTGCTTTTCGGTCATATCTGAATCATACCTGTAGACACTCGAGGTAAATCCGACAGCCTTGCATGCACGCTCCTTGCTGGCAATATAAGTCTGACTTGCGGCATCTTCGCCAACAAGCACCGCAACCAGGTGGGGTGGTTCTCCGCCAGCATCAATAATAGAAGCTACCTTTGCAGCAATCTCCTTTTTAATCTCTTCTCCGATTTTTTTTCCGTCGATCAGCTCCATATAACAGGCAAATAATAGTATTAACGTTTACGTCCGGATGACATTTTATTCATATTCCTCATCGCATGCAGAGCGTTTTTCCCTCCACCGCCTGAGATCATTTTCATCATCTTCCGTGTGTCTTCAAACTGTTTGATCAGGCGATTCACTTCAGCTATATCGGTCCCGCTGCCCATGGCGATGCGTTTTCTCCGGCTGCCGTTGAGCAGTGCAGGGGTTTCCCTTTCTTCAGGTGTCATCGAGGATATGATGGCTTCGATCCCTTTAAAAGCGTTCTCGTCAATGTCAACACCTTTCAATGCCTTACCCATACCGGGAATCATTCCGAGAAGGTCCTTAACATTACCCATTTTTTTGATCTGCTTCACCTGGCTGATAAAGTCGTTGAAGTTGAACTGATCTTTGGCCAGTTTCTGCTGAAGTTTTTTGGCTTCCTCTTCGTCAAACTGCTCCTGTGCCCGTTCTACCAGTGAAACGATGTCACCCATCCCGAGGATCCTGTCGGCCATACGTGAAGGGTAGAACACATCAATAGCATCCATCTTTTCACCCAACCCGACAAATTTTACCGGCTTGTCAACAACCGAGCGGATGGTGAGGGCGGCACCACCACGGGTGTCACCATCAAGTTTGGTGAGCACCACGCCATCATAATCAAGCCTGTCGTTAAATGCCTTGGCTGTGTTTACAGCATCCTGACCAGTCATGGAGTCAACTACAAACAGAATTTCCTGAGGGTTAACTGCCTGTTTTACGGCAGCAATCTCATTCATCATCTGCTCATCAACAGCCAGGCGACCGGCTGTATCGATGATCACAGGGCTGTATGCATATTCCCTGGCATGAGCAATGGCTTTACGGGCAATCTCAATAGGATTTTTATTGTCATCAATGGTAAAAACCTGAACACCAATCTGTTCGCCAAGCACCTTTAACTGTTCAATAGCAGCGGGACGATATACGTCACCGGCAACCAGCAATGGTTTGCTCCCTTTTTTAGTATGCAGATAATTGGCAAGTTTGGCGGAAAAAGTTGTTTTTCCGGATCCCTGCAATCCGGCTATCAGGATTACAGCTGGTGATCCTTTCAGGTTGATATCAGCCTGGCTTCCTCCCATCAGTTCAGCCAGCTCATCATGAACTATCTTCACCATCAGTTGCCCGGGTGAAACCGATGTCAGCACCTGTTGACCCAGTGCTTTTTCCTTCACAAGGTCGGTAAATTGCTTGGCAACTTTATAACTAACGTCGGCATCCAGAAGTGCCTTCCGGACATCTTTCAGTGTTTCAGCTACATTGATCTCTGTAATATGACCCTGACCTTTCAGGGTTTTAAATGCCCTTTCGAGCTTTTCACTTAAATTTTCAAACATAATGATGTATCCCGCGATTTGATTTCAGCGGTGCAAAAGTAAGAATTTATGGCACTGACTCACACAAATGAATATAGGGAATGCTCTTCCCCTCAGCACAAAATCCAAATTATCATCCTGATGCCTTATTATTTCTTTAATCAATGAATTAATATGTGTAATGTCAAACGCATCACTTTTTACTCAAGAATTATTAAAAAAACGTCTTCACTATATTTGTTTTGGATATATTTGCAGGTACTTGAACCAAATGTCAAACCAAAAAATAACTATGATGAAAAAGTTCTTTACTCTTCTGGCCTTCGTGGCTATTTCATTCAGCAGCATGGCGCAATGGTTGCCACAAGCCTCCGGATTTACCGAAGTTTCTCGTGGTATTAAATTTATGCATGCTGTTTCTGATCAGATTGTCTGGGCTACTGCTTATGATGGCAGTGGAACAGGTGCCTATATTCAGGAGTTCACAAGGACAGTAAACGGAGGCGATCTCTGGACTCCCGGTGTCATTAACAATACAGCCGGACTTGAGCCAGGGATGATTTTTGCCACTGATGGCAATACAGCCTATGTGCCCATGTACAAACAAACCGGTGCACTACCTCAGGGTATTTATGCGACAACCAATGGAGGAACCTCCTGGACAAGGCAAACAACAGCTTTGTTCAGCAATGCAGCTTCTTTCCCGAATTGTGTTCACTTTTTCGATGCCAACACCGGCTGGTGCCAGGGTGACCCCATCAACGGAGATTTCGAAATGTATACAACTACGAATGGTGGCACAACCTGGACCGTTGTTCCTGCTGCCAACATTCCTGCACCACTTTCAGGTGAATGGGGAATTGTTGGTTATTGTTCCGCTGTTGGAGACAACATCTGGTTCGGCACGAACAAAAGCCGGGTTTTCAGGTCAGCTGACAAAGGTTTGACCTGGGAAGTATCTACAACCTCCCTTCCGGTAACTTTTGTTGACGTTGAGTTTGCCAGTGCTACTCATGGTATTGCAATGGACAAAGGTGCTAGCACAGTCGGCGCCATGTCAGAAACCTTTGACGGTGGAATTACCTGGGCAAACATCTCGGTTACAGGAACTGTACTGACCAACGATTATGCCTATGTTCCCGGCACCCCTGACACTTGGGTATGCACCGGTGCTGCAGAAGGTGCAACCGGAATCGCCTATAGCTACAACGGCGGACACACCTGGTCATTTTTCCCTGATACCGAAGGTACACAGTTCCTTGCTACCGACTGGATCAGCAGCTCCATCGGATGGTGTGGTGCTTTCAACGAAAGCAATACTGTAGGCGGTATGTTCAAATTCAACGGTAATCTTGAAGAACCACTTCCTCCTACCAATCTTGAAGGAACAGTAACAGGCGGAAACGACGTACACCTTACCTGGGATGCTCCGGGCGGAGGAACAGGTTCAACCGAAGAACTGATTTATGACAATGATGGCGTATTTACCGGTGCATATAGCTATGAAGGCTTCACCATGTCAACACATATGTCGCCACAGGGTCCCTGTCAGATTCTCTCTCTCAAATATCTCACCTCTATTGATGCCGGTGACAACTCATTCAACGCTGAAGTTTATGGCTGGGATGATGTAGCAGGAACTCCTACTACTACGCAATTATATACAGTAGGTGCCACCGCCGTTGACCAGGATTGGCTCGAAATTGATGTTACTTCTGCCAACCTCATGGTATCCGGCGATTTTGTAGTAGGCTTCGGGTCTATCAATGCCACAACCTATGTTGCCTATGATGCTGACCTCGACAACGGCCGGTCATGGGATTACGATCCGTCAACCAGCAGCTGGGCAGCTTACAACGAGGCTTATCTTATCCGTGCTGTTGTTCAGTACACCGATGGTACCATTCGCGAACTCACCGCAGTGCCTGCTAAAGATGCTCCTGTTCAGACCAGGATTGCCAATTCTGCCAGGACATCATTTACCGGCATTACTGCAGAGCCTATTCCAGCCCGTACACGTGGTTCACGTGAACTGCTTGGTTACAACGTATGGCGCAATGGCGGCATGATTGCCAACCAGATCACCGATACTTTCTATGATGATATGGATCTTGCAAACGGCGGATACAGCTACCTCGTAACTGCAGTTTATGACAATGGTGAATCAACTCCTGCCGGACCGGTTGAAATTGAAATTACAGGTGGTGGCAACCAAACCAGCATCGTTCTCGATTTCGAAGCCCAGGCTGACTTTGACCTTACTTTCACCCCATGGGAAGCTGTTGACCTTGACGGTGGCGCCACCTATGGCTTTACCGGAATCACCTTCCCTCATTCTGGTGAACCAATGGCTTATATCGCATTTAACCCGCTGACAACCGAACCGGCTGTTACAGGAATGCTTCCTCACGGCGGCGATCGCCTTGGCGCCTGTTTCGCATCAGTTCCTCCGGCAGTTAACGACGACTGGATGATTTCACCACAGGTTACCCTTGGCGAATACCCGATGCTTTCGATGTGGGTTAAATCGTACACTGCTGAGTACGGACTTGAATCATATAACATTCTTGTATCAACAACAGACAACAACCCCTCAAGCTTTACACAGATCGCCGGTCCTATCGAAGCCCCTGCAACAGCATGGACTTATGTGGAATACGACCTCGCCGACTACCAGGGACAAGCTGTTTATGTAGCCATACAGTGTGTTTCAAATGATAAATTCATCTTTATGATTGACGATGTTGCTGTCAGCTTTATTACATCAACCGGAAATCAGCCTTCTGCTGAAAACCTGAGAGTGTATCCTAACCCTGCCACCGATATGCTGAACATCAAATCAGGTGTTGAAATCACCAGCGCAAAACTCTATAATGTCTCCGGACAGCTGGTTTATGAATCCAACGGCAATTCAAATGAAATGCGCATCAGCACTTCAGAAATGCCTTCAGGACTTTATCTGTTGAATCTTACAACCAAAGAGGGTACCATTACCCGCAAGGTAAGCATCAGGTAATCTTTTTCTGATTCAAAAAAAAAGAAGGCTGCATTCCCTGCAGCCTTCTTTTTTTTGTAACCCTTATTCACTGTCTGTATCCAGCAATCCTTCGATGTCTTTCAATTTCCCGAACAAAACAATCTGATCGTCTTTTTTCAATTTCTGGCTTGCAGCCGGAAGTCCGAGGGATTTTCTTGTTTTTTGAGCCTGTCCGAAAACCGATTTACTTTCTTCCTTCCGGATGATTGTCAGCACCAGCAGCGAATGCCTCCCGGTGAAGTCAACCTCGCTGAGTGTCAATCCATCGTACCGGTCAGGCAACCGGGCTTCGATAATCTTGTACTCGTCGGTAACATCAAATGAATTACTGACGCCTGAAAACAGCACACTATCTGCAAAACGGGAGGCCGCTTCATATTCAGGCTGAAGAATCAGATCAACACCAAGCGTTTCAATGACTTTGTAATGCAAGGGACTGATGGCACGGCTAACCAGTTTTTTAACTCCGGCCTGCTTTAAAAGAGCCGTTGTCATCACTGAGGCGCCAAAGTCCTCCCCGATTGTTACTATGGCATAATCACATTCCTTCAGGGGAAGGGTCGATAATGCCTGCTCGTTGGTGCAGTCAAGGCATATGGTCTGTGTGATTACATCCTTGAATATTTCGGTCTTCTGCCTGTTACCGTCGATGCCGATTACTTCATGGCCCATCGATGTAAGCCGGGCTGAAAGGGCCGACCCAAAGTTGCCAAGACCAATTACAATAAATTTCATAAGTGTTGTATTGAATAAGAATGATTTGATTCCGGTTAATTAATCAGGATGTTTTCAGTCGGGTAATGATACTGAAGGCTGCGAAGCTTTCTGAAAAGACCGACCATAAGTGTGAGTGTTCCAACGCGACCAAGGAACATGGTGACGATCAGGACCCATTTCCCGGAAACAGAAAGACCGGGGGTAACATTCAGCGAAAGTCCAACGGTACCATAGGCTGAAATCACTTCAAAAATAATCCTTGAAAGGCCGAACACCCCGTCAGTAATCATAAGTATTAGGACAGCCAGACCGATGACCAGGAATGAAAGAAAAATTACGGCAAAAGCCCGCCGTACCGATTCATTGGCTATTTCCCGCCCGAACACCTCGATGCGGTCCTTACCTTTTGCCATGCTCACAACATTCATAAGTGCAAGCGCAAAAGTGGTGGTTTTAACCCCGCCTCCGGTCGATGCCGGGGATGCTCCGATCCACATCAGTACATAATAGAAAAGAATGGTCGCCGGCGCAAACAACATCATATCAACAGAATTGAACCCCGCAGTCCTGGCTGTTACGGAACCAAAGAAAGCACCGGCAATTTTACCTTTTAATGAAAGTCCTTCAAGTGAATGGTTGAATTCAGAGATCATAAAAAAAGCAAATCCGGCAATGATAAGGCTGCCGGTTGTGATCAGCGCAATTCTGGTATTGATGTTTATGATGTTGGGAATATGATAATACGATTTCTGTCCGGTCAGCTGTCTGAATTTATTTAACAGAAAATGACGCACCAGTTTATAATAATTGAAAACTATGGGGAACCCCAGACCACCTGCAATGATAAGGAATGCGATAATATAATGCAGCGAATAGTTATACCGGAATCCAGGCTGGAAAAGGCCTGAAGAGAGCGTTGAAAACCCTGCATTACAGAAAGCAGAAATGGAATGAAACACAGCAAATCCAAGCTGAGTCTGTCTGCCGGAAAAAAAGGAAGGTTCAACAGTAAAATAAATCAGCAAAGCCCCTGCCGCTTCAATGGAAAATGTAACCAGGACGATCTTGAGCAATGTTTTGAATATTTCACCCAGTTTCTCCTCATTGATGAGCTCCTTCAGCAGAAATTCATTGCCGAAAGAAGCTCCACCCTTGAAGAAATAGCCGAAAAAACTCGTAAACGTCATGATTCCAAGGCCTCCGATCTGTATCAGGATAATGATAAAGGCCTGCCCAAGGGGAGTAAACTTCGTTGCAGTGTCGAAAACAACCAGCCCGGTTACACAGACGGCACTGGTTGATGTAAAGAAGGCATCGGTAAAACCGATTCCGCCATAGGTCGCCGTTGGCAGCATCAGCAGTCCGGTTCCGAAAACAATGATAAACAGGAAGCTGCTGACAAAAAGCAATGCCGGGTTTGTATTCCGGTTGCTCAACTGCAATGAACTGGTGGATATTTCAGTGATCAGAATAAAAACTATCAGAAAATAAACCGCCAGGTTATGACTGAGGATGCCATAGATAAGATGCGATGGATTAATCAGGCCCGGAATTCCCGTCCTTATATCCAGCAACATGATAATCAGCGGAATCAGTATCAAATCGGCGAGCCGTTGCTTCAGTGCTTTTACCTTCCATGTTTTAAGGCCGAGTCCGGCTACATCGCTCAGCAAAACCATAAATAACAAAAGGTTATATCCTTTGTGTATCGATATTATCTGAACCTTTGTATGCTCAAAACCAATATGATAAAGCAACAGGATAAACCCTGTCAGTGCTGCCAGAATACCAATGGCATCCAGAAATCCCAGGATCCGCCTTCGCAATCTTCGGAATAAATCCAGTAGGTGAATAATCTTTATTTTCAATGACATTATCCTGAGCAGCTAAAACGGATTTACAAATTTAATGATTAAAATCCACTAAATTGCGATACTGCCATTTTACCCTGTGGCAGGAAATTTGATTGATATATACCTTGTATAAAATTTCTTCACTTAATTCATACATCATGGATTATTCAGTTTTTTACGCGGAACTTGGCAGGTTGGCCTATGCGGTGGCACGTGCCGACGGGATTGTTCAAACAGAAGAAGTCGATAAAATCTGTGAATTTATCGGTCAGGAAATCGAAAACACAGGATCAGCAAATCACAGTCTTCGCGATGCGGTATTGGGAGCCGGGGCGGAATTCAACAGATTGAGGAAAAACAACGCCTCTGCCAGGGAAGCTTTTACCGACTTTACAGGCTATATTGATTCGAACGCATCCATGTTTGATGCGCGGATTAAAAACCTTTGTCTGAAAGTAGCCTTCAGAATTGCCACGGCCAATGAAGGAGTCAATGAGACCGAATCAGCCCTGATTGATAAGCTGAAGAAAAAGCTGGAAACAATCAGTTAGTTGATTAGAAAATCAGCAAATCTGCTAAATAAACAGTTCCAGAAACGCATTCGTGTAAAATGGCAGATCGGCCGGTTTCTGGGCTGAGACCAGGTTTCCATCCACCACCACCGAATCATCAGACCAAAGCCCTCCCGCATTGACCAGGTCATCCTTGATGCCGGGAGACCCGGTTACTTTCCGTCCGCTCAGCACATTGGCCGAAACCAATACCCAGCCGGCATGGCAGATTTGACCGACGGGTTTCCCATATGCCATCATTTTACGGGTAAATTCAAGCACATCGGGCGATCGTCTTAATTTATCCGGGGCCCAGCCACCAGGGACAAGCAACCCGTCAAAATCTTCCGCATCAATCTCTTCGAACGAAATATCGCTTTTTGCAGGAACACCATACTTACCCACATAAACATGATTGCCGATATCTCCGGCCAGGACAACCTTAAATCCTTCACCCCTGAGTCTGAGTACAGGATACCAGAGTTCAAGATCTTCAAAATCGTTGTGTACAAGACACAGTACTTTTTTTGTGGCTGGATTCATTTTCTCTGTTTTATCATAAAACAGTAATGACCCGTTTTTGTTACAATTGTTCGGGAGAATCTGATCAGATTTTTTTCAACAGTCTGGATTATTTCCCGGTAATGAAACATAATACAGTTTTATATATTAACTTTGATACACTCAGTACATTTATATATATCTTTAACCGTAGATACTCATTATTGAATCACCATCAACATGAGAAACCTGCTTACTTTCCTGATGCTGCTTGGCTGCAGCCAGATCGCTGCACAGTCATGGTACTGGATTAATCCGTCAACCGGCCACCACCACCTGAATGACATCAGTTTTTTACAACCCGGCCCCGGCATTGCAGTTGCCGATAATGGTGTAATCCTCCTTTACAACGACAGCATCTGGACAAAAGCTGAAAGTCCGGTTACGGATAACCTGAACGCTGTTTACTACCTCTCACCTACCCTGGCCTGGGCTGTTGGCAACAACGGCACTATCCTGAAGTTTAACGGCTCTGCATGGGTTCAGCAAACAAGCCCGGTTACCGTTACTCTGAACGATGTTTGCTTCACCGATGAAACCCATGGGTGGGCTGTCGGTAATACCATCCTCTTCTATGATGGGAATTCATGGCAGGTTCAGCAGGATGCCGAAAATCTGACAACCGTGAGTTTTGCAACGCAGGATGAAGGCTGGGCTGCCGGGTTGTATAATTCACTCTATCATTATACAAATGGAAACTGGGAACCTGATTTCAGTTTTGTCGGAGGCAACTACATCATGTTTTCATCCGTGCAAATGTCAGGGCCTTCCTCTGTTTTGCTTAACGGCTCGGATATGGAAGGCTATGGCCTGCTTTATCATTTCAATGGTGATCAATGGCTTCCGCTTGATGCAGGTGGTATAAATTCCGGATTATCCATGAGAGACAATGAACATGGCTTTGGTATTCAGAACCGGATAGCTTTTTTTGCGGATACCTATCCTTCAGTTTACAGATTCACCGGCGACAACCGGATCAAAGAAACCTCATTCGCTTACGACAGACTGCTGACTTCGGTTGATGCAACCGGAGAAAACGAAGCCTATGTTAGCGATACCACCGGATTTGTTTACCACGGATCAGACGGCATCTGGGCTGTTTCAAACGGCTTTACGTCCGACAGCATCCTGGATATTGACTTTACCCGGGCCAACAATGGCTACTTTGCCTGCGGCACCGATGGCATCTGGCATTATAATGCAGGAAACTGGACCAATGTTTTGAAAGTGGAGGGATTCCGATTCAACGAAATTGAATTTTCCGATGATAATTACGGTTTTGCAACGGCCTACAAACTTACAGATATCCCCGGACCATTCGGAGATGAAATTAAAATGTTTGGTTATGAAAACGGTATTTGGTCAGAATTGAGTATCCCGGTGACAGAAGGCATTTGGGAACCTGCAACATCGGTTGAAATTTCATTCTGGAATACTCTTGGAATATCCTCCTACAATATGATTTATTCATTGTCAGAAGCAGTCTGGGATACAACATTTCTCTCCCTCAACGACAGCATTACTGAACTCAGGTTTATGGATCCCCTGCCGGTTAACCAGAACCTGCAGGGAGCATTGCCTGAAATGGAAGAATTATGGTTGAGCATCAAACGCCTGGATGGTGAAATGAAAGGCGCCATTTATTTCAATAATTACATGAATGACGTATGGATTACCAGCTATGAAACAACCACCGGAGCCTTCAACGATCTTTGCGTGGCCGATTATATGAACATCTATGCCGTTGGTGATAACGGACTGATTGCGCATTTTGACGGACAAACCTGGATGGAATTCGCACCTGTTACCAGCGAAGACCTGCTTTCTGTTTACATGAATGATGAAAACCGGGGCTGGGCCTGCGGCCGGAATGGTACGTTGCTCAGATACAATGGGATGGCATGGTCGGTGGAACAAAGCAATACATGGAATGATTTATTTAAAGTGACCGACCTGCAAAACGGACTGGGTCTGCTGGGTGGCCGGAATGGCACCCTGCTCAGTACGCAACCGGAATTACCGGTTGACAACACTTATTCGTCCGTTGTTAACACCGTAGATGTACTGACCATAATCCCGAATCCTGCAAAGGACAATGCCCTCATTCAATTTAATTTTTCAGGTGACTCTCCTGTTGAGTTAAAGATGACAGACTTAACCGGAAGATTGATTTTTGAAAAATCAATAACCACAACTGGTGATGGCATACAAACTGTTCCGGTGAATGTGCAACATATAAGAGATGGAATTTACCTGATTCAAATCAGCTCAGGTAGAAAATTCCTTACAGGTAAGATGCTGATTCAGAAGTAATCATCCCATCAGAGCGTTTAGATTTATACTTGCAGGGACGAGGGACGAAAGTTAGGGACGAGGGACGGAAAGAAGGGTCGAGGGACGATTTCCCCATGCCCCATGCCCTGCGCATTTTTCCATAATGAAATAAACTTTATAAAATCACCCCTCAAACACTGCTCACAATGACCTTATTCTCAATCCAATAAAAATAGTACGCGGTGCTCCCGGGCCATAAACATAATTACTGTCCCGGTTCTTTCCTGAGTCAAAATCAGATTGATACGCATTCAGCAAATTCCTTACCCCTGCGAAGAATTCGATTCCCGAATCGACCGATTCTGCGAAAAGGGTATATGACATTTTCAGGTTCAGCTCGGCAAAAGATTCGGATGTTTTGTAGACATCGGCATTTTGTTCCGGCGCTCCCGCGAAATGGACCAGTTTCATCTTTCCGGTATATACACTGCTCAGCGAAGCATTGAAATGTCTGTCAGGCGTGAATGATAAAGTAAGGTATCCGTATTCATTGGGCGACCGAAGAAATTCCTTTACCGGGTCAACGCCTTCTATATTCTCAACCGGATGATCAAAAAAGCTTGACTGAACCGTAAACCCTGCTTCAACCTGCATCTTCCTGTTATAATTTCCGCGCAGTTCAAGTGTACCACCATGCACAGTAGCTCCCTGACCGTTTCGCTTCACAAACAATTCACCAAATTCATCGCTGCCCGAAGGCTGCAGGTAAAATACATTGGTTAAGCGCGTATAGAAATACTCGGTAGTAAAACCAACTATAAATGTCTCCGTCGCCTTATCAAAATTATATGATCCGCTAAGGCTGTTGGATCGTTCTTCCTTCAAACCGTTCCCAAGGGTAATACGCGAAACACCCCCTCCGGCAAAGGCGATGTGCATGTCGGTATCAAATGCCTGTGGAGCCCTGAAACCTGTACCCCATGTTAAACGCAACTGCCCGGTTTTCTTAACCTTATAAAGAACGGAAACCCTCGGGCTAATCACTGGCTTGTCAACCATGTTGTGATTATCGGCCCTTAATCCTGCAAGCAAGGTAAGTTTTTGATTGATTTCCCAGTCACTCTGAACAAAACCGGCAAAATTCCCTGTCTGCTGATCAATTTCATAGTTGTAGGATGGAATCGTATCAAATACATCGTCAACCAGATACTCCAATCCGAAAGTAAAGACATTCTTTCCGACAGGAAAATTTTCAAACCTTTGGTTGAACTGCAGACCTGACTGAAATGTAAAATTGGTGGTGTACCCGTAAGGAGGGTCAGCAAGGTGTTTATCCAGGTCTGTGCGACCATCGGGCAATATGCCGGTATAATGTTTCCGGTCTGTGGATTGGCCGGCTATGTAAGCAATAAAAGAACTATTGTCTTCATTGAAATTTATCTGATAATCAACACCACCCATCAGAATATTATGCGTCCGCTCTTCAGATTGCTGTGCAAGGTAAGCCGGACCTTCCTTCATCTCCCCGCCGTACCTGTATTCGCTCAGGCTGCTCAGGGTCAGTTCAATTTTCTGATTCTGGGAAGGTTTATAAAACAGGTTGGCGCCAAAGGAATTATTCTTCATTTCGGGCAGTTCAGAAAATTTATCATTGTTGTGATCGTAAGCTTCCCTGTTGCGCCGGTTAATGTAGACTGCAGCCCCTGCTTTTCTGGTTTTGGTGAGCATGGTTAAATTACCGGTAAAAATATTATCGGTAGCTTCATTATTGATGCTTTGAAGCGAAGAACTGAAATCAAAACTGCTTTCGTTGGGAATCCTGGTGATGACGTTCACCGTTCCGCCTATCGCACTCGATCCGTAAATAGCGGAGCCACCTCCACGAACGATCTCAATTCTGTCAACCATATTGGCCGGAATCTGCTCCATACCGTAAAGTCCCATCAACGGGCTGAAAACAGGGCGACCATTGATCAGAATCTGTGAGTAGGAACCTCCCAATCCGTTCATGCGGAGCTGGGTATAATTGCAGGTCTGACAGTCCGTCTCCACACGCAATCCGGGCTGAAACCGCAAACCCTCCGAAATATTGCAGGCCTGCACCATATCCAATGCTTTACTTTCCAAAACATTTACAATCACCGCACTCTCCGTCTGTCGCTTAAATGTCTTTGTTCCGGTAATCACCACCTGATTCAGCATCATGGTTTCTTCTTCCAGTATAAAGTTGACTTCCTGGGTTTTACCTCTTACAACAGTAATCGCTTTTTTAGAGGTAACATAGCCCAAAGATCTCGCAACAAGGGTATGTTCACCCTCAGGGAGGTTAATCAGCATATAATGACCGGTGGCATCCGTCGTTGTACCGGTATTCGTCCCTTCAAGATAAATATTTACAAAAGGCACATGTTCCCCGTTCGATTTTACATCACCAAACACGTTGGCATCCGTATTCTGGGCATTTAACAATGTGGCTGACAGAACTATACCCAGCCCTGCAAAGAGTATTGTTATGATTTTCATCGTTTGGCTTCTCGGAATTTACTTTTGTTCAACAAAAATTTTGTTTGTTATAACGGCATTGAGCAGTAGTTTCTGATCGTTAATCAGAATACGGGTCATTTTATTCTTCGCGTATTGTTTCCCGACAGTAATCTGAGCTCCCACTGTAATATTGTTATCCTCGCAGAATTCAAAAAATTCACTGTCAGAGCCGGCCAGCCTGACAATTTTATATTCTGATCCGGCTTCGGCTGATAACAATGTAATCTGATCCTGATCCGAAAGCAGATGACCATCAATATCAGGAATCGGGTCACCGTGTGGATCAACATCGGGACTGCCAAGAAATATGCTTAAGCGCTCCGTCAGAAAATCAGAAGTCAGGTGTTCGAGCAATTCAGCTTCACGATGTATTTCATGTAGTGAAAGTTTAAGCGTTCTGTATAGGAATGTTTCCCACAAACGGTGCTTTCTGATAACATTTAATGCCATTCTCTTCCCGTTTTCTGTCAATTGCAGGGGCCTGTATTTCTGAAAAACAACCAGTTCCTTCCGCGCCAGCTTTTTCGCCATATCGGTGGCCGCTGCATTGGAAATTCCAAGGGCCTTAGCCACGGTGCCCGGCTTTGTATCAAGTCCCTGATTCTGATTAAATTGATAAATAACCTTGACGAAGTTTTCGGTTGCTGAAGACATTTTTCGGTCGCTTTAATTTTATTTTTAAGCTCACTTAAATTATATTAACACCTTCCTATGAATTATGTTCATCACATTATCAATTGCAATGATCCGTTGCATTGGCAATGTTTCCGGATGCTGAAGCTGATCCGACAATACCGCATTAAATGTTACAGGGGCACGAAAAGTCGCGCCCCTGTAGGAAAATGAAACTTCTACCTGTTTTAGTTTGAGGTAAACTCGTTCTGAATGGTGAGGTAGCCCGGATAGGCAATTGACTGTGACCCAACCATAATCGTAGGCTTTGCTTTGAGGGTTATCCGGGTAGGTTTGTTACCGGCACCAGCCAGGTTTAGTCCGAAATTGGCAATGGCTTCCCCGCTTTTACCTTTCAGGGCCTGTTTCAGATCAATGCCGATGGAAAGGGGTATAATTCCGGTTCCACCGTTACCCGGAATCTGAACCCGTTGCTCATTTACACCGCTAACCATCTGAATATCGTCAATAAACAATATCCATTCAAGTTTTGTAAGACCTGCTGCAGCTGTGTTCGGGTTCCTGGCTTCGACGTTGAGGGTAAAATTAAGTGGCAGGCTGCCACCAGAAACTGCTGCAGCGGTGATTTTGGCGGCATCCATCATGTTGAGGTCGGTAAGTTTTTTAACCTGTTGTATGTTTACACCTGCCAGGCGCAACTGATCAACGGTTTTCAGTTTAAATTCACACTTTGAAAGCATCGCAACCTGCCTGGCCTGGTCAAGGATTTCACAACCGGTCATAAGTGTAATAATCAGGAAAACAGCAGTAAAAACAGGGATCTTCTTCATCTATAACAGGGTTTCAGTGAATGTTATTCTTTTCGGATGGTTAACGGCGTGAGTTGTGCAAATATTCTGCCGTTTTCAATGGTTTATGAAATTTTGGCAATACCGGTCTGTATAACTTTTTACGCATCCCTGATAACCAATGAAGGGACACGATACGTCATGTCCCTTCATAAATCAATGCATGAATATACTAACTCTTGGAAGCACGTTTACGTTCATGCTCATCAAGGATGATTTTGCGCAACCTGAGCGACCTTGGTGTTACCTCAAGGAATTCATCCTTGCCAATGTATTCCATGGCCTCTTCAAGAGAGAATTTTATGGCCGGAACAATAAATATCTTATCGTCGGTTCCGGAAGCACGCACATTGGTCAGTTTCTTGGTTTTCGTCACATTCACCAGCAGATCATCCGGCCTGATCTGTTCGCCGATCACCTGACCGGCATAGATCTCTTCATTCGGATGAACAAAGAAAGAACCGCGATCCTGCAGTTTATCTATGGAATAAGCGATGGCCATACCCGTTTCCATAGCAATCAGGGCACCGTTGCGGCGGCCGGCGATTTCACCCTTCCAGGGCTCATAGGCCAGGAAACGATGTGCCATGATGGCCTCTCCTTCGGTGGCTGTCAATACATTGTTACGCAGACCGATAATTCCGCGTGAAGGAATTTTAAATTCAAGGTGGATGCGGTCACCTTTGGTTTCGATGGTGGCAATCTCGCCTCTGCGCTGGGTTACCAGTTCAATCACTTTACCGGAAAAAGCCTCAGGTACATGCACTGTCAGCATTTCAACCGGCTCATTATTAATGCCATCAATCTCTTTGATGATCACCTGGGGCTGGCCAAGCTGAAGTTCATAGCCTTCACGGCGCATGGTTTCAACCAGGATGGAAAGATGA